>OY762907.1:0-1311778 GCA_963666615.1 uncultured Vibrio sp.
AATAATGAACAAAATGATTTCGTTATTGGTGTTTTCATTCTGATTTTCCTATTTGAAAAATAGTCATAAATAATGGGTAATGACCTAATTCTATCTAGGTATCAATGTCATCAGGCTGACGCTAACCTTACAACTTGGTCAGCTTATTTTGAGGATGGATGCTCGTCGGACTTGTAACTTAAACCCAAATCAGAAGAAGGTTCAGATGTGGTAGCTGGTGTGTCAGTATCGTCCATCGCCTGCTTAAACCCTTTTACGGCTCCACCTAAATCACCGCCGATATTGCGTAATTTTTTGGTACCAAATAGTAAAATGACAATCACTGCAATAATGGCCAGTTGCCAGATACTCATTCCCATATTCATTTATCCTTATCAAAGAAGGCATTATCAAAGAAAGGATTGGCGTTGTACCAAATGGTGATACAACGCCAATACAGATGCGGCGAATACCGTTAAATCCTGTCGTTATCTTAGGATTTAAGCGGCGCTTCTACGTCAGAAAAGATTTGCACAAAATCAGGCAGGCGTGCGCCTTTGATTTCAATCGCAGCCACCGCACGGGTTAATTCATCCATTTCTGCCGCAGAAAATTGAACATTTACCGCACCAATGTTTTGCAGCATATGGTCTCGGTTTGTGGTTCCAGGGATCGGTACAATCCACGGTTTTTTCGCCAACAACCATGCCAAGGCCAGTTGTGCCGGTGCGCACTCTTTTTTCTCGGCCCATTTTTTAATGAGATGAACGAGTGCCATGTTTTGCGCAAGATTTTCCGGTGCAAATCGCGGCTCAAAGCTACGAAAATCACCTTGGGCAAAGCGGGTATTTTCATCTATCCAACCCGTCAAAAATTGAACACCTAATGGACTCCAAGGAACAAAACCAATGCCTAACTCTTCACAGGTATCCAGTACCTGTTTTTCCGGGCCACGCCACAGCATGGAATACTCACTTTGCACCGCAGACACTGGTAATTCTTTGTGCGCGCGTCTTAATGTGTTAAGCCCCATTTCAGAAAGGCCCCAGTGGCGGACCTTACCTTCATCCATCAATTTTTTAACCACACCAGCGACGTCTTCAATTGGTACATTGGGGTCTACCCGGTGTTGGTAAAGCAGATCAATACGGTCGGTTTTTAAGCGCTTGAGCATTCCTTCAACAGCGGTTTTAATCTGTTCCGGGCGGCTATTGACTTGACGTGAACGTCTGGCACCCGTCTCGGGATCAATATCCCAACCAAATTTTGAGGTGATGACGACTTTGTCGCGAAATGATGCTATCGCCTCTCCGAGAATACGTTCACATTCAAATGGGCCGTAAGCTTCTGCCGTATCAAAGAAGGTAACGCCATTGTCATAAGCTTCACGAATCACGTTAATCATTTCAGGTCGGTACGGCACACTGGTGTCGTATTTACGGGCGAAGTTTTGTACGCCCAATCCGATGCTTGATACTTCCAGCGACCCCAGCTTTCTGCGCCCTAAATCAGATGGCTGAGCAGATGTTCTCTTTGCGTTTGAGCCACTGTTTGCAGCCGCAAGCGACACAGACGGCAACATTGAGGCGGCTGCGACTCCAGCCCCAGCTAATAAGAATTTGCGGCGACCATGCATAACTGAATCACCTAACGAACGATTTGGCGTTTTTTTCATTATCTTGCACCCTATCTTTAATAAAATTTAAGCTAAGCAAATAGCTAGGCTATTACGCTGATTTCTTACTTAATTTTAGCTGTCAGTCAGTGACGCCAAGCTGACGCTAAACTGACAAATTGGTAAGAAACAAGAGGCAAGAGGCAAGAGGCAAGAGGCAAGAGGCAAGAGGCAAGAGAAATCTGACATAGGTGACAGATTTGCGTAAGCTTGATGTCATCGATTATTTGGTAAAATAAGTCAACAACACTCAAACCTACACAACTATATAAGCATATTTATGGTTTAAAGGAGTAACGCTATGAGAGTAGAAAAGCTGAGCGCCTTTCACCCCAGCTCACAATCTGGTTCACAGCACTAATGATGGTGTTATCGTTTACCATTTTCGCCTATGAAATAACCGACTGTATTAATTGTATTAATGTTGGTTAGATGGAAAAGAGCGAGCTACAGTAAAACCGAAAGTATTGACGCTCTCTTCACTACGTGCAAACACCTCACCTAAATGCATTAACGCCACCGCTTTGACGATTGCTAGTCCTAGGCCATGGTGCGTGTTACTGCTGGTTCTGGCTGAATCGACCCGATAAAATCGTTCAAACAAACGGTCCAACTGCGCATCAGGTATCGGATTACCGCGATTTGATACCGATATAGATGCGCTCTGCTCATCATGGGTTATCGTCACCTGAATAACAGAATCCAGCTCAGCATAGCGTGCCGCATTACTGAGTAGGTTGGCCAAAGCTCGATGAAACAGACGCCGATCTATTTCTAACTCCATATCACCCTCAATTTTCACTTCTAGGTTTTTATCACCCAACAGAGGTTCAATGTAATCGACGGTTTTATGCTCCTCATTCAGTGAAACAAATGAGGTTTGCGTGGCATGTTGCCCCGCCTGCGCATGAGAGAGGAACAACATGTCATTGACAATTGATGTCATGCGCTCTAACTCTTCGAGATTGGATTCCATCATCTCTTTTAATTCATCGACATTGTAATCATGAGATAGGCCAAGTTGTGTCTGACCAATAAGATTAGTTAAAGGTGTTCTTAGTTCATGCGCAACATCGGCATTAAAACTTTCAAGCTGTAACCACGCCACTTCCTGACGCTGCAAAACCCCATTAAATGCGGACGCCAAATCTTTTAATTCATTAGGTAGCTTATCCGTGTCAAGGCGCTGGCCATCGAGTCCAGGAATTAAATGCTGAGTCTGCTCACTAAGATGTTTCACCGGGCGCAGTCCAATTCTCGCGATAATAAACCCGGCACAAGCGACCAATATAAGACCAAACGCGGTGATCACGATTAATGTGTTGGTGAAATGACGTAATGTGCCCATGTAGTAGGTAGAATCAATGACAATCACATAACGTACTGTCGACTGCCGCTCAGCAAGTGGTAGTGATTTAACGTAGAGAAACAGTGAACAGGAGATACCATCCGGTGCTTTAATTTTATGAATACCATCGTTCAAAGACAACCAGCCCAGCTCAGGCAAATCACTAGCACCACGGTAAAGACTTTCACCATTCGCCCAAAAACCATAACGAACACGCACTCCTTCTGTCGCGGCTAAATCGGATAATTTTTCGGTCAGATGTTGCCAACTCTCATCGTTAGTTCGCGTGCGAATCCAAGGCTCAATTAAATTAGAACGAAATAAAAGTTCATTTTGCATTTGTTCTTGCAGTGAGCGATGCAATGAAAAGCGCATCAACAAACCGTAAGCCGATACAAATATTAATGATGCCAACGCAAACATTAGCGCTAGACGCACAGACAACGAGCGAGTCAAGGTTTTATCTCCAGTACGTACCCCATGCCCCGCACGGTATGAAGCAATTTAGTTGTAAACGGTTTATCAACTTTGTCTCTTAATCTCTTCACGGCGACTTCAACGACATTGGCATCGCTGTCAAAATTCATGTCCCACACCTGCTCAGCGATCATCATTTTAGACAAGATTTCTCCCTGATGACGGCCTAACAAACTCAGTAAAGAAAATTCTTTTGCCGTTAAATCCAGCCGTACTCCTGCACGGGTAACGCGTCTTGCGAGGAGATCCAGATGCAAATCATGAATCTGAATTTGCGTGATATCGGCGCCATCACTTGGCCTGCGGCGTAACAACGCCTGAATTCTCGCCACTAATTCAATCAGCGAAAAAGGTTTCGATAAATAGTCATCCGCACCATGCCGCAACCCCTTCACTCGTTCATCTACCGAACCGCGTGCAGATAGCATTAACACCGGTGTCTGCTTGATGTTTCTCAGCTGTTTAAGCACATCATAGCCATCCTGCCCCGGTAACATGACATCCAAAATGATGAGATCATAATCAACTTCTATAGCGAAATGAGCGCCATCAATACCGTTGTCTGCAGTATCAACCGAAAATCCCTGTTCTTTTAGTGCACGGCTCACATAGGTCGAGGTTTTTTGCTCATCTTCAATTAATAATATCTTCACTATTTACCCTTTGTGGAATTCCAGTTCCTGTATTTAGCTCGGTAATTGTAACCGCCCGTGTATAACACGAACCTTACCGCTACCTTACAGAAATGTCAGATTTAAATATGGCAATCTGACATTTTCGTTATCTTCTTGTCACTGTGGCGTCAGATCCCCCCAGTTAATATAAACATAGCTTAGATGGTAAGCCTGACTCATTGAGTTCAAGGCTTGTTTAATTAATTTAAGGATCATCAAATGAATGCAAAATCATTTAAAACATCGCTATTAGCCATGGTAATCGGTTTATCTTCCGCCAACGTTCTAGCGGCAGATTATCGCGAAAACCCTTTTACCCTCACTTATGAGGGTGCGATTACTGAAAATATCGCTGGCCAAGTTAACATCCATCCGGTGACCTATAAGCTCAATGGCATCGATATCGCTGCCAACGTTTACACCCCCGCCAATTATGATGAAAGTAAAAAATACCCAACGATTGTCGTTGCACATCCCAATGGTGGCGTAAAAGAGCAAGTCGCTGGATTGTACGCACAGCATCTCGCGGAACTTGGTTATATCACTATTACGGCCGACGCTGCCTATCAAGGTGGTAGCGGCGGAGAACCACGCAATACCGATAAACCAGCCAACCGGATCGAAGATATTCATGGTATGGCTGATTTTATTTCTCAGTACCCTGGTGTTGATATGACTAAGCTGGCGTTACTTGGCATCTGCGGTGGTGGCGGCTATTCGCTGGCTGCCGCTGAAACCGATAAACGCTTTAAATCCATTGCGGCTCTGAGCATGTTTAACTCTGGTATTGTAAGACGTGATGGATTTATGCAATCACAGCTCGACACCATTCAGCAACGCTTACAGCAAGCCTCTGATGCACGAGCACAACAAGCTAGTGGTGGTGAAGTCATCTATGCAGCAGATGCAGATCTCTCTTCTATCACTGATGAACAATTGGCAAAAATGCCTTTCGATCTCTATCGTGAAGGATTTATTTACTATGGCAGAACCCATGCGCACCCTAATTCCACTTTCCGTTATCCAATGAGTAACCTGCTCGATCTTATGCAGTTCGATGCAACAGATCATATCGATTTGCTTACTCAACCATTGTTAATGATGGCGGGAAACAAAGCCGACACGCTTTATATGACGCAATTGGCTTATGAAAAAGCGGTTAATGCCAAAAATAAAGAGCTGTTTTTGATTAATGGCGCTACTCATATTCAAACCTACTGGAAACCTGAGTATGTAAACACTGCGGTTGAAAAACTCAAGTCGTTCTATGCCAGTACCTTATAGTTAAACATATACTGTTAATCTTTGATGAGTCGCCAAAAGCGGCTCATTCTTTTGCTCTATTCATGATTTCAATTCATTACCCTATCCCGGCTAATAGCTGTTTCCAAATCAATGTTTAACTTAAAATTAAACTTACTCTATTTCTGGTAAGGCCAAATCATGAAAAAACACTTCTACCTTATGCGTCACGGAGAAACTCTGTTCAATGTGCGCAAAAAAATCCAAGGTTGGTGCGACTCCCCGCTGACGGAAAATGGAATCAAACAAGCACGAACTACCGCTGATTTTTTCGACACACTTAACCTAACTCACCTCTATAGCTCCACCGCCGAACGTTGTTGTGACACACTCGAAATAGCCACTCGCAATAGAATGCCTTACACGCGCCTGAAAGGATTACGTGAAATGCACTACGGACGCTTTGAAGGTGAAAGTGAAGATCTCCACCCTAGCATGGAAGCGCGCGAAACCCATTACCTGCAATTTGGCGGAGAATCTCGCTCTCAAGTAAGAGAGCGTTTGGTTGAAACTTGTATAAACATCATGGAGCAGCCGGATCACGATTGCGTGCTTGCCGTCTCACACGCCGGAGCATGCAAACATTTCTTATCACAGTGGCAAGACCCAACTGAAGAACGCGCCAAAGGGTTTCCTAATTGCTGCATTTTTCACTACCACTATGAAGATAGAAAATTTGAACTGGTTGAAGTGCTGAGACTCTCATGATTTTCAACTGCAATTTGGTAAGGTTCTAAACACACTTACTCACATCGCACAGAAAAGGCCTGGAATAATTCCAGACCTTACATTTGTCTTATACTTATTAGTTACCACTGATAGTCAGGAGCAAGAAGCTTAATCAAATTCCGATCGTGCCCTTGAGTAAGTCTGCTTTCAGTATCAAAAATCATGGTTGAGCCATTTTCACGCGTATATTCTTGCCATTCAGGAAGTCCGCTTGCTGCAGGCTTGCCGGTTTTAGCGAATGAAATCCATGCACTACTCATCGTATCGGCCATTTTTGCATCAGCCTGTTTTTCAGCCGCTGATTTTTCAATACCGGTAAAAATTGGCGGAACTGCATCGGCATTATTGAACACCAACGGGATTTCTGCCGTATGATAAGCAAGTGGTGAACCATAACTCATAACGTATGCGTACACAGGTGCACCATTTTGGTCAGCCTTGTGCGTCATAATTTTAAGTAAAGGTAAACGAAGAAATGAATCGAAATAGAGTGCGTCTTCTTTCGTTTTACTCGGATAAGCGGTCGAAAACTCTTCAACTACTTGGTCTTTCTTATCGCCATAAGTAGCACTCAAACGCTCTTCAATTTCATTATCGGTAAATGTTTTGCCTTTATCCGGTCCCATAACCAAATTCATGCCGGCCCATTCATTTAGGTTTGAACCGATCAATAGTGGAACGTTTTTGCCCGCTACTGCAAATGAATCTGGCGTTACCGGGTTGGTAGGTAGAAAATCACCATCCACTACCGGCTCCCAATCCATCGATACTTGTCCAGTCAAAGCGCCGCGCAAGCCAAACTCACCAGCCGTTTCCACCTGTGCCTTCATCGATTCTTCGACCAGTTTTTGGTACGGGACCGATTGTATAGCCTCAATATTATCTTTCGTGATGCCCAAATTTCTTAGCGTCAGTTCCCCCACACGACGACTCGCTTCCTTCGTTGTGAAGTTCACACCCATCGACTCTGTCGCCCCGCTCTGAACAATACCTTTGTGGAATAAACCCTGCGCATAAGGCGATGACATCATAGTCAGCACTTTTGCACCACCGCCGGACTCACCAAATAAGGTGACGTTAGTTGGATCACCACCAAAGCTTGCGATGTTATCTTGAATCCACTTCAGTGACTCGACGATATCCAGCTCGCCAATGTTAGCAGAGTATTTGTACTGCTCTCCATATGCCGAAAGATCGAGGTGCCCGACCACATTTAAACGGTGGTTAACAGAAACCACAACAACATCACCCTTACGGCTTAGATTTTCGCCGTTATACGCAGGGACTTCTTGCGCCGAGCCTGATGCAAAGCCACCTCCATGCAGCCAAACCATTACCGCTCTTTTCTCACCATCAACGCCTGGAGTCCAGATATTCAGATTTTGGTTATTATTATCCTGAATTCCTGGTGCTTCTGGGAATCCCGTTAATTTTGATTGCGGTGAAACTGGCCCATATTCAGTCGCACTACGCACCCCATCCCAATGTTTTACTTTTTCTGCGGGCATAAAACGCTGATGCGCTTCTGCATATGGCACACCCAAATAGGTATAGATACCCTGATTCACCGCACCGCTAATTGTGCCGGAATCAATTTCCACTAAGGTATCGCCATTGGCCGCATAAGCGGTAAAACTACTCATGCCAAACGAGGTCATAACACCGACTATTAGTAATGCATTTTTCATTAATGTAGCTCCAATAAATAATCGTTTCGATTCTGTGTGCGCTTTAGGGGAAGTATCCCTTAAAGCGGTATTAGTGATTAGATCTAAAAATTAACCAGGGCTTTTGAGTAAAATTCAGCAATCACCTTGATGACCGCTAAGGCTTGATCTTTAAAAGTTCGTCAAGACAAAACGCTAACGCCCCGTCGATCCACCCTTGCGCGGTAGTACCGGTACCTAGCGCGAACCCATGGCCTACACTCGGATAGATATTAAACTCAGCCCGAATACCCAAACGACGCAACTGGTTCACCCGATTGCGCATAATACTGGGCGATGCAATCCAATCACGCTCACCAATCACAACGTAAGTTGGTGGATCATTCGCTGTATAATCGCTATGTCCGGTATACAACATCACGATGCAATCCGGTCTTAACGTCGATTGACCACCAAAGCTAACCGGTAAATAACTTCCGATATTCGCAGCCATTCTCGCTCCGGCAGAGCCACCCCAGATAGAATAATGATTAGCGTTAATTTCAAACTGTTCTGCATGTGAAATAATGTAGTCAATCGCATGAGCCAGATCCTGAGTAGCGACTCTGCCACCCTGCTCTGTCCGATATACCACCACAAATGCGTTAAGTCCTTGCTCTGCAATCGCCTTTGCAATCGGAAAGCCTTCATGTAGTGACCCAACATATTCAAACCCGCCACCAGGAACGACAATGACGAACGGCGCATTGGGCTTACCTTTAAAAAATACCAGGCCGGTAACTTGTTTATCCCGATTTAAATTTATTTCTTTGGCCGAATAATAGTTATAAAAAATGTCGTGTCCCTGAGCCTTCTGTTCGATAAGAAAATTCAGACCATTTACGATATCGGTTCGATTAAAATTACTGTGGTATGGCATTAATTTATCTATCTGGCTGATTGGCAGCGACGTGAATCGCACATCATCAACATTGGGTAATAGACGAGGAGAAAATCCACGAAAAGCTGGATGATCAATTATGTCACCAACCGTACTTTGCACATCTAACATCGTGCCAGTCTCCTCCGCACCAAAAGCCTTAACGGCGTAAAAATACCCATCCCAAAATAAAACAATGAACAATAAAAGGGATAAAGGAGAAAAACGGAAACGATCGAGAAAATGGGGGATAGCCATTACTGCTTCTCCTCTAATTCATTGATTAGTCTTATAAACCACTTTGATTCGTTACCGTCAAGAACTAGTCCAAAGCATTGCTCTTTAACCAATTGTTTAATACCTCGGCGACTTGCTCGTTATTAAGATCTGAGAATGGGAAATGGGTATTTCCTTTCAGGCCCAGCTTTGGCAATTCAACCACTTCGGCATGACCACCATAGCGGTTCACAGTGTCCGCCCACATGTTGGCCATCTTAACCCGCACGCGCCAATTATCTTGTCCAGGATTATCACTGACTTTGCTTGGGATATTGTCACCGTAATAAATTACGATCGGCATTTTAGTCAGTTTTTTGAACTGTTCTTTGGTTACCGTTGTGGCAGTTAAATTCCCTGTACCACTTGGCATAGCTTCTGGTACTTCACCCTCTGGAAAAACAAAGCCACTACCTGGTTCATAGGCAACAATGCCTTTCACCTTATCGCTCTTAATTGCGGTCCACCAACCCGGGCCGCCACCTTGAGAGTGAGTGATCAAGATACCCTTACCCGAATGTTCAAACACTTGGCTGACGGCATCACTAATAATCTGCTCATCGTAAGGACCGGTGTTTGGTGTCATCTGCCGAAAGTACTGGTTCAATGCTTGCTCACTTTGCGGAAATTGCACACCATCAAAGAAAGCTGGCCATTGACCTAGACGGAACATATTGAACCACATCTGATCATAAGTAGTCGCTTTCACTTCCATGGTTACCATCGACTGACCAGCTTGACCGCGCCGCGGCTGGTCAAGCAGGTAGACGCCGTAGCCTTTGCGTAAAAAGATATTCTGAAAACCTTCCCTACCATCGGGTGTGGTTCCCCATGTTTTCGCCGATTGTCCAGCACCGTGGAGTAAAACCAATGGATAAGGGCGCGGGTTCTGTGGTAGTTGATAAAACACCGAAGCATGGTCACCATGTAAGGTTTGCCCCTGTGGATTAAACAGCTCCTTACCATCAAAAGTGCCTTCACTGTTCAGTACACTACCACCAGCAGAAAAGTTGCCTTGCTCGGCAATAATCAAAGGTTTCACATTCTTAGTTTGCTCAGCGTTCGCAGCAACAAGTGGTAATAGCGTTAAGCAAAGCAACGCCAGGCGAGACTTTTTCATCAGTAGCATGGTAATCACCCCTATCCTTCAACCAATTTATACATCTAATTTACGTGCAGTTAACCACTCAACCATGGCCGGGTCACGGTGCGAGAAAAAGGCACTGGTTGCGGTATCAAGCGCTGCGATTGCCAGCATATCCTGCTCACTTAATGAGAAGTCCAATACCGCAAGGTTCTCTTTCATACGTTCAACACTAACGGTTTTCGCCAACGTAACGATATTTCGCTGTACCAACCAGCGCAGCACCACTTGGCCAATAGACTTACCATACTTATCACCGATCGCTTGCAATACCGGATGGTGGAACAGGTTATTTCGTCCTTCAGCGAACGGAGCCCAAGCTTCAGGTTGGACGCCTTTGGTTTGTAGCCATGGAGCGGCTTGGAGCTGCTGATTGAATGGATTGACTTCAATTTGGTTTACCGCAGGAACGACTTTATTGAAAGCGATGAGATCAGCAACGCGATCTGGTCCGAAATTACTCACGCCAATCGCACGAATTTTTCCTGCTTCGTAGAGTTCTTCCATCGCACGCCACGCCCCGTGCACATCACCATAAGGTTGGTGAATCAAATACAGATCGACATAATCCATCTGCAGGCGGTTCAATGAACGTTCGAATTGAACTTTAGAACCTTCATAATTAGTATCCTGCAACCACAACTTAGTGGTCACAAACAACTCTTCGCGCTTGATACCAACATTTTTAATAGCATTACCGACCTGAGTTTCATTCTGATATGAAGCAGCAGTGTCAATATGGCGATAGCCCGCATCAATCGCGTCTACTACGACACGCTCACATTCTGCAGGGTCGGTTACCTGAAAAACACCGAAACCCAACATTGGCATATCAACACCGTTATTCAATTTGATACTGGTCATAATAATTCCTTCGTTTATTCGAAAAGATCCACTTCAGAGAGAAAGGAAATGGAAATAGGATGAACACTACTATAACCAGATTCCGTCCGAATGATTAGGAGGGAAAATTCGAATAGACTTATACGAATATTTTATTAATGCGCACAAATTCCACGCTAATTGATAGGAACCTTAACTGATTAGACAAACTATTCTGCATCATGAGGGATAGGAGAGGCTGATAACAGACTGGACAGAAGCCAATAGAATCTGCCACTTTCATGGCAGATTCTATGGTGGTATTAATGTAATTTGCCGAGTTCGGTTACTTATCTAGCCCTTTGCTATGTAACCATTGGTTCATCAGTTCAGCGAGCTGGACGTTATTTTTTTCAGCCATTAGGAAATGGGAATTACCCTTAATACCAATATCAGGCAGATGCACTAACGTTGCGTCACCACCATGCTGGTTTACGGCCGTCACAAACTGCTGAGCCATTTGGTATTCGCTACGCCATTTATCCGGTCCCACTGCGGAAGTTGGTTTATCGGCAATATAATCCCCATAGTAAAGAACGATTGGAATTTGGGTCAGTTTTAAAAACTCATCCATAGGAACTCCTAATGCTGTAGCCGCCAGCGGAGCAAAAGCCGTGCGGATTGGTTTAGGCATCTCACTTTCTGGGAAAATGAACGGCGTGCCTCCAGGCTCATAAGCCACTATCGCTTTGACATTATCCGTGTAGAAAGGAGCCCGCCAACCAATGGTGCCCCCCATTGAGTGAGTAACAAGAATACTTGGTCCGATTTTGTTCGTTAACTGAGCCAGAGCTTTCGCATTCAGATCGTTATCTAGTTCACCTGAATACGGGTTCCATGAACGCTGGAAAGCATCGATACTTGCCGGGTCATCAGGAAACTGAGAATTTTTAAATACGCCATTTTGATCGCCAACACGAGAAAGCAGAAACAGAGTTTTATCTGCATACAGAGGATTTCCCGCCCACGGATTTTTGCCATCATTCGCTTTAGTAGCCAGACCTGCTTCCCCCATGCGTGGTTGATCAACCAAATAGACACTGAAATTCTTTCTCAGGAAAATATTCTGAAAACCATCTCGTCCATCAGCGGTACTTTCCCTGGTTCTTTTTGTCTGAGCACCGCCATGCTGGAATACCAACGGGTATTTATGTGCGTGAAGCGGGATCTGATAAAATGCATAGGCATGATCTCCATATGCTGTCTGCCCCTCAGGAGAAAGAAAGTTTTTCTCGGAAAAAGTCCCGGCATGTTTTACTGTAGAGCCACCAACAGCAAAACTCCCCTGAGTCTTTAAGGTGATAGGTGCCGAAGCCTGATTATCTTCCGAATGCTGAACAGCACAGCCCCCAAGAAGAGCAACCATACATAGTGCCACAACACTGTTAATTGTTTTTTTGTTAGCTAAAGATCCAGCCATAGTTGTTTATCTCTTTTTTGACAGGTAAATAAAATGTGTATTTGAGGTGGACTTAAGCCAGCCCGGTGATAATTGCGACAATCGGCATAGTAAAGACCGCAGCAAGAGTCGTGAACGTTGCTCCCTTGAGAGCCAACGGATACACTTTTTTATTAAGTGCCTGAGCCAATAAAGGAACTCCCGCCCCCGCAGGGGTAGATACGGCCGCAAGAAGAACGCCAAGGAGAAGAGGGTTATCAATAAACTGTTCCATAATCAGCATGATAACAACAGGGATAATAATCATCTTACCAAGAGTGTAGAGCCATACTTTTATATCACTAAACACTTCTTTCCAGTTCATATCAACCAAGAAAGAGCCTATCAGCATCATTGATATCGGACCGGTCACCGCTCCCAACATACGGATCGGTTGAGCAATTACATAAGTAAGATGAACATTGGCAACATAAAGCACCAGTGCAACCAGGCAAGCAATAATGCCGGGATTAATCGCTTTACTTATATTGTTCCAGTTAAAACGTTCCTCTTCGTTACTTCTGTCTCGCAAGCAATAATACCCATAAGAGAAAAACAGCAAATTATAGGGCAACAGAAATACCGTCATATAGATCATAGCAGAGGGACCGAACAGCGAATAAATCATCGGTATCCCCATCATAGAAATATTGGTAAAAGTAGTCATAACGATAATCACACCATGAAAATCCTTACCATAACCAAGTACTCTGGCAAGCACCATGCTGCTGATAATCAGTAGCCCGATGGTCACTATTACCGCATAAAAAACCATTATTAATTCATGCCCCTCGATGTGAGGACCATCACCGGTAATACCGGAAAGAATAATGGCAGGCATAGCAAAATTAAAAACCAGTGAAGTAAACTGAGGAAGATTACTATGAGAAAGCACACCGACTCGCCGTGCTATAACTCCGACACCAATAAGCAAAGAAAAAATAATCATTTGCTGCAGAATTTCCACTTATAATCTCCTTTTTCATGAAGAACCAACGTAATAAACTCAATAACTGTCTATTTTCATGAAAATTTTACTGCTCAATGTATAGATGCACTAGAGAGGATTATTTTATTAGCCTTATACATTTTTTTTATCAATCAGTTTAATAAATCATGGATATAAAAATATTTTTGACTTTTTTAATTAATTATTTAGCATAATCTGAACAAAATTTAAGACGAAGGAACGCTTATATGACAGAAAACCTAAACGATCTGCGCGCATTTGTTCTGGTCGCAAAAATGGGTAGTTTTACTAAAGCAGCCAGTCATCTTGGAGTCTCACAATCTGCTCTCAGTTACACCATTCGAACCTTAGAAAAACAGGTTGGCATCAAATTGCTTAACCGGACTACACGCAGCGTTTCTCCAACTCAGGCGGGAGAGCAATTGTTAAATGATATCGAGCCATTAATCAGTCAGATCTCAGAAAAAATCAATCAGTTAAATGAATTTCGCGACTCACCAAGAGGCATCCTGCGCATCAACTGTACCGAACATGTGGTGAGTTTTCTGCTCTGGGATAAGCTGACCGCATTTATTAATCAATACCCGGATATAGTTCTGGAAATCACCAGTGATTACGCCATGACAGACATCGTAAAAGAACGTTACGATGTCGGAATCCGACTCGGCGGTTCTGTCGATCAAGACATGATCGCAGTAAAAGTAACACCGGATATGCAGATGATTCTGGTTGCATCGCCTGAATATATAACTCAATCGGGTAGTCCTGATCACCCGGATGAAATTAATTCGTTTCGCTGCCTAACGTTACGCTTACCGAGTCATGAAAACATCATGAGCTGGGAATTTAATGATATCAGGGGTGATACACACCAAGATGTAATCACAGTAAAACCCCATTCAGCGATGATCGTCAATCATGCTAATTTATTAATAAAAGCAGCAAAAGAAGGTTTGGGACTGGCTTGGGTACCTGCCACTATGGTTAGTGATGAACTGGCAAGTGGTAAACTGGTCACACTACTTGGTGAATGGTCAATCACCTATGACGGATACTATATGTACTATCCGGCGCGTAACCCATCTCCACTGTTCAGGCTGTTGGTTGATGCATTAAAAAAACCCAATAAGAATGGTTTCCTACACGACACTCGTTGAGACGAGGTTTGGACAGTTATCGGCAACAAATGCTGCTGCCAATAATCCCCTTTATAACACTACCAATTTACGTGATGTTAACCACTCTACCCTTTCTGGGTCGCAGTGCGAAAAAAGGCGATTGTTGCTGTATCAAGTGCCGTGATCGCTAACATATCCTGCTCACTTAGCTAAAAAATCCAATACCACTAAAATCACTATACCACTTCAAAACTCTTTTTATTAGCGAGTCATTCTGACATAAATTGATAAAATAATCTCATCAATCACGCCCCGCCAAAGAATGAATATCTTTGACTTCCAATATCGGCTGTTTACATCCAATTCTCACGGCATTTAACATCGCCGTACCCATATCTTGCGTGGTAAGCAAACTATTGGGTGCCAACAGTCTTAATAATGGAAAAATAGGAGTAAGCATTTTGTACATAATCCGATAGCTTTTCGTCTTCGATTCAATACCGCCTAACGGCTGAATTAACCCAGGCCTGAAAAGATAAACCGCTTTAAAGCCCAGTTTTTGTAAATCATTCTCAACTTTGCCTTTCACTCGCGCCCACATCGTTTTGCCTTGTTCACTACTGTCTGTCCCAGCACCGGAAACATACGTTACAATCATATCCGGATTGTTTGTCGCTAAAGCCCGAACAATAGTTAGCGTTAAATCGTAACTGATACGTGTATATTCCTGTTCCGATAAACCCGCAGAAGAAACACCTAAGCAAAAAAAGCAAGCGTCTATATTTTTCAATCGTTCCAGTTCAGAGCCGGAATCAGCCAAATCTGGCACAACGATTTGTTTCATTTTATCGGATTCAGTGTCTAAAGCATGACGGTTAAGCAGAATAATTTCCTCAACATCTGAAGCGGCCACACATTCTTGCAATACACCCTGGCCCACCATTCCGCTGGCACCAACAATAAGAACTTTCATAAAAGCACCTTGTACTACTCAATATTAAAAAGAACGATAGTAATAAGACTGACCTAGGTATTGTTGTTGGAAGCAAAAAAGCAACAATTTTTAAACAATACCATTCATCACTATTTTTCAACCTATCTATTAAATTTGAACGCTGCAATCATTTATTGCTCAGTTTTATTCATAAACCTCATGAGAAGTTCTAAACAAACACAAAAATAGTTCAGTGCTAAAATCAGCTATTATTTTATTAAAATTGATCATTATGAATGGTTAATTTTGAAACCTTCACGTGGTGAATACATGTTAAAAGCAACAGCGATATCTATGCTGCTCACCTCATTATTGGGGTGCAGCTCTCCAGGAAATACTTATAACGACTTGGAGTCTCCAAATTTAATTACTCATGCACCCGACGATCATCCATCGCACCTTGCCATTGCTTTTAGTGGTGGAGGCATTCGCGGATTCATGCACCTCGGTGTCATTAAAGCTCTGGAAGAAGAAGATATTCATGCTGATATAGTGACGGGCACTTCTGTAGGTTCAATTGCTGCTGTTTTGTATGCATCTGGTATGGATTATCCACATATGGAAAAGGCCATTAACCAAGTTGAAATGTCAGACATATTAGATTTAACGCTCTCTTCCCGTGGTTTTATCGGTGGAGAACGGCTATCTGACTGGATCAATTCGCAAGTCGAGCCATCTGACTTGAATCAGATGCCGATTCCTATTGGCCCTGTCGTTACCAACCTTAGCAAACAAAAGGCCATGCTGATAACCAAAGGAAATCCAGGGCATGCGGTACAGACATCCTCCTCAATCCCGGGAGTTTTCATCCCTGTAGAGCATCAAGGCGATCTATTGATTGATGGCGGTCTACTCGACGTAGTTCCCATCGATTATGCCAGAGAAATGGGGGCCGATATCGTGATTGGTGTTGATATTTACTGCGGTAACCAACCCACTCCAACCCTAGATCAAAACGGCTTAAAAACCACATTTTCTGCAATTCGCATGGTTGCTTGCAAACTTTCTGAAGCACAGATTAAGGGTGCCGATATTCTTATCCAACACAATTTTGAACTGCAGGATGACTCCGATGAAGCTAAAAAAACCACAATAGAAGCCGACTATGTGGCAACCAAAGCGGTATTACCACAAATAAAACAGGCATTATTATTTCACCAAGTGCAACATAGCTCCATTTAACGGACTGTACTCGCCCACTCACGCAACGTTTGCGTAAAAATTTTAAATACACTGGGAGGATAGCGATTAGCTGGGTAGTAAAGACAGAGTTCAGGCAACCGTTTCTGCCACTCGGGTAACACTCGAATTAGCTGTCCTGATTTTAAATACTCAGTAACCTGAGGCTCAGGGACCCAAGAGATTCCCATTCCAGTTAAAGCCGCATCCACCATAAGGCTGGTATTACCTAATGTTAGTGGCCCATTAACATCGATGGTAACCGTTTCTTCGTTACAACTTAACTCCCACAAATTGAGTGCACCACTATCAAATCGATAACGGATACAGCGATGAGTTTTCAGTTCATTTGGTGTTAGCGGTAACGACGATTTCTCAATATAGTGTGGCGAGGCAACCGTAATCATATTAATTACAGGCGTTAACTTAATCGCAATCATATCGGTGGGAATTGTGTCATATAAACGAATGCCAGCATCAAAACCTTCAGAAACGATATCGACAAACCTTGATTCAGCGACAATTTCAACCTGAATATCTGGATACTTTTCGAAAAAAATGGGCAAGAACTCTTTGATGAGTGGGATGGAACCTGTGTCTGAGGAACTGATTCGGATTTTACCCGAAGGGCAGTCCTGTGACGTGGAAAGCTCACTCACCGCTTCTTGAAGATCGGTCATGGATGGCACAATGCGATAGAGAAATTGTTCGCCTGCCTCGGTTAATGAAACAGAACGCGTAGTGCGATTAAACAGGCGAACATTTAGTGTCTCTTCCATATTTTTTAATGCGTGGCTGAGCGCAGAGGCTGAAACCCCCAGAACTTTAGCCGCGCCACTGAAACTCTTCTGTTCAGCGATGGTTCTGAATACAATTAACTCGTTTAATCCTACTTTCATCTAGATCCATATGTCGGAACAATTGTGAACCTATTATTCATGTAGTACGCCGAGAGATCAAATAACAAACACCACAACGAGTGGTGTTTGTATAACTTAATTATAAAGTGAATTAATTGTCACCACTCAAAAAAATCCGATGCCAAAACAAGTTATAGAGGCCTGTGACCAATATCTTTATCAAGCCAAGAACATGGGCAGAAATAGAGCATTAGGAAAAAATGTGGTCTATTGAATCATCGATTAATTAATTTTTTTTATAAGTCTATGCCATTTTGGCTACTTAATTCACAACAATCGCCGCAGTACACTAAACACTCTTTTCTGATGGGTGAGTATAAATATGGCAGGCTTCAACAAATCACAAATTAACGCCTTGGTCGTCATTCTGGCGACCTATCTATTAATTTTATTAGATACTTCCGTGGTCATCACTGGGCTTCCGCAAATTCAGGAAAACCTTGGTTTTAGTCAGGTTGGGCTATCCTGGGTACAAAATGCCTATACATTAAGTTTCGGCAGTTTACTGATGTTGGGTGCCAGAGCTGGCGACATTGTTGGACGTAAACGAATTTTCCGTTTTGGTATTTTGGTTTTCACCCTTTCTTCTCTGGTTATCGGACTTACCCCATCTGCCACAGTAATGATTGTGGCCAGAGTTATTCAGGGAGCAAGTGCCGCGATACTCGCACCGACAACTCTCGCTTTATTATCTACATATTTTAAGGAAGGACCCGAACGAGTGAAAGCGCTTTCCTTCTATGCAGCAACGGCTGGAATCGGAGCCACTGCAGGACTTGTATTAGGCGGCTTATTTGCGGGGCTACTTTCCTGGAGAGTTGGATTCCTGGTTAATGTCCCAATCGGTATTGTTTTATTCGCGGTGACAAATAAACTGTTAGCGGAAAGTGAACAGCACAGTGGGAAACTCGATATACAAGGCGCGATTACCTCCACATTAGGTATGTCGGCCATTATTTACGGGATTATTTCTTCTTCATCACTTGGCTGGATTCATTGGGTTACCATCAGCATGATTTCTGGTGGACTACTATTGCTAGCAATCTTTTTATTTGTTGAAAAGAATATTAAGCAACCACTACTCCCACTCCACTTGTTTAAAAGCCGTGAACGATCTGTCGCCTATATCTCTCGATTTTTATTTTTAGGCGCGATGGTCAGTTTTTTCTTCTTCTCAACACAATTTATGCAACGCGTCCTGTTAATGACACCCGTTGAAGCGGGCTTAGGTTTTGTTCCGATGACGGGATTTACCTTTTTAGCCTCACTCTGTGTTCCTCGATTAACCAGAAAATTGGGCGGACATGGTGTTACCTTACTTGCCTTGTGTTTTTGTGCGATAGGATTTGCGATGCTGGCAAACATGAATCCAGGTTACAGTTATTGGCAACAGATGCTGATACCCATGATTATCGTCGGTTTTGGTAATGGTGCAGTCCTTGGTCCGCTTACCGTTTCAGGTGTTGCGGGGGTTGAAGCAAAAGACACCGGAGCCGCCTCGGGATTGGTCAATGTGGCTCATCAAATTGGCGGAACCTTTGGTTTAAGTATGCTCGCGGTGATTTATGCGGCATCAGGTAAAGAAGAATTGGATATCATTCATCAACTTTCGCACCAAATTAATGTTGGATTCTATGGCTGTATGGTGTTTATCATTTTCGCTATCATTGCCACAGCTGGTGTGTCTATCAGTTTGAAATCAACATCTCAATTGCAAAATCAGAAAGTGTAAATTTAAGCTCGATCGAATTGGTTCAAAATCAGCCCGTACACAACGGTACGGGCATACTGGACATTATTGCGATACCACAAAAAAGCTGTTCATTGTCATCATAGGCAACTTAGCCTTGAACATTTGATTGTTGATCGTATAAGTCATCTCTTTCTCAGAAAAACTTGGGTTCGCGGACACAACGATGATCGATTTATCCGGATTTTCAAAAATCAACGTGTCTTCTTCAAGATCATAACTTAGCAATTTAGCACCCGATTCAATCAAGTTACTAAAGTGTTTCAGTACATAATATTCGAAATTGTAGGTTGGCTTTCCACCCTGCATTCGGTCAATACTAATCAAAGAGTTCTGCTTCCATCCCCAGGTACTATTACCAGATGAATCCAGCACCATATTCCAGTAAACATAGGAATTTGCGCCACCCGCGAGATATTTTTTGATCAAGCTGAAAGTATAAAGTCCAGCGTAAATATCATTTTTACCATCACCGCATTCTGATTCGGTTTGCATCAGTTTAATATCGGGATGTCTTTTGTGCGTTTCGGCAATGGCATATTTACCATCCCATTGATAACCCACACCTGCAATTTTACCTTCCAATTTAGTATCAGTTAGCACAGGTTCAGCATAAGCTTTGTAATCACCGAAATTAATCGTACCTAACCAAATTTCCGCTGATTGTTTATCTTTTTCAAACTGTGGAACTAAATAATCACGTAAAAAATCACGCATCTCAGGTCCGCTCCACAAACTGGATGGAAAATCCTGACAAGCGGCAGGTTCATTTTGTAAGTGAATCTGCTCTAAATTGATCCCGGCTTTTTGATATTCCAACGCAAACTTAGAGAGATATTTCGCGTATGCCTCCTGTGTCTTGTTGTCCCAGATCAGGTGCGCGTCTTCTTGAGATCCTCGACAACCATAAAAACTGTTGGCTTTCATCCAAGCTGGTGGTGTCCATGGCGAAGCAAAAACGTGTAAATCGGGCTTGTATTTCATCGCTGATTTTAAATAAGGAAGCAGATATTTATGCTCTCGATCCATCGAAAAATGTTTTAGTTCGTAGTCTCCAGCGACATCATCTAATGAGTAATAATCCATGGAATAATCATTCGCACCGATCGGAATTCGTCCCATTGTGAAATTTAACCCGTCAGTAGTGAATAGACTTTTGATGATCTCTTCTCTCGCTTCAGGTTTTAACCCTGACATCGCATCCCAACCTTTTTCATTGAATGCACCACCGAAGCCATCAATAGTTTGTAAGGGCTTAGATGCATCAATATTAATAACGCGATAGTCAGTCTCTTTTTTTTCGGTAACCGCTGGTTGTTCATTCTGGTGCCAATTGACAATGCTATTACTGTTGCTATCCCAACCAGATTGAATCCAAGTCACAGAAGTCGCCTGCGCATTAAAATGCGCATGCCGCGGTAATCGCGACAACACAAGGTGATAATTTAAACATAAAACATCCTTTTTATTAAAACTCTCACCGATTATTTGTAAAACCGATTCTATGTCTATGTACATGATGGCTATCTGTGAGCGGTTTCGCCTTAAAAGTAAATTAGATAAATGTTAAAGGAAATAAGATAAACTGTAATGTGAAATATGTAAAAATCCATCTAGCTATCAAGTTACTCTTTGATTTAAAATGAAATAATAAAAACAAGGTCAATTACCTGAAAAGCAAATATGAAAAAGAAATATAAAATTGCAATATTGTTGAATGCAAACAAGGCTTATGATCGTGGATTAATTTATGGCATCGGTGAATACATACAAACATCGCTGTGTGAATGGGATATTTACATCGAGGAAGACTTTTACTCCAATAATAAAACCATTCAGTTCAATAAGTACGATGGCCTGATTGCTGATTATGACAACCCAAACACACCCGATTATTTATCAAATGTCACCTCACATATCGTCGGCATAGGTGGGTCTTACGAAAATCCATCTCAATACCCATCCATTCCTTACATTGCTACTGATAATTTTAAGTTAGTTCAGACTGCGTATGAGCACCTAAAAAACAAAGGATTGCTTAATTTTGGGTACTACGGATTTCCAGAAGGAGGCTATTGGCGTTGGTCGATTGAGCGTGAGCACGCTTTTCTCGCATTAACACAAACTGATGGTGTCAATGCGACAGTATTTCGAGGGTTAGAACCATACGATTATAATTGGGAAAAGGCAGCGCAAGGCTTGGAAAATTGGCTCAAAACCATGATTGAACCAACGGGAATTATTGTGGCTACCGATGCCAGAGCCAGGCAACTATTGCAAGTTATTGATAATTTGAACATCCCCATCCCAGAGCACATTTCCGTTATTGGTATTGATAACGAAGAAGTCACTCGCTATCTCTCACGTGTCCCCCTCTCTTCCGTCGAGCAAGGTGTAAGAACCATGGGGTATTGCGCTGCCAAAATGTTACATTCTTTACTGGATAATAAAGAGTTAACACATAAACAAATCCGTATTCCACCAGAAAAGGTTCACGCAAGAGTCTCAAGTAATTACCGTTCAATCAAAGATCCTGAGGTTATCAAAGCACAACATTTTATTCGCTTAAATGCTTGTAAGGGGCTTAAAATGGAACAAGTTTTAGCATATTTGAAGATTTCCCGTTCACATTTGGATAAAAATTTAAGCGCGAACTCGGATATTCAATACATCATGAAATTCACATCAATAAGTTAAATAAGGCCTTAGATTTGTTGAAAAACTCAAAGCTCAATTTAACCGCAATTAGCAAAGCGGCTGGGTATCCAACTGTGCAATATATGTATACCGTATTTAGAAAAGAATTTGATAAAACACCAAATGAATTTCGCTAAATTCACTGATACAAATCGAGACGTTAAGTTCGTTCCACCAAGCAAGCAACGTAATGGACAGCGACACTAGATTAGCCGGATTTGAATCGACAAATGACGGGGCAATCACTGAAATCAATACACAACCCAGCACACTTTCTTTCCAAAATGTTTAACATACATGGGATTAACGTCCAGTAAATCTTTAGTAACCGTTCACCAGCCCCCTATTGACACATCAAATGTGACCAACAGCACTGGATCCACTTTTTCCTATTGAGTGATCATTTCCTCGCTTCATGATGTAAGCATGAAAATGAAAAAATCCAAATTCACAGAAGCGCCTCCGGTGGCTTCTAATATCAACGAAGCGAACGCGCTCATTGAAGAGTTGTGGGAACAACTGCGTTTCTATGAAGATAAGCTGAAAACAAGCTGCTCTAATTCATCAAAACCACCTTCTTCCGATGGGCCAAAAGAGCGAGCTGAGAGAAAAAAGCTCAAAGCTCTGGTGGTCGCCATCCGAGAGGAGCTAAACCGGGTCACGCAGGGCATCAACGACAACTCTCAGAACTAAAAGATACCGATGTTGTTGTTGATTGCTTACCCGATTCGCTCTGCCCATGTTGCGGTAAATCTGAAATAACCGTTCATGACAAACCATTTTATCGTCATCAGGTACATGAAATACCAAAACCGACGATAGATATTACCGAGTACCGGCTTTATTCTGGGCAGTGCCAACACTGTAATGAACTTGTTAGAGCTGATAAGCCAGACAATATTCCACAAGGGATCATGGGGCCGAATCTTCTTAGCTATATCGCCGTGTTAGCTGGCCAGTATCATTTAAGTATCCGTAAAATCCGTTCGCTTCTAGATGAGCAATTCGGTACCACATTCTCGATTGGAGCCATTAGTGAAGCCCAAACTAAAGTGGCTTCCATGTTAACACCATTACACCATGCCATCCGGGACAGCATTCAAACCGCGCCTTTGGTTCATGTCGATGAAACATCACATCCCCGTAATGATGAAGAGAGTTTACGGTGGTGCTGGCTGGTAGCCAGTGAAGACCTTGTTTATGAAAAAATCTTATTCTCACGCTCAATGAATTCAGCCAAAATGGTACTTGGAGAAAATTACACCGGCTTCGTCTTGAGTGACCAATGCCCAAGCTACAACCGGATAAATCCAGAAAAGCATCAATTGTGCTGGTCACATGTAAAACGCAATCTACAGCAAATCGCCGATTACAGTGGCGGAGGTTATACCGCTTACGTTGGGCATCGCCTGACTCTAGTTGCCAATATGGTTTTCCATATACGCCATCGTTTTGAAAGAGAAGAAATCTCGCAAACTCAATATAATCGCCGAATGCAACGACTTCAAAAATCGTTGGATTACTGGCTTGAAAAGGGCAGCACTCTCGTTGTCCAAAGATATAAAGGACGATGCGAGCAATTACAGAACCATCGGGAAAGTTTATGGTTGTTCTTAAAAGATACCGGTATCCCGCTGACAAACAATGAAGCCGAACGGCGAATACGTGGTTGCGTGATCCAGAGAAAAATTAGTTATGGAACGACATCTGATGCAGGAGACAAGTTTAGAGATCGTATTCATTCGGTCGTTGAAACCTGCAAAAAACGTAGTCTGTCGACCTTTGCGGTAATCACTGAGATCGTTCAAGCGGTTACATCACGTCAGCCTTATCCAAACGTATTCAACCTGTAATCATTAAATCAAGTACCTACTGGTGAACGTGTATGGATATCACCCGTTATGCAAGTAAAAGTTTCAGCTAAATGGTTTATTGCCTACGTGTATTCGGTCTTTTCAATTTGAAATACCCAGCTTAGTGGATTCAATGACCCTAATGGCTATGTTCCGCAACACCTGCTTCCTAAAACGGTTACACGAGCTTTTGACTCTACGTTCACCACGGATTTTGCAAGAGTGGTTGGTAAACCTTTTGCCATCACCTTTACATTGCAAATACTAGAGAGAATTAACTAGCTGCTAGCTGTTCGTTGTAATCATGCCCCTTAGATATCATTGCCCAAGCAATGCGAGCTAATTTGTTAGCCAAAGCAACCACTACTGTATTCGGATGTTTTGTTTTGAGTAAGTGTTGAATCCAACAGCTTAACTTGTCATTTTTTTTGTGTGATACCCTATATGCGGACCTTACCCCGTGGACTAACAACTTTCGCAGGTAAGCATTGCCCCTTTTACTTATTCCAAGTAGCGTGTTTTTACCTCCACTACTGTGTTGTCTTGGTACCAGGCCCAGCGATGCTGCAAAATCTCGCCCCTTTTTAAAATGCTTACCATCACCGAGAGATGTCATTAATGCACTACAAATAATCGGACCAATACCCGTAACCTTCAGAAGTGGTTTTGCTTCAGGGAACGTTAGTACTTGAACTGTTATTTGCTCAGTAATCAATGTAATCCGAGTATTAAGCGTTTCCAGATCCTCGTGTAGTAAGCTCAAGAGATACCGAAAATCAGACGTTAGATTGTTTTCAGCATCTTCCAACCACAATGGTATTGCCTTCTTAATCGCACTGATTCCAACAGGGGCGACAAGACCATACTCACCGACTAACCCTCTAATTTGATTTACTTTAGCAGTTCTTTGTTTCATTAAATCTTCACGAACTCGATGTAGCGCTTGTGTATCTTGCTGAGATACCGTTTTAATTGCTACAAAACGCATATTTGGCCTTCCAAGAGCTTCACAAATAGCTTCAGCGTCCAATGCATCATTCTTATTAGTCTTCACATAGGGCTTAACAAATTGAGGGGCAATTAATTTAACCTTATATCCATAGTGTTGCAGTGTTCTTGCCCAATAGTGGGCAGCTCCACATGCTTCAATACCAATCACTGCCTCTGTAGATACACGCTTCACTATTGACTGAATCCAGTTTTTCCTACGATATTCTCCTTTCCAAACCGTTTTTTCATTTGAATCAACCGCATGAATAAAGAAACTGTTCTTAGCAATATCAACACCAACTCGAGATATATCATTCATTTCAATCACCACTTCAATTCGACACTTGATAAGCTAAATTTTAGCTCAGGAGTCGGTTAAGGGAGTGAGTGATATCCATACCATTGGTTACAATCTTTATTTAATGATTTATCTTTTCACTTGCGCCAGGGAGAAGTGCTCGGACTTTCTGGGCCGCATTCACATTGCAGCAGCAACTGGATGATTTGTGTCATCTGCATAAGTTGGAGCGCTGCAAGATCAAAGATCAGCGAATATTGCCAACGACTCAAAATTCGTCGCTATATATTGACTCGGTATCCTTATCAAGTTTCGGGCGGCGAATTACAGCGGGGGGCAATGATGATCTTAATGGTTATTGTCATTGGATCATTGAGGTTGCATAATCATCACGTTTAACACTTGTTGATGCGGACAAACTATGACACAGACGATCCCCTTTAAAGCAATTCTGTTTGATCTTGATGGAACTTTGGTCGACTCCTACCCTGCGATTATCCGCGCTTGAACAACGTTAGCCAATAATCATGGACTTAATCCTGAGTACGTAACGAGCGTTATCTCCATGGCCGCCCAGCTAGCGAGTCGATCAAAGAATTACTCGCGGATAAATCCGATACCGTCATAGAGGAAACCATTCGCTGGTTGCAAAACGAAGAATCTACGGATGTTGAAGGCGTCGTTCCAATTGCTGGAGCACTGGAGATTATCAACGAGCTTATGGAACAAAATATTCCCTGGACTGTGGTTACCTCCGGAACCGTTCCGGTTGCCAGCGCCAGAATGAAAGCAGCAGGTATTCCTTGCCCGCCCAAATTGGTTACGGCTGAACTGATTACTCACGGCAAACCCAATCCGGAGCCCTTTTTATTAGGAGCGCATCAATTAGGTATTGATATAAAAGAATGTATTGTTTTTGAAGATGCACCAGCAGGTGTTGAAGCGGGCCTGAGTTCTGGTGCTAAAGTGATAGGAATATTAAGTCATAATCCAATTGATAAACTTTATCCGATTGATTGTATTCACGATTATTCACAGATTACTCTATCAAACGGCTCAATGTAGCTTAAAAAAAATAATCCTCGTCCCAACTAACACAACTAATCGATACAGGAAGTGAACATGAATATTGCGAATGTAGCCTTAACTCGCTATGCAACCAAAGAATTTGATACCGCGAAATAAGTTTCACCCGAGCTATTTGAGGAAATTAAAGTATTGCTTCGCAGCAGCCCATCAAGCGTAAAGTCTCAACCTTGGCATTTTGTTATTGCAAGCACGGAAAAAGCCAAACAAAAATTATCCAAATCAACTCAGGATGGCTTTATTTTCAACAATGCGAAAGTCATAAATGCCTCACATGTCGCGGTGTTTTGTGCCAAAACTCAGATTGATGAAAACTATATTCAACACATTCTGCAAACCGAAGAAAGTGATGGGAGTTTTCCTTCAGCCGCATCAAAAGAACAAGTTCACGCAGGCAGAACTCGTTTTGTAAACATGCACCGCTATGATTTGAAAGACGCTCAGCATTGGATGGAAAAGCAGTTATATCTAAACATGGGAACCGTTTTACTCGGTGCCGGGGCACTAGGAATCGATGACTTTAGATATATACGGTATATTCCGAGATTTATCCAGCCACGGCAAACCATATCCGACTAATAGTTCATCACGCTCCATCTGATAGGCAAAAAACTGTGGTACTGGTATCTCAATGCGCCCTGGTTTTACAAACAGGGTCGCGATGGATAACGATTTTAGCGCAAAGTTATTCTGCAAGTGCTCAACTAAGCGTTTCATAGTGCCACCAGACTCAATCGCATCATCAATCAGAATCACATCTTTACCTGTAATATCTATATTCTGGTGGTAAACAATTTTCGAGCTATTGTTGCGATCTCCCGGTGTATGCGGGCAAGAGATGTAGTCCATACTAATATCGAATTGAAGCTTGCGCACCAAATCAGCCGTAAACAAAATTCCCCCTGGAACCACAGTGATAACTACAGCACTGCGATATTGTTCACTCAACTGCTGTGCCACCTTCTCTACCCCATTTTGGATGGCATCTTCGCTAAGAATGATGTCACCGATATAGTCATTACTCATGCCTTACACCTCTTCACACCCGAATCTTACGACTTAACAACATAGCAATGAAAATTAACCCCACCACGGCATACAGCGCATTAGCCAAACCAAACAGTTCCGAACCAAACCCCACCAATGCTGGGCCAGCCAGTACACCCACATAAGCAATGGTTGAAACAGCGGTCACCGCTAACGACTCACTCATGGCATCCTGTTTACCGGTGGCGGAAAACATAATCGGTACTATGTTAGAACAACCAATACCGATCAGGGCATAACCGACCAAAGCGCTCTGCCACTGCTCAAAAGAAAGGCTGACTAAAAATCCGAGTATTGCTGTTGTTGTACCGAGAAGCAGCATCCGCTTAGCCCCGATCTTGCTAACTGCACGATCGCCGAATAAGCGACCAATAGTCATCGCGACAGAAAAGCAAGCGACACCCAGTCCGGCTGAGGTTGTAGGAATTGCCCGGTATTCGCTTAAAAATATGCCACTCCAGTCGAGTACCGTCCCTTCAGCCAGGAAAAAGATAAAGCAGACAAGACCAATAAGCAGCACGGCTCCTTTAGGTAGGGCAAATAATGGCCCATTCTCTTGCGATTTATCACTCAACAAACCAGATTTTGTCCGGGCTAACAGCAGCAAAACGAACAGTGAAGTCATCAGACAAGCAGCAAGTACCGCCAGCCCTGTCGATAGCAATAACGTGAGCACCAAAGCACCACACATTCCGCCAAGGCTGTAAAAACCGTGAAACCCTGACATGAGTGGTTTCTGCGCCGCCTTTTCTACCACCACAGCTTGAATATTCATAGTGCAATCGGTAATTCCGACACAAAGCCCAAATAAAATCAGTACCACCGCTAATGTAAAGGGCGAATCAATCAGGATGAGTAGCGGAAACAGCGCCGAAAATCCACAGATAGAAGCCAAAAGTATCGGTTTACAACCATACTTACTGGTGAAAATACCCGCAATCGGCATACCCAGTAATGCCCCAGCACCAAGGCAAAGCAACATCAATCCCATGGTTCCATCGCTGATTTGTACATTCGCTTTCACAAACGGAATGATTGCCGCCCAGGCGGCGGTAACAAACCCGGCACTAAAAAATGCAGAACGAGTTGCGACTCGGTCTAAATGAGTGCGCTGCATTAACAATACTGACAGCATTATGCTCTCCTACTTTTAAATAAAAAATGAGCTAAAGTTTGCTCAATTTGACCGGGTTACCGATGTACTCCAGAGTTTGGTTGTTCCCCTCATCCATCGACACATATTGTTGTTCAGCACCACAGTCGTTGGCACCGAGTCTGGTAGTAATGCATGAATTTGTGCCAAGCTGATACCCATAAACAATGGCTAAAGGTATAAATTCACGCCTTACCCTTGATAGAAAACAGCGGTCATTAGGCGTACCAGTAAGATAAATGATACCTTCACAACATTGTTCAACCAGGCTGTTATAGCACTTCAGCAATGAAGACAAATCACCATTATTTCGCACCACGATCAGTGGTTTTTTCAAATCATTCATCCTTTCTAATAACTGAGCAAAAAATTCAGTTATCATACGATCACTGGTTAAATATTCAGCCAAGATAACACCAACGACCGAATTCTTTTTTGTGGTCAGCGCTCTGGCAATTAAGTTGGGGTGATAACCTAACGATTTCATCGCGATTGAAACCTTGTTGTAGGTTTCAACTGAAGCTGGAAGCCCATTAACCACTCTCGATACGCTGGCTTTGGATACTCCAGCAAATTCAGCGACATCTTGCATCGTTACCATCATCACTCATCCCTCGTTACTCACCTGCGATTCACTTACCAGTTTTATTCTTTACCTCATTGTTCGTTACAGCGAGTATACATAAAATCAAACCAATATGAACAAATAAATACATTATAATGTTCATATGTTGATCTTTCTTTGTGAATGTGCTCTTATGACAACCAAATGAAACCGCTCCCATCAATAGGAACATTACGTGATTAAATTAATTATTACAGATCTGGATGGCACTTTTTTGAACAGTCACGGTGATTATAACCGTGAACTTTTTGTTCAAGTGGTAGCCACTATGCGTGAACATGGTATTAAGTTTGCCCCTTGCACAGGCAAGCAAGTTGAACGAGTTGAAGAATTATTTGGCGAACAAAGTAAAGATTTCTGGATTCTCGGCGACAGCGCAACGCGCATCAAACATCAGGAAGAATATGTTTATCAATCATTGCTTAACAATGCGCTAGGTCTAGACATTATTGCTCAATTGGAGATGATCACTGGTTCTCACATTGTAATCGCCTGCACTCCTGAATTTGCCGCGATTAAAAGCGATACACCAGAGCATTTACGGGCCCTGGTTCGTCGTTCATATGCGCGAGTAAAAGAAGTCGATGACTACAAAAACATCGTATCGGATTTTGTCAAAATCACTGTTTTTGACGAAAATAAACAGTGTCAGGCAATCCGTACTCAGCTGTCTCAATTTGATGAACTCGCTTATATCGTGGTATCTGAAGCGGCTTGGATAGATATTGCCAATGCTCGCGTTCACAAAGGCACGACCGTAGAAAGACTGCAATCCATGCTAGGCGTCACCAAAGCCGAAACAATGGTCTTTGGTGACGGTTTCAATGATATCGAGTTGATGGAGCGCGCGGATTTTAGTTTCGCTATGCGCAATGCATTTGAAGAGACAAAAAATGCGGCAAATTACATTACGCGCTCCAATGATGAAGATGGTGTAATGCACACCATTTTGCAATTCCTGGAATTGCAAAGAAAGTTCTGATTTATGAAACCAGCGAATTAAGTATTTATTCTGGCGGGCGTGACGCAAGGCGTAACCGCCTGAATAGCAAATTATCTTAAACGCACAGATATGAACATAAGTCATCGTCGTTTATACTAAAGCAAACTCATTCGCTATAAATAAGTGATTATGGATAAATTTTCCCCCGAAGAGCGTCATCAACTCATTCTCAATTTACTGCACTCGCACAATAAAGTGATGGCTAACGATCTGGCAATCCAGCTAAGTACAACTGAAGCGACGATTCGCCGTGACTTACGTTTTCTGGCCGATGAAGGCTTGTGCCGTCGGATTCACGGCGGTGCACTTTCTCTGACTCCCCCAACCGGCACTCAAGAACAGCGTTTAGAAAATCGCAATAGCGAAAAACAGGCGTTAGCGGTCGCAGCTTTATCGATTATCAAGAAAGAGCAGGTGATTTTTCTCGATGCAAGCAGTACTCACATGTTACTCGCCAGCCTGCTACCCAATAACATCGGCCTGACGGTGGTCACCAATAGTCCGGCGATCGCCTCACGTTTATTAGAACGGCAGCATATTCGTACCATTCTGATAGGTGGTGAACTGAATTACGCCGTAGGTGGTGCAATTGACATTACCGCGGTAGAAGCGCTGAAAAAATTCCACTTTGATCTCTGTTTTATCGGCGTCTGTGGCTGGTCATCGGAAGTAGGTTTCAGTGCAATTCATTATCAGGATGGAGAGTTTAAACGCATTGCCGCCACCCGTGGGGGTGCCGTTGTGGCGCTATGTACCGACGATAAAACCGAAGCGCTGGCTCCCTATCCGTTTATGGCTTCCGAAAGCCTCGATTATTTGATCTGCTCGCCAGGGAACTTGATGGTAAAGGATTATTTTAATCGACTAAATTGCACAGTGATTACCAGCAGTTATGAGCAGTGATAGGATATCGGTCAATCCACAGCAGCATAAACCAGGGTAAATGAAAAATTCTCCAGCAATTGCGTATTAATAGGCAAGTTTCCTCATAGGATTAGGCAAGCGCTTGTTACCGTTTTTGCTGTAGGCTTAGTCAGTAGTATTCTTATAAACAAATGATAAAAGCATGATAAGCCAAAAAGGAAAACCAATTTTGTTGATTACCCTGATTTTAGTCGTAGTTGCCGTGATGGGTGGTTTTGTTTACCTCAATCAACCACAATACGCCGCACCGCAAAAAACCACATACGATAGTCCGCAATATCGTAATGGCCAATTTAATAATCCGGTAAATACTCCGGTGATGAGCAGTAACAAGTCTCAATTTGAACTGTTCAAAGAGTTCCTTTTTACTAAAGATAACAATGCCACACCAACGCAAGATCTGCCTTCGGTAAAAACTAACCTGTTTGAATTGGTCGCTAAAGGTAATGGCTTAGTGTGGATGGGGCATTCCAGCTACTTTTTGGTTCAGGATGGCAAAACTTTCCTGATCGATCCGGTATTAAGTAAAAATGCTTCACCGGTACCCTACACTAACGTCGCCTTTGCCGGGACCGATATTTACCATGCCGGGGATATCCCAGAGATTGATTATCTGCTGATTTCGCACGATCATTGGGATCATCTGGATTACCCAACCATTTCGGCCATCAAAAATAAAGTGAGCCATATTGTCGTACCACTAGGCGTAGCCAGCTACTTTGAGCAGTGGGGATTTGCCGACAATAGCATTAGCGAAGGCGACTGGTTTGATCAAATCACTCTGGATGAGGTCACCATTCATATTCTTCCTGCCCGTCATTTTTCCGGACGAATGCTGGATAGAAACAAAACCTTGTGGGCCTCGTTTGGTATCCAGACTCAAGGTAAAACCTTCTATTTTGGTGGTGATAGTGGCTATGGCGAGCACTTCAAAAAGATTCAACAGACATTAGGGGTGATTGATTACGCCATTCTGGAATGTGGTCAATATAATCAGGATTGGGCTAATATTCATATGTTCCCAGAGCAAACCGCTCAAGCGGGTGAAGATTTAAAAGCAAAATATGTTCTGCCATCACACAACAGTAAGTTTAAGCTTTCTCATCATAGCTGGTCTGATCCGTTACAACGTGTGATGCAAGCCAGTCAGGATAAAGCATTTACACTATTGACCCCGATTATCGGTCAGGCCGTAACACTGACTGACGGTATTAATACCAGTCAATACAGCACCTGGTGGGAAGTGGAACCACAAGCCGATGCAGTGATGGCAAGCACCAGCAACTGATTATCGCCCGCGCGTTAGTTGGTAAATCGAGAATAGTATTACCTGATGAAGCGATAGCCTATGTAATAGTGAAATAAAACAGGTAGTGCAGCTGGCGCTGAGTCATTTGCGCGGAACCGTCACCATGAGTGTGGCCGCGCACCGTCCTTCAACCATTCACTATGCTGACACGATTTTGGTATTGGATCATGGTCACCTTACCGAACTGAACAGCTACAATCACTCGTGAATTTTTAGGCTAAGGCAGCCACGAACAAATGCAGGATTAAAGTGTTTAACCGCTTCACCAACATAGCCTAAATCAAGTGTGTTGATTTTCGCCATCTCTTCATCACTTAGCGAAAAATCCCAGATCGCATAGTTTTCTTCAATACGTTCTTTATGCGTAGATTTCGGAATAACAGTAACGCCACGTTGAACGTTCCAACGTAAAGTAACCTGTGCAATACTTTTACCGTGAGCTTCAGCAATTTCTTTTAGAATTTCATTTTCAAACGGCTTATAGCGCCCGCCACCAAGTGGAGCCCATGCTTCAGGCTGTACATTGTAATGCTTCATCGTTTCCAGCGCTTCAGCCTGAGCAAAGAATGGATGTAACTCAACCTGGTTAACCATTGGTGCAATTTTCACTGTTTCGCAGAAGTTAGCTAACACGTGGGCGTAGAAGTTAGAAACGCCGATTGCTTTTAGTTTACCCTCTTCGTACGCATCTTCCATTGCACGCCAGGCACTAAAATAGTCACCCATTGCCTGGTGAAGAAGATATAAATCCAGATATTCTAGGCCAGTTTTTTTCAATGATGCATCAATTGCCGTTTTAGCTGCATCATAGCTAGCCATATCCTGTACCCATAATTTCGAAGTAATAAATAACTCCTCACGAGTACAAAGACCTTCATCAATCGCTTCACGAACAGCATCACCAACCGCATCTTCATTACCATAAACGGCGGCAGTATCGATAAGGCGGTAACCGGCACGAATAGCACTGAGTACTGATTGTTTGCATCCTTCTTTATCGGTTACCTGAAAAACACCGAAGCCTGCCATAGGCATTTTAAGGTTGTTACTTAATGCTGCATATTCCACAGTAGAATACCTCCATTAGAATGATTTATTAGTTATTACTCACTGACCGTAGTCATTTGAGATTCAAGAGCACGCTTCTCGCTCGTCTTCAAAGAAATATTTAATGTCAGAGCAACAAGGGTCATCGCTGCTCCTACTAAAGCGGTGATCGTCCAGCCAAAATGACTATACATCCAAGGCCCCAGGGTTGAACCAGTCGCTCCGCCAGTAAAGGTAAAAGCAATACACAGAGCGTTAATTCGACTGCGAGCTTGTGGTACTAACGCAATAACACTTTGCTGAATGACAACGTTGGTCATATGTACTCCAGGGTCAAGCAACAGAACTGCGATAATAAAAGTGATCAGATAAATACCGGCTATCGGCGTAATCAAAAAAGCCATGACTAACATGCTCGCGCTCACGACAGTTAGATGAAAACCTTTACCTTTATCGATCATTCGTCCGGCGAAAAGAGCGCAAGGTGGTGCTGCCAGGCTAACTAGGGAAAAGAGCGCGATATCAGAATTAGAAAAATTGAGTATATCTTTTAATACAATCGGCGCTGCAGCCCAAAACATGGTGAAACTCATAAAGACTAACGCCATAGTAATTAAGCGCTTTTTCAGACCAGGCTGATAAGCCAACAGCTTGCCCATCGACTGTAACATTTCCGAATAACGAATCCCGTTGGCCGTCGCTTCGACCTTTGGCAATCTGAAAATTAAACCGGCGACCACCAGCATCAGTGCTGCAGCCATATAAAACATGGTCCTCCATTCACTTAAACCTGTTACCCAGCTGGAAAGCGGACGGGAAAGGACTATCCCCAGCAGTGCTCCGGATATAATTAGCCCAACAACTTTCCCTCGCTCTTTTTCATCTGCCAAGCCGACACTTAATGGGATAATGATCTGAACTGAACAAGAAAAGAGACCAATAAAAAACATCGCGGTAAGGAAAAACAGAGTACTGCTGCTCACCCCGGCGGCGGCTAGGGCGACACTTGAACAAATAACCAACGTACTAATTAACTTACGGTTTTCTACTGCGTCACCCAGTGGAACCAGGAACAGCACACCCAAGCAGTAGCCTATTTGGCTCATGGTAACAACCAAACCGGCAGATGATGTATCCAAACCAATATCAGGCGCTATATCGGCAATAATGGGCTGGGCATAATACAAATTGCCCAAAATAAAGCAGCAGATAGCCGCTAACAGATATTTCATACCAGGTTTCATAACTTTTTGATTTCCTTAAATCATGTGCAAGTCATTGGTTAATTACCATTGTATGCGAAACGGTTCCATTCATTAATACGTAAAATTTGCATACACTTATGTTTCAAATTCATAAATAAATCTATCGCCTCATGCTATCATCATCCCAACTATCAACTCACTGAAATCGCCATTATGTTAGAAGAGAATATCAACCGCTTCTTACTGTTTATTGTATTAGCGCAAGAGCAGAGCTTTACCAAGGCCGCCGCCAGGTTGGGGATTTCTCAGTCGGCATTAAGTCATGCGATAAAAGCACTGGAGGACCGTGTTGAGTTGCGCCTGTTTAATCGCACGACCCGTAGCGTTTCCTTAACTGATGCCGGAGCCCGCCTTTTTGATATTCTCGCACCGCGCTTTAGCGATATTGAGAATGAGCTGCAAACCTTAAACCAGGAATATCACCAAGCCAAAGGAAGCATCCGAATATCCTCTTCAGATTACGCAATGGAGGCTGTGTTGTGGCCTAAGTTGCAAACCTTCGCTCACCAATTTCCGCAGATAGAAGTTGAAGTCAATATCGAGAACAGGCTGACAAATGTTGTCTCTGAACGTTACGATGCAGGTGTACGATTCGGAGACCAAGTGGACAAAGATATGGTGGCCATGCGAATTTCTCCCGATATTCGCTTTTTAGTCGTCTGTTCACCTAGTTTTCTGGAAGGCAAACAACCACCAGCAAAACCGAACGATTTAACTCGTTTCTCTTGCATTAATTTACGACTAAACAGCAGCGGTGGTATTTACGCCTGGGAACTGGAGAAAGGTAGTGAAGAATACCGGATCAAAGTAGAAGGACAATTCACCTTCAATTCCTCAACGCAGATTTTACAAGCCGCGTTGGCCGGATTTGGCTTGGCATATCTACCAGATAACCTTGTTCAACCACATATCGAATCCGGGGAATTGGTCACTGTACTCGAAGATTGGTGCCCCCCATGCCCCGGCCTGCATATCTATTACCCGAGCCGCCGCCAGCATAGGATGGCATTTCAGTTACTACTCGATCATTTGAGAGTGGAATAACATACAAAAGATGGTCATCACTCTTCTCATTGATGACCATCTTCATTATTGTCTTTTTATCAGGTCAGATTCGTCTCAACAGTTCCGCCTTCGACTCCATTAGGCTGTTCTTCCATTTCTTTCTCCTGGTCAAGCAACTGCTTCTCGTAGACTTTGAAGAATGGGAAATAAATCAGCATATCAATCGCAATTAACACAAAGACCAGGATGCTACTGCTCACCATCCAACCTGCCCCCCATGCCGCTCCGATAGGTGCAGGAGATGTCCACGGAACCAGTGAAATAACCTTACCAATGAGACCCGATGTCGTTGCAAACCAGGCAATAACTGCGTTTACAACCGGTGCTAATACAAATGGGATAAACAGAACCGGATTCATCACAACCGGGCTACCGAAAATTATCGGTTCGTTAATATTGAAGCAGGAAGGCACGATACCCAGTTTACCTATCGCTCCTAAGTGCGCCGATTTACTGCGAATGTAGAGAATGGCTAACGCCAAAGTTGCACCGGAACCACCTAGGTTGATAAAGAATGCCCAGAATGCTTCAGCAAAAATATGTGGCAACTCCTGACCAGCTGCCAATGCTTCCTGGTTTAATCCTAAGTTAATTAAATAGAAAGGCTGTAGGATACCGCCAACAATCGCTCCACCATTAATCCCGGAAAACCACAAAACCTGACAAAGCAAAACTGCCATGATAATTGCAGGTAACGAGTCGGCAGCCGACACCAAAGGTCGGAAAATCTCCATAATAATTTCCGGTAGCACCATGCCAAAATGATGTTGAAGCGCCACGTTTAAAGGATAAATAGTACCGATCACAATAATTGCTGGAATTAGCAGATTAAAAGAGTGGCGAATCTTATCCGGTACCTGTTCCGGTAACTTAATCCCGATGTCATATTTTTTCAGTACACGCATCAGTTCAGTTACAGAAATGCCCACAATAATCGTAGTAAAAATCCCCGTTCCACCCAGGAAGCTCGACGGTAACATTCCACCTTCCATAGGAGCTGAGATTAGGAGAAACGTCATAAGAGACAGCATGGAACAGGAAAAAGCGTCGATCTTATAAGTGTGTGCCAGGTTGTAGGCGATACCCGCACTGATATAGCAGGACATTAACCCCATCGTCATATTAAACGGAGTCATTATTTCATTAAAATAGGTTTTTGCTATCGAGAGCCACCACTGGCCAAATGCTAAAGAGGTATCTGGCGAAAATGGTGGAAAAGCAAAGACCAATAAAAAGGATCCGACAATCATAAACGGCATCGCACCAATAAAGCCATCTCTTACCGCCATAATATGGCGTTGAGTTCCGGCTATTGCTGCTATGGGTGTGACCTTATTTTCAATAAAATCAAAAAATGGATTAGACATAATCATTCATCCTTATTCGTATCTATATCCCGATAAAATTAAGACATAGTTAGGCTATGGTTGTTGTGCCTATTTTTATTTATACAACAACCATAAGTAGGGTAATCAGAGATTAATTAATCACTAAATCGATAATCAATTTAACGATTCAGTACCTTTTTCTAAAATAGAAATCTGCAATAACGTTTCCTCATCTTTAACCAGTTTTTCTTTACCATGGATAATGGTTTCATATAGTGCATCATAATAACGACCATAATCACCTACTTCAGAAATAACTTTTTCTTCATGATAAACACCATCATTATCATAATAAATAATCGTGCCGTAATGCTCAGGTAGGTCGACACCAAAATCCACGTTTTCAGGCAAGTAAAAACATTTTAAATGCTCCTCCTGACGATCTTTTTTCTCCTTAACAAACATGCCTTTTTTACCATAGACAATAAAGCTAGGACGATCTTTAACCCGGAAATAACTTGATTTAACCGAAACTTTCAATACACCGTAATAAAAGTCGAGATCAAAGTAATCATTCATACGGTGTGGTCCCAGCAACTGACGCACATCATAATCTACCCACTCAGGTGCACCAAAGTAAGAGAGCACTTGATCCACAGTATGGCAACCGTGGCCATATAGGTAGGAATTAACCTGACTATATTCCAGAATACTTTCCGGTATGTAGGGGCGGTAATAGTCATAATGCATTTCTACTTCAAGCAAATCGCCCAGTTTCCCCGATTCAATCACTTTCTGTACGGTGAGGAAATCACTGTCGAAACGGCGATTCTGATAGCACTGAATAATCAGATTTTTACTTTTCGCCAGTTCAAACAGCTCCTTCGCTTCTTCCGTAGTTTCAGTGAAGGGTTTTTCAAGTAAGCAGTGTTTTCCGGCGTTCAGTACTTTCAATGCCAGCTCATAATGTACGATATGTGGTGTGCTGACTACAATCAGATCAATTTCCTGATCTTCAAGCAGCTCATTAATATTCTCCGTATAATAGACTCCTTCTATATCATCCCAAACATCTTTAGCCCGTTCAGGAGAATAAATAGATTTCACCCTAATTTTATCTTGTCTTTGTAATACAAAGGGTAAGTGGTATCTATTGGCACTTTTCCCATTTCCAATATATCCAATTGTCAGAAGTTCTTTGTTCATATCTCTACCTTTATTTATTCAACGTTTTATCAAAATTAATTAAATGATATCTCAGCTTGCTCTCTTGCCAATGTTAATGTCTTCATCACCGATAAGGTGTGATCAAGATTGTTATAACATTGAATAAAATCATTGCTATTAAACATCTCGTAGAACGCTTTCATCTCATACACCATATGATTGTCATAATCATTGTCGTTAATCGTGGTTATTTCACCATTGATAACGAGTTCCACTGACTTAGCGATATTCGGAGAACTGGTTAACCGGATATAACCTAAGTCACCCTGGATTATAGTCTGGCTAGGGCTAGCCGAATCTTTTGCTCCGGTACATACCGAAATAAAATTAGGGTATTGCATAAGCACAACACCGGAAGTATCAATACCATTAAATCCTTTATTACAAAGATAATTAATGCTATCAGGTTGACCAAACAGAAAACTGGATAGATGAACATTATAAATATTGATGTCATATAACGAACCACCCGCCATACGAGGATCAAAAGCAGGATGCACATTCCCCTGTTTATACTGATTGTAACGGCTGGAAAACTGAGAATAGTTACTCTGAACCAGTTTAACTTCACCAATCTTTGGTAACTGTTCTTTTAGCCGCAACACGTTAGGTGCATAAATCGTAGTAATCGCTTCAAACAAAAACAATTGCTTCTGTTTTGCCATATCGGCCAACTGGCAGGCTTCATCATAATCAGACGTAAATGGCTTTTCACTAATAACATGCTTATTCGCCTGCAGTGCCTGCTGAGCATAAGCAAAGTGCAATTTATTCGGAATGCCCAGATAAATGAAATCAACCTCAGTATCACTCAATAATTTCTGATAATCGGTATAGATCCGATCAATAGCAAATTGTTCCTTTAACTGTGTGGCTGCTGGTAAGTCACTTTCCAACACACACAACGCAAGGCACGATACCTCTTCTACCTGAGTCAATGATTCTAAACACCATTTAACAATATTTCCCGCACCGACAATACCAATTTTCATTTTCAACCTTACATTCACTTACAAACACGTACGTAAATATCAAGATTAACGCTGTAGATGTCAAGCATTTTTAAGTGAAATGCGTATTAAAAGCTCAAAATATACATATGGAGCACATTTTTGCGTACATTCACTTACACAAAAGGCCGTAGATAGCTCAATAAAGGTGAATAGCTGGAGAAAATAAGGTATTGTAAGGGAAATTATTCATCTGCTGAATGCAGGGTAAAAAACGGAATCGCATGATGACCCAAGAAGAACGTCTAATTGAATTGGAAGCATTGGTAAAAAGTCAGGGCAAAGTCACACTGGAACATATATGCCAGCAATACCAAATTTCTTATGACTCTGCACGTAGAGATCTGGTCAAGTTAACTAAGTTGCCGGGGATCATGCGTATCCGAGGTGGAGCAATTCACGCGGAAAAGCAAGCCAGCATCCCTTACACTCAAAGAAATACACTGAATCCGGTTAAAGAAAAGCTGGCACAACACGCGCTATCCCTGATCAACCAAGATGATATTCTGTTCCTTGATGCAGGTACCACGATTGCTGCTCTGGCTCGATATTTACAAACACCCACCAACGTCATCACTAATTCGCTGGAAGTTTTAAATGAATTGAGTGGTAAGGAGAACATCAATAAATGCGTATTAGGTGGCGGATTTGACGACTACTCCCATACCATTCTGGGCAATGTCACAATAGAACAGATTAAGCGCTATCAGGCTGATAAAACCTTTATCGGAGTGAGTGCCTTGTCGGAAACGGGTATAACCACAGATACGGAACTGGATGCCATTTTAAAACTAACCATGGCGCAACAGTCTAAGTTGGTTATCTGTATCACGACCTTTTCCAAGTTCAATACCCAGACGATGTATCAATCCTGCGGATGGTCTGATATTGATTACATCATCACCGATAGAAAGCCACCGGCAAATATTCTTAAACTGATTGAAGCGAATGATGTGGAGCTGATGATCGTCGGCGACGATGCATAAGCTCAACTGCTGAATAACGACAAAGCTCAGGGTTAATCCCATCACAAGAATCGCCGAAGGTTAACCATTCCTGAATTTTTCAATTATCTTCATGACCAATTCCTGAATATGACAATGACGACGATACCCAGTTCGTCGTCATTATTTTAAATTTAATGCTATTTGGCTAATTCTAGGATTTCCATTGCCACATCACGGGTATAGATATGGCTGTTACCAAACCGTTGGGCATGACGAACAATACTGTCGGCCAGCAAATCAAACGATTCTTCATGTAATCCAAGCTGCCTCAATGTGGTAGGTGTGCCGATTTTATTAAACCAGGCTTCCAGTGCCTCGATACCTTCTAATGCGGTTTGTGTGCCAAAAATTTCTTTGCCTAAATGGACAAAATGCTTTTCATTTTGCTGATAGAACCATTTCATCCAGGCAGGCATCACTACCGATAAACCGGCTCCGTGTGGAACGGGGAACTCGGCGGAAATTGCATGTTCAATCGTATGGTTAGGATAATTACAACCGACGGTGCCAGCAGAAGTTAATCCGTTTAACGCCAAGGTCGACGCCCAAGCAAATTCCCCTCGCGCATCATAGTCATTCGGGTTCTCCAGTAGAGTTTCAGTGGTAGAGATAACAGTTTTAATGATCCCTTCAACCATACGGCGCGTAATTCCCGCTTGTTCCTGAGCCGAAAGATATCCTTCAATAACGTGAGCAATAACGTCAGTTGCAGAATAAACCAGATAATCTCGTGTTACACTTGCCATCAATTCAGGATTGACGATAGAAACCGTCGGATATAACGGCCGGCCGTTTAATCCCAACTTTTCTTTAGTCTCTTCATTGGTCACAACTGCACCTTTATTCATTTCCGAACCAGTAGCCGCCAAAGTCAAAATGGCAAAAATGGGTAACGCTTGATCGAAAGCCGATTTGCCGATAAACAGATCCCATACATCACCGTCATATAAGACGCCCGCAGCCATCGCTTTGCAACTATCCAATACCGAGCCACCACCGATACTTAGCACTGCATCCACATTTTGTTGTTTCGCCAGCTCAATGCCTGCTCTGACCTTTGAAAGTACTGGGTTACTGATAATCCCACCGAATTCGACAAATGAAATACCTTGTCTTTCCAGACTAGCGGCCACCTGATCAAATAAACCATTTTCTTTGACCCGGTTGCTGCCATAACAAATCAATACTCGTTTTACCTGATGATTGGCAATGTGCTCACCAATCGCATGTTGTTTATCCTTGCCAAAATCAACTGCTGTAGGGTTATGAAATAGGAAGTTGTTCATTCTTCTCTCCGTTTATTTTTCATATGAATTCAGGAAGTAAACCAATTATTACTATAAAGAACCGGTCACTAAACTCAGTAGCCTAAAAATGTTGATTCATTGCCTATTTCTGCAATTTACTCAACTAACACATTTATATCGCCCGCGAGATTAACTTCAACATCAGCATGGCCTAATTCCTTTAACTTAGATGATAACGAAAGAAAGTAGTGAGTTTATCAAATGGGATCACATCCACTTGATCGTATAAATCCGTATGGTTGGCACCCGGGATAATCATCAGCTCTTTTGGCTCAGCCGCATTGGCATAAGCGGTTTCACTAAAATAGCGCGAGTGCGCTTTTTCGCCGTGCACAAGTAAAACCGGACGTGGTGAGATTTCCGAGATGTAGCCGAGAATCGGCATGTTCATGAAGGATAACGGCGTGGTCATTGTCCATGAAGCATTCGAGTTAATGGCTCGCGGGTGAAAACCACGTTCAGGGACTTTGTAATACGCGTGATACTCCTTAACAAATTGCGGTTCATCTCCTTTAAGCTCCAGTGAAACCGGGCCGTAAGCGGGCGTGCCGTTGTCCACGTCTTTCCAACGTTGCTGACCCAACTGTTCAAGCCCCTGAGTGCGTTGTTCCAGCGTCACACTGTCGTTGTACCCTTTTGACATCACCCGCGTCATATCATACATCGTGCTGGCAACCACAGCTTTGACCCGCTTATCCACAGCTGTCGCATTCAATGCCATACCACCCCAGCCACAGATACCAATGATACCGATCCGCTCACGATCAACTTTTAGTTGCTGACCTATGCAATCAACCGCTGCACTGAAGTCCTCTGTGTTAATGTCAGGTGAAGCCACATGACGTGGCTCACCACCACTTTCCCCGGTAAAAGAGGGATCAAATACCAGTGCCACAAAGCCACGTTCAGCCATGGTTTGCGCATACATGCCCGAAGACTGCTCTTTCACCGCTGCATATTCCGGCCGGATCTGAACACAGGGGGGGAATGGATGTTCAAGTAAATCAGAATCTGCACTATGAATCATTATGTGATGAGCTTGGTGAAAAACCATCGGATATAGCCCTTGCCTGGTTATTACATAATCCCGTAGTGGCATCGCCAATTGTAGGCCCCAGAACAGTCGAGCAATTAGATTTAGCTAAAAAGGCATTAGATATTTCACTATCTGATGACACATTGAAAAAGCTCGACGAAATTTGGCCAGGGCCAGGTGGAGAAGCACCGCAAGCCTATGCGTGGTAACGCACATATTTTAATTTAAGAACTAAACTTGGAGTAAGTTATGAGCCTAAAACGGTTTTTATCTTTCATTCTCAACGCAGTGATAAGCGTGAGTTTAACTATGAATATTGCCTCAGCAACTACAAACAGCTATAGCTATCAACCCGACTTGTCTAATGGTGCAGATAATTTCTACCACAGTGACAAAGTCCTGTTGCAAAAAGTCAGTTTTCCTAATCTTTATAAAATGAAGGTCGTAGGAAATCTGTTTACCCCTAAAACCATGAAACAGGGAGACACCCTGCCTGCTATTATCGTTGGTCATCCAATGGGTGCAGTGAAAGAACAAAGTGCAAATCTATATGCCCAGAAGCTGGCTGAACAAGGGTTTATTACTTTATCTCTCGACTTTTCATTTTGGGGAGAGAGTGAAGGCGAACCAAGAAATGCAGTCGCTCCTGACATCTATTCCGAAGACTTTAGTGCGGCGGTCGATTTCTTAGGTACTCAAGACTTCGTGCAGAAAGACAATATCGGCATCTTAGGTATTTGCGCAAGTGGTGCGTTTGTTATTAATGCCGCTAAAATTGACCCTCGAATGAAAGCCATCGCGACAGTGAGTATGGTTGATATGGGTGCTGCAACCCGATTCACCCAATCTATGGAACAAAAACATCAGATCCTTAGCGAAGCAGCAGAACAACGTTATGTTGAGTTCAAAGGTGGAGAAACCAAATATACGGGTGGTACACCGAATGAACTGACCGATGAGACTGATGCAATGGGACGTGAATTCTACGATTTCTATCGTACTGAACGCGGTAAATTTACTCCAGAGGGTTCTTCACCTGAACTAACGACCCATCCGACATTATCGAGCAACGTGAAATTTATGAATTTCTATCCATTTGAAGATATTCAGGTTATTTCACCTCGTCCTTTATTATTTATTGTCGGTGAAAATGCGATGTCCAAAATATTTAGTGACGATGCCTATAACCGAGCGGCTGAACCTAAAGAGCTTTACGTAGTTAAGGGTGCAGGACATGTCGATTTATATGACCGTGTTAATTTGATCCCATTTGACAAATTAACCCAATTCTTCTCTGACTATTTAAAATAAAAATATAAGAGGCGTACCTATGTTACAGGTATGCCTCCCCCAATTTCCCATCATACATCATCCAATAAGTTTGTTAGGAACCATAAGATGAAAATATGAAAGCGGCCATTTTGAATTGATGGATATTTATCGCCCTGATAAGTATGAAGACTAATACCCGTCTCATAGACAGCATATCAAGAGCTAATATATTATTTTAGCGATGCCAGAGTATCGTCTAACACTTGTTGTGCGTTATCAGCAATGCTGTCGCCACAGGACTGTCGAATCACATCAACAATTTCCTGCTGTTGCTTAGGATTAACACCATTATTCATACTGATCAGAATATGTGAACGTAATTGACTGTTTGCGCCAGATAGATTGGCCAACGCAGCAACCGTTGCAATTTCACGATCTTTCCAGGTCAGTACATCGCGTTGGAAAATATCACCAAACAAATGTGCTTTAAAGTATTGATCAATTTCAGGAGAAAAATCAAACAAAGGACCTGCAACCTTCTGACCAATCAACTTGGTTTGGTTTTCTGTGCCAAATTCTAAGCTGGTTTTATCCGTAGGTAGTGACGTTGCAGTTTTGCCTTGTGGATCCTCAATTCCTTTCGCTTTACGCTGTTCAACAACCATCATAAACGTACCTAATGCATTTAAGCTACGCGGAAACCCAGCATACGCGTACATTTGTGCTAATACTTCTTTGATTTCATTGATGGTAAGGCCAGAATCCAGACCTTGCTCAAGTGCTGGTTTTAAAGCCTCAATATCACCGCTCGCTGTAAAAGCAGAAATAGGTACGATGGCTTTTTGTTGTTTAGTAAGTTGTTGCTCCATTGCATTTACCCCAGTTGTAATCCAGAAAAGACTTAAAAATAAAACTGTGAATCGTGAAAAGTTAAGTAGTTGACGCATTACTGTTTCCTTACTGTAGACTTTACTAACAAAGACAATTATCCGTAGCTTTAACTGCTCACTACTACGATTAATCTACCGTCGAATTCCAGTACTACGTTAGCCTATTGGTTGCTTATCCTTGCCTAAAAATACAATTCGCTACCATGGTGCATTACTCACATCGGTATCCGAAAATACGACAAGTCTTTAGATAAAAAAAAACCACGTGCAGTGGTTACGTGGTTTTTTGAGTATAAATAAATTTAATTTTCGAATTAAGAAAGCTTTTTATGGATTTCTATCAATTCTTCGATGAGTTCTCTGGCTAACATCGATGTCATGATATGGTCTTGTGCATGAACCATGATTAAGTTAACAGGTACTTTACCCTCACCTTCATCCATACCAATTAGTGATGTTTGAACTTTATGTGCTTTTTTCGCCGCTTCTGTCGATTCAGCCAGTAAACCATCGACTTGTTCCCATTCACCTTTTTTTGCACACATCAACGCTTGCATAGCTAAGCTTTTGGACTCACCAGCATTGATGATCAATTCCATTACGGTTGCTTCTAAATCCACAATAAATCTCTCCAAAATATAAAAACGGTTTTAAACCAAAAAATCAATTAAGCATCGCTAGCGCGTCAGCAAGAATTTTATCGCCTTTCATCATGCCGTAATCCATCTGATTGATAACATTGATTGGCTTATTATGCTCAGCAAGCTTTCCTTTAAATTCATCCAGTTTGTATTTGATCTGAGGACCTAAAAGAAAACAATCATAATTCGCGATATTAGCTTCAAACTCATCCAGACCCACTGCATTGATTTCAGCTTCAATACCTTTAGCTGCGGCAGAGTCTTTCATCTTTTTAACCACCATACTTGTTGACATACCTGCGGCACAACACAATAAAATTTTAACCATGACATCTCCCAAAAATATCCTTATGAAAAACTTTATGAAATAAAATGCCAACCCAATCAAACAAAATTGAGTTGGCAAAAAAGAATTTAATTACTTAAGTTTTGAATCTAGGAATTTGATAACAATATCCATAATTTCAGGTTGGTACCAAAGGAAACCAGCGTGATCCGCACCTTTAACTATGTAACGAGTTGAATCGATACCTTTTTTAACCAATGCTTCATGCAGAATCTTAGTCTGGCTAGGTGAAACAACCTGATCCGCATCGCCGTGCATTAGCAGGAATGGAGGCGTATTCTTAGAAATATGCGTAATTGGGTTAGCTTCCTTCGCTTTCTCCAGGTCGCTAAGAATAGAACCACCACCCATCCAAGGAATACCGTTCACTAACATCGCTTCCGGAATGGCAGGCGATTTATGAGCTTCCTGAATTTCTTTCGAGAAATCAGCACCTACGTTAGTTAAATCAGACAAACCATACAGATCCACAGCAGCTTGAACATCACTGCTTTGATCAAGATATTGACCTTTATCGTACTGTTTTTCGCCATTAGTGGTTGCGGTAATCGCCGCCAGGTAGCCACCTGCGGATTCGCCCATAATTGCAATACGAGCAGGGTCAATGCCAAATTTAGGTGCGTTAGCGCGCAGGTAACGAACTGCCGTTTTTATGTCTTCAAGCATGCCAGGGAATGTCACCATTGGTACAACTCGGTAATCAATGCTTGCAACAACATAACCAGCACGCGCCATATCGACACGCTGACCAACAAATTTAGTTTTCGGTGCATCCATAAAGCCACCACCAGTAACAAACAGAACTGCCGGTAACGGCTCTGGTGAATATGGCTGAATTACGTCCATTTTGAGTTGGACAGGACGTCCCATATTGTTGAAAGTTTCCGAATAAACAAAATCGGCATTCAAGCGGATTGGTGGAACGGTCATTTCTACCGATAATGGCTTACTATCCATAGAATTTGCAAAAGCGCCCAGAGGTGCCAGGACTAGTGAAAGCAGCCCAATTAGATGTATATGTTTCATCATTATCTTCCTATATCAAAATAGCATCAACCATACTGGTAAGCTGATGCCTGATTAAACCAATGTGATTAGAACCAAACTTGCATACGGTAACCAATACGGAATTCAGAATCTTTTGTCAGACCAGTAATTTCTTGATCACCACCTACATAAGCAACTGACAAGCTAAGTTGCGGAGCAATCCATGGCTGAGGACTTAGCGAAATAACCGGGCCTAAACCAATTTTATACGCATTACCACTAACGCCATCCAAACCATTTTTGTTGGTGGTATGGTTTAGGTTTGCTTCATATTCCATAGCCACGTTATCAGTCATTTTTTGATGAACGTTCAAGCCAGCAAACAAACCTGTCTCTGTTTCCATACCGTAAGTTAGATCTGAGTGTCCTGAAATACCGGTTACACGGGTAGCTAAATCTTCACGATCTGTGCGTTCATAAATAATTGCTGGCTTGATAGTTACATCTGGAACAGAAGCTATCATGCCATCCATAGTCAGGCGCATAGACTTATCGCCTTCTTCACTGATACCACTGATATGATGAGTATTTAAGTATTGAGCAATAACACCTTTACCATATTGCGCTTCAAGCATAGTAGAGCCGGCAGTCATACCAAGAAATGAATCGGCCATAGTGTATTTGGCATAGACACTGGTTGCTTTTCTCTTTTCATCACCTGTAATGTCGCCCCAACCGTTGTCGGTTTCATTAACAAAGGTCAAACCAAACTCAGCATTTGCGACTCTATACGCCATATCAAGTAATTGTCTCGATGGTTCAATGGCTTCGATATTAACTGGAGTAGCACCGTCCATGTGGAAATCAGCCCAATCGATCTGATTCTGCCCGACCGTAATTTCGAAGTCCTCGCCAACATAACCTAAACCAGCGTCTACATTGATTTCTTTTATGTTATAGCCAAATACTGAAATTCGATCGCTATCATAGCGTCTACCCGCCCAGATATGAGAATTCTCAGGAAGGAAATCTAAACCACCAAATCGAATATAGCTCTGAGCGGTTTCTACAGCTTTATCACCATAACCTACAAGCTGGAAGTTAAAATCTGACCATTGCCCTTCCTTAAATACGTCTTTCCACTCTTTGGTCAACATCAGACTGGTAAAATAGTCATGCCAATATGTGTTACCCAAATCACCCAATTTACCTCTTGGATCCTGATTTGGGCCAGTAGGATCAATGTGCAAAGCCATACTTTTTGGTCGTTTAGCTTCACCTTTTAAATCACCTGCTGTCATAGCATATGCATGAACAGTAATACCCGAATCGTTAACAGCGTCAGCTGCAAATGCTTGTGCAGTGGATGCTGAGGCGACAATAGCGGAAAATACAGCCACTGCTAAAGTTTTTCTTTTCATTGTTTCACTCCAGGGATAGGATATTTATTACTTTTTAATAGTTAAAAATTAAGTTCTTTTTAAATTAAAAAAGACTTCTAAAATTTATGGGGTAATGATTCACAAGCCAAATTATTTAATTTAACAAGAACCAATATTCATAGTTCATGTGAATTATATTCCCAATTTACACCTGGAGTAATTATCGACTGTTGTCATTTTTATTGTCGATATTTGCTTTTTTTATTTTACACTTAAAAATAAATATCATGAAATGAAAGATATAAAAATGGCCAACTTTTCAGCTGACCATTAATAATTAACGGGTTATATTTACTCTACAAAACTTTCTCTGAAGTGCTTAGGACTCATATTATACTTATCTTTAAATATTTTATAAAAATGCGATGCATTTTCATATCCAACCATATTAATTATGTCAACAATTGAATATTCTGTTGTTTTTAAGAGATAAGTCACTTTTTCTAATCGCTTTTCTACCACAATTTCACTGAATGTTTTACCCGTAAAATCTTTTAATAATTTACTGACTCGATAATTGGGTAAATTCAACTTATCAGATATAAATTTTAGACTGGCTTCACTATAATTTTCTTCTATATACCGAATCACCTGAACAGCAATTGACTCATTATAGTTCATACTCACATAGTAATCGCTTGACTCCATGTTCAACAGCAACTCAGAAATGAGCAACCCCATTAAACAATGAACTCTCAACTGCTTAAGAACGTTATCACTAAAGATTTCTTCTATTACACTGGTAATCGCCTGATGGATTTTTAAGTTTTCACCCACTTTAATATGGATATGTTCACCATGGCGTTTCTGCCCATTAATCGACGCCAACGCAAATTGTGTAATTTTATTATCATCATCAAAAAGGGATAGAATCCGACTAAAAAAATCAGGATTGATAATAAAATTTACGATAATATCGCTTTCCGATGCAGCTTCTACTTCATGTTTTGCAAACTGATTCAGCAATAATATTTCCCCTGTATTCAGGGTGATATTTTTACCATTAACAACCTGGCGCATTTCACCTTGGTAAACATACACTAACTCAATATATTCATGCGAATGCAGAGGGACATCGATATATCTTGCCTGTTTTTCTATATAAATATATTTATCCTGAAAAAAATGTCTCTCATAGTGATTTTTAAATATATGTTTAACCTGAGGGCCATGTTCCAGCAGTTCTAATTCTTGCTTTGTATGCGAAAGCAAATTTGCATGGACTTCTTTACTTAACATACTCATGACCCTTTCCACCAAAGTTATTCGACAAGTACACCAGATTTTAAAGATAATTTCAATGAAGATGAATCAGTTATATCTATAAAAATATCATTTTTATCAACATGGATCACGTTTAAATTAGATACAGAATCGACGTATTTTATATCAATAACGAGTATACATTTTTTCATATTGTGAGGTGTGGTAATATGCAACTCTATTTCATCAGAATTACGACTCCAATTCGAAGAAATAATACCTTTTACCGTTTTATATGAGCAATCCACAAAACTGATGCTTTCATCAAAATGAGGACGAATAGTGATCTTGTCTGCCGCTTGCGCATCATCCTCAATCTGAATTCCGCCTAATCCCTGATAAAACCAGGAAACATATGAACTAAACATCGCATGGTTACAAGAACCATTATGGTTATCGCCAAAAAATTCTTTCAGTGCATTGTTACCATCACTGAGCATATTGGGAAATCCAGGTTTCCATTTTAACCATTCAGCCACAACCTGCTTAACGCCGTATTTAGCAAACAATTCATACGCAAAACTCTGGCCAAAAATGCCACTGGTTAATTGTCCGTCATTTGCACGAATCATATTCGTCAAATCAGATAAGAGCTTATCTTCATTTGCAGTCAACTCAAAGTATAAGGCAAAGATATAACTTGTCTGGCTACGGTCAGCGAAGCTACCATCATCATTCTGATAACGCTCGATGATTTGTTGCTTAAGAATTTCCAACTGATGAGCATAACTTTGAACTTTGCTTGGTTCATCTATAAGTTGTGCAAATTTGCACGCCAACTTGATGTGATAATAGTAAAAGCATGCTGCAGTAAACCCAATTGCAGGTGAAGTATTTTTCACATCTTCACGTTTTGCTAAAATGCTTCCCCAATCGCCCAGACAACTCTGAGTAATCTCATCAAACGACAAACTGTTCAGATGCTTTATCTGTTTCTCAATATACGGAAAACTTGCTTTTACTAACTGTAGATCACCGTAATGTTTGTAATGAACATTGAGCAAATATGCAACAACAAGCTGCCAACCAAGAGGGCCAGCCCCATCGCAGGTACCATTCGTTTTTATCCCCATGAATGGCGCCGTTTCCGGTAAACCGCCATTGTCGCGCATATCATTAATAAAATCCTGGATGGTTTTGCGGTACATCAAATCGGTGTTGAACATATACAATTGTGACGTAGCTAGCGCAACGATATCGCCACCATACGCCAGGCGCTCACGAGCACAATCTGCAAATACAGAATGCACATTATTCTGCTTTGTTACCTTCGCCAATTCGTAGATTTTATTCAGATAAGGATCAGAGCAACGAAACTCGCCATTGTTCTCTAAGCAAGTATGAACGTAAATGGCTTCAACAAGCTTAAGTTGCTCTGTCTTTAGCCCCTTAATCTCAACATATCTGAATGAATGAAAGGTAAAGCTATTGGTAAAGCGTGCTGTGCCTCCAGCACAAATAAACTGGTCAATTTGCTCCGCCCGTTCAGGTCCACCTTCACCGGCAGGAACACAAAAATCCGGCGCAACTTGTTTACCGACAAAACCAGCCAACGTGGAATCACCATTAACATGTCCGTCCGATCCAATCTCTTCCCCGTAGCGTAACTGAACAACCTGATCACGCTGCGCTTCATAAGTAAGATCAATAAAACCGGCTATCGTCTGACCAAAATCAATAATAACAACACCATCGTCTTGAGTTTGTATTGATTTTGCGCTGACAGCACGCACCTGTTTAATTTTAGGAATATAACTGGGTACCAGTTTGCCTTTCGGACCGCTGGTTAGAGTCGCACTATGCCATTGGGTGTCATTCAGCTCAAAAGTACTATTTGATGAACCACGCAGACGGAAGTCATATGACTCACCTAAATAGATATTATTGGACAGAAATGCCCCTTCAGCCACTTCCCAACTAGAATCAGAACCCAGTGTTTCCCACTCTCCGTCAGATTTTAACTTGATATCCGCAAGTAATTTCGGCTCACCGACACTTAGAACTTCACGTAAATTGTATTTACCGAAAAGCGTCAGTGGCGCCGGGTTATACCAACCATTCCCTAGTTCTACAGCGATTTCATTTTCGCCACTGACAAGATAAGGACAAATGTCAAATGTGTCATAAAAGACGGTTTTATCATAGTTAGTCCAGTCGGTATTCAATTCATAGTTAGATACCCGCTTGCCGTTAACATATAAATGATAATAACCAAGACCCACGATATGGATAATTGCTTCTTCCAGATCCGACACTAAAGTTATCTTCTTACGAATAACGGTATTACGTCTATCTTTGTAATAATCGGACTGAACTAATAAGTCATTTCCGTTATAAATCCATTCACCAGAAAATTCACCCAAATTACCCGTTATAAATGTCTTGGTAAAAATACAGCATTTACGCGCTTCACCGATAACCGAAACCTTAACTGAATAGCTGGAATTTGCTTCTAATTCCAATTCATCAATACAGAAATAGCATTGGTTTGACCTGATATCATGCTGATATATGGGGATAAATCCCTGAGAGACACTAATCTGGCATTCAACTTGTTCGAAGTCAGGGCTCCAACTCAATGTAATTGGAGCCTGATCAACGACAACAAATCCAGATTGTCCATTAACTTTTAACTTACTGTTATTCATAGTTCTATCTGTTGTCGTTGATGTATTAAGCGGTTACTTCTTCGGATGATTTAGCAGCTTCCTGGTTAATTCTATCCAGTTCAGCATGTTCTTCTTTCACAGCTACCGCGTCTGCTACTTTGAAGAAGAAATACCAGGCAGCAAATCGTGCACCCAATGCCACAACCTGGAATGCTGCAATTTTCCAACTACCCTGCATAAAACCAGTCAGAACGATTGGCATGCCTGCTGGCGTACTAACACCGGCTACAGGAGGCAAGATACCGATAACAGTTAAGTAATAGGCAACAAGCAATACTACTGCATCAAAAAAGATATAAGGAATGGCCAGTGCAAAGTTCATTACCAGTGGAACACCGTAGGCCATAGGTTCACCGATAGTGAAAATCGCTGGTGGTAATGCAATTTTACCCAATGTTTTAAAGCGGTCGCTTTTAGCCATAAATGCTAGCATAAATGCCAAAGGTAATAAGTTACCAGCCACACCATAAGTCATGAAGAATGCGAAACCGGTAATATTCGGAGGTGTCAGACCTGCAGAATAAGCAGCAAGTTGTTGTGCATCCATAGCAAACCAAATCGGTGCCACAATACCCAGTGTTACTGCATGGCCATGTAAGCCAAAGAACCATAGTAACTGCGCAACAATCGTAATAATAATGACTGAACCGATACCTGAGCCCAGAGAAGTCAGAGGTGCTTGCAAAATGTTGTATATAATCTGGTGGATACTGCCTAGTCCATTAATACTAATCGTTGCTGAGATCACGGTAAACAGAGTCAGAATAGTGATACCTGGTACCAGCGAAGAAAAGGTTTTAGAAATAAATTCAGGCACTGACTCCGGCATTTTGATAATAAGACCCTTTTGCGTAATCCACACAAATATACGTGTTGATACAAAGGCAACCAGAATCCCACTAAACAAGCCCATAGCCCCCAACCATTGGTTTGGAATACTAAATGCTTGCCCCAACGGCCCAAAATCTCCCAACTCATAAGGAGTCAGAATAAAAAAGGAGATCATTGAGATAAGTCCAGCCAGAAAACCGTCCACATCGAAACTTTTAGCCAAAGTGTATGCGACAGAGAACGACACTAATACGGCTAAAAAGTTATTGGTAAAATTGATTGGAATATCAAAGTAACGAACCAGGTCATAGTCCACCAAAAACTTCTGGTAAGCTTCGACAGGGAAAACTTTAAGTAATGTTGCAACTGCACTCATAATAGTCGCTGGTAAAACAGCCATCATGCCGCGCATAACAGCCTGTAAATATTTGTTCTGCCCGATGATCTGAGTTAACCGAACCATGGATTCTTGAGCAGTATTTGTATTAAATGCCATAATTTTTATGCCCATCAAGGATTAGAGGTAAAATGGTATTGTCTCACACTTCTTCAATACGATAACGATAAGACAATACGTTACTACTTCTAGCAAAGTCATTGCTATTGACGATAAGATTACGTAATCAAGTCTATTCCCACGATAACCACTGTTGCGCTTTCGAGTGACGGTAGTTGCAAGCAACCAACGAAACCTCATGAGCAACATACAAATAAAACACAATGATAAATAACTTTATTCATTATTTATCAAGCGGTTATAATTACTCCATTCAAAGCTGCACTGAAGATATCAGAAATAGCAATAGACCGATGTTGCATCGTACATTATCGTAAATTTGTGACGCAGGTAGCAGTAACTTAATGGCTAGTGACGATGTACAGGCTACTGACAAATGGATGTCGGTAGCCCTGTTCTGGTAGCGTTATTAATCGGATGTGTCTAGGGTCTGTATATGGTAAAACCATATACAGACCCTAGGTTATGACAGGAATAAACAGATCTACTTCAACTTAAAAAATTGCAAAATGGATTTTTGTTCTGCTGCAAGGCGAGATAACTCTTCAGCAGCGATCTCGCTTTGTTCAATCCCAGATACATTCTGCTCAACTAGCATGCTGGTTGATTCCATACTCCGAGAGATATCACTGGTGACATGAGTCTGCTGTTGTGCTGCAGTTGCAACCAACTGATTTAGATCAGAGATCTGCACCACCGATTCCATAATAACGGAGAAAGCGGCATTGACCTCTTCAGTGGTCTCACTAGATAGTTCTCCTAACGTCCGGCTTTCTTTCATATATAGATCAGCCTTTGCAGCCTGCTCCTGTAATCGGTGAATAATCTCCTGAATATTTATGGTCGATTGCTGAGTTTTTAGTGCTAAAGCCCTTACTTCGTCAGCTACAACGGCAAACCCGCGTCCGGCTTCCCCTGCCCTAGCCGCCTCTATTGCTGCATTAAGAGCCAACAGGTTCGTTTGATCAGAGATACCATTGATAACTTCAATTACGGAATCGATCTCTTTTGCATACTGGCTAACCTGGCCCACTATAGCTGCAGATTCATGTGTTTTAATGTTTAATTGAGCCGTAATACTATTCGAGATATCCATGGCATTAAGTCCGGTTCGTACTCGATCATTGGCCTGTTGTACTGATGTTTCAGCTTCACCTGCGTTGCTGCTAACTTCCGCTGCAGCGGACGAAAGCTGATACATAGCCGTCGTTACCTGAGTAAAATGTTGCTGCTCCTGCTGCGCATTACACTTTGCTTGAGTCATCACCGAACTAAGCTCAGTCGCTGCAGTCGAGATACTTTCAGAAATCAATATAAAATGAGAAATGATCCGCTGTAATTGTGTTTGCATCGAAACAATATCGGCAAAGATTCCTCTTTCTTTTCCAGTTATATTAATCCGGCTGGTCAAATCACCTTCAGAAACTCGCCTTACCAACTCGGCAATCACTTTAGGCTCACCACCAATAAGACTAAGTATCGTTCGATTGATTATCACCACCGTAGCAATGGCAATAATCAAACATATAATAGCAATACTAATAATGCTGTATTGTGCTTCAACAAATGACTCATCTAAGGATAAACCTATCGTTACCATTTTATCCTTGTAGAACTGACCAACTTTACCAATATAGTCAGATAATTGTTTTGACTGCAGAGCAACGTCTTTTATTAAATTATTACGTTGAGTGACTGTCTTGCTCAAATTTATTAAAGCCGTTTGATATATTTCAACAATATCATTAAGCTCATTTAATGATTTCGATTGTTCTTTATCCGCAGTAATAGCTATAAAATAATTTGCTTTTTCTTTAAAGAGACTGAATTCATTTAATGCTTCATCAATGTCAGATTTATCATATGAGGTCAAAAAACGAAATGTGTGTAACCGTGCTAACACTACATTTTTTTGCAACATCGCTGCGAAATAACCTTCAACACTACTCTCATTATCATAAGCCCTGTCGATCAGTTTTGTTGTTAATTCAACCAAATGAGGTCCGTTAGGATTAAGATCATTAGTGATTATTTCATTTCGCCGTTGCATTAAATCCACAATAATTTTAAAATTATTTTTATATTTATCTAGATATATCAACACATTAGAAATATCACTTCTCAATTCACTATCGATAACCTGTTCCTGTAATGCTTGGTTAATGACTGAATCAATTTCATTAAGTTTAGATAGTATTTTTCTTTTTAATGCATCATCTGGGGTATGAAGATACTCTGAGATCAGAACTTCACTTTCTGCAATCATCATCTGATGAGTAATCACTATACTATTTTCTTTTGCTATCTCTCTGTATTCTATGGAATTTTTAGATACGCTATTGAATTTATAAACAGATAGACCAGAGCTTAGCAAAATAGCCATAAGCAGGATCCCAAATCCAATTATGAGTTGACTTTTTAATTTCATATTTAACTTAGCTTACTTTATTAAAAAAAAATGCATGGCCAAGAATAGCCATGCAAAAACAACGTAGACAAATAATATACCAAACGATTAACTACACATCTAATTTAACCTATTAAGGTTTATTCAACAATAACGTATTTGCTCTTTACATCACTCATTATTACTTTATTAGAACAATTGGATTGAATATAGCAGTAAAATATAAAAATTGGCATTAGAAACTGATTAACATCACACATTCCACCTGATAATTTCAATACCCGTATAAAATCAATAATATATGGTTAACTTAGCAAATCGATAGGGAACATATGGGCATTAACGATAAAATTCATAGTAATGAAGTCTACTTCTGTACTGATGATGAGTTAGCAAAAGAACAACTGCTCTCGTTAGAAATACTTTATGACTTTAATCATACGCGGCCATCTCAGCAGAAGTTACGTCAAGAGATTTTAAGTCAGTATTTTGCTGAAATGGGTGAAAACTGTTATATCGAACCACCGTTGCATGCCAATTGGGGTAAGCATACTCATTTGGGAAATCATGTATATGCAAATTTCAATCTGACATTAGTTGACGACACTCATATTTACATTGGTGATCACGTTATGATTGGACCAAACGTAACGTTGGCAACCGCTGGCCATCCTATCGATCCTGAATACAGAGAAAACGTTGCTCAGTTCAATGTTCCAATACATATCGGTCGCAATGTTTGGATTGGGGCGAATTGTGTTGTGCTACCAGGAGTATCGATAGGTGAGAATTCAGTAATAGGTGCAGGAAGCATTGTTACCAAAGATATTCCTGCCAATGTTGTTGCGGTTGGTAATCCTTGCCGTATTTTGCGGCAAATTGGAGAACATGATCGACAATATTACTATAAGGATTTTCGCTTTTAATGTTGCCGAGTGACATCAATGACAGCATACCCCTTCTACGACAGAAGGGGTATTTTCAACTAATCAACAACAAATCAGGATGCTTCTACTAATCCAGCTCCATCTTCTGCTTTGCAAACATAGATGGTTTCTTTAAGTCCGGTTAATTCCTCGTAATGCGACTCAACGACAGCCTTTACTTCCGCAACCAACTCAGGCGGAACCAAAGCAATGACACAGCCGCCGAATCCACCACCTGTCATACGGACTCCCCCCTGGTTGCCGATAACTTCCTGCACCATCTCAACCAATAGATCGATCTCTTTAACCGTAATTTCAAAATCATCACGCATCGAAATATGTGACTGAGCCATTAGTTCGCCCATCAATTTCATATTTCCTTGTGCAAGCGCGCTAGCGGCTTCAACCGTGCGACTATTCTCGGTGATCACATGGCGGGCGCGTTTTGCCACCACAACATCAAGTTCAGACGATTGTTGATTAAACTGTTCAATGGATACATCACGTAACGCTTTAACGCCAAAGAAGCGGGCGGCTTCTTCGCACTGTTCACGACGCGTATTATATTCACTGTCAACCAAGCCGCGCTTTTTATTCGAATTAATAATCACCACAGCCATATTTTCTGGCATTTGAACCGCCTGAGTTTCCAGAGAGCGGCAATCGATAAGCAACGCATGGTCTTTTTTACCTTCTGCGGAGATCAACTGATCCATAATCCCGCAGTTACAACCAACAAATTCATTTTCTGCACGCTGCCCGTTAAGTGCAATTTCCGCCTGAGTAATTGCCAGGTTATAAAGCTCTTTTACTGTCTGACCAATGACAACTTCAAGGGCTGCAGAAGAACTTAAACCTGCACCCTGAGGTACATTGCCACTAACAGCGATATCCATTCCGGAAAATGAATACCCCTGAATAAGTAAACACTTAATAACACCACGCACATAGTTTGCCCACATGCATTCCGGCAAGAATTCAATCTCTTTCGTCAGATCGAACTCATCAACTTGGTTTCCATAGTCAACCGATATAACACGAATAATGCTATCGCTACGCGTCGCGGCAGCAACGACGGCCTTGTAATTGATTGCACAAGGTAAAACAAAGCCATCGTTATAATCGGTATGTTCACCAATTAAATTAACGCGGCCAGGAGCCTGAATAATATGAGTTGGAAAATCATTACAAATCGACTTAAATGCGTCTGTTACGCTTTGAATTAAGGTGGTCATAGTCTGTTCTCTAGTTTTCGTTCTGTTGTTACTTATTGTTCTTTATAGTGGACATCACTTACATCTCTTAGCCTTTGTGCGGCTTGTTCTGCCGTGAGGTCACGTTGTGATTCGGCCAACATTTCGTATCCCACCATAAACTTGCGCACCGTCGCACTGCGTAATAGCGGTGGATAAAATAATGCGTGCAATTGCCAGTGCTCGATATCTGTACCTGCTTCGAAAAATGGCGCATAGTGCCATCCCATTGAATAAGGAAATGAACACTGAAATAGATTGTCATAACGACTGGTCAGCTTTTTGATGGCTACGGCTAAATCATCACGCTGTTCGTTACTAAGCTCACTCATCCGACGGATATGTGCTTTAGGCAATAACATGGTTTCGAAAGGCCATGCTGCCCAGTAAGAAACAACCGCGATCCAATGCTCCGTTTCGACCACTATTCGCTCACCGCTATCAAGTTCAGCCTGAACATAATCGGTTAGAAGATTTGTACCATTTTTGAGATAGTACTCTTTGAGTAGTTTCTCTTTGCGTTCAATTTCGTTCGGTAAAAAGCTATTTGCCCAAATCTGGCCATGTGGATGGGGCTGGGAGCAACCCATCGTTTCACCCTTATTTTCAAATGCCTGAACCCAGATATACTGCTTACCCAGTTCCTCTATCTGCTCATTCCAGGTATCAATCACACCACGGATCTTGCTAACAGGCAGCTCGGGCAAAGTTTTACTGTGATCGGGAGAAAAGCAAATAACGCGACTTAACCCTTTGGCTCCCTGAACTTTAAATAATGGATTATCGGATTCGGGAGCATCAGGTGTATCGGTCATTAATGCGGCAAAGTCATTGCTGAATACATAGGTTCCTGTGTAGTCTGGATTCTTATCACCAGATATACGAGTATTACCGGCGCACAAGAAACATTTTTCGTCATAGCTTGGCAGCTCATTACTGCTTGGCTTTTCATCCTGACCGCTCCACGGACGCTTTGCCCGATGTGGTGATACCAGAATCCACTGACCGGTTAACGGGTTATAACGACGATGTGGGTGATCAATTGGGTTAAATTTCATGGCGAATCTCTTCTGTCTGATGAATATTAGGCTTCAATTAATGGCGGACTCTGAAACTCTATAGTTTCGGTATAACCATTCGGGTTTCTCGACTGCCAGCGCCAAGTATCTTCAGCCATATCAGTTAGTGTGCGAGTCGCTTTCCAGCCAAGCTCCTGCTCAGCTTTCGCGGTACTCGCCCAACATTCAGCAATATCACCAGAGCGCCGTTCACATATCTCATAGGCAATCTGATGACCGCATGCATCGCTAAATGCTTTCACCATTTCCAGTACACTCGATCCAGTGCCTGTCCCTAGATTGTAAATATGCAAGCCTTGCTTATTACCTAATGCATTTAGCGCTGCTATATGACCATCCGCCAGATCCACAACGTGAACATAATCTCGCACACCAGTACCATCCGGAGTCGGGTAATCATTCCCAAATACGGATAGTTTCTCTCTTCGACCAACTGCCACCTGAGCAATAAACGGCATTAGGTTGTTAGGTATACCCTGAGGATCTTCTCCCATGGTGCCCGATGGATGTGCACCGACCGGATTAAAATAACGTAATAGAGTGATACTCCAGTCGGGTTGAGAGTGATAAAAATCGCTCAGACATTCTTCAACCATAAACTTGCTACGGCCATACGGGTTGGTTGTCGCTCCTACTGGAGAGGATTCAGTGATTGGCACTTCAGCAGGGTCACCATATACCGTGGCCGATGAGCTAAACACCAAGCTCTTCACTCCAGCTTTACGCATTGATCTGACTAAAACCAGAGAGCCGTTAATATTATTATCGTAATATTCAAGAGGTTTAACTACTGATTCACCAACCGCTTTTAACCCGGCGAAATGAATAACGGCATCAATATCGTGAGTATTAAATACATTATCTAAAAATGCTTCATCACGAACGTCACCTTCATAAAATAATGGTCGTGTATTGGTTAGCGCTTCAATACGATCCAGGACCGCCAATTTACTATTGCAAAGATTATCAACAATAATGGGTTCCATACCTGATTCAATCATCTGAACACACGTATGACTTCCTATATATCCCATACCACCGGTTATTAAAACTTTCACGATTTGCCTCTCTTAGCGCACTCTGAAATAATTTTCGTTTTAATGATTAAACATGAAAATAAATCTATTATTCTCGGTATTAAACCGCCCTTAGATAAAGAGCGGTTTAAATTAACCTATGAGTATTTAATTAATTTTTTCCAACTTAATTAACATTGCTGTTTCCGGGTCAAGAAGTGGTAGAACAAAACCAATTTCACGACACCAAATTCCAGAAATTTCATTTTCCTTATACACCCATGGAGCCTGAGTATTGGCAATTTTGTCAAAGAACACAGGCTTATCGAGTACAGTCATTCGGTAAACTGCATTATCATCCAGTCCAGGAATTCGTAAATGACCGAGCAACGAATTGGTAGGCATTGCCAGTTGTGCCACTAATACAACCGCTTCGGACTTGTCAGCAGAAATCACAGCTTGTACTTCTGTTGCTTGATCTTCTGTCGGAATGCGCCAGTAGTTACCGCTGTGCAGCAAAGGACGAAGACTCTTATGCAACTCAACATAACGGGCAAAATTATCTTTTTCCTGCTGATCTTCTTTTACCGGATCCAGTTCAATACCCATATGTCCAAACAGAGCCATTAAGCCACGAAACTCAATACTGTGACGACGGCGAGTACAATGGCAGTTACCTGAACCGATATGGCTTCCCATGACTTCTGGTGGGAAGAAATAACTCATTCCGCGCTGAATGGTTTGTCTTTCTAACGCATCATTATTGTCTGATGGCCAGAAACGGTCGGTACGTTTTAGTACTTCATAGTCGATCCGGCCACCACCTGAAGCGCAAGATTCGATACTGACACCCGGATGTTTTGCATGCAGTTTATCAACCAAATCATAAAAACGTTCAGTCTGCTTAACCCCGGAGGCACGACCGTTGTGTCCAGGTTGGACAATCTCACGGTTCATATCCCACTTAACATAACCAATGTTATATTTGCTCAAGAAGTGATCTACGCGTTCAAACAGATAATTAAATGCATCATCATTTTGCAAATCGATAACGTATTGATGGCGACCTTCTGGCTGGTTATAACCATCTACAGCCAGTAACCATTCAGGATGAGCACGATACAAATCTGAGTTTTTATTGATCATCTCTGGTTCAAACCAAAGACCAAACTCCATACCAAGCTGATTAACGTGATCAACAACTGGCTCAAGACCATTCGGGTATTTCTTTTCATCGAGATACCAGTCACCTAATGCAGCATAATCATCATCACGTGCTTTAAACCAGCCATCATCAATAATAAAACGTTCTACACCCATCTCAGCAGCTTCAGACGCCATCGACATGATGTACTCTGGATCATGGTCGAAATAGATACCTTCCCAGGTATTAAGGTGAACTGGCCTGGTTTTAACTGAATATTCTGGCGCGATAATTTCGCTGCGCACATGAGCATGGAATTGTTGGCTCATGGTATTCAAACCGTCTTCACTATAGCTCGCATACAACCATGGCGTAGTAAGACTTTCACCCTGACTTAACTCAATTTCACCCGGTAAATAAATCACTTCGGCTTGCACGTAGCGGCGTCCATCGACTTTTACATCCGCACGCATACGGTGGTTACCACTCCACGCGAAATGGAATCCCCATACATCACCTGATGTTTCACCAAAGTGCTCAATACCAGCTACAAATGCAGGATAATGTTCATGTGACGTACGGCCACGACGGTTTTCCTGTTGATAACCACCTTGCAGCAATGGTTGACGCTGCGTCTGAAACTCTTTAACCCAACGGCCATAAAACGTCATTAGCTCTTTGGCTCGTGGTGGTAATGGCAACGTATTCGCCAGGCGATTAACCTGATAGCAACCCGCTTTAGTGTTGGTTAATGCATGGCGTGTTTTCAAAACATCAAATTCATCTAACTCAATTTCTGTAGTCAGCTTTAGACCTGCGTTCAAATCTTCGCTTTCGATTACCACGCCACCAGCACGTTGTTCCACGTTGCTGATAACAAATACCGGTGCCCAATCCAAACCATTACGGTGACCTTCAACGCCCGGGCTACTAAATACACCCCGACCTAACTCTGGTGACATTGTCATCGCCACATCTTTGTCCAAACGCCCCTGAGGAACAGTGCGATGTAACATTGGGCGATAATTTTCAAGGTCGCCACTGACTTTATTTCCCCAGTGAAGAATTTCCGTATATTCACCGGTTTCGATAATCAATTGGGTTTTATTACCAATTAATTCAATAATACTTTTTTCTTTCATAATATTTCACTCATACCCCAAGGATTAAAACGACATAAAAAATAGATATTTGCTATAAGACATCTATATTCAGACAATAACTGCCCTTCAGCATTACGCTAAAAAGATACATTCCTTCTCTATAAGAAATGTTTTAAACATTGAACAATTTAATTTATGCAGCTATTTCAAATGCCGCCTTAATTAATTTCCTTGTATATTCCATTGTTGAGTTTTCAAGAATATCAACCGTTGGACCTTCTTCGACAACTTCACCGTGACGCATCACTAATACACGATGGCAGAGAGATTTAACCACTCGTAAATCATGGCTGATGAAGAGATACGATATTCCGCGTTTTTCCTGCAATTGTTTAAGCAGATGAACGATTTGATTTTGAATCGTTAAATCAAGCGCAGATGTCGGTTCATCCAATAAAATAACTTTTGGATCAAGCACTAGAGCACGTGCAATCGCGATTCGTTGGCGCTGACCACCAGAAAATTCGTGCGGATAACGGTTTAAGATATTGGCTGGCAATCCAGCATCCAATAGCGCTTTTTCTAATTTGGCTAATCTTTCTTTCGGATCCTTGAATAATCCATTTACCGTCAACCCTTCTTCCAAAATCTGTTTAACCGATAAACGCGGGTTAAGTGATGAGAACGGGTCCTGGAACACAACCTGAAGCTCTTTACGCAGCAAACGTAATTGTTCAGCCGTGATGGTATTTAAGCAGTTTCCGTCATAAGTGACCGTACCGTTAATTTCACCCGCATTCAGGAGATTAAAGATGGCCATTGCAAGGGTGGTTTTACCTGAACCACTCTCTCCTACAATACCTAGCGTTTCACCACGTTTTAAGGAGATAGTAATATCGTCAACCGCAACCAGCTTTTTCTGTGGTGCACGATTGAATAACCCTTTCTTACCCAGGTTAAATTCAACACGCATTTTTTCTGCATGCAAAATCACCGGAGATGCTTCAGGAACCGGAGAAGCCAACCCCTTCGGCTCAGAATCAATCAACATTTGAGTGTAAGGGTGTTCTGCTTTAGTAAATATATGCTCGGTTAAACCGTGCTCAACAACTTCGCCACGTTTCATCACGTAGATATAATCAGCAAACTGACGAACGATGGTCAAATCGTGGGTAATAAGCAGTACACTCATTCCAGTTTTTTCTTGCAGATTTTTAATCAAACGCAAGATATTAGCCTGAACTGTTACATCTAACGCGGTAGTTGGTTCATCGGCAATTAGCAAATCCGGATTATTAGTTAATGCCATTGCGATCATTACGCGCTGACGCTGACCACCTGATAACTGATGTGGATATTGGTCGTAACGCTCTTCCGGATGAGGTAACTGAACCGCTTCAAACAGTTCAATGGTTTTTCTACGGGCTTCCGCTTTTGATACTTTCTGGTGGATCAGAATAGCCTCGCTGACCTGCTCACCCAATGTATACAGCGGGTTTAGTGAAGTCATCGGCTCCTGGAAAATCATAGAGATTTTATTACCACGTAACTTTAGTAACTGACGTTCCGTTGCAGAAGTAATATCTGTGTCACGGTAAGTTACTTTGCTACTTTCGGCGACCTGCGCATTTTTCGGTAATAGCCCCATCAGTGAACGCGCTGATACAGATTTACCCGAACCACTCTCACCAACTAACGCCACCATCTCACCCGCTTTAATATTGTAGCTAACCCCTTTCAGAGCCTGAACTAAACCATCTTCAGTATTAAAACCAACATGTAGGTCACTTACTCGGGCGATTATATTTCTGTTAGCCGACTGACTATCAGACGTGTATTTATTGTCCATCATTATCTCTCAAAATCAGCAGTTAGTTAGAATATGGGTCAACGGCATCGCGCAAACCATCACCAAGAGCGTTAAAACCTAATACCGTAATTAAAATAAAGCCTACCGGGTAAAGTAACCACGGGTATGAGCCGATGGTCTGGAACTGCCCTGCCGCGTTTAACAATGAACCCCAGCTAAACATTGGCGCTTTAACCCCAACCGCAAGAAAACTAAAAAAGCTTTCGGTTAATACAATGGTTGGCAACATAATCGTTGCTAATACAACGACGTTACTGGTCACGTTAGGTAAAATATGACGCAATACAATTCGCATATCTTTCGCACCCACCGATTTTGCGGCGCGTATGTAATCGAGGTTACGCATGGATAAGGCCTGTGCACGAACCTGGCGGGCAATGAAAGCCCATTGCAGCGACGACAGAATGACTATCAGCATAATAAATACCGATGTTGAATCTGCAGTTTTTGGAAGTACCGCGATAAGAGCCAGGTAAAGAGGTACAGCCGGAAATGCCAGCGCCAGCTCTGCTATACGTTGTACAACAAAGTCAAAACGACCACCGTGATAACCAGAAAGAATGCCCACAACCGTACCGACAGACACCACGATAGAAACCACTGCGATAGCAAATAGCAAGGTAATGCGGCTACCGAAGAAACAACGGGCTAAAAGGTCTCGTCCCAGGTTGTCTGAGCCGAGGAAAAATAGCGGTGAATCATCTTCCAGTCCAACTAAGTGGGTGCTGAATGTCATGCCAAGGAAATCATATTCCCAACCTTGGTTGAAGAATTCTAATGAGATACGTTGGTTTTTATCTTCAGTTACTACGGGTAAGAAGGTAACCGGATCGATATCTACTACTTTTGCATAAACAAACGGTCTTAGGTGGAACGAGCCTTCTGCATCAAAAAAGTGAATATTAGCCGGAGCATCATAAATACTTTCACTAAAACGAGCCGTTGGATCATTTGAAGAGAAAAATGGTGCGAAAACCGAAGTTAAACCAAGCAATGTGAGTAAGACTAAACTCATCAGTGCCATTCTGTTTCGTTTGAATCGTATCCAAACTAAGCTCGAATAACTTTGTGACTGTTTCATATTCATAACTACTACCTACGATAAACGAATTCGTGGATCTAAAATGGCAAGCATTAAGTCGGCCAGTAAGTTGCCGATAATCAGCAATCCCGCAACTAACAACATAATCGTGCCAATAACGTATGTATCCTGGTCTGCCATAGCGGAGATAATTAGCGGCCCGATAGTTGGAATACCAAGTACCATAGCTGCTTCCATCTCACCGGTAATCATGTACGGTAATGCCACACCCTGATAAGAGATCAAACTGTGTAATGCATTTGGCACAGCATGTTTAAAGATAACTTTATTTTCCCGAAGCCCTTTCGCTCGAGCCGTCTCGATATACTGCATTTTCAATATATCCAGAAGGTTGCCGCGCATCAGACGTAGGTTAAATGCCATACCACCAAATGCAGCGATAAAGATCACCGGCCAAATGTGTACCAGCGTATCGATGAATTTATTCCACGACATCGGCTCAAACAGGTATTCGGGCGAATTCATCGCTCCTATCGAACCGGTATTCCAGGCAAAAATCATGAAGTAAACGATAATGATCGCCATAACAAAGCGTGGCACTGTCATCGCAACAAAAGAGAGTAGAGTTGCAATTCTATCACCCAGTTTATTTTGGTTTGTTGCCGCATAAATTCCGGCCAATACTCCCAACAACGTTGCACCAATATGGCATCCTAGCGCGATAAAGATCGTTCTCGGCAGTCGCTCACCAACAACATCCATAACTGGTTTGTTGTACGCAAACGAATAACCAAAATCAAAATGGAAAACGATGTTCTTTAACCAATGCCCATATTGAGTTAACACTGGTTCATTCAATCCGTAGCGGGCACGGGCAGCATCCGCTAGCTCTTGTGCCTGTTGAGGTGAAGCTCCCCCCATCGAAATAGCTTGGTTTTTAATTAAGTCACCATAATCCCCTTCTGGAAGCTGGATAATGACGAACGTAATAGCACTAAGAACGAAAAGAAGACCGATAGTGCTTAGAAGTCGTTTTATTATAAATTCAAACATATTACACACCTTGTTTAGGCGGGGAATTTCCCCGCCTTATAGCGTTTTATTTATATTCTGGAACTGTCTGAGGTTTCAGCTCTTTAGTTTGCTGATCCTTAGGAACCCAGATACGTTCGCGCATTACTGCATCTTCAGCCCATTGGTACGCAATGATTGGCGCGTTTGGTACGTTTTTCATACGTTTGCTGACAAGCAATGCCCCCGGATAAGCCACTAAGCCGACGTGATATACGTTCTTAGTTAACTCATGGTTAAGTTGACCAATCAATTCAGACTGCTTGGCAGCATCACGTTCAGTCACAATTTCATGTGCCAAATTCACCATTTTTTCTTCAAATGGCTGAAGAACCTGAGGATTGTTTTCTGTACCACGGTGCCAGATTGGGCCGCTCTTCGCGATTGGAGCCAGCCATTCCATACGTTGCATTGGCACAATAAGCTCTTTATCACTACGGTTTAGTCGCCAGTCAAAATCACCAGAGTCACGAGCTGAATCACCCTGCACGCTATCCAGTACACGAGGAATCAGCTTAATACCGACATCGGCCATCATAGAAACCAGGTTTTCATTGAATACGCTGTCAGACGTACCATTACCGGTGTTGAATACGATTTCAACATCCTGACCGTTATCCACATCTTTCGGGAAGTTCAGAACGCCATTACCATCAGTATCTTTAAGACCCAGTTCAGCCAGGTATTTTTTCGACAAAGCCGGGTTATATGGATAATAAACAACATCGTCTTTTCTATAGAACGCTGTCTCTGGGTGTAAACCACCCGCGTATTCAGCGGTAAATGGTCCTTTAACTAATGCTTGGCCAAGGCTCTTACGATCAACAGCATGAGAAACGGCTTTACGGAATTTAACGTCACGGTTTAGCTGACGGATTGCCGACTCTCTGTCGTCAGTAACAGACAACGTTGGGTTCATATTCATCTGGATTTGATATGCTAAGTTACGCGGACCAAACATTGCCTTAGTTGGAGAATTTGGTGCCGCAAGTTTACGTAGCGTCTCAATATAGATTGGTGGGTTTTCCATATTAGAGAAGTCAGCAGTACCCGCCATTGTTTCTAATGTGCGAGATTCCCAGGTAGAAAGTTTAAAGTGCATTTCATCCATATAAGGAAGCTGATTGCCTGCTTCATCGACTTTCCAGTAGAACGGGTTACGGCGCATAACAATGATTTGATCTTCTTTGTAATCAACAGGAACCCAAGGGCCCATTGTTACCGCTGGAACCTGGTTAGCAGGTAAAGCGTTATTGAAGTCTTCAAAGGTCATTTTGTCATTGTATTTAGGATGCAGCGGCTTAAGCGTATGAGCTGGTCCAGGACAGAATGTCATAAATGCCATGTTATATAGCGCCTGGTTTTGGAAAGGCTTTTCGAAATGCCAACGAATCGTGTAGTCATCAACGATTTCAAGAGTTGCACCTTCACCAAGAGCGTTCTGAGAAGAAAATGACGGAATTCTTGCTTCTAAAACGGTGTCTTCCCAGTAAAAACGTACATCTTCCGAGGTAAATGGTTCACCATCAGACCATTTTGCACCTTTAATCAAATGCATAGTTAGGGCTTTACCATCTTCTGACCACTCCCAGTTCTGAGCCAGGTTAGGGAGAACTTCCAACTCATCAGAATTCAGCTGATACATCGGACCGGTACGGGTCAAACATTGTTGCAGTGTATAGTTAATACCACCCCAGCCCTGTGAATGTGCTGCAGACCAGTTCCATCCCTGAGGACGACCGCCGATAACATGATGGAACACACCACCGTATTCACCCACACCATCAGGCATAGAGGCCGTTTTCATTACCATCGGAACTTCAGGCAGACGTTGCTCAACTGGTGGCAATTTCCCTGTTTTTACGTATTTTTCAGTAACCCACTCAGGCTCCGAATAGTGATCAAGTTTTTTAAACTCAACAATTTGATCCGGTGAAAAATATTCAATAGATAAACGGTTGGGTATTTCCTGTGCATCTGGAATCTTGGTCGCACCTTCAGGTAGCGCTTCAGATAATGCCGGAAAACATACGCATGCTATAGACAAGCCTAAAAGATGCTTTTGATATTTCATTTTCGCATTTTCCTTTTGTGTTGTTGTAGGGGTTGTTTATCGTATGCACTCAACATAACCCACTCTGAAATTGTCAGCAAATCCACTTTCAGCCACACATCACCTATTATTACTTTTTAAGAGTATTTAGATAAATTACAGATACAAATTCCACCAATTTCTTTTAAAAGAAACACCAACAACCCCCAGAAAGACAGATCACACAAGGGATTGAATGTTTTTGTTGCTTATTTAGTCAATTAAATTACACTTACTTTTAAAGACCACAAGCGGACTAGAGCCATGCAAGAACTACCAACAAAAGACTCTGAAAACTTCAACTACCTTATCAACAACCCTCATAACGGCCCTTTACTCGATGGTGAAACCGAACTCAGCTTTGAGTTAAGAAAACCGTTTTATATGTCCGATTACCACTGGCATCAGCAGATCGAAGTGAATGTTATTTATAATGGCAGCGTAGAATACTCCTTCAATAACGCGAACATTAAAATTGAAGCAGGCCAAATGGCTATGTTTTGGGCCGTAACACCGCACAAAGTCAATAAGGTTAGCGATGATGCTCTAATGGGAATTATTAATATTCCGCTGAGCGTAATGCTGGGCTGGGCACTTTCAAATGAATTTGTTCAGCAAATCATGCACGGCGGTGTTATTTCCGCAAACATAGACAATGTGGTCAGCCTATCAGAAAGTAATCGCTGGCTGGCCTGGTATCAGGAATGTGATGAAACTAAAAATGGTATTGTCCAGGAAGAAGTATTTTTAATGCTGCGTCGTTTATGTACCTGTGATTATCAGGTTGAAATGTTCAGCTTCTTAAGAGATGTAACACTGCGTCATGCCAACCAGACGGGATATAAAAATGTCCAGTTAATGCTCGACTTTATCGCCAGTAATCACAATAAAGATATCAAAGTTGAAGATATTGCCGCGCACGTTAAGCTACATCCTAAGTATGCCATGAGCTTATTTAAAAATATGCTTAGCGTCTCTATCAAACAATACCTAATCATTATGCGTATCAATCACGCCAAAGTGTTATTAAGCAATACGCGTAATTCCATAAAAAATATTGCAGGTAACAGTGGGTTCAAACACCAAGGCTCTTTTTTTGCTGCGTTTAAAAACCATACGGGCACGACTCCTCAGGAATTCAGAGAGCAGAGCCAGAAGATCAATTTATCGGTTAACGATACGTTGAACTAAAAAAAGGAGCCCTTTTAAAGGGCTCCAAAATAAAACAAAGGCAAGGGTATATATGTTTGAAAAGGTTTAGAAAATGTATTTAAAGCGTAAACGTAGGCCCATATCATCCTGACCATCTACATTGTATTGACCAGCACCCAATGTTACGTCTTTCTCTTTAGCGGTAGACTGATATCCACCAACATACATATCAAAATCTTTTACATCTAACACACTGGTAAATTTATATGATGCATAAACACTGTCTACCTGAACATCACCAACGAATGTACCGCTAGTAATTACATCATTAGTAATCTCATTGGTTGCGCCCATGTAACCCACGCAGAAGTCTGAATAACCGATACTAACACCGTACGCTACGTTGTTCTCATCGACGGCATCCATTGCTGAATAGCTCATGTTTACGTAAAAGCTACCGTCAGAATAGTTACCAGTTACGCCGTAACCCTTACGATCCATGATATCAACTTTCTTACCAGCAACATCAACTGTCGCAGACTCATTTGCCAGGTTAGTTTCAAAACCCGCAGCCAGTTTTAGTTTACCAGCCTGGTAAGCTACAACCGGACGAACGATTAATACGTCATTTTCTGAAGTGATGGTCTGACCATGGTAATTGCCTGCAAATAGGTCCACATCGCCCAGTTTTGCTGCAACTTCCATGTACAGATTGTCCATAGTACGGCTATACATCACCTGGCCATCATTATTACGACCACGGCCTTCTTTTGCACGATACATATAAGGAGCTGAATCTGAAACTGAACCATCACCAGTAGCACCGTATTGATCTAGGAATGTGTCTTGCCCTGCAGGGAACAGATCATACGCTTCAAAGTGACCGATTTTTAATTCGCCACCTTCATCACTGGCAATAGCAAACCAAACATCGTCAACAAATGTGTTACCGGCAACACCATAACCTGGAGATACACGTGCTTTAAATGTATAGCCGTTAACAGAACGTTCAGAATTAATATTGAACAGAATACGACCACCTTGATCTAATTGAAAATCTTTAGTGTCAGAATCATGATTTTGATAGTTGTAGTCGAATTCAACATCACCATCAATCGAGAATTTTCCGTGGTCACCGTCGATAGATACAATACCGGCATTCGCGTGCATTGCAGAGGTAATAAGTAGGGTTGCAAGACTTAATTTAAAATTATTATTCAGCTTTTTCATATGTTACTCCATACGTCTTTTGGATAGTAATCCTTCTCTAAAAATGAAATTATTCACTTAAGACAAGCATTTTAATTTAAATATAACAATAAACATCTAATCACATATAATTTGCGATAAGAAAGGTAAATAAAATTAATCAAGAATATTAATTTGGCGTTACTTATCTTGATGAAAAGTAATTTAACCGAGTCGATAACAACGATCAAATTTAGTTCAACTCTCACATCACTCATTCTTACTTTTTTGAAGTAATTGATTTTAAATGAAACATAAGCACAACAAATATATATTTAACCCATTGTTTTTATTGTTATTTATTTGATTAAAAATAATAAAAATGAGGAAAAAGGCAGAAAAACCTTACATTTTAACAGTCAAAGATTACTATTTGGCACAATAATCACCATTGAAACTATAATAACCAATGAAAAATATAACTCATAAAAAATTACAGTCTATTACAGAATAGTAAGAATATATGATCAAACACTTGATATGTTCCATTTTCAACAAATAATATCTCCTATTTTTGATGTTAACTATATTTATCCTAGACTATAACTAACATCAAAAGACACTAAATTCAGATAGTGGATACTCACACATCCTAATTAAATTCTTGGGTAAATAAATTTTCATATAGAACGGAGAGATCATGAAAAATCAAGTTCAACTAATTACTTATGCTGACAGGCTAACCGCTGATGGTTTAGATAGTTTGACACAAATGCTTAAGCAACCTCTAAAAGGCCTTTTTTCAGGTACTCATATTCTTCCATTTTTCTATCCTATCGATGGAAGTGACGCCGGATTTGACCCTATTGATCACGCATTGGTTGACCCACGCCTCGGTACATGGGAAAACCTAAAGAAATTGGGTGAACATACTGAGATCATGGCTGATTTGATTGTTAACCATGCTTCAGCACAGTCACCTGAATTTTTAGATGTGATTGAAAAAGGAAAAGAGTCCGAATACTGGTCTCTGTTTCTTAAGGAACACGATGTATTCCCAAATGGCATTACTCCAGAACAGGCAAAACAGATTTATCGTCCACGCCCGGGCAGTTGCTTTAGTCCAAAAACATTAAAATCAGGCGAAGTTGTAAATTTCTGGACGACGTTTACCGATAACCAGGTCGATATCAATGTTGAATCTCCTGCGGGTCAAGCCTATTTAGAAAAGGTATTAACACTGTTTTCTGAGAACGGAGTAAAGATAATTCGTCTTGATGCAGCAGGCTACGCGATCAAACGTGCCGGAACAAGCTGCTTTATGACCGATGAAGCTTTCGCCTTTATAGATAAATTGTCCAAAAGAGCCAATGAACTGGGAATGGAAACTGTCGCAGAAATCCATAGTTACTACAAAACACAAGTGGATGTTGCACAAAAAGTTAACCGGGTATATGACTTTGCCCTTCCTCCACTAATTTTACACTCTCTATTTAGTAAGAATGCGAATGCCCTGATTAACTGGTTAAAAATAGCACCAAGGAATTGCCTGACCGTTCTGGATACTCACGATGGTATCGGTATTATCGATGCAGGGCCTCAGGGTGAAAAACCAGGATTGCTAAATGCGGCTGAAATTGATCATCTGGTTGAAACTATTCATGAAAATAGTCAAGGTGAAAGTCGCAAGGCAACCGGAGCAGCAGCAAGCAACGTCGATCTATACCAAGTCAACTGTACCTATTACGATGCTCTTGGCCAAAATGACCTGGCTTACTTATTTGCCCGTGCAATTCAGTTTTTCAGCCCAGGTGTGCCTCAGGTTTATTATGGTGGTTTACTGGCGATAACAAACGATATGGAGCTATTAGCCCGTTCTAATGTGGGTCGGGATATTAACCGTCCTTATCTAAACCAGGCCATGGTACAAGCGAGTCTGGAGAAACCCGTTGTAAAAGCCTTATGTGAACTAATCACCATCCGCAATGGTGCGAAAGCGTTCAATGGTGAATTTTCAGTTGAAGGTAATGGACAAGAACTTTTACTTCATTGGGATAATCAAGGTAACGAGGCTGAACTCAAGCTTGATCTCACCAATAATAAGGCGGAAATAAGAATAACGCAGGATGGCGATAGTCAACTTTACGATATCGAATCATTACTCAATCAGTAACTTGCAATAAGATGCCATTTCCGTAGCAGGGTGGCGATTAACGCCCTGCTACGGTATAAACTCAGGTCAAGGATCCAGCTTAGCCGGCCAGTAATGACGTTTTTAAACGCTCTAACCCATCTAACAAACGAGATTTCGGGCAGGCCATATTCAGACGCATAAAACCTTCACCATCAGGACCATATAAGGTACCTTTGTTAAGAATAAGATGTCCGGTCAAACGCAGCTTTTCATCCAGTTCATCACAAGTCATCCCTAATTCCCTGCAATCTAACCAAGCCAGATAGGTCGCTTCTTGGCGGGTTACTTTTATCTTCGGTAAATGTTCGGTGATAAACTCAACCGTAGTCTGATAATTGCCCAACAGATACGATCGAAGCTCATCCAGCCAATCCTCACCTTGTTCATACGCAGCAATTAACGCTTCAACGCCGAGGCTATTAACTTCACATATTTCATGAATATTAACCGCCCGATCTACTTTAGCTTTCAATTCCGGATTAGCAATGATGATATTCGCTATATGCAATCCCGCAATATTGAACGACTTGCTTGGCGAGTTTGTAGTTATGGAGTTCATTAAGAACTTTTCAGATAACGTTGCAAACGGCTGATGTTGAGCCCCTTCGGGGAATCCCAGATCACAGTGAATCTCATCACTAATAACGACCACACCGTGGCGCAGACAGATATCGCCTATTTGACGCAATTCATCTGCCGTCCAGACACGGCCAACCGGATTGTGAGGATTACACAAAATAAAGGCGGTAGTCTCAGGCATTGACGCTTTTGCTTCAAAATCATCAAAATCCATCAAATAATAGCCGTCCTGCTCAATCAGGGAATTTTCCAGCGCATGACATTCCATATTACGAATAGATGAGAAAAAGCAGTTATAAACCGGCGTCTGGACAATGACATTGTCGCCGGGTTGGGTCACCGCTTTTAATATCGCCGATATCGCCGGAACAACACCAGAAGTCGGGATCACCCATTCAGACTTAACAGGAAAATCATAACGTCTTTCAAACCAACGACTTAATGCATCATAGTAACGCTGTGGTACTTTGGTATAACCAAAAACTCCATGGCTAACACGTTGGTGCAGCGCTTCAATTACACAGGGAGCTGTCATGAAATCCATATCAGCAACCCACATAGGTAAACTCTGAGGGTCGTCTGATAAATCCCATTTATAGCAACCCGATCCTCTACGCGTAATCAGTTGATCGAAATCGTATGTCATTCCCAGCCTCTCTAATCTCATTTATTCTAATGTTTGAATTTCACATTCACCCGGATTGATACAGTATTGATCAATAATCAATTCTCCAATCGATTTTGCCCGGATATGTCCACCTTGCGGATTTTTAATACTAACAACATCGGTAACAATATCAGCATTCACTGTTGAATACTCAAAACAAAGATCAGTCTCTTCCATGCGGCAGTTTTCCAGAACCAGATCAGTGGCAAAACACAATGGTTGCTCACCACGAATCACACAGTTCACCAACTTCAAATTTTTTGAGTGCCAACCTAAATATTCACCATCTAAAACGCTATCGTACACCGTGACATTTTCAGTACCCCAAAAGGCGTCCTTAGAATTCAGATGAGAGTTGCGAATGACGATATTCTTTCCATCCTGGAATGAATAGTTGCCCTGTAGCTGCATATTGTCGATTTCAATATCTTCACCATTCATGAAAACGTAATCAGCACCGCTTAGTTCAACATTTTTCAGAGTCACATTCTTACAATTCCAAAGTGTCTCGCCGGCACTAGAGAAACGAGTATTTTCAATAGTCAGATTGGCAACCTGACGAAACATCTTAGGTGCATCAATTTTACAATTTCGCATCACCAGATTATTGGTGTACCAGATTGCAGCCCTTGCATAAACAGTAAATTGGCAATCTTCAATTACTACGCTTTCACTATGCCAGAACGGGTATTTGCACATAAACTCGCAACCAACCGCTATAACATTAGCGGAATGCTTGAGTGCTGATTCACCCGGATAGAAACGGATATTGCTCAGTGTGGTTTCTCTTAAGGCGAACAATGGACGCTCACCCTCGTAAAATCGATCTTTAATTTCCGCATAACAACTAATATCTGTGTTAGTGGCCTGTGGTTGAACACTAAATTTCACTTCCATTACATCAGCCTCTGATTTACCTAATATGGATCCATAGTAGTTCCAAACAAGACATTTCAGTTAGCCTGATCATTTTGAAAACTTGCCTAATCGTTTTAACAGATGAACTTTTTATCTTATACTATGTCCATTGGATATGAATAAAAACTCGAGCTTTGGTGGTTTATAAATATGCAAAATCAAATGGTTAATCAGGATTCAGACGAACTAGTTCAAGCAAAAGAACGTTTAGCACAATCTATTGAGAAACATATTCATAGTAAAAATGAACTATTCACCGGTATCCCGGGACTCAAACTAAGCCGCTGGGAGAATACAACTGAACCAACGAGTTATACCCATAAATCAAGCTTGTGCATGATTGCTCAAGGAAGTAAACGTGTGCTCCTTGGTGAAGAAACCTATTATTACAATAAAAATTCGTTTCTGATTTCATCAGTCGACTTACCTGTCGTTGCCAATATCGTTGAAGCTTCTCCAGACAAACCTTACCTTGGCATCATTATGGAGCTGGATTTACAAGAAATTTCACAGCTGATTATTGATAGCGGATTATCATTTAGCCACTCACGCCAGGCTTCGAGCGGTATGGCTGTCAGTGATGTATCGCTTTCACTGGTAAACTCATTCCAACGTCTGCTGGATTTATTAGATGAACCAGAGAATATCAAAGTTATCGCACCACTAATTAAACGAGAAATATTCTTCCGCCTATTACAAACCAACCAGGGCGAACGGCTGCAACAAATGGTGACCGCCGGCAGCCATAGTCATCAAATTTCTAAGGCTATTGATTGGCTTAAGCACAATTTCTCCGAACCACTAAGTGTTACGGAACTCGCGTCAAATTCGGGAATGAGCAAATCTGCCTTTCACAACCATTTCCGTTCTTTAACGTCGATGACACCGCTTCAGTACCAAAAGCGGTTACGTCTGAATGAAGCGCGTCGGTTAATGCTGAATGAAAACCTCGATGCCCTGGCGAGTGCATTTAAAGTCGGCTATGAAAGCGCTTCTCAGTTCAGCCGGGAATACAGCCGAATGTTTGGCCTGCCACCGGCCAGAGATATTAAAAACCTACGAATGAGTGAAATGGCCTAATTTAAACGCCACAAAATCTGAGAATAATAGGCAAGCTTTACTACCGAAATAGGCAAGCCTTATGCTCCGCTTTTGTTATAAGCTATACACCCGTTATTTGATCAAAACAACAAGCGACTAACCATGCAACTCTTCATTCGGCTCAAGTGGTTTTTCCGCCGTTATTGGCTCACCTACACCCTGGCTCTGGCAATGCTGTTCAGCGTTGCTTTAATTAATATGGCTGTACCTTGGTTTATCGGCCAGGCCATTGACCAGTTGTTAGAAACCCGAACTCTGGAAAAATCACAACTCTATTTATTCGGCTTAGTCATCGCCAGCATCGCAGTGTATCTGCTGCGTTATGGCTGGCGGTGCATGCTGTTCGGAACTTCGTACAAACTGGGCAATATTCTACGCCAGCAATTTTATTCTCGCCTGACTAAGCAGGGGCAGGCTTTTTATAATAGCCATTCCACCGGGGATTTAATGGCACGAGCCACCAACGACATCGATGCCGTTGAGGTTGCGGCTGGCGAAGGTATCCTGTCTGGATTCGACGGCTTACTGACCTTTATTCTGGTTCTGGTGATGATGTTTATTGTTATTGACTGGCAACTCGCTGCGCTGGCCATTCTACCCTTCCCTTTTATGGGAGTTGGTTTTTATCGACTTTCTAACCGGATTCACCACCAGTTTAAAGATTCTTTAGATAAGTTTTCGACGCTCAATGAACAAACACAGCAGGCCATGACCGGCATCCGAATGATTAAGTCAATGGGAAGAGAATCGATTGAAACCGAACAGTTTAACCACATTGCGGAAGACGCCGCCACCAGCACTTATCAGGTTCAACGATCCGAAGCTTTATTTGACCCGATTATCCAGTTAAGCCTGGGCTCTGCACTACTGATTGTGCTGTTGGCCGGAGGCTGGCAGATTCATCAGCAACAATTAACCGTTGGTCAGTTAACCAGTTTTACCCTCTATTTGTCCGAATTAATCTGGCCGATGTACGCTTTTGGCTGGCTGATGAACATTATTCAGCGCGGTAATGCGGCAATTCATCGGTTAGATCAACTGTTAACATTACCGGACTCAATTGAAGATAAAGGGACAACTCAACCAAGCGGATATCATCTGGCTATTAATCAGCTTACGTTTTGCTATCCGGGCAATACCCATAAGGATATTCATAATCTCTCGTTTACGCTCAAGGAAAACCGGGTATTGGGAATCGCCGGTAGCACTGGCTCAGGAAAATCAACACTGCTCCAGTTATTAATGCGTCACTGGGAAACAACAGACGGCCAAATCAAACTGGGTTTGGTTAATATTGATGATATTCCACTTAGTACACTACGCGGTCTGTATGCCTATGTTCCACAAGATGCCTTTTTGTTTAGTACATCAATTAGTGAAAATATCCGCATGGGTCACCCGCAGGCTTCCGATGATGACGTACAGCAAGCCGCACGTTTAGCCGCCATACATGAGGATATTCTGCAATTTCCCGAAGGATATAACACATTAGTTGGCGAACGGGGTGTCACCTTATCCGGAGGGCAAAGACAACGAATTTCAGTTGCCAGAGCATTGATTAGTGATGCTCCAATTCTGATTCTGGATGACGCACTCTCTGCTGTTGATATTCATACCGAAAAACGGATTATTACGCAATTAAAGCAGCGTAAAGCGCAAAGTGTCATCATTGTCAGTCATCGTCTTTCCGCAATAGAGCATGCAGATGAAATATTGGTGATGGCACATGGCGAAATTATCGAAAGGGGTCAACACAAAATATTAATTTCCGGTGATGGTTGGTATTCCAGAATGGCAACTTATCAACAAATGGAACAAGAGATGGAGAAAGCGTCTGTATGACAATCACTGCTAAACAAACGCAATCTCAGGATTCTGGCTCATTACGTTTATTAATGAGCTATGTCTTTGCCGATAAAATCTTATTTGCCAAGACTATGCTACTGGTTATCGTCGCAACGCTGTTTGATGTAATCGGTCCGATGCTGAGCAAAGTCTTTATTGATGATTTTATCATGCCGGATAATTACCCGATCTTGCCAGTAACAGGCGTGGTCCTTCTATTTATTGTTTCTACCGTGTTGGGAACCTACCTGAAATATCAGCAAAAACTGAGATTCCTCGATATGGCACTCAATGCCGTTCTTGATATTCGTAAGCGAGTATTCAAGCACGTTTTGACCTTACCGATGGCCTATTTTGACTATGCACGTACGGGACAATTGGTTAGCCGAATCACCAACGATACGGAGTCAATCAAAGATATTTACGTTCAGTTTTTGTCCAATATTCTGGCAAATCTGATTCTATTGATTGGTATTTTGGGGGCAATGGCAATTTTGGATCCGCAGCTGATGGTTATTGCCCTAGCCCTGATACCAACGGTTGTTGCACTGATTTATCTTTACCATAAATTCAGTGTCAAAGTAGTGACAGAAAGCCGCCAGCTACGTTCAGAGATCAACGCAACACTCAATGAATCCATCAGTGGCATGTCTGTGATTCAGGCTACCAATCAACAAAGCCGAAAAACCAACCAGTTCAATCACACCAATGAGCATTACTACACTACCCGATTACAAACCGTTACAGTTGGTTCACTACTGCTACGTCCGGCAATTAACCTGTTAAGCATCCTGGTACTAGCCGGAGTCGTCTGGTTTTTCGGCCTGAAAGTGGTCGAAGGTGTGGCCGAAATCGGCGTACTGTACGCGTATCTCAACTACCTGGGGCGCTTTACCGAACCACTGGTTGAAATTACCCAACGGTTTAGCCTCTACCAACAAGCAATCGTTGCCGGTAACCGGGTATATGAATTACTGCAAGAACCAGCATCACTCAACGATCAAGGTGAGTGTCACGAAATTCAGCATGGACAGCTTACCATTACAGACCTGAATTTTAGCTATCAATCTGACAAACTGGTACTTCAGAATATTAATATTGCCATTGCAGGTGGTCAGTTTTTTGCCATCGTAGGCCATACAGGCAGTGGTAAAAGTACCTTGCTCAACCTTCTGCTTAACTTCTATCAGCCACAGTCAGGTCAGATCTGCATTGATGACCAGCCTTTACAACACTATGACCACGATACGCTACGTCAGGGGGTCGGCTTTATTCCTCAAGAACCATTTATCCTGGCCACCACTATCTATGACAATATCGATATGGGCCGGGGCCTGAGTGAAGAACATATTCACCAAGCAGCAAAAAAAGCCCACTTACACGATGTCATTATGGAAATGTCAAATGGTTATCAGACCGAATTGGGCGAAGGCGGGTTACGGCTGTCAACCGGGCAGCGTCAGCAACTGATTATTGCCCGTGCATTAGCCGGCAAACCGAAAATACTGTTACTCGACGAAGCCACAGCCAATGTGGATAGCGAGACCGAACAAGTGGTGCAGCAGGCACTGAGCCAGTTACGCGGAACAGTGACAATGATTGTTGTCGCGCACCGACTTTCCACTATTCGCCAGGCAGACACAATTTTGGTGTTGGATCATGGCCATCTGATCGAACAGGGTAACCATGCTCAACTGATGGAGTTACCTCATGGAAGATATAAAGCAATGCATGAACTTCAACAACAAGAGCTGAAAATCACCCAAGCCGAACAATAAAAATTACCGTTTGGTCCGGGTGACGTTCTTTATAAAAAGGGATGGTTCTAATCGGCTAATTCAAACAAAACGTTACCACTGAGTTTTTTGATATCACTCCCGCTGTTATCAATTTTACCCATACTCACTAAACCACTGGCATAGCCGAAATCTTTATAAAAGATAGCTAAATTTCCCCATGGGGCATACAGCGTAATGTCTCCGGTTGTGCCTTTATACCCACTAGGGGAACCTTGAGTTGACAACTTTTTCGGCAAATCAGCGACTTTTTCTGTTGAAGCGTAATCGGTTATTTTCAAGGTTAATGGCAACAATGCGATAAAATCTTTCGCCGTCGCATTATCGTACATTGTGGCTGTTAACTCGGTATCACCGGAAGTAATGCGTATCTTCATTAAATTGTCCTCTTTCGCATAAGCAATATGATTGGTAGAAAAAACAAATGCAACAAGTAGAATTAACCATCTACGCCCGTGCAATGAATAATACATAAACCTTTTTTGCTTCATCACTTATGACTCTTTACCTTGTATACGTTGATAAGATGGATTAATAACAAGCAGGCTACGAGGAACACTGACTACTCATGAAACCTGCTAGTTTGATTTTATCGGAGAACAAACGGGAAGAATTGCCTAATCATCGCTATTTGTTGCTTATTAAACGAAGAATAGCGATTTGAGAAAATATTCTTTCTGCCAGATTATAGCTTGTGGGTATTAACGTAAGTCCGAGGAAGCTGGCCAGTCACTGCTTTAAACTTGGTGCTAAAATAATTGCTATCGTTATAACCAACCCGATAGGCGACATCAGTCACCGACAGACCAGTTTGGAGCAAAGTCATCGCTTTGCGGATTCGAAGTTGGTTAATAAACCGATTGGTCGACAAACCAGTGAGTTCAACCAGTTTGTTGCTCAGATTTTTAGTTGATACCTGAAAAATATCACAAATTTGATTTACAGACAGATCCTGCGTTTGATAATTGTTACATAAATAAACAATGGCTTGCATAACCGGTGAACCCTGAAATTTATCACTATCCAGTCGATCCAAAAATAATAATAACTGCTCAAATAGCAGCGATACCATGGCCTGGGAGTGAAGATTTCCATTTTCTTGTTCTGAACGAATTTGTAACCCAATATAGTCGAGACGTTGAAAGGCTTCATCATTAATCAAAAAGTGGCTGTGATTACCTTCCAAACGTTTAATCACATCAGCAGCAGAACGACTAATAGATAATTGATTCTTGTTGTACAGAATATTAAGCAATGCCACATCTTTGTTGTCAGCAAACTGGTGATAATCCTTTTCACTAACACAAGCCACCGTATTAGGTAATACCACGGAATGATCACCGTTAACCATATGAATTCCACTACCAGCACTTACTAATACCAGTTCAGAGAAATCATGGCTATGCTCAGGGTAATCCAATTGCGGATCGCGAATTAACGCTTTGATAGGAGACTCATGGCCTACATATTCTTCAGATTTAAGAATTAACATCATACTAAACCTACCAACAACATGCAGACCATCATATATAAAGAACCGACTCAAGATATTGAGCCAGATCTAGGCTTTTCTCTACAATGACTTCATATACAGTTCTACAACCTGCTCACGAGTCATCGCTTGAGGGTTACCTCCGGCACAAGGATCAGCCATTGCATCATCAACCCATGCCAGAACATCGCTTTCCTTAACCCCTAAAAGACCAAATCCAGCAGGAATACCAACGCGTTTGTTCAGGGACTTAATCGTTTCAATCGCCGCGATACTCGCTTCTTCCACACTCATCGCTGATGTATCAACACCCATTGCCTGAGCCACTTTCGCGAATTTTTCAACACGGTAAGGACGGTTAAATTCACAAACAATAGGTAATAGAATTGCGTTACATACACCATGTGGAAGATCTTTTTGTGCTCCGGCCGGATGAGCCATCGCATGGACCATACCTAAACCCGCACTGTTAAAAGAAAGACCAGCAACAAACTGCCCATAAGCCATCATTTCACGAGCTTCAACATTACTTCCATCATCAACTGCTGCAGGTAGGTTTTCAGCAATTAATCGGATGGATTCTAATGAAATATAGTCTGTTAAAACATGAGCACCCACTGATACATAAGATTCAACAGCATGAGTCAGAGCATCGATACCCGTTGCCGCCGTTACTGCACTCGGAATACCTAACATGACACTAGGATCATTAACCGATACATCTGGGATAATTTTATCAGAGATAATCACATGTTTAACGTGAGTCGCCGTGTCAGTGATAACAGCATTACTGGTCACTTCTGCTGCGGTACCTGCTGTAGTATTAATCGCATACAAAGGAACCCCAATTTTAGCGACTTTACCCACGCCATTATAATGTGCAATCGGACCATCATTGACGGATAAAATTCGAATAGCTTTTGAAGTATCGATCGCACTACCACCACCAAAACCAATGATGTATTGAGCCTTACAGGTTAAAAAATTATCCAGCGCCTGGCTGACCGTGTTGGTATCTGGATTAGGACGAACATCTTTAAATACCGTCAGGTTCAACGAGCTGTCTGTTAATTTTTTAGCAAAGCCTAGCTCTACCATTGCAGGATCGCAGATAAGCAAACCTGGTTCATTACCGTGTTCTGCTTCAATACGCCCGATCAGAGCTTCAATAGCACCGACACCGGAAAGATTGATTTTAGGAAACGCTAGAGTAAATAATGACATAGTGGCCTCACAGGTTAAATTCGTGTTTTAAAATGTCCATGTTTTCCAGGGAAACACCCTCTGGCTCAAACCCAGACGCCAGACACATCAGATAAAGTTTTGCACCTTTGTTAGCGACATCGATGTAGTCGAAAGCCTGTAGCACATCATCACCAGATGCTGTCGCACCATGTTTTTCCCAAATCGCGACATCGTTAACCAGCAGAGATTCCGTCGTTTTATCAGCCAGCTCTTCTGAAGAAGGTAAGCAATATGGGATCATGCCAATCCCTTTAGGAACGAAAGCCCGAACTTCCGGCAGCATTTTCCAGCAAGTAAAAGTAAACAATTCACTACTTCTAGAGATATCTGAGTGGTGTGATAGTGCAATCAATTCGAGCGGATGGGTGTGAACCACTGATTTGTTGTTTGAACCGGATGCACGTTTGGCTTCAAGAATTTTAATATGACTGATAAATTCAGACGTTGGAGCAAAGTCTTTTGACGCTGCTCCACCCCAAAGAATCTGATAACCATTGGCTTGCGTATTAATTTTAAGAACGCAACCTGCATAATCCGCATCGCGAAGTTCACGAATACGTTGCCCGGTGCCTTTTACATAATAAATACGGCCAGCGCAGCTTAATGGAAGTTGCAATGGAAGCTTCTTCTCTGCAGCATCTGTTGTTGCATCACCAAAAATATCGGTCAAATCAACAGAAATATTACCACCATTACGTTCTGCCCATTCTCTTTGCCAAAGATATTGGGAGACTTCACTTACCTTCGCGATCTCATGTTTAACCGCATCATTTAAACTAATCATTTATAAACCTCGTATCTCGACTTTACATCGCTTGCTAGCATTAACTTGTATTCGGATTATCGTGTAGCCAAAACAGTCGCTTCGTAATCTTTAACTATGTTCATCCAATCGAAACCAACCGGAACATCATTCTGTAGGCAGTAGAAATCCCATACTGCAGTCCAAGGCAAAGAGTGAGCTTCTTCAATCAGACCTAAACGTGTTGTGTAATCAAACGCCTGCTCAGCCTTTTTCAATTCAGCCGTTGGCTCTAGTAAGGCTTTTAACAAGGCTTTTTGTGCGTTACGTGTACCAATGACCCACGCAGCAATACGGTTGATAGACGCGTCAAAGAAATCCAGACCGATGGATACACGATCTGTTAGATCATTGCGCACGATTTCACGCATGATGGCTTGTGTTTCATCGTCAAATGATACGACGTGATCAGAATCCCAGCGTACCGGACGGGTTACGTGAAGCAGTAAATCCTGAACATATAGTGAACATGCGCTGATCTTATCGCTGATAACTTCTGTCGGATGGAAGTGACCCGCATCCAGACATAAAGAAGTTCCACGGGTCGTTGCATAACCAACATAGAATTCATTGCTGCCGACGGTATAAGCTTCAGCACCAATACCGAACAACTTACATTCCACCGCATCTTTGTGGTATTGAGGATCGATTTTTTCTTCCAATCCCTTGTCCAAAGAATCTAATAAGCGGGCACGAGGCGCTAATCTGTCAACAGGCTGGTCTTTCATACCATCCGGAATCCAGATATTCATAAATGAAGGTGTGCCCAATTCACGACCAAAATATTCTGAAACTTTGCGACTTGCTTTTAAGTGTTCAATCCAGAACTGACGAACTTCTTCTTTTGGGTGAGATAAAGTAAAACCATCATCGGCTAACGGATGCGAGAAAAATGTTGGGTTAAAATCCAGACCTAAGTCATGTTCCTTCGCCCAGCCTACCCAACGAGAAAAATGCTCTGGTTTAATTTGGTCTCGTTCTACTTTTTCATCGGCATCAAGATAAATAGCGTGTAAATTGACACGTTTTTTCCCAGGGATCAGAGCGAATGCTTGTTCCATATCTGCACGCAACTGCGCAGGAGTGGTCGCCGCACCAGGATAACTCCCCGTAGTCTGAATACCACCACTTAATGCAATATCCGGAGATTCAAATCCGCGTACATCATCACCCTGCCAGCAATGCATTGAAATTGGCGTTTTTCCTAATAATGCGATCGCCTTATCAGTATCAACTCCATATTTTTCGAATGTTTGCTTAGCATGTTGATAAGCAGATAATATTTGTTGTTCTTTCATGGTTTCACCTGATTATTTTACTAATTGATACTGAGCTTTTATCGTATCTAAGCCAGCAATTTGATTTGGTTGATATATATTCACTTCCGACGACGCATCGATAATTTTCCGCCCCTCATCTAGGCAAGAAATCACGTCCAGAGAAATGAATTGATTAATGACATTACCGAGTGCTGACGCTTCTTGTGGTGCAGTGGCAACGGTTATCTGACAAACATCAGCACAAAGCTGATTAAGAAACTTATCCTGAATACCTCCACCAACAATACGTAACTCGGTAATTTTACGGCTGGTCGCATCAGCGATTTGTCCAATGGCATCGTCATACGCAAGGGCAAGACTGTCGTAAATACAGCGAAGAACTTGCGACAGGCTTTGTGGCGCAGGCATCCGACGTGACGTGAACCAGTTTTTAACCGCTTCAGTCATTGAATGTGGATTGAGAAAATCTTCGTCATTAGGATTAACTACAAATTCAAATGGTTTGGCCTGACTCGCCAGCAATGCAATATCAGAGAAAGCCAAAGATGGATTTTCAGCCTTAATGCGTTGCAACAACCATAACCCCATAATGTTCTTGAGTATTCGATAGCGTCCATCCACACCACCTTCATTAGTCAGGTTATATTCGAACGCTTTTGCATCAGTAACTGGCGTCAGACTTTCCACCCCAACCAATGACCAGGTACCAGAACTAAGATAAGCCGTGCTTTGGTTAAAAATAGGCGCAGCGGCAACTGCAGAAGCGGTATCATGACTGGCAACAGAACAAACGGGAATAGCATTTTCCCCAACCTGATATTGACCAATAATTTGATTCGGCATAACAGGAGGTAAAAACCAGTCAGCTTTCGCGCCACAAGCTTTAATTAATGATTCGCTCCAGCTTTTATCTTCGCAATTCAGTAATTGACTGGTCGAAGCATTGGTATACTCACAATGTTTTACACCGCATAACTGGTAGTTTAAGTAGTCCGGGATGAAGAGTAGCGTATCAATATCGCTTAACCAGGAAGGTTTAGCTTCTGTGATAGCTTTTAACTGATACAACGTATTAAATGTCAGGAACTGAATACCTGTAGTCCGATAGACATCCTGTTTACTCAATCCCGAATCATTTAACAGCTTATCCATCACGCCTTGTGTGCGGGAATCACGATAGCTAACATATTCTCCCAGATGTTGCCCCTGTTTATTCATCAGGACAAAATCAACCCCCCAGGTATCTATCCCTAAAGAAGCGACCTTAACGTTGTTAGTAAGTACTTTATCAATACCAACTTTAATTTCATTCAGGATTGAATCTAGATCCCAGCATGACTCCATACCGCACATAATTTGTTGGTTTTGAAAACGGTGGAACTCTTCAAGGCGGATTTTTCCACTTTCCAGATAACCAACCATCACACGACCACTAGAAGCACCCAGGTCAATGGCAATAACTGCATTCATCTTAATAGCCCTCATTAACTCTATGGCTATTAGATAAAAATTCATTGGAAATTAACTTTAAAAAAAAGCCTGAAAATAAAAATCAGGGAATTTTTTTCTAGATGGCAGAGCTCATCATCACAAAATGAAGCAATTTATTCGATCACACAGGGACGTTGTAGGAAAGCTTTTCATTATGGAATCAAGTTCCATAATGTTGTTCCCCAATCACCATTTATCCCGCTCTATCTTTATTCCATAGTAAACAAAAGGGTTTATATCCTACGATTTAACTTAGCTGAAACTATAGAGAACGACATGGACAAATTATTTACCCCAATCACCGTTGGTAACATTGAATGTAACAACCGCGTAGCGATGGCTCCGATGACCCGAGCTCGGGTGCAAAATGAATATGATGCAGCCGATGAGCACACCGCTGAATATTTCGCTCAAAGAGCTTCTGCCGGTTTACTGATTACCGAAGGTTCTCCTATTTCAAAACAAGGGCAAGGATTCCTTTATATTCCTGGCATCTACAACCAGGAACAAGTTGAAGGCTGGAAAGCAACCACTCAAGCAGTGCATGAAAAAGGCGGAAAAATTTATATCCAGATCTGGCATGTAGGCCGCATGTCGCACACCTCTTTACAACTAGATGGTCAATTGCCGGTGAGTAGCGTAGATACTAAAGCGAACGGTACCTGTTTTGCTTATGATGAAAACGGTCAGGCAGGTAAAGTTCAGGTGTCACAGGCTAAAGGTTTATCTTTAGATGAAATCCAGCAAGTTAAAGCAGACTATATCCAGGCAGCTAAAAATGCGATGGCAGCAGGCTTTGATGGCGTAGAAATCCACGCCGCAAATGGTTATTTGATCGAACAATTTGTTAACGCTGGATTAAATATCCGTAGTGATAATTATGGTGGTGACACAATGGAAAACCGCCTGCGTTTCGCACTGGAAGTCACCGATGCCGTTTGTGATGCAATCGGTTCTGAGCATACCAGTATTCGTATTTCTCCATTTGGTCGTTATGGTGACATGGCTGCGTTTGATGGTGAAGAAGAAACATGGCTGGAACTAGGAAAAGAGCTTAGCAAGCGTAAGTTGGCTTATCTGCATTTGAACGATCAGGATCTTCCTCTGGGAGGAACGACAATACCGGCTGGATTTGTCGAAAAATTCCGCGATGCATATAGCGGTGTATTAATGATAGCCGGCGCTTTCGATAAAACTAAAGCCGAAAACTACCTGCAGAAGAATCTTGTTGATATGGTTGCATTCGGTCGCCCCTATATCGGCAACCCTGATTTAGTAGAACGAATGCAGAACGATTGGCCTCTCATTACAGCTGAGCGTGAATATTTTTACGGTGGCAGCCTGAAAGGATATACAGATTATCCGACGTATCAGGAACAATTGAGTATGAAACAAGAGTGATAATTTCATCCTGATTTCTTATTGATGCCGCTGTATTTCAGCGGCATTTTATCTTCATTCGCCCAAATTCTGCATAACTTATAGATAGTAAATAGATGTCGATTTTGCCGCTTCAACCACCAGTGCATCTATCATCACTCGTTGTCTGGGCTTAAGGTAATGAGAACGAGGCCATACCGCATGGATAGGCATTTCTGCCCCAGCGTAATCATCAAGTACAGAAACTAATTCCCCTGATTCAAGATATTCATTAATCAACCAGGTGGGCAATTGTGAAATCCCCACTCCATTTAAAACAGCAGATAACATAGCATCCCCATCACTGAAACAATAACGTCCATGAACCACTTGAGAAAAACTTTCACCGGTAATGTCACGAAATAACCAGGCAGGCTGACTCGCTTTCTGACGACCAACAATACAATCATGTTCAGTCAGTTCATCCACTGTTTGGGGCGTTCCTTTGCGCTTCAGGTAATCAGGAGCAGCACACACAACCAGTCGTTGACGACCTAAGCGCCTGGCTACTAAATCAGCATCATCCTCTAAGGTTCCAATCCGCACCACAAGGTCAACCCCTTCATCAATCAAATTGATACGGCGTTCACTAAATGCCACCGTCAGCTCCAGATCTGGATATTTTTTGGTTAAATCTAATAAGATCGGCATAACATGTCTTCGGCCAAACGCAGCGGGTAGATGAACATTCAGACTTCCCGTCACCTGAAAGCTACCGGCTACCACCCCTTGCTCCAAACTGTCTATGTCATCCAAAATCGCAATCCATCCATCAAAATAGCGTTGACCTTCCGCGGTCGGTGTCAGGCTACGAGTAGTACGATGTAACAATTTGGTCCCTAACTTTTGTTCCAACCTGGTAACGCTTTTACCGATAGCAGAACCGGTTAAACCTAATCGTTCTCCCGCTGCTGTAAATGAACCTGTTCTTAACGTTTCAACATATTCAATTACACCGGAAAACTGAGTTTCATTAATTTTCATTATGGAACCATAGGATGAAATAAGTGGAAGTCAGACTCTATTATCATTTTCATATAAGTCAATAAAATATCCCTTGTGAAAATGAGAAAGCGCTCTGGAGCTAACCTTTTGGCTTCTGCTTGCACAAAATAGATATTGGAGTAAAAAATGAGTGACAACACGCAACGAATTAATGCGCTGCTGGATCGTGAAGAGATCCGAAACTTGAGATTACGCTACAGCCAATTATTGGATAGTAACCAAGCTGATCGAATGGGTGAAGTGTTTACCGAAGATGCGGAAGTCAAAGTGACTGTCGGTTCCATGAAGGGGTTAACTGAAATTAAACAGCGTTTAAAAGAGGCTTACCACACCTACGATACTAAAAACTCTGGACATTTCCCTTTTGTCCACGCGGTAACAAATCACTGTATTACTCTCATTGATGAAAATAATGCATCTGGTAGTTGTTACCTATTGGATTTTGTCACTGACCGAGAATCAGAACAGCACCCTTTCTTACTATTAGGGCACTATCTCGACCAATATGTACGAGTAAATGGTGAATGGCGGATTGCCTTCAGTGAGCTAGATGTTCTATGGCCTGATGAAAACAATTAATCGCCACTCCTGGACGAACAGGCAAGAATTAAAGACGATTTTGGTAACGTTGCTAATCTCCATGCCAGCATAATAAACAGCATGAAACAGCGCCTATAGCAAGGATGACTATCTTTGTTTAGCTGCGGGATCTGACGACCATCATACTAAATCAATTATTACAGCCCGGGAGGCAACTATGCAACTCACTCAAGAATGGGACAAAACTTTTGCTCAAAGCGATAAAGTTGAACATCAAAAAGTCACTTTCACAAACCGCTATGGTATTACACTTGCCGCCGATCTGTATCTACCTAAAACAGTAGATAAAAACTTACCTGCATTAGCAGTAAGTGGCCCATATGGTGCGGTAAAAGAACAGGCATCTGGTCTTTATGCACAAACCATGGCGGAACGTGGATATGCTGCATTGGCATTCGATCCATCTTACACCGGCGAAAGCAGCGGTACTCCTCGTAATGTGTCTTCACCAGATATCAATACCGAAGACTTTAGTGCGGCTGTCGATTACCTTGGTCTCCTTGAGAATGTAGATCGTAATAAAATCGGTATCATTGGTATCTGTGGTTTTGGCGGTATGAGCCTGAACGCAGCAGCAGTAGATAAGCGAATCAAAGCGGTTGTAACTACCAGCATGTACGATATGTCGCGTGTAATGTCTAAAGGCTATTTCGATTCAATGACAGCCGAAGAACGTAATGGTGCTCTTGAACAACTAAACCAACAACGCTGGGAAGATGCGGCTAAAGGCGAACCAACAATGGGCCCTGCAGGTTTACCAGAGCCAAGTCAGTTAACTGGCGAAGAACCTCAATTTGTTAAAGATTATGTGGATTACTACCGTACATCTCGCGGTTTCCATGCTCGTTCACTCAACTCTAACGGTTCATGGACAGTCACAAATCCATTATCTTTCATGAATATGCCTCTGCTGACATACATTGCTGAAATTGCACCACGCCCAGTGCTACTCATTGCGGGTGAAAATGCGCATTCACGTTACTTTACTGAAGATGCGTATAAAGCAGCCGGTGAGCCAAAAGAGATGATGATCCTTGATGGTTTGGTACACGTAGACTTATACGACCAAGTAGATAAGATTCCATTTGATCGTATCGATACCTTCTTTGGTGAGAATCTGAAGTAATCGAGGACAAGCCCATCTTGGATAATGAAGGTGGGCTTTATAATAGACATTAAATATGCTCAGATCATTTTGTAATTATTTTAAAATTCCACTGTCAGCAAGTATCTAATCCCAATCACAATCCGGACTTCCCCATTCCTGCCCCACAGGGCCACCCAGTGCACCTTGCAGTTTTCTCTTTCGGCACCAGGCTACTGCAATTTCATCAAACACCTCGGCGGGAATTTCCGCCGTTAATCGACCGTTAGGCTCTCCCGCTAAATTGGTCTCGTAGCAAATACTAAATACAACAAGATTGCTCACTTCAATTACGGCCGGATTCGAATTATTCGGATCAAAAGACAATTCCTGATATAAACCATATCCCTGTTGGTTTTCATACGCCCATTCTTTCGTGCTCATCGTTATTTATCTCCCTCTTTCCAACCCAGTTCAGCGATCAGTTCATTCGGTAGTTCAATAAGCTTATCGCCATTGTTTATGGTTTTTATCATCGCTTTCACCGTTGTTCTCCTGCTAAGACCAGTTCTGCTCATCAATCCATTGCAAACACGTACGTTCAAGCTCATCGATATACGGAGTTAGCGCATCTGCATTTTTCTGATAGCGTGTCATATCCTTCACAAAACTCAGCGGACGAACTAAACGCAAAGTCGTATCGTTATGGCAGATAAAATCCATCATTGGATGCCCATCGTCATCTTTGCGTTCAATAAGGTACGTAGCCACTGGCTCTTTGTTTAGCTTGCTCGTTAATTGGTGTTGGAATTGGGCATAATGATCCTGAAGATACCGCTTCACACTCAGGTGGTGCTGCTGGTGAACTGGATTATCATTGGAGAACGCTGCTCGATTATCATGTGCCTGACTACCCTGCTCTACCGTTATAGTCACCTGGTAGGGATAGTGCGTTTCCAGCCACTGCTCGATCCGCTCTTCCACTTCTTCGAGAATAAAATTGGTGGCGGAATAGAGATTACCGTAAGTAAACTGGCCCTGGTAAAACAAGCGGATCCAATCTCCACGATATAAACTTAGATAATCGTTGGGCGTGGTTGACATAACCCGCAATCCTTGCAGATTTTGCTCATGTTCACCAGGGTTATATTGGTTGTCCATAGCATGCTGCTGTTGATGCCAAAACTCAATATCATAGCTGAGCAAGTCGGCATAGAGTCCAATGTCCTGCTCATCTCGGCCCCATTCACACATTGACAGCTTATCGGCCCCTATTCCCCTACGCAGTTGAATCTGAGCGTTAATTTGGTAGAGCGTATCCTCTGAAGCTTCATCCCAAAGTGTTTGTCGAGTGGCTTCATCCGCTTGGGTATAACCAGGAAGATACGTTTCAATGATGTCGTCGTTCATTTATAACACCTGTGTATTTATACAGTTAAAAGATAGCAAGGCTACGGAAAGGTGTAAAATAATTTGTGGCAGATTTATCGCCCTACACGAAAGACTGCCCAATGGCAGAACATCCACACTAAGTGGCCTTGAGATAAACGTTCCATTACGCCCTGCCCAACACTCGCGCAAAACAGTGGCGATGCGAGTGTAGTGACTAATACTGTGGGTTTTCGATTGCGATAACGTTTATCCATCAGTAGTTGCAGGCAGGCTTGTTCACTTTGCGAGTAGCGTGGTTGATTGATGTCATCCAGCACCAGGATATCGCATTGGCTTAACCGTTCGAGGATCGATAATTCGGTTTCAACCGCAGACGTCCGGTAAGTACTGCGAATCTCAATCATCACTTCTCGAAATGAACGGATTTCACTGCTCATTCCTAAGCGACTGGCCGCCTTCATCACCGCCACGGCCAAGTGGGTTTTCCCCACGCCATGATTCCCAGTCAGGACCACATTAGTTTCCATACCCTGACTGACCCATTCTACCCAGCGTTGCAACGTTCTGACCGCATCTACTTGTGATTCAGTGTGAGTAATAAACGTGGCAAAAGTACTAGATTTAAAACGCGTTCCAATTCCAACCATTCTGCCAGTGGTCGGCTCATCCCAACGATGATGACAACTGGACTTAGTACATTCTTGCCGGATAACGGCCATTTCTTCCTTTGTTTTAGGAATAATATGCGCCGGAATTTTTGACCAGACTGAGGAAGTGTGATGTTTCATTGACGACTTTCCTTTATCTCAGGCTCGGGCTCAGTATCAATGCGATTTAACACTTCACTAACTGCTGCTCTGGTCCAGCGTTTACCTTTTAGTGACGTTATTCCTTGCTGATTTAATGCATCGGCAATCTGCTGGTTAAATAAGCCGGTTTGGTTCATTTGGATAATCAATGCAATCGTATTGTCCGGCATCCAATCATCTTGAATCTGAGCATGTTCCGTTTGAGGAGTTAGCTGTTTATCGGCGATTTTCGCCCGACATGCCGCCTTCACCCAGGCAGAAAAACTTTCACCTTTTGACTTGGTCATCTCGATTTGTTCAAGCAATTCATGCTCAAAGCGAATGTATTTTTTGACCGAGCATCGATTACAATTTTGACTGATTAATTTTCGATAGTTCACCATGTGCGCACACCCGAAATTAATGGAAAATCTGTGCGCACAATCGGTGTGCGCACAGTTCTTAGGCTAGTAGTGGTAAGAGGTTAAAGAACCAATATTAATGATGAATGGTCTGATCTAACTCATAGAGAATTCGCCCGGAATCCATCTCTTCCGGATGATGAGAAAGATGACATAACAACGACATAATCTTACGGGCCACTCGCACAGACAACATTGAGGTATCAACAGACGCCATCATTGACGAATTTAGTCGTTCATACACCAACTGGTACACATCGGGGTAATAGGCATTGATGTCGCTTTCACTCAGTCTGGTAAAACCATCATGAGAAACCATATCTAAACAGAGACTGGTGCAATGCACCGCTAACGGTGAATATTTCATCGTTTACCCCCTTTCTGTAGAAACGCCTCAAACGCACTACCATCGTCACGCGTTAAGTTCGGCACATAACGCGAATAAACCCGAAACAGCATGGTTGTGGTGGTATGCCCCATCTGATTAGCAATCCATTCCGGCGATTCACCCGAAGCCAGCAGCAACGTGGCGTACGTATGACGGGTCTGATACGGATTACGCTTTTTCAGACCCGCTTTCTCCAGTGTCGGATACCATACCTGGCGCGTCACCGCCTGCTGATTAAGGTGACTTCCTTTATCACTAGTAAAAACAAATTGATTTTCCGTTCCTACCTTCGCCTTGTGCTCAAGAAGCGCGTCAATAACACGATCAATCAAACTGACGGTTCGGTATGAACCAAGGGTTTTTAATCCTGACAGTTCGCCTAATACCACGCTTTGATTTACCGATAGCGTCTTATTTTCAAAGTCAATGTCCTTCCACATTAACCCATCAACCTCACCCGTTCTTAAGCCGGTAAAAAAGCGGGTGATGAAGTAACACTTGTACTCGTCCGGTGCAGCAGTTATGACGCGTTCCACTTCGGCTACATTAAAGGGCGAAACATCCGTTCTGGGTACTTTCAGTGCTTTAATATTCTTCCAGGGTGACGTAAAATCATAACGATCAGCGGCTTCATTAAGAATCATCCGCAATGGTGTCATGATGTGATTAATCCTTGATGGACTGAGAAATTTTCCAGAGCGTCCCGGTACTTTGGCGAGGATGGAACGAAACTGTAAAATTTGCCCCTTATTGATGGCGCTGATCTTCTTATTACCAAAAGTGGGTAATAGATACTTATCAATCGTGCCCTCAACTTCAATGAAGTGGCCTTTTGACCATTCAATTTTCTTTTCCAGTAACCAGGTGTTGGCAAATTCTGCGAATTTTGGTGAATCTGGAGCATCGAAGTAACTTTTTGCTGTTATTTCACGCCGTTTCACCTCGGTAAAATGCTGCGCTGCGTTACTATTTGGAAAGTACTTTGCATAATCAAATGTATCCAGCACAATTTCCGCTTCAATCTTCTTCAAAAGCCGCTCTAAACGAGTTCTGTTTGCCTTATTATCCGCTAATTGTGTTTGCTCACGACAACGCTGCCCTTTATAACGGAACTGTAAAACCAATTTTCCATTACGAACGTTTAAGACCCCCATATATCCCCCTTACAAGCCAGTAAGCAATGAGTGTGCAGAAATACCGACCAGCATTTCTTCTTCAACGCGTTCCCAAATGAAGAGGATCTTACGCCCGCCGAATGGACGGATATAATGAATGCCTTCAAAAAGAACATTGTCTTTCAATTGTTCGCGTATAACTCGAACATCATATTTAATACGTTCTGCCAATTCCGCAGTTGTAAGATAGGTATTATCCATCGTACAATCTCCTATTAAAGAATTTCACCTACAAAAAGACTTAATAATCTCCTACAGAACAAAATGTACCACAAAAATGACCTTTTGCAACCATTTTTAATCTATAGGAGAACATTTTGTTCAGAGGAAGAGCATGCTGAAATGTCATTTATCTAAAATAATGGGCGAGAAGCGATTAAAGATAGCGGATGTAGCGAGGGATACAGGGATTAATCGTGGCACTATTACTCGTATGTACAACGAAAGCGCTACAAGGATAGAAGTGGATGTAATCGATACCCTATGTGAGTACTTAGATGTCTCGGTTGGAGAGCTTTTTGAATACAAAAAGGGTACTGAACAGTAGGTATTTTTCCGTTGGCAAGTCTGGGCTAATTCTATCTAGCCCACTTAATCTCATTTTAGGTACGAAAACAACTATGGACACCAATTTGGCCACCAGATGGCCACCGTTGAAATTCATTTCCTGAAGTAGAGCTAAAATTGAAATGTAGAAAACAGAAAATTACGCAATAAAGCGTTTATTTTTCAGTTAATTGGGGGATTCAACTAGATTGGAAAACTTGGAGCGCGTAGCGAGAATCGAACTCGCAGCTTTAGCTTGGAAGGCTAAGGTATTACCATTATACGATACGCGCATCGTGAGAACTTGTTTACTATGCCACAATATTTCAGAATGGAAAGTGCTTTTTCTTAAAACCAAGTTTAAATGAACAACAAATAATCAATTTTATATCAATTGGTTAGGATTCAATTCCACAAAAGGATAATCCAGGCTATAAAAGCACTTCCCTACCAGCTGGCTCCATCATCGATGAGTCGCAATAAATTGCTTCGCATCTTCATGTTGATTAGGAAACAGGCTGGTTGGAACTTTTTCTGCACCAAGCACTGTTCTTACCATGTACCTTGCACATTTTGAGTTATCCCCTCTGCAATATTTTTTCTTATATACATCTGCCATTGCGGGCATCTTAGCCATTCTGTCGTTAAAAAATGGGCATCCCGGTAAACATTCGCAATCTGCCATAATATTTTTCTCCTATTAACATATGTTACTTAATAGTAGGTAATGGAATGCAAAAAGCCAATTTTGGTAGAAAAAATAAGAAACCGGTGAAATGTAGAGATCGGTGAGAAGATAACCAGAGTCATTTGGAAATCTTCTCAATTGGAGTAGTTACTTATATAAAATTTAATAAATCAGAACCGCGTTTGTGCGTGTTGATACAAAATCTCATACTCAACCGCCGTTGAGTGCCATGAAAAATCGGTAGTCATACCATTTAACATCATCTGCTCAATAGCCGGGCGATCATTACTGTAGATTAAACCCGCCCAGCGCATCGTACCTCTCAACGCTTCAGAGTCGAGATTGTACAACTTAAATCCGGTAGCTTTATTCAGGTTACTCGCAGAATAGTTGTTCACTGTATCTTCTAATCCACCGGTTGCACGTACGATCGGAATGGTGCCATAACGCATGCTATACATCTGATTCAGACCACACGGCTCATAACGTGAAGGCATAACAAAGAAATCAGCTCCAGCTTCAACCATGTGTGCCAACTTATTACTGTAGCCAACATAACAACCGAACTTGCCCGGATAAGTTGCTGCATAATGCGCAAGAGCATCTTCCTGCCATTTCTCGCCAGAACCTACCACCACAAACTGAACGTCATCCTTGCATAGCATCTCATCAATACATTCGAGGAATACATCCAATCCTTTTTGTTCAGCAAGCCGTGATACCACGCCATATACAGGAATGTCCGGATTCACTTCCAAACCGAACTCTTTCTGTAGCGCGGCTTTACACACCGCCTTACCGGACAAATCTTCATGCGAGAAATTGGCCGGAATCAATGGGTCAGTTTGCGGATCCCATTCAAGAATATCAATCCCGTTGATAATCCCACGCAATTTACCCTGAACAGCGCGATGCTGCAGAGCATTCTGTAGGCCAAAACCATATTCACGAGATAGAATTTCTTCGGCATAAGTTGGGCTAACGGTGCTGACAATATCCGCGGTTAATACTCCGGCCTTTAAGAAGTTGAGTTGGTCATAGAATTCTAAACATTGGAAATTAAAATAATCCCAACCCAGCCCGGTCCAGTAAAGGTTAGACTTATTAAACACGCCCTGGTAACCGATGTTATGTATCGTCATTACCGAGCGAGTTTTTGAAAAATTCTTATATGAATCATACAAATGGCTTTTAAGGTAAACATTACATAGTGCCGTATGCCAATCATTGGCGTGCAATACATCAACATTAATATCTAGCGCAAGTACCGCCTGCATAATCGCGCGGCTAAGAAAAATAAAACGTTCAGCATTATCTGAATACTCACTACCCTGCCAGTCGTATAACTTAGGACGATCAAAATACTTATCACATTCGATGAAATAAAAAGTCAGATTTTCATTGATTTTCTGGCTACGGATACCCGCCCACTGCTCATTCCCTTCCCCTAGTGGTACACCCAGCATGTCATAAACTAATTCCGTATCGGCACATCGGCTGCCCATCACTTGAGGGTAGTACGGCATGAAAACCGAAACTGTGTGCCCGTCTTCTGCCAGTGCATATGGTAATGAGTACGATACATCGGCAAGCCCACCGGTTTTTGCAAATGGCGCGGCTTCACTCGTGGCCCAAACTATATTCATTCTTTATTCCCTCAAATTTTATCTGCGCGTATTCAATTCTGGCTGTGAACTCAACTGATCTTCAGGTCAGCTCCATAGCGTGCTCACTGCTTAACCTCAATAAGGTATTGATTATGCGTTTAGTTGTCCACTATTGTTAGTCACAAATTGATCTATTTAACCGTTCAAGGGCAATACAAATTCTGTCCCTATCAATACTCACCAACTGGATCTTAAACATCCGCATTAATTCTGCGATAAAAAGCGAATAAGTCAAAATTCAAAAACTAATTGTTTTTTATACAAAAAATAAAAAAGCAAACGTTTGCGCAAAAATTTTACAAGCAAGGTGATCAATATCACATTTTTAAGAAAATAAACCCGTAATATATGCAGCTTCTGTTGGTGCCATTTTGCCAATAGTTATGCCACAAGGACGGGTTTATCTTTAGTTTTATATAAGAATATTTCTATAAAAATAACATTTTATTTTGTAATAAGTTGAGGAATATAGACCATGATGGCAGAGCTATCTGAAACGTCAATCGAAGTTAAACCGCTAACCACATCTGCAACGCGTATCGAAGAGGATTTACTGGGAGAACGACACATTCCCATTGAAGCTTACTACGGCATTCACACCTTAAGAGCTATTGAAAATTTTTCTATCTCACAATCTAAAGTCAATGACGTCCCCGAATTAATCCGTGGAATGGTCATGACTAAAAAAGCGGCAGCCCTTGCAAATAAAGAGCTAGCAGTAATTCCTCAACATATCGCAGACGCTATTATTCAGGCCTGTGATTTGATTCTCACTACCGAAAAATGCTTCGACCAGTTCCCTTCCGATATTTATCAGGGCGGTGCGGGTACTTCCGTCAACATGAATACCAATGAAGTTGTGGCCAACGTTGCGCTGGAATTATTAGGTAAACAAAAAGGCGAGTACCAATTTGTTAACCCAAATGATCATGTTAACAAAAGTCAGTCAACCAACTGTGCTTATCCTACCGCATTTCGTATCGCGGTGTTTAACAGCATCAAACAATTGATTCATACCATTGAGTATTTAAAATCAGGCTTTAATGACAAAGCTCGCGAGTATTCACGCGTACTGAAAATGGGCAGAACTCAGTTGCAGGACGCCGTGCCGATGACGGTTGGTCAGGAATTCCATGCCTGGGATGTCACACTGAATGAAGAAATTCGTAATTTGGAATACATAGCCAAACTGCTTCTGGAGGTCAACCTGGGAGCAACTGCGATTGGTACAGGCCTGAACACTCCCGAGGGTTATCAAAAGCTAGCCGTTAAACACCTGGCGAATGTCACCGGTTTAGACGTTGTTCCGGCGGAAGATCTGATTGAAGCTACGTCAGACTGCGGGGCTTACGTTATGGCGCATGGAGCATTAAAACGCTTAGCGGTAAAACTGTCTAAAATTTGTAATGATCTTCGTTTGCTTTCTTCCGGACCTAGAACTGGTCTAAATGAGCTTAATTTGCCTCAATTACAAGCGGGTTCTTCAATTATGCCAGCAAAAGTAAACCCGGTTATTCCAGAAGTGGTCAATCAGGTTTGTTTTAAAGTTATGGGTAACGATGTCACCGTATCAATGGCGTCTGAGGCGGGTCAATTACAACTTAACGTCATGGAACCCGTAATTGCTCAGTGTATTTTTGAATCAATTTCAATACTCAGCAATGCCTGCACGACTCTGCGAGATAAATGCGTTAATGGTATCACGGTAAATGAAGATATCTGCCGTAACTATGTATTCAATTCAATCGGTATTGTCACTTACCTGGTGCCATATATCGGCCATCATGAAGGTGATATCGTCGGTAAAATATGTGCACAAACTGGCAAAAGTGTTAAAGAGGTAGTGCTTGAACGCGGTCTGTTAACGGAAGAGCAGCTTAACGATATATTGTCGGTTGAAAACTTTATTACACCAACCTATAAAGCCAAACGCTGTAACTAAGTTAACCAACGGATATTAAAGGATTATAAGGAGCTGAAAAGCTCCTTTTTTATCAACCAAAGAGATTGTTTTACATAAATTCACAGTGTAAATTAATGGTTAATATTTCTTCAGGGTACTCTTTATGTCGCAAGCCGTTGTTATTGTCCATGGCCTGTTTATGTCGCCTTTAGTGATGACAGTACTGGAAAAAAGATTACAACGACTAGGTTATATTACCTACAATTTCGGCTACCCTTCTCGCCATTACTCACACAAAACACTGGAACGATTACATAGACTTTGCTGTTCAATTGAGGAAGATGAAATCTATTTCCTGGGGCATTCGCTAGGTGGAATTGTCATCAACCATTATATCAGCGAATATCAAGCTCCTGCGAAGTGCAAAAGAATAGTAACACTTGGCACTCCTTACAATGGTAGTCGTATTGCGGAGTTCTTTTCACACACTGCTTATGGGAATGTACTGTTTGGTCACGAGCGTACTAAACAAGTGCTCATTTACGGAATTACGAAAAAAACTCAACTCCCGGTAGGCGTCATAATTGGAACCAAAAATATCGGTGTCGGCTTTGCTTTCGGAATTGAACAAGGTGATGGCACGGTTTCATTAGATGAAGCCAGCCTATCCTCGGCAACCGATCAATATTATTTACCACTTAGTCACACGGCACTGATTTATTCGAAACGATCCGTTCATTTGGCTAACAGATTTTTTAAATCTGGGAACTTTTCTTAAACAGTCCTCACCTTTACGTTTACATAAATTTGTACTCTTATATTACACAATTGTCGATTATCTCAATTATGAGACGGATTTATACCTAATCTCGATAGGCTTATGTGAAAATAGATGTATAATTTAGCGCACTAAAATATATTAACTCTGATTACCCAAACATCTGATAACATGTATTTAACCATCATTTAACCGAGAAGTTAAGTGGACATTTAAATATCTAATTATTTACACTAAGTGGAACAATTCTATTTAAACATATATAAATTAATAACTATTTTTAGTCTAAATGATAACATTTGATCCCATATTTTTAAATATTAAATAGAGAACATCGTTATGCTTGAAAATCGAGCTTTTATTCTAGGTTCATATAATGATAATTTTCACAATACTTTTATTGAGACTGTTTATATCAATTCCATTAAAGAGCTACCAGAAACTAAAGCTGGACTACTAATATTGGCTGGTGATATAGAACAGCAAGATATTATCCTCAAAAGTATTCACAAATCAGATTTGTATTGGTCTTGGGCAATTTTTGTTGATAAAGCCAGTAAGTTAAGTGAGCACTTATCTGATGGAGTGTGGTTTAAACAATCAGGATGGAAGACCTGGGAACATATTCAACACCGTTACGAAATTTTTAAAGAAAATGCCGAACAGGACAAGATTATCGGTTGGTTAGCTCTCAATCCACAGCGCAAAATTAAACCATATCGCGACAGTTCGACTTCATCTATTTATCGCTATCCCCTTATCGAGACTTATCTCCCTGATCTCGAGTCGCCAGGCCGTTTCTTATTATCGGAAGCAAAGCGCTCAATTATAGAGCCGGATGAGATGGTCGATAGGATTAGGGTATGCAGTCAATGCAATGGTGGTCATCTTAACTACGTTGAAGTTTGCCCTTCCTGTCATCATTTTGATATTCAGGAACATGTATCATTACACTGTTTTACCTGCGGTTATGTCGGGGGACAAGATAAATTTATAAGAAACAGTAAACTAGAATGCCCTAAATGCTTAACTCAACTTCGCCATATTGGCGTTGACTACGACCGCCCTCTGGAAACACACCGTTGTAATCATTGTGAACATAAATTTCCAGAAGCAGATACGCGTGTGGGTTGTCTGACCTGTGGACACAAGAGTGAGATAAAGGAACTCGTTGTACGCCGCATCTCCAGCTATCAAATAGGGGAACAAGGTGAATACATCCTTCGTAACGGGCGACAAGTAAGTGCGCCGGAGTTGAGCTTGCGAGGAAAAGTCGACGCCTATTACTTCTCAAGCTTACTATCATGGGTGAATAAACTCGCACTACGCCACAAAGAAGAACATGTATTATTAGGTATCCACTTACCGGACTTAAATACCTACAGTCGCACAAAAGGAGAAATAAGCACATTCGCACTAGTCGATCAGATAACTCAGCGTCTTAATGGGCTATTTCGCGAATCTGATATTTGTTGCCAATTTCGTCACGACCTCATTTTTGTTCTTATGCCAAAAACAAATTATCAACATATCAATGTAATTCAAAAGAAAATTCATCAACTCAGCTCACTTATCGAAGGCGGACAATTATCCCTAAGTATCTTTGCTTGGGAAATACCAGATGAAACACTCTCAGACACCGCACATGAATGGCTTAGTGAAAAGATGGGAGAGGTTTATGTTGCAGGGTAGTTTGCACCTTTTTCATGCCACTTGGTTGACGTTGGTCGCAAATAAAGAGTTATGGTTATTACTATTTCCTGTATTAATCACCATTGAACTACCACTTAGCTTACTAGTGTTTAGTGGCGTTTTCCGCTGGGCAGGTAAGCCAAAAGTAGAGAAGCTCCTGTCAGCTCCAGACATTAGTTTCATCATCACCTGTTATGGTGAAGGGAATAAAGTTATCTCCACAATTGATACGATTGTTGAACAAGTATATCCAGGGCAAATTGAAGTACTTGCTGTTATCGATGGTGCTAGTAAAAACTCCGACACTTACCAGTCTGTGCTGCAGTGCGTTGCAAAATACGAAGGATGTAAGAATCGCATTGTCCGCGCGATTCCTAAATGGCAGCGTGGCGGTAGGGTTTCAACGTTAAATGCCGGGTTGTCTGAATCGCAAAGCGAATTCATCATCAATGTTGATGCCGATACTTCATTTGACTGTGATGTTGTCATCAATATGCTAACCGAATTTTCGGACCCCAACTTAATAGCAGCGGGGGGAGCTCTAAGAGTAAGAAACTGGAAAACCAACCTGCTGACAAAGATGCAAGCGATTGAATATATGCTTTCTATGCAACTTGGCAAAACCGGGATGGCGGATTGGAATGTTCTCAACAATATTTCTGGTGCTTTTGGGGCATTTCGTCGCTCAACGCTCAATAAAGTAGGGGGATGGGATACACACACCGCTGAAGATCTAGATCTGACAATGCGTTTAAAGCAGTACAAAGTGCGCTATCCACATTCTCGCTTAGGATTCAATCCTCGTGCAATAGGGCATACAGATGCGCCCGAGACGATTAAAGGTCTAATAAATCAGCGATTACGTTGGGATGGAGATCTACTATTTTTATTCCTCCGCAAACATCGATGTGGACTCACACCTAAATTACTCGGATGGGGAAATTTTATATTTATTCTCATATACGGAGTGGTACAAAATGTGGTATTGCCATTTATCGTTGCAATATTTACAGGCTTTTTGCTAGTAAACTATCCTGCTGAATTTGTCGGTTCTCTAGCTTTACTTCTATATATTTCTTATTTGGTTTTCGCCTTACTTTCTTTCATCTTATATATTGGCTTAGTTTCTGAGAGGGCAAAACAAGATATAAAAATGGCGAAATGGTTAATAATATACCCAATTTATCAATTTATGATGCGTATGGTTACTGCCTTTGCCATGATAAATGAACTCGTACGGCGAGGTCATGAAGAATCGAGCATGGCACCTTGGTGGGTACTTAAAAAAGGTAAACGATTTTAATTATGAACGTTAAATTTCATTTAAATAAAAAAGACAAACCCGACTCTGAAGATGGGATTAAAGTAGTTTATGGTCAGGCTAAGCGCGGAGGATATAAACTGCGGTGGTATTTCATTCTAGCGATTGTAATTAGCCCTGTCGTTTTAATGACCTACTATTTATTTAAAGATAATATTTGGATCACAGCACCTGGCATCATCACTTCATACCCCGTTACAGTAACGGCCAATTTCGATGGCACAGTAGGACATATTCCCTTAAAAATTGGCGATCAAGTAGAAACGGATGAACATCTGTTCAGTCTACAAAACCGTACCCTAAACCAAGAAATAGTTTTTCTACAACAAGAGATTAAAAAATTAGACATATCTCAGCATGAGGATTTCAGCACATATAAAGATGCGATTACTCACTCTCAAGAAAACATGAAACAAATTGAATCTATAAGAAGGCGCTTTGATATATACCGTGCGGAGGGCCAAGTATCAGATGTTGAATACGCCAATATGCTAAACCAGAGCAACATCGCCAAAACACAACTTTCAGCACAAACAATAGACTTGGAACAGGCGCAGGATATATATAAGGAAAAAAGACTAGCCGGTGTAATACCCCAAGCTAAGCGAGCACTAGAGAAGGAATTAGTTCTTAAAGCAGATCAGCAGGCTTCTTTATCACTTTCAAGCCCCTTTAGCGGACGCATTGTCGATATTCCTGCGACAGAAGGAGAGATGGTAGAAAAAGGTGCACCACTTGTTACTATTGCTCCTAATATTAAACCAAGCGTTATCGCTTATCTTGATCCTAAATATCTGGCAGAAGCCACATTAGGCAAACACGTTAAAGTCGAATTCCCAGACGGTAAATACTATAAAGCAACATTATCTCAAGAAATTCAAATCGTGAGTCAGCTACCTAATCAATTGGTTAAACCATTTGAAGGGCAACCCAGCTTTTTAAAAGTAACTATTGCCATTGACGATCCTCTTGATCCGAGTCGATGGATAGAAGGTATGTCCGTTCAAGTTCTGTTCTAACATCTCATCACTTATACATTAAGATTGTATGTCGGTTTATCCAGCCTTATACGGATAGGTCGGCATACAGCATCTACCTGACCACACTTTGTGTTATAGTATTTCATTATAATTTCATCACTAATGATTTAAATATAAATCAATACAAATTCACGCCATAACACACCATTATTTTTATATAAAAGACAACCAATCTCTAGACTAAAACGCAAAAACCCACCGTATTTTGGTCATAAATAGTCGTTTAACACAAAACTTAAGTCAAATTTTAATTTGAACACTAATGATTATTTTACTAAGCTATATAGGAAACTTATAACAGGGACGTACATTGCTATGAAATACAAGTTAGGAACGCTTGCTCTTGCCGCACTCGCCTCAACAGCAGCCAATGCGAGCGAATGTGGCAGGGTTACATTAGCGGATATGAACTGGAATTCAGCCACACTGATTGCCAATGTTGACCGTTTTATACTTGAACACGGTTACGGCTGTGATGCAGAACTTATTCCTGGCGACACTATGCCAACCGGTGCATCAATGATTGAAAAAGGCCAGCCCGATGTAGCCCCAGAATTGTGGACCAATGCACTGAAAGACGCGCTGGATAAGGGCGTAGCAGAGAAACGTATTCATATTTCCGGTAAATCGCTAATCGATGGTGGCGAAGAGGGTTTCTGGGTTCCGGCATTCCTGGTGGAACAATATCCGGAGATGGCGACCATTGAAGGCATTCGTCAGCATGCAGATCTATTTAAGCACCCAGAAGATCCCGACACGTCCGCTCTTTATAGCTGCCCGGCAGGCTGGAACTGTCAGACCAGCACAGAAAATCTCTATAAAGCGCTTAAATTAGATGAAGCCGGATTCACCATTGTTGACCCGGGTTCCAGTGCCGGTTTATCCGGTGCCATTGCGAAAGCCAATGAACGCAAGGAACCGTGGTTAGGTTACTACTGGGCACCAACGGCCGTATTGGGCAAATACGATATGGTTAAAGTTGACTTTGGTAGTGGTGTCGATATGGAAGAGTTCATGACCTGTACCACTCAACCCGATTGTGAGTCACCGAAGCCAACCATGTACCCACCTTCACCGGTTTATACCGTAACCACCGAAGAGTTCGCCCAACGCGCGCCAGAGGTTATGCAATACTTTAGCAAACGTGGTTTCACCAACGATGAAATGAACAAACTGCTGGCCTGGATGGAAGATAATCAGGCTGATGGCGAAGAAACCATGTTCCATTTCTTAGAAGAGTACCCACAAATCTGGAACGGCTGGCTCCCACAAGAAATCGCCAGACAAGTTGAAGCAGCACTGTAAAACCCAATTGTTTTACGTCTGCGTTTTCTCTTGATGTTTAATAAAACCGAGGCCTGCAGTTCTGGCCTCGGTTTACAGTAAGGATTCTAACAATGGCTGATACCAATTGGCTAACCAGCTTTCCTGAAATGGATCGTACTTCTTTGCGGCTAATTCGCAAAACACTCGATGGCGCCTATCGAGATTTTTCCCGAGAATATGGCGATATTATCGAATCAATTTTTGACCCCCTGCTCTCTTTTCTGATTTGGTTTGAAAAGCTTCTGCTCTCCACTCCCTGGTTTATTATTCTCGGTATCTGCACGGCGCTGGTTTATGGGGCAAGTCGTTCGTGGAAGCTGGCAGTAGGTTGTTTTGTTTCTCTTCTGCTCATTGGCTATTTCGGTATGTGGGAAGATACCATGCGGACACTGAGTATTATCACCGTGTGTACTTTTCTTTCCATACTTATTGGGATCCCCATTGGTATTGCTATGGGGCGATCCGACCGAATTCAGGCAGTTACCACACCGATACTGGATGTAATGCAGACCATGCCAGCATTTGTTTACCTCATCCCAGTCGTAATGCTACTCGGTATCGGCAAAATTCCAGGGCTTATTGCAGTGGTGATTTACGCTATTCCACCGGTTATTCGCTTGACTAACCTTGGCATTCGTTTGGTTGATAAAGAAGTTCTCGAAGCAGCAACCGCCTTTGGTGCCAATAAAAAGCAACGTCTATGGGGTGTACAGCTGCCACTGGCCATGCCAACAATTATGGCCGGAATTAACCAGACCATTATGATGGCTTTATCCATGGTTGTGGTTGCATCAATGATTGGCGTAAAAGGACTCGGCCAACCGGTTCTGAAATCCATTACCAACCAATACTTTACCTTAGGTTTACTTAACGGTTTTGCCATTGTAGCACTCGCAATTTTATTTGACCGTTCCTCTCAGGCCTATGCGAAACGCACTCAAGCACATTTAGGGGACAACCACAGTGACTGAACCACTCATTGAAATAAGCGGCCTATACAAGATATTCGGCACCAAACCTGACTCGGTCATTCCTTTAGTGCAAGCGGGCAGATCGAAGGATGAAATTCTGGCAGAAACCGGCCATACCATCGGTTTAAAAGACATCAATCTCAAGATTTATAAAGGTGAAATCTTTGTGATTATGGGCCTGTCCGGCTCGGGAAAATCCACCTTGATTCGTCATTTTAACCGTCTGATTGACCCCACCCAGGGAAAAATTCTGGTTGAAGGTTTAGATGTAATGGGGCTCGATACCAAAGCTTTGGAAGATTTTCGTCGTCATAAAATGTCGATGGTATTTCAACGCTTCGGCTTACTTCCGCATCGCACCGTATTAGATAATGTGGCTTATGGTCTTGAAATTCAGGGCGTAGACAAGAACGCACGCAGCGATAAAGCCAATGAGTGGTTGGAAACCGTTGGCCTCAAAGGTTATGGCAATCAATATCCAAAGCAATTGTCCGGCGGCCAGCAACAACGTGTCGGTTTAGCGCGCGCTTTATGTACCGATGCCGAAATCCTATTAATGGATGAAGCCTTCTCAGCGCTTGATCCTTTAATTCGTAGTGAAATGCAGGATCAGTTGATCGAACTTCAGCAAAAGCTGCATAAAACGATTATTTTCATCACACACGATCTGGACGAAGCACTGAGAATTGGTGATCGCATTGCGATTCTTAAAGACGGTGAATTAGTACAGCAAGGAAAACCCGAGGAAATTTTACTTCATCCCGCCACCGACTACGTAGAAGCTTTCGTTAAAGATGTTAATCGTGCCCGGGCACTGACGGTAGAAACGGTAATGCAACCATCCATTGAACGTATTAGCGCTAAAACCATTGCCGACGCAGTTGCTCAAATGAAAAATATCAAAGGCGACTATGCCTATCACGTTACCGATGCCGGTTATCAGGGCCTCCTGACCAAAGAGAGCCTTGAAGAAACTAAGGCTGCTGAATTCAGTGAAGATATTTACCAGGACGTTGCGGTAGTATCTCCCGACAGTGCTATTGAGGAAGTATTAACTCAGTCTATTTCAAGCGATTACTCGCTGCCGGTTGTTGATGAAGACGGCAACCTGAAAGGTGAACTGGACAAGACGGCTGTGGCTGAAATATTCAGTGATAGTGAAGATAACGATGAGGAAGATCTAAAGAAGGTCAAACCGGAAGAGAAATAAATCAATTCCCCTAATCATCGCAAATCAAAGGATGATTAGGGGCTCGCCGCTACGCCATCAGGGATGACTGGCCGACAATGACATACCTACCGGGTACAAAGTAAACTCGCTGATAGACCAACCGAAAAAAGGCGATTTTATCATTTTTATTTTCACCATTGCCGCTGCTTCACTAAACTCGACCATTGCCTGATATTCTGCCGACACATTGTGCGCATCCCCCTTAAGAAAAGTGAAATCCCGGTGAGCGCTGCCCAGCACATTTGAAATCTGAATGAAATTCCCAAACTCCTGATAGTCGCGTATCATGGTTTCCAACTCAGCATCACTGTATTTTTCATGCATATCCGAATTGGTGAACTGCAAAAAATTATCCAATTCAAAACGGCGTACGATAGCGGGGATTGCCCGGTTTGCGTATGCCCGGCTCTCTTCGTCCAACTTACCGGTGGTAAAATACACTACAGCAGCAAAAGTGATTAATAAAACTGTCACTACCAGCACAATGAGCCATTTCTTTTTCACGCTGGATTCCTCCACTGTGTCAACTGTTCAAAAAATAAACCAACTGATATTATCCGGGCAGTGTAGCCGTAAAATCTGTCTTATTTTTGAGCAAGCTGTATTATTCGCACAGTTTCAGCTAAGCGTGAGTAAAATTCGAATTTTCGAGACAATCGGGGACATTTGTATCAGGAATCGGAAACTAATCATCTCACCAGTAATACACCTTTAGTGTTCAATTAATTTGGTAAACAGAAGCTCATCATCCAATCCGCCATCCGGGTTTCTTCTTGCCAGCCGATAACGTGATTCCAACTGATAGCCGTTTCGTTCAGCTACTTTTTGACTACGACAATTTTTCCCGACAGCGCGAATATCAATTCGCTTTGCGCCCAACTGGGTAATAGCAAATGATTCCAATAGTTGAACAGCCTGAGAAACAATCCCCTTGCCGGTTTGGTCGGTTCTTAGCCAATAACCAATTTCAAACCGGGGCACGTCCAAATCGGCCAGCAGCAAACCAATCATCCCCAGCAGTTGGTCAGTATCTCGATCAATAATAGAAAAACGCAATTCGGATTCACCACGCATAAAATTATAGTGAGCCAAATGGATATTCTGGTTAGTATCATCGATAGTCAGAGCGCTGTGAACCCAGGGAAGGAACTCTGCCAGCTGCGTATAACTTTCGGTCACCGCTTCTAATATCTGCTCATTGCGTTCCATCGTAGGCGGCTCGAGTTTAATTTGCTGATTTTCAATCGATGGAATGTCCTGAGTAATCAAACTAAACAGGGTTTCGATTTGCCGGAAACGACTACGAAATTCAAACTCCGAGAATGAAGAACTTAACCATATGGTATCAAGTCCAGCTTCCAGTGCCGGTGCGATATCTTTATCGAAAGTATCACCAACCATAGTCATTTCAGTTACATCAGTATTTAATAGCCGGGCAATCGTACGATAGTAGTCTGGAGAATCTTTACTAATGCCAAGGCTATCCTTACAAAAATAACCCGAAATGTATTTATCCAGCCCAACCCGGGCAAATGCTTTTTGCACATCTTCCTGTTTTGAATCGGCAGCATTGGTAGCAATATAAACCGGCCCGCGGCGCGACAGAAAATGCAGAACACTGTAAGCACCGTCCACTACAGAAACCAATGGCCAGTCACACATTGGCCCGGATTGACCTTCAAGATCAACCATCAGGGTATTGCCCCAATCAAACAAATAAATCGGCATTACGATTCCTTTTGTAACTTTGCTAAAAATAAATTATTTGTATTAGCAGACTAAAACTATTTACTATTTGTTTTATATCACTAATCTTGCCCAATATTGATCAGTTTTTCAGCAGGGCTTCAACTTCGAGACAATAGAATATGAATTTATCCCAGTGTATTGGTTTAGGCGTCGCCGGAAACTTTGCCAAGCATCTTGAGCAGGCCGGTGAGAGTAAAGATTTCGTCAATGTCGCGGCCGAAGAAGGGGCACCAAAAGGTATTTTTCCGTTCTACCTGCCTAACCATGATAGTTTCCTTGCCACCTATCCTCTTTCCAGCCAAACACAAATTGCAACCGGAACCGAAAATCCACAACTTGAACCTGAAGTGGCACTGTATTGTGAACTCAGTTATCTGGAAGGAAAAGTCAGCGCCATCACTCCTTTGAAATTCGCCGCCTTTAACGACTGTACCGTGCGTAAAGAAGGAGCCAGCAAAATTTCCCAGAAGAAAAACTGGGGAGAAGCGAGTAAAGGCGTCAGCAACCAATGGCTGGATCTGGATAAGTTCGAACGCGGCGGTGTGTTGGACAACTACAACCTGGCCTCATTTGTTACACGTGATGGTGTTACCTACCCTTATGGTGTAGATACCGAGCTGTTGGGCTACAGCTATTTTTACCAGCAGTTAATGAACTGGTTACTGGACAAAATAAATCACCAGCAAGATCAGGGGCCGCTAGAAAACATTAGCGAACTACTAGAACAGTGTAATCAGCCGTCTCACGCCGTTATCTCGATCGGCGCAACAGCTTACGAGGAATTCGGTGAAAACAACTACCTTGAAGCAGGCGATAAAATCACCGTAGTTACCTACCCAAATACGATTGATAACATCAAACAATGTGTTGAAAGTGGCACTTTCCCTGAACACTGTTCAGTACTTCAGCAAGAGGTAAAGTAACAGCAGGACTGTTACTTTACCTGATTGGGCATGCTTGCTGGATTTAGTGAAAGGTTTCCAGATACAACTGCTCTACTTTGTGCCGTGCCCATTCGGTACGGCGCAAAAATTTTAACGATGACTTAATTGAAGGGTTACTGTTAAAACAGTTGATATAAATAATTTCCCCCAACCGTTTCCAGCCAAAATGCTCCACTAGCTGAGTAACCATCATTTCAAGCGTAATACCGTGTAACGGATTATTGGGTTGTGTGTGACTCACAACAGACTCCAGTTGCCAATTTTGCGCAAGACTACCATAAGGCGATAGCTTGCGCAGTATTTTGCCGTTTCTTTCTCTATATAGGAGGTTCTCTACAAAGGAGAGTCTTTATGAAGGCGCTTTATCAAAACTTTTAACGCCATCCGGCAAAGTAAACCAGGCTTGCTTCTCACTAGTCCAGATATGAGCCTGCGGCTCAAATAGAGGGTCGATATCACTACCCACTGGTTTAAGTTTTAATTTCACCATTGACGGATTCTGTGGATCATATTGATAAATTCGTACGCCACACCCGGAACAAAAGACTCCCACATTTTCACGGCCACTATCAGCAATACGTCTTGTTTCATGCATTGTCCCGGTAAACTTAATCTGATCGGCTGCAACGAACGCGGTTACACTAAATGGCGCACTGGACAACTTCTGACATTCACGACAATGGCAGGCGATCACTTTTGCCGGGGACTGATACAGCTGATAACTCACCTGACCACAAGGGCATTTTGCTTTAATCGGATATTCCATATTATTCTTCCTTTGGAAAAGAGTCTGACTCGATTTCTGTTTTATACAGCTTCAGACCTCTTGCCTGATAGTTGGCCAGAGCTGAAGGATGATCCAGGTTGCAGGTATGAACCCAGACCCGCCGGGTTCCCGGTATGCTCCAGGCATTTTTAATTGCCTGTGAAAGAAAATAGCCGCCCAGTCCTTTACCGATGAAGTTTGGGGCTAAGCCAAAGTAAAGTATTTCCGTATCGCCAGCGTCTGTTGCCTTAAGTTCGAAATAACCGGCAATCGAACCTTTATAGTAACCAACCCATGTTCTTAGCTGCGGATCTTCAACGAATTCCTGCCATTCGCTGTCGGACAGTTTAAGTTTATCGGTCCATTGCCAGCTTTCGCCGACATATTGATAAAGAAATCTATTGAAGCGAAATTCATCCAACTCCGCTTCAGTAACAATTAAACCATTGGCTGCGCACTTTTCATTCAGCTCGTCGGGCGAATGCATTTCCAGATAATAAATAGTGACTTCTTGGTTCACGTGGTCTATTCCATCCTGTTACTATAGTTGCAACATCATATACTCAACTTACTTCAAGATCTTCATCTTGAACACAACAGATACAACCTCGGTGGCTAATAATGGAAACAAGGATACCATTCAAAGGATGTCTTTTTGATTTAGACGGGACATTAATCGATTCTTACCCAGCCGTGATCCGCAACTGGACACAATTAGCATTAAAGCACGGGCTTGATCCCGACTACGTCTTCAGCGTAATTCACGGCCGACCGGCCAGAGAATCCATCTATGAATTACTTGGTGGACAAGATCCCGAGTTTATCGAACAACAAGTGATATGGTTAGAGACTCAGGAATCATTAGATACTGAAGGCGTCGTACCACTAAACGGTACTCTTGAATTCCTCAACCAGCTTAATCAACACAACATCCCTTGGGCTATTGTTACATCAGGCACCCATCCGGTCGCTTCTGCACGAATAAAAGCCGCTAAATTACCGACGCCTCCGCAATTGGTTACCGCAGATCTCATCACCAATGGTAAACCCGATCCAGAACCATTTTTATTGGGCGCGGAAAAAATCGGTATTGATATTGAAGATTGTATTGTCTTTGAAGACGCTCCGACTGGCGTACAGGCAGGAATCGCCTCTGGTGCAAAAGTAGTGGGAATTCTGAGCCATCATGAATTGGATAAGCAATACGATATTGCAACTACCCAAGATTTAGCGCATGTGGCTATCGAAGAAGATAACCACAATTACGCACTTACTTTGTAATCAAGTTTAGACTTGCGCAGCCCCTAGTTACCAAACACCTGCTTTAACAATGAAGTGGTTTGTTCGACCGGATTACTACGAATAGCCGCTTCTTTTTCTGCAATCATGGTAAATAGCCCCTCAATCGCTTTATCTGCAACGTAATCATCCAAATTTTGCTCAGCAGCTGAAGGGATATAAGAATCAACACCCAGATTTTTCGCCAGATTCACCACTTGACTATTTTCTACAATATCCGCGCCATACTGCTTGTAGTAAGCATTAAAAGTGTCGTAATAACCCGCAACTTTATTCTCTTGCATGGTTTCCTGAATAATGGGCGTAATCATGCTTTTCAATGAAGCAGTTGTGTTAGTTTTGAAATAGTCCGTTGCTGCGCTATCACCGCCATTGAGAATTTTTTGTGCATCTTCAACACTCATTTTCTCAATTGCATTAACAAAGATTTGTGCGGTTTCTGGAGCAGCTTTCGTTGCTGCTGTATTCATTGAGGTGATGAGATTATCAGCCACCTCATCACCACCCACTTTACGAATTGCAGATTCTACTTTTTGTAGGTTTTCAGGCAGGGGAATCGAAACCTGGGCATTGTTCAGATAACCACCATCGGCACCAAGCTCTTCAACGGCATACTCTACCCCTTTTTTCAGGGCGGCTTTCAAACCACTAGAAATAGTTGAACTGCTGAGGCTTGAAGTAGGTGAAGCGGATGTATCCGAAGTTGAGGAACTCGTTGTGGATGCACTGGATGTTGATGTTGTGGTTGAAACTTTCTCAACAACCTCTTCGGCCAGACTTTTTAAATTAAAACCATAACTGAGTGTTGAACAAAATAATAAGGAAGAAACAACAACGGACGTTTTTTTCATGGGAGATCCCTTAAGGACAATAATACTGGTAGCAGTATCCTATACCAAGATCAGCAGAAGTTTATTCAATTTTTCGTTAAAGAATAATTTGTTAAAGAATAAAAAGAAAAGCCCGATTGTCATAAGCGTCTGCCACTTACCAACAACCGGGTTCAGTTAGAGTTGGCTACAATAGCTTGGTTAATCGTGTTGATCACTAAGCCAGGCTAAAGCGGCTGGTTTGTCGTCTCGGCTGAATCCTTTAATCGACACACCGGGAAAAAGTAGCCCTTCCAGTTCGCTGATGGTCTTGATCCAGGCCTTATCGGTCAATACAGCAACCCGGCTAAACTGTTTGATGAAACGAAACATCGCAGGCATCCGCGCCAGCTCAACTTCTATCGCACCAATGGAAGGCATATGGTAATTGACCACATCAAACAACATAATGCCATTTTGCATTCCCTGTGATTTTTCAATCAGGTCATCAAGCGCTTTTGCCATTTTTTCCGAATCCAGCGTACCGCTCATGGTGACTCTGAGCAATTGATCCGATTCTCTGTGTACTTGAAACATATGCCCTCCTACTCAGGCTTACCCCTGTTCTCGCTTCGCTCTTAAGGCCTCTCTGATCTGGTTTACTAAAGTTAGAGCTTCGGTAAACTCATACGCATCGATCAATTTAGCCAATTGAGTTGTCAGCACTGGAACCACTTTAGCAAAAATATCGCGTTCCTCAGCAAAATAGAACTGCGATTCTAGGTCATTATCAGACAGTAGTTGTGAGAGACGGTCTAACTTAAGTTCGGCTTCCATAATGTCGGTTAATGAAATATCGACTTGAGTTAAATCAACCTCATCCTGATATCGGCTTACCGAACGAATTCCTATCTCTTCTGTGGAACACGCTACGCTAAGGTCAACCATTAATTCCAGTGTCAGCCAAAAAGTACTTCCCTTACCAGGCTCACTTTCAACCCCAACCGAGCCCCCCATCAGTTCCCCGATATGTTTGGAGATGGTTAATCCCAACCCTGTGCCACCGTATTTACGTGTGGTTGAAGCATCCGCTTGCTGGAAGCTATCAAATATCTTTTCCTGCTCAGCTCGAGACAAACCGATACCATTATCCTGGACTGAGAATTTAATCTGAGCCTTATTATCTGAGCGATTAAGTAATTCAACCATCAGAATGATATCACCTTTATCGGTGAATTTTACTGCGTTTGAAACATAATTAAGCAGAACCTGTTTAATTCGTAGTGGGTCACCAAATAATCGAGGGATAGAATTATCAATATCCATTCTTAATCCCAAACCACTTGAGACAACCTTATTCTCTGTAATGTCATAGACATCATTCAAAATCGACTTCACATCAAATGAAATATTCTCTATCTCAATCTTCCCGGAGTCGATCTTAGAAAGATCGAGAACATTATCAATCAGTGCCGATAAATGAGTACCTGCTTTATTAATTTTCGACAAATAATTTTTCTGCTCACTACTTAGATTGTCATTCATCAGAATATGTGACATACCCAGAATGGCATTCATTGGTGTTCTGATTTCATGGCTGATATTCGAAATAAACTGGCTCTTGGCAATATTGGCATTCTCTGCTTCAATTTTTGCATTGCGAAGATCACTGGTTAACGTGTCCAATTTCCCACCCATAGACACAATATAATTAGCGGTTTCATCAATTTCTTTCAGCACAATTTTATTATGTGAAACTTTGAAATTACCCAAACTAATATCGGCCAGCATACGCTGAATTTCGAGCAGTGGCTCACCAATAAAACTACTCATTCGTTTGGATGAGAACCAGATAAACACCAAGAAAATGCTGTAGAAACCGACCAAGCCTAAAATCAGGATATAGCCGATATTCTGGTACTTATCTTCAAGCATTCTCGACTCGGCGTACATCTGATTTTCATCAACAATCAAAATCAATTGCCAGTTGGTTTCCGGAATAGTAGACCAGGCAGCCAATTTATTCTCACCATTCAGTACTACCGTGGTAATTCCATCTTTATTGTTGCTTAATTGGTCACTTAGCTGTTGAGTATCTTCACGCTTAAACAAGTTAAACTGATCGGGTTTAAATATCTCTTCGGTAATCGCCTGTTGATAGGAATAATCGGTCAATTCGGTTACACCAAAATCAATTTCACCCGATGGAGGAAGCGCCATAATATTACCGCTATTACTGGTCAAAATAGCGTAGCCGCCCCAGGGAACAGACAAATTCTGAATATTTTCCACAATCGAACCGACGGTAATATCTAAGCCAACGACCCCTTCAAGAAAATCCTGGTTATATACCGGTGCAATTGAAGAAGCCATCCATCCTTGACCCGCCGGATCAATATAAACATCGGTCCATACAGTACCCCGACCAGGATTATGCTCCGCATCTGCCAGATAATAGAAATTATACTCGGGAATATTCATATCTGGTGGATATTGATCCAAAGTGAAAAACCAAGGATAAATTCGATTGTAAGAATCCCAGGTATTAAAATAAACCGCAGAGACCAACTCGTTATTATTTGTCATCTGCTTGATCAACGGATCCAATTCACCGAGTTTTAGGACTTTCTCCATATCCTTATCTTGGTAATAGGAAGAATAGAAAGACGCTGCACCACCATCATCAACCTTAGAAAACAAAACCCCGTTATCAGCAATGTCCAGATTTTGATCATCAGGATAAAATGACTGGTTATTGTCTAATAAAACTCGTTGCGTTTCGCTCTGATATATCTTGGTTAAGTTCGCCACCGTTATCAGTTTTTCACGAATAATAGAGGTCTCTCGACGGGCTGAAATCAATAACTCCGAATTCGCTTGCCGATAGATATAGGACATATTTTCTGAGCTGATAAAATGATTACTCAACAGATAAACAGCGATCAGCACAGATTCAACCAAAATCAAAGGAATTAACCCGGTTTTTACCATCGTTCTCCAGACCCACACATGAGTCGCGATTTGATCACTTTTCATCGTCAATCCTTGTTCGCATAGATTAATGCAATTGAATACATTTCATCGGCAACATCATCAAATGCCTCAATAATTGCCGGATCAAAACGTGAACCTTTTCCGTCCTTAATGATCTGTACCGCATCATCATGGCTGAAAGGCGGTTTATATACACGTTTATTAATCAGGGCATCATAGACATCGGCAATCGACATCAATCGGGCTGAAAGGGGAATATCGTTGCCCGATAATCCCTGTGGGTAACCATTCCCGTCCCAACATTCATGATGGGAGTAAGCAATTTCTTTTGCATAGCGTAGGAAATCCATCGTTTTTCCACTTAACTTCTCAGCACTCTCAATCGCCTGAAAACCTAATGTCGTATGGGTCTTCATGATATTAAATTCTTCATCAGTCAATGGCCCCTCTTTCATTAAGATAGAATCAGGAATACCGATCTTACCAATATCGTGCAAAGGAGCCGACTTCACCATCAGTTCAATACTTTTGGGATCTAGCTGGGCAGCGTACAAAGGATTGTTACTCAGGCGTTCCGCTAAGATTCTGATATAGGTCTGCGTACGACGGATATGATTTCCTGTGTCGTTATCACGGGTTTCAGCAAGTGAGACCATAGCATTAAACGCGGTATCCTGAATCGCATTCAGGTCTTCAATTTGTTTGATATTTTCATGAGTACGGCGGGCGATCTCTTTTTCCAGGTAGTGGTTTTTACCCTTTAGCAAATCGTTTTTGAATTTAAGCTCAATGTGAGTTTTTACCCGGGCTTTCACCACTTCGGGGTGAATCGGTTTGGAAATATAGTCAACAGCCCCGAGTTCGAGTCCCTTCCGTTCATCCACCGATTCTGCTTTCGCCGTTAAGAAAATCACCGGAATTTCATCGGTATTAGAGCTAGCTTTCAGGCGACGACACACCTCGAATCCGTCCATCGTCGGCATCATTACATCAAGCAGGATCAGATCAGGTTGATCCGCTTCTGCAATTGCCAGCCCTTTTTCTCCACTATTCGCACCTTTAACCTTATAATCATCTTTCAATAGTTGATACATAAGTGTCAGATTCTCGGGAATATCGTCAATGACGAGCAATGTGGGCTTACCGATTCCCAAATTCTGCATAATTATTTTGTCCTTACCATAAACTGTCTACTTTGTCGTCTTATCATTTAACTGGTTGATGTATCGCGACTATTTTATTTAGTAAGTATGAATTAAAAATTAGGAATATCAACAAACAAATCGTTGTGAATTAACCACCTACCGTACTGATAATTGATTGCCCGCTAATCAAAGCACACGTCGAGCTGCTCAATTTTCACACAAACACCACTGAACGCATCACAGGTCACATTTTGATCAGCAAATCGACACAATATTGCGATTGCAATCACAATTAATCTGTTCTCCGATATACACAACCAAGCACAGACGATATCGTTGACCACAACAAATGGAACCGGTTTCAGAAATAACCGTCCTATTACAGAGTGGTCCAGATTCCACTCCCGATTAGTGTTATTCAGTTAAAGAATAAAAATTGGTAAGGAGCTTAAAGTGCTTAAAATTGCAATTATCGGCGGAGGTTCAAGTTATACTCCGGAAATCATCGAAGGTTTTATCAAACGTCACCATGAACTGCCAATCACAGACATCTGCCTGTTCGATATTGAAGATGGTCGCTACAAAGTAGAAACCGTTGGTGCACTAGCAAAACGTATGATTGAAAAAGCGGGCGTTGGCATCAACCTGACGATTTCTTTTGACCGCGAAGAAGCACTACAAGGTGCGTCATTCGTTTGCTCACAAATGCGTGTTGGCATGATCCCTGCCCGTATCGAAGACGAGAAACTGGGCCACAAATATGGTATGATCGGTCAGGAAACCAACGGTATTGGTGGTTTTGCTAAAGCGATGCGTACTATTCCTGTTACTCTTTCTTTATGTAAAGATATCGAACGCATCTGCCCTGACGCATGGCTAATCAACTTTACCAATCCATCAGGCATCATCACTGAAACTGTTCTTAAACACACCAATGTTAAAGTTATTGGCCTATGTAACGTGCCAATCGTAACGCAATTCGGCATCGAAGAACTGCTGGGTGATAAAGTACAGATTCAATTTGCAGGTCTTAACCACTTTATCCACGCATTCCACGTTTGGCAGAACGGTAAAGATCGTATCGGTGAAGTTATCGATAAACTGACTAGTGGTGAAGAAATTGAGCTACCTAAGAACCTGGGTAAAGTTCACTGGGTACCACAGCAACTTAAACACCTGGGTGCTATTCCTTGTGGCTACCACCAATATTACTATCTGCACGATGACACTCTACAAAAAGAACTGGGTGAAGAGTTTGTTCCTCGTGGCGAAGCTGTACAAAAAATCGAAGCTGAACTATTCAAACTGTATGAAGATGTGAATCTGGATATCAAACCACCACAATTGGAAGAACGTGGCGGTGCGTACTACTCAGATGCGGCATGTGAACTGATCAATAGTATCTACAACAACAAAGGTACTTTGATGCACGTTAACACTCGTAACAACGGCACTATCTCTGAACTACCAGATGATTGCGCAATTGAAGCGACTTCGGTTATCACGTCAGCAGGCGCGCATCCTCTGAACGTAGCTCCAATTACCAATCCGGCGATTCGCGGCACATTACAGTTGCAAAAAGCGTTTGAAGAGTTAACCGTTGAAGCCGGTGTATTTGGTGATTACGGCGCTGCACTACAAGCGCTAACCATCAACCCAATCGTGCGTAAAGGTAGCATCACTATCGATATCCTGAACGAAATGCTGGAAATCAACAAACGATATCTACCACAGTTTGACCATGTAGAACCAATGACTCGTTCTGCTTAATCGCTGACTGATTGTGTTGAAAAGAAAGGGAGATGCCATGCATCTCCCTTTCTCTATCTGTCCAAATTAAAGCTTATGGGCCTGTTGATATTTCACAGCACACTCACGACAAATGCACGACTTACCTTGTAATTCTGGCGGAACCTTATTCAATAGAGAGGCAGGAAAACGGATATCTGGGTCATTACACCAACAGGATTTAGCCACATCTTTTTCGCCCAAATTAAGACATGAGTTACTTTTGCCACAAAGCGGGCATCTCAATGGATCAGGAACAACTTTATTTATATGCAAAACGAACACCTCACTCTACAGTCTGATCAACGTAGATCAGATTGTTCGTATCGAATCCCCGTTCTTTAGCCAAACGAATAAATTTATCAATCAATTGAGGCTCAACCGAAGGTGTGCGGGATAGTAACCATAAATAGTCGGTATTCGGCCCAGAAACAAAAGCATATTGATACTGTTCCTCATCCAATTCAAATATTACATACGAGCCATAAAAAGGCCCAAAGAAAGAGACTTTCAAGTAACCTTGATCGCTTGCATTAACAAAATAGGCTTTGCCCTTGGCTTCCTGCCACTCATTGTCCTGCGCCGAATAACCGCGGTTTAGCACGCTAACGCCACCATCGCTTTTAATCCGGTATTCTGCACTAACCTGACTTAGCCCTCTTTCAAAAGAATGGTCCAAACGGGCAATTTCATACCATTTACCCAAGTATCTATTCAACTCAAAATCATTGACCGGCTGCACCGATTTTGGCATACCCAGACAACCCGTCAGGATAAATGTACTGAATACACCAACCAATAATGCCAAGAATCTTTTCAATTCATTTTCCTTAATCAACTAACTCGATTCCCAGACACTCAAGTAAATTGAGTGCCTCATACCTTGAAAATTTAGCACCTTTCACCGCGTTTTCGAGGACATTAATTGCATAATCTGTTGATTCAGTAAAATCAACATGCTGGAGATTCGTGCGCATAAACTGACTGTAGCTGAAGTCACAATAAGTCATAGACGAATTTTGAAAATTACCTTCACGAAAATCAACATCATGCAATTTACACTCTTCCAGGTGCAATTCATGTAACGTCAGACTGAAGAAGGAGCTGTCATTTAAAATACAGCGTTGAAAACGTAATTCAAAATCCAGGTGATAAACCGGCCACTGCGCCCGAGTCCAGTCAATACCCACCAGCTTACTCTCATTCCAAGTAATACCAAAAAACTGGCTATTGGCTACATTGACAATACTCAGATTGCATCGTTGGAATTCACAGTTAAGGAACTTACAGTTAAGAAATTTTGCACCGGAAAAGTCACAATCGACGAACAGACACTCTTCAAATTCAATACGCTGATATTGTTGCTCAGGCTGTTCCAGTTTACTGAAGGTGACGTCATAATACTCTTCACCACTGGTAAAGTGATTCATCACGAGACGACCTCCAGGTGTTTATACATCACATAACAATCTACATACCCCAAGCGGGGATGACGATAGGCACCCGGCAAAGTACCAACGATATCAAAACCAAGTTTCTGCCATAACTGCACAGCGACCTGATTACTTGATACTACACAGTTAAATTGCATGGCTTTAAAACCCAGCTCCCGCGCAACTAGCTGAGAATGCTCGCATAGCTTACGGGCCAGACCTTTACCTCGAGCTTGCTCAGCCACCATATAACCACAGTTACATACATGGCTTCCCGGCCCCATCGCGTTGGCTTTTATATAGTAACTGGCCAAAACCTGCCCATCTTCTACCCAGACATAAGTCTTTAGTGGCATCTTGCACCACAGTTGATAAGCCTGTTCGACACTCAGATCCGGGTTATAAGCATAAGTTTCGCACGCCCGAACAACCGCTGAAAATGTTGGCCAGAATACCTCAAAATCACGCTTGGTTATTTCTTTAAGCACAGGAACACCTTTTCTGTAAAATTAAGCCCTATACCGTTAAAGACTATCAGACTGATAGTTTATCATGATAAACATTCACCTGATTACGTCCATTTTCTTTTGAAAAATAAAGGGCTTTATCTGCACTCTCAAACCATTCGGTATGAGTTAGGAGCTCATCGTTCAACTGACAAATGCCCAAACTAATGGTGTACTTAATTATACCCGCTTCGGTTTCTACCTCTAATTGTTCAATTCGCTTACGTAATCGCTCAGCAAAATACATCGCCTGATCCGAGGTTGTTCCCGGAAGTAGAGCCACAAACTCTTCACCACCATAACGCCCACAAATATCAGAGCGACGTGCTGTCTGCAGCAATATCCGCGCGGTTTTACGTATTACTTCATCACCAGAAGCGTGGCCGTAAGTATCATTGACCTTTTTAAAATGGTCGATATCAAACACCACCAACGTCGAAGGAAGATCGGTGGTAGCGGCTTGTTTGAAGTCGTCGCTAAAACAAGCTTCCCAATAACGGCGATTGAACAGTCCGGTTAAACCATCCCTTTGACTAATTTCCGATAAGTGGCGGTTAGATTCATGCAGGTTGATTTTATTTTTCGCAATATCAGAAACGTCCTGAATCATCAGGCAAACATGAGAAATATCGCCATTAAGAGATTGCAGCGGCGTAATCACCAAGTTCTGATACATAATCTCCATCCCATTCGAAATGGGAGAGTAATTTTTAAATTCGAAAATATATGGGCGATCTTCCCAGTTAGAAAAACTGCGGTTTCTTAATTCTATACAACTATCAATCTGCGATTTTAGCCATTTTTCGGGTAACTCCTTCATCACAGAAAAAAGATTTTGCTGCATAATCTTCTCAGCACGAACATCACTATAGCTCTGCATAAAGCTATTCCACAAACAGACATTATATTCTTTATCGATAACCACTAAGCCGACATCGATAGTGTCGAGAATCTGCATTCCCCAATGGAATTCACTTAATCCCGCATTACGATCATTCATTACAATGTCTCCATGAGGCGATGAATCCCGACAACTGATTGCTCATCAAAAAACAGAAGCACTTCACAAGAAAAATCGGTATGTTCGGCATGATAAGTAAACTCAACCGTAAAAGCTCCTTCGGTCAAATTCTGCAAAGATGCTTTCTCAGCATAGTGATTTTTTAAGGCAACTGGCGGACGTAAGGAAAAATTAACGCCAAGCTGCTCAGCCAAAGAATTAAGGAAGGTTGAGATAAATAGGTTAGCGATATTCAGCACGATTTCATCAAGATGGCTCTCCGCTGTGGTAAAACCAAGCGAATGTCCAATTAACTCTAAGCCATCACCGCGCATACAGATGAGTGCTTCACCATGAAAGCCAGATCCGACAAAGCGTTGCGAGACCGCATGTAGGTTTTCTCGCTGTAACGCATCAGTAATGGTCATTTTAAGTTCACTGGCTTCAAGAATGCCAACGGTTGGCAAAGGTAACTCGATAAATATACCAATTTTATCGGCAACCAATGCTGCACCACTACCTAACGCAATATTGGCGATTTCTTTGAACTTGGTTTGCGGGTCAATATCAGAAACAACCAATGGCTGAATCGCATCATCTATTTCGAGCCGTTCGTTTCTTAACGGTGCTTGCAGCTGATTTAATAAATTAAACAGCTGCTCAGCTTTATAGGGTTTCTCGATAAAATCGACAGCGCCCAATGATAGGCAACGTTCTTTCGCCTGCAACTGTATGTCGCCGGAAATCACGATCACTTTGGTTGGGTAAGAACTGACAGGCAGAGCCTGCAGAACCTGGAAGCCATCCATGACCGGCATCGTCAGATCGAGAAACAGAATGTCGACATTATTTTGACTAAGATAGCTCAACGCTTCCCGGCCATTTTCACTAAATACAACATCCACATCAAACTGAGTACAGATCGAGCGGTTGAGGGACTTCCGGGCTAATGCTGAGTCATCACATATCATTACATGCATATGTCTATATGTCGCTTTTTCAATAGTAGAGTCAAAATTTCGACTATTGTAGCGAAAGAATCACTCATTGCAAAAAGAGATGCAATAATAGTGAATTACGTTGCTAATATTATCAACAGGCTGCATATCAACCAAAATGAATACGTGAACGCCCGCCATCAGCCGATGCCTCAATGGATGCGCCTTTTTTATTCGATTTAGCTGAATTTTTAGTTTTTGCTGGCTTATTTTTTTGCCTTTCACTCGGTTTGTGTGGCTTCGATTTTGCCGGGTTCTGTTTCTTACTCGAGCTTTTCGGCTTTGCTACCACAGGCTGCACTACTGGTTGCTCAATGATATCTTCAACGGGCTGGTCACAAATCACCAGATAATATTCAGCATTAAACTCGATTAAATCACCATCATAGATTTTGCAACGCTTGCGGGTTTCCAGCTCGCCATTAACGGCAACATAACCTTCCGCAATCGCGTATTTTGCTTCGCCACCACCACTTACTACATTGGCAATTTTTAACACTTTATAAAGCTCTATGGGTTGAGAGCTAACCTCAATACCAATCGCTTCTATCTCAATTTCATCTTCGCCAACCGTTTCCGGGCTATAATCGTCTTGCATCATCTATATCACTGTATTAAGCGTTCATCGCGAGAGTGTACCGAGTTTACCGTACAAGATCATCTGTTAGAACGAAGATAATGAAACCAGCTCCTGCGTATACGTATGTTGTGGGCTAGCAAACAGTTGCTGCGTTTCCCCCTGCTCCACAATCTGTCCACGGCGCATTACGATAGTGTAGTGACACAGAGATTTAACCACATTCAAATCGTGACTGATAAACAGATACGTCAGGCCATGTTTTTGTTGTAATTGCTTAAGCAAATCCAATACCTGTGCCTGAACGGTTCTATCCAATGAGGATGTTGGTTCATCCAACAGAATAAACTCCGGCTGTAATACCAACGCACGCGCAATCGCTATGCGTTGCCGTTGACCTCCTGAAAACTCATTGGGATAACGATAGCGGGTATCCGGGTCAAGATCGACCTCTGTCATTACCTCACAAATACGCTGATCAATTTGCTGGTCAGTAAAATCGGTATGAACTTTTAAACCTTCCCCAATCACCTGCGCCACCGACATACGCGGATTTAATGCGGAAAACGGATCCTGAAACACCACCTGCATCCGACTACGAAACGGCAACATCGCCTTACGATCCAACCCCTGTAGCTCAGTCCCCTGATACTGAATAGAGCCTTCAGAATGAACCAGTTTTAATAGCGCCATACCGGTGGTCGACTTACCGGAACCACTCTCACCGACCAGTCCAATCGAATGACCTTGCTTAAGATCAAACGCCATATCTGTTACTGCTTTGACGTGATCGACGGTTTTACGTAACAAACCACCTTTAATCGGGAACCAGATTTTCAGATCCTGTACTTTAATCAGAGACTGAGCTGTATCTTTCACTGGCACGGGTAGTCCGCGGGGGTCGGAATCAATTAGCTTACGGGTATAGGGATGAGTCGGTGCGCTAAACAAGGTTTTACAGTCGTTCACTTCAACCAAATTTCCGTGCTGCATTACAGCCACTCTATCAGCAATCCGACGCACAATGCTCAAATCGTGGGTAATAAATAACATCGCCATGCCCAACTCTTGCTGTAATGATTTTAACAGGTCAAGAATCTGCGCCTGTACTGACACATCCAGCGCGGTGGTGGGTTCATCGGCAATCAACAGTTCCGGCTCATTAATCAGTGCCATTGCAATCATCACTCGCTGGCGTTCTCCACCGGAAAGCTCATGTGGATAGGCATTGATCTTCTGTTGCGGATTACGAATACCGACTTTTTCTAGCCATGAGATGGCTAACGCTTCCGCTTTGCTCTGGCGCAAACCACGATGAATGGCTAATGTCTCAACCAACTGTTTGCCGATTTTGTGCAACGGATTGAGCGAAACCATCGGTTCCTGAAAGATCATACCAATCCGGCCACCACGAATACCACGCAACTGGCGCTCACTACACGCCAGTGTATCTACTCCGGCGAAGTTGATCGAACCGGATAAGTAATGTGCCGAACCCTTAGGAAGAAGTTTTAAAATAGCATTAGCCGTAACGGATTTTCCCGAACCGCTTTCACCGACTAACGCCAGTGTTTCGCCCTGATTAATCGATAAAGAAACCTTGTGTGTTACCTGATCAACCTGTTCCGGGCTGCGGCCGAAACCGACCGAGAGATTTTCAATGGTTAATACCGGATTTCTCATCACCCTCTCCCCTGCTGGTGTGGATCGAACGCATCACGCACGGCTTCACCGATAAAGACCAATAAGGTTAACATTAAAGACAGCACCACAAAGGCAGAAATACCGAGCCACGGCGCTTGTAGATTGGCTTTACCTTGGGCAAGCAGTTCACCCAGAGAAGGCGATCCTACTGGCAAACCAAAGCCAAGAAAATCGAGCGAGGTCAGTGTCGTCACTGAACCGGAAAGAATAAATGGCATCATTGTCAGTGAAGCCACCATCGCGTTAGGCAACATATGGCGCAGCATAATCCGGCGATCAGATACGCCCATCGCCTGCGCCGCACGTACATAATCGAAATTACGACAGCGTAAAAATTCAGCCCGCACCACACCCACCAGACTCATCCAGCTAAACAGCACCATGATTCCCAACAACCACCAGAAATTAGGCTCAACAAAACTGGAAAGAATGATCAATAAAAACAGGGTCGGCATCCCCGACCAGACTTCGATAAATCGTTGCCCCATCAGATCAAGCCAGCCGCCGTAATACCCCTGAGTGGCTCCCACCATCACCCCAATCAATGACGAAACGATGGTTAAAACAAACCCAAACAGCACCGAAATCCGGAAACCGTAGATAATCCGTGCCAGTACATCCCGCCCTTTATCATCGGTGCCGAGCCAGTTTGTTTCATCCGGTGCAGAGGGTACGCTACCACCCTGAATATTGTAATTAATCGTATCGTAACTGAAGTGGATCAGTGGCCAGATAAGATAACCGGATTCATTAATCAGCTCAGCCACATACGGATCGGTATAGTCAGCTTCGGTAGGAAATTCCCCACCAAACTGGGTTTCCGGATATTCATTAAATATCGGGTAATACCATTCATTTTGATAAGAGACCAGCAAAGGCTTGTCGTTGGCAACTAACTCAGCAAACAGACTGAAAAAAAACAGCACGGAAAAAATCCACAGCGCCCAGAACCCACGCCGATTGGCTTTAAAACGGAGCCAGCGCGCCGCATTAATCGGCTTCATCGTTTTCACACTAAACAACATTTAACGCGCCTCAAAATCAATGCGGGGATCAACCCAGGTGTAGGTTAAATCGGAAATAATGCCCAAAATCAGCCCTAATAACGTCATGATATATAACGAACTGAACACCACCGGATAATCACGCTGAATGGTCGATTCAAAACCAAGCAACCCAATACCATTTAATGAAAACATCACTTCAATCAACATTGAACCGGTAAAGAAAATACTGATAAATGCGCTCGGGAAGCCGGCAATAATAATCAACATCGCATTACGGAACACATGCTTATATAAAATCGTGCGTTCATCCAACCCTTTTGCCCGCGCCGTGACCACATATTGCTTGTTGATTTCATCGAGAAATGAGTTTTTGGTCAGCATGGTCAGAGTTGCGAATCCCCCCACCACCATGGCGAATATCGGCAAAGCCAAATGCCAGAAATAATCTATGATTTGCTGATACCAAGGCAGACTGGCGAAATTATCAGACACCAGTCCGCGCAAAGGGAACCAGCTAAAATAATTCCCGCTGGCAAACAAAATAATCAGAATAATCGCAAATAGAAAACCGGGAATCGCATAACCGACAATCACCATTGCACTCGACCAAACATCAAAGCGCGAACCGTGATGAATCGCTTTCACAATGCCAAGCGGAATGGATATAAAATAAATGATCAAAGTGCTCCACAAGCCCAATGAAATTGAAACGGGCAGGCGCTCTTTAATCAGGTCGATGACATTACCGCCTTTAAACAGACTGTCGCCGAAATTAAAGGTGATATAGTTTTTCAGCATATCAACATAGCGCTCCAGTATTGGTTTATCAAAACCGAACTGGCGTTTGATCTCTTCAACAACTTCGGGATCAAGTCCCCGCGAGCCTTTGTAACCTGAGGTGCTCTCTTTATCAACTTTACCCAAATCGACTTCCGCACCGCCACCGGAGAATCGTTCCATAATTCCGGAGTTATGCCCTTCCAACTGAGCAATCGCCTGCTCAACCGGACCACCGGGAGCAATCTGAATAATGAAAAAGTTGATAGTGATGATCGCCCACAAAGTGGGGAGCACCAACAAAAGACGACGAAATATATACGCAGCCATGCTCTACTCTTAACGACGTTTTTCAGGAAGTTTGGCGGCTTTTTCTTCTGAGATCCACCAAGTATCAATACCCAAATCATATTTAGGCATAATGGTCGGGCGTTCAAATTTATCCCAGGCCGCCACACGATATTCACTGATATACCACTGTGGAATCATATAGAAATTCCATTGCAGCACGCGATCAAACGCGCGGCCAATCGCTTTCAGCTTGTTAGGATTTTTCTGATTCGCGGCAATTTCTTCGGTCAATGCATCAATCACCGGACTTTGTACACCGGCTGTATTGTAGGTCGAATCAATATAGTGAGAATGCCACTGAATCATCAGATTTGGACTCGGATAAGGATTGGCGCCGAATGAGGAGGAAACCATATCAAAATCCCGATCACGCAGACGTTTGATATACTGAGTGGTATCCACCGAGCGAATATCCATATTGATACCGAGCAGCTTTAAATTTTTCTGCAACGGAATGGCAATACGCTCTGTGGTCGGACTGTATATCAGCAGTTCAAAGCTCATTGGTTGACCGGTTTTCACATTGGTCATCACCTTATCTTTTACTTCCCAGCCCGCTTCTTTTAACAGCTTGAAGGCAACTCGCATCTGCGTACGAATACGACCAGAGCCATCGGTCACTGGTGGCTGAAATTCTTGGCTATAAACACGAGGGGGAATTTGCTCTTTAAACCGATCCAATACTTCTTTTTCGGCCTCATCCGGTAACCCGCGTGCTTCAAACTCAGTATTTTCAAAATAACTGCGATTGCGCGTGTACTGACCGTAGAACATATTCTGGTTCATCCACTCAAAATCCATGGCGTAATTCAAGGCTTCTCGCACTTTAGGATCACTAAATACTGATCGCTCAGTGTTAAAGACAAAGCCTTGTGCGGCAGCCGGATTTTCGTGTGGGATCTCTTCTTTCTTAATATAGCCATTATCAAAATTGGCTCCGGTGTAAGAATTAGCCCAGAATTTGGCAGAGCTTTCCTGGCGCAGATCGTATTCCCCAGCCTTAAACGCTTCCAGCATTACCGTATCATCGCGGTAATAATCGTACTGGACCTGTTTAAAGTTGTTGCGTCCTACATTCACCGGCAAGTCTTTCGCCCAGTAATTATCATCCAGTCCGTAAGTCACACTCTGACCCGGTTTATAATCAATGACTTTGTACGGGCCACTACCCACAGGTGGTTCAGTCAGAGGCTCGGAAAGATTTTTATCCTGCCAGAAATGCTGTGGCAGCACGCGGGTACTTTCTGCCAGGCTAAACAGCTTTTCCCTATCCGGTGTCGCCATTTCAATTCGCACGGTGTGATCATCCAATGCTTTAACCGATTTCACTTCTTTGTAGTAAACCCGATACTGTGCAACCCCTTCGGTCATAAACTTATTAAAAGTGAACTCCACGTCATGGGCAGTAATCGGCACGCCATCATGAAATTTAGCCGCCGGGTTGAGGGTAAGTTCCATCCAGGAGTAATCATCGGAATAACGAATGTTCTGTGCAATCAGAGGATAGTAGGAGTCGATTTCATCGCTGGGAGAAAACATCAGTGTATCGTATAACTCGCCCGAAGCTGCGGCGGCGATACCACGTGAAGCGTAACGGTTAAAGTTATCGTAATTACCAACCTGGCCATAAGTCATTTTGCCATATTTCGGTGCCTGAGGATTTACGTAATCGAAGTGTTTAAAATCAGTCGGGTACTTAGCCTGCCCAAATCCAACCAGATGGGTGGTTTCAATAACATCCGCATAACTGAACGAACTCAGTGAACCAACTAACATACTCAAAACTAATCTACGCCAATTTCCCATAGCCCATCCTTTTCTATTTTCCGTTGTAAAGACCATACTAGCGGCAATTAAGTTCCCTGCACACCGGGATATGTCAGTTAACTGAACATTTAAAGACCAAACTCTTCAACCAGCTTGCGCAGCAGAAACGTCTCTCTTTCAATACTCATTCCTTTCTTAGCGCTATGTATCATCGTACTTTCATTGTGAGCAATCGCCTGATGAATATTCACCCAGCACGGAACCATGCCATTGTTAACTTCGTGTGCTTCCAGGTTATTTGCCCCGAGTTCTCTATCTATCTGGCAGGTATAACAGTAAGAGATCATATGCATCACCTGAGCGCCATCTTTATTCCACGGACGAAATTCTTCATAAATACCATAATCCATTACCTGACGAATATTCTGTGCGCCGGTCTCTTCCTCCAGTTCTCGAATCATCCCGGCAATCGGGTCTTCACCCTCATTTAACCCTCCGCCCGGTAAGGTATAGTCGTCATAACGCTCAGTGTAGAGCAGTAAAATATCGCTGCTGTTAAGCACAATCGCACGAGTCGCGTGGCGAATCACCGTTTCAGGGTGATTTAATGACTGAATTTCTGGGTGAACCGCTATTTTAAGATGTCGCATTTTTCTTCCAGGATCTTGTTATTTTTTAAGATTTTAGCACACTTTTATCCACAAGCTGTATAAACGAATCGCAATGTAAATTTATGCAAATGACATTCATTCTCATTGATAAAAATAAAAATTCGAACTACTCTATGAGCAGAACAGTAAAATCATAACGAAAACAGAAAGTGAAGACAGTATGAAGCCAAGACAACAATACCTGGTCACTGTGACCAGTTCACAACTTATTTCTCCATCCATTATTCGACTGACACTACAGAGCGATGATATCGCCCACTTCGGTGCAGAATCACAAGGTGGATACTTAAAGCTGCTATTTAATCCAGCAGGTGAAACCGATCTCTCTAATCTGGGCGATGAACGTCCGGTGATGCGTACCTATACAATCCGTGAGTTTGATCAAAAAACCAACACAATTATGGTGGATGTGGTGCGCCATATAACTCAAGACAATCAATGTGGCTTTGCCTCTCGTTGGGCGGAGCAAGTAAAAGTCGGCGACTCGATCTCAATTGCCGGCCCAGGAAAAAGTGCCTACCCTGCTTACGATCGTGATTGGGTATTCTTTGTTGCCGACAGCACAGCCTTGCCAGCGCTTGCTGTAGCACTCAGCCAGATAAACAGTACAGCCAAAGGCTACGCTGTTATCGAAATCAATAACGAACAGGATATTCAGAATCTGGTAAAACCAGAAGGTGTTGAACTTATCTGGGTTACTAAGAGTCCACAACAAACACTAGCGCAAGCCGTCACTCAGTTAGACTGGTTAGACGGTGACGTTGATGTGTGGTGTGCCTGTGAATTTGATGATATGCGCGCCCTGCGCGACTATTTCCGTAATCAGCGTAATGTGGAGCATGATCGTATTTACATCAGCAGTTACTGGAAAAATGGCGTGAGTGAAGACGGCCACAAAGTACTAAAACGCCAGTACTTAGAAACTCAGTCATAGTTCTATATCAGCTTCAATCTGCAGTGCATTGTGCTGCCAGTGTGCCACTTCAGCTATTACAACCTCACCCTGCTGGTTGTAATAGCGACGAGTAATCACTACTCCCGGAGTCCCCGGTGTAGCGTGCAGAAGCTGGCAAATATCTCCTAACAATGCCGAAGTAGTGACAGCGTAACTCAAGCTAGCGATAGCCACTGAATATTCTTCCTGACAACGGCGAATCACACCGCTTATTTCCTCAGTAGTTAGAAAGTCTTTAAAGTGCTTTTTGCTTATCCAATAGGTAACAAAACTCACCGGGCGACTTTCCAGCGACCTCAGTTGATCAATTTGATGAACTTCACTAAACGGCACCAGACCCAGTAATTGGGTTGCCTGTTTATTGGCTAGGCTAGTTTTCTTCAATAGGGTTTGTACTTTGGGTTGGCGTTGCTGTTGTTGTGCGAGCGGAATAAAATCCAGACACTTTTTCAGATCAAAAGATAAACGTGGGTAGGAAATAAACCAGCCGCGCCGATCAGCACGAAAGATCAACCCTTCCGCTTCCAGCAATGAAAGAGCTTCGCGTAGAGTCACCCGAGTTGTATCAAAAGACTCTGCCAACTGCCGTTCTGAAGGCAATTTTTGCCCCGGCTCCAGCATTCCCTGCTCAATCTGTTCGGCGATCATCTGATTAATTTTAATATACTGCACACATCAACCTACACTGGCGTACCATTTCTGACCAACAGAATAACACGAAGTCCGTTCAAATAAATTAAATGGTATAGAATTGATTAACCACGAAATTTATACATTGCAGCGCGTTGGCGAGTTTGGGTCGGTGTTTCACTAAATAGCTGCTTATAGTGCTCGTTGAAAGTACTGATGTGGTAGAAACCAAATTCCATTGCTAAATCTGAAATCAGTAGTTCCCCTTCTCTGGTCAGTAATATCCGACGGATCTCATTTAAACGGCAGTCCCTTAAATATTGTATAGGTGAAACTCCAAGCTCGTGTTCAAAACTGTATTGCAGAGTACGGCGGCTGACGTAGGCGATCTGACACAATTCACTGGTCGTCAGCGGATATTTGCCAGTCTGCTGTATATGAGTGCGAATACGTTCCAATACTCGCCGTTTTGCAGGAGCCGATGAATGAACTTCGCGTAGGCCAGTTTCTGTCTGTACAAGGAGATCAGCAACTGCCGAACGGATCAGTGGTGACAAGCGCTCAGTTCTCGCTTTGCGCTGCTCATTGGTAAGAGTCGATGACAGCATAGCGTTATCGTGCAGCATTAACGTAATAATCTTCGCTAATTCATAACTGACCCGGCTATTAGGTTCACTGACCATAATTTGTGAAATGTTATTTACCCACAAGTCAGCATCAAGACCGACCAACTCATTCTGCAGTGCCTGGTTTTCCAGCACCAAGCCATAAATATGAAAGTCTTCTGGAGTAATTAACTCAAACTCGACCCCGGATGGGCGAATCATCAGCTGCCCGTCTTCAATTTGAGTACCATTAATTTTGGGGCGCTGAGCCTGCAAAGAAAAACCGAGCCACAAACTCTGTTCATTGACACAACACTGCTGCAACAGGGTCTGATTGGTATATTCCTCAAATAAGTGCATGCCACCCAGAGATAACTCATCAAGATAGCCGGAAAACGCCCCTTGACTGTGCTGGTTGTAACGTTGCTCCCATTTCACCAGACTTTCTGCCTGCTGATTAACGTCAAATGCATAGGACTTGCACCGCTTAAGTGCATTTGAATTTCTTTCATGATGCAGTTGCGAAAAATTCATCATCAAGTCCTACCTCGGATAGTGCATCACATTGATGCACAAAATATATAACTAATTGAAAATTATTAATTATTTATATTTGCACAATTCCGTTAGCCAGAAGGAACAAGAATCGCATTACTACTGTTAATAGTATCAAGCAAAGATCAAGCCTGAATCATATTGGTTTATGGAGTATTTATGGCAAATTATCGGTATCAACTCGGTTCGCAAATTTATCAGTTTGCATCACTGAAAGAAGTGATGGCGAAAGCGACTCCGTTACGCTCTGGCGATCAGCTAGCTGGAGTATGTGCTCAATCTGCCGAAGAACGCGTTGTTGCACAAATGGTGTTAGCCGAGCTTCCACTAACAGCATTTCTAAATGAAGCACTGATTCCTTACGAGAAAGATGAAATTACCCGCCTGATCATCGATGAACATGATGCCGCTGCGTTTAAAGAGATAGCGCATTTAACCGTTGGTGATTTTCGAAACTGGCTACTGCAAGAGTCTACGACTGACTTTGTTCTGGCGCGTGTTCGCCCAGGTATCACACCCGAAATGGCCGCTGCTGTATCAAAAATTATGCGTAATCAGGATTTAATTCTGGTGGCTAAAAAATGCCAAGTAATTACTCAGTTTCGTAATACTGTCGGCCTTCCCGGACACCTTTCTACCCGGCTCCAGCCTAACCATCCGACAGATGACATAAACGGCATTGCCGCGTCTATTTTTGATGGCCTGATGTATGGTAACGGAGATGCCGTTATTGGCATCAACCCGGCAACCGACAGTGTGAGTCAGGCAACTAAACTGATGAAGCTGATGGATGAGGTCATCCAGCATTATGCTATCCCGACACAGTCCTGTGTTCTGACCCATGTCACCAACACGATCGAATGCATCGAAAAAGGTGCTCCGGTCGATCTTGTCTTCCAATCCATTGGTGGTACTGAAGCCACCAACCAGGGCTTTGGTGTCAATATTAACGTACTAGCCGAAGCTTACGATGCCGCACTGTCACTCAATCGCGGAACAGTCGGTAATAACGTCATGTATTTTGAAACCGGTCAAGGCAGCGCACTATCGGCCAATGGTCACCATGGCGTCGATCAACAGACTTGTGAAACCCGCGCTTATGCACTGGCTCGTAAATTTAATCCCCTATTAGTGAATACCGTAGTGGGCTTTATCGGCCCGGAATATCTGTTCGATGGTAAACAAATTATTCGTGCCGGCTTAGAAGATCACTTCTGCGGCAAGTTACTCGGTTTACCGATGGGCTGTGATATTTGCTATACCAACCATGCCTATGCCGACCAAAACGATATGGATATTCTGTTGACCTTGCTAGGCGTCGCTGAATGCTCGTTCATTATGGGCATTCCAGGCTCAGACGACATCATGCTCAACTATCAGACAACGTCATTCCATGACGCGCTCTATGCTCGTCAGACCCTCGGCCTGCGCCCCGCGCCAGAATTTGATCAGTGGCTGAAGGATATGCAAATTTCCCCCATGGACAATCACACCCAACTGAGTGACACGCTACCCGCTGCGTTTGCTCAACCACTGAAGCTGATTCAGGAGGCATCATGAGTAACGTCACCACAATTAACAAGCTGGTACATCAAGATCCTTGGCAAAAACTACGTCAATTTACCGATGCCCGGATTGGTTTAGGCCGGGTTGGAACCAGTATCCCGACATCTGAGCTACTTAAATTCCAGTTATCACACGCTCAAGCGATGGATGCGGTACACGTTCCACTGGATACAGAAGCTCTTATCAGTGAATTTGCCCAAAGCGACTTAATCAAACCTCTACTGCCAGCTTTTCGCCTGCATAGCAACGCAACGAATCGCATCGAATATCTGCAGCGCCCGGATTTTGGCCGCCAGTTAGATGATGCCTCCTTATATGCATTACAGGAATTTTCCATCGACCGTGAAATGAATGAAGAATCCTTTGATTTAGCGATTGTAATTGCTGATGGGCTTTCATCTTATGCAATTGCCCATCATGCCAAACCGTTTATCGAAGCACTATTAACTCTGCTGAAAAATGATGTAACCAAAGATTGGAACCTGGCTCCAATCAGCATTGTAGAACAAGCTCGGGTCGCTGTTGGCGATGATGTCGGTGAATCACTCAATGCCAAAGAAGTGTTATTGCTGGTCGGCGAGCGCCCGGGGCTAAGTTCACCAGACAGTATGGGCCTTTATCTGACCTGGAATCCAAAACGCGGTATGGAAGATTCGCTACGTAACTGTATTTCAAATGTGCGCCCGCAGGGACTGAACTACCCGGCTGCAGCACATAAATGCTTTTACCTGTTAAAAGAATCACACCGGATCAAGTTAACCGGTGTCGGCTTAAAAGATCGTTCTGACGATGCTCAGATCGGACAAACAACCCAACAACAATTTTGTTTAACCGCTTATTAATTTATAAATAAGGAAATTACTATGTCATCAAATCAAGAGTATCTTGCACAAAGACAGCTCAAGAAAGGCGCAGCAGGATGGATTCTTCTAGCGGGTCTTGGCATCTCATACGTTATCTCCGGTGACTTTGCCGGGTGGAACTTTGGTATCGGTCAGGCTGGCTGGGGTGGTTTTGTTATCGCTGCCGTTCTGATGGGTATCATGTATTTAACATTAGTCCTTTCATTGGCCGAAATGTCTGCCGCAATCCCTGCCGCAGGTGGTGGTTATAGCTTTGCCCGTCAAGCGATGGGACCACTAGGTGGCTATTTAACCGGTTTAGCGGTGCTTATTGAATACGCCCTTGCTCCTGCCGCTATTGTTATTTTCATCGGTTCGGCGGTTAACGAGTTACTTGGTTTCGACGGGCCACTGGTTTATGCCGCATTTTATCTGGTGTTTGTCGGCATTCATGTTTTGGGTGCGGGTGAAGCACTTAAAGTGATGATGGTCATTTCCGGCCTGGCTGTCGTTGCCATTCTCGGGACAGGAATTATCCTGCTACCTGAATTTGATTCAGCTCGCCTGTTCGATATTGCTCCGACTGTCGCTGGCGGCACAGAGTTTCTGCCTAACGGTTACTACGGTGTATGGGCTGCGCTGCCATTTGGTATGTGGTTATTCCTTGCGGTAGAAGGTGTGCCGTTGGCAGCGGAAGAAGCAAAAGATCCTGCGCGTGATGTGCCAAAAGGCATTATCGGTGCAATGTTATTCCTATTATTTAGTGCTGTTCTGGTTGTAGTTCTGCTTACCGGTGCTGCGGGTGCTAAAGTAATGGGTGACAGCGCGGTTCCTCTGGTAGATGCGCTAAACATGACTGGGCACACTTCATTTGCAACCTTCGTCAACGTATTGGGCCTTGCCGGTCTTATTGCCTCATTCTTCTCGATTATTTACGGTTACAGCCGCCTAGTGTTTGCCCTGTCTCGCGCTGGTTACTTACCACAGAGTCTGTCTCTGACCAGCAAGCGTAAAGTTCCGGTTCGTGCTCTGGTTTACCCGGCAATTCTAGGCTTCATCGTATCACTAAGTGGTGAAGGTGACCTGATTCTGTCTATGGCTGTGGTTGGCGCAACCGTTTCTTATGCAATGATGTCATGGAGCCACATTACACTACGCCTGAAACAGCCAGAGCTGCCTCGCCCTTATAAAACACCGGGCGGTATCGTAACTTCTGGTATCTCATTCGTACTGTCACTGATTGCACTGACCGGGGTTTATGCTTACGACGTGCGAGCTTTCTACTTCACTATCGTGCTGTTTATCGTGGGGATTGCTTATTACTTCCTGGTCAGCAAAAACAACCTTATCGCCAGCAGTGCAGAAGAAGAGTTCGCTTTACTTTCTCAGGCTGAAGCAGAGTTATAATTCTCTGCATAACTAAGGTTCGTTTACATCACCTTAGAACACTTAGCCCCTCGATTGAGGGGCTATTTTTGTTAGGTGGTTAGTGAGATTAACGCAGACCATGCAAAAATTCAGCTCGAGTTGCCGAATTAGACTTGAAGATACCGCCGAGTGCCGTAGTGGTAGTTTCACTGGTCGCATCCATCACACCACGGGATTTCACACAATAATGAGTCGCATCAATCGTCACGGCTACATCATCCGATTCCAGAAGAGTTTGCAAAGCAACCAGAATCTGCTGAGTCATGCGTTCCTGAACCTGCGGACGCTGGGCAAAAAAGCGCACGATGCGGTTAATTTTCGATAGGCCGATAATTTTTCCTCGCGGGATATAAGCGACAGCCGCTTTTCCATCGATGGTAACTAAATGGTGCTCACAGGTACTGGTAACCGTAATATCTTTCACTCGAACCATCTCACTGACATTCATTTTATTCTCGATGACGGTAATTTTCGGGAAGTTCTGATAATCCAAGCCTGAGAACACTTCATCCACATACATCTTAGCAATACGGTGCGGAGTTTCTTCTAAACTATCGTCGGTCAGATCAAGCCCTAAAAGGTTGAGGATTTCGCGCATATGGTGCTCGATCCGCTCTTTTTTCTCTTCCCGGCCAATGGAGTTGGGAGTCATTGGTGTTTCTAAACCGCGTTTTTCTAACGCCGCTTTTACCTTGATTGCTGACTCACTAAGATCTGACATACTCTACCTCTTTAAACAATTCTCTCGGAAGCAAACCGCCCCCCGTGCGAATGGGTGTCAAGAATACTCGGAATCTGACATAATTACATCTAGAAATTAAAATAGACAATACAGGCTCCGAACATCTCGGTGCAAGATTTCATCTAAGGGAGAGGCAACAATGACAATTTTGGTATCGCCACAATGGTTAAATAACCGACTCAATGATCCTTCCGTCATTGTTCTTGATGCCAGTATCGATTTCCAGATTCCGGGAGAAGCGGAAAAAGATAAGATACATATCATCCCTGGAGCCCGGCGTTTTGATTATGATAAAGTTTTCTGTGATCCCGAGAGTTCCCTACCACATATGATGCCGAGTGAAGAACGTTTTAACCAACTGGCACAGGATCTTGGCCTCAATCAAGATTCAACCATCGTGGTGTATGACAATAGCGGCGTATTTGCGTCTCCCCGAGCCTGGTGGATGTTTAAAGCAATGGGTCATAACAATGTGATGATTCTTGACGGCGGGCTCACCGCCTGGAAATCAAACGGCTACCAATTGGAAACCAGCTATCACCAGATGCCTGAGCCTGGGAATTTTACCGGTAAACTTAATCCTCGCGCCTTTGTTGACGCAAATTACGTGCTTAAACAAATTAAATCAACTGATAGCCTGACCATTGATGCGCGCAGTAAGGAACGTTTTTCTGCACAGGTAGCGGAACCCCGCCCGGGTGTCCGCAGCGGCCATATCCCTAATTCGGTCTGTATTCCATTTGCTGATTTAGTCGACGGTAACCGTTTAAAATCTAAACAGGATTTAATGCCCTACTTCCGGGAGATTATAGACCAACAGCCAGATGAATTAATCTTTAGCTGCGGTTCCGGTGTCACCGCCTGTATTGTTTTACTGGCGGCAGTACTGGTCGATATTCCTCAAACCAGTTTACGGGTCTATGATGGTTCATGGACCGAATGGGGACAAAACCAAGCGCTACCGATTGAACAGTAAAGCCACCCTAATCAATCAGGGCTTGGCGACTGATGACGTGAGTTAACGTTTCAACCACCAGATTATGGTCATCAATAGAAGCTAGGCCGACACAGCTTATGGCGCCAATCAGTGGCCCATTATGCAGTTTAATCGGAAAACTTCCTCCCATCGCTGAAATCTTCTGGTTAGAAAAAGGAGCCTGTCCGACAAAGCGATTTGAGAGATGAGTAAAATCACTACAGTAGAATAGAGAGAGATAATGGCTGCTATGACCAGAACTGAGCACATTATTTCTCATCAGCGGAATACTGCGCCCTTGCGCGGTAGTTAAACCAATCCGCGAACTGCTAAACACAACCCTATCAAGTACATAGACTTCCAGCGCGACCGAAAGGTCGCGCTCATAAGAAAGCTGGTGTAAATAATTCCCCAGTTGCCAGGCAATATCATCATCAAAATAGCGAAATTGTAATGCCTGTTCCTGAACCAATAATTGATCGAGCGTCAGCGACATAGTATGCCCCTTCAATCAGTACCACTATTGCATCTGTTCATCGAGGTTTAAAATAGTTAATGCATTGCTGACACTAGTCGCGATAATATCAATGGCCCCGGTACGTAATGCTCCTAACAACGCCAATGGTTTGGTGTTTTCCGACGCGATAGCAATCACTTCAGAAATTGGCCTAAACTCATCGATGCTTAAACCGATTATTCGGTCACTCATTACAGTTTTAGCCACTTTTCCTTTAATATCAAAAAAATCATAACCGGCAAAATCACCAACAACGCCTTGTTGTGACCGGGATAACACCACTTCTTGTGCGGTAAACCAACCCAAATCAACCATATAGCTATTTTCGCTCATGTCCCCAATACCAACCAGAGCCACATCCGCTTTACGTGCCAAATCCAGCGTTTGCTTAATGGTTTCATTCTGCATAAACGCCATTTTTTGTTCCCGGTTAACCGCATAAGCTGGCGCATATAAAGTCTCCGAAGTACCACCATACTTTTTCGCCAACTGGCGACAAATATGATCCGCATTAAAGGCCCCGCCACGTGGATGAATACCGCCAATGCTACAGACAAATTTTACATCGCGTGGCGTGATCACACCAACGTGATGGGCAACCGCAGAAACATTTCGTCCCTGGCCGACGGAAACTACCATGCCGTTACGCAAGCTACTTGACAGATAGTTAGAGACCAGGCTGGCAACCTGCTTACGCTGCAAATCTTCATTTGGCTGATCTAAAGCAATCAAAGCCCGTTTAATACCGAAACGCTCCATCAGTCGTTGTTCCACTTTGGTGCTGAAAACCGGGTGATACTTAACCGTGATTTCCACAATCCCTTCATCCCTTGCCTGTTTCAGCATCCGGCCTACTTTGGCCCGAGACAAATTATACTTTTTGGATATCTCTTCCTGTGTCGCGCCATCCTGATAATAGGCGACAGCAATCTCGGTCAGCAGATCGGTTTCACTCCCTGCCGATTCCTGATTCAAATTGTTCATTGTTACTCTCACTTATATTCACAAACCGAACATTAGCTCACACTGTTCAATCGCTCATTGATTTAGCATATGTAATAGTAGATACGCAAATGATCATTTACTCAACATCAATGCAAATGATCAAAATAAAAATTTATTCTATTCTAGCTTTTTGCCGACTAAGCCCGCTAATATTACACTTATCATTTGTAGACAAGCGCACATTTTTCTTTAACCGAGTTTCAATCTCGGTCAAATTGGCCAAAATCACATTGACATTAGCAACAGATCAGATAAATATGAAGCCATCATTTACTCACCAAGTGATCATATGTTCATTTCACTTGAGTAAATCACTCGACTTCAAACGTTGATGAAATAAATTCATTGTCAAAAAAATGAAACGTTTCATCAAATGTTAAACAAATGCCCACAAGAATAGGACGATCTGATAATGAGCAACAAACTAGAGCAACTTCGTAAAATGACCACCGTAGTCGCGGATACTGGCGAAATCGATATGATTAAAAAATATCAGCCGGAAGATGCGACCACCAACCCATCACTTATCCTCAAAGCCGCACAGCTTCCTCAATATGCGACATTTATTGATCAGGCAATCACCTACGCTAAAACACAAAGTGATGACAAAGCCCAACAGTTAGTTGATACCTGTGACATGCTGGCGGTAACCATTGGTAAAGAGATTCTGAAAACCATTCCAGGCCGCATTTCTACTGAAGTTGATGCCCGTCTTTCTTACAACACCGAAGAAACCATCAAGAAAGCACGTAAGCTGATCGGCCTTTATAATGAAGCGGGTATTTCTAATGACCGCATCCTAATCAAAGTGGCTTCAACCTGGGAAGGTATCCGTGCTGCAGAAGTCCTGGAGAAAGAAGGCATTAACTGTAACCTGACTCTACTGTTCTCTTTTGCTCAGGCTCGTGCTTGTGCGGAAGCGGGTGTATTCCTTATTTCACCATTTGTCGGACGTATCCTTGACTGGTACAAAGCGAAAGAAGGCCACGGCTTTGATGCAGCAGAAGATCCAGGGGTTATCTCGGTAACCAATATCTACAACTATTACAAAGAGTACGGTTATAACACTGTCGTTATGGGTGCTAGCTTCCGTAGCATGGAAGAAATTGTCGAACTGGCTGGCTGTGACCGTCTGACTATTGCGCCAGCTCTGCTGCAAGAACTGGAAGATGCACAGGGTGAGCTGGTACAAAAACTGAAACCAGCGGCTGATGTGAAAGCACGTCCAACGGCACTGACTCAATCTGAGTTCCTGTGGGAACATAACCAGGACCCAATGGCGGTAGAAAAACTGGCAGAAGGCATTCGTAACTTTGCCATCGACCAGGGCAAACTGGAAACCATGATTCAGGCTCAGTTGTAATCAATATAAGGCGGGAGTGTTAGCAATGACATTCCCGTTTTCCTCTTTCTAACTTTCATACATAAATTCAGGAAACCATTATGGATCGTAAATATCTTGCTAATGCGGTACGTGCACTAAGCATGGACGGCGTGCAAAAAGCAAATTCAGGCCACCCAGGTGCACCAATGGGTATGGCTGATATCGCAGAAGTATTGTGGCGTAGCCATCTCAACCATAACCCACAAAACCCAGCCTGGGCTAACCGCGACCGATTTGTTCTGTCTAATGGTCATGGCTCCATGCTGATCTACTCTCTGCTTCATCTGACTGGTTATGACCTTTCTATCGATGACCTGAAAAACTTCCGCCAACTGCACTCGAAAACACCAGGCCACCCAGAATATGGTTATGCGCCGGGTATTGAAACGACCACCGGACCATTAGGTCAAGGGGTAACCAATGCGGTTGGTATGGCGCTGGCAGAAAAAGCCCTTGCGGCACAATTCAATCAGGGCGATTTAGATATCGTTGACCACTTCACTTACGTATTTATGGGTGACGGCTGTCTGATGGAAGGGATCTCCCATGAAGCCTGCTCTCTGGCAGGAACTCTCGGCTTAGGCAAGCTGATTGCGTTCTGGGATGATAACGGTATTTCTATCGATGGCCATGTTGAAGGCTGGTTTGCTGATGATACGCCAAAACGTTTTGAAGCCTATGGCTGGCAAGTTATCCCAGCTGTCGATGGTCACGATGCAGAAGCAATTAACGCAGCGATCGAAGCGGCTAAAGCCGATACATCACGTCCGACGCTGATTTGTACTAAAACCATTATCGGTTTTGGCTCACCAAATAAATCCGGATCTCATGACTGCCATGGCGCACCGTTAGGTGCCGATGAAGTACAAGCAGCGCGTGAATTCCTTGGCTGGAAATTCCCTCCATTTGAGATTCCTGGCGATGTTTATGCCGCTTGGGATGCCAAAGGGGCTGGTGAAAAGAAAGAAACCGAATGGAACAACAAATTTGCCTCTTACGAATTGCTTCACCCGCAGTTAGCTGCCGAATTCAAACGCCGCGTCAACGGCGAACTTCCTGCGCAGTGGGAAGCGAGTGCTCAGGCTTTCATTGAAGATCTACAGGCTAATCCGGCGAAAATCGCTTCACGTAAAGCATCACAAAATGCTCTGGAAGCATTCGGTAAAATTCTGCCTGAATTTATGGGCGGCTCCGCTGACCTGGCTCCATCTAACCTGACAATGTGGTCCGGCTCTAAGTCCATTACTCCAGAAGATGCATCAGGTAATTACATCCACTACGGTGTACGTGAATTTGGTATGACAGCGATCATCAACGGTATCGCGCTGCACGGCGGCTTTATTCCTTACGGCGCTACCTTCCTGATGTTTATGGAATACGCACGTAATGCAATGCGCATGGCGGCGTTGATGAAAGTGCAGAACATCCAAGTTTATACTCACGACTCAATTGGTCTGGGTGAAGATGGTCCGACTCACCAACCGGTTGAACAGGTTGCCTCGTTACGTTTAACACCAAATATGAGCACATGGCGTCCATGTGACCAGGTTGAATCAGCGGTTGCCTGGAAATTTGCGATTGAGCGTAAAGATGGCCCGACGTCATTGATTTTCTCTCGTCAGAACCTGGCACAGCAGGATCGCGATGCCGAGCAATTAGCCAATGTCGCCAAAGGTGGTTATGTACTGAAAGATTGTACTGGTACACCAGAACTGATCTTTATCGCTACCGGTTCTGAAGTTGAATTGGCGGTTGCTGCAGCGGCAGCACTAACCGCTGAAGGCAAAAACGTTCGGGTTGTTTCTATGCCTGCAACTGACGTGTTTGATAAGCAGGATGTGGCTTACCGCGAATCCGTTCTCCCTGCTACAGTCACGGCTCGCGTGGCAGTGGAAGCATTGATTGCTGATTACTGGTACAAATACGTTGGCTTTGATGGTGCCGTTGTCGGAATGACCAGCTTCGGCGAATCAGCGCCGGCCGATGAGTTATTCAAAATGTTTGGTTTCACTGTCGATAATGTAGTGAAAGTAGCCAAAGAAGTGTTAGCGAAATAATTACCCGATATTTCCTACTACAAAAAAATGCCAGCTCACGATTTGAAGTGCTGGCATTTTTATTGGTCAAACCAATCAAATTAAAGCTAAGCTGGCAAAATAAACATCAACTCCACCCGACGATTACAGGATCGCCCCTGACTGCTGTTGTTCTGGCATGCGGGCATTGCCCCACCAAAGCCTCGTGCATAAATTTTATCTAGTGTACGGTAACGACCGGAAATCCAGCTCTTAACCGCTTCCGCTCGTTTCACCGACAATTGCTGGTTGTAATCGGCATTGCCGACATTATCGGTATAACCTTCAACAACTAACTCGACTTGATCATATTTAACCAATTCCCGGGCGATGGTATCGAGCCAGTCCCGCGATTGATCAGTCATATTTAAAGAGTCTGACTGGAAATAGATCGCATCCAGCAAGCGAATCACTTTGTGCTCACCAGGCAGTATTTCATAACGCATATTATTTCTGGCTAAAAACCGTTCGATATCCTGAACGGAATTTTCGTTGCCTGCGGAGGAGTACGCAGGCATAGCAGAAGCTGATCTGCTAGTACCTGGTGTTCGCTGACTGGTATCTACGTTAGCCACCTGCATCGAATTACTTGCCGCCAAACGACTGGAAGTCTGAGCCAGGTTTTCAGATCCCGAGCTTTCTGATATCTCTCGATATACCATTTGATCGTATTTGGTCGGCACCCGTCCCCACTCAGGATGAAGTACTTCATTATCGTATTTAGGCGCCACATCTAACTTGTTTTTGCCCATATACGTTCCATTATTTATCCCGGCACAACCGGTCAGGGCTAAAAGGATTAAGCTCGTCATGTATTTCATTGTGGCACCACTCATATTTCTTTCTCTATGACTATATCGGCAAAAGATTGAAAACTTTATAGCTTATTTTTGATCAAAACATCTGAATCTATTGTGTTTATACACGGTTTTTAGTCAAATAGAGTCAGATGTTTTATGAGGTCATTTTATGGATAACAATCAAATTTTCACCGCGATACTGTTTGCAATCGCGATTATCTTTTTTTATCGCAACTGGAAAAACAGCCGGGCAGCTGTTGAGCATATCAAAGAGGGTCAGGCATTTCTTTCAGAAAATGGTAAAAGAGAAGGCGTCACCACCACCAAGAGTGGACTACAGTATGAAGTAATAGAGCCAGGAACTGGTGATGTACATCCAACGCTCTCATCACAAGTTACCGCTCATTATCACGGCACCCTAATCGACGGTACGGTGTTTGACAGTTCAGTTGAACGTGGCGATGCTATCATCTTTAAAGTTAAGCAAGTTATCCGTGGCTGGCAGGAAGGCCTTCAGCTTATGGTTGCCGGAGAAAAAGTCCGCTTATATGTCCCTTACAACCTGGCCTATGGAAAACGTGGTATTGGTAAAGTACCACCAGGTTCTGTTCTGATATTTGATGTTCTATTAATTAACGTCAAATAACGCAAACATTGCTTGTTAAGAGCCCCAATAGTCGGTATCCAACTATTGGGGCTATTTATATTCGAGAGAAGTCGGTTATCGTTCTAATGGGTGCAGTTCAAAACCATGCTCGGTCACCAGAATACAATCCATTCCACCCGCATGAGCGGCCTGCTTACCGAGTTCGGTATCCTCAAACACCACACATTGCTCAGGTTGTAAGCCTAACAGTTCAACCCCTTTAAGGAAGGTTTCCGGATGTGGCTTATGTTCCGTCACGTCACAGGCGGTAACTACCGCATGAAGCTTATCAAGCAATTGCGCTTTTTCTAACAGCTCCAGTGCACTGTCGCGCTTACTGCCTGTGCCTAATGCACATCGCTTATCCTGACAATAACGTTCTAATATCTCGCAGGTATGCGGTATACGCCGAGCCTGGCTATCCAACTGAGCAAAATAGGCCTGCTTATACGCGGTAACTTCTTTGGCCACCAGATTTAATCCATAACGACGGCTGATTTCACCAACGACTTTAAAGCTAGGCATACCACCCATACTGTGTAGCCATTCACCATCAAAAGGGAAATCGAAGTGTTCAGCGGTCGCTTTCCAGGAGGAGACATGTTCTGGCATCGTATCGATCAGCGTACCATCCATATCAAAAATCAACCCCTGATACTTCGCTAAATCTAAACTCATCTTTAACCCTTTATGAAAATTGAATAAACCGAAATTAATACAACAGAAAACGGGGATAACAAAAATTAATCCAGCGCCTGGATAATTTCTTTAGGTGTTGCCCAGGTATACACATCTTCAGCTATATCTACACCACCAGGCGTATGCCAGATTTTATCTGTGCTGTGCGTACCGCCTAAATGATCATAAAACTCCTGAGCTTCGGTATTTTGCTTAACAATTTCCGTATACACACCGCTATCCGGAAAATAGTGCTCCACCCAGTCGAGCATCGATTTTACCAACATCGCTTTAAGGCCGCGTCCCTGATACTCTGGTGCAATATGCAAAGATTCGATGATAGAACCTTTTTCAAAATCGTGGTTACCAAATGCGCAGATAAAACCACAGAAGATTCCCCGATCTTCAACCACCAGTACATGTTGGTTAATCGGCGGATTGATTAAACGAGCCTGCCAAATCAGCTTACGATCATCCTCTACTTCATTATTTAAGTAGCCATCATCCATGATACCCTGGTAATTGATTTTCCAGCTTATGGCATGTAAATGTGCGATTTGCTCGTAGTCGCTATACTGCGCAACTCTGATATCCATTGTTATTATCCTTCTAACATCCTGTTAGGATTTCGCTTTAAAGCAGTCAAAATAAACTGTCCAATTATTAACCAAATATAAAGGATAATCACCGATTGGCTAACAAACCCTGGACGAAAGTACGACATTCTACCGCTTTACACAGTTCATTGTCATGTTTAGATCCGACAAACATGACAATGAATCGACAAACGGAACAATTATGAAAAGATCATGAGGAAGCGAGCAATAAACTCGCCAGTTTTAACCAGCCTCAATCGAAAAGTTAGCGGATTCAGCTTTACGAGTACGGATTTCAAATACATAAAAAATAATGAAAGAAATGGCAATAGCGATCATCGAAACATACAAAGTGCTACGGAAACCGAAATACTGAGCCACAAGTCCGAGTAATGACGTTCCACACATATTGCCGATCGACATACAGTTGGTATAAAACGCCGATACTTTACCGACAATTTTAGTCGCGTAGTCCTGCAATACGGTGACACCCAGTCCGGCAAATGTGCCGAAAAATAATCCGTTACTCAGTTGCAATAGCACGAAGCCCCAATAGCTATCGCACACTTCCATTCCAACATAGAAAAACAGGCCAAAAACAAAACTCCAGCGCATTATCCGCACTTTGCCAAAGTGATGCGCCCAGCGCGCTGCTAAAAGCATTACTGGAATTTCCAAACCTGCCGTCATGCCAATCAAAAGGCCCGGAAATGACAGCGGCATATCGAGCTCCTTCGTCATAAACAACGGCATCGCATTCAAATAGACAGCATTTGCCAGACTACCAAAGAAGATTCCAGCACCTAAAAACCAAACCTGTTTTGGCATTTTAAGGCTCTTTTTCTCCAAAGAGTCATCAGCGTGAGAAACAGGCCTGATATCAGGCTGAAGTTTGATTCCGGCATAAATAAATACAACGCAACTTATCACGCCAGCAAGAACGAAGTTCGCTCTCGCCCCCAGATGATCCATCGATGCAAAAGCTAATGCAGGCCCAACCACCCAGAGCAACGACATCGCGGCACGCATTTGTGAGCTGATTCTGGTGCTGTCTTTGCGGGAGCGCTCTGCATAGCGACGAATCATGGCAAATAGCAGCGAAATAGCCGAACCACCAAAGGACATAAAAAAAATACCGACCAGCAGAGCCTGCCAGAACTCAGTTAGCACAGAAAAGGAAAAGCCGCCCAAGGCCATTGCCAATGCCGCAAACATAAATAGCTTCTTACTGTCGATTCCCCGGTCACATAAACTGCCCTGAACCTGACTAAACACCATCGTCGCCAGCGCAGTGCCGACCGTATATAAACCAATGTAACCCGGTTCAATGTTCAGTTCCTGAACCAAAAATAGAGTCATTACCGGAATAATGAACGAAAATGATAAGGCGGTCATTCCTATGATCGAAAAATAGGCCCCCGACTCTCCTCTGAAAAAGTCCAGCTTCATGAATACTCCAGTGATATAAAAAGGATCCACCAGCAACCACGCTCTTATCAGAACGCAACAAATGAATATTGGCAGAAATAAAAATAGGAAGGATCTACTAACCAGCAGAATTTAATCATTAAAAATGAAACCGGTTCCCTTTTCTAAGATCAAGATCTCATTTTTGTACAAAAACAGGCAACGCACCAAATCGAGTAGGAGGCGGGATCACTCCCGCCGTCCTCTCACACCACCGTACAAGCGTGGGTCGCATACGGCGGTTCCGAATAGATTTTCAATGTTTCATACCCATCCAACAATGAGTATAACCCCAACTCTTCCAACCGTTTGTTCGGTAAAGCCTGATTCACTTGCGGCGTACGTGAGAGTTTCCACCATCCTTTATCTGAGCCTGCGACTTTCCACGCATTAGACTTGGTGACTCCTAAACTAATCAGCCACATCGCTATGCTGTATTTCCGCTTGCTCTGCTTTAGACGGTAGCACCGCAGTCGGCGTCTTATCCAACTGTCTAGGTGTCCCATCGGTGATGACCGTAAGCCCAGTTTAAAGTAGTTTTGCCAACCTCGTAAATACGTCGATAGTTCCTTGATGATTACTGGGAACGACCGTCCTCTATTTCGTTTGGTCACTTGTCGCACTCGTTTCTTCATCTGATGTAGGGCGTCATTACTGATGCCAATCACACCTTCTTCGTTGAAATAGTGTCCCAAGTAGCTGCGCTCACTCACCCTAGTTGCTGCACTTTTCTCACGATTTACCCGTAATTTAAGCTTCTGCTCTAAGAATTCCGTAACCGAGATTTTCACCCGTTGCGCGGCGGCTTCACTACCTACGTAGATTTGGCAATCGTCTGCATATCGGCAAAACTTATGCCCTCTTCGCTCTAACTCTTTATCAAGCTCATCCAATACGATGTTGGAGAGCAGCGGCGACAGGGGACCTCCTTGTGGGGTTCCTCTTTGTCTTCGCTCTATCACTCCATCTCGCATCAGACCACTTTGCAGATATTTCCTGATCAGTTTCAGCACTCGTTTATCCGCGATATCTTGAGACAGACGATACATCAGTCTGTCGTGATTGACGGTGTCGAAGTACTTCTCCAGATCAATATCCACTACATATCCCCGTCCTTCTCGGATGTATTCACTCGCTTTCGCCAAAGCGTGATGAGCACTCCTTCTTGGCCTGAACCCGAAGCTGCTCTTTGAGAACTTTGGCTCATACAACTGTGTCAAGACCTGCGACATCGCTTGTTGCACGATGCGATCCTCAACCGTTGGGATACCCAGTTGGCGTACTCCACCTTTTGGCTTGGGGATTTCTACACCCAGAACGGGTGACGGTTGATAACTTCCATCCAGTAAAGACTGGCGAAGTTGCTGACCATTATCCAACTGGCGAAGCTTTTCCAAGGTCGCGGTGATCGTGAGTCTATCTACGCCACCGCACCCCTTGTTGCGCTTCACCTGTTTGGCCGCAGCGTTTAAATTACCCGGACTGAACATCTGTTCGAGTAATCGAGTGGTGTCCATCAAGACTCGTCCTTCTTTCTATGCCAAATCAGCTTGTTACGCTTCGTTTCCGTCAGTTCCACTTTTGGCTTCACCAATCGGAACGTAGAGATGGGTTGCATCGTTACTGTTACTCCACTGATTTGAATATCTGGCGACGGCTTCTTGATCTATTCAGTTCCGGCCTTCCCTTAGACTGTACATATCCAAGGTACTATGCCTTCTGCTGACTTCTTATTACCCATCAGCATCCATCACTGGTTGCTTAGTTTCATCCGAAACAGATAGTAAGATCTCCCGAGGTAAGACGTTGTTCTTTCCCGTGGTCATGCCTGATTTACTGCATCGCACTTCTCGTCGAGTCGTTGGGCCATTCTATCTATTGCTAGGTTACCCAAGTCGACACAGCCTACTATCAGATTTCTGTTCGTCATCACCACGTTTTGCCATTTGCTTCCTTCAGATTTCACCTCACGGTGAACACCCTTGCATAGGCTAACGGTTCCCGCTCGACTGAGCCCGTAGAGGACTTTCACCTCCTAGATCAACGCCATGCTCGGCGCACAACAAAAGGGAGAGCCTAAGCTCTCCCTTTCAGAAAACGGAACTGCAAAAATTAAAGTGCAGCTTTTGCTTTCTCTACAAGCACAGCGAATGCTGCTTTATCGAATACTGCGATGTCTGCAAGGATCTTACGATCGATCTCGATAGATGCTTTCTTAAGACCGTTGATGAAACGGCTGTAAGATAGACCATTCTGGCGAGATGCTGCGTTGATACGTGCAATCCATAGTTGACGGAATTGACGTTTCTTCGCACGACGGTCACGGTATGCGTATTGACCAGCTTTAGTTACAGCTTGGAAAGCTACACGATATACACGTGAACGTGCACCGTAGTAACCTTTAGCTTGTTTCAGAACTTTCTTATGACGTGCACGAGCTTGTACACCACGTTTTACGCGAGGCATTATGCTTCTCCTAAACTAAACGATAATTAAACTAAAAAGACTTAAGCGTATGGTAAACAACGAACGATACCCGCAACTTCACATTTAGGAAGAATTGAGTTTGGACGTAGTTGACGCTTGTTCTTAGTAGTACGCTTGGTCAGGATGTGACGTTTTGTAGCGTGCTTGTATTTAAAGCCACCAGCAGTTTTTTTGAAACGCTTAGCAGCACCTTTGTTGTTTTTCATCTTAGGCATGATGAATAACTCCGCATTGTAGTTAGTTTATAAACATGTAATTAGGGCGAATTAAACCCCACCGTTTGCCTTTTTATTAAAAGGCGCGGCAGGGTTAAATTACTTGCAAGCCGTTAATTACTTCTTCTTAGGGGCTAGCACCATGATCATCTGACGCCCTTCGATACGAGTAGGGAAAGATTCAACAATTGCCAATTCGGCAGTGTCCACTTTCAAACGTTCGAGAACATCAACACCGATTTCTTGGTGTGCCATTTCTCGGCCACGGAAGCGAATTGTTACCTTCACTTTGTTGCCTTCTTCAAGGAAACGGATCAGGTTGCGTAGTTTTACCTGATAGTCTCCGATATCAGTTCCAGGACGGAATTTTAATTCCTTAATCTGAACCTGTTTTTGCTTCTTCTTCTGATCTTTAGCAGCTTTGCTCTTCTCAAAGAGGAACTTGCCATAGTCCATCACGCGACAAACTGGTGGCTCAGCGTTTGGACTGATCTCCACAAGATCCATACCGGCTTCAGCAGCGATTTCTAATGCTTCTGCTAATGAAACGATTTTTGAATCATCCGTTTCAGAGCCAGATAAACGAACCTCGCGTACACCGCGAATTTCAGTGTTGATACGATGCTGATTTTGTTTAGCCGGTACTTGGCTACGTCTTCCACCTTTAATAGTTTATTCCTCCAGATTGAGCTTACGGCTCTTAACTTCGGCCTGAACATATTCAATAAAGTCGTCCAGTTTAAATTTGCCAAGGTCTTTGCCTTTACGTGTACGTACTGCTATTTCTCCGGCTTCCATCTCTTGGTCGCCACAAACCAGCATATAAGGTACACGCTTCAAAGTATGTTCGCGGATTTTAAAGCCAATCTTCTCATTTCTCAAGTCCGCTTTTGCTCTAATACCACTTTTTTGTAGTTTTTGTGCAACTTCTTGAGCGTAATCAGCCTGCTTATCGGTGATATTCATGATAACAGCCTGTTCCGGTGCCAACCAGGTTGGGAAGAAACCGGCATATTCTTCAATCAGAATACCGATAAAACGTTCTAGTGAGCCTAAAATCGCGCGGTGAATCATTACCGGGATTAAACGCTCATTGCTCTCACCTACGTAGGTCGCACCTAAGCGATTTGGCAGGTTGAAGTCAAGCTGTACAGTACCACATTGCCATGCACGGCCTAAGCAGTCATGTAGAGTGAATTCAATTTTTGGTCCGTAGAATGCGCCCTCACCTTCCTGAATATCAAATGCAATATCCATGTTGTTGAGTGATTGCTTAAGTGCTTCTTCAGACTTATCCCAGATTTCATCGCTACCTACACGCATTTCAGGGCGGGTAGAAAGCTTAACTTCAATATTATCGAAACCAAATGTCTGATATGTGTCGTACACCATTTTGATGCATGACGTTACTTCTTCCTGGATCTGCTCTTCAGTACAGAAGATGTGTGCATCATCCTGAGTGAAACCACGTACACGCATCAGGCCATGCAAAGAGCCTGATGGCTCATTACGGTGGCATGAGCCAAACTCCGCCATACGTAGCGGCAGATCACGGTACGATTTCAGACCCTGGTTAAAGATCTGCACATGACCCGGGCAGTTCATCGGCTTAATCGCGTAATCACGGTTTTCCGAGTGAGTGGTAAACATCGCATCCGCATATTTATCCCAGTGCCCAGAGCGTTCCCAAAGCACGCGGTCCATCATTAATGGGCCTTTCACTTCCTGATAATCATATTCAGTCAGTTTTTCACGTATGAAAATCTCCAAGTCACGGAACACAGACCAGCCATTGTGGTGCCAGAACACCATTCCCGGCGCTTCCTGCTGCATATGGAACAAGTCCAACTGTTTACCGATTTTACGGTGGTCTCGCTTAGCCGCTTCTTCCAAACGAGTCAGATGTGCCTGCAGTGCTTTCTTATCATGGAAAGCCGTACCATAAATACGTTGCAGCATCTTGTTGTCGCTGTTACCACGCCAGTAAGCACCCGCAACATTCAATAGTTTGAAATGTTGGCAGAAACCCATGTTTGGCACGTGTGGGCCACGACACATGTCGATATATTCTTCATGGTGATACAATCCCGGATGATCATCACGAGCAACGTTCTCATCCAGAATTTCAATTTTGTAAGTTTCGCCACGTGATTCAAACGTATCACGTGCTTCTTGCCAGCTTACTTTCTTCTTAACAACCTGATATTTGGTTTTTGCCAACGCTTTCATACGAGCTTCAATCTTTTCCAGATCTTCCTGAGAAAGAGACTGCTCTAAATCGATGTCGTAGTAAAAACCGCTGTCAATCGTCGGACCAATCGCCATTTTCGCATCAGGATAAAGCTGTTTTAAGGCGTGACCTAATAAGTGAGCGCATGAGTGGCGCACAATTTCAAGGCCATCAACTTCATCTTTGTTGGTGATAATTTCCAGGCTTGCATCCTGCTCGATCAGATCGCTGGCATCGACACGGTTACCATCGACACGGCCAGCAATGGTCGCTTTCGCTAAACCGGGGCCAATTGACTGAGCGACTTCTAAAACAGAAACAGGGTTATCGAATTGACGTTGACTACCGTCAGGGAGAGTAATAATAGGCATGTAAAATCCTTTACAGTGGTGTTGCACACGAAGCAACACATGTTTCTTAATGAATTTCTTTAAATACAATGATTTAAAATGAATCGAAATAAAGTAAACCGACATTTGGTACTAATAGGGTGCAAATACGGATGCAAACAGATTAAAACCAATTTTTAGCCGCTACTTTTTTACTCTTTTTTCAAGAGCGGTAAGTATATAACAACGCCGTACAAACAACCACTGAAAACTGAATTTTCAACTGTTCTTTATTAAGAATTCATAATATCTTAACAAACTGATAATTATATAATTTATTTATGTTATCCCCTGAATGGGAACTAGCACACTGATTTTTTGATCAGATTGCACAATGATAACCAGACAAACTCTAGTGGGAGGTTTGTTATGCTTGAAACCTATAACGAATATAATCAAGAACTCATCGATAAATTAATCAATTATTTTGGTGTTACTAATTCAAAAAATAATGGAGGCTATATTCTGCCTGATGGCAGTTTGCTGAACCTTAATCGTGCTGATCGCAGCGTTAAACAATATCATCGAGAAGTCACAGCATTACTACCGGAAGAGATGCGGGGGGTCTGTGATGAAATCACTATCATCAATCTAATGACCGCCACCGGTGCCATTCGCTACGAAGCAAAAGGGCGGGTGCATGTCGCGGCAGAACCGACACAAGCGCAACGCCGCAAGCTATTTGATATCATGAAATACAGCGAGCACGACTATCTGGTGTACGTTTCTGACCGCACATCCGCCACCATCGGCGAAGCCAGATTCAAATCACCTCAAGCCCATGAACTGCTGCAGTTCTTTAATAGCTGTTTTAAACAAGATGCAAAAAAACGCTATCGAGATGATGAATTTTCAGTGAATCGTGAAGCCGATGATTACTCCCTGACCTTTCGCACCAGTGGTGAAACCATCGCCCACTTCCATGCCGCAGATAATCAATTTGTGGTAAACCCTGAGTTTACGGGAATCCAGCCGCTGTTTGAGCAAAAAATAGCAAGTTATAAAGATGAATGAGCCGACTTACTTATCGTCCTGATGAGTGGATATGAAAAAGCCCATGAGCACTAAACTCATGGGCTTTGCTATCTTACGAAAATTCTATCGATTAGAAATCGACTGAATTAACCTTCTGTACGGCGACGGCTTGTGCTATGACCGCGTTCACCACGGTAGCTACCACGGCTGTCACCGCCACGGTTACGATCAAAACGACGTTCACTACGCTCACCGCCATTGCCGCTACGACGATTGTTATCGCGGTTGCCATTGCCACGGAAACCGCCTGAATTACCGCCTTCACGACGCGCGCCACGAGACTCTCGGAAATCGTCAAAATCACATACGACTGCACTTACATCTTTCTGACGAATACGCAGTTTACGTAGCTTACGTGTTGTCTCATCAGACATGGATTTTGGTAACTGAACAAAGGTATGCTCCGGAGCCAGCTTAATTGCACCGATTGAACCTTTGGTTAAGCCCAGTTCATTTGCCAGTGCACCAACAATATCTTTAACCTGAACACCTTGTTCACGACCAACCTGTAATTGGTAAGTTTCCCAATCCTGGTTACGATCGCGAGAAAAACCACCATCACGACTTGCGCCATCGCGATTAGAGCTACCTTCACGGCGCTCACGACGACGCGATTTTTCACGTTCAACTTCTGCGATCATCGGATCTTCGCCGATGTAGAACAGAGGACGTTTGCCCTGCTGACGCTTAAGCAGAATCGCAGCCAGAGTCGTTGCATCGATTTCTAATGACTCTTGTAGTTTCTCAACCAACTCAGCGAATTTATCCAGCGCTTTGAATTCAGTTTCCGACGCAAGTTCCTGACCCAGTTTTGCCAGGCGGGCTTCAGCTACTTGATCGCGTAGCGGTAGTTGAATTTCTTCCATTGTTGAACGGGTTACGCGTTCAATGGTACGCAGCATACGAATCTGGTTAGTACGAACTAACAAAATCGCTTTACCTTTACGTCCTGCTCGGCCAGTACGACCAATACGGTGAACGTAAGATTCTGCATCAAAAGGAATATCGTAGTTAAATACGTGAGTAATACGTGGCACATCAAGACCGCGAGCGACAACGTCGGTTGCAACCAGAATATCAATCACACCATTTTTAATATGATCAACGGTACGTTCACGCAATGACTGAGGAATATCACCGTGCAGAGCAGCAGCTTTAAAGCCGCGAGCTGATAACCAGTCCGCTAAACGCTCGGTATCCTGACGGGTACGAACGAAAACAATCGATGCATCACTCTCTTCTGTTTCCAGAAGACGCATCATCGCTTCGTCTTTTTCTACCCCTTTTACTACCCAGAACTGTTGCTCTACTTTTGCAACGGTCTGGTTTGCGCCCGCTACGTCAACACGAGCAGGATCACGTAAGAAACGGTTTACAATATCTTTAACCATTGGAGGCATAGTTGCAGAGAACAGTACGCGCTGTGCTGTTTCCGGAGCTTGCTCCATGATCCAGGTTACGTCATCAACGAAACCCATTTTCAACATTTCGTCAGCTTCATCAAGGATGAAAGTTCCCACTTCATCCAGGTGCAGACGATCACGAGTGATTAGGTCTTTAACACGCCCCGGTGTACCAACCACAATATGAGCACCAGCACGTAACGCACGCATTTGATCAACAATCGAAGCACCACCATAGATTTCAAGAACTTTAAGGCCCTTGATATTAGTACCAAGATTTTTGATTTCCGCTGCAACTTGAATCGCCAGTTCACGAGTTGGCGCCATAACGATCGCCTGTGGCTTGTGCTGTGCTAGATCAAGTTTATTCAGCAAAGGAAGAGAGAATGCAGCCGTTTTACCAGTACCGGTCTGTGCTTTACCCAAGGCATCGCGACCTTCTAAAAGGAAAGGAATCGCTTCAGCCTGGATTGGTGTTGGTGTTGTAAAGCCCATCGCATCTAGGGCAGAAAGGATTTCATTATTTAACGCTAATTCACTGAATTGAATTGTTACTTCTTGCATGGGGTTCCCACTAATTTACATAAATACCAGGTCCCATACGCTTCACCATTTCCAATTCATACGGAGAGAATCCATTCAGATGCGGAGCCACTTTACAACTCCAGAGCGACTAGGGACGTCACAAAGGACGCGGATTATTCCCTAATCGCTAATGAAAAGCCAGAAAAAATTGAAATTCATCACAAAATTTAATTTTCACAATTAATAAATTGTACAATATGAGACACAAAACTTAGATTTCGTTATATGCATATACATTCAAAAGGGATAACGATGAAGATACTTATTCATAAAAAATGAATAATAACAGATGAATGCCGCCCTCAAATTAAAAAGCACAGGCAACATAACCAATTGAATTAAATTGAATTATTTAACTTTAACCTGTAATCTTCGGCTCTGCACACTTCTGATAATCTATGGTTGTTTTCACATCAAAACCATTGTATAAGAACGGATTGATTCAACCACTACCTACCCTATAAAATAGAAATGGAATTTAGCATCGCAAAGCAGCCAATTGTTGATCACAACCTACGTTTAGTTGGTTATGAGTTGCTTTATCGTAGTGCCGCCCACGAAACAACAGCTATCATTAATCAGGATATCAATCCTACCGACAATGTCTTAAGCGGTTACTTTCTGTTTAATTTATACTCTGACTCTTTGACCGAAAATATCTATTTCATTAACTGTACCGAACAAGATCTGTTCAGCAACAAAATCAGTTTGCTCCCTTCTAATAAAACCGTTATCGAGGTACTTGAAACTTGCCTCCCCTCACCAGAGCTTTGCGATCAGATCATCGCACTAAAAAATCGAGGTTATACTATCGCTCTGGATGACATAACTCCTGACAGTCCTTGGATTGATTATATACATCTTGCTGATATCGCTAAAATTGACATACTCGATTATCAAGAACACGACCTTTCTGACGTAATCGCCAAATGCAAAAAGTATAATGTAAAGCTACTGGCAGAAAAAGTAGAGGACGAAGAACAAGCACTTTACTACCATTCTCTTGGCTTTGATTATTTTCAAGGGTATTATTTTTGCCGTCCAATTACATTAAATCTGGAAATTTTGGCCCCATCTGCGATTAACTTATTAGAAACCTATTCTTATCTATACAACAACGACTTTGAAATAAATTCGTTCATTAAACTCCTAACCCGCGATGCCAGCCTGACAGCGACATTGATAAGCAGGGTCAACCGCCACTACCGTTTGGTCGGGAAGCGGATCTCAAATATAAAGCATGCAATTGCTTATTTGGGGTTAAGCGAGGTGAAAAAAATTGTCGCAACAATTCTTGCGTCTAAGATATCTCATGATTCTGATACTTTCTTATATACGCTTTCAGTAAGCCGAGCTCAGTTTTTAGAATCCATTGTTCAGAGCATCCCAGTCATCATAAAAAGATATGAAGCCTATTCTGTTGGTTTATTTTCTTTGTTTGATGCAATACTGAAAGTGGACATGAACTCGCTATGTTCTTTTATGCACATACCGGAAAACCTTGCTAAAGGTTTAGTTCATCATAATGGTTTTTGGGGGGATATGATTCGTTTATGTATCGCATTTGAGGAAGGAAATTTTGATTTAGCCGAATCGTTGGCCGCTCAATATTCCCTTAGTTACGAAGAGTTGCTTACAACTTATTGGGAAAACTACTGAGTCAGGAACAAACATCCAACATCCTCGCCTCACACCTGAATAATAGTCAGAATGTTGTGCTGGTCATAACAGGCACCAGTATCGATCCACATGCAATTCTGTTCCCGGATAGCTTCTTTTATCGGTGTATGGCCAAAGACAAACAAATCTGCTCCATCGATTTCATGACAGTGGTTACCCTGAATTACATTTCTGACCCGGTTGCGTGCCCATAGTATCTGGGATTTCAGTTGCTCCTCCTGAGCCACCGGATAGTGGTCAGCAGGATAATCTGCGTGGCAAATAACGAACTTTTTATTACTCCGCTGAAGTTCCAAAACGATGGGCATACACTGTTCGGCCTGCTCAGCCAATTGCCTAACGTATTCCTGCCCCGATTTATCTAATTTGAGATACCAAATTCCACCATTTAATATCCAATTGGCAAACATCCCAGCATTGTCATCACACAACCCTTGAATCATCATATCTTCATGGTTACCTCTCACTGCTTTAAACCAAGGCTGAGTAATTAATTCAAGCCCTTTCAAGCTATCCTCACCGCGGTCAATCAAGTCACCAACCGAGTACAAGGTATCATCGTGATAATTGAACCTCAGTCGTGCCAATTCTCGCTCTAGCTTAGTTACTTCACCATGAATATCTCCAACAACATAAATCTTCGCATCATCGGGTAGACTTACAACTTGTTTAAACATAGAGACCGCCTTAATCAGATCCCGCATACATCATCACTACTCTAATTATAAGCGGCTTTTCCAACCAAATCGTTCAACACTTATTTTAGGGCAACAAATATACATTTCGCCGGATACCTAGTACCATGATGGCCAATCACAGTGATACCAATTTTCGTTATGCCTTTGATGGTTCTCATGGTGAAACTTTCAACCGTGAGACGATCGATTGGGGAGATATGGAAAAGCAGTGCTTTTCCAGAAAAATTAATAAGTTATAGAGATATTCATGTTTGCAGACAACCCGCTACTTGCTCAGTTAAAACAACAAATTCAGGAAAACCTGCCGAAGAAAGAAGGCACAGTGAAAGCCACCGATAAAGGGTTTGGTTTTCTGGAAGTTGACAGTAAAACCAGCTTCTTTATCCCGCCTCCATACATGAAAAAGTGTATGCACGGTGACAAAGTTATGGCCATCATTCGTACCGAGAAAGAACGCGAAGTTGCCGAGCCAGAGCAATTAATTGAACCGTTTCTTACCCGTTTTATTGGTCGTGCCAAGTTGATCAAAGGAAAACTGAATGTTGCCGCTGATCACCCGCAACTGAAAAAACAGCCATTAAAAGCTAAGACAGCTAAAGGCCTGAATCCGAATGATATTAGTGAAGGCGACTGGGTGGTTGCACAGCTGACTCGCCACCCGTTAAAAGGCGACAATAGTTTCTTTGTTGAAATCACAGAAAAAATCACCGATGCCGACGATAAAATTGCGCCTTGGTGGGTAACGCTGGCACAAAACGACTTGCCAAATAAAGAGCCGGAAGGCATTGATAACTGGCAATTAAAAGATGATGAAGCACTGGTTCGTGAAGATCTGACTCATATTCCGTTTGTGACAATCGATGGTGCGTCAACCAAAGATATGGATGATGCACTGTATGCTAAACAACTTGAATCCGGTGATTTTGCACTGACTATCGCAATTGCCGATCCAACCGCTTACATCACCCCAGAAGATTTTATGGACAAAGTCGCCCGTGAACGCGGCTATACCATTTATCTGCCGGGCCGCAATATTCCGATGCTACCACGTGATTTGGCGGATGAGCTATGCTCATTGATTGAGCAGCAGGAGCGCCCGACTCTATGTTGTAGCGTGACCGTATCCAAAGACGGGGTGATCTCTGATGACATCCGTTTCTTTGCCGCTAATATGAAGTCTCATGCCCGCCTAGTTTATGAGCATGTTTCTGATTACTTAGAACAAGGCCAGAGTAATGAATGGGTTCCGAGTGACGATATTGCTCAAGTAGTGAAAGATCTGCATCAATTTGCTCAAGCACGTTCTGCATGGCGCGAAAAATACGCCGTTGTTTTCCCGGATCGCCCGGACTATCGCTTTGAGCTAAGCGAAGATAATGATGTGGTCGCGATTCACGCTGACTTACGCCGCACCGCTAACCGTCTGGTTGAAGAAGCGATGATCACTGCCAATATCTGTGCTGGTAAAGTACTACAGCAGCAGTTTAACCTCGGGGTATTTAATACCCATGCCGGGATTAAAGCCGATAAGATGGCAGACGTCCTGGAGATGCTGGTTGAACATGGCCTGACGGAACAAACCGCAGAAACTCTGGCCACGGTAGAAGGCTTTGCTCAGTTACGCCGTAGTCTGGCAAACCAGGAAACCAATTACTTGGATAACCGGATTCGCAAATATCAATCTTACAGTGAAGTAGGTAACCAACCGTTACCACACTTTGCAATGGGTCTGGATGTGTATGCGACCTGGACTTCACCCATCCGTAAATACGGCGATATGATTAACCACCGCCTGCTAAAAGCCCATATTCTGGGTAAAGAGCCTGTTCAGGTACCAGATGAAACTGTTGGTGAAGAGTTAGCTCTGCACCGTAAACATCACAAAATTGCTGAACGTAACGTAAGCGACTGGCTATATGCCCGTACTCTGGCAGACGAACCGACTAAGGCAACTTGTTATACCGCTGAGATTTTCGATATCAATCGTGCTGGTATGCGTGTGCGTCTGTTAGAAAATGGAGCAACGGCGTTTATTCCTGGCTCTTTGATTCTGGATAACAAACAGCGTCTGGAATGTAATGGCGATACAGGCCTGATCCTGATTGATAAAGAAGTCGTATTCAGACTGGGTGATCAATTAGAAGTGATACTGACTGAAGTGAATCAGGAAAATCGCAGTCTTGTGGCTAAGCCGACTCAGCTGTTTGCTGACACGCCTAAAGCAGAAGAGCAAGCCTAAACCTGTACCGTTCAGGTTGTGAAAAGCAATGAAGGAGGCATTCAGCCTCCTTCATTATTCCGAACTTTTTTCACGGCGTTGCAGTATTCATCCCCAGATATAAGACTTGGGATCTTTTTCAACTTCACGCATTAGCGCGGTTAAATCAGAACTGCGCTGCAAATAAGGATAAGGAAGCCAACTGCTCTCTTCATCCGCAACAAACAACGCCCACATATTATCCTGTTCACTCCACTCGATTTTGGCCACCGGACTGGAATACTCCAGATGGCTGGAGTCAATTTTGTAGAAATTTTTAATAAACTGAACTCCATTTTCCAGTGGTTCATAGAAAGATTTTCCGAGATCCACTGGCAGGCTTTTATTGCGACTGTGACACAGCAATTCAGCGCGACGTTCAATTTGGCGTTGTAGCAAATTTACTACTGGCATGATCACCTCGAAAAACTAATACTTTCTCGACAACATTAACACCTTAGAGCACTCAAGATGCCATTTAGTTGAATCGAATTCCTTGATCCAAGCTTGATTAGATAATACTGCCGCCGCATTTTCAATACTTTAGCCAATAAAAATCCGGCAGTCATAAAACTGTCATCTCATTCTCATATTATTCGTCTTTTAACAATCCTATAGCAATCTAATCTGTGGAGTATCCCTATGCTGCGTAAAGCGCTAACCATACTGCTTAGCACTGCCCTGTTAACCCCAATGCTGTCGCTGGCCAATGATCTGAGTATTTCCGGTTCAACGTCCGTAGCTCGTATTATGGATGTGCTGGCTGAAGATTATAATAAAAGCCATCCGGGTACTGATATTGAGGTTCAGGGTGTCGGTTCAACCGCGGGCGTTACGCTGCTGAAAAAAGGCGTAGTGGAAATGGCGATGACTTCACGTTACCTGACAGAAGAAGAGTTAGAAAAAGATCTTCAGGTACAGATTCTCGCTCATGACGGAATTGCCGTTGTAGTAAATGTGCTTAATCCACTGACCAATATCACTCGAGAAGAGCTGTACGACATTTATAAAGGTAATATTACCAACTGGAAACAGGTAGGTGGCTCCGATCAGAAGATTGCGGTCGTCACTCGCGAAGCCTCTTCCGGCACGCGTTTCAGCTTCGAAAGCCTAGTGGGATTAACCCGAGTGATTAATGATCGGTTAGTTTCTGATATCAATCCGAATAATCTGGTGGTAAACAGCAACAGTATGGTGAAAACTCTGGTTAACCATAACCCACAAGCGATTGGTTTTGTTTCCACCGGGTCAGTAGATAATTCGGTTAAAGCGCTGACATTTGAAGGCGTAATATCGAACTCAAAAAACGTAGCTAATGGCTCTTACCAACTATCGCGTCCATTCTTAGTTCTGCACTACAACAGTAAAGAGAGTAAGGAAATTCAGGAATTCCTCACCTATCTACAATCAGATCATGTGCGTAAACTGATTCTGAACTACGGTTATATTCCATCGATCAAATAATCGAATTCGTATTCGATAGATGCAAAAGGAGCGCCGATGCGCTCCTCTTCATTTATGCCGTTCTTCTCACTGCTCCCGGCCGCCGTAGCAATAGCAACATCGGAACCATCACCACACAGACAAACATCATCAGCCGGAAATCTTGCAAGTAGGCAAGAACCGCCGCCTGTTGGGTTACTTCAGCATTGACCAACGACAAACCGAGCTGACTGTGAATATCCAACGCACCTTTATCACCCGCATCCTGCAAAGCCTGATTAAACGGTGTAATGTATTGAGCAAAAGCAGCGTGGTTAATCTGCACCCGGTGCGAAAGATAAGTCGTTACTACCGAAATACCAATACTACTGCCGATATTGCGCGTTAGGCTGTACAACGATGTGGCTTCATTCCGATACTGAGGCGCCAAAGTCGAGAAAGTCAGTGTCGACAGTGGCACAAACATCAGCCCCAACCCAAACCCTTGCAACACACCGGTACGGATAATATCCCAACTGGTAATATCCACTGAAAACAGTGTCATTTGCCAGAGTGAAATAATCATCATAATCAAGCCAACAAAAATCAGATAACGCAAATCCACTTTTCCGGAGAGGCGACCAACAATCATCATCCCGGCCATGGTACCAAAACCGCGTGGCGATAACACCAATCCGACATCCAATACCGGATACCCCATAAGATTCTGCAGGTATGGAGGAAGCAGAGCCATGGTGGCCAACAGTACAATCCCAACCATAAAAGCAAAAATCAGCCCAACTGCAAAGTTCTTATCTTTGAACATTACCGGCTCAAGGAAAGGTTCTTTCGCGGTAAACATATGAACGACAAACATGTAGAAAGCTAATGCCGCAATGCCCGCTTCAATCACAATTTCCATATTGGCAAACCAGTTTTGTGATTCACCGCGGTCAAGAAACATCTGCAGGCTACCAATCGCCAAACCAAGCAACATAAAGCCAAACAAATCAAACTTACGAGCTTTATTCAGTGCCGTCTCTTTTACATATGTGGCAATCCCCAACCAGGCTAAAATGCCAAACGGCAAGTTAATATAAAATACCCAACGCCAGTTGTAGTATTCGGTTAACCATCCGCCGAGTGACGGTCCCAGAATCGGTCCGACCATTACGCCAACGCCCCATAATGCCATTGCAGAGCCATGTTTTTCGGTTGGATAGGTATCCAACAAAACAGACTGAGAAAGCGGAACCAGGCTGGCACCAAAAACACCCTGCAACAAGCGGAACAGCACAATCTGCTCCAGTGATTGCGCAGCACCACAAAGTACCGATGCCAGCGTAAAACCGACCACAGAGTAGAGAAACAGTTTCTTACGCCCTATCCTGGCCGCAACAAAGCCGGTCATCGGCATCGCAATTGCTGCCGCGACAATATAAGAAGTCAGAACCCAGGACACCTGATCCTGAGTCGCTCCTAATGCGCCCTGCATATGAGGCAGTGCAACGTTAGCAATCGTAGTATCCAGCGCCTGCATAATGGTCGCCAGCATCACTGAGATAGTGATAAATCCTCTTTTTGCACCATCATCAGCAGCTTCAGAAATACTGTGTTGAGCCATATTTCGCTCCTATTTCTTTAACAACATTAGAGCGCTAAATGACGCTGATGCTGAGTATCAATACTCACTTCAGCACTCAAACCAGCTCGCAATTGTGGTGCACTATCCTGAGCATCAATGCGAATGCGGACAGGCAGACGCTGAGAAATTTTCACCCAGTTACCGGTCGCATTCTGCGCCGGAATCACGGAAAATTCAGCACCCGTTGCCGGGCTTAAACTTTCAACCTCACCTTCCCAGGTCGTATCCGGAGCGTAATCTACCGAGATTTCCACTTTCTGCCCGGCCTGCACATAAGTCATATCGCTTTCGGTTAAGTTAGCTTCAATCCACAAATCTTTTTCCGAAACCAGCATCATGGCCAGACTGCCAGGGGCGATGTATTGACCTTTTTCTACCACTTTAGTCACCACACCAGCACTCGGTGCGTAAACATTGACATGCAACAGGTCATTTTCTGCTTTATCCAGCATAGCTAACGCCGCTTGATAGCGGGGATGTAACTGTACCGGTGCTTCTACGTTGCCGCCCAGGCTTTGGGCAATCTGAGTTAAGTTACGTTGCTCCTGCTCGATTTCCAAACGTTGCACATCAGTGCTCTGTTTTGCAGCATCATATTCAGCCTGAGATATGTACTTTTTCTTCAGCAAATTAAGCTGACGAGCCTGTTCTTTCTTCAAATACTCAAGCTGGCTTTTCGCCACATCGATTTTTGCTAGTTGGCTCTGGTACTGCGCTTTGATCGTTTCTAAATCGGTTTCAACGTTATTCAGATTCGCTTTTGCCTGTTCGACCGCAATTTCATACGAACGCGGTTCAATTTTCAGCAGCAAATCTCCCTCTTCTACTCGTTGGTTTTCTTCTACTGCAACACTTAGAATACGGCCTGACACTTCCGCAGTGATCGAGGTTTTATCTGCTTTTACATAGGCATTATCCGTTTCGACATAACGCCCGCCATTGAGATAAACAACAACGCTACCAATCACCAGCAGAACCGGAACAACGAACAACAATAAAAAACGCCCGTTACGACGCTTCGCCTGTTTTGGCCGTACTGGCGTATTTTGCATCTCTTTCTCTTGCGACATAAACTTTTCCCAAAAATCAGTTGTTCAATAAGTTGTGGTGGATCTTTTGCAGAGTCTTAATCATTTGCTCAATCTCTGCGGCCTCAATTCCGTCGAGCGCTTCCTGCCAGATATCATCACTAACCTGGCGCAAATTATCCAATTCCGCATCAGCGGCCGGTAACAGATAAAGCTGGTGAGCTCGGCGATCGCAGGGGTCAGGACGGCGTTCAACCAATCCCTCTTCAACCAGTGCATCAATTACCCTGACCAGACTCATCGGTTTTATTTCCAGTTGTTCGGCTAACTCCACCTGCTTAATCCCCTGGTTCATCGCGATCCGGGATAAAGCTCGCGCTTTTGCCATGGTCAGACACGCCATACGCTCATCATTGTGAAACCCTTTGCGAATTAAACGGGAGACATCCCACAGTAAATAACCGATTGATTGTTGTGACATGAGCATCCTGTTTTATATAAGTTAGAGAGGTAATACTGACATAAGGCATATAATAAGCCTTGCTTATTATATGTAAAGAAATGATTTGTCGCCAAACTGGCAAAAATTGTTAATCGACTGATTTAAAAGGAATTAAAGTGTGATTAAAATCACAAAAAAGCCCCAGACAAGCTGAGGCAAACACATGTAACAACACAGAAAGATGCTTTTACATTAATTAACATGCACATTAATTAACAAGAATGGCATTGAACGGATATCAGCCATTACGGTAAATGTAGCTATAAGCGTTAATTGCTGGCACACCACCCAGGTGGGCATAGAGAACTTTAGACCCTTTAGGGAAATAGCCTTTGCGAGTTAAATCAATCAACCCCTGCATTGATTTTCCCTCATAAACCGGGTCCGTCATCATCCCTTCCGTACGTGCAGCAATGCGGATCGCTTCATTGGTTTCCTCTGATGGAACGCCATATTCGGGATATGCGTAATCGTCAATGATGATGATATCCTCAGCAGTGATCGGAGTTTCCAATTCAACCAGATCCGCAGTATGCTGCGCAATACGCAGAACCTGCTGGTGGTTTTGCTCCGGTGTCGCTGAGGCATCAATACCAATAACATTGCGAGCTCGGCCATCAGCGGCAAAGCCCACCACCATTCCCGCCATGGTCGAACCTGTTACCGTGCAGACCACAATATAATCAAACTTGATGCCCATCTCTTCTTCTTGCTGACGCACCTCTTCAGCAAATTGCACATATCCGAGACCACCGTATTTATGTTCGGAAGCTCCCGCCGGAATCGGATACGGTTTTCCACCTCTCGCTTCAACATCCGCCAACGCATTCTTCCAGCTTTCGCGAATGCCAATATCAAAACCATCGTCTACCAGTTCCACTTCTGCGCCCATTACCCGGCTCATTAAAATATTGCCCACCCGGTCATACACAGCGTCCTGAAACGGTACCCAACTTTCCTGAACCAGGCGACATTTCATGCCAATCTTCGCTGCAGTTGCAGCAACCAGGCGGGTATGATTTGACTGAACACCACCAATAGTCACCAGAGTATCTGCGCCACTGGCAATTGCATCAGGAACAATGTACTCCAGTTTGCGGATTTTGTTGCCGCCAAAAGCCAGACCGCAGTTACAATCTTCGCGCTTGGCGTAAATTTCAACATCACCGCCCAAAAATTCTGAGAGACGGTTAAGCTTTTCAATCGGTGTCGGGCCAAAGGTCAATGGATAGCGTTCGAATTTATCTAAGTTCATACTGAGTCTTCCTTTCTTCATCTGAATAACGTTTGATGTAATAAGATTACGCAAAAGATGATGAAATGTGCTCTCTAAATAAAGCTTATTTTTTAATAAAAATTTTACATATAAAAGAATATAAATTAATTTAAATCACAATATAGATAAAATATGAAAGATTCTTCCATGGACAAATCCCTAGACCGCACCGATCGTAAACTGCTGCGCCTGTTGCAACAGGATGGACGCAAAACCAATGCAGAATTAGCCGAACTGGCCAATATCAGCCCGGCAACCTGCCATCGCCGAGTTGATCGGCTGTTCAAACAAGGTATCGTGAAATCTGTACGGGCTGAGATCAATCCGGATAACATAGAACTGGGGGCATTGGTGATTGTCGGGGTCGTACTGGATCGCTCTACACCAGAGAGCTTCGCAGAATTTGAATCAGCCATCGTACAGCTAAAAATGATTATCGATTGTCAGTTGGTAGCAGGCGAATTTGATTATTTTCTCAAAGTCCGAGTCAAAGATATGGCCGACTTTAACCGACTGCACGCCAATCATTTGCTGGCTCTACCGGGTGTTCGACAAATTCGTACTTTTTTTGTGATGAAAGAAGTGATTGAAAGTGCTCCGCTCGATTTTTAGCAACGGATACTATTCAGCGATGCTGATTCGCTGCCCCCTGAACGGGCGCAGCGATTGAACATTAGCAATTAGTTATTAGTGATTGACAGCTCGTCAAAGAACACATGGCTATCATTGACATTAAAGCTTAATGTCAATTCATCACCACGGCGAATATCCACATCACCCGCCACATGAACTTTATAGTTGTCGTATCCACCCACTTCACCAAACAGATAGGTGCTGTTCCCGAGTCGCTCAACGGCTTGGGTGATAAAGTGAAGATTCTCTTCGCCAGCCCCGTCCAGACGAATATGCTCGGGTCTTAAACCAAAAGTGACCTCATCACCCACCTTAACCCGTGACGTATCCACTTTGATATGGATAGACTGCTTATCGGGCAGTACCACGGTAATAATATCTGATTGGATATGCGTTATTTTTGCTGGCAACATATTCATTTTCGGCGAACCAATAAAACCAGCAACAAACTCATTCACCGGCGAGCGGTACAGCTCTAATGGTGTGCCGACTTGTTCAACCTTGCCATCCCGCAGCACTACAATCCGATCGGCCAATGTCATTGCTTCTACCTGATCATGAGTCACATAAATCATCGTCGCCGACAGTTCACGATGTAGATTAGCAATTTGCAGGCGCATATCGACCCGCAGTTCAGCATCCAGGTTGGATAACGGCTCATCAAATAAAAAGACTTTGGGATCACGTACGATTGCACGGCCAATCGCGACCCTTTGCCGTTGACCTCCAGACATATCTTTCGGCCGACGATCGAGTAACTCTTCAAGCTGGAGCGCCTTCGCGGCCCGATAGACTTTTTGCTTGATCTCATCTTTAGGGAAGCCGTTCATCTTCATGCCAAAACCCATATTCTCTTCAACAGAAAGATGGGGGTAAAGTGCATAACTCTGAAACACCATGGCAATACCACGTTCCGCTGGATCCACATGGTTGACGACCTGATTATCAATTTGCAGGATGCCATCGGTAATTTCTTCCAAACCAGCAATCAAACGCAACAGGGTGGATTTACCGCAACCAGAAGGCCCGACGAAAACAATAAATTCGCCCTGTTTAATATCCAAGTCAACACCATGAATGACGGTCGCTTTACCATAACGCTTAACCACATTTGAAAGTTTTATATCGGCCATCTCATTTTCCTTCTTCAGTCATGCACAAGGTAACATTGTAGCGATACTGCGTTTGTAGCAACTTAAACTCTTCATGCACACTAGGCGTCCACGAATCATCACCACCCACCCCCATATGAAAACCATCCATACGGACAAATAGCATACCGCTGTCGATCAGCTCATTGGTATGCTTGGCTGCCGCGACCACTTGTGTGCTATAGCGACTCACTGATAAATGGTGTAACCCCTTGACCTGTAACGCACCGATCTGGCTCTCTTGCACATCGCAACGCAAGCCGCTATCCGATGGGAAGATATACGGTGTATGCATCTCCTCCACCGAAGCTTGGTAGCGCCCGATATGTGCCGCTAATTGACGATCCGGATAGTTCTCAAACGGCCCACGTCCATACCAAGAAATCATACAATTTGGCTGAGGCTGAGGCAGAGCCAACTCAATACCGACCCGAGGAAGCGACGGCAGGCCTTTCGCCGCATTTACTCGCACATCAATGTCTACTTGCCCATCTTGAGTAATCTGATAAATCCAGCGGGTGGTGAAGACCAAGTGCTGGCCATGACGATGCTCAAATGTTGTTTCGACCTGATAAGTATGCTGACGAGGAAAATGTTCAACGCTCACGCAATCCACCTGCAAATCAGGCAAACCGGCGGCATCCCAACGAGCGACCCAAGTTGTAGGGTCAACACGATCCACTTCACTGGTGCCAATATCGTTATCTAACGGCGCGCGATAGAAATTATCTTTCAGCGGAAGGGCAATTTGCTCACTATCGTTCAGTTTCCATGAAGTCAGATAGCCACTTTGCAGATCAAACATGATGGTTTGTGCATTCGCCTGCAGTAACAAACGATTATCTTTAACTTCAACAAGCGGCAATCCCGATAAGTTTATCTTTTGACGGCTCAATTCAACGTGCGCAGGCAAATCAAACTGTTCAGTCGCCAGCACATGGCCTGCTTCGGCCCATGGCGTTGCACAGGTTTTAATTATCTCAAGGTTCAGATGGTAGTCAGCTCCCGGTTGAGCTTGAGGTAATTCACCGAGTAACTCGATATCAATGTAAGCCGATGGCGCAATGCTTAACGCACATTCTCCCTGTTTCACTGCATAGCCATTTTCGCTAATCGTCCAGCGTAATAGTTCGCTGTCGGTGGAGGTAAACAGATACTCACTTTCAACTCGGATAACTAAAGGCTGAGTCGATTTCATCTTAATCTGATGAAATTGCTGTGCTTTTTTCGCTTCATATAACGTAGGATGAATACTACGGTCAGGGAAGATCAAACCATTAATACAAAACTGCCGATCATTGATTTGGTCACCAAAATCACCACCATAAGCCCAATATTTTGTGCCTTGTGCATCGGTTTTGGTTATGCCCTGATCTACCCAGTCCCAGATAAAACCGCCTTGCAGGCGAGGATATTCACGAAATACTTTCCAGTATTTATCAAAACTACCCAAACTATTGCCCATCGCGTGGGAGTATTCACACAAGATCAGCGGACGCTGCTCTCCTGGCATCCCCAGCCATTTTTTAATCGCCAGCTTAGGAGTAACCGTTGGGTCCAGATGGTGACGCTGATCGCTATCAATTCTGGCGTACATAGGCACGATAATATCTGTTGCTGCCGTATCGGAACCACCGCCTTCATACTGAACCGGTCTTGAAGGATCGCGCTGTTTCACCCATTGGTACATGGCATGGTGATTTAACCCAATACCAGACTCGTTACCAAGCGACCAGATGATCACTGAAGGATGGTTTTTATCGCGTTCAACTAAACGGGTAATACGGCGCATATAAGCCGTCAGCCACGTCGAATCATTGGATAAACGACACATTGGGAATTGACCATGTGTTTCGATATTTGCTTCATCAACCAGATAGAGACCATATTCATCACACAATTCATACCATAAAGGGTCATTCGGATAATGTGCCGTGCGTACCGCATTAAAATTGAACTGCTTGAGTAGTTTAATATCCGTGATCATTCCTTCCCGAGTAAGGCTATGCCCGGTTTCAGGGTGATGTTCGTGACGATTAACCCCACGGATCAGCAGTGGCTTTCCATTCACTTTAAGTAATCCATTGCTGATTTCGACAGCACGAAAGCCGACATTATACGCTTCGCAGTCCAGCAAGCGGCCATCAGCACCACGTAACGCCACCACTAAACGGTATAAATAAGGGGATTCTGCGCTCCATTTATGCGGATTCTTTACCGCGATAGAATGATTCGCGACTTCGGCCCATGCTCCCTTTTCATCGATAATACGCTGCCCGCATACGGCGCTCTGCTTGCCAAAGACCGACTCGCCATCGGCATCAAACAGTTCAATTTCAACATGATGTGGACAATCCTTAATCGAAACTTTGCTGGTCACTTCAAGCTGAGCATCTCGATAGCATGCATCTAATACCGTCGTAATTTGCACATCGGCAATTGAAACCAGAGGCTTAGTGAGCAATGTGACTGAACGGAAGATACCACTTAGCCACCACATGTCCTGATCTTCCAGATAGGAGCCATCTGACCAACGAATCACCATCACTGATAGTTGGTTACGACCATCAGTCAGGAATGGGGTTAAGTCGAACTCGGCCATCAATCGACTGTCTTGAGAATACCCGACCCAATGCCCGTTGCACCAAAAATGAAAAGCCGAGTTCACACCATTAAATGTTACTGTGTAGCGCTTGTCATCTTGACGCTCAGCCAGATCAAATTCAACTCGGTAAAGCCCTGTTGGATTCTGCTCAGGCACATAAGGAGGGTTATCAGTAAACGGATATTTTACGTTGGTATAAATGGGTTTATCGTAACCTTGTAGCTGCCAGTTACTCGGAACCGTGATCGAATCCCAGGATTCGTCATCAAATTCAGCAGCGACATGCTGCTCCTCGACTAATTCAGGCTGGGCAAAAAGCTGGAATTTCCAGTCTCCATCAAGGTAAAGCTCACGTTCTGAACGCTGACCACGTAATGCGGCTTCCTCACTATGAAAAGAATGCAACGGAGCATGCGCTTCCAACACATTGTGATGTGTCACGTGTTGATTTTCCCATTCACGGGCCAACAGTATTTGATTAAATGATCTCACGAAGTCTCTCTCACTATTTTACAGAGCCAGTCATACCGGCAACAAATTGTTTCTGCATCAAAAAGAACACAGCTAAAGTAGGAATGGTTGCCACTACCGTACCGACCATGATGATGCCAAAGTCAGGAAAATACGCCGACGAAAGTGACGAAAGTACCAGGTTAATGGTTTTGAATTCCGGGGATTGCAGCACGATTAATGGCCATAAAAATGCATTCCACGAAGCCATAAACACGATAATAAACGCCGCTGCATAAGTCGTTTTCATCACTGGCATATACACATATAAATAAATTTTCCAATCTTTCACCCCATCCACTCGTGCTGCATCAATCAGCTCGGAAGGAAAGGCTTTGGTACATTGTCTGAAATAAAACACAATAAATACCGATGCAATGGTCGGCAACATGACTGCCAGATGAGTATCCAGCAAATTCGCTTTGGCCATTAAGGTAAAAAGTGGAATCATTAATGCTGCAAAGGGAATCATCATGGTTAACAGTAATGCACCATAAACGCGGTCACGAATCTTGCTGTTATAAACTTCAAATCCATAGCCGGCCATCGATGAAATCAATAACGTTAATAACGTACTGACAATGGCAATTTTGGAGGTGTTATAAAAAATCAGCCATAAATCAACCTGTTCATTAAGCTTAACAAGGTTAACCAATAATTGATCACCAAAAATAAAACGCCCGGTATTAATATCCGTCGTTGTATTGGTGCTCGATACCACCATCCAATAGAATGGAAAAATAGAAACCAGAGAGAACAGGGTTAAAAAAAGATACATTAAAACCCGCAACCATTTATTTTTATTACTCATTTTCGATCCCTCGCAACTCTGAACTGGAACACGGCTAAAATAGCTGCGAAAAACACAATGACATACGAGACAGTTGCCGCATATCCAAAATTAGGTACGAACTTAAATGAAAGATTATAGATATACATAGATAGGGTCAGTGTTTCATTTGCCGGACCACCTGAGGTGATATTCATAACTTCATCAAAAAGTTGTAATGTCCCGATTGTTGACATCACTGTAGTAAATAAAATAACAGGTTTTAATAATGGAACCGTAATGAAGAAAAACTGCTTAATCGGACTAACACCTTCAATACGAGCCGCTTCATAGATCGATTTATCAATGTTTTGCATCGCCGAAAGGAAAAAGATCATGTTATAACCGGTCCATCGCCATGTAATAGCGATAATTATCGTAACTTTAGCCCAGAACGGATCCGCCATCCAAGGGATGGGGTCACTGATGATCCCAACCCAGAGTAGAAAGGAATTAATAATTCCTTCATAAGAGAACATACTTTTAAATAAAATTGAATACGCAACCAATGATGTTACACAAGGCAAGAAAATAGCTAACCGAAAAAGGCCACGATATTTTAACTTCGGTGAATTAAGGCACGATGATAAAGAGAGAGAAAGCAAGATCATAATAGGAACTTGCACAATCAAAAATATAAAGGTATTCAATAACGCCTTAATAAATACAGGATCGTTAAATAGCCGTTGAACGTTACCTAATCCTACATAATGCACCACTACACCACGACCAGAGTGCATCGAAATCCAAAGAGAGTTGATGATCGGATAGATCATAAATAAAGCGACTAAAATAATTGCTGGTGCGACAAAACTCCAACCATTGATATCATAAAATCGCTGAAAACTGTTTTTGTTGGTGGCTGGTTTTGTTTTCATTGTCGCTACAGATTCATTCATAATCCCCCCAAAATACAAACCCCATTTTCATTATCTGAAAATGTAAAAATACAACAGAATGTGTAAGGTATGTCCTCTTCAACTCACTCTGATAATCCTTGACGAATGAAGAGGACAAACCATCAAACACTTATTATTGAATCTGATACTTCAACTGTTCTTCAACACTTTCCAGTACATTCTCGATAGAAGCGCCTTGCATAACGGAAGGCATTTGCGCCGAAATTGCAGCATCCACTTCATAGGTATACATGCCATAGTTAACCGCAGGAATAGAGGCGGCCCAACGGCTGAAATCAACATAGATTTGCTGATGGTTAAAGTAGCTATCTTTATATTGGTAGGCTTCGGTATTTGCGGCCGGTAAGTAAGAGCCCACAGCACCTTGCTTCTTCAGGATCTCATCATAAAACGCCTTGTCACTACCAAAGGTCGCATTAAGAAAATCGATAGCCGTTGCCTTTTCAGCAGAGGAATCGAGAACGTACCAGCTAGATCCCCCCAAGTTTGAGCTATTGATTGCCCCATCCACCGTCAATCTTGGCGTTGGTGCTACCGCCCATTTTCCTTCTTGCCCTTGTCCCGCTTTTACCGATGCCGTGATCCAGACTCCGGTGGTGATTGATGCAACCGCACCACTGTTTACGGCGCCAACCCATTCCGACCAACCGACTGTCGGGCGAGCAATCTCATCACGATACAAGTCACGCACCACTCGAATACTTTCTGCAAGCGCCTTATTGTCTTTAATATTCAGACTGCCATCCGAGTTGAAATACCATGTGCCGGCACCTTGCATCATAATACGGATCAAACCCAGATCCGACGGGTCATTGCCGAGCATAAACACGCCGGTTTTCTCTTTAACCTGTTTACCAATTTCTATAAATTGATCCCAAGTAATATTGTTCAGATCGTTTGCTGAATAGCCCGCTTGCGCAAGAATATCGCTACGATAAAACAGTCCGGTCACCCCAGTATCGAATGGCAGTCCGTATACCTGACCATTAACTGTCATGACATTCACTTTATAAGGGGCAAATTGTGAAAAATCGACCGTATCACTCAGAGATGCGAAAGAACCCGGATAGGATTGCAGATACTTTTGTGCATTGTAGTCTTCGATCAACACCACATCAGGTAACGCTTTAGTGACACCAGAAGCCAACATGGTATGCAGTTTTTGTTCGATATCGGCTTTCGCAAAATCAACCACATTCACATGTACATCAGGATGATTTGACTCATACTTTTGCGCCGCTTCTTGCATAATGGCTACGTTAAAGTTGGGATCCCATGCCCAAACAGTGATGTCTTTAGCCAGAACTGACTGACTAAAGCACAGAACGCCCATCGCACTAGCCAATAAGGTGGTTGTCGCTTTACGGCGCAATAATGGTTGATGACAGCTATTCGACGGGGTTTTTGCCTGGTTATGTTTTTTCATATTTTATTCTCTTCATGTAGGGTAACAACTAACCAATGGAAACGCTTACATTAAAATCATACCGTATCTCAGTAGCCCAAAAGTCGATCTGGCTCGTAAAGGATCGATGTAAATAAGAAAATTTAACAGTCTGTGCAATTGATCACTTTATTAACATTTTAAATAATATCCTTATTTATCCGTTAATTAGGCCTATTTTTTACATTAAAGTCACCAATGCCATTGTGGTGATATCATTAGCTGATAGCCAGATCATCAACTGATTCAGCAACTTAAAAGAAATTCCAAATAGGATAAATACCGAACAACACAGGAAACGTTTACACAAAGAGCATTCCCAAGGAATGCTCTTTTAAGGAACAGAAAAAATTAGCCAGATTAGAGGCGTATCAGTTGGATTAGAATGGCGCTTTCAGCATCCAGAATCGGCATCGCTAATCCAACTCGATGGCACCATTCCCCCGTAACAATACAAGGTGTCGCCATCCACTCAGGTTGGCAGCTCACAATGTGTTGTAGGTTATCGGGACAGTCTAAGACGGATATTTGATAAAGTGCATCGCTTTGCAAACCTGGGATCAATAGACGGCCGCTCAGCGAATAGAGCGGCATCTGTAACTGAGCGACCATAACCACGGCCTGAGAATAATCCTGTGCCACCACCGAATAGGCCTGATGAGCCGCATCATCGGTTGGAATTCGCCAAGTGATACCGTTATGGAGTAAAGGACGCAGAACTTTATGTAGATCAATATAGCGTTTGAACCCTTGTTTCTCAGCTTCCTCTTCTTTTACCGGGTCAAGCTCAATCCCCATATGACCAAAGAGCGCCGTCAATCCACGGAACCCCATCGTATGACGACGACGCGTACTGTGGCACACACTTGCACCGATGTGGCTTCCCATCACTTCTGGTGGGAAAAAATAGCTCATGCCGCGTTGAATGCTCTGCCGTTCTAGAGCGTCATTATTGTCTGAAGCCCAAAAGCGATGCACCCGATGCAATATTTCGTAATCAATGCGCCCGCCTCCGGCTGCACAAGATTCTATTTCGACATTGGGATGGCGCCCTCTTACGGATTCAACTAATTGGTAATAGCGTTCAACCTGAGCCTTCCCTGCCGCATGCTGCCAATGGCCCGGTTGCACCACTTCGCGGTTCATATCCCATTTTATATAATCAATGGCATAGTGAGATAAAAAATGGTCCAGTCGGGAAAGAAGATAGTCAAATGCTTCATTGTTCTGCAAATCAATCACATACTGATGTCTTCCCGTCGGCTGTTCATAGCTGCTCAACGCTAACAACCAATCTGGGTGAGCCCGGTATAGATCGGAATCTTTATTGATCATTTCCGGCTCAAACCATAGACCAAACTGCATCCCCAACTGCTTCACATGTTCGATGATCGGCATTAGTCCATTGGGGTATTTGGCTTCATCCAAAAACCAGTCACCCAGTCCTGATCGGTCATCATTTCGCCCTTTAAACCAACCATCGTCGATGATAAAGCGCTCGACACCAAGTGCTGCGGCCTCCGTTGCCATCGACAGAATGTAATCAGGATCATGATTAAAGTAGATACCTTCCCAGGTATTTAGATGGATGGGCCTTGGCTGGCTGCTGACTGCATCAGGCAAGATAAACTCACGAACATGCGTATGAAACTGTTGGCTCATACGATTAAGCCCCAATCCGCTGTAACTCGCATACAACCAGGGCGTGGTTATCGATTCTCCCTGTTCAAGCTGGATTTCGCCCGGTAAATAGATAACTTCGGCTTGCATAAACCGACGTCCATCCGCTTTTACATCAACTCGTAATCGGTGATTGCCGCTCCATGCGAAATGGAAACCCCATACTTCCCCATTCATCTCATCAAAATGGGCCGTTCCGGCAATAAGTGCCGGATAATGTTCATGGGATGTTCTTCCTCGACGGTTTTCCTGCTGATAACCTCCATGAGTAAGAGGCTGGCGGTCGGTCTGAAACTCGTGAACCCAACGTCCATGATAAGTCATCAGTTCCCTCGCCCGTTCTGGTAGCGGTAAAGTATTCGCAAATCGATTCAGGGTATAAGCCCCTTCTTTAGTGTTAATCAGGGTATGGCGAATTTTCAGGACATCGTGTTGGTCGAGCAGCAGTTCACTAAGCAGTCGTAATCCAGCCTGAGCATCTTCGCTCTCAATGGTTAAACCATGCTCCTGCTCGAAAATCTGCTTTGTCACTAATACCGGAGCCCAATCGTAGCCATTACGATGCCCTTCGATGCCAGGACTACTAAATACGCCTCGGCCAAATTCAGGGCTGAGTGTTAGTGCAACGTCATTATCTAAACGGCCGTAAGGCACCGGACGCCGCAACGGCAATAACGAAAGCAAACCACTATCGTCCTTCTCGGCCGACAACGCGGCTCCCCAATGCATGATTTCAACACTCTCTCCTATATCAAATATGAGTTGGCTGTGCTTTCCCTTAACCGTAAAGACCCTATTTTTTGTCATCGTTATACTCTTAAGTGCATGATGTTTAGCATGCATATTAAGAAGATTAAGAGAATTTTCTGTGAGCGCGACCTGATTCATGGAAACGCTTACAATTCTTTAGCTTCATCATTAGCCCCTGATAACTACGGTCAATTCTGATGTCCCGAATAGAGAACGTAAGCCTCTGATAAATGGATAGCGAAAGTCGTGACCCATCAAACGAGTTGTAAAAATGTGTTTGAGTTGCTGGCAGATTCAGGCTTAAATGGCGGCCTATCCCTAAAGGAATTCAGTTTATGGCCACCATTAAAGACGTAGCACAGGAAGCAGGTGTCTCTATCGCGACCGCCTCTCGTGTCATCAATAATGCCCCTCATACCAGCGAGACGGCCAATAAAGCAGTAAAGCTGGCGATGAAAAAACTCGGCTATCGCCCCAACGCCAATGCGCGAGCTTTAGCGAGTAAATCTTCGAATGCTATTGGGGTGTTAGTAGGCGATGTCTCGGCACCTTTCTTTGGCACGATGGTGAAGGCAATAGAAACTATTGCCAGCGAACAAGAACGGCAACTCCTGATCGGCAGTGGTTACCACGATGCAGTCAAAGAACGTAACGCGATCAACCTACTTTTAAACAGTGGCTGTGAATCTTTAGTCATTCACAGCAAAGGTATGAGTGATGAGGAACTGATTCAGTTGGCAACGGAAATTCCCGGGCTGGTCTTGATCAACCGAATCGTGCCGAAAATTGCTTCCCGTTGTATTGCCCTCGATAACTATAAAGGGGCCTATATCGCCACCGAATACCTGATTCGCAATGGCCACCAACATATTGGTTATCTTGCTTCCAGTCATAATATCGATGACGCGCACGACAGAAAGCTCGGCTATATGGATGCCCTACGCGACAATGGCATCACAATACACGAAGAATATATTGAGTTAGCAGAACCTGATGAATTGGGCGGCGAGCAAGGAATCATCAATTTGCTGGCGAAAAATACCCCGATTACCGCAATTGCGACTTACAACGATGATATGGCGGCAGGCTGCCTGGCACTATTGCAAGAGAATGCCATTCGGATTCCGGAAGATATGTCACTGATTGGCTTTGATGATAGTCATATCTCTCGTTTCATCTATCCCCGCCTAACAACGATTCGTTACCCGATTCAAGTAATGGCTAACAAGGCAGTGAAACTCGCCCTTCAGCTTGCCGATAAAGGGCAAATAACAGCACCCGATGAAAATAAGCTATTTATGCCCCTTTTGGTACGTAGAGCCTCAGTAAGTCACCCATAAAAGCATGCCACCTTGGCTCTAAACCAATGGCTCTTACACCGCTTTACCGACAAAATCAGCTTCGCTGTGTCGTTCAGGCAGTTGTGCGTTTTCATCACCCCAGTCTTTATTGACGATACGGCCGCGTTTAACCGCTGGCCGTTGACCAACTAATTCAGCCCAACGCAAAACGTGCGGATAAGATTTCACATCCAGAAATTCAGCAGCTTCATACAAACCACCCTGAACCAGTACACCATACCATGGCCAAATAGCGATATCCGCAATCGTGTATTCATCGCCACACATATAAGTATGATTCGCCAGATGTTGGTTGAGTACATCCAACTGGCGTTTAGTTTCCATGGTGTAACGGTTAATTGGGTATTCCAGCTTTTCCGGAGCATAAGCATAAAAATGCCCGAACCCGCCACCAACAAAGGGGGCACTCCCCATTTGCCAGAATAGCCAGGAAAGGCACTGTGCACGCTTATCTCCTTGCGGAATAAACTTGTCAAATTTCTCCGCCAGATAGAGTAGAATCGCTCCAGATTCAAACAACTTCACCGGAATATCGCCAGAGTGGTCGACTAAGGCCGGAATCTTCGAATTAGGATTGATGTCGACAAAATCTGAGCCGAACTGATCGCCTTCCAGAATACGAATAATATAGGCATCATATTCCGCTGCTGTAATACCCGCTTCCAGGAGTTCTTCCAGCAATACCGTAACTTTTACCCCATTCGGCGTCGCTAATGAATAGAGCTGAATCGGATGGTTACCGACTGGCAGACTCTTTTCATAACGTGCGCCCGCCGTTGGACGGTTGATACCCGAGTATTTACCGCCGTTAGCGGTTGAATCGGTCCAGACTTTGGCTGGTTGATATTGACTCATCAATGTTCCCCTTTTCATCAGTATGCTTCAGAGTTTTAACGATAATACTCGCCTATTGCCCGAAAAAGGATTGAATTTATTGAATAAGTTGAACAAATTTTTTGAAGGTATGAGCGCTCTTCAAACGCTGAAGAGCACCAAAATATTAGGGTTTGATAAGCTTAGAAGTGTAATTGAATAACCGATTCTGCAATGCAGCCCGGGCGTCTGATGCCATCAATTTCGACCCGAATTTCACGCACGACTTCCAGCCCTTTGCTTACAGGTGTTACGCTAACCAGAACGCTTTTCGCACGAACTTTATCACCCGATTTGATCGGATAAGGAAAGCGCACCTGATTCAAACCGATATTGACCACCATCTTAGCGGCTGGAAATAATGGCTTTTCCGGATCAACAGAATCAGTCAAACGAGGCAGCAATGCCAGAGTCAGAAAACCGTGGGCGATGGTCGTTTTAAATGGCGATTCACTCTCTGCTCGTTGCGGATCTGTATGGATCCACTGGGTATCTTCGGTCACCAAGCCAAACTGGTTAATACGGTTCTGATCGACCATTAGCCAATCGCCAACATGGATCACTTCACCAATTTGGTTTTTTAGCTCATCAAACAATGCCTGGGCTTCCGGCTTAACAAAAATAGCCGGTTCTGGTGCAATGGTATCTTCATTAACCGCAGGATAATGAAAATCCTTCACCCACGAAAACAGATGGAAGTTATTGGTCTTAGTTAAAAACTCTTCCCAATACTCCTTCACCGCAGGCGACATTCGCTGCATCAACACATTGTGCTGCTTACTCAGAACTTCACTACGCTGTTTAAGTAAATTAACGACTTTCATTTCAACCTCAATCATAGGATTAAGCACGAATACTGGACTAAGTTTGAAGTAGTTCACAACAATGTGCAAATACTTTATTGCGTACACTCGTTAACTGAATCATCAATTTTCTTTTATTTTTAACAAGTTATCAATAAAACACCATTTTATTGTATTTTACCAATTAGTGTAATAGCTCTAATCTATCGGCCACGTTTTATAGAGAAAAAAGTCAGATTAACCGATCTTTGTTAAAGATTTATATCTGCCCTCACCACAGAATGACTAGAAATTGCTCAATCAATTCAAAAGGATAAAATATCCCTTTACATAGCAAGTCTATATAAATATTATTGCGCCCACACGGAGAGATGGCTGAGTGGTTGAAAGCACCGGTCTTGAAAACCGGCGTACGTTAGTAGCGTACCTAGGGTTCAAATCCCTATCTCTCCGCCACTCTTCAACAAGAAGCCGCTGTTTTTACAGCGGTTTTTTTGTATCTAAAACTTCTAAAATAATTCATCACAAATAGATAGCGACAGATTCTATAATGTGATCTTGCCCCAAACCTTAGCTACCTCATTTTAAAAAAGAGACATTCACTAATGGGACTATGCTAAAAGTGGGGTTAATTAATTTTTTGACTAACTGACCAACCCACCATAATTTTAATAATATACAGACTGGTGAGAGCCAAAAACCTTACCTGATCATCAACAAACTTAATTAGCAGGGGCTAAAGCCATAAGCATGCGGACGATGAACTACGTTGCCAATATACTTTTAACGGTGTTTTTCAGCTTCGCGATCGACTCCTACTCCCCTATCGTTTATGCGGAAGTTATTGCCAATCCTGCTGCCACGCTTTCTTTGCCGCTCACTCAAGAACAACAAGAATGGCTCGATCAACATCAAAATATTCGTGTGGGAGCAATGAACGACTGGCCTCCTCTCGATTTTATAAACCTCAGTGGTAACCCAGATGGGTTCGGCGTGGCTTTAGTTGGGCTATTAAACCAACGGCTGGGAGGAAGGCTGAAATTAGTTAGTGGAAATTGGCCGGAACTTTATCAAAATGTCGTAGATAAACAACTGGATGCGTTGATGGATCTGACTCCCAATGAGGCGAGACAACAATTCTTTAATTTCACGCAGCCATATCTCAATATTCCCCATGTAATCATAGGTCGCGATAAACCTCCATATTATCTAAACGAAGCTGCGTTGCAGGGCAAAAGCATCGCTCTCGAAAAAGGGTTTGGCAATGTTAACTACTATCGAGAAAACTATCCATTAATTCATATCATTGAATACCCTAGCACTTCTGCAGCGTTAGGGGCGGTATCCCGTGGAGATGCTGAGGCTTATATAGGTAATCGTGCGGTAGCAAACTATATAATGCAGAACGAGCTAATCGATTCATTAAAAGTCCACGGCAGAGCAAGTAAGGAAGGTTCGGTCCTTGCTTTCGGCGTGAGAAAAGATTGGCCTCAATTAGCGACAATCTTACAGATCGCTTTAAGCAGCATTTCAGCACAAGAATTCCATGCACTTCTTAATGACGTGACCAATAATCAAACAGCACTCGGTGATCACTCCCTCCAATTCAGCGCAACGGAACAACAATGGCTGCAAGATCACCCGATAATTCGCCTAGCCTCAGACTCAAACTGGGCGCCTTTTGAATATTTTGATCAAAATGGCCTTTATCAAGGAATTGCGGCTGATTTTGTGAAATTAATAGAAAGTAAACTGAATATCAGTTTTATACGTTCACCAATCAGCACCCGAGCTGAATTAATACAAAAGATTCAGAACAGAGAACTTGATGTTTTAAGTCTCGCAATGGACACGCCATCCAAACGCCAGTACGCTATTTTCACGCACCCCTACGTATCCAATACCATGGTAATCGTTACCCAGAGTTCGGTTGAATTTGTGCCTGGTATTGAAGGATTAGTGGCTAAATCCGTTGCGGTGGGTAATGGATATGCATCTCATGAACTGCTTAGTACTGAGCATCCAGAAATTCTTTTGCATACCTATCCGACATCGAAAGAGGCACTCTTAGCCGTAACTCGGGGCGAGGCTTTTGCCTATATAGGAAACATTGCGACAACCAGCCATATCATCCAGGAAAATGGGTTAAGTAATCTACGTATTTCAGGTGAAATTCCCTACCAATTTCAACTCGGTATGGGAGTTCGCAGCGACTGGCCTATTTTCGCGACGATTCTTGACAAAGCAATTGCCTCCATTTCCGATCACGAAAAGGCAGAAATATTTGCTCGCTGGATTCATGTAAAACTGGAAGACTCCCAGCTATGGAAATGGATGATAGGCATCGTTAGTATCCTAACCCTGTTGATTGCAATTACTTTGTACTGGAACTACCTGCTTAATCAGAAAGTGAAGCAACGAACACAACTTCTGGAACACCGGGCTTTGCATGATGAATTAACCGAACTCCCCAATCGCACGGCCCTTAAAGCTGAATTAGAACAGAGGATTTTGCTTGCTGATAGAGCGGCACACGCTCAATTTGCTGTGTTATTTATCGATTTAGATGATTTTAAAAAGGTGAATGACACTCTAGGACATTCCGTTGGCGATCTACTATTACTTTCTGTTACTCAGCGTCTGAAAACGTCGCTGAGAAAAACAGATTTTATTAGCCGATTTGGTGGTGATGAATTCATCGTAATCACTGAAGATGTTCAAACCAAAGACAATATCGAAACCTTGTGTACTCACTTGCTCCGCGCAATGAAGGATGCCTACCAACTTGCCGACCTAACCATCAATATGACAATGAGTATTGGTGCCACCTGCTATCCACAAGACGGAGAAAGCACCGATGAATTACTGCGTAATGCTGATACGGCCATGTACGCGGCTAAACAGCAGGGGAGGAATCGGTTTAATTTCTTTTCCGGCACAATGAATGAACATATGAATCGTCGTGTTCAGTTAGAAGAATTCATGTCCAGTGCACTGAAAAATAAAGAAATGTATTTCGTATTCCAACCAATTATTAATCTGAAAACAAAAGAAATAATAAAATTCGAAGTATTAACACGTTGGAATAACTCAAAATTTGGAATGATATCACCGGATGAGTTTATACCTCTCGCTGAACATAATGGCTTTATTATTCAACTTGGTGAAACCATTTTGTCGCAGAGTATTGAAACCTGCCAGAGGCTACGTAAAAAATTTAATGCCGATTACGACATTTCCGTAAACATATCACCGCGCCAGCTAAGCGACCCAAACTTAATTTCAAAAATTACTAGCATTCTGCAACAACATCAATTTCCGGCCTATAATCTGATACTTGAAATAACGGAGGGGGTCCTTATTGCGCACAATGAGCAGAACGAAGAAACTGTCAAAAGATTAACCGAGCAAGGGATCAGACTTGCCATGGATGACTTTGGCAAAGGCTATTCATCCCTCAGCTATATACGAAAATATCCTTTTAACATATTGAAAATAGACAAAGAGTTTATCCAAGACATACCCACTGATACTAGTAGTTTTGAATTGGTATCAACCGTTCTGGCGATGGCAAATAGCCTACAGCTTGAGGTCATTGCTGAAGGGGTGGAAACTCAGGAGCAAGAAGAGCAGTTACTGGCTATCGGATGTAACCAAGCGCAGGGGTATTATTATTCTCACCCACTCAAAGAAAACGAACTGGTTGAATGGTTACTTGGCTATAGAACAAAGTTTATTTCTTGACCTTAACTCAGGGTAAAGGTTTATAGTTATGATTAAGCTGGAATGAATAAGAGTCTTTGATGCGCAATAAAATGCACACAATTTGGTTAACAGCAATGACACTGATAGCGCTTTTGCTTTCCAGTGTGACAGCCAGTGCCTCTCTTATACTGTCGCCAATGCCTACGAAGGCGAGTATGCCAGTGGTAATGTCAGATTCAGCCGACGAACAAATGAAATGCGGCTCAATACCACAAGCAACAAACAGCGACTGCCAGCATAACGACGGCAGCAGCATCAACGATCACCAATGTTGTCCGGCGGGTTGTGTCATCAGTTTTCCACTGGCCAGTAATACCAGCACTACCTATTTGCAGACAACTGAATTCGTCGACCTGCCGCCAGATAGCATGGCATACGTCAATTCACTCACACGGACTCTGTACCGCCCTCCTATATTCTGATTCTTCTTTCCGGTGCAATGCACCCAGAACCAACGTACACGACCATATCGTGTAAATCGTTTGTCGATATAGCCTGCTCACTTCTTGCGCCATTTTGTTTGCGGCATGAATGTCAGCAGTGTTGAGAGGGAATCTATTGAATACTCGTAAAATCGTGGCCACCAGTGCATCTTTGCTGCTTAGTTGTTCAATATTAACGGCCTCTGCGCACGAGAAAGAGCACCAGCCCAATATCCCCACAGTAACCAACGAGGTTCCACTGTTGGAATGGGGAAGTCCTGCGTTTAACGCTGCGGAAAAACTATTCCAAACGGTTGGGGGCTACGGTTGCGTCGCTTGCCATGGCCAATATGCTCAAGGAGGCGGAAATGTTGGCGGGAATATAAGAAATCATTCTCTACAGCAGATTAATACCGCACTGCAGACGCAACCGACGATGCAGCTGTTGGCGAAGGCACTTACACCAGACGATAAAGTCCTTCTCGCTCGTTATCTACAAACCTTAGGTAACGATCAACTGATTGAATGGATCATTGAAGGCGACACCTCCTATCAAAAAGTTAGCTTAGAGAAGGATAGCACCAGCCAACTGGTGATCCTGAACAAAACCTTTGAGCCCATGGAGCTATCACTGGAATCTCTACGTTCCGGTGAACAGATCACCATCCCCGTCTATGCAACCGAGTCATTCCGTTGGACAGCCCAATCCGGCATAACCCGCTTGCAATATAAGCAGAACATTCTCGATATTGATGTCAAATAAGACACTGAATATAAGGAAAATAATATGAAAAAGTTTCTTCACATTACCACCCTTTCTCTACTGATGCTCAGTACCAATGTTTTGGCTAAACCCACCATTGAACTGTATAAGTCGCCCACTTGTGGCTGCTGTAGCCAATGGGCAGCCATCATGGAAAAACAAGGATACGAAATAAGTGTCCACCAACAGAATAACTGGGAGTCGATCAAAGCCCCATTTCATATGCCAAACCAGTTAGCCTCATGCCACACCGCACTTATTGATGGCTATATGATAGAAGGTCACGTCCCGGAAGCTGATATTGCCCGCCTGTTAAAAGAACGCCCAGCAGATATCTCTGGCCTGGCAGCTCCGGGAATGCCACGCTTCTCTCCAGGAATGGCACCAGAGGGGCACCCTTATGAGGGCTTTAATGTGGTCGCCTTTAACAAGGAAAGCAAAATAAGTCTGTATAAAAAATATTAATAGCTAGAAGCAGTTATAACCACTGGCTAACGCTTTAGCCAGTGGTTGGCACTAACTGGGTGAGGATTAAAGTCGATCAAGCATACTCACATCATACTCGGTCAAAGCTCGGCCCTCTTTCACCCGGCTAACATAATCAGCATCAGCGATAAACGGACGTCCAATCGCCAGCAGATCAAATTTCTGGTTAGCAATCGCTGTCGCACCGGTTTCAGCAGTATAACCACCAACGGCCATTAAGGTTTTTGAATAATTTTCACGCAGATATTGCGATACCCGGCCACCCAGGAAATCGAATTCCATGCTATCGTCAAACATCCCTTCATGCAGATAAGCCAGATCTCGTTTCTCAACTTCAGCCAGCAGATAATCAAATACCTGACGATCACGTTCATCCGCAGCCAGGTGTGCGTAACCACCGGGAGAAAGACGCAATCCGGTTAATTCATTGCCGATGCGGGCGATGACTGCATCAATCACCTGCAATGGGAAACGAGCCATATTTTCTGGCGTTTCGCCATACTCATCCTGACGACGATTGGTATCGTAGTGTAGAAATTGATCAATCAGGTAACCATTGGCACCATGGATTTCTACGCCATCAAAACCTGCGGTAATCGCATTTTCTGCTGCTTGAGCGTAGTCATTGACTAACTGAGCAATTTCTTCCTGGGTTGCCGCTTTTGGTACGGTATATACCAGATCACGGCGGCGTGGCACTGTGCCATCAAAAGCAACCGCTGTCGGAGCCAGCACATATTCGCCACCAAAGAATTCAGGGTGTGCTACTCGGCCAGTATGCCATAACTGAGCAAAGATCTTACCGCCGTTGTCATGTACCGCTGTGGTCACTTTCTTCCAGCCATCGATTTGCGCCAGAGTAAATAACCCAGGTGTATTCGGATATCCCTGTCCATCAGGGCGAATAATCGTTGCTTCGGAAATAATCAATCCTGCTTCAGCGCGTTTTGCATAATATTGCACGATAGCATCGGTCGGAACTAGGTCATCATCGGCCATACAACGAGTTAACGGCGCCATGGCGATACGGTTTTTTAGTGTGATTTTGTCATTCAGCTTATACGGTTGAAAAAGAATATCTGTCATTGTTCTATTCCTGGTTCGATGGATTGATTTTATGCTAACTCATATTTGAACGAACGTTCAAGTTAATTTTGAATGATCGTTCAAATAATATTGTCACTCATGACTAACTCGATTAGACTTGCCCTAGCCCGAGTAGAGTGAGAAAGAATGTGAGAAGCGCTGAATTTGACCGAGACCAAGTCCTTCGTTCCGCGATGAATGAATTTATTGCCAAAGGCTATACCAAAACCAGCATGCAAGACTTAAAGCGTGCCACCGGTTTGCACCCTGGTTCAATCTACTGTGCTTTTGAAAATAAACGCGGCTTATTAATTGCTGCGCTCAACCATTATGCTGATTCAAAAGCGACTGAATTTGAGCAAATTTTCTCTGACAATGACTATATCCTGGCAGGCTTCCAACACTACTTTGAGGAAATCGGCTACAACTACGATTTCTGTGAAGCAAAAGGCTGCTTATTGCAAAAAGCGTTAATTGAGCTCGAGGATCAAGATGATGAAGTTGAGCTGTTGATCCGTACCATGCTCGATAAGTGGAAACAACGCATTCAGATTAAGCTGGAACAAGCACAGCGTAATCAAGAAATTCCGGCTGATGCCAACTGTGAATTTCTTAGTGATTATGTGATGTTTGCTATTTACGGGCTACGTTCCTTTATTCAGACTCATCCGCAGCCGGATCGGGTAGAAAAGCTGATCCACAGCCTGATGAATACATTAAAGCAGGGCCATTAGCCAGCTTAGATAAATCAACGACTACCAACTTTCCTGCCCACACGCCAAAAGGCAATAACACCCCAACCCACCATCTGTATATTCAGCAGCTGCCACTGCGGGGCAATTTGCCACCACTCTGCTCCCATCTGATTTAATTTAAGAAAGCCCTGAATTGCAGGCGTACTGGGAAACAGATTCGATAACCACACGATGGCCGTCGGCAACGCCTCAACGGGCCAGATAAACCCCGCTGCAAAAATCAATGGCATAGAACTAATCAGCACCAATACGGTTACCCACTCGCGCTTCGGTACTATCGAACCGATAAATAAACCAATAAAACAGGTGCTCAGCAGAAAAGGGAAAAGTAAGGTAAGCAGTTCAAGTGGCTCTCCAAGCTGAGAAATCCCATTGTGAACAAAACTAAATCCGAAATAAAACAAGCTTAACAGATAGTAAAATGCGCAAAACAACCCACAACGTACAACCATCAACAGCGAGCCAGAAACCTCTCTTAATTGATTTTCCGGTGTCGCTGCATATAAGCCAATCGACATTGCCAGTGTTTGTTGCAAAATCAGGATAAAGACCGCCGGAACCACATAATCGATATAGCCGATCTCTGGGTTAAAGGTCGGTTTTAAATTGGTGGTAAACGATGAGTAATGTTGCACAGCCAATGGCATTGGTGTGCCCTGATTTAACAAGCGTTTGACTTTCACCTGAGCAGCAAGAGTTCCGGCCACCTGTGATAACCCGTTAACAATCGATCCATAAACTAAAAAATAGGAAGCATCACCGGCGAATGAAAGCACCGGGCTACGCCCAAGCAGCAGATCCCGGTAGAAATTTTCCGGAATCAGCAAAATGCCACTCACCTCTTGTCTTAGTACCGCCTGTTTAGCCTCTTCTAAGGTCTGATCGCGCCGTAACAAATTTATCTCTGGTGTTGCATCAGCCATGCGTTCCAACTGATAGCTAAGCTGACTCTTATCAAGATTTACCACTGTCACAGGCTGTTCCAACGGCGTCTGCTGCAAATAGGGTAACGGATAGAGAAAAGCGTAGAACAACACCCCACCAAACATGGTGAGCATCACTACCGGATTACGTAAAATTGAACTTAATTCGCTAACGATAACCTGACGTAAACTCATTGCACCCACTCCCGGGACAGATGTTGTCGTAATCGGTAGCGTATCAATCCGACCGTAAGCAAAGCCGGAAGGATATAGCCTAGCATCGGCAATAGAGGTTTTACAGCTAGCGGCATTGCCATACCATAACTGACCTGATTAATCTGAACTTCAATATAGTGACTGATTGGCAACAGGTTGCGCCACAGCAAAGCTAACTCGTTCATATTACTGGCCGGGAAAGTAATCCCCATAAAAGCAAAACTCGGTGCAGAAAAAACGCCGGCAAAACTCATCGCCCGAGCCGGTTCCATCGTAACAAAATAAAACAGCGCTCCCATAATCATACAGGCAGATACGGTGACCACCTGAGCCAATAGTAACACCGCCCAACTCCCCTGCATTGGCCAGTGACGTAACCCATATCCAGTCAGTAAAAATAAAATCCCCTGAATAACGAACAGCAGAAAATAAGGAGCCAGAGTACGTGCGACCGTCAATGTCGGCTGCATGGACAACCAGTTATTTAGTCCTCGCTGACTACAATTGGCATCAAGGATCAATACCGTCGTCGCAATCATTACCACCTGCCATAACGCAGGAATAATCGCGGAAATCAAAAACGACTCATAGTTGGTATTTTGGTTAAACAGGGGAACAATCTGCACTTGCAACGGAACAGCTCTGCTCTTTGCCCCTAACACATTCTGGTTGCCTGCCACCAGCGTCTGAACAACATTTAACTGCGCATTCAATGTTGTTAATACCTGAGTAGCAGCAGACTGAATAAGTTTACCTATCAATACATATTGGCTGTTATAAAACAGCGTAATTTGCGGTGGCTGTTGGCGGTAAATTGATTTATCCATCTGATAAGGGAAAACAACATAGGCATAAACCTCACCACTTTTCATTGCCTGACTCGCCTGATGCACATCACTGAAATAGTGATTCACCATCAGTGACGGATGAGCATCAAGCTGCTGAGTAAAAGTATAAGAGAGCTTGCTGTGGGACAAATCCACTACGCCAATCGTCAAATCACGGGCGATTCCCTGAGCAAAAATCCACCACAAACAAGCGGCCAGAGCCAAAGGTACCCAGGTAACCATGGAGAGTAGCCAGCGATTGGAAGTCAAAATATGCCACTGTTGTCGCCATTCCATAACTGCACCACTACATTTTAACCACTACGCTCATACCCATTCGCAAATCCACATCGGATGCAATTGGGCGAGCTTCCACTTCAAAAGTTCGCAAATCAAAACCCTGCGAAACATCGGTTGAACGCCAGGTCGCAAAATCCCCCATCGCTGCAATATGCGTCACTTTAAATTCAACAGTGCGCTCAAGTGCCGGGACATAAGCTTTAATTGTCGAGCCTTTAGCGAACTTGGTGAGGTAATCTTCACGCACATTGAGCACCGCCCAGCAATCGCTGCGATCCACCACCGTCACCACAGGGAAGCCCTGCGGTGCCAATTCACCACTGTGCAGCAGAACCTGAGCCACTTCACCATCAAACCAGCTTTCAATACGGGTATCGGCCGCATAGGCCTGCACTTCGGCCACCGCGCCCGCTGCCATTTTGACCTTCTCCTGAGCCGCCTGCTTGGTTTCGTCACGCGCACCAGCTCTAGCTAACTGATACATCTGCAGCGCGGCGCTTTCACTGTATTGTGCCGCTTTCCATTGGGTATGGGCTTCATCGCGCTTTTGCTCCGCTACCACACCATCCTGGTAGAGATTATTAATTCTGAGAAACGTTTTTTCCGCCAGTTGTGCAGCCGCTTGGGCTCTTAGCCACTGATCTTTTGCTGCCTGAATTTGTTGTTCACGACTGCCTTTTTCTGCTTCTTGAGCCAACGCGCCGGCGGCATTTTGTTGCGCAACCGCCTGCTCCAGCCTAGCGTCAATTTCCGGACTCTGTAGAGTAAAAATCAGCTGCCCTTTGTTTACACTATCCCCTTTTCTTACCAGTACCTGATCAATTCGCCCGGCTACTTTAGAAGAGATACTGTACTGTTGTGACTGAATCTGCCCCTGAATAATCACTGGCTGAGGCTGATACGCCTGATAAAACCCCATGCCCAGCCATGCTACTAATATTGCGGCCAATACGATAACCAATGCGATTTTTATTTTTTTCATAGCGAACTCCTTTAATCGGCTTTGGCCGACAGCACAATGGACGCATGCCGTTGGTAATCGGAAAACTGAGGGATTTGGTCAGAGAGAGCCAGCAATTTACACAAAGCAATTAAATAGTGATAAGAAGCTACCGCACGCTGGGTTTGTATACTGGCAAGGTAAAGCTCAGCATCGACCACATCCAGTGAAGTTGAGAGTCCCTGAGCAAATGCTTTGTTGCGCAAATCCAAATTATCTTTGGCTAATTGAATGGTCGATTTCAAGCCATCAACTTCATCACTGGCTTGCTGAGCTTCGAGGTAGGTCTTTTCGACCAAGAGTTGCAAATCAGAAATAGCCTGCGCGCGTTTATAGCGTAACTGAACTAATGCCTGGCTTGCGGCATCCACTCTATCACCACGGCCCGAAGTATCAACCAAAGGCAAAGAAACACCGATACCCACCATCCAGTCAGGCTTTAACTGGCTTGCTAAAGTGTCATCCTCATATAGGCTATAGCTACTGTAGAGGTACACTTGCGGCCAATATTTGCTTTTTTCGGACTGCAACAGGCTGCTCGCTAACTGCTTTTTGGCATCAAGCAAATCCAGTCCCGGATAAGTGGCCTCGGTTTGTGCACTAAAAACATTAAGAGGAGGCAATTCACGATTAATAAATAACGAATCGACCGTTTCAACCACATCCGTTGTACCTAAAGCATTACTTAATGCCCGCACAGCGATATCCCGATCTTTCTCGGCTTTTTTACGTTCAATGGTCGCTTTGTCCAGCGAAGCGGTGGCTTGCAATGCTTCAATCTGAGCAATTTGCCCCTGCTGGAAGAGCTTATCCGCATTCTCATTATGCTGCTGCAAGCCTTTTTCCACTTGTTGTCGTGTTAACAAAACTTCTTTCGCTAATACAACGGCAAAATAGTAACGCGCCAAATCTTCAAAACGTGCCTGAGTTTCCATTGCCAGCTGGCTTTGCGCTTCTACGTACTGACCTTGAGCCGCCGATTGTGCTGCATCGATTTTTCCCCCGGTAAAGATCGGCCATACAGCCCGAATCGAGGAACTAGCAATTTCCTGCTTAGTGATGGTTGATTCCAGCGCAGCAAGACTACCTAATGCCGCAGCAGGTAGCTCGGCACTTTGTGCGATTTGCCGACCAGATAAAGTAATCGCTTGATCCAAATAGGTGTAATTTGCCGACACACTCAGTGATGGAAGATCCAGACTATCGCTGGCTTTGTTCAGATGCGCATAACGCTCAACATTCGCTTGCTCGGCACGCAAAGCATTATTATTAGCCTGTACCACATCCCATGCCACCACAAACGGCAAAGGGGCAGACTGCAGTGAGAAAGGAAGAAAAAGAGTCGAGAGCAACACTGCCCAACGTGGTTTATTCACAACTCAGCCTCAAAATGGAGTATTTACTCTAAATAATACCAGATTGGTTAAATTCGGCGACAAAAAAAGGGTGCTATTTGCCCCCCAAACATGACAACCCACAAATTTCAGATAAAAAAACCCAGCTTCGATTATTCAAATGCTTTGAATCCTCGTTGCCAGGTTTTGCCTGCCGAAGCAGTTACAATCCGTTTACCCATACAGTGTATGTTGTATCGGATCCGATACAACCGCCTGGGCGAGCATTTGTGATATAGGTTGATGATTACCGGTTGATTGACGAATAATCAACCAAACTAACCTTACAACACATAGAGTAAAGGGTCGGTATAACGGGCAGTCGTCAGATTTGGCTGAGGCAGCACATCCAGATATTCTTCACTATTGGAAATAATAATCGGCGTGGTAACATCAAATCCGCGTTCGATGATCTTCTGTATATCGAATTCAATTAACGGGTCACCAACGGTAACCTGTTGGCCGACAGTCACGTGTGCCGTGAAACCATCTCCATTCAGCCGTACCGTGTCAATACCGATATGAATCAGAATCTCAACACCTTCATCACTCAGAATTCCAACCGCATGCTGAGTTTTGAACAGCGACTTAATGGTGCCTGAAACCGGCGAACGTAGCAGTCCGGATTCCGGCACAATTGCGATCCCTTTGCCCATAATTTCACTTGAAAACGTAGAATCAGCAACCTGACGCAAAGAAATAACCCGCCCTTCTAGTGGACACATCAAGCGATTACGACTTAAGCCCAGAGGTTGTTGCACAGCTTTAGTCGTACCACTCTCTTCTACATGCTCTGCCTCTTTAACCTCATCATCACTGACAAACTCAGAATGAAAAATCAGAGTCAACACCGCCGCCATAACAAACGCTATCCCACCTGCGACCATCGCCATGATAAACGACAGATCTACACCTTCAGGTGATATAAGCTGTGTAAAGAAAAAAACATTCATAAAGCCCATAGAATAGAGCTTAGTTTTATACACCCCGATGATCGCACCACCGACCGCACCCGCTAAACAACCAAAGAAAAAGATCCGCTTTCTGGGGAGCGTGACACCGTAAACAGCAGGCTCGGTAATACCACACAATGCGGTTAGGCAGGCAGACCCCGCCAGCGCCTTCTTCTGCTTATCCCTGGTCATCAGCAAAATACCAAAACATGAGCCTGCCTGGCCCAATACTGCTGGCAGCAACAGCGGCATTATCACGTCAAACCCGTTCACTGCCAGGTTATTTAGCGGAACAACGGCAACACTCCAATGAATACCGAATATCACCAAGATTTGCCATATAAAGCCTAAAACTGCACCCGCAACCATTGGGCTACTATGGTAGAGATCCATCACAATCATGCTGATCAGTTCACCAAAAGACGAAGCAATTGGGCCGATCACCATAAAAGTCAGCGGTACAGAAATCAGCAAACAAAATACCGCGATAAATATAAACTGCACGCCAACCGGGATCAGTTTCTCCAGTAAACGCTCGAGCTTTGCATTCACCCAACAGGCGAAAATAATCGGGATCACCGAAGAAGAATAATCAATATATTGTATGGGGAGACCCATAAACATATCATCAGGACTGATCGAGGCAGAAAACTGAGACGTCACACTTAAATTAAAATGATTCAAAACTTCCGGATGGACTAATGCGGCACCGATCGCCATACCAATAAATGGACGCCCACCAAATAACTTTGAAGCGGTATAACCCAAAAAAATCGGCAGAAAAAAGAAAAATGAATCACTGGCAACCCGAATCAGACGATGCGTGCCACTATCGGCGGCAATCCAGCCCAAGGAAGTAAATAAAGTCAGGAAGCCTTTTAATACCCCGGCGCCAGCTAGCAATCCCAGCAATGGAGAAAAAATACCAGTGACGATATCAATAAAACTCAGTTGTAGCCCATCTGTTGTCTCTGCCAATTCGGTGTTCTCTGGCAACAGAGCCCTCACTTCTCGATACACTTTAGCAACATGAGCCCCAATCACTACCTGATATTGGCCGGAAATATGTTTTACCGAAATAACCCCAGCCAGCTTTTCAATCGCAGCTGTATCAGATTTCGCAGCTTTACGTAATTTAAAGCGAATTCGCGTCGTGCAATGTGAAATTTTGCTGATATTTTCCACACCACCCAATCGCTCAATAAGATCACTGGCTAACTGCTTATAATCATTCACTTTTACCAGCCCTTCTGACCCGTTCAATGTGAATCGTTAAAAACATCATCTCTTCGCTGGTCATATCATGTTCAAATTCTCGCTTAATGTATGCAGCAATTTTCTGCGTACAACCAAAGGCGTTAGGATACTGAGCGCGAATTGACTGGAATAAAGAATCATCAGGATCGGTTATCGTGGTGTTGTGAATCAAGCGGTGTGAGAAAAATTTAAGGTGGGTGACCAAACGCTGAAATTCGATACTCTCTTCGTCAAAATCAAGATGCAGGTTGTATTTAATCATATGAATAATATCGCGAATCAGGTTAGTCACACTGATGGTATTATTCATGTCTTCATTAAGCTGGGCATTCACCAGATGCAAAGCAATGAAACCTGCTTCATCTTCTTCAAAACAGACACCCGATGCTTCTTTGAGTAACGTTAACGCCTGCTTACCTACTTGAAATTCTTTAGGATAAAGGCGCTTAAGTTCCCACAACATAGCGTTTTTTACTGCCATGCCTTTAGAATAGCGCTCGATGGCAAAATAGAGGTGGTCCGCTAACGAAATGCGTACACTGGGGTGTAAACTTCCCGGCAAGCTTTTTTCAGCTAACTCAACGATGCTTTCTGTAGCCACTAACAGCTCCAGGGGAATCTCTTCAAGCAGTTCTCGATAACGGGAATCAACCGTATCGTCATTAGTCTGAGAGAGACGAAAGACCTTTTCCACATTATCTTGAGCAATAGTCATCCCCTGCTTCATCTGAAAACCGATACCTTTCCCCATTACAACCACTTCGGAACCGGTTTCATCTTTAGATATGATAACGTTATTATTCAGAACTTTCTCTACTTGCATCTCGTTTCGGTTTCCTGCTTTGGCTTAACACACTGTCGGACGACCCAACAAAGCTAGCGGTGATTATACCTGCTAAATGACAAATTACCGGATAGTGTATCCAGGCAAATATGAGAACTCAATCACACTACTGTGATTCTGTGAAATAGGCACACTGCGATGAATAAGTGACCTAACCCGCGTTTTTCTCGTTTAGTAAATCTCGACTTTCACAAAATGAGAGCTGGTTATTACTTTATAAACAAATGTTAAACTAACTTTAGATTAGCATTTGCTAATGCAAAATCTAATACAGAACACTTCTTAAAATAGACCGTTAGAATAGACAGGTGAAAAATATGAAGAGGACTATCGTTGTCGGAGCCGGATTGGGTGGCATTTCTGTTGTATATGAACTCAGACAAAAGCTTCCTAAAGATCATGAAGTGATGCTAATTAATGAAGGGCCTGAATTTCATTTTGTCCCCTCTAACCCGTGGGTCGCTCTTGGCGAACGAACCAAAGAACAAGTTATCCTGGATCTGATTCCCTACGCTAAAAAATTCAAAATTCCATTCAATACCACTGGAGTTAGCGAGATTGATGCGGATGCGAATAAAGTGGTTACCGGCGACGGTGAAGTCTATGACTACACCTATTTAGTGTTGTGTACCGGCCCTAAATTGGCTTTTGAAGCCGTCCCTGGTGCGGGACCGGAAACCGGCTTTACTCAATCAGTCTGTACTGTTGACCATGCGGTGAAAGCTCATGAAGAATTTGAAAAACTGTGTGCCAATCCAGGCCCTGTCGTGATTGGAGCAATGCAAGGTGCGAGCTGCTTTGGCCCGGCATATGAGTATATTCTGTCATTAGAAACTGAACTGAGAAAACGCAAAATCCGCGATCAAATTCCGATGACGTTTGTCACTTCAGAACCTTATATCGGCCATATGGGACTTGGCGGAGTCGGTGATTCTAAGGCACTCATGGAACACGAATTCCGTGATCGTGGTATTAAATGGGTAACCAACTCACGAGTAACCTCGTTTGAAGAAGGCAAAGTAAACTTTGAGGAACTAAACCGCAAAGGGGATGTAGAATTTACCCACGAACTGCCCTTTAACCTAGCGATGTTCCTGCCACCATTTAAAGGCTCTGCCGCAGTAGCTGCGGTTCCAGGCTTATGCAATCCGAAAGGCTTTGTTCTAACGGATGAATATCAGTGCAATCCTAAATACCGTGATATTTTTGCTGCCGGGGTTTGTGTCGCCATCCCGCCACTGGAAGAAACTCCGGTTCCGGTCGGCGCACCTAAAACAGGTTTTATGATCGAATCCATGACCAGCACTATTGTGGAAAACATTCTTAGTCTGGAAAATGGTGAAGAGATGGATACCAAACCAACGCTAAATGCGCTTTGCTTAGCGGATATGGGTGACAAAGGTGCGGCATTTGTCGCTCTGCCACAAAATCCTCCACGTAACACTAACTGGACGTCAATGGGTAAATGGGTACACATCGCGAAAATCGCCTTTGAAAAATACTTTATGTATAAAGTGAAAAACGGTACCAGCGAACCGATATATGAAAAATATATGCTTAAAGCCGCAGGTATCAAACGAACTAAATAAATAACTGAAACAGGGCAATAGTACTTTTACTATTGCCCTGTTTTTTAAATGAATTGGCTAAATCTGTTGCCAAGTCTGTCGATTTGTTCTCCAATAGTATTTCCCTCGCTTGCTACGCTAAGAACAAATAATGAACCCTAAACTTTCCGTTGCCACCGGCTGGCTGTTGATGGCTAGCATACTTCTCTCACTCTATACCAATATCAACCCGGATTTTGCTGGTTACTGGGCTGGTATCCCGATTTGGATCTGCGCCATTCTGTTTTTCCCTCACCTCAAAGCATCGCAAAAAAAGCAGGTCTCTATCGTTGGCAGTTTCGGCATCGCCGCACTGGTTTTCAGTGTCTGGCATGGCATCGACAGCAAATATCTACTGCAAGCGCTGGAAGGCAATCAGAAAGTGATTGCGATGTTAATCAGTGTGGGATTTTTGAAAGTCGTAATTCGTCAGACGGTGAAAAGTGGGCAAAAATTTCCAACCGGGGCTAAAGCCATATCCAGCACCATGTTAAGTACGCACCTGTTTGGTTCGGTGCTTAACGTCTCATCGGTCATTATTGTCGGTGACAAACTTCTGGCAAACCAGCCAGATAATCGCTCACTTTCTCCATTACAAAACCTGTTATTGCTGCGCGCTTTTTCCACCTGCTCAGCCTGGTCGCCATTTTTTGCGGCGATGGGCTTAACCCTGATTAGCGTACCGGGAACACAATTGGGTGTGCTGGTTTTCTATGGGTTGATCGTAGCGATTATTGCACTGCTGTTTACCGCATGGGAAGTTAGCCGTTCGTCGGAAGCCACAAGCATGCGGGGTTATCCGATGGCGATTCATTCATTATGGATCCCGTCACTGCTGGCTGTTATCGTATTAATTGCTCACTATACCGTGCCTAATCTCAGCGTACTGACTATTGTCACCATTACTTCTCTGCTATTCAGCACCCTTTGGCTAATTATTACTCTCGGCCCGAAAGGCATTCAGGCCACTAAACATCATATCGAGTATGGTATTCCTGAATCTAAAAGTGAAGTTGCATTATTTGTCTGTGCTGCCCTGCTGGCTTCAGGCATTGCGGCTTTGCTGGTTTCCCTAGATTTGAATGTTGCTCCCGAGCATTTTGGCCCACTCGCCGCCTCACTAACTATACTGGTAGTCATTGCGTTAGCGATGGCTGGAATGCATCCAGTCACTAGTATTATTCTGATTGGCAGCATTATCGCACCCACCGTTTCTGATCCAAACCTTCTTGGCTTAGCACTATTGATGGGCTGTTCAATCGGTATCGCCTTATCGCCATTTTCCGGCGTCCAACTAACTATTCAGAACCGCTACGATATCAGCCCAATCACACTGCTGAAAATGAACAAACACTACGCTATCTTGATGTATCCGGTTTGTTGTCTGACCTTGTGGGTTTATTCAATTCAGGCGGGAATCAATTAGAATGATCAAAATGGCCGCTGAAATCAGCGGCCATTAATTATGAACTTTCGTTTGTTAGCTAAGCGGCAACCCAAAGCAATACAGCAATCACTTGCGGCGAGAGAATTCTCAGACACATAACCAAAGGGTAAACCGTAGCATAGGCGAGTGCTGATGCACCACTGGTCGAGTGAATTGAGTTTGCGAATGCCAATGCCGGTGGATCGGTCATCGAGCCAGCCATCAGGCCACAAATCGTCAAGTAGTTCACTTGCAGTACCATACGGGCAATGATACCAATGGTTAGCAACGGAACTAAAGTGATAGCAATACCATAGCCCATCCAGCTTAAGCCATCACCATTAACAATGGTGTCAACGAAGTTGCCACCGGAGCTAATCCCAACCACGGCCAAGAACAATACAATACCAATCTCACGTAACGCTAGGTTAGCACTTGGTGGCATAAACCAATAAAGGCGACCAATGCTACCAATACGCGCCAGAATAATCGCCACAATCAGCGGACCGCCAGCTAAACCCAGTTTTAATGGCGCAGGTAAATGAGGTAACTGGAACGGAATAGAACCAAGCAGTACTCCTAAAGCAATACCGATAAAGATTGGCAACATCTGCACGTGATTTAGCTTATTCGCCGCATTTCCAAGCAGAGTACCGACATGATCGATATCTTGCTTTTCACCGACGATATACAGAATATCACCAAATTGTAGAACCGAATCGCGGTTTGCTACCAACTCAACACCCGCACGATTTAAACGTGAAATGACGACGTTGTGTTTGTGCTTGAGATTCATCTCACCCAGCTGCTTACCCAACACTTTTTCATTGGTCACAACAACTCGGTCACTTTTTAGCATTGTACCTTTAGTCGATAGCGACTCTTTGACTTCGTGACCGACAATCAGCACTGCTTTATCCAGTTTAGACTGACTGTCGCCTACAAAGTGCAGAATATCGCCGATATGCAATACCGTGTCTGGTCCCGGAACCGCTAGCTCACCTTCGGACTTCATCCGCGAACAAACCACGTCAGCGCCAATCAGAGACTCCAGTTCGCTGAAGCGCAAGTTGTTCATATTAGTGTTTTCAATCACCACGTTAACCGACAACAGATCTTTCTTTTTCCCGGAAACATTTTGCTCGTAGGCGTCGGCTTCATCATCAATACTGACTTTAAAGGCGATACGTACAACCCACATTGAGAGCAAAATACCAAGAATACCGAACGGATACGCCATCGCATAACCGAGACCCAGCATACTGGTCTGAATGCTGCCCTCGCCCAGTTCTTGCAGAATTTGCTGACCAGCCGCCAGAGATGGTGTATTGGTCACCGCACCGGAATAGATGCCTAAGAACACTTCCAGCGGTAAATCGAAGACAAAGTGGAGGATAACCGCCACAATACCGCCGAGGATCACGATACCGCCAGCCAGCACATTCAGTTTCAGACCACTACTTTTCAGTGAAGCGAAAAAGCCAGGGCCGACCTGGATACCGATGGTATAGACAAAAAGAATTAAGCCGAACTCTTTGATAAAGTGCATCGCGTGACCATCCAGGTGCCAGCCAAATTGGTTGGTAAAATGACCAACCAGAATGCCACCGAACAATACGCCACCAATACCAAGTCCGACACCTTTGATTTTAATGCCACCCAGCCAGAGACCAATAATGGCCACGACCGATAATAGCAATATCGAAAGTGCTACATCACTCATAGGTTTGTTTCCGTTATTAAGATTAAAAATAAAGTATAGAAATTATATTCACTGTGATTCTGACGTACTTGCAGCCAAGCAATCACCGTGTTGAATTCTTTTAATTAATGCATCGATTTTTTTCTATTTTTCTCATGAATTTGTTTTATCAACGCCATTTTGTAACTTATGTAACTAGTTTATAGGTATCGAATGACGTTATTCCTTGATATATGTATGAAAAATACAAGTTGCTAGGATGAAATCTCTAGAACTCCGCTGTTTCGTGATCCATCTAACAGAACAACACCACTGCGCATAATCGATGCTTTTCATACCAAATGTTTTATTACTAATCACTGCGCACCATTTTGTGTTTACCACCCTTCAAGGGTTAAGGATGGGTTAACAACCAATACCATTGCGTAAAATTAGGTAAATAACCCGATTAACTACTTGAGCGATAAACCATTACAGCGCATTCTGATTAAAGCCATTTATCGGAAAACGACTGTTATGAAAAAAACGACCAAACGCATTCTTTCGGCTTTTATTGTACTCAGCGCACTTGGAGCGGGAGGATATTACGGGTATACCTCTCAGGCCCAGCAACCCATCACCTACGCAACCGATCCGGTTAAAAGAGGCCATATAGAAAACAGTGTATTGGCAAACGGTATGCTGCAAGCCTCCAAACTGGTCAGCGTTGGTGCGCAGGTGTCCGGCCAGGTGCAGCAACTGAATGTTGCGCTCGGCGACCAAATTAAAAAAGGAGATATGATCGCTAAAATCGACAGTCTGACTCAGGAAAACTCGTTAAAAGAAGCGCAGGCTTCACTGGCCAGTCTGCAAGCACAATATGAAGCACAACAAGCTCAGATCCTTCAGTATCAACAGGAATTTAACCGACAAAAAGCCATGCTGGCCGACAATGCCAGTTCACGTTCCGATTATGAAACGGCAGCTTCAAATTTAGCGGTAGCAAAAGCTGAACTAAAACAGCTTGATGCACAAATTCAGCAAGCAAAAATCAGTGTTGATACAGCAAAACTGGATCTCAGTTACACCACTATTCTCGCTCCAATGGACGGTACTGTCGTTTATACCGCCGTAGAAGTTGGCCAGACCGTGAATGCCAATCAGAGTACGCCAACCATTGTCGAGCTGGCCAATCTACAAACCATGACAGTGAAAGCAGAGATTTCTGAAGCCGATGTCATCCATGTTGCACCAAAACAGACGGTTTATTTTACTATCCTCGGTCAGCCCAATCACAAATATGAAGCGACACTGCGCGCAGTTGAGCCAGGCCCGACCTCAATGGACGGTGACGATAGCGATATGACATCCAACGATTCCGATGCCGTCTACTACAACGGCCTGTTTGACATTGATAACGCCAAAGGCTTATTGCGCATTGGCATGACCGCTCAGGTGTCGATTATTCTTAATCAGTCGGATGATGCCCTGCTCATTCCGGCTCAGGTTCTGACCCCGAGTCAAGAAAAACGCGGCTATTATCAGGTTCCGGTGCTGGTCAACAACCAGGTCGTTTATAAACAGGTCAAAGTGGGCATCAATAACAAAGTCACCGCCGAAATAATCGAAGGTCTCGATGAAGGCAACGAAATTGTGCTCGGCGATTCAAGTAACGGCTCCGCATTGCCAAATCGTTTCCGCCGCTCGCCAATGGGAATGTAACGCATGACTGAAACGTTATTAGAACTGAAAAGCGTTTGCCGTTCATTTCCGGCAGGCGATCAGCAACTCACCGTTCTGAACCAGGTTGATTTATCGATCAAACGTGGGGAAATGGTAGCGATTATCGGTACCTCGGGCTCCGGTAAATCAACCCTAATGAATATCCTCGGCTGCCTGGACAAACCATCACGCGGCCAGTATCTGATCAACGGTCAGGATACTTCGACCATGGAAAGCGACGAACTGGCCAAGCTGCGCCGCGAATATTTTGGTTTTATCTTCCAGCGCTACCACCTACTCAGCGATCTGACCGCTGTAGGTAACGTAGAAGTGCCGGCGATTTATGCCAGTGAAAATCGTCATACTCGCCAACAGCGGGCAGAGCATATTCTGAGTCGGCTTGGACTGGCGGAACGATTGGATCATCGTCCTAGTCAGTTAAGTGGTGGGCAGCAGCAGCGGGTCAGTGTCGCACGGGCTTTGATGAATGGCGGAGATGTTATTCTTGCAGACGAGCCAACCGGCGCTCTGGACAGCCATAGTGGCGAAGAGATGCTGAAACTGCTCCAGGAACTGCATGCGGAAGGGCATACCATTATCGTGGTTACTCACGATCAGCATGTTGCTGAATTTGCCGATCGCATCATCGAAATTAAAGATGGTGAGATCATCAGCGATACTCAAACCAAGCCAACGCCCGAAGACCAAGTCATCAAGTCAGATAAAAATTCATCAGCACACAAAAGCTGGTTTGGCTGGGACCGCTATATCGAAGCACTGAAAATGGCATTGTTGGCAATGTCGAGTCACCGCCTGCGCACGTTCTTAACCATGCTGGGGATTATTATCGGTATTGCGTCAGTCGTGTCAGTTGTTGCTCTTGGAGAAGGATCGCAGCAGGCGATTTTGAAAAATATCAGTTCAATGGGCACCAACACTATCGATATCCGCCCCGGTAGTGGGTTCGGTGATCGTCGTTCCGGCAGAATAAGAACCTTAGTTTCCAATGATGCTCAGGCCCTAAAAACTCTGCCCTTTGTGGACAGCGTAACACCAAGCATCGGCACCAGCGGCACGATTCGCTATACCAACCAGGCGGTCTCTGCGAGTATCGATGGTGTCGGCCCTGAGTATTTCAGGGTTAAGGGTTATGAATTGGCTGACGGGCAATATTTCGATGATAGCAGTATCACCAATCTGGCTCAGGAAGTGGTGATTGACTACAACACCAATAAAGAGATGTTCCCGAATGATGATGCGATTGGAAAAGTGATCTTCCTCGGCGACCTGCCCGTACGAATTATTGGCGTCACCCAAAAACGGGAAAGCGCCTTCGGCAGCAATGATTCATTACGTGTTTGGTTGCCATATACCACTGTCTCTGGACGTATTATGGGCCAACATTATCTTGATAGTATCACGGTGCGTATCAGCGACACCGCACCGAGTGCAGCAGCTGAACAGGCCTTGATCAACTTGCTGAAAATGCGCCATGGCAAACAGGATTTCTTTACCATCAATACCGATACCATTCGGCAGAACATAGAGAAAACCACCGCAACCATGACCTTGTTAATCTCGGCAATTGCCGTGATATCACTGATCGTGGGTGGTATCGGTGTGATGAATATTATGCTGGTGTCGGTGACCGAACGTACCAAAGAGATTGGTGTACGCATGGCGGTTGGCGCACGACAAAGCGATATATTGCGCCAGTTCCTGATAGAAGCAGTGTTAGTCTGCTTGTGCGGTGGCATATTCGGTATCGGGCTCGCCTATTTAATCGGCTTTATTTTCCAATACGCCGGAGGCAACTTCCAGATGATCTATTCCACAACATCGATCGTCGCAGCTTTCCTCTGTTCGACGCTGATCGGTATTCTGTTTGGCTTCTTACCCGCCAGAAATGCAGCCCAACTGGATCCGGTTGATGCGTTAGCGAGAGATTAATTGATGAAAGAAAATAGTAAAAAAATCATAAAATTATCCTTATTAACTCTCAGTGTTACCTCCTTGTTCGGCTGTAGTTCGTTCTCTTCGCAATCCGAGTTCTCTGCCCCTTCTGCCGAGATACCAGAACAATGGGCGCTGGGTAATCAACTATCGGATAGTATTGAGCCTTGGTGGCAAAAATTCTCTGATAACAAACTCAATCAACTGATTGAGCAAGTACTGCAGAGCAACAATGACCTGGCCTTAGCCACGCTGACACTACAAAAAGCGAGGTTGCAAGCCGGAATCACCGCGACAGACCAGTATCCGCAACTGTCGGCAAACACATCAGCATCGCGCAGCCGGGTGCTGACCTCCGGTAGTTCATCCAGCAGTTATTCAGCCAACCTTTCAGTCAGCTATGAGCTGGATTTGTGGGGAAGAGTGTCATCTGAAATCGATGCAGCCCAATGGAGCGCGTTAGCCAGCCAACAGGACAGAGAAAGTACTGCGCAATCACTGGTTGCAACCACGGCTTCGCTCTATTGGCGAATCGGTTATCTGAATGATTATCTGGCAATAAGCAGCCATAGCATTGACTATGCCCACCAAACACTGACTCTGACGGAAAAGCAATATCAATCAGGCGCGGTATCCCAATTGAACGTATTGGAGGCCAGACGAAGTCTTGCCGGACAAGAAGCGAGTCATAGCCAGTTGATTCAGCAAAAGATAGAAGCCTCTAATGCATTATCTTTACTTCTGAATCAGGCTCCCAAAAACAGTCTGGAGATAATCAATACCCTACCGGGAACGGCACTACCGGAGGTTGCCAGTGGTATTCCTGCCGATATTTTGGCCCGCCGCCCCGATGTTAAAGCAGCGCTGTATAATTTACGCAGTGTCATTTCTACCGAGCAGGCCACGACCTCAGCCTACTTCCCGACTCTGAGCCTGACTGGCTCAGTCGGCGACAGCTCAGCACAGTTAAGTCGGCTGCTGGCTGATCCGGTGGGTAGCCTGGGGGCAAGTCTGACTCTGCCATTCTTGCAGTGGAATGAGTTTAAACTGAATGAAAAAATCAGCCACATTGATGCGAAAAGCGCAGTTATCACCTACCGACAAACACTCTATAGTGCCTTTGAAGATGTGAATAATGCGTTGTCAGCACGACAACAGTATCTTTACCAGGGAGTAAAACTGCAGGAACAGTATTTGGCAGCACAAGAAGCTGAACGTATTTACGCCAGCCAATACCGCCACGGCGCCATCAGCATTCAGGACTGGCTTGATGCGCAGGAAACGTTACGTAGTGCAGAAGAGAGCCTATTGGAAAATCGCTACAATCAATACAACATTCAAGCAACTCTCTATCAGGCTCTTGGGGGACCGGATATTGCGCCACCGGTGGAATAATCTATATATCCCGCAATATTTGCCCCGTAAACAGCCGCCCCCTGCGGCTGTTTACATATTCTTTACTTTTATGCAAAACATTGCTTGATCCATGATACCTTTCACACGTATAAATAAGGTCTGGATCACAAGAATATTTTTCACTATGGACGCATCAGTTTTATTGGTTTTTATTCCGACCTTCTTTTTCGTTTCAGCCACTCCAGGCATGTGTATGACTCTTGCTCTGACCCTGGGTATGACGGTGGGTGTACGCAAAAGCATGTATATGATGGTGGGTGAACTGGCTGGCGTGGCTCTGGTCGCGGTTGCCGCCATTATTGGTGTCGCTGCTATTTTGTTAAACCACCCGCAACTGTTTTTGATCCTGAAAAGTTTAGGTGCGGCCTACCTGTTTTATCTTGGCGTTCAGATGTGGCGTTCACGCGGTAAACTGGCCATTCCGGAAGATATGGATGAATCTCGTCCAGTCTCATTTTCTACTCTGGCTAGCCAAGGCTTTATTACTGCCATCGCCAACCCTAAGGGCTGGGCGTTTTTCATTGCCTTACTTCCTCCATTTATCCAGGCTGAGCACCCTATTTTTCCCCAGGCCAGTATGTTAATCAGCATTATTTTGGTGTTTGAGTTTATCTGCCTGATGCTGTATGCCACCGGTGGAAAAACTCTGCGCAAAGCTCTGCTGAATAAAGGCAATGTTGTCTTGATGAACCGCATATCGGGAAGCCTGATGATGAGCGTCGGAGTTTGGTTAGCGCTCGGTTAGGTTATTACGATGAATCGCTTTAGTAATATCAATCATTTTACACCTCATGGCTTCAGCCTCAGGTGCAGTAATGATACTTGGTATGTTGGGCTATTTATATCGGTTTTTAAGGTTTAAAGATGAAGATTGTTATTGCTCCCGATTCATATAAAGAAAGCCTGACTGCCATGGAAGTCGCCATAGCGATTGAAAACGGATTTAAGCAAGTTATGCCTAATGCTGAGTATATTAAGCTACCAATGGCAGACGGAGGAGAAGGCACTGTTCAGTCGCTGGTTGATGCAACCAATGGTGAAATAATCAAACACACAGTTATCGGCCCATTGGGAGAAGCCGTTGTAGGATTTTACGGCCTGTTTGGTGATGGCAAGACAGCCGTTATTGAGATGGCAGCTGCCTCTGGTTTACATTTGGTAAAGCCCGCATTACGTGATCCGCTAAAAACCACCACCTACGGAACTGGTGAACTAATTAAAGCCGTACTTGATAAGGGTGTAAAGCACATCATCATCGGTATTGGTGGTAGCGCTACCAATGACGGTGGTTTAGGGATGGCTCAGGCGCTAGGAATTCGAATGCTGGATAATAATGGTAACGAACTAGGCTATGGGGGCGGTGAGCTGAATAAGTTATCAACCATTGATATGTCAAATATAGATCCTCGTTTGGCAGACACTCGCCTTGAAGTCGCTTGTGATGTGGATAACCCTTTATGCGGCCCCAAAGGCGCCTCGTATGTATTCGGTCCACAAAAAGGAGCAACACCAGAAATGGCGAAGCAGTTAGATCACAATCTTGCACACTTTGCTCAGATTATAAAATCTCAGTTAGGTAAGGATGTAATTGGTAGAGAAGGAGCTGGTGCTGCTGGCGGCTTGGGAGCAGCACTACTTGGTCTACTGGAGGCGGAACTTCGCCCTGGTATCGAAATTGTGATGGATGCAGTAAACCTAAATAATATTATCGCAAATGCAGATTTAGTAATTACTGGTGAAGGGCGTATCGATAGCCAGACGATTCACGGCAAAACCCCCATCGGCGTTGCTCGCACTGCGAAAAAATATCACCTGCCGGTTATCGGCATTGCAGGCTGTCTATCCTCTGATTGCAACGTTGTCTATGAGTATGGTATTGATGCAGTATTCTCAGTTGTCAACCGAGCTACCGACCTTGCTTCAGCCTTAGCTGAGGCAGCCGAGAATATTGAGCTAACTTCACGCAATATAGCGGCAATGTATTGTATGAAATCTTAATGCCGATAAGCTCAACTCAGTAGAACATCTCTTCACTGTCGACATCGAAGTAAATTTTGTCACTGACTCTTAAGCCGCCACAGTAAACAAAGTAAACATGGCGATCGCTGTATTTAATCGAGCGCATCCAGCCTTGAACCTCAGAAAAATCTTCTGGTGTGCAGATTTTTTCTTTAATCAGCCGATCGGTAATGGCAAAAAACTTATCCTTGTAGAGAAAAAAATCATCTGATTTCCCGACATAGCTAGTCAACATTTCCTCGCGCTCTTCTTTGGTCACAATCGGCACCCAGTCAACCAGGCCATCCATTTTTACCCACTCGGCGTATTCCGGACCATTTTTTTCCAATACAAAATAGTTGGATATGCGCCCCCAACCCTCTTTGACTTCCAATACTTTAATCGGATCGCTTTTATACAGATAGCGATCCGGATAGATAGACTCATCGGGTTGATTACGTACAGCTAAACGGCGCTCATTAACAAAATATTGAGTATTCGTCCGAGTTGAGGCTTGGGGCTCACCACGATCGCTCATCTGCCCTTTTAGGTCGGATTTCTGGCCAGCCAATTTTCTTTTGGCCAACTCTTCCGCGGCAAGCGCATCTTCTGCGGGTTTCATAACAAAAATATAATAACCAACCCCTGCGGCCGCCAACCCCAGCAGTAGCAATAGCAACATCAATATTTTTTTCATAGTATTCTCAGTTTTTAAATCTGCTTTAAGTATAACGGCAAAAACAGATTGAGCTTGAATGACTTTTCATCAAGGGAAACATCCAGTGATGCACCAATAACAAGCACCACCAATAACATGCCACTAATTTGGTGCAATAATCCGGGAATTTATCCAACCTGATTCATGTTATTGCTTGTTTTAGCTCGTCATCACTAAGAATAAATAGTTGGCTTGAAACTTGTAACGACTTAGTCACCTTACATGAATTGCACATATTTAGGGAGAAAATAAGATGCAAGACACGTTGACGATTGTTCTCGCAGGCGGAATGGGATCTCGCCTTGCACCATTAACGGATGACCGGGCTAAACCAGCGGTTCCTTTCGGCGGGAAATATCGGATTATTGACTTTACACTGACCAACTGCCTTCATTCGGGACTACGCAAAATTCTGGTGCTGACTCAATACAAATCACACTCTCTGCATAAGCATCTGCGCGATGGCTGGTCGATTTTCAATCCGGAGTTAGGTGAATATATCACTGTAGTACCACCGCAAATGAGGAAAGGTGGAGCTTGGTACGAAGGGACGGCAGACGCAATTCACCATAACCAGTGGCTGTTGGATCGTAGTGAATCAAAATATGTAGTAGTACTTTCCGGCGATCATATCTATAAGATGGACTATGCGGCAATGCTGGAAGAACACAAAGCCAAAGGCGCAACACTGACCATCGCTTGTATGGATGTACCACGCAGTGAAGCGTCAGCCTTTGGTGTAATGGGCATTGATCACGATTACCGGATTACTACCTTTGTTGAGAAGCCAATCGATCCTCCCTCAATTCCGGGAAATCCGGATAAAAGCCTCGCTTCGATGGGTATCTATATTTTTAATATTGAAGTACTTCAGCAAGCCCTAAATGAGGACGCTCTAATTGCCGATTCCAATCATGACTTTGGTAAAGATATTATTCCTAAGCTGATTCAGACTAAAAATGTCTTTGCTTATAACTTCTGTGGCGACAAAGGGCGTGTAGCCAAAGATTGCTACTGGCGTGATGTGGGTACTATTGATTCTTTCTACGAAGCCAATATGGATCTGCTTGAACCCATTCCACCGATGAACCTTTATCAAAAAGACTGGGCGATTCGCACTTATGAGCCTCAGTATCCACCAGCAAGAACCGTCTCTTCAGCTACGGGTAATGAAGGTATCTTTATTAACTCAATCATAGCCAACGGCGTGGTCAACTCCGGAGGTTCAGTGCAGCATTCGGTTATCTCTTCCAATGTAGTGATTAAAGATAGTGCCACCGTCATGGACTGTATTATTTTTGATGATGTAGAAGTCGGTGAAGGCTGCCAGTTAGTTAACTGCATTATTGATAAACATGTGCGTATTCCGGCTAATACTCAAATTGGCCTGGATGCCAAGGAGGATGCGAAGCGCTTCCATATATCAGAAAAAGGGATTGTCGTCGTTCCCGAAAGCTATAAGTTCTGAACCAACGGACAAGAAAAAGGCCGTATTCAGCATAACAATACGGCCACTTAATCAAGAACAGCATCACTGCTTGTCAAATGAGGGGGTTATCCAAGTCATCATATTTTCTCGGATAACACCATTGTGCGAAATGCTCACTGCTGAAAAAAGAGTAAACTTTGCCGGATTCCCTTCCCCTTTTTGACAACTTATAAAACGGTGTCTCATAATTCCTGAAAATCGATTGATTATTCCTGACCCTATCGTTTATAAAAGATCTCACTAGCACACAATCTGATTAATGAGCAAGGGAATTAACTTAATGCAAAAAACCACTCGAGCACTGCCGGCACATAAACATATCGCTTTGGTTGCTCACGATAACTGTAAAAAGGATTTACTCCGTTGGGTTACAACCAACAAACAATCCCTACAAAATCATTTCCTTTATGCCACTGGTACAACTGGCCATATGCTAAGTGAACAAACGGGTCTGGCCATTAAAAGTATGATCAGCGGCCCGATGGGCGGAGATCAGCAGTTGGGCGCACTGATTGCTGAAGGCAAAATCGATGTGTTGGTTTTCTTCTGGGATCCACTCAATGCCGTACCGCATGATCCGGATGTGAAAGCGCTGCTACGTATTGCCAGCGTATGGAATATTCCGGTCGCGACCAATGAAGCTACCGCTGATTTCATCTTTGCCTCGCCACTGCTTGCAAAAGAAGTTTCCATTGAGATTCCTGACTACCAGGCCTATCTCAACGGACGTAAGTGATCCTCAAGCGGTACATTATTTCCATTTAGATACCGCGTAGTCACCATTAAGCAGTTCTTTGACAAAACTCGAGCCACCCGAGGTGTGAGTAACCCACACTTTTTCTCTGGCTCGGGTTAACGCCACATAAAAAAGTCGGCGCTCTTCCGCATCCGGAAAGTCATCACCATTATCCGATAACGCAGTATCCAGATGATGAGCACGCACACGCAGTGGAAATTGCCCCTCATCAACATTCAATATGATCACGTAATCGGCTTCTTTTCCTTTGCTCGCATGGCAGGTCATAAAGCTGATAGATAAGCGTCGAAAACTGTTTTGCCACTCTTTTAACAACTCAGGCTCATGGCTGTTCTTCCGCGCCAGAAGCAATACACTGTTCTCTTCATTATTTGCCCGATTGAGTTGATCTAGTATCTTTTCAATACTGGAGTGTTCGGCAATAAATACCGTATTACGTTTCCTTTCCACCACACTATTTAGTGATTTTTCCAATTGATTTGGGTTTTGCTGAACAAACTGATTTGCCACCTGACCCAATTTATTATTAAAACGGTAAGTGGTATCTAAACTGCCGATAGTGGAATATGGGAAACGCTGCGCAAATCCGGTGGTGAGTGAAACATTAGAACCGGCAAACTGATAAATCGACTGCCAGTCATCTCCCACCGCGAACAAACGGGTGTTGACCTGCTTCTGTTCACATAACGCTTTGATCAAGTCGAGCCGTGCAGGAGAAATATCCTGGTACTCATCCACCATAATGAAGCGCCAGCGGGATTTAAATTTGTTCTGTTTTACCAGGCTGGTTGCTTTCGAAATCATACCATCAAAATCAAGTTGCCCGGCGTCAGCCAGCATCTCTTTCCACGCTTTATAGCACGGCCAGCATAATGCCAGTTCACTATTTAACCGGGTATATTGCGGATGATCGACCAATTGTTCCTGAATGGCCTTTTTGTTGGTCGCGAGCATCGCCAACTGCTCCAGCTGATTCACCAGCCACTGCGTTAACTTCGGGTTTTCCACATGGCTACCCAGCTCCTCATCACCCTTAATATAGGCAATCGGCCACTGATTTAAATGCTTTTGCCAACGACGAAAGTTAGTCGGCGTCATCCAGTGCTTCTTCAACCAGTCACAGCACCATTCATGTTTCAACTTATCGTTACTTGCCATCGGTGAAACTCCCAAAGACTGTGTTTCACACTGGTTTATGATCGACAATCCCAACTGATGGAAAGTATGGATAGCTATACCTTCAGCCGCAGGTCCCACTTTGCTCCGAATTCGATCCCGCATCTCTTGCGCTGCTTCGCGACCAAATGCAAGCAACAGAATTTCATCTGCAGTTGCCTGCTGCGATTCAATTAAATACGCAACCCGGGCAGTTAATACGCTGGTCTTACCCGACCCGGCGCCCGCCAGAATCAGGTTGTGATCATCATTGAGCAAAACTGCTTTTTGCTGTGAAAGATTCAGCGGGGAACTTTCCAGTTGCGAGAACAGTGCCTGCCAACGCTGCGTTTCATCTTCCAGCCAGGAGTCGTTACGCGTGTGCAATTTATCCGATGCATTTCGGTACCAGTCCGAAATTTCATGCATTAAATGGGGAATACGTTGCTGAATTTCTTCAATCGACATCTCAAGTGAATCAAGATCTTCTGCAATCGATGCTTTCCATGCCATTAGCTGTGAATGCGGAAGAAACTCCGGGCTAAGATCGAGACTATGTAACTGCTGACGCCAGCGTGGATAAAAACTTTCCAGTTTACGGCACTGATTTTCATGCCACTGGCGATACTGTTCAGTTGCTTCACAAGCAAACGTTTTACACTGCTTCCAAGGCAGCCCCTGCACCACCCAAGCCGTTCGGGTTCCCTGCACTGGTTGAGAGAAAAAATGCAGTTCTCCCCAGATAATGCCACGCTTCACTTGCACAGAGCCGTCCCACACACTAAATGGAATGCGCTCTTCCACCAGAGAAGAACTGACAATCAGCTTCTCATTCGCGAGCTCAACCTGACAATATTCATCATTAATAAAATACTTTGCAGTCTTATTTGCTGTCAGCTGCATCATTTTCACTCTATTTTTAATTTACTGGTTAGTTTAGCTTAATAACCAACGTAGACCCAGATAACTATCACTCAGGCTAGCAACAATTTCTATTCCGTCGCAACTCGATGCCCCCCCAAGATTAGAATAGCCTAAGATTTTTCATACAAATGAAAGCCAACCACCATTTAGATCAGGTTTCTGCCCGGTTATTCTGCTACTCTGACTTTTTTACCGATATGACTGAAGAAAAGTGAAGCTACTCAAATCCTTGGCAAAAAAAATTCGTATTTACTGGAACAATAAAACCATTAATTACGCTTTTATGATTTTGATTGCGCTGCTGGGCGTGGTAATTCCAACCTGGTATTACCAACTTCATTTATGGGTAACACCACTGATCCTCGGAGTTATCGCTGCGGCGCTGGCGGAACAGGATGATGGTCTGGTTGGCCGCTTTAAAGCGATTGCTTTGACGCTGCCCTGCTTTGCTATTGCCACGTTTTCCATTGAAATTCTATTTGATTACCCGCTTTATTTTGCCATAGGTCTGTTTACTTCTACCTTTTGTTTTACCATGCTCGGAGCGATTGGCGCCCGTTATGCCAGTATTGCATTTGGTTCGCTATTGATTGCGATTTACACCATGATTGGTGCGCACCAAAGCGCGAATATCTGGTTTCAGCCAATTTTGTTGCTTTCAGGCGCGATCTGGTATTTTGCCCTGTCAACTCTTTGGCTGATGGTTGCCCCGCGCCAACCGATTCGCCATAGCCTTGCCAATGTATTTGATCAGATCGCTAACTATCTGGATATGAAAAGTGAACTGTTTCACCCGGTAACCAACTTTACCCCTCAGCCCTTTCGTATCCGCGAAGCCAATTTAAATGCTGCTACCGTGGTGGCGCTCAATCAGTGCAAATCCACCTTTCTTTCCCGTTCTAAGCGCGGCAATATCCATACTTCGCACAGTCGTTTACTCAGTACCTATTTCGTCGCACAGGATATTCATGAACGAGTCAGTTCCACTCACTATCGCTATCAGGATCTAGCCGAACATTTCGCCCATAGCGATGTGTTGTTTCGCTTTAAGCATTTGATGCAGACTTTGGCCAATTCATCTCGTGAAATCAGTGATGCTATTGAGCTGAATCAGGAGTATCAACACAGTGATGCCGCCACCAGTGCATTAGCTGAATTACAGAGTTCGATGACCTATCTGAAACAGCAGTCAAATCAACAATGGGTATCACTACTTAACCAGCTTGGCTATCTGTTTAATAACCTGGCTACCGTAGAAAAACAGATCCGCAATATCAGCCAGCCCGAGCTGAACGAGTTTGATGAAAATCAGCTGGAAGACCACAACGTACACAACCTGAAGAATATGTGGTTGCGGATTAAGGCCAATCTGACCCCGGATTCACTACTGTTCCGCCATGCCATTCGCATGTCGATTGCCCTGACCACAGGCTATGGCATTTTACAAAGCTTCGATTTAGAGCTGGGCTACTGGATCCTACTCACCACTCTATTCGTCTGTCAGCCGAATTTTGCCGCAACTCGCCAGCGAATCACGCTGCGGGTTATCGGAACCCTTTCCGGCTTATTAATTGGTGGCATACTACTTTCTTTATTTCCTTCACAAGAGAGCCAGATTGCCTTTATCGTTATCTCTGGGGTGATGTTCTTTGCTTTCCGCCTCAATAATTACGCTTATGCCACTGGCTTTATTACCATCCTGGTTCTGTTCTGCTTTAGCCAACTCGGCGCAGGGTTCAGTGTAATTCTACCCCGTCTGCTTGATACCATGATTGGCTGTGCGCTGGCGGTATTTGCGGTTGGCTTTATATTGCCGGACTGGCATGCTCGTAGGCTGCATGTCGTGATGGCCGATGCCATCGAAAAGAACAAACTGTATCTGGCACAAATCATTGGCCAATATCGGATAGGCAAGAAAGATAGTCTGGCCTACCGTATCGCGCGCCGTGAAGCACACAACCAAGATGCCGCTTTAACTGCAGCCATCAATAATATGCTGGCAGAACCCGGGCGCTATCGCACCGCAACCGAAGAGAGCTTTCGCTTTCTGACACTTAATCATGCCTTGCTCAGCTATATTTCCGCTCTTGGGGCACATCGAGCTCGTTTGGAAGACGAATCGGTTCATCAACTGATTCTTGATTCCCACCGGGTGATTCACCAACATCTGGAACGGCTGCAACAGGAATTGCACAACCATTGTGAGAACGGGTCTGATCAACCGATCGATAGCAGTGGCCTGGAGAAACGGTTTACCGAACGACGCGAAGATGATCAAAGCTCGGCTAAGCTGGTACTGGAGCAGCTACACCTTATTTATCGAATGCTGCCGGAACTGCATTCCCTGGCGGGGAAATTTGCGGTTCGCACTAAATAATATTACACCCGGTACATACTCATTAATTTTCATAGAATTGACATAAAGAGAACATTTATTAACCAAATCTTAACTACTCTGGGTCTATTCTAAATGGAACAAATGACGGCAACGGAGTCGAATATGAGAATGCCTGTGGATTTTGAACACGCTTCTGCGCCACTAAACAGAAGCCTTGGCCAACAACGAATACGTGATTTATGTCAGCAACTCAAACTACTGACACCCGGTGAACTACGCTTGCTACAAAATGAAATTAATCACTCACTACAAAATAAAAATAATGAAGTCTTAACCAATGAAGAGCTTAATTTGATTTCCAGCCTCTTCTGATGCACCAACAAATTGATTGAAAATCCATCAATTCAATTCTATCCTTAAGGGTAAATAAGGAGTTGGTTATGAATATTTCACCTACCCAATCGGGTTATCAGCTAATTCAACAGTCAAATCGCATGACTGAAGAAGCCGCACGCGAAATTAATGGTGAACAAAGCCAACCTATTAATGCAAAAGATGATACCGATGCGCAACGATCCTCCGAGGTCTCAACCTTGCCTAAATCCATCAAAGAATCCTCTGCAACAGAAAAAAACCGTGATGATTATATAGACCCGCTGCTAAAACTACAGCAGGCGGATCAATACAGCAAAGCGGGCAGCAATATTATTCAGCGCGAGCAGGCTATGATAGGCTCACTGCTGGATACACGGGTTTGATCTCAAAGTGCTAATATAAATCCGGCCACAACTTCGCCCAGTCCATACACTCATCTAGTGCATCGGCTAAACGGTCCAGCGCTTTCTGCTGTGCTGCCTGAAAACTGAAGTCGTCAACTGATTCACCATTCACCCACTTTACCAATTCGCTGACAACCTGCGGAGCATCCAGTACACCATGTAAGTAGGTTCCTGCGATCTGGCCGTCCTCACTGAGATAACCATCATATTCTCCATTAGACAGGGTGATAAGCGGTTGATAGTCTGTATTTGCGGTTGTCTTGCCTACGTGAATTTCATAGCCACTGACTGAGATCGATGAAGCACCCAGCGACATCACTCCGCTCACTCTGGTCAGAGTTTTATCGGCTTGCATAAACGTTTGCATATCAAACAGACCCAAGCCATGACTAATACCAGGCTGACTCTCAATACCCGATTGATCACGGATTTCACGTCCCAGCATCTGGAAACCGCCACAAATTCCCAACACCTTGCCGCCATAACGCAGGTGACGCAGAATATCCTTATCCCATCCCTGTTGATAAAGGTAATCGAGATCGGCCCGGGTTGATTTGCTGCCCGGCAGAATAATCAAATCCGCATTATCCAACCGTTCGCCCTGCCCCACATATCGCAACGACACCTGTGGATGATGGCGTAATACATCGAAGTCGGTATGGTTGCTGATACGAGTAAAAACCGGCACGACAATGCGTAGCTTAACCTTTTCACTCAGCGTCTGTTTTGTATCAATCGCATCTTCTGCTTCAATATCTAAACCGTGCAAATAGGGAATAACGCCTAACACAGGTTTACCGGTTTTTTCTTCCAGCCAGTCTAGGCCTGACTGTAACAGGCTAAGGTCACCACGAAAACGGTTGATAACAAACCCGATAACACGATTCTGCTCGCTGGGCTCCAGTAATTCCAAAGTACCATAAAGATGGGCGAAAACACCGCCTCGATCGATATCAGCCACAATAATCACCGGTACATCGGCCTTCTCAGCAAAGCCCATATTAGCGATGTCATTCGCACGTAAATTGATTTCGGCCGGGCTTCCCGCACCTTCAATAACGATGGTTGCAAACTCTTGTTCTAAGCGACCGAATGAGTCCATAACAGTATCCATCGCCACTTTCTTATAATCATGGTAGCTAGTGGCTTCCATATCACTCAATGCTCGCCCCTGGAGAATAACCTGAGCCCCGGTATCGCTATTGGGTTTTAACAAAACAGGATTCATATGTACGGTAGGTTCAATACCGCAAGCCAGAGCCTGCACGGCCTGAGCCCGGCCTATCTCACCACCATCTGAAGTAACAGCGCTATTTAACGCCATATTCTGCGGCTTAAATGGGGCTACCTTTATACCTTTGCGTGCCAGTACACGGCACAATCCGGCAACCAGTACGCTTTTACCTGCATCGGAGGTGGTCCCCTGAACCATCAACGCTCGGGACGACTTTTTCATTATGATTCCTTAGATTATTTATCAAACGGCCGATAAGGCTTGAATAAAACGCTATTCTTTGCACATAACAGTATAAATGTTAATAGAAATGCTAACTCTTTGATGTAAAAGTCGCTATTCTATAGCAATAGCCTGGAAATAAAGGAATAAGCCATGTTTCGTCGTACCTTAATTAGCTGCCTGTCCGGATTATTAATCTGTTACGCCCCACAAACGCTGGCGAATAATTTTAACTATAACTTTTTCGAATTTCGTGCCGCTACCAGCCCTTCTTCTCTCGGTGTTGAATTCAGCAGCTACGCCATGGAAAACTTACATATGGTTGCCCGGGTCGATAAACAGTTTAATGATGCTTTTGATCTCGCTGGCGGTGCTGGATTTAATGGGCCTTTTGGTGATTTTCTTGACATGAATGGTGAAATTTTACTCCACTACGCCGAACCTGAACAAAATCAAATTTACAATTCATCTAAAGAAGGCGTGCTGCTTGAATTGAATATCGGAGCAAGGATGTGGGTTGGAGAAACAATGGAAGTTCACGTTAAAATCGGTAATGTCGAAGAAAATGGCATGGCTGAAGCCGGAGTCCGTTTTCATTCATCCTCCCCACTGAGCGTTGGCGTGAATGTTCGCAACAACGGCCTTTGGGGACCGCAAACGGCCATCGATGTGCGCTTTGAGTTTTAAAGGACAACTGATTGATGAAGCGTGATATTGAAAGCAAGCACGAGATCTGGAACTACCTTTTCAGTGGGATGAAAATGCGGGTTAAACTGGAGTTTGGCCCCGATGACGGTTATCAGTTTATCACCACACTCATTGGCTATAAAACTGGACAAAGTATCATTCTTGACTACCCAAAGTCTGCTTATGAGGCACTAGTAGTAAGGAAAATGACCAACATTACCGCAATCATCAGTGGTATTAGTCATACGGAAATGGGGCATATTATTGCCTTTAAAACTTCAATTACTCAAAGTATTGCGCGTCCGTTCCCAATGCTGTTTTGCCGGGTACCAAACCATTTTGCAACGAAAAAAATTCGCAAACACAAACGGATAAAACTGTCACTCCCGGTCACCATTCAAAATGAAAACGACAATAGCCCGATCAAGGGAACTCTGGTTGATTTTTCTGTATCGGGATGTGGGATATTTATCGACAATCAGCCAATGCCGATTGAACAGAATCGCTTAAATAAAGATTCTAAAGTCATCATCAGTTGTTCTCTGACCGATTGTGTCAACAGTCCGGTGCACAGTCAGATTGCTAATATCGTAAAGCAGCCAAATGGTCACATGATAGGCCTTCGCTTTGCTGATACGATTCCGATCAACGATGCCCTGAAAAGTCTGCTGTTTGAATACACCATCCTTGATGAGCTCAATGAGCTAGATTCTGTTTGAAATAACTGAGAGCCTGCAAAAACGACTCTTCCCGAATAGGCTTAACCAGCACATAGTCTGCACCAGCATTAGTAAATGCGATTTGCGTCTGTTCCATTCCATCCGCAGTACAGGCGTAAATTGGGCAACTTATCTGCAGATCTTCTTTCATGATCCGAGTGACTTCAATACCGTCCATTCCCGGTAACTGGTTATCCATTAGAATCAAATCATAACTGTTACTTTTCACCGAATTCAGCGCAGTCTTCCCATCTTCCACCCAGGTTACGTCCAATCCAAATTTGTCGCAGAATGCCTTGGCGATATAAGCATTGGTTTTATTATCTTCAACCAATAGCACTTTAGGCCTCCAGTTAAATAGCAGGTTGCTCTCCGGCAACAACACAGGTTTTACTTTCTTATCTGAGGTCGGTTCCACCGTAACCGGAAGAGTAAAACAAAAACGACTGCCCAGGCCCAATTTGGACTCGACATGAATTCGCCCGCCTAGCAATTCAACCAAATTTTTCACGATGGATAGTCCCAGACCGCTGCCACCATATTCGCGAACCGTTGACATTTCAGCCTGAACAAAAGGTTCGAAAATGCGATTTAAATCACCTTTGGCAATACCGATACCACTATCGCTAATGGTGAATTTCAGTAGCGACTGATTTGCCCGTTCAATTAAATCAACACTGACATCAATCGAACCGGAATGGGTAAATTTCACCGCATTGTTTAGCAGGTTAAACACGATCTGGTTTAATCGAATCGGATCACTATTGAGCATCAGCGTATCACTGACATTTGAGGTCACATTCAGGGTTAACGCCTTCTCCTGGCATAACGGGCGATAGATTCGGTCGATAGCACGTAAGGTATCGGCAATATAAAAATCCGATTTGATGATCTTAAATTTATTCTGCTCAATTTTTGAAAAATCGAGAATATCATTCAGCACCGCCAACAAATGCTCACTACAAGAGCTTAATACATCAACCTGCTCTTTTTGCGCTTTATCTGTGACATTAGCTTTTAACAATTGTGCGACACCCAATATTCCATTGAGTGGCGTCCTCACTTCGTGGCTCATCCGAGCCAGGAAATCAGCACGCGCCTGAGACGTTTTTTCTGCTTCCTGATGTGCTATGCGGCTTTGTTTTTCCGCCTCAGCAATGCTGGTTACATCCTGTCCCTGGGTTAATACACACTCGATATGAGTGTCCGAGACAATCGGCGACAGCGACCAACGAAACGTTTTGCCCTCAATTTCGGTAATCATTTCATTCAGCACTTCCCCCTTACCAATCCGAATAATGGTTGGCACCAGGCTTTGCTTTAATTCATGAAAACGTTGCTGGGTCTGAAAAATCTCGTGAGAAAAATAATGAACGGCGGCCGGATTCATCCGGATTAAACGCCCATCAACACCCCACAGAATCGTCGGCGAGATAGAAGAATTAAACAAGTTTTCAAATTGCCGCTCCTGTTCGGCAAGCTGCTTAAATGTGTGTTCTAGTACCCGGCCAAAATGATCAAATTCCTCGACACTGGATCCCGAAAAAGTCGTCTGCGAATCATCTTCGATAATTTGATGAGTAAACAGCATCAGCGACTCAATTTCTGAGCGAATCTTACTGTGCAGCCATTTCCAAAGTAATAAAAAGAAGCAAAACATCGAGGTAAGTATAAAAATCACCCCGTAGCGGAAATTTTGCTGGAGCTTAGACACGTTCGCACTGTTGTGCACCGAAGAAATCGTCAGCTTAGACGGAATATCGTCCAATAACAGCTCTGTTATATGGACCGTATAATCACCCACCTCTGATTCATCAGCGCGCTGGCGCAATAACTTTTCAGCGTTATAGACTTCATCGCCCTGCAACGTGGACGCGAGTACCTGGCCATTGATCGAGAGCAGTAGATTTTCTGAATTACTTTGTGAGCGTAGTTGTTCTATCAGGCTGAAATTATTATTTAGTACAAACAACACCACCAAAGACCCAATAACTTCTCCATTATCCAGGTCAACCAGCGCTGTGCGCCGAGCTAGTGCATAAGTAGGAGATGCGAATGAAGGCAAGGGAGTCAGAACCCAATAATTGTTCAGTGACAGATTCTGATAAAGCGACTGCAAATCACTGCGCACAATACCGTAAAACTGTGCGTTACCATCGTCCCACAGTACATGATTCAAATCACCAATCAGACGTACGTCAGGAGTATTGTCGGGATCCATCTGATCGATACTGCGAAAGTAGTGCTCTAACGCATAACCGTCGTTTTGACTGAGTGCATCCAATAATTCAGGATTCGCTGCACTGCTGTCCTGGTGCACTTTTAGTAGTGAAAGGCGAAAATCAAACAAGCTTTGTACCAGGCTGGAAGTCTGCTGCGCGGTGCGATGGATCTCCTGCTCGATAAGATTACTGCTGATTTGGTAACTTTGAAATAATGCACCAAAGGTAATCAACCCGACAACCAATGCAATAGCCCGGGTAAAATAAGTCGCAACGCTGCGCTTCTGTATTGCAGATTTAGGATTTATTCTCAATGAGTTACACCTTTGTTTGCACTCTTCTACCGATCAGAATAGCGGAAAGCTCGCTGCTTTAATCTCTTTATCTTCTCAATACCATCATTTTTCGATACGATTTCCAAATCGCCAGAGTATACCTGTGCAACAGGAAGACGCTGCATATCCAGCTTAATCGCCTCAGCCATTGCCACACCAGTATCATCATTCATGCGCATGACGGTAACATCAAGGTCACCCTGAACCAGCGCCTCAAGCTCTGCTGAGCCGCCACCCCAACCGTTAATCAAAATATCGCGTCTTCCCAGTTCTTTCAGTGCGGCTACTGCCCCTAATGCAACATCGGTAGAACAGGCATAAATAAACTGGATATTCGGATTCTCACTGACATTCTTCAGCGTGACTTCATAACTGCTTTCCTTCGTTGCATCAGTATAGAATGATGAAACCAAATTGAAGTTTTGATTTTGCTTCATTTCGTGCAAAAAGGTATCTCCCCGGGCATCACTCACGTATCCGGGAGAAAAATAAAGGATAGAGTAATTGCCTTGCTCTGTATAACGAGCACTATCACTTACCTCTGTAGTAAATGTTCTTAGCTGAAAATAATTCGCCAACTTTTTAGCGCCTAATTCATGGTCAAAACCTAGGTACATCAAAGGTTGTCTTTCCCCCCACTGTTTAACCGGGGTAGTAATATTTTGCAGAATCAGTTTGGTTTTATTAGAGCCTAACGCATGTTCGATAAACTTTCGATGACGTGCACTATCTAAGGTAAATATCAGATAGTCCGATCCGGAGTTGAGCGCTTCCAGTAATGATACACTCTGTTGCCGGTTATCCTGGGCTGGCTTGGTAAATACCTGATGCAGGGTATATTTAATCCCTAACTCCTGTAGGCGCAACTCAAATGCTTTGATATTCCGCACCCAATAGTCTGAGATTTGCTGCCCCGGATAAACCACGGAAATATTGATCGGATCTTGCTGTTGGATTGGCAATTTTTGCGCCGGGTTACGAACTAATTCGCTTAATTGATCAGTCAGTATCTGCTGTTCAGGATGTGCGTTAAGGTATTCCTGATAATGCCAGTACCCATTGAGCGCATAGGCCGGAGACCAGCCACAAATAAGGCTAAATAGAATAAGCAGGCGGCAAACATATTTAACCATACAGACCAAATCACTTTATTTTTGAATAACCTAATATAGGTCATATTAGCAAGTCAGCAGAGAATAGGACACTAGCTACGGAGAATTTGCAGCTAGTGTCACATAGGAAGGGAATGAAATAGGTTAAAAAGTTAAAGCAAGGTTAACCGAACCACCTAACTGATTTTCACCAGCATAAGAACCAGCAATATCTAAGCTAACGATATCACCTGGGCTGATACCAATACCGGCAGTAATCGCATTGTCCAACGTACCCACAGTATCAATTTCATAACCGGCACGTAGCTGAGCCCAACCCCACGCATTACCTTCAACACCTAAACGCACAAACTGAGTATTATCTGCACTGGTAGAGAAACGCTCTTGCTCAGTTAGGTCCACATCAATCGCTGCGGTAAAGTAATCCATGATATAACCAGCAGAAACCGTTACCTGTGGTTCTAGAGTATAGCTGTCTGCACCATCGTAAGTGTCGATTTCTTGTTTAAACAGATCCTTCACTACGACACCAACACGGTATTTATCTTTAAGCCAAACCGCACCTAAATCTAGGTTAAAGGCATCTTTACTGGTTTCGTTTTCGTCATATTCTTCTTCATCAAAAGAATCAACCGTTACGTGCTGCTTATAAGTCACCATTTTTTGCATTTTTGGTGTAATACCAAACGAAACTTGCTGGTTATAAATATTAAATTGTTTTGCGAACGCTAAGCCCACTTCGGTGTAACCAAAGGCCAAAAGGTCGACATACGCAGCATCAACCCTGTTAGTGATATCCGTATACTGAGCAGCGGCACCGTCTGTTTCATCAACAGTTGATGCTGCAATATCTTGGTCAATTAACAGTTCAAGATAAGAACGAGAGTATAAATTTACAGATAATTTATTAATTGGCAGGGCTACCGCAATTCCAAGACCGGCAGTAATACCCAATGGTGCATCGTCTGAAAGCTCATCTAATTTACTGTCTAATCGAGAAATAACCGAAAGATCAGCCGTGCTAGGATCAGACTCATACTGTTCAATTTCATCAATCAAACTCTGGATATCATCAATCGTGGTTAATGAATCATCGGTATCACGCGCATTAATATTTACCGCAGGAAGCAGCAGACCAAAGTCATCTTCATCACGATATACTGCAGTTAACGCAGGGTTGTAAAATGGAGCAGTAACGAAATCAGCGGTAGTCACGCCGGTATTACCCATTGCATTACCACGCGCATCCGCTACCCAAGTTGCTGAAAATGCAGATGAACTCATCAGAGTTCCGGCTACCACTGCCGCTATTTTTGTATATTTATTCATTATTTTAAGCCTTTGATGTTGTTTATATATCAGGAACAAGAATAGCAAAAAAAAGCTAGTTTTGAATATGTAAATCTTTAACAATTTGTGAAACTGATAATTGCATATTTACAATATGTTCTTTCGCAACTTTACTCTGCTGTTTTAATGCGTATTCAAGCTGCGATGCTTGAGAACGATTACCTACTGGCTGTGACCAAACTAAGAGCAAAGGGGATTTCCCTCGTAAGGCCTTAGCCCCAGTACCTTTCTTATGTTGCAAGAAACGCCGTTCAACATCAGTGGAAATACCACAATAAAGACGTTGATCCGGCATCCGGACGAAATAAATCCACCATATAACGGCTTTATCCGCCATCAGTTATAGCAATTGTTCTAGCTGCTCAGTCAGATAAGCAACCTGCTGTTTTAGCTGCGCGACTTCTTGCTCAAGCTGAGTCACCCGATCATCGTCGATAGCTTGTGTTCCGACAGAAGCAGCTTCTGACGCTACCTGATAGGCCTGTTGTTCACTAGCATCGCTAAACGTCTGCAGATAACGGGACTCACGCTTACCCGGCTCTCGCTCCAGCTTAACGAGGTAACCTTTTTCCTGCAGCACATCGAGTACGGCTTCGGTTTCTTTCACATCGCTAAACGTGCACAGACGGTTGGTCCGGGTACGTAACTCTCCAGGGGTTTGTGGGCCACGTAATAACAGGCAGCAGATAATACCCAACTCTTGCGGATTAAGTTTTAAATCGCCAAACTCGGTATTGCAGAAACGGTGCTGATATTTGCTGGTCCGGCTATTAAAACTGCTTTCATCACTAACCAGACGACGAGCCATAAGTCCTTCTAGGCCGTCCAATACTTCCGCATCCGAGAGATCCATTACTGGCTCGCGGTTACTTTTCTGATTACAGGCGGTAGTCAGACTGTTTAGTGTTAACGGGTAGTAATCCGGCGTAGTGATCTCTTTTTCAATTAAACAACCAATAATGCGCGCTTCAATCGCGTTCAGTTCCAATGACATTCTCAATCCCTCATGCACTTTGTTGTAATTTTCTTTGCATACTATACCCAAAATCTGATGCATGCAGCAGTTGAGCGCGCTATCTGCGATAAGCGCACAGCCGATCGGACATTTATTAAACAAGCTCGATTTTGATTGATCTAAAGACTGTTCGAGAGGCAGAGGATGTGATTTAATCTTAGTACTTTGATAAATAACAATTAGGAAAGGACCTATGAGCAGCGTATTTGAAATCGTGTCACTTGCACGCCGCAAAAATAAACTAAAACGTGAACTGATTGACAACGAGAAAAAAGTTCGTGATAACAGCAAACGTGTTGACTTACTTGAAAACTTGCTTGATTACATCAAGCCAGAAATGACCCAAGAACAAATTTTATCCATCATCAAAAATATGAAAGCGGATTACGAAGACCGTGTTGATGATCACATTATTAAGAGTGCTGAGATTTCTAAAGAGCGCCGCGACATCAGCCGCCGTATCGTAGAAATTACCGAGCAAGATAAAGCGTTACATAGCGCAAAAAAATAATCGAATAGCCCGTCGATTTGAAAATAACCCGCTTTAGCGGGTTTTTTTATTTGAACTCTGATCTGCTTTGCGCTAAGTTTAGTCTAAATTAGCAAGTGTGAATATAATAGAGGCTTATCATGTCTAATTTCACAACTACCTGCCCCAACTGCCATAGCAAAAATCGGATTCCGGTTGAACGTTTTGAAGAACAGCCCAAGTGTGGAAAGTGCCAAAGCTTATTAGTCGATGGTTCGCCAATCGAAGGATCTATGGATAATTTAACCGCATTTCTGAACAGTGATCTGCCAGTGGTTATCGATTTCTGGGCACCATGGTGCAATCCCTGTGTTGGATTTGCTCCGGTATTTAAAGAAGTGGCGGCTGAATTTAATGGCAAAGCACGCTTTTTAAAAATCAATACTGAAACACAGCAACAATTGGCCATGCAGTATCAAATTCGCAGTATTCCAACCATTATGGCCTTTAAGGGCGGAAAACGTGTCGATATGGTTAACGGTGCGTTACCAAAAAGCCAGTTTACCCAGTGGCTTGCAGCGGCTATCAATAAATAGGCAATAGCCGGGATAAAAATGCGAACTCATTACAGTTCGCATTTTTTTGTTTAACTAAACTGTGCCACTAGGCGTTGTAGGCTTTCCAGCTTTTCTACCAGTTTCCCGGTACGCTCAACCGAGCTTTCAGCCAGATTCTGTGTTGCATAAACGGCAGTTTTCATCCTATGCACGTGGTCAACCATACCGCGAGTTACTATAACCTGCTCAGCAATACCTTGTGAGGTATTGGCACTTTGTTCGCTAATCTGTTTGAGATCATCAACCACAGATAAAAATGCCGCCTTGCTTTCCTGAGACTTACTGACACTCTGCAACGAGACTTCCTGCCCCGATTTCATCAGATTACCAGTACGGTTCACCGTTGCCTGTAACACTTCGATACGTTGGCGAATTTCTCCAACCGAAGCGCTTGTTTTCACCGAAAGCGCGCGAACTTCATCGGCCACAACAGCAAAACCGCGCCCTGCCTCGCCGGCACGTGCTGCTTCAATAGCGGCATTGAGTGCGAGTAAATTAGTTTGCTCAGCGATCCCTTGAATCATGCCGAGAATCGCTTCTATACCATCGACATCACTATACAACTGTTCTAATGCCTGACGGGACTCATCCAACTGATGGCTTAGCTGTTCGACCGCTCGTACGGCTTCGTTTATGGTATCGACACCGATGGTGGCAACATTTTGTGCATCTTCCGAAAACTGATAGCTTTTCTGCGCCTGATCAGCAACTTCATCCACCGAACGTAACATTTCATCGGCAGAAGCAGCCATTGAGTCCGTTGCTGAAATTTGTTGCTCCAACTGTTCGTTAATTGCCTGAGAGTTAGCCAACTCTTCTTCCGCTGAAAGCAATAACTGGTTCGATGTATCATAGCCACGCGCTGTTGCAGCACGTAACTCTGCCTTTTTCATCATTAAAGAAAGTTCAATGGATGAAAAATCATCGCAATTACCTGTGTATGGGTATTCCATCAACGGGTTGTCATAGCTTTGCGAGGCAAGCTGATTAATACTGCGAACGCGGCTGGCCATACGCAAAGATGTCAGCAACTGCCCTACAAGTGCAACACCGATTAGCGAGAATGCCCATTCAACCGGGACTAAACCAGTCAAAGCTATACCTATGGCAAGTGCCTGTATGGCAACAAATCCAATTGACCAGTTAAGCCATTGCTTACGGCGGATTCTTACACTGCCATTACGTAGCTTTTCATATAACTTAGTCGCTCGATTGATTTGTTCATCTGTGGGTTGAGTGCGAACTGACTGATATTCGTATACCGAGCCATCACGGTTGGTAATAGGGGTAACAAATGCAGAAACCCAGTAATGTCCCTGACCTTTACAACGGTTTTTAACAATCCCCATCCAGCTTTTACCCGACTGAATATATTCCCAAAGCTGGCCAAAAGCGGCTTTCGGCATATCCGGGTGACGGATTACATTGTGTGGTTTTTCCAGAAGTTCATCTTCCTCAAAACCGGCAACCCGGCAAAAATCTTCGTTGCAATAGGTAATATGACTGGATGGAGAGGTAGTGGATATCAGGCTGTCCGAGTCTGAATATCGTACGCGATCATCACTCATAGATTTAGTTCCTTTACTACGGCTTTCAATTGTGCCGTTACTGCTACATTCGCAACGCGTTACAAATTTATCCGTAACCGCTTATCCATACAGATATCAAGGATATCTCAAATTGTTGATAAATTACACGATTAAGATAACCACAACTAAAATTAATTGCACCTATATTTTTTTAATATCGGTAAAATACAAACGGCCTTATATACACGAAATATATAAGGCCGTTTTTGATTAATATTAAATAAGTTAAGCTTTTGCGCGTGAATAATTAACTGATTGCTGAGCAACAGGGCGCTGCTCTTTTGGTGTTGAATACCAGTAACCTAAGCCCATAAAGATAGCACCGGAAACGGCATTACCCAGTGAAACCCATAGCAGGTTGTGACCAATACCGGACATGCTGTAACCGTCTGCATGGTTACCAAACCAAGACAGTGCAAATATAGTCATATTAGCAATAGAGTGCTCATAGCCAGAAGCAATAAAGGCCAGCAGACACCACAAATAGCAATAAAGCGTGCTGAGCCAGATTCACGTTGGCACATCCAGATTGCCAGACAAACCAACCAGTTGCATAAAATACCTTTAAAGAACAGAATCATCGCCGGTGCTGTGGTTTTGGCTAATGCCGCTTTGTGGATCAAGCTAGCAGCATCCGGTAATAACTTACCACCACCTGCGTACATGTAGAGTGCCGCAACCAGAACCGAACCTAGCAGGTTACCAATCCAGGTCATAGGCAAAATGCGCGCATTATCAGCCCAGGAAACCTGACCCGTTTTAGCACCAAATGCCAGGAACATAGTATGACCGGTATAAAGCTCTGAACCCGCTACGATAACCAAAGTCAGTGCAATACCAAAAGTTGCCCCCATCACCAGTGGGCGGATAGACGGATCGACCAGGTTGCCAAGAGTGAAAATTAAAATAATCCCAAGTCCGACGTAAGCTCCGGCCATAGCTGAGCTGATAAAAAAGCCGACTGGATTTTCATCCAGTAGTTTTTTAATCCGCTCCGCTGTATTACCACATTTTTGAATAGTGTCTGCAAACATGTTGCCTCCGAAAAGAAAGTTAAAAGTGAAAATCATGGAAATTAAATAGCAAAGGGTTCCAAGCAAGTTCTGCTTTATTAACCGATGAAACCCTTGAATTATTTAATCTCGCCTAAGCGCTCATCACTTCAATCTGGCCATCGGACACCCGTACAGCATAGCTTTTCACTTTGAAACGCTCATCTTCCAGACACTGTCCGGTTAATAGATTAAAACGTTGCTTTTTCAACGGACTGGCAACCCATAACTGATCTTTATGCTGGCAGATAAAGCCACGCGACAGCACATTAGATTGAGCAAACGGATCCATATTATTCAGTGCATAAACCTGTTCATCATCATACGGGCGGAATAACGCAACCTGCTCTCCATTGACCAGAGCACACACGCCAGTACCTGGGAAAATATCCTCTAGCTGACAAATTGAATTCCAACGGCTCATACTTCTTCCTCCAATGCCACATGTAGAATGTCGCCTTTTGCTGTCTGATTCTTTTCACTGATGGTTGCCGGACGATGCTGATCACGCACCGCAACAAACTGGACGTTGTTATCGCGCTGATCACTGTTAATAAAGTGAGCAAAACGCTTAAGCAATTCTGGTTGACTCAAAGTTTCACTCCATTCACAGCGGTAGTCTTCGATTAAACGGGCAATATCCGCTTCCAGCTGATCATTAATGCCCAGCTTATCGTCTACTACCACTTCACGCAGATAGTCGACACCACCTTCGAGATTATCCATCCACACCGAGGTACGTTGCAGCTTGTCAGCCGTACGGATGTAGAACATCATAAAACGATCGATATAGCGGATCAGTGTTTCCTGATCCAGATCGGTTGCCAGCAAATCACCATGACGAGGCTTCATCCCACCGTTACCGCAAACATACATATTCCAGCCTGCATCGGTAGCAATAATACCGAGGTCTTTACCCTGAGCTTCGGCACATTCACGGGTACAGCCGGAAACACCAAACTTCATTTTATGCGGAGTACGAATGCCTTTGTAACGGTTTTCGATGTACACACCAAGGCCGACACTGTCCTGCACGCCATAACGGCACCAGGTACTGCCCACGCAGGTTTTTGCCATACGCAGTGCTTTTGCATACGCCTGTCCGGTTTCGAAACCTGCATCGATCAGTTCCTGCCAAATGGCCGGAAGATCATTTTGTTGCGCACCAAATAAACCTAAGCGCTGAGCACCAGTCATTTTGGTGTACAACTGATATTTTTCAGCGACACGAGCCAGCACTGCAAGCCCTTGAGGCGTCACTTCACCGCCCGGCATACGTGGAATCACCGAGTAAGTACCATCTTTCTGCATATTGCCGAGGAAGATATCGTTGGTATCCTGTAACTTGACCAACGAAGGTGAAAGCACATGCTCACCCCAGCAAGACGCCAGGATAGAACCTATGGTCGGTTTACATACTTCACAACCGTATCCGCGGCCATGTTTGTGCAGCATCTCATCGAAAGAACGAATTTCACCAACCCGCGCCAAGTGGAACAGTTCCTGACGTGAATAGGCAAAGTGTTCACAAATGTCATTTTTCACTTCGATACCAGAACGGGCCAGCTCAGCATTCAGAACCGAAGTCACCAACGGAATACAGCCACCACAGCCAGTACCGGCTCCGGTTGCCGCTTTGACATCCGCAATGGTATGGCAACCGTCGACCACCGCTTGAGCTATCTTGCCTTTGGTCACATCAAAACAAGAACAGATCACGGCAGAATCCGGGAGGGCATCGGCGCCAAGTGTCGGCTTTTCGGCTCCGGCATGAGACGGAAGAATCAGGCTATCTGGATGTTTCGGCAGCTCAATTTGATTCAGCATCAATTGCAGCAGGTTGCCGTAATCTTCGGTATCACCAACCAGTACCGCACCAAGCAGTGTTTTACCATCGTTCGAAACGATGATGCGCTTATATACTTCATCTTCTTCGTTCTGATAAACATAACTTTTACAACCCGGAGTCCGGCCATTGGCATCACCAATTGAGCCGACCTTAACGCCAAGCAGCTTCAGCTTGGCGCTCATATCCGCGCCTGCAAATTCCGAGTTATTGCCTACCAGGTGATCAACCGCTACAGTGGCCATTTTATAGCCGGGAGCGACTAGACCATAAAAACGGTCATTCCACGAAGCACATTCGCCAATCGCATAAATATCGGCATCCGATGTCTGACAGTGGTTGTTAATCGCAATACCACCACGAGTACCCAGCTCAAGCCCCATTTCACGCGCCAGCTTATCTTGTGGGCGAATACCCGCAGAGAAAACGATAAAGTCGACTTCCAGTGAGCTACCATCAGCAAAGCACATGGTATTGCGTGCCGTTTCGCCACGATTAACAATTTCTAAGGTATTTTTACTGGTATGTACCTGAACGCCCATCCGTTCGATTTTTTCACGTAGCTGCTGACCACCTTGGCGATCTAACTGCTCGGCCATCAGTACCGGAGCAAACTCTATCACATGGGTTTCAATGCCGAGAGATTTCAGCGCGCCCGCCGCTTCCAGACCAAGCAGACCACCACCGACAACTGCTCCACGTTTGCTCTTCTTCGCACAGGCTTCGATCTCTTTCAGATCTTCAATAGTACGGTAAACAAAACAGTCTTTGCCGTCATTACCCTTAATCGGCGGTACAAACGGGAATGAACCCGTTGCCAGAACCAGCTTATCGTAGCAGACTTCACGACCAGCACTCGAATAGGCGATACGTTTATCACGGTTGATATTCACCACTCGTTCGTTGGTATGTACTTTTATCTGGTGTTTATCATAAAAGCCCGGCTTAACCAGTGACAGCTCTTCGGCAGTATGATGAGAAAAATAGGATGAAAGATGGACACGGTCATAGGCGATACGCGGCTCTTCACAGAACACAGTAACTTCAACTTGCTCTGCATCGATCTTTTCAACCAGGTCTTCGATATAACGGTGGCCGACCATTCCGTTACCAACAATAACCACTTTCATTTTTTTCATAACTTAATCCAGTCATACTTAAATCAATTGAGTGGATTGTTAATTATGAAAGAAAAGTAAATACTGACGTAAATCAATTACAACCAAAAACTACCCTAAAGGGGTAGAGAGTGATAAATAAGTAGTAGTGATAAATTTTCCTTTATATTACATACTGTTATTTTGTGACGAATTTCAAGTAATTTTCTCAAACCATCATCTCACGCAACATTTAATGTAATAAATTTACATGTAAATTGTTAAATTACAGTTAATAGAAAAAGTAGTAATTGACCAAAACCTGGTCATCTGGCTGTCATCATTTCCCTGTAGCGTTAAAGAAAACCAACCTGATTTTGGCTTTAAGTGAAGCGTTTAAAACGTTACCAATATGAACAGTACGCTGTATTGTGCCTGCTTGCTTACCCACGTATTTTCAGACATACCCGCTATGGGTTTGATCCTGCCGGACAAAGAGTCATCCGTAACCGCAGCGGAAAAATTTTTGTCCGGGTTCTGTGGTCGCAAAGCAAAGAAGAGGTGGTTATCGTATTTAAAGGTTCGCACTCGATTGCTGACTGGCTGCTTAATTTAAGAATGTGGCTAAAAGATTGTGCGGATCTACAACTCCCTTATTGTATTCACGCTGGCTTTTACCACTTAATCAATCAGGAAAGCACACCCAGCCGTAATGCTGACCAACTGGGACTTTCGGTATTGCAACGTATCGATATCGCACTTGAACCTTTGATTAAGCAAGGAAAACGAATGACATTTACCGGTCATTCTTCTGGTGGTGCGGTCGCCTGTGTGGTTGCTGATTATATCGAGACTAAATACCCGAAATCGGTCAAGCGAGTGGTGACTTTCGGCCAACCTGCCATAGGTGGCTGGTCTTTTAAACGCCACTATTCATTGGCACATAAAACTTATCGTATCTGCTGTGACATCGATATTGTCACCTTTATGCCACCGATTCCGCTGTTCTATTGGCACGTTGGAAAAATGCTCTGGTTATATAATGGCCGGATCTATGAAAATACCCCAACGCTTTTGCGCCTGGGGCGTTCACTGATAAGCTGGATTATCCGGCCATTTTCTTATCATTTGATGAGCAAGTATATAAGAAACAAGGACTTTTTTGATGAAAGATAAAGAGGAACTGCAATAAGAAATGGAGGCGCGTCCCGGAGTCGAACCGAGGTTCACGGATTTGCAATCCGCTGCATGGCCACTCTGCCAACACGCCATAATTAATTAAGTTCATTTAGAAGTGGTGCCCCGGGCCGGACTTGAACCGGCACAGCGCGAACGCCGAGGGATTTTAAATCCCTTGTGTCTACCAATTTCACCACCAGGGCAACGCATAAATGCGATGGCACAACATCTATATAAACTTTTTAACTGGAGCGACACACGAGGTTCGCTTTCTTTTGAACCAAGAGCGTGACCTCAACCTTGGTAAGGTACCGCTAAAGGTATCACTTTCTAAACTGGAGCGACACACGAGGTTCGAACTCGTGACCTCAACCTTGGCAAGGTTGCGCTCTACCAACTGAGCTAGTGTCGCATTAAGAAGTGAGGACCTGATGTCCTGCTGATGGCGCTTAATTTAACCCTGAGCCGGTAACTCGTCAATACTAATTTTTACCTTTTTAATTCAAGTGATTAAAAACAATTCAAATTGGTTAACGACTCTGCACCAAGCGCCCCATAAAGCTTGGGTGATAATCCCAACAATGGTCAAACATTGCCATCAGTTGCGGATTGCCATACTTAGATAAGGTTACAGCATGAAAGCGATTCTGTTTCTGTTTAAGCTGGTTAACCTGATCAATCATTTCTGGCGATTGCTTCGGAGCCATAAAATCGGAAATCACCACCAAATCGGCATTCACGTATTTGTCACTGTTCATCATTTTCAGCGAATGACTCAGTGCCGGTTCCAGATCCGTACCACCTTTAAAGGTGTAGCTGAGGAAATCACTCGCTTCGCGTAATCCATCCTGCTTAGTTAATTGGTAGGAAATGATTTGGGTAGAAAAGATTATCACATAACAATCACGGTTTTCTGCCAGCGCAATCTGCATCAAGGCATAAGCCATCGCTTTAGCGCTCTGCTCGGGAAATCCACGCATAGAACCAGACGCATCAATACAGACAATAAACGGCCCTTTATCCAGCTGTTGCTGCTTACTCGCGACTTTGGTTGTGGTCACTTTACGCAGTTTACGCGACTTACCCTGCATCCGATAATTCATCAACCGCTTATCAATTAAGTGCTTGTAGAAAATAACTTCCAGTTCCGGGTGGGTGAGGAATAAGGTTTCGTTCGGCAGCAGTTTATTCAGGTCATCTCCTTCATGCACCCCAACGATATCATCGGTGGCCAGATCAGATTTTTCCTCAATCAACTGCATCTCTTCATACTTAGCCTGACTGTCCTCATCTGCGTCCACTTCGGATGCCATGCGGCCAAGCTTTTCAGCAATCTCCTGAATACCTTTATGTTTTTTCAAAAACTCGGCATGTTTTTTCATTACTGAAATATCGCCGCGACTCAACTTAGCCGATGCCATATTCCATAAACGCAGTACTTTCTGCTCATCTTTTTGATCGCTTGATACCGCATCCATACTGTGCATAGTTTCCAACCGCTGATAGAGGTCCTGCAGCACTTTCTCTTTGTTGGTTTCGAGTTCAGCCAACTGAGCATCTTTTACCGCACTGAGCAGGCTTTGATACCATTGTTCACAAAAGTAGTGTGGGAACATCGGATTCTGAAAGGTTTTGCGGTCATCGAGCAAACGGCGTGCTTCGGTATAGAAAGCAGAATGCCATTCGAGTGACTGAACTATCTCGTTAATCCGCTGAAAAAACTGGCGCTCATCCCAATGAATGACTTCCTGATACAAGGCCAGTTCATGCTGAAAGCGTTCACTTTCACACACTTTTGTCATTTTAGCCTTAACCTGCCCTTCCCATTTGATCAGCTGTTTTTTAACCGAACGGCTCACCATTGGATTATCACTGATCAACATCAGTTGTGGCTGGGAAAGGAGTTCATTGATTGCCGAATCAATAATCCCGGAATCAGCCACCATCATGGCCAAATTTAGTCCGTCTATACCTAACATATTAACTCTCTTACCCGGTTATCCTTAACACACGCCTATTCAGCCAGATACTTACGCAAATTAGCTAGGCGACTAACGGCTTGCTGCGCTTTTTCTGTCGAGTCATCAAGCAGTTCCTGTAGTCGCTGGATAGTGCTTTCCATCGCAATCGGGAGTTCGGGATCAATAAAATTATGCGGTAGTGCATCATGGAATTTACTGCGTACCTGACGAATATGCAGATCGCCCTGCTTAAGTTGCTCTTCTACGGCTTGCAGGCGTTGCTTCCACTCGTCAAATTTTTGCTCATTCAGTGGAGATGTATACACGGGGCTAACCAATACCGAACGATTGGCAATATCACGGATTACCAAATGTTTATCCGGGCTGAGATCAAAGCGTAACATACACATGGTACTGTTCTGGTTGACATAACCATAGGCGTCGCCACCACCTTCTTTAATGACTCGCTCCAACTCGGTTCTGGTAACATAGACCCAACGGCAATATTTATCAGTACCTTCATTGTCAGTCACCGTAGTTGGCTCCTGCAGTAACACCAGTTTGATAAGATCGGAAGCCGACCCGACACGGTACGTCTTCGCCCGGGAAAAATTAGCCTGAAAAACCTGTTTCTTAATCAATCCGGTGGTCGTTTCCTGAGTCAGTTGTAACCCATATTCACCTTCTAGCTCTTCCTGGATATCCACCAACTCTTCACTACAGAGTTCGACATGAGTTTGTACCGCTTGCTGATCAAACACTTCATAAAGGGCAAACTGGCGAACCACCTCTTTAACAACAATCAGCGATTCTGGGCTGTTCCATAAACAGTCCTGCAGTAGCAGCAGATCGAGTGGATTAATGCTATCGCGTCCGTTAAAGAAAGCGCTGGCTTTCAGTAGCCGCACCGCTTTTTTCCAGCGGCGATCAGAGACATACATCTCATCTGAGCGGCTACCCAGTTTATCCTGAGCCGCCTGCTCAAGCATACTTTTAAGCTTATACAGCTTTTCAAACACTTCATTGCTTAGCAGTAGGCTGTCTAACTGTTTCTGCCAAGCGTGGTATTCTTCGTCGGTAATCGCCAACACCTCAGGAATGTGCGCTTCTTGCGGCGTACCAACCGTGAGCATGGCTTTGAAATTTTGTTTGTTCTGAATACGATTGACAAATACCCGTACCAGCATCCGGTCATACAAAGCATCTAAACCACTGTCTTCATCAGGCAGTTCGTTTGAAGCAGAAACCAGTAAGCGCATCGGTACTTTTTGACTATCACTGCCATTTTTGAAGGTTTTTTCATTCACCACAGTAAGCAACGTATTGAGAATGGCAGGGCCTGCTTTCCAGATTTCATCAAGAAACACCACCTGAGCCGTCGGCAAGTAGCCTTGAGTCAGGCGCAGATAACGACCGTTATCTTTTAATTCCTGAATACTTAACGGACCAAATACCTCTTCCGGAGTGGAAAAACGGGTCATCAGATATTCGAAATAACTGCTGTTGGAAAAAGCCTGGATCAGCCGCTTAGCAATCAGGCTTTTGGCGATGCCTGGAGGCCCAAGCAAAAATACGCTCTCTCCTGCCAGGGCAGCTAACAGGCACATTTTGATGGTGTGTTCACGCTCATACACACCGTCAGCCAGTGCTTTAGCCAATTTATTGATACGCTCAGACAGGAGCGCCTTCTGCGAATATCCCGCAGGTGCTGGTGAAATCATACTGTCACTCACTAGAAATTAATTAACGGCACATATGTTATTTTTTTGTTTCGTCATGGCCTTTTTTGTTATTTATTCTTATATCAGATCTTGAAAACGAGAGATTGGTAGCAACCTATGTTTGCATTAATGAGAGGTATATCACTTATTTTTGCAACTAAAATGATAAGTGTACTGAATAATTCTATTTGCAGGTGAGTTGCGTTATCTTATAGCTAATTAAAACGTCAAATTGTCTGCGCTAGAATCATGATAAAAACCATTCATCAATGGAAAAATATTCGCCTGGTTGAACAGGCTGTCACTTTGCCAACCGGTAAGAGCATTACGCATACCACGATCGTTCATCCCGGAGCCTGCGTTATCCTTCCCGTAGCACAAGACGGATCAATTTTAGTTATTCGCCAATTCCGCCCTTCCCTGAATAAATGGCTCATCGAACTGCCAGCCGGAACCATTGAACCGGGTGAGGCACCGTTAGTATGCGCTCAAAGAGAACTGGAAGAAGAGACGGGATATCGAGCTAAGCAGCTAATTGAGCTGGGAATCGTCACACCACTGGCTGGCTTTTGTGATGAAATCCAGCACCTGTTTGTTGCCAAAGGTATTCAGCTTAGTGAACAGTTAAGCTGCGATGATGATGAAGTAATCGAAGTCCTGTTTATGCCCCTCGAAGAATTAGAACAGCGGATTATTTCCGGTGAAATCAGTGATTCAAAAACCATTGCCTGTTTGAGTAAAGCGAAATTATGTGGAGTAATCAGCCATGGCTGAAGTAAAAAAGCAGGGACGGCGTAGTGCGGAAGATGCTGAAAAAACCCGCCGCCATATTCTTAATGTTGCCAAAGACCTTTTTTGTGAATTCGGCTACTCCCGTGTTTCCTTGCGCAATATTAGTGAGAAAGCGGGTATTTCTCACAGCCTTATTCGCCACCATTTTGGCAGTAAAGAACAGATTTGGGCGAGCATTAATGATGCACTGCATCAGAATATGGTCAGCTATTCCAAAGTGGTACTGGATAACCTTTCGCCGGAGTTAAAGATCAATGAACGTATTTACCAATTTTCTGTAAGAATTCTGGCGTTTCTTCTCAGCCACCCGCAACCGATCAAATTAATGGCCGATGTGATTCGCGAAGAGGGGGATATGTTCGACTATTTTATGGATAAATCGGGACTACTGGAAAAAACCATTATTGGTATGGTCGATGAGTACAATCAGCGCACACAATCGGATATTGAACTGGCCGAAATCAAATGGCAGACGATCATGTATGCTCACAGCGCTGCATCGATGCGTCCTTTTATGAAACAGACCTGGGTGAAACAAACCAGCTCTTATGAAGAGTGCCTACTGAGACACTGGTCAATGTTTAACGATATGCTGACCCACAAATTGAGCGTTGCCCCCAGTGCCAAACTCCAACCAACCAGTCTTGATCAGCTGATCTATCATGACGATCTGCCGTGCACTAATTTTTCTCAAGTGAGCGATTGAACGTCCGTGCATCCTCCATTACTAGCTGATAAAAGGATGAAAAATGTGCTATCAATAATGGGTAGTGTTCCGCTAAACAGTGGTTACAATCGGCAAGTGGTGCTAACTTCGGGCGCCGCTGCGCAATTCGCTCAAGCGCATAACAGGTATTATCAAATTCTCGGTATGACTGTAGCCACTGCTGTGGCCAAAGCTTATCGACTAATCGTAAATATCCATCGGGCAACTTCGTGTTCTGCTGCTGATGCTTGATCTTAGCAGCACACTGCAGCACGAAATCATCCAGAGACTGATCATGGAAATCAGACCACTGTCTGGCCAGACAGTGATCCCAGAACATATCCAGTGCAATTGGTGCATAGCGCTTTAAGTCTTCAGGAAACAACTGTTTAAGCTGTTTCGATGTGGCATGGCTATCGGTAAACATATCGACCCGCCGATGGAGGCGAATACCGTTAGCAATGGCTTGGCAATAGGCTTCGTCCGGGTTGCCGCGAACGAAATCACCCAGCAGATTTCCCAACAGGTTACTCCCCGCACTATGTGCGATATGCAGATGCGCTAGATAGTTCATTGCGAATTGTACAGTTTAGCTTTCAGGATAGCCGTTCGGGTTGTTTGCTTGCCAGCGCCAGGTATCGTTGGTCATATCGTCCAATGTCCGTTTAGCCGTCCAGCCCAGTTCCCGTTCGGCTTTAGCCGGATCTGCCCAACACTCAGCGATATCACCGGGACGGCGATCAACCAACTGATAAGGGATCGGCTTTCCGCTGGCTTTAGCAAACGCTTCCACCATTTCCAGCACGCTGTAACCATTACCAGTGCCTAGGTTATAGATATGCAAGCCAGCTTTAGTACCAACTCTATTTAATGCTGCGATATGGCCGTCAGCTAAATCGACAACATGAATATAATCTCGCACACCAGTACCATCTTTAGTTGGGTAATCACTACCGAACACAGATAGGAATTCACGGCGGCCAACCGCGACCTGTGACACAAACGGCATCAGGTTGTTAGGAATACCTTGCGGATCTTCGCCCAGTTCGCCACTCGGATGAGAACCAACCGGGTTGAAGTAACGCAGCAGCGTGATGCTCCAGTCTGGATTGGCTGCCTGGAAGTCGGTTAGACACTCTTCAACCATCAATTTACTGCGTCCGTATGGATTGGTTGCACTAGTTGGGAAAGATTCGATAATCGGCACTGAAGCCGGATCGCCATATACCGTGGCTGAAGAGCTGAAAATCAGTGATTTCACGCCTGCTTCACGCATCGCATCCACCAGTACCAGAGTACCGTTAACGTTATTATCATAATATTCCAGTGGCTTTTGCACCGACTCACCGACCGCTTTTAATCCGGCAAAATGAATCACCGCTTCGATTGCGTATTTTTTTAATACCTCGACCAACGCGGCTTTATCACGCACATCAGCTTCAATAAACAGAGGGCGCTTTCCGGAAACTTTTTCAATCCGTTCAATAACCGTGGCTTTGCTGTTGTACAGGTTATCCAGAATAACCGGGGTCATGCCCGCTTCAATCATCTGAATACAGGTGTGACTACCTATGTAGCCCATACCACCGGTAACTAATACATTCATATCTGACTCCTGACGTTTAACTTTGTATTCTTTAATTTGTACCCGTTATACCTTCACCGCTAACCAGTGCCAGTTCAATAGGATATTGACGTTGCCGGGCTAACTGAATCGCTTTTTGCTCAATCCTCTCAGGATCAAGACGCATCGACACCGGATGAAGCTGTTCAATACTCCGATTCACCAATGATGAAGCGGGTAACAACGACCAGTGTTCAACGATTCGCTGCGCGGCCTGTAATGCCGACGATCCTTTTACCACTTCCATCCGAGCGTAGTTATGCGCTTCAAAAGAAACATCAGCGGCGCGTAAACTGGCATCCTCGCCAGGTATCTGTTGTGCACCAAACAACGGCTTAGACGCAACCTCAGCTACAGCAAACTGCGGGATGTATTGCTGCAGATAATCAATCGCCCGTTGCGTGCGTAATTCAACGGCTTGTGGCAACCAACCCTGCTCAAGTTTACTCTGTAACAGCGGCGGCAAAGCTGGTTGAGATGACAGCGGCGTGGAACTGACCAGCCCCTGATCAAATAATGTAATACCTTCCGTCATACCGTGTAGTTGAAAAATTCCATTTCCGTATGGGGTAAACTGAGCCATACCACGTGGCGTTCCCCGTTCACCATGGAAGATAACTTCCGGCCATTGCGCAAGATGCCCCGGCCAGCGTGCGACATAGGCCGACTTAAACTCTACCATTCGTTGACGCGTTGCTCGAATGCCATCATCAATTTTCCCCGTTTCATAACCACAGGCGTTAATCAGATACTGACAATGCAGCGATTGACTTGCGCCCTGTGAGTCACGGTAGAAGATTTGCCACTCATCCTGCTGCGGATGATAATCGGTTTCGGTTACCGTTGAATCGGTCAATACCTGGCAGTTTGGCATCTGTTCCAAAGCCAGCATCGCCGATGCCGCCAGACGGAACACACTCCAGCCATACTCCTGCACCACAACCACCGGATATTTCAGTTTATCCAAATCGGTATAACGGGCAAACGGAATCATCCATTGATCAAACGAAGCAGGCTGTGAAGGCAGTTCCTGCTGTTTGAGTGTTTCAAGATCAGCCCGGCTATAGCTGGTAAAATAATGCTGCGCATCACCCAGTACCTGATTTGCCGGGTCCTGCTCAATCAAATTGTGATAGGCATGCTGAATCGTAGCCAGACGATCCAGTATGGTTTGAGGCGAGCCCGGATCCTGTAGCGGCACCGCCAACACCGTCGGCCGTCTGTTGATGGTATGAGGAAACAAGCGCACTGATTCAATCGACTGTTTGAGCAAATCAATACATTGCTGCTCGGAAATTTCCCGGTACAGGTTACCACCTGCATGTAAATGACAAATCGGAGGCCCGTTGACCAGACTCGGCCCCCGTTCTAATAAGGTTACTTTGATACCCAGTTCACCCAGATGTACCGCAGCCGTAGCACCTGCCACTCCACCACCGATAATCGCAACTTGAGTATCAACTTCTCTTGAGCTAGTCACTGACATTATTTTCATCGTCTTATTTGTTCGGTTGAGCCCATTGTAAAGCGGTTAAAGCGTTAATTAAATCACAAAATTTTGTTGACTATTGGTCATCCTTTTCTTACCAGAATGAGATGATAATTTTTGAAAAAAATGCTTGACTAAAGATATACAAAACAACAAATAAACCGGTTTTAAGATATCAACAAGGCGCAACACGTTGAGCCGCTTGGCTTATCGAAAAATGATCATTTCCTGCTTATCCACTTATTCAATTTTTATCCACCGATTCTGTGGATAACTGGGAAAAACATCCCTTTGATTAGATCTGTGGCTGTTGATATCCCTCGCGGGTCATTTGAGCAACTAAACTTTTTACCACGATAATCAATAGTATATAAGTAATAATTGGCGTAATAATCCACAACGGAATATGCCATTGCATCGGGATGTCAAAGGCCATGGTCATGATCATTGAACTGATCAAATCCGAGCTGATGCTAGCCAGTAATCCGGCAACTAGGGCCATCGCGCCAAACTCAGCCCATAATGTGGTTTGCAGCATACGCCGACTTGACCCAAGAATGCGATACAGAGTTATTTCTTGTTTACGCTCTTCCAGACTCAGTTTGAGCAGGGTAAAAATTAGTAGCGCCCCGGCCGCCAGGCCAAATATAGCCAGAACTGATACCGCCCAGACTACCTGGCGTAATAATTCCTGAATTTTCCCCAGCATCGAACGTAGATCTATCACGCTGGCGGTGGGAAACTGCTTGGTTAGTTGCTGAAACTGATTCTGCTGTGCGGACTCAACCCGATAACTGACCAGCCAGGTTGCCGGAAAATCGGCCATCACATCCGCTGTAAAAATAAAATAGAAATTGGGCTTCATATCCCGCCACTCGACCTGACGAATCGAGTTCACCGCAGCCGAAAAGTCCTGACCATTAATAGCAAAAGTCAGCCGATCGCCTATTTTCAATCCTAGCTGGCGAGCAACTTCCTCTTCCACGGAAACACCATCTGTTCGCCCCCATGTACCCTGCAGAATCTGGTTGTATTCCGGAATCGAATCACCCCAGGTAAAATTCACTTCGCGACGTAGCGCGTCACTGGCCTGCTCTCCACCAGCATACTCTTTCGCCTCCACTCCATTGATTTGAGTGATACGCCCACGGGCAATCGGATACATAGGTGAAGGACCAAGAGACTGGATCTGCTGTTGATAGGCCGCTTTATCCTGCTGACCAATATTAAAAGCAAACACATTCGGCGCATTGGCCGGGATCAGCCGATTCCAGTCCTGTAGCAGATCAACCCGCACCAACCACAGGGTGGCCAGAAGCATTAATGACAGAGTCAGCGTCCCAAGCTGTAGCCCGGTGGAAACGGGTGAGCGGTTAATCCGGCTTAAGGCTAAACGTAACGCCGCCCTTTTGGCCAGCTTGGCCGCCAACTTAAACAGCAGCACACTGATCGCTCCTAGCACCACAATCAACAGCAATATGCCCGTTAAGATGATCCATACCATCTGATTATCGCCGTAGACCATCGAACCTGAAACGATGGCTGGAAGCAGCAACAAAGCCCAACGAGGTTTAAAACGAGCTGTTTCACCCGATTGCACCACAGCAGTGGCTGGTAAATGAATCAGCCGCAGTAGGGGAATACCCAGTGCCGGTATTGAGACCACAATGCAGGTAATCATGGCGGTGAGATACGGCGTTACACCAATCGACGGTAAAGGATCGGGCAGCAGATCCACCATGGGAATACGTAGTAAAAATTCAAAGCCAATACCCAAGGCTAACCCGATCACAGTTGCCATCAGCAACAGAATCGAAATTTGTGCCAGTAGCCATGAAGCGAGCCAGCCACGACTCGCGCCGAGACTCTTTAACATTGCAATGCTCTGTTTGCGAGACAGGGCATAATGATGGCAGGTAAGGAACTGGGTCGCACTCGCCATCAACACCACGATTACCACTACCAGCGAGAGATACTGTTCGGTTTTATTAAACATATCGGTAGTACGGCTCGAGCTGTCGGTATCACGCCAACGGTCTCCCGGAGCTAAAGTTAACGACTGCTTAAGCACCGCCAGTTGATCGTCGTTACCATTGATAAACAAGCGATACTCTACCCGGCTACCCAGTTGTACCGCACCGGTTTTACCTATGTCACTGGCATGAATAAATACCGTCGGCATCTGACGAAATGGGTTGAAACTCAATCCCGGCTCTTCAGCAATGACACCGGAAACCTGAGCGACCAGATCACCGACTACCACTTCACTGCCTACGCTTGCCCCGAGCGAAGAAGCCAGTTCCGGATCGAGCCATACTTCACCCGGTTTTACTGAGTCACTGAGCTGATCACCTTTAGCCAGACGCAGCTCACCACGCAGGGGAAAATCATCCTGTACCGCTTTCACCGTCACCAGTTTCATCTGCTCACCAACAAACATCATGGTACTGAAGCGGGTCATCAGACTACTGGTCAGCTGGCCTTGACTCACCGCAGAGGTCAGCTCAGGCGGAATCGGATTGGCAGAGGTAAACACAGTATCGGCCATTAACGCCTCTTTTCCCTGCTTCACCACCACCTGTTCAATTCGCCCCGCCAGCGCACTCAAAGCAAACACACTACCCACCACCAGAATCATCGCCAGTAATACCGGCCAGAGATCGCCCTGGCGCACCTCTTTCCAGCCCCAACGCAACAGCGCTTTGGTCACCGAAATATTCATTTACAGCTCCTCCGACAAAACACCGGCTTCCATTTTCAGACGACGCTGACAGCGTTGTGCCAACCCAAGATCGTGAGTCACCAGCACTAGCGTAGTACCGTGTTCTTTATTCAGGGCAAACAGCAGTTCAATGATCTTTTCTGCCGTAGCGCTATCGAGATTACCAGTTGGCTCATCGGCAAACAGAATTTTCGGATTTAGCATAAAGGCACGTGCGATTGCCACCCGTTGTTGTTCACCACCGGACAGTTGCGAAGGGCGATGATGAATACGATTAGCCAACCCGACCTGTTCGAGTAACTCTCTGGCGCGTGCAGTATCTTCCTTGTCACCACGCAATAATGCGGGCAGAGTTACGTTCTCCAACGCCGTTAGGGTCGGAATTAGTAAAAAGCTCTGAAAAACAAAACCGATGCTCTGACTACGTAATTTGGCGCGCTGATCATCATCCAGTGAGCTCAATGGCTGGCCAAGCAACAGAATTTCCCCCTCACTCGGTAAATCCAGTCCGGAAATCAGTGTCATCAGCGTCGATTTTCCCGCTCCTGAAGTACCGACAATCGCGATACTCTGGCCTGCAAGCACCTCAAAATTTGCATCAGAAATGATTGTTAAATGCTCTTCGTTAGTAGAGACTGTTTTCTTTACTGATTTTACTGAGATAATGGGAGAATTCATGACTCGGCTGATTTCCTTTATGTCTTTATTAATTTTATCTGCTTATGCTCACAGCACATCACTGCTGATTCTTGGTGACAGCTTAAGTGCAGGTTATCAGATGGCCTTTGACAAAGCCTGGCCAACATTATTAGTCAAACAACTGGATGATACTACAGCACCGGTTTCCGTGATTAACGGCAGCGTCTCCGGTGATACCACCGCCAACGGCTTAGCTCGTCTGCCGAGCCTACTGACTAAACACAAGCCAGATTATGTCTTGATCGAACTGGGCGCTAATGACGGTTTGCAGGGATTCAATCCTTCGATTCCGCAAAATAATCTCCAGCAGATTATTGACCAGGCCAAACAAGCGGGCACAACACCGATTCTGATGCAAATCCGTATCCCGACTAATTATGGCTCACGTTACAGCAACGCGCTGGCCGGAATTTATCCGGCACTTGCAGAACAGAACCAGATTGCGCTGGTACCTTTTTTCCTTGAACCGATCATCGCGGAAAAACCCCAGTGGATCAGACCAGATGGCATTCATCCTAATGAGCTGGCTCAGCCATGGATCGCCCAGTTTATGGCAGAGCAACTTACCCCATTAATCCGATAAAGTATCAACACAGAGGTAGTTAAGATCCGGTTAATTAATGCCCTAGCTCAATTAACTTTACCCAGATTTACGATAATGTAACCCGGATAGATCGTAACGAAGGAGCGAGAATGAGTATAGAGCCGATTATCCACGGTGTTGTCGCCAAAAATGCCCATCCATTAGGCTGCGAAAAAACCGTAGTTCAACAGATCGAATACATCAAAGCCCATCGCACAACGCAGAATATACGGCGTAAAAAGCGGGTTTTGGTACTGGGCTGCTCTTCAGGGCTTGGCTTAGCGGCTCGGATTGCTCTGACCTTTGGTGATGCTAACGCCGACACGATTGGTGTTTCGCTGGATGTCGCCCCAGGCAAAAACCGTTCGGGAAACGCCGGATTCTACAATAATGACTTCTTTAAACAGCATGCTGAACAGGCCGGACACATTGCGATCAATATTCAGGGCGATGTGTTTGCCAAACAGACCAAAGAAGAAGTGATTGAAGCGATTGAAACCTACTTTGAAGGTGAAGTTGACCAAATTATCTATAGCGTTGCTGCCACCAAACGTATCGTTGGTGACAAAACCTATTATTCGACCATCAAACCGCTGAAACAGCCGATTCAGGCCAGCTTTATCGATTTCTCTAATGACACCTGGGTTGATCAGCAAGTAGAGCCGGCCACCGATCAGGAGATCGAAGGTACGTTAAAAACCATGGGCGGAGAAGACTGGCAGGCGTGGATAGATAGCCTGATCAATGCTGAGTCGATCGCTCAGGGTTGCCAGACAATTGCGTTTTCCTATATTGGTGCGGAAATGACCCATCCGATTTATCTCGATGGGACTTTAGGCCATGCCAAAGTCGACCTGCATCAATCCAGCCATAGTATCAATCGCGAACTGGCTAACTTTGACGGCTCCGCATTTGCCGCCGTCTGTCAGGCACTGGTCACTCGCTCCAGTGTGGTGATTCCCAATCTCTGCCCCTACGTGATGGCATTGAATCAGGTACTCACCGAACAAGGCTTGTTCGCCGATCCGATTCAGCAGATGCAACGACTCTTCTATACCAAACTGGCCAAGCCTCATTCACCAGAAGTGGATAGCGAGCGATTAATCCGGCTAGATGACAATGAACTGAATCCCGAGATTCAACAACAGGTCAGCGCGTGCCTGCAACAGATGAATAAGGATAACTTCACCACTTTTCCTGCTTATCAGCAATTGAAGAAATCCTTCCTGCAATTAAATGGATTTGGTTGGGAATTAATCGATTATTCATAGGGCCTACCTTAGCAAACGATTACACCCGTTACTTAGAAAGGTAACCTTCCCACCACCTGTCTTATTATTGCGACAGTATTGATATTTCTATCTCTTTGTTGTGTTCAAGGCCAATAAATTTGCTACATTGGCTTTGGACACACACTTTGTCCGGGTTATCTGCAACCCGTTTTCTACGCAGAAAAATATTATAAATAATAACTATCTATTCAGGCTCAGATCTGAAATAGGAGTTGTGCTAGGGCTTATTATTTTTGGGCTTGTTGCCTCAAGGAATTCACTGTATGCCTAATTTTCAAATCAGTGATCCAGCTGTCAGTAAACGCCTGTTTGATAGCTGGCAAACGATTGTGAACTTAATAGCCAATTTTTTACACGTACCAGTGGCTGAAATACTGATCTGCCACGATGATTACACCGAGATTGTCTGCACTAACCGCAATGGCAAACATCAGAATGCCATTGATAGTGTGCATTCCGATCTGATCAATGAGGTTGTTGCACAGTCACAAAGCTCGCTTTGTGCTGATGGATTTGTACAAGGCGAATTTAGCCAGTTGAATAACCGAATCTGGTACGCCACCCTCAATGTACGTAATCAAGACGACCAATTGATCGGCCTTCTGTTTATCGCAGACATCAAACGTCGCCGTTTGAATGAAAGTCAGTGCCAACTGCTCAACAGCTACAGACTGACCATCGAAACTCAGATTACCGCCGAGTTACAGGCTGTAGAAATCAATCAGCTTAAAATTGAAACCGGTCAGATATCACCACTTACGGCCAAACAATATCGTGATTTAAGCAAAACGCTCAGCCAGGAAATCGTCAAACGGAAAAGTGTCGAAGAGCAACTGCACTACCACAAGTTTCATGACTTGGGCACCGGATTCCTCAACCGTTTTGCTTTGGAAGTAGAACTGCGCAATACGCTGGCCCAGGAGCAGATCGGTAAACCAATTGCCGTCATTCATATCGGTTTTAGTAATGCCCGAAATCTGCAAACCCGATTTGGCCATCAGGCGTGGGAAACCGTACTCATTCAGTATCGCAGCCGCTTGAATAACATCGATAAAAATATAGAAATTCAGACAGCGCGGCCAAACTCAACCGATTTAGTGTTACTGATCCAGACTGAGGATCTGATCCACCATGTTGAGTTAATTTGTGAAGAGCTCAGCGCAATCAATAAATCAGAATTCAGTATCGATAATCAGACCATCCATCTGCACAGTTACATCGGCATTGCGACATCGCTGGAAAGCCAGTCAGCCAACGAACTGCTGGAGCAGGCTTCGGCGGCAATGCTGTCCTGTAAAGATTCAGGCCACAGTTATTGTTACCACTCGGAAGCACTCGCGGAGTCACAGTCGCGCATTCATCAGCTAGAAAACTATCTACTGCAGGCGGTACGTAACGGTGATCTGATGCTCTATTTTCAGCCCAAGGTCTGCCCGGTCAGTAAACGCTGGACCGGCGCTGAAGCACTGCTGCGCTGGCGTCATCCGGTGCTAGGCGAAATATCAACCGAAACTCTGATCCATCTGGCGGAGAAAAACGGCTTAATCTTTGAAGTGGGTAGCTTTGTACTAAAAACCGCGATCGAAAAAGCCAGCCAATGGCTTGGCCATGTGAAAGATTTTAAGATGGCGGTTAACATTTCGGCTAAGCAATTGAAAGATGTACGCTTTGTCGAACAGATTAAGCAGTTGCTCCAACAATACAAACTTCCGGCACATTATCTCGAAATTGAAGTGACGGAAAGCGGGTTGATTACCGATGAGCAGGTTGCCTCTGATATTCTGCAAGTGCTGCATGAACTGGGTATCACGTTGTCACTGGACGATTTTGGCACCGGTTACGCGTCCTTTAATTACCTGAAAAAGTTCCCGTTCGACTGCATCAAGATCGACAAAAGCTTTATTCACCCACTGGAGCACAGTGAAGATGATAAAGAGATTGTCCGCTCGATTATTCAGGTGGCCAAGAAACTTAAACTGCAGGTAATTATAGAAGGGGTGGAAACCAAAGCACAGGAAGCCTTTATGATCAATGAAGGGTGTGATTTTGGCCAGGGTTTCCTTTATGGCCGTCCAATGCCGGCCGACGATTTTGAAGTCGGGCTAATCGACCAATATCAAATCTCGCCGGTAAGCTGGGCTCATTAATCCGCGAGTTCATCGACAATCACCGGGTAACTCATCTATAATCCAGATAATCTTGATAAGGGCGGCTCTCCGCCCTTATTTTCTTTGCTCATTCGTTTGCTCATAGTGTAGAACCGTCATGGATCATTTAACTGCCATTCTCAAGCCCCTGGAAAAACAAAATTTCCGCGCCTATCAAAAAATCAAAGGTGAATACGATTTCGGGGATTTCACACTGTTTATTGATCATATTCAGGCTGATCCCTATGCTTCGGCGTCACGCTTACGTGCGGTTAAAGCCTGGGCACCGAGTGGACTCGGCTGGCTGCGTGAACAATCACAACAGTATCAGATTGCGGCGCGCGACTACATTGCCCGCCACTTTGCGCAATTAGCCAGCAAAGAAAACAGCCTGCAAATTGCAACTGGAGGTCAGGTGGTGCTCGACAGCACTGCCGTTCTGTTTACCGATCAAGGCATTGAGCTGCGCTTTCGTTATGATCTACCAGCCGAAGGACGCGACATATTAGCTAAAAAGGCTCTTAATGTGCTTACTTTCTATTTGCCGAAATATATCCGCCGTAGTACTGTCGAACGCGAACTGGATATAGAAGCGCTCAAGCGTCACTGTGAAGTGATTGAAGATCAGGCTTACCTGCGTTCACAACTTCAACAGCAAGGTCTGGTAGCCTTTGTTGCCAACGACAGTGTACTCCCGCGTCTGGCTGGTAATAGTGATCAGCCGATGAAAGAAGCGATCAGTTTCCAGTCTCCGGCAGAGCTGGAAATCTCACTGGAAACTAAATTCCACGGTTCGATTAAAGGAATGGCAGTTAAACAGGGAATCACCCTGATTGTCGGTGGCGGATTCCACGGCAAATCAACCCTGCTTAGCGCACTGCAAAAAGGGATCTACAACCATATCGCCGGTGACGGCCGCGAGTTTGTAGTTACTGATGAAAATGCGGTAAAAATTCGCGCCGAAGATGGCCGCTGTGTACACAGCCTGGATATTTCCAATTACATTAATCGCCTGCCACTGGGTGGCGACACTCGCTGCTTTACCACTCAGGATGCTTCAGGTTCAACCTCTCAGGCCGCCTGGTTGCAGGAAGCGCTTGAAGCTGGGGCATCAACCCTCTTAATTGATGAAGACACCTCCGCAACGAACTTTATGATTCGTGATGAGCGAATGCAAGCATTGGTCAGTAAAGGCGACGAACCTATTACACCGCTGGTAGATCGCATTGGGCAGTTAAAAAATCAGGCAAATATTTCTACTATTATCGTAATGGGCGGATCGGGTGATTATCTGGATGTGGCCGATTGTGTTATTCAAATGCACGACTATCAGCCACTGGATATCACTGAGAAAGCACAACAGGTTATTGCTCAGCACCCTTCGACCCGCATTAATGAGAGTGAAACTGAACTAACTCTGCCGATCGCACGTTCAATCCAGGTTAAAGCACTGGAAAAGTTATTACAGGAAGGCAAATTCCGCGTCTCCAGTAAAGGAGAAAAAACGCTACGCTTTGGCAAAGAATTTGTTGATTTAACTGCTTTGGAGCAACTGGAATCCAACCAGGAAATCAACAGTATCGGCTGGCTGTGGTTTCAGTTAGCGCAAATGACCAAGGCAACCCAACCATTAAACTGTTTTAGTCAACTGCTTGAGGGAGACTGGTATAACCGGATGCCCAATTATGGCGAGCTGGCAAAACCAAGAATAATCGATGCATTGGCCGCGCTTAATCGCCTGCGTAAAGCACAATTTAAATCCAATCACACTGGATGAGTTTCACGGCGCAGTACGTTCCACGCTTCACACAGTATGCGGAAACGGGCTGCGTCACCATTCTCCCGATCCGGATGCCAGCGCATGGCCAGACGACGCCAACGACGGCGAATCTCGCTAGCCTCAGCATTCACCGGCAGTTTAAACAGTGACAGCGCCTTGGCGCGATCCATATCAAGCACCATATCGCTGTTACCCACATAGTCCCGATAGCGTTGCCAGAACTGATTGAGTAAGCGTTTCACTTCCCCTTCCGTCGCCTCATAATTGACCCAATTGGTGTAGTAATCGCGCAAGGGATCTTCAACATCAATCGTATATTGCTGCAGATCCAGGGCAGACTGGCAGGAATAAAGCATGATGTTCATCGACTCAACCTGGAGCCATTTGTCCGGGTAAAGCGTTTCCTGCAACTGATACAGCGCATTCATAATCAGAAAATTACGTTTAAACACATCCTTTTCTGCATTAGTATCAAGCTGATGGATATAACCCAGTTCGTTTAGCCGCGCAGCTAGAATATGCACTTTCCAGCTGGAATAACTCCCCTTAAGCACTTCAAAAATGGGCCAGATTAATGGGTTTTCCATATGAGAATGAAACGCCATTTGGCTGTTTAGACTATTACTCATTGATATGTCCTCATGCTACACATCCCCGACTGAACTTGAATTAATTACCATTGTCGACTCTCATCTTACTGATGACAATATGATCTATACTCATTTCATAGAGAAAATCGTTAATTAAACACCGTTTGATGAATTGTCATACTTAGAAAAATCCTCAATAACTAACAGATCGACGCTTGAGGGAGGGGATGCAGGTATTGTATTCCTGGGCGCACAAGGGGATATCTGGGACGCGCAAAAGGATATGCTGTGCAATACCTTAGGTGCTGTGACATCACTGATGTTAATACCATTTGCAGTTAAATTCCGCTTCTGGCAAGAAAATAGACTTTCGGCTGTCTCACTATGACCAGTACAATAAAAAATGCCCGCTTAGCAACAAGCGGGCATTGGAACGAACTCTTTATCAGTAATAAATTACAGCAGGCTCACACAATCTTGTGCGATAACCAACTCTTCATTAGTCGGAATGACCATTGCGATAGCGTTCAGCATTTCTGATTTTGCAATCTGGCCTGACTTACCAAATCGCGCCGCTTCATTACCTTTAACGTCTTCGACAAAACCAAATACTTTCAGGTACTCCAGAACAGCATGACGAACCGGCAGCGAATTTTCACCGATGCCACCGGTAAAGACAATCGCATCAAGACCTTCACCAACAGAAACCAGATAAGAACTGATATATTTTGCCACACGGTATACAAAGACTTCAAAAGCAAGTTTGGCCGCTTCATCTCCGGCATCCATTGCTTCCAGGATACCGCGCATATCGCTGGTTTTGCCGGAAAGTCCAAGCAAACCTGATTTCTTATTTAATGTGGTAAAGATTTTTTCCTGATCCCAACCCTTACGCATTAAGAATTCAATGATGCTTGGGTCTATGTCACCACAACGGGTTCCCATAACCACGCCAGCCAGAGGAGTCAGTCCCATACTAGTGTCAACACACTCGCCATTTTTAACCGCGGTAATCGATGCGCCATTTCCAAGATGAACTGTGATAAAACTGCTCTCTTCCGCTGATTTACCAATTGCTTTTGCCGCTTCACGACTTACATAGTAATGGCTGGTACCATGAGCACCGTAGCGACGGATTTTGTACTCGCTGTACAACTCATAAGGTAAAGCATACATAAATGCTTTAGGCGGCATAGTCTGATGGAAAGCAGTATCGAAAATTGCAAACTGAGGGAGGTTAGGAAAAACCGCCATCGCATCACGAATACCATCCGCATTCGCTTTATTATGAAGAGGCGCCAGATCGGCTAAACGCGCAACCTCATCCACGACGCTTTCATCGATTCTCACCGTACCCTTGAATGACTCACCTCCAGCAACAACCCGGTGACCAACGGCGACAAACTGAGATGTCAAATCCAGTGCATCCAGTAATTTAACTATACGCTCAAATGCGTACTGGTGGTGATTACCGCCTGCAGGAATAGCTTCCACGGTTTTTTCACCGTTATACTTCCAGCTAATTTCAGCTTCAGGAAGACCGAAGCATTCACCTAAACCACTCACAATGGCTTCTCCAGACTGTGAGTCGATAACGGCAAACTTTAATGATGAGCTGCCAGAGTTAATAACCAATACATATGAGTTAGACATGGGAAAAAGTTCCTGTTTACCGATAAATGTCGAAGCGCTCCGCTTCGTCCTCTTGCTAAAACCCATTATTCAATATTTTTTGAAAGATTCAACTTTCTTTTAGTTTGTTAACTTTTTTTATAAGCAATTATATGATCCAACTCAAATTGTTATTTAATTTAAACAAAAAAGTAATTAATTTGCATGCATATTATACAGACAGGAGATTTATCAGTGACCCTTCAATTTTCTCATGTTTATCTCATTCAAAAAAAGTTGAATTCAGAAGAAAATTCCGTTCTGTGACTAAGCCGATGGCGCCGTGTAATAGAGACACATCTTTTTCCCACCCATTTCAATCACTTTAAACGGCGTTTCATAGATGGCAGACAGTACCGGTTCGCAAATCACCTCATCGACCAAACCCGATGCGACGACCTTGCCGCTTTTTAACGCCACGATGGTATCGGCATAACAGGCGGCAAAATTGATATCGTGAATAACAATAACCACTGCTTTACCCAGCTCATGAGCTAAACGTTGGATGGTAGTCATGATCTGCAATGAGTGTTTGATATCGAGATTATTCAGCGGTTCATCAAGAAAGATGTAGTCGGTATCCTGAGCGTTCACCATCGCGATATAAGCCAACTGGCGCTGGCCGCCACTAAGTTTATCAAGATAGCGGTGCTCAATATCCTCAATCCCCAGGTAAGCAATCGCCTGACTGATCACCTCTTCGTCGTGCAAAGTCAACCGCCCCTGTGAATAAGGAAATCGGCCAAAAGAGACCAGTTCACGCACGGTAAATCTCATCGTCATTGAATTTGACTGGCGCAATACAGCCAAGGATTTAGCCAGAGTTTTGGTATCCCACTCAACTAACGCTTTCTCGTCAATCCACACCTGGCCTGCATCGATATCCATTAAACGACTGGCCATCGACAGTACAGTACTTTTTCCTGCACCGTTCGGCCCAATGATTGCAGTCACCTGGCCTTTTTCAAACTGTGCCGATGCATGCTGCACCACTTTATGTTTACCAAACTGTTTACTGATTTGTTCAATACGTAGCATGATTCTTCTCCCTCGGGCCTTATACGACCTTGTTACGCAAAAGCAGCGTTAAAAAGTACAGACCACCAATAAAATTAATCACCACGCTTAACGTGGTTTCAAAGTTTAGCCAGCGTTCAATCACCCACTGCCCAGCTAACAGTGATCCAGCCGACATCACCGAGCAGCCCAACAGCAGATATTTGTGCTGATAGCTGCGCAGCCACTCGCGGGTAAGATTGGTCATTAACAAGCCAAAGAACATAATCGGGCCAACCAGGGCGGTGGCGATGGAAATCAGCAGGGCGCTGATCAACAGCATATTTCGGGTCACTTTGGCGACATCCACGCCAAGGCTGGTGGCGTTGTCCCGCTCCAGCCAGAACACATCCAGCATACGGTGATAGCGAAATAGCACCACACTTATCAATAACAGCAGCGGCGTTACGCTGTAGACTAAATCCACATTGGCATTATTAAAACTGCCAAATAAATTGGCCTGTACTGCGGCAAAATCATTAGGATCCATCAGCATAACGAAAAATGAGCTGAGATTATTGAACACCTGCCCAATCACCACCCCAAGCAATAACAGAGTGAACAGGTTGCCTTTACCACCACGAAAGTAGAAGCTGAACAGGCCAAATGAGAACAGCAACATCACTCCAGCCGACAAAGAAAAGTTCCAGTACACATTGACCAAAAAGCTGGTTAAGCCACCAAATAACGCAACCAGCATCACCTGAATGAATTGGTAAAGAAAATCAAAACCCATAATACTCGGAGTCAAAATCCGGTTCTGAGTAATGGTCTGAAAAGCCAGTGACGACTGACCGATAGCGATGGCCGCAACGACAATAGCTAAGACTTTCGGCACCCGCCGAGACAAAAAGTATTCATAATTGCTCGAATTTAGCCCCTGACCGATAAACAACAATGCCACCAACACAGTGGCAACCAGTAACAGCGCAATTTTATAACTATCTTTCATGCATACGTCCCTTTACCACAAATAGAACGAAAAACACGCCACCAAGAATATTGATGACCATTGAGACAGGAATCTCATAAGGAAAGATAATCAGCCTGCCGAGCACATCACAGCAAAGCACTAGAATAGCGCCAAGTAGTGCCGTAAGCGGAATATTCCTGCGCAGATTATCGCCGTAAAAGTAACTCACCAGGTTCGGTACAATCAGGCCAAGAAATGGTAGTTGGCCAACAATGATCACCACAATCGCCGACATAATCGAAACCAGAGCGACACCAACCATCAACACCCGGTGGTAATTCACGCCAATATTGCGCGCAAAATCGCGTCCCATTCCGGCAGCTGAAATGCGGGTAGCATACAGATAACAAAACAGAGAAATAGGCACCGCCAGATACAGCAGCTCAAACTCGCCATTTAAAATAGTCGAGAAATTCGCCACCATCCAGCTAGAAAGGTTTTGCACTACATCGTTCCGATAGGCAACAAAGTGAGACAAAGATTCCACCACGTTACCAAAAATCAGACCGATTAATGGGACAAAAATGGCATTTTTAAACTGAATTGACTGAATAAAATAGATGAAAATCGCCGTGCCCAGCAATGACATCAAAAAGATCAACCACAGCTGAGAACCATCACCAAACCAGGCAAGGCTCAGCACATAACCTAATCCGGCGCACTCTATCGTTCCCGACGTGGACGGAGCGGCAAAGCGGTTCTGACTGAGTTGCTGCATAATTAAACCGGCAATACTTAAGCCGCTGCCAGCCAGCAGAATCGCCAACAACCGAGGGATCCGGCTGGTCCAGAGTAGTTCCCACATCATGGGATTGCCAGACATTAGTCCGGCAATCGTTACTTCACCAACACCAATAAACAACGATGCCAGTGCCAAAGGAACAAAAACAATAAATAGATACTTCACAACAGGAGATTCTTCACTATCCGTTTTAACTTACCGTTTTAAACCATCAATGCAAAAATAGATTATTGGATTTCGATAACCTGTTTCACGTCATCGATCATCTGTTGTGTAGACTGAACACCCGCGATAGAGACATACCATGCGTTGATATCCAGGAATGAGACTTTACCGGATTGATAGGCATCGGTAGATTTCACCAGGTCATTGTCAAAATCAGATCGAGTGGTGCTTTTGCCTTTATTCACTAACCCATCGCGATCCAGAACAAACAGAACCTGCGGATTTTTATCGTGAATAAATTCATAAGAAACTAAATCGCCATGGCGACCAGTCTTAATTCCCTGCACGGCTTCGCTAAAACCAAAGTCCTGATAAAGCGAGGCAAAGCGGGAAGCCGCGCCGAAGGCAGAAATTTTCCCGCCGTTCGCCATCACCATCAGCGCTTTTTGCGGGTGATCCTGATTGTGCTGTTTAATCGCCTTGAACTGAGCATCCATTTTTTCTATGGTCTGGTTAACCTTAGGTTCGATAGCAAAAATTTTACCCAGGTTCTGCCACTGTTCCTGAGTGCTCTGCCAGTAATCTTTGTTCTGATCCACCTCATAGATGATGGTCGGAGCAATCTTAGACAGTTCCTCGTAGTTCTTGGCATTACGAGGGCCACTGATGATCAGATCCGGGTGCTGTTCAAAAATATTTTCATAATCCGGTTCAAACAGTGAACCAGCAGAAGGATAAGCATCAGATTCGTATTTAGTTAAATAGGTAGGAGTAGAAGGAAACTTAGTCACTGCGACAGGCTCGATACCGAAACTGTCCAGGGCATCGAGTGGGCCAACACCAAGTACAACAACTCGTTTTGGCCCTTGCTCAAGAGTCGTTGAGCCCATTGAATGCTCGATAGTAATGCTTTGTGCATGGGCCAAAGAACTAACCATTACAGATGCAGCCAACAGAGTTATTTTAATCATGATTTTCATCCTTAAATACAATTGATATTGCGAGTAATTATCATTTGTAATAAAGATTATAGAGATCGCTCACCATCAGCAAGCGATAAATCAGATTATTTACATCAATTTACGTTTGGTCAAATCACATCCATATCATTTACTGAATACCCTTAGTTGTGGAATTCATCGTAGTGATATTTGACTGGCCAGTGCTTAACGTGACCATAGGCATTATCGTTTCCATCTCTGACAGAAACCTGATTTAACGAGGATTTAGTCTTCTAACCAAATCTGATTAGCAGTGAGATCTATACCAATTTTTTCAATAAGTTGTGCAGAAAAACGGTAGCGATCAATAAACTGGCACCCTGGACTAACCACAATATCAGACAGCAGAATTTGCTGGTCAATGCGGGTCACAATAGCCGCAGCAACGGCACTACCCTGCTCAAAGCCAAGGTACAACTCGCATGGCGGTGAGTAAATAATCTGGGTTAAAAACTCAACCAGATTGTTTTTTTCTTGTTCAGAGGAGAAACGCGTTGCCTGCAACAGGGCAAACGTAATGGTCAGTCGATGAAAATCGACCAGATAGATATCATCGGTCAAGGAGTGACTCACCGATTCAGGAACCCACAATGAACAGCTTGGCTGTTGTTGGCTTTGCTGATAGCAAGTGCGGCCCAGTAAACTTTCCTTAGTCGGAAACTCCACATCAACCTGTTGGTAGAGCCACTGATTTTTTGCGCTAATAAGCGGGTGATTTATCTTTGTCATTATTCGTTCTTTTTAGGTCTGAGTAGCGCCAGCTGCGGCTATACAATCAAAGTCTCAGATTCATATACTCAAACTACTTGAAGTTGCAGGTAGGCGGCAAGTGAGTTAATCCCCATAAGCATAGATAAACTATGTGATTGGGGTGAGCGAACGTAGCCCCCATACCAAATAGAAAGCGCTGCAACTTCAAGTAGGAAGAGTATAACATTCCAATCTGGTGAGATATTGCTATTATGACCTTAAGTTAGGTTAGTTGGAAATCAGTTATGAAAAAAACACTATTACTTGTTCCACTTCTTGCAACATTGCTAAGTGCTTGTGACAGTAGTGAAGTTGGTGACGTCAGCCTAGGGCTTCTCACGACTAAGGATATAAAGATAAACAATCTTGTCGACCCGATTGTAACCGGCGTCACTTGCCATGTAGCCAGCATCGAAGCAGATTTAAGCCTGTCAGATCCTTCCGATTCCTCGATTGCCTGCCGTCAAACTGGCCCTATCACCGCCGAAATGATCGCTCAAATCGACACCTCTGATTCTGGTGAAGTGGTATTTAAAAAATCCAAGAGCATTTTCTTCAAGACGATGAAAATACGCCGTATTCTGGACAAACAGACACAGACACTGCTTTATGTTTCTTATTCCACCAAGGAAACCTCCGGCAGTTTTAAACACAGTTTATCTACCGTACCGCTTTGGGGCACTCAAGCTTATGTAGCGCCTGCAACGCCAACTAGTACAAAATAAAGTCGTAAAGGCGGAAATGATACCTTGCTTCCATTCCGCCTTATTTCGTGATATCAGTGCGAATAGTTCTTGATCCATATTAACAAATCGATTTATAAATCTGAGACACTTTGGTTCAACGTATGCTATACGCATAAGCATCAATAGCCTGATTTATTGATCTATGCCTTGGCATTCACTTATATAGCACGTAATATTTGTGCTTTAACAACCCTAGGCTTAGGTTTTCTTCACCATGCGCAAACCCTTTGACAATCCGCTTGCCGATATTCATTACGGTTTACAGAATATCCCATCCTGGCTCAATGAATGCCGTTTTGTACTCAGTTGCGATGGTCTTGAAATCGAAAACCCGGCCTTTTTCGCCTATTTTGGATTACACCACCCGTTGAATGACTTTGAGCCGTGGATCGACCGTACCCATCCGGAAGACCGCGCCCGTTTAGATGCACTGCTTAATCCGGATAATGCTATTGATGAACTTTGGCAAGTTCTCAGTCAGTACCGGGTAAAAAACCAGCATAACCAATATACAGAAGTCGAACAAAAACTGGCTCTGGTTGACAATGAACAGGGCCAGCTCATTATTGGCCGCCTCTCTATTATCGAAAGTCCTCAGCAACAAAATTTATGGCATAGCGAATCTTCGCTGCGTCATCCGCTCTCCGGCCTATTTACCCGCTCAAAACTGCTGATTGACATAGCCAACATCCAGCGTATTGAGCATAAAAAATTCACTCTTGCCCATATTAAAATCGATAGCCTGGCAAATTATGTGCGCCAGTTCGGCCCTGAACTTCTGCTTGATGTTGCCCGTCAGTTACGCCGCTCTGGCAAAGTGTTTGATTCTCTTGAGGTCCAGCTATACCACCTGGACACGGACACTTTCGTACTGTTACTGGTAGGGCCGATAGAAAACAAGCTGCTTCAGCCATTATTCGAGAATTTTCTCGCACACTATCTATCGCTCAATGAAGGCAAAGGCAGTCTCTATGCGGACAAGTTAAGTGTTGGCATCGTACCAAATAATCTCGATCAGTTGTCTGCGCAGCAACTGCTCGAAATTTCGACTCAGACACGTCGATACGCCTATAGCCTAAAACACACTAATCTGGCAATTTATAACGAGGCGACTAAACAAAGTGTCGAACGCTACAGTTATATCGAGCAAAATCTTTCCCGTGCAATTAAACAGGATCAACTTTCGGTTAAATTCCACCCTATCGTGAAAACGGAGACTAATCACGTCGAGAGCTTTGAAACTCTGGTGCGCTGGAATTCTGACATATATGGTGAGATTGGCCCCTATGAATTCATTCATATTGCAGAAAAGCAAGGGCTAATCTGGGATTTGGGCTTGGTCGTCTTTAGCAAAGCGTGCCAGTTTATAAAGCAGTACAACCAGACTTACCAGACCGATACCCATATCAATGTGAATGTTTCGGTTCTACAGTTACTCCATCGCGACCTCCCTAGTCATTTCCGCCGGATTGCACTTAAACATGCGGTCAAGCCAAGTTCCATTGTAATCGAACTAACAGAAACCGTGATTCTGGATGACGATAATCAGGCACTGGAACAGCTTAAAGCGCTCGCCAAAATGGGCTTTGTCTTATCACTGGACGATTTTGGCGCAGGAATGTCGTCGTTCAACAGCTTTTTCGACTTCCCGTTTAGTCAGATAAAAATTGATCGAATGTTTGCCATCCGAGCGTTGAAAGACACCACGCCAAGTCAGTTCCTGCAATTTTTAATTGACCTGTGCCGTCGCAGCCAAATCTCTATTGTAGTAGAAGGTGTCGAAGATCAAACCATGCTCGACTATTACAAACAGCTAGGTAGCACTCATTTACAAGGCTATTTTTACACTCAGCCAATGGCGGAATCGGAGGCACTCAACTTCATGCCGGAGCGTACTTAGTTAACCAATTGGTCATTATTTTGTCATAGGCATGCTGTATTTTTAGTCGGTCGAGTAACTTGAAGTATCAACGATGATGTTAACCCAACCAACCAAGTTAAATACCAGCTCTATTAATATTGAGCTTAAAAGCCTGTTGATTGCGTTAACTATTATCTTTTTTGTCAATACGCCTCTGAGTTTTGTCAAATCACAGAGACTTACCAGTATCGAACAGCAAACCAGTCTGATTCACAAAGCGATTGATGCTCGTCAACTCGCAGTAAAAAAAGCGATTGATATTGCCCAACTTGATATTATAAAAAATGGCCAGTTATCGACTAACGAATTTAACAATTTTACTCATCTGTTTTTAGCTGATCAGAAAGTGATTACCACCATAGAACTGCGAATGCCAAGAGGTGATATTCCTGGCTGTAAGGCATCTGGCCAACATAATACGGCCCAGCAGTTTTCTGGATTTCACCAGCAAACAAATTATCAGCCCAAGTCACAGAGAATCGATTTTTACCAGCCCATCTGCTTGGCTGATAACTTTTATGCCTTCTTATATATTCAGATCGATCTGTATCAGTTGCTGGATCTCACCAGTAACAATACCTCCGTAGTCAATTATGAAGGGCAAGTCTTAGGTACCACAGATACGTCATTACAAACTGGTAATTTATTCGCCAATCAATATCAGACCTTTTGGCGGGAACTCTCTATCAGCGATAAGCAAAATGGGATGGTAGAGTATGACTCCAGCGCGATCGTCTATTCAAAAATTAAAATGTTCGATGGCAAACCCGCTTACTTAATTCAACGAATTGCCTCTCAGGATTTAATTCCGAGTTATGTCTATTTTGTTGTCGTACTGATTGCTTTAGTTATTGGTATTACCATCTATCTTTACCAACTGCGAAGAGAAAAAGAGTTCCTCAGTTCTATTAGCTACCATGACCAATTATCAGGACTATATAATCGTCACTACTTAAATAAGTTGGAACAGAGCGCAGAAATTGATTCGCATTATTTATGCTGCCTATTTGATATTGATAACTTTAAGGTGATTAATGATACCTATGGCCATGATATCGGTGACCAGATCATTAAGCGCGTGGCAGCCACAATCAAAAGTCGGACTCGCCCGGTTGATTACTGTTTCCGTGTCGGTGGCGAAGAGTTTCTGGTGCTGTTGCGCACCGATGATAATAAAGAAAATGCACTAAATATCTGCCAGCGTATCCGGCATACGATTTCAGATCTGGAGCAACAACCGAATGTGACGGTTTCCTGCGGTGCCCATCCAATGGATTATTCACTTACAGAAACCATGAAAAAGGCAGACGAAAAACTCTATACCGCAAAAAACAACGGTAAAAATTGCGTCGTTTTTTAAACGCGAAATAGCCGCCGTACTAATGCCAATCCAGTGAGAAATAACCCAGCCAGCCAATCAATTGAACCACCGGAGCTATTCGATGAAGAGCTAGTGAAAGAACCTTCCGTAGTAACAGAGCAATCCTTAAGGTCAGTAACTGCTTCACTATTACTACCATATAATGATGGATCGTAGGCAGCACGAGCTTCATCAGTAGCAATAAACCGTGTCGTATTACTATCTATTACTCCAACAAGAATGTTAGATATCCAAGTATCATAGTCTGAAATTTCCGTGTAAACACTGGTTACATTACCTGTACCACACTGCGAGGGGCCAAAACTAGTGATACCAACCTGAGTAAAACTGCCACTTTCAGAGAAATAAACCGGACCACCAGAGTCGCCTGAACAAACTCCCGCATCTTCCGTAAACGGATTAGTATCATTATCAGCACCAATAAAACAGATCTGCTTATTGGTTAATAAACCCTCAACTCCGAGATCAGTTGCACAAGCACTGTTATTTATATATGTCATATCCGCCGACAATAAAGTGCGCGGATCTGATGTATCATTAGTTGATGTCAACCCCAGGCCTATAGTCACAAAGCTGTTCGTCGTGGCACGGTAACTCTCATCAATTGGCAGGTTTACTTGTCCTGAAGTATTTAGCGGTGATTCCAACTTAATAATCGCAATATCATTCGCCCACAAATCACATATTGAATTACTGAACGATGAGTAAAAGTAAAATTCCTCAGCTCGAACACCATCAACATTGCTGACATCAGAAGTTTCAGTCTGGCCAACTTTTGTGAACAATAGAGTGAAATTGTCCACAGCATCACCATCAAACAAACAGTGAGCCGCAGTTAAAACATACTGACTATTTAACAGAGTTCCGCCGCAATATTGAAAAGGAGATGAAAGCAAAGCTCCATAATCGGAATCGTCATAATACAAGCTAACAAAATCATCATGCTCAGCTAATGTAGTACTTGTTCCATTAACGATATAGGTTGTTAAATCAACCGCATAACCAGGGAGACTGATGGAAAGGAATGCCAACAAAAAAAGAGTCTGTTCAACATATCGGGAATGCCATAGGAAATATAATGAATAGATAATACGGCAGAGGGGCGAAAAGAGGAATAGCAAGGTACACTATCCCTCGGATTGACTTACTGTTGAGAATCAGTCACGCAATTTATCTACAATCCTTTATCCACGGCTCTTTATCCACGGTAATAGCGTTGTGGAACAAATGGTATCTTTGCTACTTTCATTGGTAGCATTTTGCCACGAACAAGCGCCTGAACCGGCGTACCCACGGTGGCAAACTCACTCTGGATATAGGCCATAGAAACCGGCACACCGGCAGTTGGTCCAGACGTGCCACTGGTAACAAGACCAATTTGATTACCTTCAGCATCAAACAATTCAGTATCTTCACGCACAGGGGCTTTGGTTTCCCCAACTAAACCGACCCGCTTACGCGCCGCCGATTTATCAGCCTGTTGCTGATGAATAATATCAGCCCCTGGGTAACCTCCGGCACGGATTCCATCAGCGCGGCGAGCCGGGCTCAGAGCCCAAAGCAGACTGGCTTCAACCGGAGTCGTGGTTTCATCCAGATCATGGCCGTATAAACACAAGCCACACTCTAAGCGCAGTGAATCACGAGCTCCCAGTCCGATCCATTCAACCTGCTCAAATTCTATTAAGCACTGAGCTAACTTAGTTGCCTCTGCAGCAGGAACAGAGATTTCATAACCGTCTTCACCGGTATAACCACTGCGACTAACAATGCATTCCACCCCGTCAATACTGACGCGCGCGATATCCATAAAAAACATATCAGCGACTTGTGGAGCCAATGATGATAACACTTGTACCGCATGTGGTCCTTGTAGCGCCAGCAAGGCACGGTCATCACATTCGGTTAGGGTTACACCCGGCTGAAGATGCGCTTGCAGATGTGCGATATCCGCCTGTTTACAGGCCGCATTAACCACCACAAACAAGCAGTCACCAAGGTTGGCAATCATTAGATCGTCAAGAATTCCGCCCTGCTGATTGGTAAAGAAGGCATAGCGCTGCTTTCCGACCGGAAGATCGATCACATCAACAGGCACAAGAGACTCCAGCATCGCTGCCGCATTGTCTCCACGTAATATTAGTTGCCCCATATGTGAAACATCAAATAGACCAGCGGCATTGCGGGTGTGCAGATGTTCCTTTTTAACTCCCAGTGGATACTGTACCGGCATTTCATAACCAGCAAACGGAACCATCTTCGCTCCGGCCTGAATATGCAAATCGTAAAGAGGGGTTTTTAACAATGTGGCTTGTTCGGTTATTTCCTGCATGATGATTCTCCAGACTCATACCAGATGTGCGGCTTTGTTTCCTATAATAAACAAGAATCAAAAAATTGAAACTATTTAACAAATTTTCAACCAAATTTCGCCCAACCAGGCTATTTTACCGGCAAAAAAATAGGCCTGACTGGCCCATTTGCAACGTGTTTTCCACATTTGTTTACTATAGGAAATCAACTATTTTGCCGTTACCCACAATATTTCAGCATCCGATTCACTAACAGAAACCAACATATGGCCCATTGTCGCATCGTAGTAAACACTATCACCTTGGCTCAAATTAACCGGTTCGTAAAATTCTGAGTAGAAGGTGACGACACCTTCCAGGATTAACAGAAACTCTTCACCATCATGGCGAACCCAGTCGGTATATTCATCAAATGAACGAGCACGAACCCGAGTTTTAAACGGCATCATTTTTTTATTCGAAAGCTGTGATGCGAGAAGCTCATGCTCATAGGTCGGCGTCGGATGAGGTTTCCCCTGGCCAGAACGAGTGATATCCCGACGTCCACTAGCGCGAATTTGTTTAGGCGGTTCAAACAGTTGTGGCATATTGATCGCTAAGCCATTGGCCAGTTTCTGCATCGCCTGAAACGTTGGCGAAATCTGTTCATTCTCAATTTTACTCAACGTTGATCGTGCCAGGCCGGTTTTCTGGCTTGCCTCTTCCAGAGTCAAACCAAGATTGAGCCGGATATCCTTGATACGTTCCCCAAGCTTAAGCGGTTTAATGTGATGTTCCGCTGAATCTTTTTCCAGCAGTAAAGAAGGATAATCATCCATTACATCGTCTTGCATCTTGGTCTCTCAACTCGGCTTCTAATCATTGGCGGATAGTACCTGTTCCACTAAAAAATTGCATCTCACATTACAACATAACGAAACCATGTTTCCTATTGGAAATTTTAATTGAATGTTGCATAGCAAAGCGCTATGTTAGCGACATGTAACATTTAAAACTTGGTATTTAAAAATATTCTACCTGGAGACAAATCAATGGATAACACACTGAAATTTACAGATAGTCATGAATGGGTACGTGATAACGGCGATGGTACTTACACTATCGGTATTTCCGATCATGCACAGGAGATGTTAGGCGATGTGGTTTTTGTTGAATTACCAGAGCTGGATGCAGAGATAGAAGCCGGTGCGAATTTCTCTCTGGTGGAATCAGTAAAAGCCGCTTCCGATATTTACGCACCAATTTCAGGTACCGTTGTTGCTATAAATGAGGAGCTGGCCGACAGCCCAGAGTTAATCAACGAAGAACCTTTTGAAGGGGGTTGGATCGTGAAAATTACTGCTGCCGATCCGTCTGAGCTGGAAAACTTAAAATCAGCCGAAGATTACCAAACATTGGTTGACGAAGAGTAAGACCACATTCACCCGAACAGAATCCTGATTAACTCAAGGTAACCCCATCTATGACAAAGTTATTTGATACCCTGTGCGCTAATAATGAGTTTATCACTCGCCACAACGGCCCCAACTGTAATGAGCAACAAACCATGCTCAATACGGTCAGAGCCGAGAGCCTGGACGATTTGATCGCGCAAACGGTGCCAGCTTCGATCCGTTTAGCCCAGCCAATGTCATTAGATGCACCGATGAGTGAATCCGCCATGCTGGACAAGCTCAAAGCCATCGCCGGGCAGAACCAAATCAAACGCTCGTTTATCGGCCAAGGGTATTACAACACATTTACTCCTAACGTAATCTTGCGCAATGTTCTGGAAAATCCCGGCTGGTATACCGCCTACACGCCCTACCAGCCGGAAATTTCTCAGGGTCGCTTAGAAGCGCTGCTTAACTATCAACAGATGGTAATGGATTTGACTGGAATGGAGATCGCTAATGCGTCTCTGCTCGATGAAGCCACCGCAGCGGCAGAAGCTATGGCGCTGTGTAAGCGAGCCGGAAAAAGCAAAAGTAACTGCTTTTTTATCGCCGATGATGTTCATCCTCAAACCATCGAAGTGATCAAAACCCGAGCCCAGTTTATTGGCTTTGAGATTGTTATCGCACCAACAGAAAAACTGGCTGAACAGGATGTGTTTGGCGCTTTGCTACAGTATCCTTCCACCACCGGCAAAGTGTATGACCTAAGCCCAATCATTGAAGCGGCGCATAGTAATAAAACGCTGGTAACTGTAGCAACCGATCTGCTGGCCTGCACGCTATTGAAACCGGCCGGTGAAATGGGTGCAGATGTGGTGATTGGCTCAGCACAACGCTTTGGTGTACCTATGGGTTATGGCGGCCCACATGCCGCCTTTATGGCGACTCGTGATGCTTATAAACGCACCATGCCGGGGCGAGTGATTGGCGTTTCCGTTGATAGTAAAGGCAATCAAGCTTTGCGTATGGCAATGCAGACCCGCGAGCAACATATCCGCCGCGAGAAAGCGACCTCCAATATCTGTACCGCTCAGGCACTGCTGGCGAATATGGCTTCTTTCTACGCGGTGTATCATGGTGCCCAGGGCTTAACCACCATCGCTCGTCGTACTCATCATATGACGGCGATTCTTGCTGCCGGGTTAGCTAAAGCTGGCTACACGCTGCTGCATAACTCTTTCTTTGATACCGTCACTATAGCAAGTGGCGAACGCACAGCTGAACTATTCGAAAAAGCACAACAAAGCGAGATCAACCTGCGCAAGCTTAACGGCCAATTGGGTATTAGTCTGGATGAAACCACCACCCTCGATGATATCAGCGCCCTATTCAATATATTTATGGTCGATGAATCAACGCAGCAACTCTCTGATTCAATCGCTAGTAATGAACTGGCAGCGATTCCTAGCAATTGCCGCCGTAGCAGTGCGTTCCTGACTCACCCGGTATTTAATACTCACCACAGTGAAACCCAGATGATGCGTTATCTGAAGCAGTTGGAGAATAAGGACTTTTCACTTACTCACGGTATGATTCCACTGGGTAGCTGCACCATGAAATTAAACGCTGCTGCCGAAATGATCCCAGTTACCTGGCCGGAATTCTCCCAGCTTCATCCATTCGCACCGAAACAGCAGGCAGCAGGATACACAGCATTAGCCGATGACCTGAAAGCCAAGCTGTGCGAAATTACCGGTTATGATCATTTCTCGCTACAACCCAATTCCGGTGCGTCGGGCGAGTATGCCGGGCTAATTGCGATTCAACGTTACCACGCCAGTCGCGGTGAAAATCAGCGCAATATCTGCTTAATTCCAAGCTCAGCCCACGGTACCAACCCGGCTTCTGCCGCGATGGTCTCGATGAAAGTCGTGGTGGTGAAATGCGATAACAACGGTAATATCGATTTAGCCGATTTGGCCGATAAAATTGACCAACACGCCGATACTATCTCCTGCATTATGATCACCTACCCTTCAACCCATGGCGTATACGAAGAGCAGGTACAGCAGGTGTGCGAAATGGTTCATGCCGCAGGTGGTCAGGTCTATCTGGACGGCGCGAATATGAACGCTCAGGTAGGGCTAACTTCACCTGGATTTATCGGTTCGGATGTTTCGCACCTTAACCTGCATAAAACCTTCTGTATTCCCCACGGTGGCGGCGGCCCAGGTGTCGGCCCGATTGGCGTGAAAGCTCATCTCGCTCCGTTCCTTCCCGGCCATATTGAAAATGGTGTAGATGGCAATGAATTTGCGGTCTCAGCGGCGGATCTGGGTAGTGCGTCCATTTTGCCAATCTCATGGGCGTATATCACCATGATGGGTGAACAAGGGTTAACTGATGCGACTAAAATCGCGATTTTAAATGCGAACTATGTGATGGAGCAGCTGCGCCCTTACTATCCGGTACTGTATCGTGGTAATAACGGTCGTGTCGCTCATGAATGTATTATTGATATTCGGCCAATCAAAGAAGCCAGCGGTATTAGTGAGGAAGACATCGCCAAACGTCTGATGGATTATGGTTTCCACGCACCAACCATGTCGTTCCCGGTTGCCGGCACGTTAATGATAGAACCCACTGAATCGGAAGATTTAACTGAACTGAACCGTTTCTGTGATGCGATGATTGCCATCTATCAGGAAATCCAGAAAGTGCAAAATGGCGAATGGCCATTAGAGGACAACCCACTGGTGAACGCTCCCCATACTCAGTATGACTTATCGGCAGAAGAATGGCTGCATCCCTACACCCGCGAGGTTGCCGGCTTCCCGTCAGCCCATAGCAAAGCCGCCAAATACTGGCCAACAGTCAACCGGGTCGATAACGTGTATGGTGATCGCAATCTCATTTGCTCATGCCCAGGGATTGAGAGTTATGAGTAGCAAAAACGTGCCAGTGATTTATCTAAATTAGATAACTATGGATTAAATCAGCTATCGTCAATTGAAGAAAACACAGGCTTTTCAGAATAAAGAAGAGCCTGATTAGTACTTAAAAATTGATACTAAGTGGATAATAAAGGTAGCAATTCTTAGCATAAAAAGTTTAGATGCATTTCATGTAAAATAGAAGAAAACTATTTCAAATTATTAATGTATCGCTCAGCACTTGCAAATAGTTTATCACATGCTTTTTTCTGAGTTATATATTCTGATGAATCTTTTTCCATAGATTCTAGAATTTCGTTCGCTTCTTGGTATTCTTTTACCATAACAGCAAACCGCTCTTCGAAGTTATTTTTCTGTGTCTTCTTGCTCGATTTTCTAACTGGTTTTCTCATATCGCTTCTTACCTTATAGATCCCAAAGTTTTTTCTCTTCTCGTTCTAACAAAATGTTTTCAATTTTTTTTCTTATCTTATGAATGCTATTAGAACTTTCATCTGTACTAGAACTCTTTCCTTTGTCCGTCTTGGGCTTAGAACCCGTCGATGGTTTTTTCAAAGCTCAGTATCCTTCTCTAATTTGGATATAAAAATCCCCCAAAACCTTCCCGTATGAATCTTTAATTTCACCCGTATTTTCAAGTTCACAAAATGAAAATCTGAGGTCAAAGAGGCTGGTATTTAATCTAGGAAGAATATGACGTTTTAGTACATCACTATTTAACTGATGTATGGTAGCAGACCAAGAAATCTCACCATGATGAAGACAGTATTTTATAACGAACAATTAAGTTTTTGTCCTTTGGTTATTTTCTGCTCACGCAGAACATAATACCAATATGTCTTTCGATTCGTTTTTCGAGTCATCGGACTCCTTATTAATTTTAAAGCAAAAGATCTCCCCTATAAAAGAGATCTTTTGCAAATTCTTATACTAAAGTAACATTGCCAGCTTGTGGGCCTTTGTTACCTTCTTCAACATTAAAAGAAACCTTTTGGCCCTCAGCTAATGTTTTAAAGCCTTCGCTAGCAATTGATCTGAAATGAACGAATAGATCAGCACCACCGTTATCAGGGGTGATGAATCCAAAGCCTTTAGTTTCGTTAAACCATTTTACTGAGCCAGTTGTCTTATTTGACATAATATATCTCGATAGATTGAATGAATTAAAAAGAAAGCTACTAAATAAGGAATGAAGAAAAAGGTATCGCAGGATAGATATGACGAATTTAATCGAAAAAAAACTGAGAAGATCTTGAACTAAATATATTATCAATAACTCACCGTTTGAGCTGACGATACTATACACTATGTGTACATAATAGATACGAATTTCTTCATTAAATTTTAACTTCAATTAAATCAATTGGTTATGCGGTAATTTCTAGTAAATGTAAAATTTAGTCCAATTCAAATCGACAGTATCGTTAGAATAATTATTGTAAAACTGATATTCGATATGTGGACGATGCCTGTTTCCAACTGCAAATAGGGGCAGCTTGGAGTTCTGCTACCAACTTAGCGATCACTAAGCAGTGGTGAATATTTCGTGATCTAAATCACATTTATTGATGTATAAAAACCAGATAACAACGTCAATGCTTTATATATACACTCAATATACAAAATAAGAGCATCTCCATGGGTCACAAAAAGAAATCGCATAAAAAAGATAGCCAGTTACTGCTGCGTATCGGGCGTGAAGAGCGGGATGAATTTGTTGCGTTGTGTGAAGAGTTAGACACCTCGGCAGCGCGTGAAATACGTCGGTTTATTAAAAAGTTTATTGCTGAACATAATGTGGCAGAAACATCGGATTCAAATGCGGATAGAACTTTAACAATCGATCAGAGCGAAGACACGCTACCCACTGGCCTTTAACGACAAAGCCCCTTCAAGGAAGGGGCTCGTCCGGCTAACTAACTGTGTTAATCATTAGATTAACACAAGAAAAACCGCAATAACGCTTAATGAAAACAAGCAGATACGTTCTACTAAACCTAAGCTGTTAACTTCAATCATTTCTGGTCTCATACTTTTCCCCTCACTACAAAATTTTAGAGTTATGTATTAACCTATTTATGCCATCCACCAGCTAGATTTAAAGATCCGTTTCTCCTCTATCTCACGCTAATCTATTGATATTTCGACATCGGTTGTAAAAAACCAAGGCTAATAAGTCTGGCATTGCATATTAAAAAAATATACTTTGTATATACAGTGCATAGACATAATAGCAAGTGGCCGATTTATAATCAACATCAATGTTAATTTGTCTCGACAGAAATTATTTTTGATCAAACAGTCAGACTACAAACTCGCCAGATACTGTCTAAGCACAGTAAATACCCCCTGATCACGGTTACTCGGCGCACTAAAACGGGCAATTTGCTTGACCCCATCATGAGCATTATCCACTGCATAGGAGTAGTAGCTCGCCTGAAGCATCTCAACATCATTAAAGTAGTCACCAAAACTCATGGTCTCGCGGCGATTGAAACCCAAAGAGGCCTGCAAGCGTTCAATCGCTGCACCTTTCGATGCTTCCGCATTCATCACATCCAGCCAAATTTGACCACTGACTACGACTTTATGGCTGTCACCAAAATGTTGATTAATAGTTGGGAAAACAAACTCTTCGGTACTGTCGAAATGACAAATGGCGACCTTAATAAATTGGTCATCAACCGTGAGCAAGTCATCAACGTACTCACAGCGATGATAATACTTGGCAAACTCCTCCAGCGCTTGTGGCTCCTGAGTTTCAATATACGCACTAGTCTTGCCACACAGTACAATAAAAGCACCGGGAATTTTCCGCGCCTGAGTAATAATCTGCTCAACAGAAGGAGCGTCAATAGTGCAACTATACAGCTCTTCACCCTTATGCATCACCAGAGTACCGTTTTCGGCAATAAACAGAATCTCATCTTTAATTGGGGTGAACGTATCAATCAGGCTGTAATACTGGCGACCAGATGCCGCAGCGAACAAGATATTCTTATCTTTGAGTTGCTGATAAATGTCAAAAAAACTAGCGTCAAGCTGACCATGTTCGTCGAGTAAAGTGCCGTCCATATCGGTCGCAATAAACTTAATCTTGTCGGGAAACATACATCTTCTCTTTAATGGGGAAACGGTTCGATGGCAAAAATAAATAAATGCCGTAAAACTAACGGCATTCTAGAAAAATCAATCCGATTATTTAACGGCTAATGCCTGAGCGGAAAACTCAATGCCTTCCCAGCCAAACTGCATAAAATTACGGATGTTCTGATGGTCATCGTTGGTCGGATGTAGCAACACATCGTTACGATAGAACTCACCGAATAAGGCTAAAGTCTGCTGAGCGGTGAGTTGGTTCAACTGGGCAAAAGCAAAAATCTTACATGAACCGTTATTTTTGTTCGCTTCATTAACGGTATTCCCATTAACAAATTTTGTTGGCATGAACAGGTAATTATCATCAATACATGCAATTACATCGTTAAACTGAATCGTATCGGGGGTTGTTTTTACCGTATCAAGCAGTGTATTTAAGTCCATTGTCTTCCTTACTAAGATTTATCGCTGAACAAACTTGGCTTCTCAGTCTAAGGAAATATAGCCAAGATACAAGTTATCGGTCATCAATATCCTGCCAGGATTTTGGCGCAGCCAACCCCCAACGGCTCATTTCGTGTTTACTATAAACGGCAAAGCCTTCATGCTGACTACGGATCGGGATGGTATTGCCGTCGGTTCCGTTATCTAAAATATCTAACGCGATTTGCCCGGCTAATCGCCCCTGCTCTTCACCAGTAACAACCACCCCACCAATCGCTTTTCCGATGCCAACTGAAAAATTCCATAGCGCAAAAACTGGCAACGGTGAGTTTCGACTGGTCCAGCTCAGCAGTTGCTGATCATTCACTCGATTACCGTCTGAATTGAGCAAATTATGGTATACCCCCAGTAAAATTGCACCGCAGCCTTGCTGGCGGCTGTCATTCACCACTTGTTGCCATTCTCGCTCGGTAGCGATTTCTTCAAAATGAATATCCAGATTCATGTTCTGTGCAATTAACTGATATTTTTGCTGCATATAAGTTCGGGCAATCGGTGAAATAGAACCTGCATCAAATAAAATCAAAAGCTTGCGCCGATCAGCAGGCAACATTTTCGCTATTTCACCAATAGTTTCAATAAAATAAGGGCGCTCTAGTACTCCCGTTACTTTTGCCCTTCCCTGATAGCGCTCTATCAGTTGGCGCGGATTACCGTTAATCCCCAGAAATACGATATTGATCGGCTCCTGGTAAAGTAACGGCAGCATATAATTCAGAGCCGTATCATCGCCTAGAACGACCACTTTAGGTTTAATCGTCAAATACACCTGAAAGGTACGATAGGCCGCAGAACTGAAATATTTTTTGTCCAAACCATTAGTTTCCATTGCCACACGTGCAACGCTATATTTCGGTTCCAACTCGGTGCTAACCGCAGCCACATATTCCTCATCCCACTTGAAGCTTGAGTTATAACTTTCAATAATCAACACATCTTCTGCATGACTTGCCGGACTGATTATCAACAGCACACCAATACACATAATGCACAATTTATCTGCTAGTATTAGCAATGATTTATTCATGAGCTTCAATACCTTAACTATACTTGATCAAGCGTAGTTCATATTCGGGGAGTCAGATGAAAAATAACACACAAATAGAGGTTGCGGAAAGCACCCCGTTAAATAGCATGTTGGGAAAAAAGATTATTTTGATCTTAATTCTGGTTAGTGGATCTTTTACGTTAATTGCGACGCTCACCCAACTATATTTTGATTATAAGCAGCAGTTCAATTCAGTTGAATTGCGCCATCAGGAAGTCCGCGAAGTTCATTCCAAATTAATGGCTCAGTCTCTGTGGGAATACGACCTGGTGCTACTCAAACAGCGAATGGATAGTTTAGCCAGCCTGCCCGATATCGATTACCTGTCAATCACTACCGATAACTATCAATTTGAAGCGGGCCATACCGTTTCCGGAAGCAAACTGACGGACTCTTATCCGTTAATTTTTGAAGACGTCATCAGCGGGCAAAAAGAAAATATTGGCGTTTTACATGTCGAATCCGATACCGAATCTATTTATGACGATTTAATCAAAAAGTTTTTCACTACCTTAGCGGTCAACGCCCTTAAAACCGCACTGGTGTGCTATATAATTTTGGTCATTTTCCATAAAAGTATTAATCAGCGTATTTTCTCGATTATGCGCTATCTGAGAAGTTATGCGCCTCAGGTATTACGCCCCCCCCTCAAAATAGAGCACTCTACATTTCTCATCAGTGATCACGATGAACTGTCTATTCTCACCGAAGAAACCAATAAGCTGACAGATAACCTTTCCAGCCTTTATCGTGAAATTAGTGTGGAAAAGGAACGGCTGGCTGATTTTACTCACGTTACATCCGACTGGTTATGGGAAACCGATGAGTCGCTGCATATTGTATACGCCTCAGAAGCGATGTGTGCTGAACTTGATCTGGATGAAAAGGAACGCCCATCCATTTTTGAACTGCGCCATTTTTACCCCAACTTAAAGCTGATAAATTTATTAAAATCCAAACAAAGCTTTAAGCAATGTGAACAGCAAATGACCCTCGACGGTCAGTCGGTTTACCTGTTATTTCAGGCGAAAGCGCGTTACCAGGGTAGTCGTTTTCAGGGCTACCGTGGCACAACTATCAATATCACCGCACTAAAAGAAGCTCAATTCCAACTCGAGCAGTTAAACCGAAACCTCGAAATTACCGTACAGAAGAGAACCGAAGATCTGGAGAATAGCCTCAATCAACTGCGTCAGACCCAAACCCAGTTGATTGAATCAGAGAAACTCGCAGCATTAGGAGGGCTAGTAGCGGGCGTGGCTCATGAAGTCAATACACCACTGGGGATTTCCGTTACGGCGGCGTCAATCATCAAGGAAACTACCAAAGAGCTCAACGACGCATTTTCAGCTCAGACACTGACCAGCACTCAGTTTGCCCAGTTAATGGAACAACTAACTTCGAGTGGTGACATGCTAGAGCAGAATCTGCATCGAGCGGCTAATCTGGTTCGCGATTTTAAACAGACTGCAGTGGATCAGGTGTCGGAAAAACGCGATACCTTTACCGTAATTAGCGTACTCAACTCGCTGATGGCCAGTTTACATCCCAAGACCCGCAAAGTGCCGGTAGTGCCAGTAGTTGAAGGAGATGCGGCTCTAACAATGAACAGTCTGCCGGGCGTTCTGACTCAGATTATATCGAATCTGGTGGTAAATAGTGTCACTCACGCTTTTGACCAGCAACCTACCCCACAAATTCGTATTCTGTTCAGGCAGGAAGAAGATCGGGTTATTTTTGAATATTTCGATAACGGCAGCGGCATTGAGAAGAATCTGCATCAAAAAATTTTTGAACCGTTCTATACCACCAAACGCGGTAAAGGTGGCTCAGGGCTGGGGTTAAATCTGGTATTTAACCTTGTACATCAGAAACTAAAAGGTTCGCTGGAGTTTTATTCGGAGACGGGACAAGGAGTGCATTTTGTGATTACGGCTCCTCAAGAGTTACCTGAAGAGATATTAACAGCTCCAGAGGCAGAATAAATAAAGCAAGCCGGGCCGGGCTCATCGGTCCGGCAACGAATTACGAATAGCAATAAAATCATCCCAGTTTTCGATAAACAGATCGGTTAGCACCGGATCGAAATGGCGGCCCCGCTGCAATATAATTTCCCGTTTAATCTTATCGTCTTCCCATGGCTCTTTATACGAACGCTTGGCGCCTAATGCATCAAACACATCCGCTATCGCCACGATACGCCCGCTAATAGGGATATCATCGCCGGAAAGCTGATTAGGATAGCCGGTACCATCCCATTTTTCATGGTGAGTCGAAGCAATCTCTTTCGCCAGTTGCATCAGTTTACGCTGAGATTTATCAAGAATATCCACGCCATAATTGACGTGGCGCTGCATCACTTCCCACTCTAATGGATCGAGCTTGCCTGGCTTGTGCAAGATATTATCCGGAATCGCGACTTTACCAATATCATGCAATGGCGAAGCATTCTGAATCATTCGCACATCTGCTTCTGGCAAACCGTACAAACGAGCCAGTTTTTCACAATAAAGTGAAACCCGCTGAACATGCGCCCCTGTTTCCCGGCTTTTCGCCTCGACAGCATTGGACAAATTAAACACCAGCTCTTTTGAGGTTTCCTGTAAATCAACCAACAGATTAAGGTTGTCGAATGTCAGCGCGATGTTCTGCATATAGATAATCAGCAACTGTTTATCCAGCTCGGTCAGATTACCCGTTAAATTCACATACAGCAGGTTATCGACACCGCGATCCTCACTCATATAAAACAGATAAGCATCGCCAAAATCTTTTGATTCCTGGGTATCGAGCACTTCTTTGCACCGTTCGGCCACTTCAGGTGGAAAACGGTTCAGGCTGTATTCTTTATAAAAAGTGATGTAATCCCCGGTCGCGGCCAGCGTTAACGCATAACATTTTTCACCGTCTTCACGAGGTTTGACCAGGCAATAGAAGGCAGAAGCCTGTAAGGAAAGTAACGACGTCAATTGATTTAATACTGTGGCAGCATAAGCTTGCAGAGTCTTAGTATTCTGCACTTTTGCCGAAGCTTCAATAACCCGGCTCAAGCCCTCTTTCTGCTCGCGAATCAGACAGAGGTCGCGGTAAGAACGTAACATCGAGTACAGCAGAGTACGCAGCTTCTGTGTAGTTAGCTCGGTTTTTTCCTTGTAATCGTCAATCTCATATTCCTGAATAACCCGATCTTCCGGGGCCTGACCGGCCTGACCGGTACGCAGCACCAGGCGAATCATTTTATTATCCAAATCATTGCGAATATAACGGACTAAGTCCAGGCCGGCGTGCTCGGTCTCCATTACTACATCGACTAACGCCAGAGCTATGTCATCTTCCTGATTGAAAATAGTTTGAGCTTCTGTTCCTGAATAGGCAGAAATAAGGTTTAGAGGACGGTTTTGAAAAGAAAAGTTCTTCAGTGCCAGTTGGGTAATTTGATGCATCTGCTGATCATCATCCACCAACAATACTTTCCAAGGTTTGGTAACTTTTACTTTATCCTTGAGTTGAGCGGGATCCGATGGTGAATCCTCACTTGGCCTCATATCTGCGAACAAATCCATGCTGACCTCAACGACTAAACAGATAATATAGTTCTAGCATAGCTACAGGATTTTGCTTGGAATAATTCCAATCTTGAGTAGTGCATCAATAATATTAGAAATACACCATATGTAGCAGATTGCGCTTATAAATCGCATTTATTGACAATTTTATATTCAAAAATATCAACTAAGGAGTCTGGACCCCGTAAACATAAGGGTATGCATACGCTAACGGTACAAAGATTGATTTTGTAACAAAGTCGCCACTCGTGAAGTGGTTAACTCCTCAACAGACTGTTTTTCAGCCAACCGTTGACGAATATCCGTACTGCGGACTTTGATCTTTTCCGGGCAAGCAAGCACCTGATATTTATTTAAAATATCACGATAGTTTGCGAACTTGGCAAAGTTGAGCAGATTATCCGGCCCGACAACAAAAGTGAGAGAATCATCCGAATAACGCAATTGTAATGCTTCAAGTAATTGATAAGTAGTGACACTTTGCCCGGGTTGTACAATCTGCTCTTCGAGACGACATAACTCAACGTTAGCCATTGTCAGGTCATTGATAAAGGCTATGACCAGTTGGCAACGAATCGAGTAGTCAAGCATCGGCTTCCCCCAAGCGTGCGCAATACTCGGTACCAGTAAAACCAAATCAAAATGGGTTAATGATTCAATAACACTTTTATGACCTAATGAAGGGGGGTTAAATGCGCTACCAAAAACCGCGATCTTCCTCATCTTATCCCTTTTATTCGATTGTCAGTTTTCTAATTCACTAAATTCGGTATGATACTACGATACATTTGTTATTGCTTGCACAAAAGGGATTGCCTTATGGAACAACTTATCCGCGAAGAGATGCGTGTCTTACCGAGTATTGATCCAGAATTTGAAATTGAACGCCGCGTTGGCTTTATCAAACGCAAACTAACCGAGTCAGGCTGTAAAGCTTTGGTTCTTGGTATCAGTGGCGGCGTTGACTCAACCACTTGTGGCCGTCTGGCTCAGCTGGCGGTCAATCAACTGAATCAGGAAACAGCTAGCCAGGATTATCAGTTTATCGCTGTACGTCTACCTTATGGCGAGCAGAAAGATGAAGATGAAGCGCAAATGTCGATTCAGTTTATCCAGCCAACTCATGCGGTATCCGTTAATATTAAAGCAGGCGTCGATGGGTTACATGCTGCTTCCCACGCCGCACTTGCAGATACCGGGTTACTGCCTGCAGATGAATCTAAACTCGATTTTGTTAAAGGCAACGTCAAAGCCCGTGCGAGGATGATCGCTCAATATGAAATTGCCGGTTATGTTGGCGGATTAGTGCTAGGCACCGATCACTCGGCAGAAAACATTACCGGTTTCTACACTAAACACGGCGATGGTGCCTGTGACCTTGCCCCGTTGTTTGGTTTAAGCAAACGTCAGGTACGTCAGGTCGCAGCTACCTTGGGAGCTCCTCAGCTGTTAGTGACTAAAACACCAACCGCAGATCTGGAAGAACTGGCTCCGCAAAAAGCCGATGAAGATGCGCTACAACTGACCTATGATCAAATCGATGACTTTCTGGAAGGCAAAGCAGTGAGTCCGCAAGTGGTTGAACGTCTGGTAGGTATTTACAAAGCGACCCAGCATAAACGCCAGCCAATTCCGACGATTTACGATTAATCGAACCTTCTCAGTATCTTACAGGGTCAGAGTCGCATTGCGACTCTGACCCTGATCTTATATGGCAAACCAATCAGCGCTGCGGTTTTCCCCGACTGGCATGAATTTTCAGCTTTGCCTTAAGCTTACGCTTTTCCGACGAACGACTTTGCTTGCGTGGTGTACGATCTGGTTCGATTTCTGCAATTAGGCTCGGTTCGAAACCTGCCAGCCACTCTTGCGGCAAGCGTCTATCCAACAAGGTTTCAATCGCCTCCAATAGGTACTCTTCATCGTGGCTCATAAATGAACACGCCTGGCCGGTCTTCCCTGCCCGTCCGGTTCGCCCGATGCGGTGTATATAGTCTTCCGCTTTATAGGGAAGATCGAAATTCACCACCTGTTCCAGATGATTGATATCCAGCCCGCGCGCCGCTACATCGGTAGCAATCAATGCCCGCACTTTACCTGCCTTAAAGTCATCTAACGCTTTCTGCCGGGCACCCTGACTTTTATCTCCATTGATCGAAGCGGCTTTAATTCCATCCAGCTTCAGTTCTTTCGCCAGTAGATCAGTACTCTGTTTGGTTTTCGTGAATACCAGTACCTGCTGCCAGTTACGCGACCCAATCAAATATGCCAGTAACTGGCGTTTTTTACTGCGATCCACCGGATAAACAATCTGCTCAACCGAATCTGCCGTCGCATTTTCTGGTGTAACCTGAACCAAGGCTGGATCATTCATCAGTGAACGAGCAAAAGCTCGCACGTTATTATCGAAGGTAGCGGAAAAAAACAGCGTTTGCCGTTCGCTATTCAGACGGCGCAGAATCCGTTGTAAATCAGGCTGAAATCCCATATCCAACATACGGTCAGCCTCATCCAGTACCCAGGTTTCAACAGCCGCCAAAGAAATAGTCCGGGTGAATAGATGATCCAGCAAACGGCCTGGCGTTGCCACCAGAATATCGCAGCCTTGCTTTAGTTTCTCATTCTGTACATTGATGCTGGTGCCGCCGTACACGGTAACAATCGAAAGTGACGTATCTTGTGCATAAGCGACCAGATTATCAAATACCTGCTGCGCCAACTCTCGCGTCGGCACCAGAATCAACGCCCGAATCGCCTTTCCCTGCTCCGAAGACGCTTTAGGAGTTAACAACAAATTTTGAATAATTGGCACACCAAATGCCGCGGTCTTTCCGGTTCCGGTTTGCGCTCCAGCAATGACATCCTTTCCCTCAAGTACCAGGCCAATTGCCTGAGACTGAACCTCGGTGGGTGTATGAATACCTAATTCTGCCAATTGGCTACATAACGGTGGCAATACACCCAATTGTTCAAAGTTACACGACATTTGATAAATCTCTCATTAATTTCTGGCGCAAGCTTAACAAAATTTCTGCCCAAGTGCTCGATGCTTTATGCTTGTGGTCGCGTAAGTATATTGTTACATTGGTTCCAATTATGCAGAAATATTCTAGCTTAGCTCAGAGTTTGATGGAATGTTGGTTTCAATGCCAGCGAATAACAGAAATGATTGATTTAAAAAACATTTAATATCTATGCGTGAACATACTGCCAGTCTCAACACTCTGACACAAAACTACCATGCACTCCACTCCCGAGTGGGTATTATGCTACCCGTATTGTCGATCTTTTTTCTGACATTTATTGCTGGCGGATTCTACAACTATTACTACACCTTCAGTAACGCTCATACTCTGGGTCAGCAGGCTATCACTAAGTTAGAAACCTACATCAACAAAAGCGCGCATGATCTCGACCGTTTACGTATGTCGATTTCTGGCCAGTGTGATGACAATGATGTGGTCAAGCTGCGTAACTACGTGTTTCTCACCGATAAAATCAAAGAAGTGGGCGCATATAATCAGCAGGGCCGCATCTTTTGTACCAGCAATGCTGGCAAATCCAACATCAAAATCTATGACCAAATTTTAGAACGTTTAGAGCAATCGCCCCAACGCACAACGATTAGCCTGACTCATTCAACCATCGGGCTTCCTTCATTCTTTATATATACTTCGATTCCAACTAAGCAGGGTATCGATGCTCTTATCCCTCCTCGTCATTTTCTCGAACTGATATCTCCACTCTTTAATCATACCGGTTACGGTTACCGTATTCAGGTTCTACATCAGGTGATTCAAGGGAATATGATTGAAGAATCTGAAACCAACCGGCACCTGAACTTCTCTTCGTCCAGCTATCCGTTTGTCATTTCGGTTGATATTGGCCGGGATGCCTATATTAATCATTATGTGGATAGAGTATGGTTTTTGATTCTGATCGCCAGTTTACTGACTGTTACCTATTTGATCGTGCGTGATTATGCACAAAACAACCATTCGCTCGATTCCTCTTTGCGCAGCGCTATTCAGCAAAACCAGCTTAAGCTCTACCTACAACCAATCGTCAACAGTAAACAGCATCACGTCGTGGGCTGTGAAGCATTGCTACGCTGGAATGACCCGGAAAAAGGCTATATTTCACCCACTATTTTTATTCCACTAGCAGAGCAGATCGGCATAATCAAAGATCTGACCTACCGGGTACTGGAATATCTGACCGATTATGCCGAAAAGCATAAGCGTGAATTAGACGGGCGTTATATCAGCATCAACATCAGCCGAATTCTGGTACTGGACGATGAGTTTATCTCTCATCTTTATGATTATGCGATTACCCACCCAAGAATGGTTCAGACGCTACTGTTAGAGATTACTGAAGACAATGATTATTCGAGCAGCGAGATGGAACAAGCGGTACATAACTTGTCACTACTGCGCCACCTTGGGTTTAAAATGGCGATTGATGACTTTGGTACCGGCTATTCTGGTTTAAACTTTATCCACCAACATCCGTTCGATAAAATAAAAATCGATCAGGTGTTTATCCGCGGCCTATCTCAGAATGAAGCGCTCGATTCCGTTGTTGCTTCGATGATTGAGCTGGCCAATCAGCTTGGAATGCTGGTTATTGCCGAAGGTGTGGAAAATGTGGAACAGCTTGATGCGTTGGAGAAGATGGGCGTTGAGCATATCCAAGGGTTTTACTTTGCTCAGCCTATGCCAGCAGAAGAGTTTATCGGATATATCAAAGCGTCAGAAAGAGCTGTTTATTAGGCTCTGCTGGGTCTAACAAATCCGGGCAAAGGCCCGGATTCTGCTATTAAAGCTCTACAGATTAATTTGAGCTTAATACCACACGAGCATTGGTTGCCTGTACCGGGCGGTTATTTTCACCCATCACATCACTTAGTGCCTGCTCTTGCTGTTCAGAAAGTACCTTCACATCTTTCAGTACAATCCAGCGTACACCTTCACTACATGGTGGCGTGGTCAATGAACCGTTGAAACGATAGTAAGCAGAATAGCTTGGCAGCATATCCTTAACGGCGAACGGGTGTTTTAGCGCTACGGTTTTATCTTTAGCTGGAAGCGTTTCTGTCAGGCTTGCCAGTTGTTGGTTCTGCTCGCCCATTTTAAACATCACTGAAATCACCGCCAAATTGCCATCTTTATCCGCATGAACAAAGTGACCTTCAAGTGGGAAATATTGATTATCGATAGTATTCTCTGAAGGAGTGTGGAAATGGAACTGTTTTAGCTCGAAATCAATACCATCAATAGTTAGAGTATTAGCACCCTCAACCGTTGCCTGCAAACTGTGGCCGTTATTCGTAAGCGCGGTTACTGTACCTGAGTAGCTAATATCCAGTGGAGAAAGTTTAGCATCAACCATAGAAGTCAGGTTGATAGGGCTTTGATTTAGTCCTTGCTCACAAATTTTAGACACATTACCCCAGTGCTCAGGGCCGTGCTCTCCTTCATAGCCCCAATGCGCAGCCTGAGCCGCTCCACAAATTGCGCTTAATGACATTGCCAATACTAATTTTTTCATTTATTGCTCCCAAAAACATTTATAGTCAACTTAGTTTATAATCATAGTAATGCTGTTAACCCAGAAATAACCCTCAGGTTGATAGAATCCGGTATTTACAGTTGAGCAGAGTATACCGACAAAGTTTTGACTCACAATATGTAACAATTTGTAATTTAAGATTTCATTTCCTAACCGACTAATTTTTAATTCAAATTTAATTATCCATGTGGATAGTAAAATTTGATATACTGTGGTTTGTTGCTGTTATCTCTTGCTAACATTCATTTTCTGGAGAGCCCTATGTCAGTGAAATTTGGTATTAAATATCTCCCTGTTGTCCTACTGTTGCTTGCCGATACAGGGATGGCACAAACCTGGCAATTAAGTGCCTCAACTGGTACGGCGATTAACTATCGAGATGACATCACACTGGATATGAGTAGCGGTGGCGATATCACATCCGACGACACAGAGTGGCATACAGACCCATTTAATGGCCAAATGTATTATGGGTTACGCCTGTCGCATGAAATGGGACCTGAATATTCATTGGAGTTAGAGTACCTGCACCACAAACTTGATGCAGAAAAAGATGATCTCGATCCTCGTATTCAGGATTTCACCATCAACAGATATGACATCTACTATCTCAACTATGCTGCACATGTCAGTCCAACTGCCATAGTCCGTGTTGGAGCCGGAGTCGTATCAGTAAGTTCTGATGTAACCGTCGACAATCAGCGCAGCCAGAATTCGACGCCAATGGCGGGCGGCTCACTGCAGTTAGGATTAGAAAAAGTCCTATATGAAGCAGGGGGGGTATCATTTTCACTTGAGTCGAAAATGAGCTACTCCTATACACGTTTTGATATTGGCGACGGAAAAGCCACCGTACCAAATACGGCCCTGCACTTCCTGGCGCATTTAAATTATTCACTATAGAACCAGATAATTTTTTCACTCAAGGCCGGGATTATTCCCGGCTTTTGTTTTTAACATAACCAGCAACAACGCTCCTCAAATCACCGCCTAAATTAACTCCTGCCATTCTGTTCTGACCGTCACACCACGCCAATAATTACAATTCGAAATATTCCAACTCAAATTATTTATCCAGCTTGAAAGTTATGATTAGTTATTTTATTTCAAATAGATATCAAAAAAATCACTAGATTTAGGCCAAATCAACGCTTGAAATACCCACAAATAATACTTAGAGTACATAATAATATTTCAAAAAAATCTAAGATGTATGCGATAAAAAGGATAGATTCCATGCAAACCATACTCGAAGTAAAAGATCTTTATAAAGTCTTCGGTGACTCGCCCGATGAGGTATTTCCACTACTGGAAAATGGTCTCGATAAAGACGAGATCTTTGAAAAAACCGGCATGACTGTCGGTGTTAAAGATGTCTCGCTATCGATTCAGCAAGGGGAAATCTTTGTCATAATGGGGCTATCCGGATCTGGGAAATCTACCCTAGTTCGCTTGCTCAATCGCTTAATTGAACCCACTCGTGGCAGCGTGCTACTTAACGGCAAAGATATCGCTAAAATTTCGAAAGAGGAACTGCGCGACGTACGCCGAAAAAACATCTCAATGGTGTTCCAGAACTTCGCCTTGATGCCCCATATGACGGTGATCGAAAACGCAGCATTTGGTCTTGAACTGGCAGGAGTTGAAAAAGATCAGCGCTACGCAAGTGCTAAAAATGCTCTAGGACGCGTTGGATTGGAGGCTTACTGCGATTCCTACCCCGATGAACTTTCCGGTGGGATGAAACAGCGTGTCGGTCTGGCGCGAGCCTTAACCAACGATCCAGAAATTCTGTTAATGGACGAAGCGTTTTCTGCCCTTGACCCATTAATCCGCACAGAAATGCAGGATGAACTCATTCGTCTGCAGAATGACGACAAACGGACCATTGTGTTTATCTCTCACGATCTCGATGAAGCGATGCGTATCGGTGACCGAATTGCGATCATGCAAAATGGTGTGGTTGTTCAGGTCGGTACACCCGATGAAATTCTGCACAACCCAGCCAACGATTATGTCAGCTCATTCTTTAGAGGCGTAAATGTAGCAACGGTATTCAGTGCCAAAGATATCGCGCGGAAAAAACCATCGGCCGTGATAAAAAAACACGCAACAGACGGTCCGGCAGCAGCGTTACAGATGCTAATCGATGCTGATCGAGAATATGGCATTGTGGTTGACCGAGCCAATAAATATTCCGGGATTGTATCGCTCGATACGCTTAAACAAGCCAGTAAACACAATCACCCTCTGGCAGACGCTATCTTATCCGACACCATCACGCTTCTGGCCGAAACATCTGTCGGTGATCTCATCAGCGAAGTCGCCAGCGTGCCTTACCCGGTTCCGGTGATTGATGAAAATGGCAACTATTATGGCGTGATCACTAAGTCCCGTTTATTACAGACATTAGACAGAGAGTAAGACACATGGCTACGGAAACAAGCGATCCTTGGGCATCAACCACCGAACAAGCAGCAAGCAGTAGCGATGCTTGGTCAACCACCACGCAGGCAACAGCGGGTGGTGACTGGTTAAATACCGCGGCACAGGTTGAGCCTTTTAATTGGTTACATCCATTCAGAGATGCCATTCTTCCCTTCGATAGTTGGGTAGAAACCGCACTCAACTGGATGGTTGAACACGGCCGTCCACTATTTCAGGCGATTCGAGTACCGGTCGATCTGATTCTGACCTCTTTTCAGACAGCGTTGGTTTCCACACCAGCACCGATAATGCTGTTGATCCTATTTCTGATCGCCTGGCAACTTGCCGGCCCAAAACTGGGAATTTCATCATTATTATCACTGATTGTTGTCGGTCTGATTGGAGCCTGGGATGAAGCCATGATCACGCTAGCCTTAGTGCTAACCTCGGTTTTTTTCTGCTTATTGATTGGGCTGCCGCTCGGAATATGGCTCGCTAGGAATCAAACCGCTGCGAAGTTTATCCGCCCGATGCTAGATGCAATGCAAACAACTCCAGCCTTCGTTTACCTGGTTCCGATTGTCATGCTATTCGGTATCGGCAATGTTCCTGGTGTCGTGGTAACCATTATTTTTGCTCTGCCGCCAATTGTGCGTTTAACCATTTTGGGCATTCAGCAAGTACCGGAGGAACTGATTGAAGCCGGTCACGCATTCGGCGCCAATCCAAAGCAGATGCTGTACCGGATTCAGCTACCACTGGCGATGCCAACCATTATGGCCGGAGTTAACCAGACTCTGATGTTGTCCCTCTCTATGGTGGTGATTGCATCGATGATCGCCGTGGGCGGCTTAGGTCAGATGGTGCTACGCGGCATCGGCCGGTTAGATATGGGCATGGCTGCGGTTGGTGGTTTGGGGATTGTTATTCTCGCCATTTTGCTCGACCGAATTACGCAGACGATTGGTGCTGAAACTCGCGACAACAAAACTCATTGGTATCATAAAGGCCCTGTTGGGCTATTGATGAAACTAAAACGCTAGGGCTTAAACCCTATACATGGACAGAAACGATACATAGGAGTATTGACATGAAACTAAGTTGGAAAGGTGCATTAGCCACCGGATTGGTTGCAACCAGTGCGTTTGCCTCAACTGCATGGGCTGAAAAGCTACCCGGAGAAGGCATCACTGTTCAACCTGTTCAGTCCACCGTAGCAGAAGAAACATTCCAGACGCTGATAGTAAATAAAGCAATGGAAGCTCTTGGCTACAACGTACTACCAAGCAAAGAAGTCGACTACAACGTTGGCTATACCTCCGTTGCCGAAGGTGACGCCACCTACTTACCTGTGGCCTGGTTCCCTTTGCACCAGGGCAAATATCTCAAAGCCGGGGGAGAAAATAAATTCTTCGTTGAAGAGAATACATTTCGGGTGCAGCACAGGGTTACCTGATTGATAAAAAAACCGCCGAGAAATATGGCATTACCAATATTGGTCAGCTCAGCGATCCAAAAATTGCCAAACTCTTTGATGCCAACGGAGATGGCAAAGCTGATTTAACCGGTTGTAACCCGGGTTGGGGCTGCGAAGGTGTTATCGAACACCAGCTAGATGCTTTTAAACTGCGCGACAATGTAACCCATAACCAAGGTAACTACGCCGCAATTATCGCTGATACCATCTCGCGCTACAAAAAAGGTGAATCGATTCTCTACTACACTTGGACACCTTACTGGGTAAGTGGTGTTTTAGTACCAGGAAAAGATGTTGTCTGGCTTGAAGTGCCGTTTTCTTCTCTACCGGGTGAACGTAAAGACGTAGATACCACACTAGCAAATGGCAAAAACTATGGTTTTCAGATGAACAGCATGAAAATCGTCGCGAATAAGAAATTTGCAATGGAAAATCCGGCGGCAGCAAAATTATTCTCAATCATGAAAGTCAACATCAATGATGTGAGTGCAGAAAATATGATGATGAGCCAGGGTAAGAATAGCTCAGCTGATATTGAAGCGCATGCAAACGGCTGGATTAAAGCCCATCAGGATTTGTTTAACTCTTGGGTTGAACAAGCCAAAGCGGCAGCAAAATAATCAGTATTTGAATTACCGGTATAGGGCGATAGCTGTATACCGGCATTTCACTCCATTTTCACACAAGGAGATAATGATGGAAATGCATGATGAAGTCCTGATTGCACTACGACAAATCATTCGTTCTATCGATCTTTATTCGAAAAAAATCAAACGTGAGTACGGATTAACCGGCCCACAACTACTGCTATTGCGCGCAATTCAACATACCGACAATATGACCATTCGTCAGTTATCTGACGTGTCTAATATGAGCCCGGCTACCGCAACCAGCATTCTCGACCGCCTGGAAGTGCGTGGATTTATTGAGCGGGTACGCGATAAGCAGGATAAACGTAAAGTTCATGCTCAACTCACCAAAGATGGCGAACGTATTCTTCAGGCCGCACCACAAATGATGCAACAAGATGCGATTAAGCAATTTGACCAACTCGAAAGCTGGGAACAGAACCTGATCCTGTCATCGTTACAACGTTTGGCCTTAATGATGAATAGTCATACGACCGCAGAACCAATTGAAAGTGCTAAGCTCGATAATGACCCACTATTAATGATGTTTGATCAACCACAAAACCACCCAGACAAATCCGACTCAAATTAACCGGCCCACTCACTTAAAATTGGCTTTCTATCCCCTTCCGGGAACGGTATATTAATCTACAAAACAGCACCTTATTACCGGAGTTATAGCTTTGAGCGATTTTCAAGAACTCTCTTCCCATATTGAATTACTTTCAAACTGCGATGAATCGAAGCAGGCTGAATTACTTGATGAGTTTATTGAAGAGGGATTAGATGCCGCATCGCTCGCATTAATTCTGGAAGCCTTTCCGCTCGAGCAGCGGGTTCGCCTATGGCGCAGCCTGCCTCTGGAAATGCATATTGAATCGCTGACCGAAATGCGCGCCGAGGTGCGGATTTCCATCATTAATGAGTTAAGTGAAACCGAACTGCGCTTAACGCTGGCTAAACTGGATAATCTTTCACTGATTGAATGGGAAGACTCACTCCCAGATGAAATCGTTAGTGAAGCGCTGCGTTTAATCAGCCGAGATGAACTGGAACTGTATGATCAGGCGAACCAGTTTAATGATGAAGAGGTCGGCCACTGGGCCGAACAAAAAGTGTATACCCTACCTTTTGGCATTACCGTAAACCGGGCAAAGTTGCTGTTAGAACGTTATCACTATGAATCACCACAATATATTTATCTGATTAATAAAGCTAAGCAATTCCGCGGGCTGATCCTTTTCTCTGATCTTCTGGCCGCGGATGACACAGCACGCCTGAAAAGTTTAGTTAAAGAGGATGTATTGACGATCAATGCTCATCAGTCACTGGCAGACAGCGTCGAACTGTTTGAGCATACCGACTATTCTGAGTTGCCGGTAATTGGTGACAATCAGATGCTAATTGGCAATGTCAACTGGCAGTTCGCTATCAGCGTGCAGCGCGAAATCTACGAAGCGCGTTTAATGGCAGGTACGGGTATTAATGAAGATGACGACCTGTTTGCCCCAGTAAAAAAAGGGGCGAAAAAACGTGGTGTCTGGCTAGGGATTAACCTAATCACCGCGATATTTGCCTCCGTCACCATCGGGCTGTTTGAAGATGTGATTGCACAAGTTGTTGCCTTAGCCGTATTGATGCCCATTGTTGCCTCTATGGGAGGCATCGCAGGTAGTCAGACTTTAACGTTAATGGTCCGCGCTATGGCACTTAGCCAGATAACCAAAAGTAACCGCTGGATTTTTCTTAAAAATGAACTGAGTATCGGTGCGCTTAACGGTCTGGCATGGTCGATAATTATCGGCACCGTAGCGGGATTATGGTACCACTCCTGGCTGATCGGGATAACTATCGCTTTTGCGATTGTGATCAATATTGCCACAGCCGCCTTATTTGGTGTGCTGATTCCGATAATTCTGGATAAATTAAAACTCGACCCCGCATTAGCAGGGTCGGTCATACTGACAACAGTAACGGATGTGGTGGGCTTCTTCGCTTTCCTGGGTACCGCAAGTCTGCTGTTCTTTTAAAAATTCATATGTGCAACAACGCCCACTTCATCACCATTTACATACGGGGTAACATTGGCAAAAGCGGCAATCCGATAACGCGTAATGGCATATTGAATCCCGGTAGCCAATGCCGCGCCGGCGGCAACATCGTGCCAGTAGTGGTGCTTGGACTCCACCCGACTATAACCAACAACCGCCGCTAAAGCATAAGCGGGAATACCAAATGCGGCACCATAACGAAACTGTAGATAAGCCGCCCCCTGTACAGCTGCAGAAGTGTGGCCTGACGGAAATGAGTCTAAATCCGAGCCATCCGGGCGCTCTTCATCAATAGCAAATTTTAATGCATGTGTTGCCGCACTGGTATAAATTGCCCCTTCAGTCAGTTGTAGCAAACCTTCAATATCGCCGTACATCAATGAAATAGCTGCAGCAGAAACAGGAATCCCGATCTGCGCAACATCACCAAAAGTTTCTAAGTCCTTATTTTTTGCAAAGCAGGAATACGATAGTGTCGCACAAAGCAGTGCGAGCAAAATTTTCAACATAAATACATACTCTTCCAATCGATGCTGGATCAATTTATCCAATAACAAAACATTTAGCTAATTTTATAACGGCTAAAAGCAAAAAAAGTACCAAACATTACCCTTTAAGCCTAACAAGGAAAACTTAAGGTAAACTTAGGACGCACGGCATTATATTTTTTCTTTATTAAATAAATAATATTTATGAGAAATAAGTGAGCTTAATTATCTGATTACACAATGTTTTAACAGATTTCGTGAAATAGAGCATGTTTTTAACAATTTGATGAAAATGAATAAAGCAAAAATACTCTGCAAGAGGCAACGGTATTAACCCATTTCGGTTAATACCGTTTTATCGGTGACGTTAATTAGGCGGCTAATGGCGATTTTTGCGTCGGACCAGCAGGATTATCGCCAATCAAATGACGGTGCAGAACACAAACCGACTGTTGATATTCATCATCTGCCACACAGAACTGAACATTAACGTTTCGGGTTGATGAGTGAATCGCAATCGGGCTGATCCCGGCTTCTTCTAACGCCAGCACACCTTTTGCCAACACTCTGTTTGATTCGATTGACGAACCTATCGCCGAAATCAGCGCAATCATAGTCCCGGATACCTGTGCTGTTGGGTAACGCTGTTCAACCACACTTAACAAATGATCAAGCTGTTCTGTTTTTCCAGTCAGATAATAAGTTAAAGAGTTGGCATTCATCTCTTTACCGCGTAACTGGACATTCTCTTCGGCAATCAGCTCAATCAATTCATAACTTACGGTATCCATGGAACCAACAGCAGACTGGTCAAACATGTGCAGAGCGAAAACCTTGTCTTTACCAGCAATAATTTCCACCTGCTGACCATCACTTTCCATATTATGAGTGATCCAGGTACCTTCATGTTCTGGTTCAAAGGTATTTTTGATCACCAAAGGAATATGGTTGGCCCGCAAGCCAGCGGCAGCATTCGGGTGAATCGCTTCCATGCCCAAATTGGCCAGTTGATCAGCGACATCAAAGTTGGTCTTACCCATTGGTCGAACTTTTTCAGGCCCAACCAAACGTGGATCGGCACTGCTCAGGTGGTACTCTTTGTGAATAATGGCCTTATCCGCTTCAGTCAGTACCGCCAAACGACTAAAAGTCATTTCACTGTAGCCACGATCATACGTTTTCATCAACCCTTCATCACAGTGGCAATAACCCGTAACAATGGCCAGTTCAGTATTAGTATCCACCTGTGCCATAGCCTGCTGGATAATCTCATCCAGACTGCCACTTTGCGTTTCTCCCCAACCGGATAAATCGACAAAACGCGCATTGACGTCAGCATTTTGCAACTTCAACACTGTGTTGTACGCACTGTGAGCTTCGCCCATAGAAGCAAGAAACTCTCGAATTTGTGGCAAATAATCATCCAGTGAGAATTGTCCATATTCGCAGGTCGCCAGAATATTTTCGATACAGGTTCGCGCTTGCGCAATCCGTGAGCGGATAAATTTATCCGCTTTAAGACGCAGCATTGGCTCAGCGAAAATATTCTGATTGATCAACGTCATTCGTTGTTCCAAAGCGGTAATAGCGTCCTGCCATGCATCATCCTGAATCGCGATAAGTTTGTATATTCCTGGATTCCCGGTGCGTTTACATTCCAATAGCGCATCGGTCATTCCCGCATAGGCAGAAACAACAAACACACGTTTATAAAGATTTACCGGACGTAATAAAATATTCGCCAAAACAGCATCAAATGCCATCATGGATGTTCCACCGATTTTTTCTACGGTGTAAGACATAACTTCTCCTGGTTGATTATTTTCAGGTTGATTATCGGCAATGGGACTTAAGTCGAGATGTTCCTTCCCTGAAACCATCAGTCGACTAATGGATACACACCATTTTCATCGTGGACCTCTAGTCCGGTGATTGGCGGATTAAATACACAGGCCATCACCATGTCCTGGCCTGCATAGGCACGCAAATAATGCTCATCATGCTGATCCAGAATATACAAAGTCCCTGGACGAATCGGATAGGTCTCACCGCCTACCACTTCGATTTCACCGCTACCAGAAATGCAATACACCGATTCCAAATGGTTCTGATAATGGATATGGGTTTCACTCTGTTTATAAATAGTCGTGATATGAAACGAAAAACCCATGCCATCATCTTTGAGCAACATGCGCACGCTTTCCCAAGTTCCGGTTTCAGCAAGCACACGGCGGTCACTGGCGATACACTCTTCCAAAGTTCTTACAATCATCTTTTTCTCCTTAAGATGCTTTTTGCATATAATCAGCAGCCACTTGATCTACAGCCTCAACAAAAATCTCTAAGCCTTGTGCCAGTTCTGCTTTACTGATCGTCAATGGGCAGAAAAACTTAATCACTTCATCATTCGGCCCTGCTGTTTCAATCACCATGCCTAAATCAAAACAAGTTCGGGCAATTTTTTGCGCAATTTCGCCTGACTGACATTCAACGCCCTGCATCAGACCACGGCCTTTCTGACGAACAAATAGTTCAGGTAAACGACGAAGTTCACGGTTGACTACGGTTGATATCTCAGCCGCCAATTCACCAACGTGCTTTTCCAGTTGATCATCCTGCCAATAGGTTTCCAATGCTTTAGCCGCAGTAATAAACGCATGGTTATTACCACGGAAAGTACCGTTGTGTTCACCCGGTTTCCATTGATCCAGTTCTGGCTTAAACAGCACGATTGCCATTGGTGAACCATAGCCACCGATAGACTTTGATAGCGTGACAATATCCGGAACAATTCCGGCAGGCTCAAAGCTGAAGAAAGTGCCAGTCCGGCCACAACCTGCCTGAATATCATCGACAATTAATAAGATATCGTGAGTGTGACAAATGTTACTGAGTTGCTGTAACCAGGCGCTTGATGCGGCATTCAGCCCACCTTCACCCTGCACGGTTTCCACTAGCACAGCTGCAGGTTTATCCAAACCGGATGAATTGTCGTTCAGCATTGTTTCAAATAGCTGCAAACCATCGACACCCTCAGCATATCCTTCATATGGAATACGAGTGATCCCCTGTAAATCCAGACCAGAGCCACCTCGATGATGCTGATTGCCCGTTGCCGCTAAAGCGCCATATGAACAACCGTGAAAGCCATTAGTAAAAGCAACAATATTATTGCGACCTTTAACTTTTCGAGCCAATTTCATCGCTGCTTCTACAGCGTTAGTGCCTGTCGGGCCGGTAAACTGAACTTTATAATTAAGATTGCGCGGCTCCAGTATGCAATCATGCAAAGTGCCAAGAAACTGGGCTTTCGCTTCTGAGTGCATATCCAGGCCGTGGGTAATACCATCGGCTTCGATATAGTCAATTAAAGCCTGTTTAAGGATAGCGTTATTATGGCCATAGTTAAGTGCGCCAGCACCGGCAAGAAAGTCCAGGTACTCTTTACCATCCCGGGTATATAACCAGCTGCCTTTTGCTGCGGAAAATACCACCGGAAAATGGTTTGAGTAGGATTTAACTTGTGATTCTTTCTGGCTAAAAATATTCATTGTTAGCTTATTCGCCTCTTTTGCTAAGAAATTCTTTACTGATAAATTGTTTACAGAGAAGTGAGTGGGATACGGTACAGATATTCTGTGTCATGCTCGCCCTGAAAATGCTCCTGCTGATCAAGAAAAACTGTCACGTTACCCTCTGAGCGATGTGCCGCATCGAGTTTTTTAAACAAACTCCACGATCCTTTATTGCTCTTGGTAATCGTGGTTTCAATCGCAGTGATATGCTGCAAATCTTTGCGCTTTAGCAATTGGATTAACATGTGAAACGCCAACCCCATTCCCCTTGCTTTGGGATGAACCGCTACCTGCCAGATAAAGAGATCACTGTCGCATTGCGGTTTAACATAAGCAGAGATAAAGCCAACCACTTCACCACGATACTCAGCCACAATGCAGGTATCGCGAAAGTGAGCCGACTGCAGAAAATTACAATACGATGAATTTTCATCCAGTGGAGGGCACTGCTTCACCAATTGATGGACCGCACTGCCATCACAACGAGTGGGCAATCGTAGGTTCCATTCTGGATTTAGCGTTGAAGTGTGATTAGTTAGCGTTGAACGCTGTTGTTTGATATCCAGCATCATTTCCCTTGAAAATATTTAGAACTCGAAACAATTTGCAGCATACCCTACCAAACCTAGAACTAATTTCAAGGGGCAAAACATAATCAAATGGAAAGAATTAAATACAAATTGCTGATTTAAATAAATAAATTTGCAGATATTAAATTTCAAACAAATAATTAGAACTGTAATCATATTGTCATTATTTATTGAAATCTGGATAGAATATAATTAGATGCTTATGATATTTGCATTTTGCAATAAAAATCAAAATGCAAAAGCAAATTAAAAAACAATCGAGATTTTAGTCTATTTTTTGACTAAATAGTCAACAAAAAGGCCAAATAAGTGAAGTTTTAGAGTTGGCACGGTAAGTGCATTGTATGAATTGACCCTTATTAAGCCGAGGGTCACCTAGCCAACTGACGTTGTTAGTGAACCAAATTTGTTCACAAAATATCATAACCAATCGCCCTAATTTGCGATTGGTTTTTTTTGCTTAATTTTTGCCTAGCTGCACAAAATCCGCAGGCAAAAAATAAGGGATTACCGAAGTAATCCCTATTTATGTCGCAGAGTTGTTGTTATCGTTTTTTCTAGCCAATGTTGTTAGCCAACACTTGGACCCGGTAATTTGTGTCAGTTACAAACAATTTTGTCATTAGACTTGATTAGTCGCACTGAGAATGTGTTTTGATTCACGTTTTTTTGTAATAGCTCGATTTCTCCTCCATGTATTCGAGCAATATCACGTGTTATTGCCAACCCCAACCCCGCACCATCCCCGGTTTCCCGGTTACAACGATAAAAATTCTCAAATAGTTTATCTCTTACCTCTGGCGCAATCAGCTTGCCGTTGTCAGCGACATCAATCAGATAGTGATGTGGCGTTTCCGACACTGAAATCGTAATTTCACTGCCTTTGCCGGAATAACGAATTGCATTATCGATAAGATTGCCAAACAGGATGCGCAACAAGGATTCATCCCCCTGCACCTGAGCGGGAATGCCCACATAACTGATCTCCTGATTATTTTTCAGTGCCAATGGCACCAAATCCGCGACCACTTGCTGGAGCAGACTATCCAAATTTAGCTGCGTTGGATTCAATGAATGGATGCTTTCGACCCGCGCTAGGGTCAGCAATTGCTGAATGAGTCGTGAAGAGCGGTCAATTCCGCTGAGTATATTAGAGAGATCATGTTGTAGATCTTGTGGATTTGAAGCCAGCAGCGCATTTTCTGCATTTAAACGTAAAATGGCTAAGGGTGTTTTTAATTCATGCGCCGCCATACGGGTAAAACTGCGTTCACGCTGCCAGGCTTTTTCTAGCTCTTCCAGCAGGCGATTTAACGCATCAATCAGGGGGGCTAATTCTGTCGTCTGGTTTGAGACCTGAATTTTACCGAGATGATTAATATTGCGTTTACTTATCGCCGTCTGCAAAGTATTGATCGGGGCAAACAACCGATTGATTAAAAAGAACATCGCGATCACAATACAGGGAATCAAAGCTAACTGAGGTGCCATCGCCGATAGTGCCAATTCTTTCATCATTTCATCGCGAATTTCCTGCTTCTCTGCGGCCACAATGTATTCACCATGCTGCGGATTTTCCACATTCACTCTCAGTAAGAAATAACGCCACATTTCTCCATCCCTCTGAGTGTATCCATAGCCAGAAAATCCCGATGGCGTATTCAGTTCCGCAATCTGAGGATTAGAACTCCACATCAGGGCATTCTGTGAATAAGCCTGAACTAAGATTTCACTTTCATATTTATGCCCATAGGGAGTGGTGTCCCCGAATGTGGCTGACAGCATTCGGATTTGCTCCATCCACTGTTGTAAATCCGGAAGATGATGGTTGTCACGATGATCGTCATGAGTCTGTTGTGATTCAAATTCATACAGTGGGAAATTACCGGCAAAGACTTTGGCCGTCTGCCCTAGCCTTGCATCATAGACCTCAAAAATTTCGTGGTTTGACGACCAATAGCTGAAGTACAGCGACAATGCGACAAACAGCGAAGTCAGGCTGATGCTGGAAATAATCAGCCTGTTTTTAATTGAGTAGGGTTTATGGTTTCTCAATGATATACCCTATTCCTCGAATATTTTTAATCACCTGACCAGAGAGCTTTTTACGCAAATTATGAATATGCACTTCAATCGCGTTATCACTGGAACCTTCATCCCAGCCATGTAACGACTGAGACAACTGGTCCTTACTCATGACCCGACCGGCATGGCTGATCAGTGTAGCCAGAATTTTATATTCATTAGCCGTCAACTTTAACGCTTGTTGTTGATAACTAATGGTTTGTTGCGTCAGGTTTAGACAAAGACCGCCAATCTGAATACTGCTTTCCACTGCACCAGATAAGCGGCGAATCATTACCCGCAAACGCGCCAACAGTTCTTCCAATACAAATGGCTTAACCAGATAGTCATCGGCGCCGCCATCGAGTCCCCGAACCCGGTCATTAATATCATCTCGAGCGGTTAAAATAAGCACCGGTATTGATTCGCCTTTCTGGCGAATCGATTTAAGCACGTCAAAACCACTGATATCCGGCAACATCAGGTCGAGGATAATCGCAGAAAATTGCTCTGTTTTTAGCATATCCGCCACACCGAGCCCGCGCTCGAGCCAGTCAACGGTATAGCCATTTCGCGTCAATGAGGTCACCATGGATTGACCTAATAATCGGTCGTCTTCTACCAACAATAAGCGCATTACTTATTCAGCTCCTCTAATTTTTGGCGAATTTCCATCCGTCGTCCTTGATCAGCGCTTTCCCGACCGACTCTGGGCGGAGCTGCTAACGCTTTTTCAAAGTAACGTTTCGCTTCTTTTTTCTGCCCGTCCTGCATTAGAAAATCGGCATAAAAATAGTTGCTGTCAATGCCTTGCGGATTTATCTCCAGCGCCTTTTTCAGATTTTTTGCGGCCTTTTTATCGCTACCGAAGCCAATCGGCCAACCAGGAACCTGGTAATAGAGCGAACCCAGACTCGTATAGGCTGAACCATCCAGTGTCGTAGGATTGGTTTTGATCACATCCTGTAAAATTACTCGGGCTTTTTTCACTAAAGAAAGCGCGCCCATGCCCCCTTTGGCTCCTGCTAAACTACTTAGGTTAATTGCCAACCACACCTGTTTTTCGCTGTTTTTCGGCTCATTCGCCACTTCCTGCTGGTTGTTCGAGACTAAAGATTCAAGGCAAGCCACTTTACCATCGTTATCAGCGATCAGATACTGGCACCGCGCCCATTCCGTCTGAATATCCGACAGTGACATACTCGCATAGGAAACCACTGGAGTGGCAGATAATAATAGTGCAAGCAACAGCTTATTTTTAGTGTATGACATATTCAGACTCCTTAACTGTGATGAGCGCGATTAAGTGTTAAATAGTTTTCGATGGTCGGAAACTGTTTGGCAATCGCTTTCGAAACAACCTGCGGTAAAATTTGATTAAGCCGAACAATTAGTTTTTCCGGCCAACCCAACCATTTCACTAAGGTCTCTTTTTCGATGCTTTGAATAACCTGCTGTGCCACGAACTCAGGCGTATCACAGCCGTTACCCAATTCTTGATTCATCCGGTTTACCGCGTCACTATTCAATGCAGTAGCGGTTGCCCTGGGTGCAATATAGAGAACTTTGGTGATAGCTTCCCTATTCAGCCCTTGCTGTTCACGGTTAAGTGCTTCGCTAAAACGATATAATCCCGCTTTGGCCGCACAATAAAGCGCATTCCCCGGGTAACCGATTGCTGCAAATGCTGAACCGATATTGACGATAAGAGCAGGAGCGTGTGACCAATTAAGGCAAGTCTGAGTTAACAGTACCGGCGCGGTCAGATTCAACGCAATTTCATTGCGGATCTCCTGTTCACTGCGCTCAGCAAACAAGGCAAAACGGTTAGTTCCGGCGTTATTAATCACGACATCGACCGAGATTTGTTGCAGTTCAAGCCAAGATGTTAACTGAGCCGTTGCCCCATTTTCAGCAATATCCAAAGGCAAATAGCGGTGATCCTGGCTGCGCTCCATGCTAAGGCAAAGGCGCTCTAAATGTTCGGCGGAACGAGAGACCAGCACCAGATTGGCTCCAGCTTCTACCAAACCGTAGCAAAGAGCCTGACCAATTCCGCCTGTTGCCCCTGTCACTAAAATAGTTTTTCCTATCAGTTTCATCACTAATTCCTTATTGGCCCAGTCCGGATAACATTTGACCGTATAGCGCATACACCATATTTGCCGATTCTATAATCACAGTCTGATCAGCCGGAGATTCAATTTTGTCCATTAACCGGGCAAAAAACTGAATATGCTCCTGGTCCAGTTCGCTATGGGACTTAAGGTAGCTCATCGCACTGTCTGGCAGATTCAGAGCTGACTGAATCGTCTGTGCCATAGAGCCGCCGATGCTGACACTGGTTCCTTCCAGTACCCAAACCATGCCAAACAAGGCCATCGGATTGCCACGATCAATCTGGTGATAAAGATACGCAACCATTAATTCGATTGCAGCACTCACCTTTCCCTCACCCTGGTTATGGCGCACCATATCGGCATCACCACCACACACCTTGATATCATTCAAGATCCATTCATGATGCCCTTGTTCTTCCGAAATATATTCTGCTAACGCAACCCGTACCCACTCTTTTTCCTGAGGTAGTCGACCACCACAAGCCATAAGCAGAGGTACGGTATGCTTAACATGGTGAAAAGCCTGGGTTAAGAAATCTGTATATTGTTTCAGAGTAATATCACCGCTTTGGCATGCCTGAATCACCGGCGCAGCAAGCATCTGGTTACGGGCATCCTGGGTCTCAGAAATCAGTTGTTCGAAAAATGAAGTCATTCTAAATCACCTTTAATCAGTTCACTGAGCACTTATCGAATTGGGATAAGTACGCTTGCAATGCGGGCCTAATCGGGCGTCCATTGGCAGTAAATAACGAGCAATCAGCTCGGCGAATCAGTTCCTCCAACGAGTCGGAGCAAATAAATTGCCGGATCTGTGCGTAGTCAGGCAGAGTTGCATTCAGTTCAGCCAGTTCATCGCTCACAGCATCGCTGTCGGGATAAATCACCAGAGCAGAAAGGCGATCATCGCCTTCGCCCACAACAAACATAGTATTCAGGGCCGGCCATTGCTGAGCCTGTAGTTCCAACCATTCCGGCGAAATATTGCGGCCAAAGCTGGTTATAATCTGGTTTTTCTTGCGCCCGGTAATGGTCAGAAAACCATCATCGTCTAACTGACCGATATCGCCGGTTGGTAACCACTCCTGGTCAAAAGGTTGAGAGAGATACCCAAGAGCCTGAGCGCCTTTCACTAACAATTCGCCATCATCAGCAATCCAGATGTCACAATGAGGTAAGGGTTTACCACAGGTTCCGAATTTATATCGATCCGGCGTATTCATGGTCACTACCGAACACATCTCCGACAAGCCATAGCCTTCATAAGCGGGAATCCCCAATTGATAGGATTGCTGCAACAAATGGGCGGCAACATTGGCACCGCCTACCGCTACGAAATCCAGTTGTTTTATCCATTGTGGTTGTGTCTGAGCGAGATAAATCAACGCCTTCAATAACGCCGGAGTTACGACCATAGAAGTGGGCTGAAACAGCGTAAGAGTGTGGTTCATCTGGGCTAAATCAAGTTCACTCGACCCAATCAGACCAAGTTGTTCGCCTTTTAACACCACCGAAGTCACCCCCATTAACAACGGAACATATACTCCGGTAATATTTTCCAGCAGTGTTGATAGTGGTAATGCAACCAAATGAACCGCATTTGTTTCTCGGGTCATCTGCTGACTAAGTGACAACGCCACCAATTCAATACCCTGTTCACTTAAGCAGACCCCTTTCGGCGTACCGGTAGAGCCCGAAGTGAACGTGACTTTTGCCGTACCGGGGAGCAGCTTTCCCTGAGCAGGCGTTTTACGTGAATAAGAATAGATATACAGGTCATTGATGCAGGCAACATGCTCACCAAAAGCAAAATCTTCGTCAGCAATTACCAGATCAATCGGCGCCTGATCCAGCACATGAACGATTTGTTGGCGGCTGAAGAAATGGGGAATAGGCACACAAGCTTTTTGGCACTGCATCACCGCCAGATCAACCACGATCCAATCGATTGAATTGTGTAGGTGTATCGCAACGCACTGGGCAGAGCAGCTTTCGATGATTGCAGCAACATAGGCAACTTTCTCCGCCAACTGGCAATAAGTGACACCGAGCATCTCACCGTTACGACAATCAGAAACAAACGCCAACTTATCGGGAGTCATTGATGCGTGGCACTCCAGTGCCCGAAGAATCTGGCTCATTATGCCTCCTGACTCAATGAGGTAAGTGGGTAAGTTGCAAATACCGCCTCCAGGCGAGCTAAACTTTCAACCAGATTACCGACAATAATTCGCGGTTGGTGTTGGTAGTAACGCCCCCATTGCTGCGAGTTCTCGACCCGGGTCGCATCAGCTGATGCCACATCATAAGAATCCAGGCCCAAACGTTTAAACAACGCAAACAAAGTATCGGTAACGGTGCAAACACACCAGGTATAGCCCATTGCAACTAACTGCCGGGTAATCAGATAGAAATGTAAAGGAGATAAGCCTTTAGAGAAGGACGCGAGCTGACCAAACTCAATTAAATCTTTGCGCTCCACCTGACAACCGGACAGTTGTTGAATAATTTCTTCTACCGGTAAATCAAGATATTGTTCAAGGAACAACGCTTCCTGACTGGCATCACGAATACCACACAAAGAACGGATCTCACCCTGTTGAACTAACCCCAAAAATGATGGCATAAATTGCTGGATATGAGCATCAAATGCCAGCTCATAACGCTGCGCGACATATGCCTCTGCCTGAGCGCGCAATGGATGCTGCGGATCAATCAGTTCTAAATGAAGCGGGTAATCTGTTGGTCGGTTGCTCATTATTCTTTCCCCTATCTTGTATGGAGAAAGAATAAAAAAACAAACTTAAGGAATACTTAAGAATCGAAAAATAAAAAGCAGCGTCATTACGACACTGCTTACACGATTAAAATTGGGGAGATTAAAGGCTTACTTAATGGCCACACCCATTACAATGGAACGTAAGCCTGTTTTAGTTAACACCTTAAACGGTTGAGTAACTTTCACATCACTGAATCCTGCCTGAATCAGTTCATCCTGCATCTGAATCACACCCAGACCAATCGAATCATGTTCGTCTTCAATTAACCAGTCCCAGTGGACAAATACACCGCCTTTATCCAACAGTGAATAAACAATTTCTAGCGACTGGCTTAAGTTTTCCAGATAAGTACATACCGCACAGGCCACCACCAAACCAAACTGCTTACGAAATGCCGGATGTTGTGCAACCAGACCCCGGGTTAAATCATCGACGACCGGTTCAACATTGCTCAACTCTTTGGTATCAAGCTCTTCAATCATGGCTTCGGATGAATCAAGTGCCACAATGGATTTCACCAATGGAGACATAGACTGACTTAACCGACCAGAACCACACCCAAGATCCAGCACATGCTTGCCTTCTATCTTCACTGTCTGCGTTAACGCAGCAAATGCCTTATCTACAAGGTCGGTGTTTTCTGGTTGATCTTCCCAATCTGCCGCAAGCAAATCCCACTGGTTCGCCATTATGGCCTCCGTTGAACATGGTGAATTCAAAAAATATGACAAAGAATAAACTAAAATAGAGCTAGGTTCATAGAGTTAAGTCGTGATCTTAACTCAGAAATGTTTCACAAGTCCCAACTATTCTCTTTTCTTTAGCGTTGCGTGGGAGCCATTATAAACTCCAGCAAAACAGCCAGTTGTTTATTCTTCATCTTGATTACTCTTATACTGCTCAATTAACGCTTGCTGTGCTTGTTGACGTTCGCGTTCCAATTCACGTTTCAACTCTTCTTCACTGGGTAGATAAGGCAGATATTTAGCGGCAAACAGTTGTTTTTGCTCAGTGAGCACGGAATATTTCACCACTGCCTCACTTTTTTCACTGCATAGCACCAGACCGATGGTCGGGTTGTCATCATCAAAACGGAGCCGTTGTGGCGCTCAACAAAAGCAAAGCCTTTCCCTAATTCCAATAAAAACTGCTGCAAGTTGGAAATGATCGCCTGCTCAAGGTCGGATTCCTGATAAGTTTTATCCTGCAGATTAAGAAAATCGAGAATATAAGGATCGCGCAGATACTCTTTCGTGGTTTCGGCCAGCGGCTGAGTTTTTTCGCTCGCCTCCTGCTCCACCAGAACTTTATCTTTGCTGGCTAACAAGCGCTCATAATATAATGTTCCAATTTGACGTTCCAGATCACGAGCACTCCAATTTTGACTTATTGCCTCTTACTGATACCACTCACGAGCATTGGTATTATCTATCCGGATTAAAGTTCGGTAGTGGGTCCAGCTTAATTCGAGACGCAGTGCGTCTCGAATTGGAAATACCATATAAAAGCGACGCATGTTACGTAAGTTGGTAACATCAAAACCTTTACCATAATCGTCAGTCAACTGTGCCGATAACTGCTTTAACTGCGCTTTGCCGTATTCCGCGCGAGTTTGCCCTTGCTGTTCATCTTCAACAATCAAACGGCCAATTTGCCAATAAGCTTGCACCATAGCCGTATTGACCGCCTGTTTTACCTGGCTTCTGGCTTGATCAATAACCTGTTTTATATCAGAGAGTAAGTTGTGTTCTGTTGGCTCAAAGCTCATAATCTGACCCCGCCAAGTCCTTTTAGGAATACTTGTTCTAGTTCATTCATTTCTGGCAATTTTTGTGATTTTTTAATCAGAAAATCATACCGTGAAATTGGCGTGTTTTCATTTATTTGTGTCTTACTTTGGTTGTATTTTATGAAAAAGAAGACATATTATGAAAGTATAAAATAAAGGAACAGCCCAATGAAAAGAGAAACAACTTTACGTTTTTTAGCCGAACCCAGCGACGTTAATTTTGGTGGTAAAGTCCACGGCGGTGCTGTTATGAAATGGATCGACCTGGCGGCTTATGCCTGTTCTGCGGCGTGGAGCGGCAAGTATTGTATTACCGCTTATGCCGGTGGTATTCGGTTTGTTGAACCGATTTTGGTTGGCAGCCTGGTCGAAGTCAATGCCAAAGTGGTTTATACCGGCCGTACATCGATGCATATCGCGATTGATGTTCAGGCCAGCGACCCCAAAGAGCTGAATAACCGTTTAACCACCCACTGCATTGTGATTATGGTGGCGGTCGATGAAAACGGGAAACCGACCGAGGTGCCGGAATGGGTTCCGACCGATGCTGATGATATCGCGCTACGTGAATCGGCTATTCGCCTGATGAATATGCGCAAAGAGATCGGTGAAGAGATGGAAGCCCATGTTAAGTATTTAAAATCATGATTAAATTCTGACTTGTCTGTCATCTAACGGTCATTTTTGTTTGCTTCAATATCCTCGAAGGTAATTCCACCTTCTTTTTGTAAGCCCAAGGATGACCGGTTGTCGAATTCACCTATTACTCTCAGCGTTTCCACTCTGGAAAATCCAAAATCTGTCGAATACCAGTGGGTACGATCCATGTATGTTGGCGGCTATGAAGCGGAAGAAATCAATCGCTATATCCAGAACTGCTTTGGCGGTGATGATGTATTTGCCAACCTGTTCCGTAAAGTCGCTCTGCATCAGGAAAGTCTCTACGTACTGCTGCAATATTTAGGCTGCGCCCCTTCCAGCCGAGAATTCTAGTATACTGACCTGTATTACTCTTCTTTTTTACTTCAGGAATCCCATTTATGGATCAGCAAGTTACCCTAAGAGCCCTGGAACGCAGTGATCTGCGTTTTATTCATCATCTCAACAATAACCGCAATATCATGTCGTATTGGTTTGAAGAGCCTTACGAATCTTTCGACGAGCTTGAAGAGCTGTATAACAAACATATCCACGACAATGCCGAGCGCCGTTTTATCGCCGAAAACGCTGAACATCAGGTGATTGGCTTAGTCGAACTGATTGAAATTAACTATATTCACCGCAGTGCTGAATTTCAGATTATCATTGCCCCTGAATTCCAGGGCAAGGGCTACGCGATGGGGTTAATCAACCGTGCATTAGATTACTCTTTCACAATTCTCAACCTGCATAAAATTTACCTGCATGTCGCCACAGAAAATGAGAAGGCCCTGCATCTGTATCGAAAAGCGGGATTTATTGAAGAAGGTCGCTTAGTTGAAGAGTTCTTCTTTAATGGCCGTTATCAGGATGTAATTCGCATGTATATTCTGCAAAATGACTATCTAGAACGAGCATCCCACAAACCACCGCTTACTCATTAACGTAAAACAGTTGCTACTCTGGCAGAAACTCGGCAGAATGCCGACCTTTTCGCCAACAGAGATAATACTATGGGTTTTACCTTACTCGGCCTTTCTGCACCGATTCTTAAAGCGGTCAAAGAGAAAGGCTATCAGACACCGTCACCGATTCAGCAGCAGGCGATTCCCGCTATATTAAAAGGAAAAGACCTGATGGCGGCGGCACAAACCGGTACAGGTAAAACCGCCGGATTTACTCTGCCAATCCTGCAACGCCTCTCTTCCGGCCCGCAGGTAAAAGGTAATCATATCCGGGCATTGATTCTCACGCCAACACGTGAGCTGGCCGCGCAGGTTGAAGAAAATGTTGCACTCTACAGCCGCCACTTACCTCTTAGCAGCGCAGTGGTGTTTGGTGGAGTAAAAATCAACCCGCAAATGTTACGCCTGCGCAAGGGTGCCGATATTCTGGTTGCTACACCGGGCCGCCTAATGGACCTGTATAACCAGAACGCGGTAAAATTTGACCAAGTCGAAGTACTGGTACTGGATGAAGCCGATCGTATGCTTGATATGGGTTTCATCCGTGATATTCGTAAAATTCTTGGCCTACTACCAACCAAACGCCAGAACCTGCTATTTTCTGCCACTTTTTCGGCTGAGATACGTGAACTGGCAAAAGGTCTGGTGAATAATCCGGTTGAAATTTCCGTTAACCCGGAAAACTCAACCGCGAGAACGGTAGAACAAAGTATCTACACTGCCGATGTGAAAAAGAAAGCCCCGATGTTGGTTAAGCTGGTGAAAGAGGGTGACTGGCGTCAAGTGTTAGTATTTACCAAAACCAAACATGGTGCCAACCGTCTTGCCGCTTTCCTCAATGATCAAGGACTTACTGCGGCTGCTATTCATGGTAACAAAAGTCAGGGAGCACGAACCAAGGCTCTGGCTGATTTTAAATCGGGTGAAATCCGCATCCTGGTTGCAACGGATATCGCGGCGCGTGGTATTGATATTCCTCAGTTACCACAAGTAGTTAACTATGAGTTACCCAAAGTAGCAGAAGATTACGTCCACCGTATCGGCCGTACCGGGCGCGCGGGCGAAGTAGGTAAAGCGATCTCGCTGGTCAGCGCGATTGAAGCGCCGGAACTGTTTGCGATTGAACGTTTAATTCAGCAGCTATTGCCTCGCCTGGAACTCGACGGCTATAAGCCAACCAATACGGTACCGGAATCGAAACTCGATACCCGCCCCATTAAGCCTAAAAAGCCGAAAAAACCAAAGCAACCAAAACTAGCAGACAGCACTCAACAACCCGCTAATCAGACAGCCGGAAAGAAAAAGCCACAGCGCAGTCATAGCAGCTCTAACAGCCAGGAACAAAAAAGACGCCGTCAGCCACAGACAAAAAACCGAAACAACAGGCAAACCCCACAAGCCTAGCTATAGTAATAGTATGTGCGTACTGAGGATTAACCGCCTCAGGGAGGGAATGATGAATAAGATAAGGTTTAGTTATACTACTGCGCTTGTCCTCGTGGTTTTACTTATCTCAGGTTGTGTGGCTCAGCAAGTTCGCACCCGGAGCAGTGTGGTTGACTATCTGTATCCGAAAAATGTTGAAGTCGCGGTCGAACCCTCGGTTCCGGTACTCGCTTTGCCGATTAATGTCGGCATCGCTTTTGTTCCGGAACAGGACATCACATCAATCGACACAACGTTATGGGCAGGTGTTGCCGCGAAAAGTCCACTGAGTGAAGCGGAAAAATTTGCCCTGTTAAACAATATCGTCCGCCAATTTAAGCAATTCCCTTTTATCAATCAGACTGAGGTCATTCCATCAGCGTATTTAACTCCGGGCGGTGGCTTTGCCAATTTAGATCAAATTCGTACCATGTATGGCATCGACGTAATTGCGCTGGTTTCCTATGATCAAGTACAGTTCACCGATGAAGGTCTGCTCTCTTTAAGCTACTGGACTCTGGTTGGTGCCTATGTCATTTCAGGTGAAAAAAATGACACCAGTACCATGTTGGATACCGCCGTTTATGATATCGCCAGCCGAAAACTGCTATTCCGTGCGCCCGGTACCGACAGCACCAAAAGCAGTGCGACTCCGGTTAACCTTAGTGAAGCATTACGCGAAGACAGCCGTAAAAGCTTTAATACGGCCAGCGATCAAATGGTCAAAAATCTCATCATTCAGTTAGAACAATTTAAAGAAACGATTAAAGCCAATCCTGAACAGGTCAAAATAGTCCAGCGTGAAGGCTATACTTCACAAGGTGGCTCGTTTGGCGGTATCGATATCGGGCTACTTTTCCTGATGCTTGGGGTTGTGTACCGCAACAGACTGATTAACCTATTGTTTAATTAAAAGTTGTTTCATTTGAATAACCTCCTCTCTAGGCGGAATGGGTTCTTATCTCATTCCGCCTTTTTCGCTCAATTTCATTATGCTGCATCAGATCCTGCATTGCGCATCACAAAAAATTAAATCATCGTTTCAAAAATATTGATTTTATTATTTTATAAATTTAAACTGCGTTCCATAAACTGATTTAACTTGTGGAGTTATGGTTGTGAGTGAACAGCAAAAAGTAGCCTTAATTGGAGAGTGTATGGTTGAACTGCAGCAATGTGGTGCTCTGTACAAGCAGAGCTTTGGTGGCGATACTCTGAACACCGCAATCTACCTTTCACGCCTGACCGCCAGCCAGGGAGTGGCTACTTCCTATGTAACTGGTTTGGGTCGCGATCCTTTTAGTAATGAAATGATCAACCAATGGAAACAAGAACAAATCAATACAGACCTGGTTGTTCACTCAGAAAGTAAACTACCCGGTCTTTACACCATTGAAACTCAAGAAGATGGTGAACGTAACTTTTATTACTGGCGCAATGATTCAGCCGCGCGTTACTGGTTGCGTGAAGTCGATACAAGTACTTTAGTTAAGCAACTTTCATCGTTCCAGTTAATCTATTTAAGCGGTATCAGCCTGGCAATTTTGCCTGAAGATTGCCTAGCCATACTGCTTGATGTTTTAAAACAATGTCGGGCTGCGGGTTGTAAAATCGCGTTCGATAACAACTATCGTCCAAGATTATGGGCCAGCGTTGAACAAGCTCAAACTGCTTATCAGCAAGTCCTGGCACTGACTGACTGGGCCTTCCTCACCTTTGATGACGAAGTAATGTTATGGGGCGACAGCGAAGAACAGCAAGCTATCGAACGTACTCAGAAATTTGGCGTAAGCGAGATTATCGTAAAACGTGGTGCTGACGCTTGTTATGTCGTTAGTGATGGTGAGTTTTACACTATCCCGGCGACCAAAGTAAGCAAAGTGGTTGATACTACTGCCGCCGGAGATTCATTCAGTGCTGGCTATCTGGCAAAACGCCTGACTGGAGGCACCCCAGAACAGTCGGCTCAGACAGGTCACTTGCTAGCCGGAACCGTTATTCAATATCGTGGCGCTATTATCCCTGGCGATGCGATGCCAAACATTTAAGGAAATATCATGCAAACTCTAGAACAGAAGCTAAGCGAGATTAAAGTTGTTCCCGTTATTGCGATTAAAGATGCAAGCAAAGCAGTTAAGCTGGCTCAGGTATTGATTGAGAATGGCCTGCCTTGCGCAGAAGTCACTTTCCGCACTGAACAAGCTGGTCAGGCAATGAAAAATATGCGTGAAGCCTACCCAAAGATGTTGATTGGTGCCGGTACAGTTCTAACATCAGCTCAAGTCGATGAAGCAATCGAAGTTGGCTGTGACTTTATCGTTAGTCCGGGCTTTAACCCAACCACGGTTAAATATTGCCAGCAACGCAACATCACGATTGTACCGGGAGTCAACAACCCAAGCTTGGTTGAACAGGCAATGGAGATGGGTCTGCGTACACTGAAATTTTTCCCGGCTGAACCGTCAGGCGGTGTTTCAATGCTTAAAGCACTGACCGCCGTTTATCCAGTGCAATTTATGCCTACTGGTGGCGTGAGTCCGAAGAACGTCAACGATTACCTTTCTATTCCAGCTGTGATCGCCTGTGGTGGCACTTGGATGGTACCGAATGATCTCATTGAAAATGAAAAATGGGATGAACTAGCCGTGCTAGTTAAAGAAGTCGCGGGGTTGATCGACTAATCGATCAGGCTTGTGCCTATGCTCAGCCTTGTCGGAGTGCTCACCAAATAACTCGCGTCGGCAAAGTTGAGCAAAAACGTAGTGATTGAATTTTTCTGTTTATTACCTACTTTGAGTCCATGCTCGACATGGACTCTTTTTTTTTCTGCATCATACGCGATATAAGACTTTGACCACGTGCCAGCCGAATTTAGTTTTTACTAATTGCGGGGTTAATACCTCCCCCTGGAAACAGGCTTTATCAAACGCCGGAACCATCTGACCTTTCTTGAACTCGCCCAAATCACCACCTTTTTTGCCGGATGGGCAAGTAGAATATTTTTTCGCCAGTACATGAAATTTCGCCCCTTTCTTTAACTGAGCGATGATATCTTCTGCCTGGTTGCGATGTTTCACCAGGATATGCAATGCTGCCGCACGTGTTGCCATGTTAACTCTCCATTCTGGCGGGCAAGTTTAGATAATTTGTCGATTAATGTCACGTTTTGTCCTGAAGTAAAGGAGCCAGATAAAATGGTAAAAAAGCCCTAATCAGATCAACGAATAAGGAAAAAGTTCAATAACCGATTGAACCTATATGGAATTCAATTAGTATTAAAATTAAGAAAATAAATCGGTATCCGTTATGTCTAAAGTCATCAGCAAGGCGCATCAGTCCCAGGGGATTTTGATGTTTAAACTTAATCTGCAACAGCAACTGTTTGCGATTGGGACACTTAAAGTCCGTGAAATTATTTCCTACATGCCGATGACTCAGATCCCCTATTCACACCACCATGTTATCGGTACGGTAACCGTGCGCAACAAAACCATTCCGGTCATTGATATGGCGGCGGCGGTCGGCTTTCGCCGGATTGATCCCTCTGAGTATGAGCACTGCTATCTGATCGTTACCGACTGTTTACGCACCGTGGTCGCCTTTATGGTACGCAGCATCGACAAAATTATGGAATGTGACTGGCGAGCGATAGAACAGCCACCAAAAGAAGCGGGGCATAATGTATTTGTCACCGGTATCACCCGCTATGAAGGTCAGTTAGTACAACTGCTTGATGTCGAATTACTACTGTCGAAAATCTACCCACAACATGAGTCCACTAAACGGGCAATCCTGGCCGATGTTGATCGAGAAAAACTACGCATGTTCAATATTATGCTGGTTGATGATTCGTCCATCGCCCGTAAACAACTGGCCGAAGCGCTTGATTATATTAATATCTCCTATCTGGTGTGCAACAGCGGGAATGAAGCTCTGGAAACCATGCGCCAACTGGCGCGTCAGGGTAAAGCCATCGACATCCTGGTCAGCGATATAGAAATGCCAGGGCTCGACGGCTATGAATTGGCATTTGAAGTACAAAATGATGGCCAGTTGCGTCATGCGTATATTATCCTGCACACGTCACTTTCCAGCGAAATTTGCCTCGACCGGGCCAAACAGGTCGGTGCACATGAAGCTCTGGAGAAATTTAATGCTCACGAACTGGTTCACTCGATGCTTAAAGGGGCCAATATATTAATGCGCCAGGCACAACAAAGCTAAGGAGTACCCATGAACCCATGGATCGACTGGGTAAAACAGATCAAGGCAATCAGCCAGGCAGGTCTGACCTACGCAACCGATAAGTTTGATATCGAACGCTATAAACAACTGGAACAGATTTCTCACCAGATGTTTGAACAAATCAGCCATGCGCCGATTGAGCAAATTAATGCGGTGTTTTTCCCCGAAACCGGCTATCCAACACCCAAAGTCGACCTGCGAGCTGCAGTGATAAAAGACAACAAGATTTTGCTGGTTAGAGAGCGAGAAGACGGCTGCTGGACTATGCCGGGCGGTTGGGCCGATGTGTGTGAAAGCGCGGCGAATGGCGTGGTCAGAGAAGTGTTGGAAGAATCCGGTTATATCGTTAACAATCCACAGTTATTTGCGGTAAAAGATCGCGCCCTGCACGACTATCAACCACTTTATCCATTTCATATTTATAAGATGTTCTTTCTTTGCGATTTCGTTGGCGGAGAAGCACTGGAGAATATTGAAATTTCAGAAATTGGCTTTTTTGCACTTGATGAATTACCACCGCTATCGAGGGGGCGAGTGCTACCCGAAGATATACAACTCGCCTTTGAGCACAATCAGCAAGGCCATACGGGGGTGTATGTCGATTAACTTTGCTGAACTTGTTGTACCTGATGGAGTGGCAGTATCGGTTTAATCCGTATTTTCATTACCAAAATGGTAGCCGCCAGAACAAAGGTAATGCCATTGGCCATGATCAGCGAAGCCTGACCGTTGATCAGGCCGTAAATTAGCCACAGGCCAACGCCAGCGGTAAAAATTACATACATAAACAGGGAAATACTCGCCACATTGCGAGTTTTAAAAATCTGATAAACCTGAGGAATAAATGCGGCGGTCGTCAACGTACCGGCCACCATTCCCAGCAGTTCAACTAGGTATGCGTCCATTATCTCTTCCGAATAAATAACAAATCAAAAAAACCGCAAAATGTAACCGGTTTCAACGAATGGTACAATAAGCTAATTCTGTGACTTAGAGAATGATCTTGAGCAATAAATATTATCTGAGTCACAAATTGAGCAAACACATAGTGATAGCTCACCCGTTTGTCAGCCCACTCACATTGTCTGAAATCAACAATGGAATACAATTTCACAACATAAATTTTACATTGTGAAATTTTACTTATGTCGATGACCAAAAGCTTAATCCGCCAGTCCCATTTTTTGGGCACTAAGATACGCAACCTACGCAAACGCAATCATCTGACCATGGATGACCTTTCAGCACGCTGCCTGCAAATCAGTACTGAATATGCACCTTCAGTTTCCTATTTATCGATGATTGAGCGGGGTAAGCGAGTACCGAGTGTTGAAATGCTGACGGTTATCGCCCAGGTATTCCAGAAGCCAGCAGAGTGGTTTTTGGATGATCAACCGCAACAAATCGACATCACGCCAGTACGTAGCAGTCGTGGGGGTATCAATGGTATGGCACTGGAACCCAGCTTTTTATTTTCCAACGATATTTTACAAATAGCCATCCCGGAAATGCTGTCACAGACCGGTGTTACCGGACGCCAGTTCGCCCAGTTACTAATTCGCGCTCATCAGGAAAGCCTGCAAAACCATTTTCCCGATCTGGAGCGAGCAGCAGAAGAGATAGGGTTGAAAAGGCTCAATTTATCGGTACAGGAACTCAAAGCACTGGCCAAAGATCTGGGCATGACGATTAAGTGGTTTGAACGACCACCACAAACGGTACATGATGAACTTGGGGTCCCGACGAATGAACTCATCACTTCGTATTTTGCTGCGCCCAAATGCATCTATATCAACAAAATTATGCTCAACTACCCTACGCGCCTGAAATACGATTTGGCGGTGTATATCGGCCATACGGTATTACATAACGAACAAGGCTGCTACACTACCTTATCCATCGGCCATACCAATAGTTGGGAAGCCGATAATAATGACTCATCAGACTATGTAGTTAAATCTCACGATATTCTTAAAGCGTGGCGTGATTTTGAATCAAGCTTCTTTGCCGGTGCCCTGCTCTGCCCTAAAGTCCCGTTTCGCCAACTACTGGATCGCAACGGTTACGAAATTTCCACCCATAAAAACGCTGGGGTTTCACCTTCTGTCGCCATGCGCCGTATGACTGCAGTATCCCCTTATCCGCACTGGCATTATTTTGATGCTTACGGCAAAGGTAAACTTAAAGCAGTTTATCGCGGGAATGGTATCCCCCTTCCATGGGGAAATATGAGGGCCGTCAGTGATCCATGCCAACACTGGGCGGTATTTCGCCAACTGAGCCAGCCGCAAATGGGCAGTTCGGCACAACTCTCTATCCTAGAAGTCGAAGGACAACCTAGAATATATTGCTGTGAGTCGTTGAACGTGACCGATCCAGCGGGAAATAAACGGGTTTTATGTGCCGGAATCGATCTTAACCCGGCAATTGAAGCACAAGGTGGTGATGCAGTTTCGGTAGCCTATGAGCTTAAAGCTCAGTGTATCGAACATGGCGGTTCTGCCGATATTCCCCGCACAATCGCTAACGATCTCACGACCATCGGTAAAATTTTAAATATTAGTTGGATTGAGAGAGGAATAAACAATCAGGCTCAGTTGATTTGCTCGCGCGGTAATGTTTGCCCGAGAAAGCCTGGCTGCTATAGCTAAAACTTGGCTCTGCCTCTTCAAATATTTTGATGAAGACCAACAAATCTGCCCCATCCTCTTTGTTGGGTTTGCTCAATACAATGGCACAAAATATCAAGTGGAGTTATATCATGTCTCAGCCTCGTACCATTTCTCGTATCATTGCTGCTCAGCCTACATCCGATGGTGATGGGGTTAAAATTCGTCGCATTGCCGGATTTAATGATGCACGCTTTTCCCCTTTTCTGATGCTTGATGAACTCAAAGCCGATGAAAGAAAGGACTACGTTGGTGGTTTCCCTCCTCATCCACACCGCGGTATCGAAACGTTAACTTATATGATGAACGGCCATTTTCAACATAAAGATCATATGGGTAATGTCGGCGAACTGCGCTCGGGTGGAGCTCAATGGATGGCTGCCGGGCAAGGGGTGATTCACAGTGAAATGCCGATTATGGAACAGGGTCAGTTGCATGGCTTTCAGATTTGGATCAACCAACCCGCTAAAGACAAAATGACCCCCGCTCGCTACCACGATTTTCAGCCGGAAGTGATCACGGAATATCAGGTAACGGAGAACAACCTGTTGCGTGTCTTAGCAGGTGATATACAGCTTGAAGAGCAAACCATTTCCGGCCCGTTGCAGCAGACCGGCGTTCCCCTTTCTGTTATTGACTGGAAAGCCAGCGGTGAAGAACGAGTTACTCTGACCACTCCAAGCCACTACCAGGCGATAGTTTATGTATATCGTGGCGAACTCTCGATATCGGGTCAATCGGTGAAGTCAGGTCATATGGCGCAACTGTCTGCAGGCGAACTGCTTAACCTGAAAGCCGCTGAGGAAGTGGGTGCACTCATCCTGATGGGTCAACCGATCAATGAACCAGTGGTTCACTACGGCCCGTTTGTGATGAATTCCATCGATGAGATAGAGCAAGCGATTCAGGATTATAATAACGGGCTGTTTTCAACCTACTGAACGATACAGATAAAGTCAGGGGCTTAAATGCGCCCCTCCATTAATGTCGGTTCAAAAACCGTGACGCAATTGCGACCATTTCTTTTTGAATGGTACATCGCTTTATCCGCCCTTTGAAAAACGTATTTATATTCAAATTCATCGGCATTGATCTGGGCGATGCCAATACTAACCGTAACAAAAATCGGTTCATCATCTAAATAGCAGGGTGTATTTTCGATACTTAAACACAATCGCTCAGCAATATTCAGGGCTTGTCGCGCTGTGGTATGATGCAAGATGACCGCAAATTCTTCACCGCCAATTCTACCGATAATGTCGCTGTCTCTAAGCTCCAGACCAATCACATCGATCACATGTTTGATCATACAGTCGCCCGCATTATGGCCAAATGTGTCATTAACTTTCTTAAAGAAATCAATATCAAACATAAGCAATGCCGCTGTTTGATCGGCCACTGAGTCAACCAATTCTGTCATTTTAAGAATGAATGCTCGCCGGTTAAGAACTCCGGTTAAAGCATCAATATCGGCTAATTCTTTCAGTTTAAGTTCCAGATAATGCTTTTCAGTTACATTCCTTGCTGTCCAAATCACAACATCTTCACCACTTTCCATCGTGAAAGGTTTAAGGATTCCTTCAACCCAAAGCTCACCATAGGCATCTGATTCAAATGGCAAAACCTGCATATGTTGATTGGTAAAATGATATTTAACATATTGCGTTTGCTGAGTGCGTAGCGTTTCTTTAATATAATCGTGAAACATACCCGCCATATCCTCAGGCATTGCTTCATACAAGGTAAGGCCTTGATATTGTTTACAATCAGAGCCTACGTGGTTATCTACGCCACCAAATACATGCAAATAAACGGCATCTTTCGAGAAGATAAAAACATGATCAGGCATAGAATCAAGTATCTTGAAAAACTGCTCAGACGACAGTAACGCTGGCATGTTATTTCTCCTAAAAATACATTTATTGGTATAGATAATAATATCAATTGTACCTGTGCGTGAAACTTAATGTCACAGCAATAAGTTATAAATCAAAGTAAGGCACAAACCCATGAAACAGATCTCATTTCAGGGCATGCTTTTCTGATTCAAGCGTTACAAAAGTTGTCAGACTTAGAAGAACAAGAAGCGGAAATTATACAGATATGGCAGGGTTGGATTATGACATTATTGATTCTTTGAAAGGTAATTACGGTTGTACAACAAGCATTAGCCTCACCAAGGATGAGGCCATAATACCATACCCTTAGCCTTTCACCCCACCAGCGGTTAATCCACCAACCAGCCAGCGTTGTGCGAGCAAGAATACCGTGGTGATCGGCACTGCAGACAATACCGCTGCCGCCGCAAAATCACCCCAAAGATAGTTCTGTGGATAAAGATACTGCTGCATACCCACCGCCAGCGTATAATTGTTGATATCCGATAGCAGCAGAGATGCAACCGGCACCTCACCAATCACCCCGATAAATGCGAGGATAAACACCACAGCGAGAATCGGCACGGAGAGCGGTAACAGGACTAAACGAAATGCCTGCCAAGGCGTCGCACCATCAAGGGCTGCGGCTTCTTCCAGTGAATTATCAATTGTTTCAAAATAGCCTTTGATCGTCCAGACGTGTAGTGCGATTCCTCCCAGGTAAGAGAAAATTAGGCCGCCGTGCGTATTCAACCCAAGAAAAGGAATGTACTGACCCAGCTTATCGAACAAGGCATACATCGCCACCAATGCCAAAACTGCGGGAAACATCTGGAAGATCATCATCGCCTTCAGGATTGTGTCCTTACCGCGAAAACGCATTCGGGCGAAAGCGTAAGCAGAGGTAGTGGAGAGAGCAACAATACATACTGATGAAATGCCCGCAATTTTAACTGAGTTCCATAGCCAAGTTAATACCGGAAATGGAGGAGGAGTGACGGAGCCATCAGCATTGGTAATACTAAATCCGAGCGCCAGTTTCCAGTGCTCCAGTGATGGATGTTCAGGAATAATACTCCCGGTCGCAAAATTACCTTCACGAAATGAAATAGCCACCACCATCAGCAGCGGAAAAATAATCATCGCTAAAAATAAGCACAGCCCGGCATGAGCAGCCCACACGCGGTATTTTAATCCTTTACCTTGAACCATTGGCATGAACTTTCTCCTTAATCCTGTTTGATTTTTACAAAGCGCAGGTTGACCAAAGCCAACGTACCTACCAGAAGGAAAATCAGCGTAGCAATCGCACTTGCCAGACCAAAGTCCTGCCCACCACTGCCTTCAAAGGCAATACGATAGGTATAGCTCACCAACAAATCAGTAAAGCCTGCCGGTTCACTCGTCCCTATCATATTTGGCCCACCAGAGGTCAACAGGTAGATAATGACGAAGTTGTTAAAGTTAAAAGCAAAGCTAGCAATCATCAGGGGGGTCAGCGGCTTTATCATCAGCGGCACGGTGATTTTGATAAAGTTCTGCAACGGACCAGCACCATCAATCGCCGATGCTTCATACAAGTCCTCAGGTATCGCTTTAAGCAGTCCCATACATAAAATCATCATATAAGGGAATCCGAGCCAGGTATTGACAATAATTACCATGGTCTTAGCCATAATGGGATCAGAGAACCAGTTGGGACTCAGACCAAACAGTGCATTAAGTACCATGTTGATTTCACCAAAACTCTGATTAAACAACCCACGAAAAATAAGTATCGAGATAAATGCCGGAACCGCGTATGGCAGAATCAGTAATACCCGATAGACAGCTCTTCCGCGTAGCTGTTCCCACTGTACAATACTGGCCAGCACCATGCCGATAATTACAGTCAGAGCGACGGTTATCGCAGAAAACAGCACCGTCCAGATAAAAATACTGCCGAAAGGCTCCTTGATGCCATCGTCCTGCCAGATTCGTTGGTAATTATCACTGCCTACATTGACAATAAATCCAGGGGAAATCGTATCACCAACAAACTGCCCATTAACGTCAACTGGTTGATAGTAGCCTAGCTCCATATTCGGTTGCAGTGCTTGCCCGGTTTGATTGTTCACCAGGGTCATCTGATCTGCCTTTAAGGTATATAAAGGCATCACTGAGGCAAATTTACGCAAACCACTCATACGAATAATAGCCCCGCCCGGCATACGTAATTCGAGACTCCCCAACACGTCTCGATTACTGATGATAGTTTTGATCTGCACTTTACTGTGATCGGTCAGAGCTTCGATTGGCTGCAATACCATTTCGGTTGTAGTTACGCTCGGCAGATTAAATTCAGGAGATAGCAATAACTGCGTACCATCTTTAATGGCAATCTGATAACCCTGCGGGGAATGAAGTAAATCAAAGGAATAACTGCTGCCACTTTGGTAGGTATGACCGAGTAAAACCGACTGAGCACGTTCAAGCGACAGCTGATTTTTCGCACTGTAGTTGGTGGCAGACAATCCGATAGTGTAAGCAAGCGGAAACAAAATGAATAAAATGATCCCCGCGATCCCCGGATAGATATAGCGATGTGCATACGTTTTGGTACTTCCGAACACATACAAAGCTAACGAGGTCAGTACGATAGTAAGCATGGCAAAAGCAAATTCACCACTAGCATACATCTGGATAGAAGCGTAACCATTTAATACACCTATGGTGCTCAAAATTATCCATTTCATCAGCACTTTATGGCGGGGAGAGATTTTCGCCTCCGGCGAAGAACCCGTATCTCGGACTAACTGCATAAAAAAACCTGCTGGAAAAATAATAAATAGGAAAATACTTTAAAAAGAGGCTAACTAGTGGTCATTGGGTACGACGGCTTATGAGTCGCCTCTTATCAGGTGGTTAACTGGAGATCCAGCAACCACCCTGCTTATTACTTATTTGGTCATTTGCTTTTCAGCATCAGCCAAACCGGCATCTACATCCTGACGACCATCAACAATGTTAATAATGGCGTTTTTAACAGAGCCCCAAAAGGCATTCATCTGCGGAATGTTAGGCATAATTTCGCCATTCATTGCGTTATTCATCGTAGCTGCGATACGCGTGTCATTTGCCAGTTTTGCCTGGAATGATTTTAATGCGACCGCACCAAGTGGCTTGTCATTATTCACCATGGCGAGGCCGTCATCTGTCAGCAGGTAGTTTTCCAGAAACTCAACAGCCAAATCTTTATTTGGTGAAGCGGTGCTGATACCAGCAGAAAGCACGCCGACGAAAGGTTTAGAGGTCTGACCGTTAAATTTAGGCAGTACCGTAACACCATAGTTGATACCGGATTTATCGATATTACCCCATGCCCAAGGACCGTTGATGGTCATGGCAGTATTACCTTTGTTAAATTCGGATTCAGAAACAGAATAATCCATATCCGGAGAAATCACTTTATTATCGATAAGCCCTTTCACAAAGCTCATCGCATCCTTCACTCCTGGCTTATTCACACCGGCATCTTTTACATCATAGCCTTTACCCTGGTTGTATTTAAAGGCATAGCCACCATCTGCCGCCATGAGTGGCCAGGTAAAATACGGTTCCTTCAGGTTCCACATAATTGCCGATTTACCCTGCTTTTTCAGCTCTGCATCCAGCTCAGCGACTTCTTGCCAGTCCTGTGGTGGATACGGAATTAGGTCTTTATTGTAAATCAGAGAAAGCGCTTCAATCGCCACTGGGTAACCAATGTATTTACCTTTATAGGAAACTGCATCCCAGGCAAAGTTAACCATATTCGCTTTCAGAGTCTCAGATGGCTGAATTTCACTTAATAAGCCCGCTTCTGCATAGCCACCAAAACGGTCATGTGCCCAAAAAACAATATCAGGGCCGTCACCAGTTGCCGCTGTTTGTGGAAATTTATCCTGCAACCCATCAGGGTGCGCGACAGTAACATGAATACCGGTATCTTCTTCAAACTTCGCACCGACTTGTGCAAGACCATCATATCCTTTGTCGCCGTTAATCCAGATGGTTAACTGCCCTTCTTCAATTGCAGCGCTGGCACTATAACTCACCCCCAGTGAGCCTAATGCAGCCAAAGTGCAGATGGCAACGGTACTTAGTTTATTCTTCATATGATTATCCTTTTTATTATGGCAGTGTAGGTCATACAGTCTTCAATTTATGAACCCGATATTTATGTTCTGGCCCATTCCATGAGATAGCGAGTATGCACATCTCGATATAACAGCAGCTATATTCTAAGATTCCTCAGGTTGTAACATCCCCCTGAGGACTACGCCTTCTGGTTTCGAGTCGATTTTCGTGATCTATCCCCGCCTCCACAGATTTTTCAATATCGAATATGTGAAGAAAGCCGAAACTCATCACAATTTTGGCCGCTTATTTTCAAGGCTAAGGAGTTTAAGCTACGAACATCCATCCTCTTCTACTCCCACTCTACTCCCCCTGCGATTTCTCGATACAGGATGATGTCTTCGTTTTCCCGGTCAAGCATACTAACCATCTCAATATATTATTGAGAGTATCCAGCTACCGTCTACTAATGCTGGTGAATAATTGCTTTAAGATTCAGATAAACAAATGAATCGTCTCAGCACTGTGGTGGTGGTAAGTTAACCACCACCCATTTTTTAGTTTAAGTGCCTAATTTTTATTACTCTCGTTGCAGGTGTTACCCTATTCTGGCAACGTATAAAAACAATGATCGAGGACGAGCTACATGGCGAATGTCACGTTAAAGAATGTATGCAAAGCATATGGCGACGTAAAAATATCCCACGATATCAATCTGGAGATAAGTAAAGGTGAATTTGTCGTTTTCGTTGGCCCTTCAGGCTGTGGTAAATCAACTTTGCTACGTTGTATAGCCGGTTTAGAAGATATTACTTCCGGCGATTTGTACATCGGTGATGAAAGAATGAATGACATTGAGCCGTCCAAACGCGGTGTCGGCATGGTATTTCAGTCCTACGCTCTTTACCCTCATCTAAACTTGTACGATAACATGTCATTTGGCCTTAAGCTGTCTAAAGCCAGCAAGAGCGAAATCGACAAACGGGTCAATCATGCGGCAGAAATCCTTCAGCTACGCCATCTTTTGGACCGCCAGCCTAAAGCACTTTCCGGTGGGCAGAGGCAGCGTGTTGCAATCGGGCGGACACTGGTTTCTCAGCCAGAAGTCTTTCTACTCGACGAGCCGCTATCTAACCTAGATGCCTCATTGCGTGTAAATATGCGGAGTGAAATCACCAAACTACAACGCCAGCTCGGTTGTACCATGATTTATGTTACCCACGATCAGGTTGAGGCAATGACAATGGCCGATAAAATCGTTGTTCTGAACAAAGGCACGATTGCTCAGGTTGGCCAGCCGTTACAACTCTACCATTATCCCCAAAACCGATTTGTGGCCGGTTTTATCGGTTCACCTAAGATGAACTTTATCAGCGTTCAGATTGTTGAAGCACAAGATGAACAGGTAAAAGTCCAGCTTGCCAACGGCGGTTCGTTCTGGATCCCCGTCGATGGCCGTCAGGTTGAGGCCGGCGATCGTATGTCTTTGGGAATCCGCCCGGAACATCTGCTCGCCGCAGATAAAGCCAAAGCCACACTGGAAGGTGAAGTGCAGATTGTAGAAAAACTTGGCAATGAAACTCAGATTTATCTCCACCTTGACAGTGCAGATGCCGATATAATCTATCGCGCTCCAGATACATTGGCGGTCGATGTTGGCAACACCTACCGCATCGGTATTTCACCAGAGCGTTGTCACCTGTTTAATAAAGACGGCATAGCCTGCCAGCGCTTACACCGTGAAAATGGGGTAGATTTTGCTGAAATGGGCTAGTTTTAGAGCCTGCTGTAGTTTTCCTTACTGGTATTTCTTTTGCTGATCAATATTACAACCGGGGCAGTTGCCCCGGTGAATTGGTAAGGGAGGGACAACGTCTTATGCCAAGTAATAACGATTCATACTGGAAGGGCTGAGCTTCTCTTCTATTAGGTAGCACCCTCATTCGTAACACGAAAATGCCCCATTTTTGTTTACGAAAGATCAGATTCACACAATTCCTGTTATCAATATCCAAACTTAGCAATGACTATGCGCTCGTATAGTTGCATAATAATCATCAATGTCGTCTTTTTAGCTGTTAACCATTCTCAACACTTGGCACTGTTGCTTCTACTTCAAATTTAGTGTTTATGGCACAATGCTTTAGGTTTTGGTAGCGGCGTTGTTCACCCCTTAATTGGGCGTTATGTGCAGGATGAAGTATGCAGGACGAAATTAATAAATATCATGAATTAGCTAAAGATGCAGGAAATCGACTGAGAGCTTACATTTTATCGGTTTCATCAGGTGCAACAGGTGTTTTTTTCTTGGCTTTGACTAAAGATGGTCAAAAATACTCAGATTTAGAGCAAGTTTTACTTTCTGCCGCTTTGATCAGTTTTGTTGTTACTGTTGTTCTATGTCTTTATGAACTTCGTGTGGATGCGAAGCGATTCTTTGCACTTACACAAGAGTTGAAAAAATCTAAAGATGAACAGTGTTGGAAAGCCAATGAAAAATACAAGAAAAAACGGTATTGGCTAATTCACAGTTCGTACGTAACTCTTGGTATTGCTATGACAGCTACAAGTGCATTTTTGGTTCTGCGCATACTCTGCGCATAACAAACTGTTCAAGAGGGATTCGTAACGCGGGGCATTTTTACTATGCGTTGGTTTTTGTGATTAAGGTGTTATGCGGAAAGTTAGTAGTAGAGTAGCGTTGGCTGCCCCTTGAGCGGGCGTTAGAAAAATAAGGTGACTATGAAGTACTTTAATGAAGAAACATATCTTAAAATTATTTGTGAAATTCGAGATAGAATACATGCTGCCGAGTCGCTTTCGGAAACCGAAAATTTGGTTTTCATAGAATCAACCGCATTGCAGTTAAGGAAAATATTAGAGCTTATCGCTTATTTGTCGATTTTAGTTAATGGTGACAAGCTAAATTCTGAAGAAAGAAATGAGTATCATGCTAAGAAAATTGTCGAGTCCTTAAATGAGAAAACCACAATTTTTTATCCTTTCCCAAGTCGTGTTATAGAAAGCTCCGATGGTAAAGAAAAAACTATAATTCCACTTAACAAAAAATCGTCATTGTCACAGCTTGAATTCAAAGAAGCATACCAACTATGTGGAAAGGTTCTTCATGCCCAACATCCACTTAAGAGAAATGTTAACTTTCAAGATATAAAAATAAAGAATCATACTTATTTACAGCGCCTTAAATCACTGATGAGTCAGCATACAATTCCAGTAAAACGTGCTAATGGTGTATATACGTTTTTCTACGTAAATGTGGATTTTTCAGGAGGAGCTAGCCCAAAACTTCCGCTCGTACGAGAGTTTAGTGCTGATGTGTCTAGCGAGGAACAGTTGGTTAAAATATTCTCTTGGGGGTGATTTCCCATACAAACAGTTCAAGAGGGATTCGCAGGGCGTTAGCCTAATAATCACATATCAAAAATCAGAGGGCTTATGGCTGATATTGTCGAAGAAATGGATATATACTATGAGACCCTCAATGAACGTCCAGATCTTGGTTGGTTTCTACAAGGGCATATGGTTGTTGAGTTCATGCTTAGAAAGCGTTTAAGCGAACGGAACCCTGAACTGTCACATCGGCTTCGCAAGGCTAGCTTTTTTAGTATTCTCAAAGCAGCTCACAATAACGGTATTGTTAGTCAAAGTGCGTATGACGTCCTTAGCCAAATAAACAGCATTAGAAACAAGTACGCACATGAACTTAGTTATCGTCCTACATTGGAAGAATGGATAAGTCTGTGGGCGTCAGCTCAAGATGCGTTTTGTGATATGACGGATGGCATTGAGCAGGGCTTAGCAGAACTAAAATCCGTTCAAAGGCTTGAGGACGCAGATAGATTCAGTCTAAACGAACTTTTTGTTCAAATATGTCATGACATTTAAGGCATTAGCCTAACAAAGCTGTTAAGAAAGGACACATAAAGCTTGGCGTGCGCTCCTTCGTCGCTAATTTTAGTCCAGCATTTTATGCCTCTTACGGCGGCGTTACTAAAACGATTCTGTCCATAATTTTCTGAGAACGAGGGGTCTTCTCGATTACTCAGAATCAATAAATGTTAATGTGAATTGTTTGCATTTGTTGTATATTTATGTTATGATAAAAACATGAGCTAATTCTAGCTTCTGTTTTTATATTCAAACTACCCTCGTCACTACCCTTACATCTTCTCAAAAATTATTCTTTTTCAATAAGGAGGTATTTTCATGTCTGAATAAAATATGCAATCAATTAAAACTGTTTTTAACCAAATTAACTGATTATCAAAAATTATAAGGAAAAGTATGTTAAGTGAGCAAAGTCAGAACTATTTAAATGATGTTAAGAATCGAATTAAGAAGCGTCAGGGTAAGATCAACATCATTACAACTCATCCAATTCCAGAAACGTACAAGCTTGTTTTTTTAAGTGGATCGCCTAGCTGCATTATTAATGCTAAAGAACTTCAGGGGAAAAACACTGAGGGAAGTATCGTTCATTTAAATGGTTCTAGTTACAAGGTAATAAAACGGCTATTAATATCTAGTACGGTTCTAGAACTACATCTAGATAATGTATTACCTTAATGCAAAAATTCTAATATAGGACATTTACTAAAGTGACGTCATCTTGATGAGGACAGGAGAGTTTGACCAGCCTCATTTAGGCTGGTCGTGCGCTTGCAATACCAGAAGTAACCCGAAAAACTAGAATTATTTATGGATCGTAACTCGGAAATTGTCCAAAACTAACTTTACGCTGAACTAGACTAAAGGGGCAGTTCAGACAAACTCACCCCTTGATGAAGCTACTATTCCTATTCTAAGCACTCTTTGCTCGGGTTTCTGTCAGTTTTTTGGATAATTGATTAACGCTATCACGAATAAATATCTCATCCAGATTAACCGACAGTTTGCGGCGCCAGTTCGGGTACTGATCAACAGTTCCCGGTATATTGACCGGTTTATCCATCTCCAGCCAGTCTTCTAACTGCAGACTTAGCAGCGCGGACGCCCCGGCAGCCAAATGAATTTGGAAAGCTTCGCTCAGGGCACTGTCCATCGGTACTTGTTGTGCATCCCGACCGATGCTATCCGGCAGATGCCCGTGCCAGTTGACGCTGTTAAGTATTCCCTGCTTGCTATGCAAACGGCTGTCAAACAGTTCCGCCAACTGCTGTTGATCGGGATACATCCCAAGCTCGGAGCCTAGCTTAAGATCATCGGCATTCCAGAAGCCGCGCAGAGTCGGCATATCATGCGTACACAGCACCGACATAGATTGCGGGTTATAGTGGGCCGGAGAGTAATAACCACCATCTTCAGCGGTTTCAAAGAAAAAGACTTTATACGAATAAACCCCGGCTTTAGCTAGAATATCGCTCATCTCAACCGGAACGGTTCCCAAATCTTCCCCAATAACCGCACACTGATTTCGATGCGATTCCAGTGCCAGGATGGCCATCATCTCATTCACCGGATAATAGAGATACGCCCCGTTTGCCGCTCCTTCTCCTTTTGGTATCAGCCATAGGCGCAGCAGACCAAGCACGTGATCAATACGCAGTGCACCACAATGCTTCATATTTGCCTGGAGTAAACCAATGTATGCCTCAAATCCCGTTGCTCGTAATACCTCAGGATTAAGTGGCGGCAACCCCCAATTTTGCCCCAAAGGGCCTAAAATATCCGGTGGCGCACCAATGCTGTTATCCAGCATCAGGTTACCCTGGTCAGCCCAGGTTTCACTACCCAAGTCAGCCACACCAACCGCAAGATCCCGGTACAAACCCAAAACCATACCTTTTTCCCTGGCTAGGCTCTGGACTTCATTTAACTGACAATCTGCCAGCCACTGCAAATACATATATAACTGCACCGCATCCACATCTTGTTCAATGAAATCAGCAACTGCGCTCTTGCTAAATCGGCGATATTTGTCTGGAAATACCGGCCATCCCCAGACCGAAAGATCTTCAGCGTGCAGTTTAGCGTGTAACGCATCAAATGCCGCCTGGTGGAGTAGACTCTCACCACCAGCAGCTACAAATGCTGAAAATTCAGCAGCCCGATCACTATTGTTCAATAAGTGGCGTTGCTGAAATTCGCGAAACAGAATCGGCAGCACACTCAATTTCAGCGCAGCGACCTCGCTATAATTGACCCAGTCCTCATCTCGTAACCGCTTGAGTTTTTGTTGAAATTCTGCGCTGCCGACTTTATGCTGCGCCTCAATACTCAATACAAATTCCGGCACAGAGCTGACATCAATATACAAAATATTCAGCCAGCGGCGCGATGAAGGGCTATACGGACTGGCGGCTTCCGGGTTGGCCGGAAACAATGCATGAATCGGATTCAGACCGATAAAATCTCCTCCCCGGCCGGCCACATCACATACCAACTGCTTCAGATCACCGAAATCACCTATCCCCCAGTTATAGCGACTGCGTATGGTGTAAAGTTGGACACTGATACCCCACAGTTTTTTGTGATCCAACAAAGGTGGCTGTTTATAACAGCAATCCGGTGTAACAATAAGCTTCATAACATATGGCTGCTTACGACGGCTACGTATCACATGCAACGTATGATAGCCCCAGGGTAATGACGGTAATTCAAATACCAGAGGTCCACCACTGTCCCTCTGGTCACGGACGATTTGTGCCTGGACATATCCGGCAAACTCATCACCAGACTCTGTTTCGACCTTCCAGGTAAATTCACTTACCCGGACACTTTTACCCAGATTCAATTCAATTTCGATTGGTGCGCTATGATTGGAAGTCACCAAAACTGGTGCCAGGAGCGCTTTTTTTTCTTTTTTATCTGCCGAGTTAAGCAAACTGGCCTTATCACTCGTGTCATAACCCAACGAACGTAGCAGGCTCTGTATCGTTTGATCGGATACCGAAGTCTCAACACCTTGTGCATTTATATAATGCTGAGAAATATTTGCCCGCTCAGCGACCTGATGTAATACAGAAGGTTCGATCATCTTGCTCTCCGAATATTGTGCGGCCAACCCACGGGCCAATTCCGAATCCAGGCATCCACCAGTTTTATGGCTGGCCTGAATCATTTTTCGCTATCCTGCCGCCAAAGCCGCAGTTAAGCATCATCCCGGCAGGGGAAAAGTAAGGGGGAGAATAAGGGGATGAGAAGATGAATAAGGAATCTTCACCGAGCGATCGATTAGGCTCAGCTGCATTTGTGCAAAGCACCTCACATTTCCGGGGAGGAATACTGCATCACCTATCAGTGGTGATGACAGAGTAAGAGCTGGATCATAGTTACTGATGTCAGATATAACGTAACATGCCGCAAACTCTGTTAACCATCACACATTCGATTAAGACAACTGCCATAACCTAACTACAGCTCAACCCATTTATTTTTACACATTAGGTAACTCGACCCGACATTATGTGGATACCATCAAAACTTACGCGTCCTGGACGCCTGCACAACTCTATCATTCGCCCCCGGGTACTCGATATCCTGGAACAGGCCCCCTGCTACAAATTGATTCTGTTCCGCTCACCAGCAGGTTATGGCAAAACCACTATGGCCGCTCAATGGCTGAACAATAAAAATCATGTCGGCTGGTTTAGTCTGGATGAAGAAGATAATGAACTGTTTCGTTTCATCAATTACTTTATCCGCGCGATCAATTCAGCTACTGAAAATAGCTGTCCGAACTCACAAACATTAGCGGAACGAAGACAATATTCATCACCAACCACTTTGTTTAGTGAGGTATTTTCTGAACTAAAGGAGTTCTACAGCGAAAGTTATATTGTGTTGGATGACTACCATCTACTACACAATGAGGAAATTCATGAAGCATTACGTTTCTTCCTCAAACATATGCCCGACAACCTCACGCTGGTTGTCACCAGCCGTTCGAATCCCCCCCTTGGCACCGCAAATCTTCGTGTCCGCGATCTAATGATTGAAATTGACAATGACTTACTCGCCTTCGATGTCGATGAAACCAGTCGCTTTTTCAATCAGCGCATCGCCGGAGGAATTGACGAACTTACTGCGGGTAATATTCGTGATTACGTAGAAGGATGGCCTTCCGCACTACAGCTCATTGCACTACAGGCACAACATCAAAAACGCACGGTTGATCAGTCAATTGCGCTAGCTAACCAGTTCAGCCAGCCTCATCTGTGGGATTATCTAGTTGAGGAAGTTTTTGACTTAATTGATCAGGATACACGCCATTTTCTAATGCAGTGCTCAGTTCTGGAAAGCTTCAATGACACCTTGGTCAGTGAAATGACTCACCGTGCCGATGCCCTAAGTATGATTGAGTCACTGGAGCGCTACGGCCTGTTTATATATCGGCTAGAGGGAGAGCAAAACTGGTATCGTTTTCATCATCTTTTCACCGAATTTCTCGCTCATGAAAGAAAGGCGCGCATTCCAGAAGAAGAAGACCGATTGCACAGTGCAGCAGCTAATGCCTGGCTAACTCTGGACAATCCGTATCAGGCACTACTCCATGCTCAGCAAGCGAATAATGATGAACTGACCGCCAGCCTTCTGATTGAATTTGGTGAGCAGATGTTTAATCGTGGCGAGCTACGCGCGATGGAAAAGGCAATCAATACCCTGGATGATGATCACTTATATTCCAATATCCGTCTGCCTTTGCTCTGCGCCTGGCTATCACAAAGCCAGCACCGCGATAACAAAGTAGAAGATATACTGCAAAAAGCGCTCAGAGAAATGAAACAGCGCAAACATACCGTGACGACTGATGAAATGGGTCAGGTCAACACACTGCGCGCTCAGATTGCAATTAATCAGAATGATCCGCAACTAGCATTGGAATTAGCTGAACTGGCTCTTAGTCAGCTCAATCGTATGGATTACAGCAACCGAATTATCGTGACATCGATTGTTGCTGAAGTGAACCATGTACAGGGTGATTTGGACCGTGCACTACCACTGATGCAGCAGACTGAAAAAATGGCCTTGCATCATCAGGTTTATCATCAGGCGCTATGGGCATTACTACAGCAAAGTGAAATATTACTGGCTCAGGGTTTTGTACAAGCCGCTTTTGACACGCATCGGAAAGCTTTCCGCCTTATTGAAGAACAGAAACTGCAGCAGGTACCCCTGCATGAATTCTTACTGCGCCTGCATGCTCAGATCTTATGGTGCTGGAACCGTTTAGACGACGCGGAGGAGTGCGCCTATAAGGGAATTGATGTGCTAGGCAAGCTGGACCCGAGCAAACATTTACACTGCTATTCAATGCTGGCTCGGATCGCTATTGGTCGCGGCGAACTGGATAAAGCTGGTAAGTTCATTCAGCAGATTGAGCTTCGCATACAGCAATCCAGCTATCACCTTGACTGGACAGCCAATGCTTCAATGTCATTACTCTTATACTGGCAAGCCAAAGAAAACGTCGATGCCATACACTTGTGGCTTGAGCAGGCTACTCATCCGGCCGAGGCTAAAAACCACTTCTTGCAATTACAGTGGCGGAATATCGCTCGGGCACAAATTTATGTCCGTCAGTTCGACGCCGCTTTGCAAAGTTTACGCTTCCTACAAACTGAAGCAGAACAGGCGCAATTAGTAACAGATACAAACCGAAACCTGGTAGTTGAAGCCGTACTTGCCACCTATATGCAGGATGAATCGGGTGCGCTGGATAAATTAACGCAGGCAATTAAGCTGATGAGCCAGACTGGTATGATCGGCAATTTTTTGATTGACGGAGAACATATACAGCCGCTGCTGAAAAAGCTGTTAGCGAGAAACGAGCTGAATGAAATGGAGAAACATCGAGCTCAGTATCTGCTGAAAGAAATATCAGAGAAACAACGCAGCCGATCCACTCATTTTGACGAAGAGTTCATCGATAAGCTGGTCAATCATCCTGATATTCCGGAACTGGTCAAAGCCAGTCCACTGACCCAGCGAGAGTGGCAGGTACTTGGGTTAATCTATTCCGGATTCAGCAATGAACAGATCGGCCAGGAACTGGATGTAGCTGCAACGACAATCAAAACTCACATTCGTAACTTGTATCAGAAACTCAACATTGCTAATCGCAAAGAAGCCATTACGACGGCTGAAGGATTGTTGGCACTGAAAATATTCTAACCTTAATTTTCTAACCCTAAAGTTAATCGACTTAATTATCAGGCCCGGCATTTTACCGGGCCTGTTTTATTCCATTCATATTCACTTTCGGGTCAAAATCCGCAGGTTGTAAGCCTGGCTATATGATCCAGAGCTCAAAATTCACATTCATTCAAAATTTATTAAAGAGCAAACATCTCTTGGAATAGTTTGATCTGTCTGACGTTTTGTCGCCAATGCACTGCCACTTAATCACTAATTCATCCCCCTGAATTAGTGATTAGGGTAACAAAAATTTAACCAGTTCACTTTTCTCCCCCTACTCGTCCTCCTGGCTAATACCTGTTCGTGGATGAGGTTACCCGCAAGCTGCATTTCTACTATGGCTGGGTAGAAACAACCCGGATGGTTCATTCCATTCTTACCTCTGTTCCGGCTGCGAAAACTTGCACCCCGAAAGTGATCCAAGCCAGAAACATAACAAATAAAAATCGTTTAGGAGTTAACAAGATGAAAAAAATAAGCTTAGTCACGCTTGCCGTGAGCAGTGCTTTATTGGCGGGTTACGCTAATGCTGGTGATGAAAAAGTCGCCGAAGGCTGGACCATTAACGGATATGGCCACCTGATGTACAACATGAGTGAATCTTTGGCTTTGAGCGATAATTACCATCACCGTCGCGACTATCATGCAGCCGGCGCCGCATTTTCCGGCAACCCGAATCAGGTCGAATTTACCGTTACCAAAGGGCACAACAGTGATAATGGCTCTTGGTCTAAATATGTACTGAAAACAGAGTACGGTAATAACGAAGGTGGCAACGGACGCGGATTCTATACTTCATCTTCAGGTAACGAAGGTAATCTGGAAAGTGGTCAACTCGAGTTTAAAGAAGCGTATGTTGAACTGGGCGATCTTAGCTCTCTCCCTGAAAATACCAGTATCTGGGCGGGTAAGCGTTACCTCAATCGTCAGTCCGGTATCATTACTAAAGAGTTTTGGAAACAGTCATCAGGTGTCGGTGCCGGTATTCAGCATAATCAGGCTGGAATGGCGGTGTTGTCAGCGGATCCGGGGGAAGGTTCATCTTCAGGCGACACTGCTAAACTATCTAACCTCGATTCTGATGGCCGTAGTACCACACTTACTTCCGTCGACTTATATTACTATGGCGTAGAAGCACTTTCGGGCCGCTTTGATTTCGATTTGAAATTGATGTCACGTAAAAATGTCGATGAAACCAATACAGCCAAAGATGGGGTCGGTGCAGCCATCACCTACAGTCGTGATTATTATGGCTTCGATGGCTGGTCAACAACCGCTATTACTTATGGTAAAGGTGTTGCTGCCAACCGAGGTGTTAACTTCGGCCAATGGAGTGGCAACTGGCAAAAAGATGACCGATCGCTGTTTTTAACTTCATATGGTGTAGCCAACGTCACCGATAAGCTACAACTCGGCACAGAGCTAACTTACTGGCAACTGGATAACAGCACAACGAATCAGGTATGGGGATCAGACGATGGTCTGTCACGCACGATCCTGGGAGTAACGCCTTCATATAAAGTCAGTGACAACTTCCGCATGGAAGGGGTAATCACCTATGCCGTTGAAAGCTTGGGCAGCGCAGGAACCTGGGGCCGGGAAGAAGCAGATACAAGCTTCTATACCGCAACTATCGCACCCGTTTTCACGTTAAATTCTGATTATTGGGGACGCCCACAAATTAAGCCATATGTATCATTAATGAAATCAAGCGACAGCGGCTATGCATGGACAACCTCAGGCGAAAGCAATGAAACCCGTTTCGGTATTGAAGCTGAAATCTGGTTCTAACACGAACTGAAGAAAACGGGTATGCCGATCAGCAGCATACCCGATTCTCCACAGCAGCTCCCTCATTGACCACAGAGGAACATCTAGTGATGAAAGTTTTGTTGCTTTTCACCCTGCTCACGACCACCTGGCAGCTATCGGCCGCAACGTTAACCATTACCTCAGGAACAGAGAATCACACTTTGCTGCTCAGCTCAGGTACCCCATCAGTTACTCAGCTAAATAAAGGAACCTACCAGCTAACCGTTACTGAATTCCCGGAGCACTGTTCTACCACCACAACTAAATCTGTAGTAAAAAAAGTTAAATTTAACCGCCCTCTCGCGCTGGATTGTTCAGCCACCAACCAACTCAGCCTACCGATTCATTTTAGCGGCAATTATTCATTCAGCTATGATGAACAGGCAAACACATTACAAATTGTACGCAAACCAACCAGCAACAATCAGACAGTATTTAAACGACCATTGCCTGAAGTCAGCTGTGCCCATTATACAGGTGGAAGCGTCACCCTGAATCTGCACGACACCTTCGCTGATGGCACGACACTCAGAGAAATATTCACTCAACAGTTGGTTACCGTCAGGCAAGGCAAAGTATCTTTACAGCCGGCTCTAAACAGCAATGGTCTGATGATGCTCGAGCAAGCAGATGTCTCGCCCAAACCCGTTCCACTCAACTGGCGCAACGCCAACATCTATTTTGTCATGTTGGATCGTTTTCACAACGGTGATACGCACAATGACCACAGCTATGGCCGACACAAAGACGGTAAACAAGAGATAGGCACTTTTCATGGTGGTGATTTACGTGGCGTCATTGACAAGCTCGACTACATTAAAAGCCTCGGTACCGATGCCATCTGGTTATCCCCAATTGTCGAACAGGTTCATGGTCTGGTTGGAGGCGGAGAGAATGGCTCTTTTCCTTTTTACTCCTACCACGGATACTGGGCACGCGACTTTACTAAAATTGACGCCAACTTTGGTAATGAAGACGATTTATCAGAGTTAGTGACCCAGGCACATCTGCGGGGAATGAAAGTGCTACTCGACGTCGTACTGAATCATTCAGGTTATGCTACCTTAGCCGATATACAACAGGATGAAATCAATGTTGTATCACCGGCTGCCTCATGGCCGGACAAATGGTCAGACTGGCAGCCGGAAGAGGCTCAAAACTGGCATAGCTATAACCTGTCGGTAAACTACCAGAGCACTAACTGGACCAATTGGTGGGGACCTTCCTGGGTAAGAAGCTCATTACCCGGTTATCCGGTTCCCGGCAGCAGCGACACCACTATAACACTTGCAGGATTGCCCGACTTCTTAACCGAATCGCAACAGGAGGTTGTGCCTCCACTATGGTTATTGAACAACCCTGATACCCGGGTCGTTACACGAAAAAATTACCGAGTCTCCGACTATCTGATTGAATGGCAAAGTGACTGGGTCAGGCGTTTTGGGATTGATGGCTACCGGGTCGATACGGTCAAACATGTCGGGGGTGACATATGGCAACGCCTGAAATCTGAAGCCAGCCGCAAGCTAAACCAATGGCGAGAGACTCATCAGCAGCCATCCGGGCAACCGTTTTGGATGATGGGAGAAGTCTGGGGCATGGGCTCTGACAGCAGTCCTGACTACAATAATGGATTTGATGCCCTGTTAAATTTTGATCTGCAAAAAGAGATGGATAAAGGAGCGGCCTGTCTGAGTGAAATGGATAGTACCTATCAATTCTACGCCGACAGTATGCAGCAACATCCGGAGATAAACCCGGTCAGCTACATATCGTCACACGATACAGAACTGTTTTACTCGCGTTTTCGCTCGTTTGAGATGCAGAAAGGCGCTGCAGCTGCGCTGCTTTTCACCCCAGGGGCAATACAAGTTTTTTACGGTGATGAAATAGCCAGGGATATGGGGCCTTACGCCGATGATTTTCATCAGGGAACACGCTCTGATATGTTGTGGAGACTCGATCCACAGCGTCAGGAGCTGTTAAGCTACTGGCAGATACTTGCCCGATTCAGACAACAACACCCTGCAATCGGTGCCGGCACACACACCGTTCTAAAGCAGGATCAGGGATATGCATTCATTCGCGAGACTACCGAAGATAAAGCTGTTATTGCTTTCCTCGGCCATGCTCCCTAGTATGAACAACAGAGGCTGGTCACCAGCCTCTGTTTATTTGATCTTATAGATACTCACATAGGTAAGCAGTTGATTTTTCAACTTTCAGATCAAATGAAGAATTACCGATCACTTCAAAGCTTTCGCCGGCAGAGAAAGTGATCCAATCTTGGTCGTCAACACGCTTAATGGTTAACGCGCCAGAGATAACGCTCATACGTTCTGGTGCAGCAGTACCGAAAGTATATTCACCCGCAGCCATTACACCAACAGATGATGTAGCGCCATCCTGTTCAAAAGCAAGTGACTTTACATTACCTTCAAAATATACGTTTTCTTTAATCATTTTCTCGTCCTTGTTAACACGGCGACCTACCCGCCGGATATTTTGGCTGCATGTTGTAACCCATTCCCAGCCATTACACAAGATCTGCGCAATAAAAAACCAGTTAAACAGCTGAGTACCATTTTCGAATGATTAACCTTGCCGATCTCTGACTCATCTGCTGAAATTGATAATGAACCCAATAAGGAGAAAACACCTTGAAATGGCTATTAGCGATTACCGGTCTGATTTTAGTTACCATCAGCGGCACCATGTTGTACAAAAGCTACCAACAGCACCTTGATCCGCAGTTTATGTATGGTGACTGGATTGAAATCCAGGTTCTTAGCGACCGTAATGAAGTACTAACCCTCTCCTCTCACAGCGTACTGCGTAATCATCGTTTGGTAGCAACGCATTTTGAATTTGATGGTTCGGAAATCAGCTTTCATACCGGAGAAGGTGATTTCATTTATGACTGGAATGGCTCGATTCAATCACCTCAACTTGAGCGTCTTAAACCTGCGAAACCTAAGCAAACCCTTATAAAACAGGGGTATGAACATACCCTTGAAGAGGAAAATAAGTAGAGTTACACGTCTATCTTTGTTAGCGTAAACGCCCTATTCATTTATTCTCAGACCGTACTATGCAAGATTGGTATCAAACTCTTACAAAACTGGAAGCGTGGCAAAACTGGGATCACAGCATTCTTTTAATCACACTGGCGAGTTTAATCATCTGGGGCGTGTGGCGAGTAGTTTATGCGCGCCTCACTTCCTTTACCGAAAAGACCAAAATCGGTTGGGATGAGTTGCTGCTAGAAGCCCTAAAAACCCCAATCAGCACGATCATCTGGTGTTGGCCTGCGACCATCTCATTAGGTATTGTTCTGAAGGATACTCAAGCTACTGATGTCGAGTGGTTAGCCACAGTTAAACACCTATTAGTGATTGCCACTTTCATTTGGATTCTGTTACGTCTGGTGAGCAACTTTGAACACTATATCCTGATTCATCAAAACAAAGATGAAACCACCGTTCAGGCAGTTTCTAAAGTTATCCGACTATTCTTTATCATTATCGGCCTGTTGTCGGCGATGCAAACCGTCGGTTTGAGCCTTTCCGGCCTGCTGACGTTTGGGGGTGTGGGTGGTCTGATTGTCGGTCTCGCCGCCAAAGATCTGCTATCGAACTTTTTCGGTGGTTTAATGATCTATTTCGACCGCCCGTTCAAAGTCGGCGACTGGATCCGTTCACCCGATCGCGCCATTGAAGGTACAGTAGAACGGATTGGCTGGCGAATGACCATTATTCGCACTTTCGACAAGCGTCCATTGTATGTGCCTAACTCTGTCTTTAGCAATATTGTGGTGGAAAACCCATCGCGGATGCAGAACCGCCGTATCTATGAAACTATCGGTATTCGCTACGATGACAGCAGTAAAATGGCCAATATCGTGGCAGATGTGAAAACCATGCTGCAACAACATCCGGAAATCGATAGTAACCAAACCTTAATCGTTAATTTCAACGCCTTCGGCCCTTCATCACTGGATTTCTTTATCTATACCTTTACCAAAACAGTGAACTGGATTCAGTTCCATGAAGTTAAACAGGATGTGCTACTGCAGGTGATGCAGATTATTCATCAGAATGGCGCAGATATCGCTTATCCGACACAGACAATCAAGTTAGATTCACCTGCCGAGATTTCACTCTAACTCACATATTGCCGCATAAGATTCTGGGAGATTGCTCTCAGAATCTTAACTACATCCTCCCAAATTAATTTGCATAAGCTATAAATTAATTCATTAGCATTTGCTACTTTAAAAATGGGCTAATCGCTATACCCTATCGAACTAATTGATAATTTCTATTTGTTCTTAATGGCGATTGCCATTAAAGTTAGTTCATTAGCAAAAGCTAATCAATTAAACACTAACGTAACTAAAAGGGAACAAGATATGACTGAACAAACAACTCCAGTTGCAATGCCACTTCTGAATGTAGCAGCTCCGGCTTTCACTGCAAAAACCACTCACGGTACGCTTAGTCTGGAAGACTACAAAGGCAAATGGCTGGTTCTTTTCTCTCACCCAGCAGACTTTACTCCAGTATGTACTACTGAATTTATGGCATTCGCTCAGGCAAGTGCAGACTTCAAAGCACTTAATTGTGAATTGATGGGTCTGTCTATCGATGGTGTTCATGCACACATCGCTTGGGCTCGCAGTATTCAAGAGAACTTTGGTGTTGAAATTAACTTCCCGATTATCGCTGACCTGAATATGAAAGTTGCTGGCGCTTACGGCATGGTTCAGCCAGGAGCAAGTGATACTTCTGCGGTTCGTGCCACTTTCGTTATCGACCCTGAAGGCGTACTACGTGCGATGCTTTACTACCCAATGAGCAACGGCCGTTCAGTAGCAGAAATCCTGCGTCTGGTTAAAGCGCTGCAAACTACCGATGCAAACGTATGTGCGACTCCGGAAAGCTGGACTCCAGGCGATGAAGTAATTGTTCCACCACCAGCAACCACTCAGGAAGCGGAAGTGCGTAAAGATCAAGGTTACAACTACGTTGACTGGTACTTCAGCAAAAAAACGCTGTAATCAGCAAACCTTGCTAACCTTAAACTGAGTTGCTATGTGAACGGGTGCCATCCGGCGCCCGTTATTTTAACAACATGTGGCTCATCCTTTACGAATACTCTCCAGCAAAGAAAACAAGGAGGAAATATGACTCCCAACGTTTACGAGTTTTTCGACCCGAAAACCTTCACCTACAGCTATGTAGTCGTGGATCCAGACAGACAGCAATGTGCTGTGATTGATTCAGTGCTCGACTATGATCCGGCATCAGGCCGAACTTCATACGAAACGGCGGATAAGCTGATTGAGTTTGTGGTGGAAAGCGGCTTACAGGTTGAGTGGATTCTTGAAACCCATGTTCATGCCGATCATTTAAGCGCGGCCCCCTATATCAAACAGAAGATCGGCGGCCAACTCGGCATTGGTGATAAAATCACTGTGGTACAGGATACGTTTGGCAAACTGTTTAATGCCGGTAGTGATTTTGCAATGGACGGCAGTCAGTTTGATCATCTGTTTGCTGATCAGGAAACTTTTACCCTTGGCGGTATTAAAGCTCAGGCGATTCATACTCCGGGCCACACACCTGCTTGCATGGCGTATGTGATTGGCAACTGCGTATTTGTTGGCGACACCTTATTTATGCCCGATTACGGCACTGCCCGTTGCGATTTCCCTGGAGGAGATGCAGCGACCCTCTACCACTCAATTCAAAAACTGTTCACCCTGCCGGATGAAACACGCGTATTTATGTGTCATGACTACAAAGCACCGAACCGCGAAGAATACCTGTTTGAAACCACGATTGGTGACGAGCGTCTGCACAATATTCACGTCAAACAGGATATTTCCGAGCAGCAATTTGTTGAGATGCGTGAAGGACGTGATGCTACGCTGAATATGCCAACTCTGATTCTGCCTTCAGTTCAGGTCAATATGCGTGCCGGAGAATTACCACCAGAAGAAGATAACGGTGTGCGTTATCTGAAAATCCCATTGAATAAAGTCTGAAACGGAGTTGCTGTTATGCTGATACCAATCCATTTAACCAATTCAATTACTGTTTCACCACAGATTCTACCCAGCGATGTACCACGCCTAGCAGCCATGGGGTTTAAGTCGCTCATCAACAACCGCCCGGATGGCGAAGAAAACGGTCAGCCTCTGAATAGTGAAATTGAACGACAGGCTAAAGAACAGGGTATGGCCTATTTTCACCTACCTGTTATTTCCGGAAATATTACTCAGGAGCAAGGTGAGCAGTTTGGTCAGTTCTTCGCACAGGCTCCTAAACCTGTTTTTGCTTTCTGTCGCACCGGAACCCGCTGTAGCGCACTCTGGTCAATGAGTAGTGATGAATTGGGTTCATTTGCTCAACGCATCGCCCAGGCGGCAGAAATGGGCTTTGACCTGAGTTGGGTTAAGCAACCCGATTAACCGAATTCACACATATTGCTTAGGATAACCAAGGCATGAAAAATTCCTGGTTGAAATGGCTGCCGATATCGTCCTGGCTGCCTGATTATTCACGTCATGATGCAACCAAAGACGGCTTAGCGGCTATTATCGTAACTTTGATGCTGATCCCTCAAAGTCTCGCGTACGCGATGGTCGCCGGGCTACCCCCCGTTGTTGGTCTGTACGCCAGTATCCTGCCGCTGATCGCTTATACTCTACTTGGCACCAGTAAAACACTGGCCGTCGGCCCGGTAGCGGTTATCTCGCTAATGACCGCAGAAGCCGTTACTCCGCTGTTTGAAACCGGTAGTCAAGGTTATATCACCGCTGCTGCAACCCTGGCATTTCTTTCCGGGATCGTGCTATTACTGATGTCGGTACTTCGGCTGGGGTTTCTAACCACGTTTTTAAGTCATCCGGTACTTTCTGGCTTTATGACAGCTTCGGGTATTCTTATCTCTATCGGTCAGTTTAAACATATTCTTGGCGTGCCGCTGCACGGGGAAAATGTCATTCAGCGTGTGACCAATTTGATTCTTGCATTGCCCCAAACCAATTTCTATACCCTGCTGATTGGCTCATCCTGCTTAATTGCCCTGATTTACGCACGCAATAGCCTCAGACCTAATTTAATTAAACTGGGACTTTCATCAGAACTGGCAGGTCATGCAACCAAACTGGCTCCGGTGATGGTGATGATACTGAGTATTGTACTGGTGGCTGTGTTTGAGCTGGATAAAAAAGGCGTCAGCGTGGTCGGCCAGATCCCAAGCGGTTTGCCCAGCTTTTCACTACCATCGCTCGATCTTGCACTAATCGCTGACTTGCTTCCAGCCGCGATTTTGCTGAGTATTATCGGTTTCGTCGAGTCAGCTTCCGTTGGGCAGACATTAGCAGCAAAACGCCGCCAGAGAATTGAGCCTAATCAGGAGCTGATTGCCTTAAGTGGTGCTAACATCGCGTCAGCTATTAACGGTGGATTTCCGGTTACCGGTGGTCTGTCGCGCTCAGTAGTCAATTATGATGCTGGCGCCGAAACACCATTAGCGGGAACATTTACTGCAATCGGCATCGGTATTACCGTGCTCTATTTCACCCCGCTGTTTACCTATTTGCCACATGCGGTACTAGCGGCAACCATTATCGTTGCGGTATCGGCACTGATTGACGTGAAAGCCATCATCCATACCTGGAAAAGCGCCAAAAGTGACGCCATCGCTATGTTTCTTACCATTATCGGTGTCCTCGCCTTTAATGTTGAGATTGGCGTACTGGCAGGATTGGCGAGCTCTCTGGCGCTATTTCTCTGGCGTACCAGTCGGCCACATATTGCAGTGGTCGGTTTAATTGAGGGGACTCAACATTTCCGCAATATCCTGCGCTTTAACGTAATCCAAAGTAAAACGGTACTCAGCCTGCGAATTGACGAAAGTTTATATTTCGCCAATGCCCGTTATCTGGAAGACCAGGTTCCAGAATATCTGGAACAGTACCCACAAACTCAACACCTGGTATTGATGTTATCCGGGGTAAACATGGTCGATGCCAGTGCGCTGGAAAGCTTGACGTTAATTCACGACCGTCTGAAAGAATCCGAGATTCAGCTGCACTTATCAGAAGTTAAAGGCCCGGTGATGGATGATATTCAAAAATCAGACTTCTTTGAACACTTCAAAGGCAAGGTATATATCAGTCAGTATGAAGCGATTACTGATCTGGATAGTTCGATTCTTTAATGGCCGATAAGTTTTAAGAAATTAGGTATGTGTTCCCACGCATAGCGTGGGAACTATTATTGATAGGATTATTTGATAGGGTTATTTACGTAACGCGTTTAATTTAGCCTGAGCAATGCCAAACACCGAATCAACCGGATAACTACCATCATCGTTAGCCATCCCCGCTGGTTTGCCAGTGAAAATCTCAATTGCTTCTGTAACATGGTCAATGGTCCAGATATGGAAATCTCCTTTCTGTACCGCTTTTACTATATCATCACGCAACATCAGGTTATGCGAATTAGAACGCGGGATAATCACCCCTTGATGAGAAGTCCGGCCTTTGATTTTACAAACATCAAAGAAACCCTCGATCTTCTCATTCACGCCACCAATCGGCTGTGCTTCGCCAAATTGATTCATTGAACCGGTAATCGCAATATCCTGACGGTTCGGCTGCTTAGAGAATGCCGATACGATCGCACAGAACTCCGCCATACTGGCACTATCACCATCCACACCACCGTAAGATTGTTCGAACGTAATCGTGGTGGTTAAAGGCACGCGAGCTGTTTTACCAAACACGGCATTCAGGTAAGAAGAGAGAATCATCACCCCTTTCGAGTGGATACTGCCGCCCAAATCAACACTACGCTCAATATCGATAATTTCACCTTCACCATAAGAGGTGGAAGCCGTGATTCGATTAGGCGCACCAAACATATGATCACTGGTTTGCAAAACCGACAACGCATTCACCTGCCCGATTTCACAACCTTCGGTTTTGATTAACGTGGTTCCGTTGACGAAGGTTTCCATGACACTGTGCTGCAAACGGTTCACCCGCAGTTCCTGATTATGCAGCGCTTCATCCACATGACCGAGACGAATCATATTGGAATTGGCCTGGCGGGCAACGTAGTTTGATTCACGCAACAAGTTAGCGATATTGGCCGAATGAAGCGACAGCTTATTTTGATCTCCAGCGAGACGCGAACTGTGTTCGATAATTCGGGCGATCGCTTTTCGGTCACAATGCAGTAAACCGTTATCGTGGACAAAGCTGGAGATAAAGCGCGAATACTGGAACTCTGATTCATCATTCCGAAGCATCTCATCTTCGAAATCAGCCGTCACACGGAACAGTTCGCTAAACTCAGGATCGTAATGGGTTAATAGTTGGTAGGTATGATAATCACCAAACAGAATAATTTTGATATCGAGCGGAATCGGCTCAGGATCAAGCGAAACCGTTCCAGATAACGTCACCTCTTTCTCCAGAGCAGTCAGGCTAATCTGACGCGAGCGCAATGCCCGTTTCAGTCCATCCCAGACATAGGGGCGTTCCAGCACTTTAATCGCATCCATTAACAGCACACCGCCATTGGCGCGGTGTAAGCTGCCCGAACGAATCAAAGAGAGATCGGTAAACACGGTACCTTTATAGGTTGCGGTTTCAATACTGCCAAACAAGGAGTGGTAGTTCGGATTCTCTTCTACCACGATCGGCAGCTCATCTCTTTGCTGGCTAACTAGCAGATTCAACTTATAGCGTCGTGGCAGTTTTTTATCCATTGAAGCGGTGGCTAGCTCACCCTGTTCATTCGATTCATCCAAAAACAACTCAAAATTGGAAACGATATCTTTACGTAAGTCATTTAGGTAGGTTTTGACTTCGGAATAATCAGAAAACATCTTTTTCAGTTTTTTGATTTGCAGTGCAATCACATCAAGCGTCACATCTTCATTAAGCTTCTGCATTTTTTCACTGAAGGTATCTTCCCATTCCGTAAGCTGACGCACCATGTTACGTAACCCGACTTCCAGCTCATCAATGGTTTTGCTAAACGTCATTTGCTCTTGTTCGCTGAGTGCTTCAAAAGTTTCTTCGGTGTGGGCTGTTTCACCATTCATGGCGATAAACTGATAGTCTCCCTGCGGAGTGATAGTCAGGCTGACACCGCGCTCTTCTGCCGCCTTACTGACAGATTCAAGTGCAGACTGCTGCTTGGTGGCCAGCTCTTGTTTGAGCTTCTCTGCGCGGGAGATATAGAGCTCATTATCAAAAGCTAATGGTACGGCGTTCACCAGTTTTGTAATAAAGCGTTCGATTTCATCGCGTAAACGCTTCCCGACCCCACAGGGCAAACGGAGCACTTTCGGCGTGCGGATATCTTCAAAGTTGGAGATATAGCACCAGTCATACAGTGTATTTGGATCATGCTGATGGCGGTTCAGGTAACGCAGTACCATGGTGCGTTTGCCCAGACCATTCCGCCCGATAGCGTAAATGTTGTAGCCTTTTTCCTTGATCGACATGGCAAACTCGACCGCTTTTTGCGCCCGTTCCTGGCCAACGATTTCATCAATCGGAGGTAATTCTCTGGTGGATTTATAAGGCAATTCATTAAGCTGCGCCGCTCGGTACAGTTGTTCTGCTTCTAATCGTTTTATCGCCATATCCAACCTCTTTAAAATATCCGTTTTTCTCTTTAGTTAATATATACGTAATTTATTGAATTTTTAGTGATTTAGCACTAATTGATGCTCAATCGGACAAAGTTTAAACGATTCGTCGCAATAACCATGTTTGTAACAAGGTTCAAGTTAACGAAGAAACTCGCTACACTGGCGCCTGTTTTTCTCAGCCCGAAGCAGATTTTCATGCAAGCTACATCACCTTCACTCACTAAACAGCTTTTTCAGCTCACCTGGCCAATGCTGTTCGGTGTTCTGTCTCTTATGAGCTTCCAACTGGTTGATAGTGCCTTTATCGGTCAGCTTGGCGTACTGCCCCTGGCAGCACAAGGCTTTACTATGCCAATGCAGATGGTGATCATCGGAATTCAGGTTGGACTGGGTATCGCGACCACATCCGTTATCTCACGGGCATTGGGAGAGAAACGATCTCTGTATGCTCGACAGCTTGGCGGGTTGATTCTGGCGTTGGGTACCGCCTCTATTGGTATTCTGGCGATGTTACTTTACCTGTTACGCCACCCAATCCTCGATCTGCTTAGTGCCCCAGCCAGCGTCTATTCAATTATAGACAGCTACTGGATAGTCTGGTTGATCAGCGCCTGGTTCGGCGCCATTCTCTATTTTTTGTACAGCCTGTGCCGGGCAAATGGTAATACCATGTTACCTGGCAGCATGATGGTGATAACCAGCCTGATCAACCTGGTATTAGATCCGATTTTTATCTTTAGTTTAGACCTGGGGATTCATGGCGCAGCGCTGGCGACCATCACTGCATTTGGCTGCGGAATCATGATGGTGGCCCCTAAAGTTCAGAGCAAGCACTGGATGGCGTTTAACTGGAGCGATCTGGATATTCGCACCACATTGCGCTCTATCTTACATATTATGGGCCCGGCGATGATCAGTCAGTTATTACCACCACTGTCTTCAATGTTCGCCACCAAATTGCTCGCGGGTTTTGGTACCGCTGCGGTTGCTGCCTGGGCAGTGGCATCTCGCTTTGAATTTTTTTCTATTGTCTCGGTTCTAGCTTTAACCATGTCGATGCCGCCCATGGTCGGCCGTTTGCTAGGAGAAGGAAGATACGACGAGATTCGCCAGTTAGTCGCAATTGCAGTGAAATATATTATCGGCTTTCAGACCCTGCTCGCCATCATCACCTTGGCTCTCTCATCGTTATTGATGACATTAATGTCGAGTGAAGCCAGCGTGCAATCAATATTAACCATGCACCTGCAGATTGTACCATTCAGCTTGGCGGCTCTTGGGGTCTGTATCTTAATGGTTTCAATCTGTAATGCTCTGGCACGCTCCTACACGGCTTTAACGATCTCAGCTCTGCGCCTGTTTGTTTTCTTCCTGCCCTGTTTATGGATCGGCGCTCATTTCTATGGGATCCAGGGACTGTTTTACGGAGCATTCATCGGCAATATTTTCGCTGGCATCAATGCCTGGCTGATTTACCGCCGTGTAATAAATAAACTGACTGCATAAGAAAAAGGCCAGAGTAAAATCTACCCTGGCCTTTCTATTCATCTATCCTGATTTGAGATCAGAAATTACGCTTTAACTGCACGACGAGCGGTCACGCCATCAGCCAGCAGACGCAATACTTTTTCAGTATCGTCCCAGCCGATACAAGCATCGGTAATTGACTGACCATAAGTGGCTGCTTTACCGTCACACAGATCCTGACGACCTTCCACCAAATGAGATTCAATCATTACACCGAAGATAGCATCTTCACCTGACGCTAATTGATCAGCGCAGTCCTGAGCTACAACCATTTGACGCTGATACTCTTTCGAACTGTTAGCATGGCTGAAGTCAATCATCACTTTCTGTGGCAAACCAATCGCCGCCAGTTTTTCTTTCACATCAGCTACGTGCTCAGCACTGTAGTTTGGCTCTTTACCACCACGCAGAATGATATGGCAATCCGGGTTACCTGCCGTTTCAATAATCGCAGAATGACCAAATTTGGTTACCGACAAGAAGTGGTGAGAAGATCCGGCAGAACGAATCGCATCAGCAGCGATCTTAATGTTGCCGTCGGTGCCGTTTTTAAAACCAACCGGGCAAGAAAGACCAGAAGCCAGTTCACGGTGAACCTGAGATTCTGTAGTACGGGCTCCAATCGCTCCCCAACTGATTAAATCCGCCACGTATTGCGGAGAAATCATATCGAGGAATTCACTGGCGGTTGGCATACCCATATCGGTCAAATCCAGCAACAGTTTACGGCCAATACGTAATCCATCGTTAATTTTGTAGGTATCATTCAGGTACGGGTCGTTAATCAGGCCTTTCCAGCCCACGGTAGTACGTGGTTTTTCAAAGTAAACCCGCATTACGATTTCCAGACGATCGCCCAGCTCATCGCGTAGCACTTTAAGACGTTTGCCATATTCCAGTGCCGCTTCAGTATCATGGATCGAGCAAGGGCCGATGATCACCAGCAAGCGGTCATCTTTATCAGTCAGAATATTGTGGATTGCTTCACGGGCATTAAATGTAGTGGTTGAAGCAACTTCTGTAGCAGGAAATTTTTCCAAGATAGCAACAGGGGGTAATAGTTCTTTTACTCGTTTAATTCTTACATCATCAGTTTGAAACATTCTCGGATTCTTCCTTTAAAACTACCAAATAGTGACGCTCGGGCGAGTTACATCACTATCAGATGCAACAGCCTGCGACATTCAATGTGCGTAAGTTAACGAGATCACAAACAGCTTGCAATCATTTTTTTAAACAAAAGGCAATAGGATAGCTATTTTTACAGATTAATTAATTTGTATATTATTGTTTACAGTTAAATCTACCATTGGCTAATTTAGCGATTGCGCCAGCAGAAATGTTGCCGTTAATATTGAGAATAGAGATTCCATCTAGTAAACAGTGCGAATAACAATGAAATCACAAATCGAACTATGGTTAAACCGCGATCCTGATGCACAAACCCGCAACGAACTCGAAATGTTAATTGCCAATCAAAACTGGGATGAAATTGAGCAACGTTTTGCTCAGCGTCTGCAGTTTGGTACGGCGGGATTACGTGGCGAAGTTGGTGCAGGGCCTAATCGAATGAACCGCTTGGTGATACAGGAAACAGCGTTAGGTCTGGGCAGTTATCTGTTACAACAGATCCCAGATGCGGCACAACGTGGCATTATCATTGGCTATGATGGCCGTTTGCTGTCAAAGCAATTTGCTTATGACACCGCAGCGGTAATGACAGCATTAAATATCCGCGTTTATCTAACCGAAACCGTGTCGCCAACGCCAACTATCGCTTTTGGTATCAATCAACTCAATACCGCAGCCGGTGTGGTAGTTACTGCCAGCCATAACCCGCCACAAGATAATGGCTTTAAAGTTTATTGGCAAAATGGCGCACAAATTATTGCCCCACACGATGGCGGCATTGCAGCAGCTATCGATGTCGCCACTCAATCAGAGATTCCTCTTTGTGATTTAGATGATGCTCAGGCAAAAGGCCTGCTAAGCTGGCTCAGCCAGTCCTTTTTTGATGATTACCAAGAGATGGTATTGGAAAATCTGCACCAACCTGCCTGTCAGGACAAATTTGCCGTTGCCTATACTCCGATGCACGGGGTCGGAGCCAATATTGCCGAAGCGTTAGCCGAAAAACAGGGATTATGTCAGTTATATTCTGTTCCCAGTCAGCGCGAGCCAGACGGCACCTTCCCGACCGTAACTTTCCCCAATCCGGAAGAGCCGGGAGCGATGGATCGTGTTATTCAGTTGGCGCAGGAGATCGGAGCCGATTACGCAATTGCCAATGACCCGGATGCCGATCGGTTTGCTATTGCCATCAGAACCCCACAAAATCAGTTCAGAATGTTGACCGGTGATCAGGTTGGCCTTTTATTGGCTGATCATATTCTAACCACCAGTAAAACGTCTGGCTGGGTCGGTAATACGATTGTCTCTTCACGAATGCTGGAAAAAATAGCTGCTCACCATCACGCTAACTACTATCAGACACTAACCGGCTTTAAATGGCTCGCGAATGTGGCGATGGATAAACGTTCACAAGCACTGCCCTTTTTATTCGCCTACGAAGAGGCTCTGGGCTATGCCATTGGTCAGCACGTTTGGGATAAAGACGGGCTCAATGCAATGGTGAACTTTATCGAACTGATTCAGCTGCTGCGCAGCAATAATCAAACGGTATGGGATAAACTGGCTCAGTTATATCAACAACATGGCTTACATTTCACCACCCAGAAAAGTATTCGTCTGGCACCGGGCACGCCTGCAGTTGGCGATAAACTGCGTAGTGGTCCTCCCGCTAAGATCGCCGGATTACAGGTGGTTACCCGCATGGATTATAAAACTGGCCATGCAACATCCATCGATGGCTCAGTCAGCGAAATTGCACTTCCCAAAAGCGATGTTCTGGTTTATCTGTTGGAGGATGAATCACGGATTATCGTGCGTCCATCCGGTACCGAACCAAAACTCAAATGTTATTACGAGCGCATAACCTCATTAGCCAGTGCCGATCAATTCTGGACAGCGCAAACCGAGGCTCAGCAACAGATGGAACAGTTGATCGAACGCCATCAAATCGATCTGAACAATTTACTCAATGGATGAAATGACACAACAAATTAAAGCTGCAGTGCAAACTGCAGCACCAGGTCGGACCCGCTTAATGATTAGCGGTACTATTGCGATGCTGCCTTTAAGCATCGCAGTATTGCCATGGGGGCTACTGGCTGGTTCATTCGCAGTAGACTCCGGCTTAAGCCCGTTTGAAAGTCAGGCACTGTCTGCAATTCTGTTTGCCGGAGCCGCCCAGCTCGCGGCAACCGGGATGTTTAAAGCCGGGGCCGGGTTGTTGACCATGCTGGTGACTACTCTGTTTATCACCTCTCGTCACCTGCTCTACAGCGTATCTCTGCGATCCAAAGTAGCACCGCTACCGACTCACTGGCGTGTAATACTTGGATTTCTGCTAACCGATGAATTGTTTGCTTTGATCGGCCATCAAGATGAACGTCAGTTTAATCGCTGGTATGCTTTCGGAGCCGGATTCAGTTTTTATCTCATCTGGAACCTGGCTACACTGGCAGGAATATTACTCGGTAGCACGGTTCCATGGCTGAAAGAGATCGGTCTGGAATTTGCGATTGCAGCAACTTTTATCGCCATAATTATTCCAACGATTAAGTCACTCCCGGTACTGATATCGGTAGTAACTGGTCTGGTTTTATCCGTGGTTCTGACGATGTATCAGGTCGAAAGTTATCTGATCATTGCCAGTATTTGCGCGATGCTTGCCGGATATATAGCAGAAACAGTTTTACCTGGTAAAGCGGAGCATAAACAATGATTTATTTGCAGATTTGTGCCATGGCTCTACTGGTATTTGTCAGTCGTTATCTGTTTTTAGAACCTAGGATCCCACTGCGCTTAGGGGCAAGAGCACAGAGATTGCTCGCCTACTCCAGCCCGGCCGTACTCAGCGCTATCTGGGCTCCAATCGTATTTACTCCCCATCAGAAGTTATGGATATCCAGTGATAATCCGTATCTGTGGGGAGCGCTGATTGCCGCACTGATCGCATGGAAAACGAAAAATGTCCTGCTTACCACGGTATTAAGTATGGTGATATTTTTGCTCTTGAATCTGGTGGTACTGAGCTAGTCTAGTTAGCTAACAGCCAATTAGCTTGCCACCCATTCAACTTCCAGTAAGGTACTTTCGCCCTGTTTAAGACGAGCCAAGAAGTGATCGCAGGGCTGAACAGTGCCGACACCTTTTGGCGTGCCAGTCATCACCACATCCCCATCATACAACGTGGTATAACTATTAATTTCGTCGAGAATAGCAAGCGGAGAATAGATCATCTGCGCCACCGTACCGCACTGAATTCTCACACAGTTAATCAGCAATTCCAGATTCAATTCTGCAATATCAATCCCATCCAATGGCAGAAAGCGACTTAGTACAGCGGAATCATCAAAAGCTTTAGCCCGCTCCCAAGGCAATCCTTTATTTTTTAACTTGGATTGCAGTTCACGCTTGGTTAAATCAAGCCCGATGCCTACTGCATAATACTGACCGTCTTTGACTAAAAAACAGATTTCGGTTTCGTAGTGTAATGGCTCCTGGTGAAATGCCTTGAGCGTATGAGTAATACTACTGTTGGTTTTATGAAACAACACCATTTCATCCGGGATGGCATTGTTCAGTTCATGAATATGTTCAACATAGTTACGTCCTACGCATACAACTTTGGACGGAGTGAATGATTCATTGCCCACTAAAACTGTTTTCATCTATACATCCTTGCACCAATTCAACACATTTTTGCGCCTAGTCACGTTTAGGTTGTTTATAAGTACGCCCTGCTGCTGCGTAAACATCCTTGCGTTTGATATCAAACTGAGTTTCAAAAAACCAGGCAACAAACACGATCGTCTCATCACCTTCGTTCATTATATGTTCAACATATTCAGTTTCCACACCCTGATCATCCGGTTCGAAAGTCGTGTGGTAAACACGCTGCTCACCACCGACTTCTGCCAGCATAAACTGTCCACTTAGTGCCTCGGCAGCATCGGCAATTTCCTGATTATCCACCTGCTTTAAAAAATTGAGCGCGGCAGGAAGATTGGCTTCTGCACACGCCTGTTTAACCACGGAAATAAATTGTTGGTTGTCCATCTGAGACTCCATGAAAAAGAGACGTGATATTCACGTCTCTGATTTTATTAGCTTAAGGGAAAGATTCTACCCCTGTGATGCAGAATTACTATCGGTCGATGCCAGTTTCAACGTCTGTTGATGCAGCATCCGGTCAAGCTCATTGCGGTGAGCAATAAACTGCGACATCTCTTTGGCTGGAACCGAAGTTGCCATCGGAATTTTCGCCGTCATTGCATTCACTGCACGATTGCGAACCAACAGTTCAAAATGCAGATGTGGCCCGGTGACTCGCCCGGACTTACCGGTTAAACCAATTTTCTGCCCTTTATACACTTTCTGCCCTTTTGAAACCAAAATCTTGCTCAGATGCAAATAACGGGTTGAATAAGTATTATCGTGTTTAATCACCACGTAATTACCTGCATAAGGGTGCTTAGTCACCAATACAACCCGACCATCACCTATACTAAGCACAGGTATGCCAACCGGTGTCGCAAAGTCGGTCCCGGTATGCGGCGCAACCCGCCCGGTTACCGGATGTAAACGATTAGGATTGAACCCGGAGCTAATCCGCCATTTCTTCGCTAATGGATAACGTTGGAATGCTTTCTGTAAACTTTGGCCATTTTTGTCATAATACTGGCCGTCACTGTGCAGATAAGCCGTCACATCCTGACCACGGGTAATAATTTTAATCGCCTGTAACTCAGAATTACCGGTTGCTTTATCGCCGACGTACTGCTTTGACTGCACAATTTCAAAACGGTCACCCGACTGAAGATCACGAGAAAAATTCAGCCGTTCTTTAAACAAGCTAACTACTTGCTCGATTTCATTACTATTCAACCCAGCCCTATTCACTGACTGAGAAAACGAACCGCTAATGGTACCGACTCGGCTAAACGTGCGCCAAACCCCGGGGATTTTGATGGTTTCTGCACTGAATGTGTCATCATCGTTACGCAGGTATTCCACACTATCAACCAGGCTCAGTTGCAATGCCATCTTAGTCAGCACACCCGCATCATTCTGCCAGAATGAAAGTTCATTGCCCGGCTTAAGAGTATCCAGAGCCAGTACGGTAAGGTCTGATTCCATCACTTGCATCATATCGCTGTATGCAAATCCGAGGCGGTCAAAAATTCCGCTCAGACTATCGCCTTGCTGAATGGTATAGGCATACTTCGGACGAGCCGCTGCATTAACTTCGCCACTAGCATCCTGCCCAGCCAGCGATGTTTCCAGCACATCTTCCAGTTGCTGATGTTCTGTCAGCAAAAGGTCTATCGTCTGACGGCCACCTTGTTGTGAAACCGGGCCATAAAATGCGACAGCAGCTAGGAGAGGAAAACCAAGCCATAACGCCTTTTGGCGTTTTGTAAGAACTGAAAAGCGTTGTGAAATCGCCTTAATCACGCTTTTGACTCCTAATAGCTGAAAAAATAAGGCTAGAGATTACTGACTTTTGCCAAAAAAGTCATCTTTCTCACTGTCAATAAACGGAAAAAGGTACCTTTCGGTACCTTTTGAGATGTAATTCACAACCTGACTATGCGTAAGTTGTCACCAGGCTATTATCTTCACCCAATCCGTTTGCGATATATTGATCAGCGGCGGGATCATTCATCCAAGTTTGGTCGTCTAACAGATAGCGGAACTGAAACTCACCATCTTTAGGCAAACGAGTCTTAAATTTATAGACTGATGTTTTGGCCATTTTCTTCATGGGCGCTGGCGTCCAATCAAGAAAATCAGCAACAATTGAAACACTTGAAGATGAGTCTGGAAGTTCTAACTCAAACGTTACTTCAACTTCATCCTTGGTTTTAAAAAAACGTTTGTTAATCATGTGTAAGCTCCTGCTGTATAAAATACACCCAACAGTCTGTAATGATAGGCAAATTGGCTCACATTAACAACCGACATTTCACTCAGTTGACCAGTTATCCCTGATTTTTTTAAGGTGACTCTCAGATACCCACAAAAAAACAGGATACCGCCCATTTACGGGTGGTCATTCTATATTTAATTATTTGATATGCGGGATTGAAAAATCTTCTGGTGAGTGTTTAGCAATACCATTTTCATAGACTAACCAAGATGCAACGGAACGAAAACGATCCAAATACTCGGTTGCTTTATCACCTGTCAAATTGAGTGCAGTAAGACCTCGTTGTTTCAGCACATTACGGAACTCTGGTGAATCGGCAGCAACCTGGAATGCGTGGGTCAGTTTATCAACAGCTTCTTTTGGTGTGTCTTTTTTCACAAACACGCCAAAAAATGGGCTGTACGGCAGTTGAGGCGCTAAGTCCGGGTAGAATTTCGTGATAGGGTCTACACTGGCAAGATCTTCATTCGCAACTTTATCTAACAAACCAATCGCTTTTAACTGACCTGATTTCAGATATTCTTTTGCAGCACTGAACGATGCTGGTTCCATATCAATTGCGCCGCCTAGTAGTGCGGTAATCGCGGGACCGTCACCATTATAAGGAATGGTTCTTACATCAAGTTCAGCCTGGGATCCTAATAAAGCCATCATAATCGAAGGCAGACCACCAGGTCCGGTTGAACCTACTTTTACTTCGTCAGGATGAGCCTGTACATAATCTATAAACTCTTTCATGTTGTTGTAAGGAGCATCAGCACGTACCACAAAAATAGAAGGAGACTGAGCCAGTACGTTGATTGGCAGAAAATCGCTATAGTCGATATTAGCCAGCCCCATTACTTTATATAGTTGTGGATTTTCTGCACCCATCAGTATGGTATAGCCATCGTTTTTCTTCGCATACACGTACTTAGTCGCAATCACACCAACACCACCAGGACGGTTAGTCAGAATGAAATCACCACCGAGTATCTCTTCGGCTTTCGGTGCTACAGAGCGCATCACAGTATCCGTTGCACCACCAGCAGACCACTGAATGATCCCCTGAACGTCTTTCTCCGGGTATGCTGCATACGCCATACTAGAGCTTAGGCATACTGTTCCAAGTAACAGTTTAATTGAATTCTTCATGTTCATTTCCATATTGATGTTGTGCGCATATATATTAAATATGCTGTCAGTTGGTAATCCGGCAGTTACAACAGCACATATAATCAACTAAAGTGTATTTATTAATTATATAAACAGCATATAACCCTGCTGAAATCAAAAAATAACATTTCATCGATTATATGCAAACTTGACATGTTTGAATCATGACATCAACACGGATTTTATCCCGTAAAACAGCCTCGAGCGACTTCAGGATCAACTTTGATACCAGTAAAATATTCAAAGGCATCAATACCCTGATACAGGAACAGCTCAAAACCGGTAATCAAGGTGAGTCCGGCAGCTTCTGCATCGGTAAGAAACTGAGTCATAATCGGAGTATAAACGGCGTCAAATGCCCAGGTTTGAGAACCAAGTAATTCTGCAGGGTATAGGCTTCCCGGCATGGTGTAATGGCCGATCGGAGTTGCGTTAACCAATCCATCACACTCGCGCACACACTGATCTAAGTCTGCCTTTTCAACGATAGACGCACTAATTCCCGCCCCAGTTAATGCAGTTAGCAGTGTGCTCTGGCTTTCAGCCGATTCATCATAAAGGTAGATATGTTCCGCCTTGCAGCGCGCCAGACCAAAAGCTATCGCCCGCCCCACTCCACCGGTGCCTTTGATCAGCACTTTGCCCGGTTTCTGTTCGCCTAGGCCCATCTGCAGCGCCCGCGAAAAACCAGTACAATCGGTATTGGTACCTTTCGTAGATTCTTCATTGAGTACTACGGTATTAAGCGCCCCCAACGTCGTATCGGTATGATCTTTCTGTTCAATCAGATCCCATGCCCATACTTTATAAGGAAACGTAATGTTCACCCCGCGGTAACCCAATTCTTTTAGTTCTGTAAATTTGCTCTGCAGAGCTTGTGGGTCGTCCAGCTCAATATCAAAAAAGTCATAGCTTGCACCAAGGTTGTAATACTGCCCCAGATACTCATGTAATCTTTTGGCCTGACTTTTTTGAATACGCTGACCGATTAATCCCAATTTCATATTTTAACTCCCTGCCAATGATATTATTTGTAAAATATCACTTTAATTAAAGGAGATGTAAATATCATATTGAAATGAAAGTTAGAAGTAATGTTATGACAAGGTAGAGCCACTCCCGCCTCGAAACACAATTTTGTCAAAAGATGATTCGAGAAAAACGATGGCTTCATCTCCCGAACAATGGCACGGAACAATAAGCTCAGGTTGCCACTTGAACAAAGCATTTCGTGTTGCCTGTAATCTTTCCAAAGAAGCGCGATTTAGGTGAAGCCCACCAATGATTCCGGCAATTTTCTCTATTCGGGAAACTTGCTGAATACGCTGAACGGTATTGATCAAACCGGCATGGCAGCAACCCGTTAGAATCACCAACCCCTGATCCGTTTCAAACCATAATGAAATATCATCATTAATAAGGTCGGCCGTCTCTTTTAACTCATCGAGGAAAAAGGGACCTCCCGTATCTTCCAAGGGATGGGACCGGGGAATAGCTCCGGAGAAACCGACGCCGGGAAATAACACGGTAGCTTCAGATAACAAGCGAACTTGTTTCTGTGGTAGAGACTGAATCGCCAGTCGGTGTTTTTCCGGCATTGCAATCTGCCTGGGCGCTTTATCCGGGTATATGCTGTAACGTTGATCCAGAAGAGCTTGCGGATGACATATAACAGTTACCGTAGGGTTGATTGCCAGAAATTCGCTGATACTACCGGTGTGATCATAGTGACCATGGCTGAGAACCAGAATATCCACTGTGGCCAGGTCACAACCCATAGCCTCAGCGTTTTTAAACAAAATGCCGCTATTATCTGCATTCTGACCAGTATCAAACAGAATTATCTTACCATCACATTCTACCCAAACAGCAAAACCGTGCTCAGTCAAGAGCCCGGTATTACTGGTGTTATCAATCAAAATACGAAATTTCAGATCTTTAACCACAACTTAATATCCATCCTAGTGATCACAGGCATTCATGCCAGATACCAATGTTCCACTCATATATGCTTGAACCAGTGCTTCAGGTGTTTCTGACGGAGCACCGACGACAACATTAATGGACTGTTGTTCGAAAAGCTGCTTTGCTTTCTGCCCCATTCCTCCGGTGATCACAAGATCAACACTTCTGTCACCCAGCCAGGCTGGCAACAATCCAGGTTCATGTGGCGGTGCATCAATATCTGTTCTGGCCATGATTTTTTTATCATCCAAATCTACATCTAAAAGAGCAAAGCTCTTACAGTGGCCAAAATGTAAGTTTAGTAGCCCGTTAGCTACTGGAATGGCTATTTTCATTCTATTTCCCTTTAGGTTTATGATTTAAATACAGGCGATTTCCTGAACCTGTTTCCAGATAATCTGAATTTGTTGCGAAACGAGGCTATCACCCATTTCGATAACGCTTTTCCCGGCAATTTGAGCCTCAGTTATACATTTGTCATATCTGATTCGCCCCAGAATATTGGCTTCATAAATACGAGCCAGTGCCTCAATTTCTTCGGTAACCGCCGGATTGATGTCCCATTTATTCACACACACAGAAGCCGGTAAGCTAAAGTGTTTTGCCAACTGAAAAACTCGCTCTATATCGTGTTTACCGGATAAAGTTGGTTCGGTTACCAAAATCAGATGATCCGCACCAGTCATTGAGGCAATAACCGGACAACCTGTCCCAGGAGGGCCATCGACTAATATTAAATTCGCTTTAGTTTCTTCCGCCTTTTTCTTTGCCTCACTGCGAACCAGACTCACCAGTTTCCCCGAGTTTTCAGCAGCAATACCCAAGTGGGCGTGTACCATGGGGCCGAACCGGGTATCGGACTGATACCACTCTCCACATCGGCGATCAGGAAAATCAATACAGTGATCCGGGCAAAAATGAACACATACACCACAACCTTCACAGGCTACTGGGTCAACACTGTACTCTCCGCTATTTTCATCGCGGACAATGGCATCGAACCGACAATAATCTGTGCACAAGTCGCATTGAGAACAGTCGGCTGTGCGAATTAATGCTTCATGGCCGCTGGTAAAAATATGCTTTTCTCTGATTTCAGGTTTAAGAATCAGATGCAGATCAGCAGCATCAACATCACAGTCGGCTAACACCGCCTTTTCTGCCAGCGTAGCAAAGGATGCTGTAAGACTGGTTTTTCCGGTTCCACCTTTACCACTAAGAACAATAATTTCTTTCATCTGTTTTCTCCTGCACTTAAACCGTCTTCTATCGCTGATAACATCTGCTGAAAATCAGATTTAAGTTCAGGTAACGCTGATAATAGTGGTTCACCTCGAGAATATGCCTCAGCGACTTTCCGGTTTTCCGGGATACGGAGTAAAACGGCAATGCCCTCTTGCTGACAAAAAACATCCACGCAATTATCTGATTGCTCAAAGCGATTGATGATTACCGCAAACGGACGTTCTAACTCTTCAACCGTTTTAACGGCAATCTTGAGATCATGCAGGCCAAATGGTGTCGGTTCAGTCACCAGCAAAACAAAATCAGCGTCACGAACCGCTGTCACCATCGAACAAGAAGTACCTGGAGGCGAGTCAATAATCGATAATTCACCTTCTTCTACACACTCTTTCACTGCTTTAATAAGCGGTGTAGCCATTGTCACACCGATATTCAACACACCTTCAATGTATCTAACATTTTCGGCATGCCCCCGGATCAGTGAACCAATAGGGTACATTTCTTCGGTAATGGCATTTTCGGGGCAGGTATACACACAACCACCACAACTATGACAAAGTTCTGGAAAAACAATGGCGTATTCACCTTGTGAAACAATGGCATTAAATTCACAGATATCGGAGCAATCACCGCAACCATTGCAAAGTTCGCGATTAACAACAGGAACTGGAACAGACACGGTATCCGTGGTAACGATTTCCGGATGAAGAAATAGTTTGCCATTTGGCTCTTCCACATCGCAATCCAGATAAACCACCTCTTTATCTGCCGATAAAGCAAGAGCAACAGATACAGTTGTTTTACCAGTTCCCCCCTTACCGGAGGCAATTGCTAGCCTCATACCCCCGCTCCCACAGCAACAGATCCAACTAGTGCACGTTCCGCCAATGCCGATGTGGTACTCACAATCCAGTCTCCTACCTGATAGTTGTATGCTTTAGCAATAACCGGACACTTAATCTGAGTAAGGAAATAGATTTCTCTTTCGGCCGTATTCAGGGTTTCAAAATTTGCCTGTCCTTTAGCGATAATGACGTCAGCAGAACTGAAATGCTCAATAAAAGAAAGTGAACCTTGATGCAACAGGGTTCCAGGTGCATCCGTACCGTTATCAATCACGTTTGCGAGTTCATCAATTCCGGCTTCAATCGCATCAATCTCGACAGCATCGTTAATCACAGGTGAACCTTTTACCGCATAAGTAATCTCGAGATGTTCCGGAAGTTGCTCAATTAACAATCGGTCAAACACCGTTTCACCAGCATTATCCGCTAGAATCAACACCGATTTTGCCTGTTGTAATGTCTGTTGCAGTTTCTCAACCATTGCAGTATCAATCGGCTGATGCTCTGCCTTGGCAAACGATGCTTTAATTTTTTCATCATCCCAAACGGACAGCAGCGCGAAATCAAGAATGTTTCCGGCGATAGCAAAACGTACAGCTGTTTCGAAAGCATTATCGCTGTGCTTTATCTGTTTCCTAACTTGAGGTGCGATAGACAATGCTATTTGAGTCGAATCTTTCTTTATTTGCAGATAAGGGTCGTTGTTTCCGATTTCCTGACGCAGGATTCTATGAATCTTCTGCCCCATTTCCGGAGGAGACAGGCTAAGATCAAAATCCGATATCTGACTTAATATTTTCCGTAGCGCTTGGCCTATCTGTTCTTCGTCCTGACTGATCCTACGCCCCGCTTCTAAAGACTGGCGTAGAAAACAAGGTATACAATCCAGAGTACTTCTCATTCTTTTCCCCTGCTATTAACCCCAGTGTGATTCGGCATTTGCACTGCTTATTTCCGTCAGCTTTCCGCAGTTAAACTGCTCAATACACTCTTTCAGACTTACGGCATCCGTATCATATATTTTCACACCAGCACTCTGCAGAACCTTAAATGCTTTAGGCCCGCAAAAGCCGGTGATCAGATGTTTAGCTCCTGTTGAAATAATATTCTGAGCCGCCTGTATACCCGCTCCCTGTGCTGCATTTAGGTTTTGTTCATTATCAACAAATTCAGAACTTTCGTTCTCGGTATCATAAATAAGAAATCCCGGAGCACGGCCAAAACGCTTGTCTAAATCACCATCCAGAGTGGTAGAAGACGTGGTTAAAACGATTTTCATAGTCCCTGCCCCATACCTTTACGACCCTGAGCTGCGCGATTGCGTCCCTGGCCCATACCTGCATTCATTTCCTGATTACGGCCCTGACCTTTTCCGACACCGGCACCTTGTCTTCTGCCACAGCGTCTTCCGCCAGTACCGTCTTGCATATTTCTGCGTCGTCTCATCCGGTTACATTGTAAAACATTACCATTTTGTTCTTGATTGTTGTCTGCAACGCTGACACCAAGACCACGACCTGTTTTTGGTCCGTTACCCATAGGACCGGTTTTGTCATATCCAGGCATTACTGCCTCCTGTTTCTCTGATTCAGTCTTCGACACGATGTGTCGGTACTCCGACAGCTATTTCCCCGGCCTCTGTTACCTCTGCGCCGCCCCATGCCACAGCCGGGCATGGCAAAACATGCCTGCTCTAACTGATCGTCCTGCCAGGCCTTAATCAATTCACTGACTTCACCGGAGCAGAATGGGTAAACCTTTATGCCGCTTTCTTCAATTGCGATCTGTAACGAACGGGAAATAGCCCCACATATCAGCAAATCAACTTTCTGTGCAGATAAAAATGTCAGCTTATTCATCACTGAATCTACCGGTAAATTGAATGCCTGCTGATGCAGGATTTCTTTTTGCTCTGCCTCCAGTAGGAGCACATGCCCGGCAACATCAAACACTGGGGATATTCGGTTATTCCAAACGGTTAATGCTACTTTCATACTGAACTCCATTGCTGATAATCAATAAAGAGCAACAAGCATTCCATGTTTTCAACCTAATGAATTATTATTTATCTATTTGTTTTATAAAAAATTTAATAAGAAATTGAAAATCAATGGTCGCATGAACGCAACCATAATAGATGCATATAGACCTATAAATGCAACAACTGCAATCATTTAAAAATAGGCCTAATAAGGGAGAGATTAGGAATCCATGTCAGGAAGGAGACATTTATAAACTCGACGCAAGTACCTATATTGTCGGTAACGTTACAAATTACAAAAACATCATCATATCTGTATGAAATTAATGAATTTAATTCCTGGCAATCCTATCCATTTCTGGCTTTATATCTGCATTACAATCTCTCGTATAACCAAAATCACGTAAGTTATGGATAAAATACAAGGAATTAACAATGCGTAACTATGTAGCCTTTTTAAGCATGATACTTTTGTCTTTTGGGATAAAAGCTGAATCTATTTCAGTTGCCGTTGCAGGTGGTTTTAAACCCGCAATGGAACAAATTAAACAAAAATTTGAAGAGCAAAGTGATGATACTTTATTGATTTCTTACGCTTCGGTAGGAAGTCTCTTTGTTCAAATTACGCAAGGTGCGCCTTTTGATCTGCTTATCAGTGCTGATGTAAATAGCCCGAAAAAACTGGAACAAATGGGTATCGGCGTTACAGGAACACGATCTTCATATTGTGAAAGTCAATTAGTCCTTTGGTCACCACAACCGGGATTCGTTGATCCTGAGGGCAACATATTAAAAAGCCATAACTTTAATCACTTAGCGATTGCTAACCCTAAAGTTGGTGTTCACGGCCGCTCAGCGGTTGAGGTACTACAAAATTTGGCTGTTTATGATGATATTGCAGCCAAACTAGTTGAAGGCAAAAATATGCTGCAAACCACTCAATATGTAGAAACCGGAGCCGCAGAATTAGGCTTTATCAGTTGGTCGATGATTTATCGTAAAGGAAATGCCGTCAAAGGCTCATACTGGATGATACCCAGTGAATTATATAGTCCAATCATTCAACAGGCACAGTTACTACAACGAGGAATAGATAAACCAGGAGCTAAACAACTTCTTTCGTTTTTACAAAGTGCCGAAGGCAAACAGATAATGGTCAACTTTGGCTATAAAACTCTTTGAATATTTTTCTTACCATTACTTGATCTATATCATAAAAAGAAAGATAATGTGATCTCAATCACAACACAAAGAAGGATACCATCATGAGCTCAACACTAATTTCCCAAGTAGAAGCAAACCACACAAATCATGAAGAAAAATCACCACTGTTTAATGCGCTTTACGATTTAGCATCTGTGCTAACTCTGTTTGCAGTAACCGCGACAATTGTTGGTTTAATCAGCTTTCAGTGGATTGCCTAATCCCGAAATTAATCTCAATCGAATCGGTTGCGACCATTCTGTTTAGGGAAGGGAATATTTAAGGACTTCATTTTGCGATATAGCGTTGTTTTATGTACGCCAAGCTCTCTGGCCGTAGCTGCACGGTTATAATGATTCCGTTTCAGTGCGGCCTGTATTGATTGTTTTTCCGCAATATCACGAACTAGTCCGATATTTTCACACGATGGTGTGCCTGATGATTTATCGGCCCAATCAATCGCCAGGTCAGACAAACCAATTATATCTTTTGTACACAGTACAAATGCTCTCTCAATAGCATTTTCTAACTCCCTAATATTCCCGGGCCAGTCCCTTGCCATCATAAGTGAAATTGCCTCTGGAGAAATCCCTTGAACTTCTCGTTTATGTAGGTGATTAAAGTGGTTAATAAATTGCTCAACCAGCAATGGAATATCTTCTTTACGCTCTCTCAATGGCGGTAATTTCAAATCAATAACGTGAATTCGATAGAACAGATCTTGCCTGAAATCCCCATCTTCCACCATTTTCATCAAATTTCGATGTGTCGCCACAACGATGCGAGCACTACTTTTTTCTGCTTTAACGGAACCTAACGGCTCATAAACCTGTTCTTGCAGCACCCGCAGTAACCTGATCTGAAGAGCAGGACTAATTTCACCAATCTCATCTAAAAACAAGGTCCCGCCTTCTGCCAAGGCAAAACGACCAGGCTTATCCTGAGTTGCTCCGGTAAAGGCACCCTTCTTGTAACCAAATAATTCCGATTCCAATAAATTATCCGGCAGCGCGCCGCAGTTTACTGCGATAAAAGGTTTCTCTGCTCTGGAACTCAGATCATGAATTGCTCTGGCTAGTAACTCTTTACCGGTACCTGTTTCTCCCTGAATCAGAACCGTGCTCGGGCTTTGGGCAACAGCCGGAAGTAGTTCAAACAAATTACGCATCATCGAACTATGGCTAACGAAGCCACCGACTTGAGATCGCCCTTTCAGCGCATTTCTCAAGGCTTCCACTTCGCTTAAATCACGAAAGGTTTCTGCTCCGCCGATAATATTACCTTCAGCATCTTTCAATACGGCAGTAGAAACAGAAACAGGGATTCGTTCACCGTCCGCATCAATAATAAAACAGGCTTTATTTACAATAGGAGTTTCATCATTCAACGTACAACGTAAAGCACAATCGGCTTCACACATACTGGATTTAAATACTTCAGAACAAGGTTTGCCTAAAGCCTCTTCTCTGGGAATACCGGTAATATATTCCGCTGCACGATTAAAAAAACTGATCCGCCACTGCTCATCGACGGTAAATACACCATCAGAAATACTTTCTAATATGTCAGTTGTCATGGCAGGCAAACAGGGCTTCATGTTCAATATCCCGAATCCGTAAAAGCAAAGAGTTACTGTATCATATACTTGGCGGGCCACGAAAAGCGTGTGGAAAAATAAAAAAACCAGGCATTACGCCTGGCCGAAGAATGAAACGGAGGAATGAACGATAAGAAAGGTTATTCGTTAAGTAATAGCTGCAAACCTGCACCAGTGTTCGATATTGGCGCGACATAGTTACGGTGAACTTCCGTCACCTTACCTAACATACAGCCGCGCATTGCAATCCACATATTAAGCTCAACACCTTGTGCTCCGGCAATTTCAATCAGATCATCATTGGTATATTTGGTCAAAGCTTCCGGATCACTGACAATCTTATCCATACACTCAAGGTCGAAATCGGCATTGATATAACCAGCCCTTTGGCCATCCAACTGATGTGACAAACCACCGGTACCGAATACCACCACTTTCTGGTCACCAGCGAAAGACTCAACCGCACGGCCAATCGCCTGACCAAAAGCATAACAGCGTGATGGTTTTGGCATCGGATGGCGTTCGCAGTTAATACACACTGGAATTACTTTCAGGTGCTGATACTGTTTATCCGGATACATCAGCGACAGTGGAACCGTCAGGCCATGATCGACTTTAATTTCCTGACAAATCGTCGGGTCAAAATCATCTTCAATCAGGCTGTTGGCAATATGCCAGGAAAGTTCAGTTTCACCGGTCACGGTTGGAATGGTAGCAATTCCCCAACCTTCATCTGCATTCTTATATTCAGGCGCACAACCTAAAGCAAAGGTCGGCTTCTTATCCAAGAACATTTCCAGGCCGTGGTCGTTATAAAAAACAATCGCGATATCGGGCTTTTCTTTATTCATCCATTCACGAACAGGTGGATAACCGGCAAAAAAATCACGCCAGTAATCGGTATCTTCCAGGCCGCGATCCATCGCGACGCCAATCGCTGGAATATGAGATGTGGTAATACCTCCGATAATTTTAGCCATGATGTTTACCTCGCCCCTGACTGTCTAAATACGCTTGAAACTCTTCGGTGGTTTTACCAGTTTGTAATCCACCCACATCCTGAACATTGAGCCCGAGTAACCCGGCAAACTTAGCCAGATAGTAAATGCTGCCGCCCTCTTTAAGCATGGCTAAAACATCGCGTTGCAAAATGGCCGCTTTCTGAGCGTCACTCAAACCAAACTTATCGCAGTAAGCTGCTTCGTCTTGTTTAAATTCATCTCGTCCTTCACTGCTGTTAAATGAATAGCACATTTTATTCAGCGGATACCCTTTTACCGACATCGGCCCGTCAAATTTAACGGTAGCTAAATCAATTTCGTCACTCATGCTCAGCACTCCTCTGGCCAGTATAAGTTTAGCGGGTTGGTAATCAGCAATTGCTGCTGCTTGTCGGAATCGGTCGCTATCATCGGAATCACATCCACCAGTTTGCCATCATCCGGCACATGAGATTTCATATTCGGATGTGGCCAGTCGGTACCCCACAGTACGCGGGTTGGGAAACGATCAACCAGGGCTTTGGCAAACGGAACCACATCAGAATAATCCGGTGCTGTTTGCGTCAGTCGTTCCGGACAACTCACTTTTACCCAAACTTTTTTGTTGTTGTCCATAAAGCTAATCAGACGCTGGAAGCCTTCGCTATCTACTCCCTCAGTAACATCCGGGCGTCCCATATGGTCAATCACAATCGTTATATCCAGCTCATTAAGGAACGGAATTAATCCTTCCAGATCCTGCGGTTCAAAATAAACCACAATGTGCCAGCCGAGCGGACGAATTTTATTCGCAATGCTAATAAAAACTTCGCGCGGAGTGCTGTCTACCAGACGTTTAACAAAGTTAAAACGCACCGCGCGAACACCGGCTTTATCCATCGCCTGTAACTCTTCTTCCGTAATTGCCGGATCAACAACCGCAACACCGCGCGCTAAAGTACCTGCGGTTTCCAATGCGTCAATTAAGGCCGCATTATCGGTGCCATGGCAGGAAGCCTGAACAATTACATTACGCTTGAAACCCAGATAATCACGCAGATCAAACAGAGACTCTTTTGGCGCATCACACGGTGTGTATTTGCGCTTCGGGTGATAGGGAAAACGTTCTGCCGGGCCAAAGACGTGACAGTGCGCGTCAATCGCACCTTCAGGCACCTTAAATTTGGGCTTGGAAGGATTTGGGTGGTAGGGCAAATAGTCCTTATCCATCATGGTTTGGTTACCTTATCGTTACTGGTCATATCGTTACTGACGATATCGTTATTGGTTAATTTGTTATTTTTTGTTGTTATAAATTGCTCACATTGCTCTGTTTAATGGGGAAAAACCACACCATCAAACAGTTTGCGTGCCGTACGTAATATTGCGGTTGAAGTAATATCACCTTGCTCCGATGTAGTAAAAATCACCGTCATTTCACCAATCGGATGTTCAATCGAAAGCGACTTAGTTGCACCTTGAGGAACTACAGCTAGTTCATCAGCCACCGATCCCGGTAATACTGCCGCCGTCGCAACACTCACTGCACCCAACACCCCGATAGAGGCGTGGCAGCGGTGGGGAATAAAGGTTCGGGTAGTGAGTGCTCCGCCCAGTGTAGGTTCGGCAATCAGCGACATCTTCGGTACCGATTTTTTCTCAACATCCCCCAGGTTCATAACCGGACCGACCTGAAGGCGAATTGACTCCAGCTTCTGCTTCAGTTCCTGATTTGCTTCCAGTTCCTCACGCGTTTCAAATCCTGAAATTCCCAGGTCTTTGGCCCGTAACAAAACCACCGGCATGCCGTTATCAATCAAGGTCACCGCCACATTATCAAATTGATCGACAATGTTGCCGCTCGGCAGCAAGGCTCCACAGCTTGATCCGGCGATATCATTAAACTCAATCGCAATCGGAGCCGCAGTACCCGGCACACCATCAATTTTAGCATCGCCGTAGTAGATCACCTGTTTATTCGGTGTCTGTACCCGAGCTACCGCAATCTGGCCGGTGTTCTGCATAAAGATCCGTACCGATGTTTCCCCATCCTGTGCTTCTACCAAACCACGCTCTATTGCGAACGGACCGATTCCCGCCAGGATGTTGCCACAGTTCTGTGCATCAGTAACAATCGCCTGTTCAACAAACACTTGCAGAAACAGATAATCAACATCGGCATCATCTCGGTATGAGGGCTGAACCACTGCCACTTTTGAGGTCAGCGGATCTGCTCCGCCAATACCATCAATCTGACGCGCATCCGGCGATCCCATCACTGACAGCAGCAATGCATCACGCTCAGCGGCATCAGCTGGCAGATCGGAAGCCAGGAAGTAGGCACCTTTCGAGGTGCCTCCCCGCATCCACATACATGGAATACCTTTAGACATATTTAAGTCCTTTCGCCTGCAGGCGTGGGCGCATATCGTAAATATCCAAGCCAAGTTCACCATTGGCTAAGCGAACGCGTTTTGCTTCTTCACGTTCAACACGCTCTTGGGACAGTCGCAAAACTTCTTCAGCCCGTTCGCGGCGCACCACAACCACCCCATCATCATCGGCAACAATCACATCGCCCGGGTTAATCAGTGCGTCGGCGCACACCAATGGCATATTGACATTGCCCAATGTCTCTTTGATGGTTCCCTGAGAATAGACATGTTTAGACCAGACCGGAAAATTCATCTTGCGCAGGTCGCAGGTATCACGCACACCGCCATCAATAATTAGCCCGACTACGCCACGCGCCTGTGCCGAAGTGGCCAGTAAGTCGCCAAAAAATCCGTGGTTAGAAGGTGAACTTGGCGCAAAAACCAGAATATCACCCGCTTTAGCCTGTTCGATCGCCACATGCATCATCCAGTTATCACCGGCAGCTCCGAGAATAGTCAGCGCAGAACCTGCCACGCAGACATCCATCTGAATCGGGCGCATATAATCGGCCAATAGGCCACAACGCCCCTGAGCTTCGTGGATAGTTGCTACGCCACATTTCGCCAAACCATCAATCACAGCCTGCGGAGCACGTTCAATCTTTTGTACTACAACGGTATCAGTCATTTTTATACTCTCCGATTAGCTATTTATTGTTAGCCAGTTGCGCTTTCAGGCGGCTGAATACGTTGAGCGAGTTATGCTCAAAAATGGCTTGTTTCTGTTCAGAACTTAAACGTTGATTTGCATCGATATAACGTTTAGTGTCATCAAAATAGTGTCCGGTTTCCGGATCTACCCCACGAACTGCACCAATCATTTCAGAAGCAAACAGGATATTTTTAGTCGGAATAATATCCAGCAGCAGATCGATGCCTTTCTGGTGATAAACACAGGTATCGAAATAGATGTTATTCAGTACCCGCTCCTCCAGATCAAAACCCTGATCCTGAGCCAGACCGCGGAAACGTCCCCAGTGATAAGGCACTGCGCCGCCACCATGAGGAATAATGATTTTCAGGGTTGGGAAATCTTTAAATACATCCGACATCATCAACTGTTGGAAAGCCGTCGTATCTGCGCCCAGGTAATGAGATCCGGTAGTATGGAAACATTCGTTACAAGCTGCACTGACGTGAACCATGGCCGGAATATCGTATTCCACCATTTTTTCATAGATGGCATAGAAAGAGCGATCCGATAAAGAAGTCCCATTCCAGTGACCGCCACTAGGATCCGGATTCAGGTTAATGCCGATGAATCCCATCTCTTCGACAGTACGCACAATTTCTGGAACCGATTTACGTGGGTCAACACCGGGAGACTGAGGCAACTGGGCAACCGGCACAAAATTTTCAGGGAACAGATCGCACACCCGACGAATCAGATCATTCTGATGCTCAGTCCAGAACTGACTGGTGTGTTCATTACCGATATGGTGGCCCATCCAACTCGCTCGTGGAGAGAAAATCGTTAAATCTGTTCCACGTTCTTGTTGCAGACGCAGTTGGTTATTCACTATTGATTCACGAATATCGTCATCACTAATAATGATCTGGCCCTTTTCACCAATAAAGGCCGGATCTTTAGCAACCGCTTCTTTTTGTTTTTCTCGATAAGCTCCGACTTGAGGAGGAGTCGTTGTGTAGTGGCCATGGCAATCAATTATCATAGTAAGACTCTCTTATCTTCCTGTGTATTGAAGCAAACCAGAGCGTTACGAAGGCTTAGTTTCTGGCTTGCTCTTTCTGTTTAATCGGTTTTCATCACAGTTGTGAGCCATGTTATACATTTGTAAACAAGTTACTGCTTCACTGTGACAGTAACAACAGTATTAATCCAACCCTCTGGTTTAGCTATTTCAATTTAGACCTGAGCCTATTAGATTTTTAGAATGTAATAGCAGAAGATGATGTCAACTATGCAGAACGAAGACTTGCCGATTCCTAACCTTCGCCACCTGCGGGTATTCCTTGAAGTGGCGAAATGCCATAGCATCAGTCAGGCGGCCCCCAAGGTGTTTCTGTCCCAACCAGCGATAACTCAGGCATTAGCAAAATTAGAACGGCAGCTGGATAGCGAACTGTTTGAACGCCAGAGTGACGGCATGTATCTCAATGTCGAAGGTAAGGTTTACTTTAACCGGGTCTCGCGCTGCATGGGCTATATCGAGCAGGGAATTAAAGATGCTCTAAAACGTAACCGTGACGAAAATAGTGGCAAGATCATCGCATTGCTGACCACAACTCAATTACGCGCTTTAATGGCAGTAAGTGAAGTGGAAAACTTCACTATCGCCAGCCGGAATATCGGTGTATCGCAATCATCACTGCACCGCGCCGCACGGGAACTTGAGCAATTAATGGGTGTCATTCTGTTTGAAAAAAACAGCACAGGAATTCGCACCACCAAGGCCGCGCAAATACTCAGTACCGCCACTAAACTCGGTTTTGCTGAAATCAACCAGGCTTTCTATGAGATCAGTGCGTTACAATCGCGCGAAGTGGGTAAAATCATCATGGGCAGTATGCCACTGGCAAGGACTTCCATTCTGCCACAGGCGATCAACCAATTTACTCAGCAGCATCCTAACGTACAGCTGGATATTATCGACGCGCCATACCATGACTTACTCAACCACTTGCGTCATGGTGAACTGGATTTTTTAATTGGGGCACTGCGCTTTCCGGCTCCGGCTGACGATATTCTCCAGGAAGAACTGCTCTCTCCGCCACTGACCGTTGTCGGCCGTTCCGGTCATCCGCTCGAGAACGAACCAACGATTACTCTGGAATTATTAGCCAAATATCCCTGGGTAGTGCCACGCAAAGGCGCCCCTACCCGGGAATTTTTTGATGGTCTGTTTAGCGAAAAAAATGTGCCGTTCCCAACCAATGTAGTTGAGACCACTTCGCAAATATTGATACGTGAATTACTGCTGGGCAGCGATCGGCTGACACTGATCTCCAGCCATCAGATTGAGCGCGAACGTTCCCTCGGCCTGCTACGAATTTTTCCTTTTGAACTCAACCATACCCGGAGGCCCATTGGGATTACCGTGCGTAAAAACTGGCAACCAACACCGGCTCAGCAATCATTTTTAACCATGTTACGTAACGCATCTTCCGCCTATCAGTATTAATTAAGTTGTGCGCACGATACGTTGAACAATGGATAAATCCTCATTTTTGAATGGCAGATCTGGTTATTGAATTATTCAACCCAACACACGGGTGCTAGAGTAAATAAACAACATAACCAAAAATCATCGTCTATCTTAATAGAGTCAGCCTCGCCTTATCACTTATAAGATGCGAGCTATAAGAATTTACGAAAGCCAATTCAGGAGAAAGTAAAATGAGAGTATGTGTAGCTGGTGCTTCTGGTGCATTTGGCACCAAACATATGGATGCTCTGAACGCAATTGACGGCGTAACTATTACATCAATTGTCGGAGCACAAATCGAGCCCTTGCGCGAAGTTGCAGCAGACAGAGGGATAACCCACTACACTACTGATCTCGCGGAATCACTGGCCCGTGATGATGTCGATGCAGTTATTCTCGCCACACCCACTCAACTGCATGCCAAGCAGGCTATCCAGTGCCTGGAAGCTGGCAAACATGTGATGGTTGAAATCCCGATGGCCGATAATATTGAAGAAGCACGTCAATTGGTTGAAGTACAGCAACGTACCGGCTTGGTTGCGATGGCCGGACATACTCGCCGCTTTAACCCAAGCCATCAGTGGATTCACAATAAAATTGCCGCTGGTGAACTGAAAGTCCAGCAGATGGATGTTCAGACTTACTTCTTCCGCCGTACTAATAAAAACGCACTGGGTCAGCCCCGCACCTGGACCGATCATCTGCTATGGCACCATGCCTGTCATACCGTTGATCTGTTCCAGTACCAGACAGGTGAAGCCGCCTGCAAAGTTCAGGGAATGCAAGGTCCGAAGCATCCTGAATTAGGGATCGCTATGGATATGAGCATTGGCATGAAAGTACCGAGTGGTGCGCTGTGTACCCTTTCACTTTCATTTAATAATGATGGCCCTTTGGGTACATTCTTCCGCTATATCTGTGATAACGGTACTTATATTGCGCGCTATGATGATCTGTTTGATGGCTACGATAATAAAATTGACCTCAGCGCTGTTGCAGTATCGAATAACGGGATCGAGCTACAGGATCGTGAGTTTATCGCTGCGATTAAAGCGGGTCGCGAGCCCAACAGCAGCGTGGCACAGTGTTTACCCGCAATGGAAACCCTGTATCAGATTGAGCAGTGCTTTAATCAAGAATAACCTTCTTTTCCCGGGAGCATCCTGCTCCCGGAATTTTACTTCAGCAATACCATACTCTTCTAAAATAACCGTTAGATAAAACCGGATGGAGCCAGCAATGAGTAACAGTCAGTTTAATTCCCCAAGAATCGGCTTAGGTTGCATGAACCTGTCACATGCCTATGGAACACCACTTTCCAAACAAGAAGGTATTAAGGCCATTCATGCTGCTTTAGATATGGGTTATCGCCATCTAGATACCGCAACATTATATGGCAAAGGTACTAATGAAGAGCTACTCAGTGAAGCTCTACAAGGTAAACGCGAACAGATTTTTCTTTCCAGCAAATGTGGCATGTATATCGACCCCAACAGCGGAAAAAAAGTGATTGATGGTCAGCCAACCAGCATTAAAAACCAGTGTGAAAACAGCCTGCGCCGCCTTGATACCGATCATATCGATCTCTATTATCTACACCGCCTTGATCCGAATACGCCGATTGAAGAGAGTGTTGGTGCTCTAGCTGAACTGGTACAGGATGGGAAAATAGGTGCGATTGGGTTGTCGGAAATCTCCGCAACCACGCTAGCCCGGGCCCAAACAGTCCATCCAATTAAAGCCGTGCAAAGTGAATACTCACTCTGGACCCGTAATCCGGAAATTGCCATGCTTGAAGCATGCAAACGCAGTGGAACAGCATTTGTTGCCTTTAGCCCAGTTGCCCGTGGCTTCCTTGCTGATGGAATTAGTGATATTAGCCAGCTAACCACCAATGATATTCGCAACCATATGCCACGTTTTCAGTCTCCGCATTTTGAGGCCAACTTGTCGCTACTTGACGAATACAGACAGATATCCCAGCAGTGTGATATGACCCCAGCACAACTGGCCCTAGCCTGGCTATTAGCTCAGGGGGAACATATAGTGCCAATCCCTGGTACCCGCTCAATTGCGCATATGCAGGAAAACTTGCTAGCGGCAGAGATAACCATTTCAGCAGAAACACAGACACAGCTTGATCAGTTAATTAACCGTTTTGGCGTCCACGGTACTCGTTATAATACCGCTCAGCAGTTGGAAATTGATACGGAAGAGTTTTCGGAATAACCCACTTTTACTAGGGTCAGCCTAAACATTCAAACGAAAAAAGCCCCTTTAAAAAAGGGGCAAAATGTTACCATCGCTTATTTTTATAGTGAATTCTGAAGATTAACCAAAATCACCGTTAACGTAGCCACGAGTGCGATCATCGCGTGGCTCACTGAAGATTTTTTGTGTTTCATCATGCTCAACCAACTCACCCATCAGGAAGAAAGCGGTGCGATCAGAAATACGACGCGCCTGCTGCATCGAGTGAGTCACGATCACGATGGTGTAATCTTTTTTAAGATCTTCCATCAGTTCTTCGATTTTATGCGTTGCAATCGGGTCAAGTGCAGATGTAGGTTCATCCATCAGAATCACATCCGGTTCCATAGCAATAGTCCGAGCAATACACAAACGCTGCTGCTGACCACCAGACAGGCCGAATGCGTGGCTTTTAAGACGATCTTTCACTTCATCCCAAAGTGCCGCACCACGTAATGAACGTTCAACCACTTCATCGATATGTTTTTTGTCTTTAATGCCCTGAGCACGCAGACCGTACGCTACGTTTTCGTAAATACTCATCGGAAATGGGTTTGGCTTCTGGAATACCATACCGACACGAATACGCAGGTCAGCCACATCGATGTTGCCGTAAATATTGGATCCATCCATGGTGATCTTGCCGGTAATTTTTACCCCTTCGATCAAATCATTCATGCGGTTCAAGCAGCGTAACAGCGTCGATTTACCACAACCGGAGGGCCCGATCAGTGCGGTTACCTGGCGCTGAGGAATCGGTAAATTAATCGATTTTAGTGCCTGATTTTCACCGTAAAATAAATCTAAATTATCAATAGTAAACTTGTTCATATTCAATTCTCTAAATTCTGTTGGCTCATGGCCTTAAGTTCTCAATACCCGATAAATTAGTAAGTAGCGGTATTGAAACGCTTAGCAATTAATTTGGTTACCATGTTAATCAGTAGCACTAATACAATCAGCACTGTCGCAGTACCGTATGCCTGATTCCACTCTTCAATGGTGAACAGTTCCGTGGTTAGCTTATACAAGTGAACCGTCAGTGTACGACCAGAATCCATCAGAGAATCCGGAATACGTGCCACCATACCAGCGGTAAGGAAAACCGGCGCTGACTCACCGATTACACGGCCAATACTCAGAATGACTGAAGTCAGAATACCAGGGATCGCACTTGGTAAAATTAGACGCCAGATAGTGTAAATTTTTGACGCACCCAAACCATAGGAACCTTCACGGTAGGTCTGTGGAACCGCCATCAGGGCTTCTTCTGTGGTACGAATAATCACTGGAAGAATAAGGATACTCAGCGTCAGTGCACCCGACAAAATAGAGAAACCGAAACCCAGAATCGCAACGAAGAAGGTCATACCAAACAGACCAAAAATGATCGATGGGATACCAGCCAGCGACTCAGTACAGAAACGAATCACTTTCACCAACTTACTACCGACTTTGGCATATTCCGTCAGATAGATAGCCGTCATGATACCCAGTGGAGCCGCTACTGCAATTGAGGCAACAACCATATAGATGGTCGAGATGATCATCGGGTAGATACCGTGCTCATCACCAGTACGAGTGTAATTATCGCTAATGAAATGCCAGTCAACATGCTGTAGACCGTTAGACAGAATGTACCAGATGATCCAGAACAGGAAACCGACTGTAAACGCTGCCGATGCCCAGATCAGTCCACTCAATACCAAATCTAGATTATTACGTGCCCGTTTTAATTTAACTCGATTCATTGTGATTACCTCGCACGCTCACGGTTTAAGTAAAGAAGGGCGCCATTCAGCATCATGATAAATACTAACAACACCACGCCGGTTGCATACAACGCGTTCGCGTGAACACCGCTGGCATAAGACATCTCAATCGCAATGTTCGCCGTCAGTGTACGTGCTGAGTCCAGGATACCTTGAGGCATCGCTGGTGAGTTACCCATTACCATGATAATCGCCATGGTTTCACCCAGTGCACGTCCAATACCCAGAATCACCCCGGTCATAATTCCCGAACGAGCAGCCGGTAACAGCAACTTGAAGATAGTGAAGATTTTAGAAGCACCTAAAGCCAGAGAGCCCTCTTTATAAGCACGAGGAACGGCACGGATGGAGGTTTCAGAAACGGTGATAACCGTAGGCAAAATCATTACGCCTAGCACAATCATCCCGGCTAACACCGTGTTACCCGCTGGAACATCAAATACTTGCTGGATAAGTGGTACGATAATGACCAGCCCGAAGAAGCCGTAAACTACCGAAGGAATACCCGCGAGAAGCTCAACAGCTGGGCGAATCACGTCCGCTAAACGCTTAGGCGCTATCTCTGCAATAAAAATCGCCGTGAGTACGCCAATCGGTACGCCAATAACAACCGCACCTAAAGTTGAAACGACAGAAGCAACAATCATTGTTGCAACGCCGTACAGTGCAGGTGGAAGCCAATTCTGGCCTAAAACAATTCCGGAAATGCCCGCTTCTTGGAAAGCCGGAATACTTTCGCTGACAATAAAGTAGGCAATAACAAATAACGACACGATACCGATAATAGCACTGGTCAAAAACAGTGCATGGAAGATACGTTCTTTCCAGTCAATACGCTTCTGCGCCTTTAGCGCTCGCTTTCCTGTTGGAGAGGCTAGCGTCGATTTATCGTTCATATACTTTTCACTATTAGTTGCGATGGTCATAGTAAGTATCTCACTGTGTCGACGTGACAAAAGTGGGAAATGCCTGACTGGTAAAATCCAGGCCAGGCATAAATGTGCAGATAAACTAAATTAGTTTACTGAAATGTAACCGTGAGACGCTACAAGAGCCTGAGCTTCATCAGTTAGCATCCAGTCAAGGAATTTCTGAGTTTCAGCAGATGGCTTACCTTCTTTGTAAAGCACAAGGAAAGGACGAGCCACTTTGTAAGTGCCTGCTTTAACGTTTGCAACTGAAGCTTCAACACCGTCTACAGCAAGTGCATGTACAGAACTATCTACAGTGCCCAGAGAGATATAACCGATTGCGTATGGGTTAGAAGCAACCATAGTTTTCAGACCACCGTTACCGTTAGCAACCTGAGCACGCTGAGAGATAGCTGAAACTGATTTACCATCAATTTTCATCTTAAGTTCCATGATCTCTTCGAATGCACCACGAGTACCAGAAGCAGTATCACGAGTGATTGCTACGATTGGCTTATCTGCACCACCAACATCTTTCCAGTTAGTGATCTTGCCCTTATAGATTTCAGAAACCTGTTCAGAAGTCAGACCTTTAACACCGTTTTTAGGGTTAACAACCACTGCGATACCGTCACGAGCAATAACTTCTTCAACCAAAGTTGGCTCTTTCTCAGATGCTTTCAGGTTACGAGAAGACATACCTAAATCAGCACTGCCGTTTTTCGCTGCTTTAACACCAGCAGATGAACCTGGGCCTTGTACTTCAATGAAAACGTTTGAATCCATTTTCATATAAGTTTCAGCAAAAACTTCCATAAGCGGAGTAACGCTGCTTGAACCAACAGCAGAGATAGTTTCTTTGGCTGTCGCTACGTTTACTGATAGAGCAGAAAATAGAGCAATTGCACCGATAAATGTTTTTTTCATCACTAAGTCCTTAAGTGGCCGAAGCCTTGTGTGTTTTGATTCAACGAGAGCCACTTTAGGACTTAAATATGACAATTGTGTTTCAGTATGTTTAAAGCTCAATGACAAAACGCTCGTTCTCAAGCGGTTCTTCAGCTAAATATGTGCTATTGATTCAAGGAATTAGGTAATTGTCATAATCGTTACATTACATTCTGCGCAGGTGAAAAATAAAAAAACCGGGATCATCATTGATCCCGGCTTGTTTAAATTTCATTCGTCAACAGAATTAGGCATTATTCTGTTGAGTCATCTACGGCTGGCGTTTTCTTTTTCGGCATAAATACCGAATCCCCCACCGGAACGTTGTTGTAGAAACTTTTATCGCGTTTCTTCACCACCGCTTTTTTCGCCACTTTTTTCGCCTGAGGTTTGGCACTCTTTGGTAAATGACGCTGTGAATCAGTCTTCGGTTTCAATCCTTTAAATTTACCTTTCAGCCCTTCTAGCTCGGTAAACGTAATGGTTTGCTGCAGATACGCTTCGATATTCTTAAAGCTGACCCAGTCTTTCGGCCCGACCAACGAGATCGCATCACCTTTATTACCTGCCCGCCCGGTACGCCCAACCCGGTGCACATACTCTTCTGTGTGTTTCGGCATATCGAAGTTAATCACGTGGGTCACGTTACTGATGTCCAGCCCGCGTGAAGCAATATCTGTTGTTACCAGAATCTTAAATACACCACGCTCAAACTGACTCATGATCGTGTTGCGTTTAACCTGATTCAGCTCACCACTTAATGCCACCGCTTTTAAGTTTGATTGATTGAGCTTTTCGGTTAAACGTTCCGTGTCGCTACGGGTTGCGGTAAAGATGATTAACTGACGGTAATTTTCCTGCTCAAGCAATTTATCCAGTATCGCTTCTTTATGATCCAAATGGTCACAAAGAATAAAGCGCTGAGTGATATCCTGATGCTGCTCATTTTCATGGCCAACCGAGATCCGTTTAGGATCAGTTAACATCTGCCCTGCCATATCGTTAACTGAAGCATGACCGATTGTGGCTGAAAACATTAAGGTCTGACGACGACGGTGCTTAGCCGCACGGTGAATACGCATCAGCTCTTTTTCAAATCCCAGATCCAGCATACGATCCGCTTCATCCAGAATCAGCGTTTCAACGCCGTCAAGAAACAGTGAGCGATGCTCCAGGTGGTCAGCTAAACGTCCCGGAGTGGCAACAATAAAACGTGGGAAACGGCGCAATGCTTTAACCTGGTCATTAAAGTTTTCACCACCAACAATTAACGCGGGCTCATAAGTTAACCCGCCCATCATTGAACGCAGTTCACCATAAACCTGCTTAGCCAGTTCACGGGTTGGCGCCAGGATCACACCACGAGGATCTTTTGCAGAAAGTGCTTTGGTTTTCAGAGCCTTATGCAACATTGGCAGAACAAACGCCAACGTCTTACCCGAGCCGGTTTTTGAAGAGGCTAAAATATCTTTACCTGCCATTGCGACGGGAATGGCAAGCTTCTGAATCTCTGTCACATGGGAAAAGGCGTAATGATTCAAGTTCTTCAATAGGCGATTGTCTAAACCTAACTCTTTAAACTGCAAAGGATTCTCCAAAATAAAATTGAGATGATATCAATCTAGGCTCTTCTGTTGATGATGAATGAAGAGGCATAAGGCGCGATATAATAACGCATAACGAGCATGGAAAATAGAAAAAGCCATCTTTCCTCACTTTTTTGATTGCGAGTGACTTTCGCTATCAACGTCACAAATCTACCCAAGTTTTTCAATAATATTATTTTTCCATGACTTCTTATTACAAATATTAATGCTACAATAATCATTGCAATAGCGTTGGTCGTGCAAATTATCTCAAGGATACGAACAACATAAATTCTTATAATTCACTCAAGGAGTTCAGTATGAACAAGGTGTTACTTGCAGCAGCATCATCCGTTATCCTTCTTTCTGGTTGTGCATCAGATCCAGCGGATGTTTCAGCATCATCTCTGGCAGAACTAAGCAACAAAGTTAGTGAGCTAAGTGATCAAGTTTCTTCTCTATCTAGCCAACAAAGCTCTCTTGCTTCACAAGTAGCTTCAGCTGAAGCAGCAGCAGCAGCAGCACAAGAAGCTGCAGAGCGTGCTAACGATCGTATCGACAACATCGCTCAGTCTTATACTAAATAATTTTAGTACTCGTTATTAACTAACGATTTACTGAAAACTTATTGCAAAAAAGGGGTGAGCTGATGCTAACCCCTTTTTAATGTACAGAGCACATTAATAGGCGATTTCAAGTGGTATGCCGTTCTGCGCCACAATCGCGGCACGTGCCTTGCTGTCAGACTGCTGAAATTCATCCAGCCACCAGGTCAATTCTTGCGGCATTAGTAAATCACCTTTTACTCCATCGCTGCGAGTTAAAGGTTCATGAACTTCCATCATGACACTGCGATCCGGCTCCAGTGAGATTTTAATCGGCTCGTTAATTACCCGCACTTTGATGCCTACATCAACCTGATGAAATAACCAATCGATATCTGGTGGATTCATCCGGATACAACCCGAGCTAACTCGCAGCCCGATACCAAAGTCTTTATTAGTGCCATGAATCAGGTATTCTCCCGAGCCAAATCCCAGGCGCAGAGCGAACAATCCTAGAGGGTTATCTTTACCCGCTGGGACCACATCCGGCAGAGTAATGCCTTTACTCAGATACTCGTTACGAATGGTCTGAGTCGGTGTCCAGGTAGGATTAGGCCGCTTTTGCACGACTTTGGTTTCCATCTCCGGAGTGTCACGCCCGATGCGGCCAATGCCTACGGGAAAAATATGAACCAGACCTTTTTCCGGCTCAAAATAGTAGAGGCGCAGTTCAGCCAGATTGACGATAATCCCTTCATAGGGATAAGGTGGTAGAATAATTTCCGTCGGAATAGTCAGCACAAATCCCGGCTCTGGCAGAAAAGGATCGACCCCCTTGTTCGCCGCCATTAAAGCAAGAAAACCAACATTGTAGTTGTCCGCGACTTCAGCCAGAGTTTCACCTTTTTTCACTTCATGGTAGAGAATATTTCCCACCACATTGCTGCCACCATTGGGTAGACTAAATGTGAGGGCAACAGCCCAATGACTAAACAGCAGAGTCACTAGTAAAAAAATACGTCGCATGCAGTTAACTGTCCTTCGCTTCTTTATAGATCGATAAGGTTAGCGCTCTTTGTTCCTTATGATCAACTATCGGAGCAGGATATGACAAGCTACTGACACTCGTCCACTTCCACGGCTCATGAATCCACTTATTTGGCACATTTTTTAGTTCAGGCAGCCACGATCGGACGAATTCACCGTTCGGATCAAATTTCTCACCCTGTGTTACCGGATTAAAAATACGAAAATAAGGCTGGCCATCACAGCCCGTAGAAGAACACCACTGCCAGCCACCATTATTGGCAGCAAAATCTCCGTCGATCAATTGGCTCATAAAATAAGCTTCTCCCCAACGCCAATCGATGTGCAGATCTTTAGTCAGAAAACTGGCCACAATCATCCGCAGCCTATTATGCATCCAGCCGGTCTGATTAAGTTGACGCATTGCGGCATCAACGATCGGATAGCCAGTTTGCCCCTGTTTCCAACGTTCAAACCAATCGGGATTATTTAACCACACCAAGTTGTCTGCCCAAGGGTGAAAATTCTTCTCTTTTGCCAGATCGGGGCGAAAATGGAGCAAGTGCTGGTAAAACTCTCGCCAGATCAATTCGCTCAGCCACACTTGCGCTCCAGCAGATAAAACCCCCATTTTTGATTCAGCATAAAGGCGTGCCACACACTGACGCGCAGAAATGGCTCCAATCGCCAGATAAGGAGAAAGCAGGCTAGTCTGATTCTGGATCGGAAAATCACGTTGCTGATGGTATTCATCCACATCGTTGCGGCAAAACTCTCGCAACCGTCCTCGAATCGATTCAAAATCCGCAGGCCAGACTGAGCTTGAGGTTCTTGGGTAGGAAAATTGACTGTTCTCTGCATCAAACAAATAGGGCTCACATTCAGTATTAGGAGAATGTGCTTTGGCTAATCCTGACAATGAAATTCGCGGCGGCGAAAATTTTGCCAGCCAGGCTTTTTTATAGGGGGTAAATACTTTAAAAAATTCCCTTTGCTGGTTAAGAATGCTTCCGGGAGGCTGAATACATTTACAATCATAGCCGGTGCATTCAATATTTAATCCCACAGCCAACTGCTGAAGGTAAGCATCACGCTTAACTTCATTTATCTCATACTCTTTATTAAACAGGATCTGAGCAAACCCACTACGCTGGGCGAACTGTACCAGAAACTCCGCACTATCGGTAAACGTTGGCAACTGATGATAAAGCAAATCAACGTTGATCCTGGCCAATTCCAGCTTAAGCTCGGCTAAACGACGCACAAGCAAATCGGCCTGAATCGGGGCTAAATGTTGTTTCCGCCACTGTTCGGGCGTGGCAATAAATATCGCACTTACCGACTCCCCGCTGTTGACCGCTGCCTGTAGCGCCGTGTTATCGGTCACTCGCAGATCACGCCTCAACCAGACCAGCTTCATCCGATTAACTCCTGATGATGCAGTGTTTCGATAACACCGGCAAACGCAAAGGCCACACCCTGCTGTTTTAGCTTTCTTACGCAGCTAAGCTGAGATTCGGTTAACGCCTTATTGGCAAACAGTTCCAATTTGTGAAAATGGCGTAAACCCTTGTGTTCAATTAAGCCAGAAATATCATCTACTCCGTCAAGAAAAGTAACATGATATCCTTGTTCCGCCTTTCCGCAGGCCCATAGCCAGGCATATAGACTTTCCGCCGGGTCGAGACTGACACACAATATTTTTCCTTTACGACTCGCCTTGTTTTCAGCCTGAAGTACCGTGGAAAATTTAGCTAACAGTAAAGATTGAAATAAACCCAGTTGTAAGGATTTCAATGGCATTTTTACCCGTTGCAAAGAATCAAGCACAGGCTGAAGAAAGCGATGTTCTACAATTGATAACGGATACTCTTTCATAACTGCGCTAATGATAGAAGAGCACTTAGCGTGGTTTAAATCAGCCAGAGCAAGACGTAACGCAGCACATTCATCCAGTTCCTGGTCTAGCGACTCATCGCGACTACTCTCGGGCACTTCACTCTTGATCAACAGGGCAACTTTACCAATCGATACCCCTTTTACCAGCCAGCTCTGAATCTGTTTAATCCGCTCAATATCCTGTGTTGTAAATAACCGATGGCCCTTTTCTGTTCGCTGCGGCTGAATTAAACCATAACGCCGCTGCCAGGCTCGTAAAGTTACTGGCTTAACTCCAGTAATATCGGCAACATCACGAATGGCATACAAGGGTTGATTTTCATAATCCATAACGCAAACCTAGCTCCTGTGGATAAGGGTTTAAAAAATGTTGCTGCTGAAGATAGTCATCAGGATAAGTGGCCAGATAATGCTTAATTAAAGTGATAGGAACCAGTAACGGTAAATGACCAAGACGATAGTCTTCAATCAGTTTACTCAGTTCTGCTTTTTGTACCTTGTTTAGGCTACGTTTAAAATAGCCCTGAACATGCATTAGCACATTGGTGTTATTCTTACGCGTGGCAATTTTCGCCAATGCAGACATCAGCTGTTCACGGTAGATAAGATAAAACTGATCAATAGGATACTGCTTAATATTGGCAACCAACCGTCCTAATTGACGATATGAATCAGGATGGTGCGCCATCAGAGTGAGCTTATAGCGACTATGAAACTGAATGATCCTTGCAGGATCGGGGGTACTATCCATGCAAATCTGCAAATCGTGTAATGCATATACGCGCAAAATAAAATTTTCACGTAACAATGGATCATGTAATCGACCATCCTCCTCAACCGGTAGCCAGGGCATCCGTTGCATCAGATGATGAGTGTACAAACCAACGCCTTCCTTTTTTGCCTGATTACTCTGATAGAGTTTGACTCTTTCCATGCCGCAACTGGGGGATTTAGCGCAGACAATGTAGCCGCACAGAGGCAGATCCAAAAGTTGAGTAACTTTCTGTTGCGTATAATGTTGTAACTGTTGCGTATGATCATTGGTCGGATTCTTTGTTTCCACCAGACAAATTTCATTGTCGCGTTTTTCCAACCGCAAGGTTGCTCTTGGTACGGGCATCCCCATCCCAACTTCCGGGCAGACAGGAAGAAACTGGAAGTAATCACTCAATCCTTGTACAACAAATCGGCTCATTTTGTGACCGGCATCAAACCTTACTGGTTCACCAAGCACGCACGAACTTACACCAACTAAAATCTTACTGTTCATCGTATTCACCCATGTGGAATATCAGCCCTGAGATTATTGTACAATAAATATTTTTGTACAATAAAAACTGATATTTTTTTGATAAAATGCTCATTAAGTAACGAAATAATAGATTTCTTGCGCCAATATCTTTATTCTGGTCAAAATATTGACTTGGTGAAATTTTTATCCATACTTAATGGCTATCTATTAATTGCATACTGTATGAAACTTATTGATTTTATTAATTGTTAGTCTAGCAATTAATCGTTCTGAGATGATAGGCAGTTTAAAATACCACGTGACGTTTTACTGTCAGATGCAGAGTCAAATCAGTTCCAGTTGCTGAAAATTTTACTCAGTTACTTTTGAGGCCTGTTGGCCGAATAATGGCCCGTAAGGATAATTGGATTTGGATAAAAGTCTTTATCTACTTGAGATTGAAATAGAGCAGTTAAAGCGTCGCCTTGAATCAGATCCACAGCAGGTGTTTCTACAGGCAGAGCAATGTTTAGCTCGCTCCAAACAGATCCATTATCCTGAAGGCACCATTATGTGCCTGATGTTACTTTCTCGCTCTTCCTGGCATTTAAATCGATTTGGTCCGGGGCTGCGTTATGCAAAAGAGGCGTTAACTGCACAAAGCCGCCTGGATAACGACGATCTGCTGCCAGAAATACTGCATTTACACGCTTTAAATAGTTGGGGAGAAGGAAAGCACTACACTTCTCAGCAATTCTGGATTCATGCTCTTGAGCAAGCCGCACTTGAAGAAGATGTCGAAATCGAAATCGAAAGCCTGCTCGGTTTAGGCAATATCTGGCGGAGTAATCACGAATATCAACTCGCCTGCTCGACCCACGAATTAGCCGTGAAGGTGGCGAACAGTGTACGCTTAGCACTTCTGGAAGGGCGAGCGCGTATCTTATGGGCCTGGGATCTCTACCTACTGAATAATTTTGCCGAAATGCTCAGCGTTCTCGATGATGCCATGATGCTACTTGAAGGCAGTAGGAATGCTCAGTGGCAAGCTGAAGTATGGGACTTCCGTACCTTAGCACTGATTGGCCTGGAGCGATTAGAAGATGCCGAAATTGCGGCGCAGCACGCCCATGAATTGGCGGTTAAGAACGACTTATCCTGGGTACGTTCACACTCTTATATCTGTCGTGCTCGCCTGGAGTTGCTACGCGGTAATATCGATAGTGCTGAGCAATTATTACACTCAGCTGTCCAGCTTGCGGGCAGTGTCAATGATGACGAATTGCTGTCGCAAATTTATTACCAACAAGCGGTAGTCTCGGAGCAAAAGAAACAGTTTCAGGCGGCACTCAGTGCTTTCAAAAAGTATCGTGAACTGTCCATTCAGTTGCTAAAAGATCAAACCACACGAGACAGTCGGGATAAAGCACACAGTGCTAAACGCCAACTGGAACAACGCGCACGCAAATTAATTCACCGGGTCAGAACCCAATATGAATACGATCCGGAAAAACACTTAAGCAATGTGGTTTCTGAAACCTACTGGTGGGAACAACTGGTACTGTTTAAGACTCAGTTAAAAAGTGCCAATTATGCGGTATTGGTGATCTATCACCATGATTCCCGTTATCTCGACATCTGCACAGAATTGGCCCACGCCCTATGTACTGACCACGATTTACTCTCTCGTCTCAATAGTGAGCATATTGGTTTATTACTTGCCGATAAAGATGAGCCAGCTGAGCAAATGCACCAGATTCTCAAGCAGATGCTGGCACTTTATCCGTGGCAGCGTCAGGGGCTGGAAAACCAGTCACCCACCGTACTGCTGCAAGATATTCTGACGTTTCCTTTTACCATTGAACAACTTGAACTATTGACGATACAGGATGAGGCTGATGGACGCGTTACTGAATAAAATCAAAGACGCGGGTCTTGATGTTACCGCCAACAGCGGTGAAAATGGCATCATCTTCTGGAGTTATGTTCGTGCTCACATTGCCAGTAATGCGTTTGAACAGGCGCAATGTTATATCATTAGTGCTCAATACCGGGCAGAACTGAAACAATACCAATTTAGTATCGATGAATTAAAATCTGCCTTATCCCTTCTCCAATTACCTCAGGATGCAGAGCTGATCTTATCCATCCGAGAAAACCTGAGTGATCGCTATATCGATCTGAGCGACTACAATGCTGCGCTTGATCAATATGTACTAATATCAAATATCGCCGTCGAAAACAGCAATATTGATGCCTACGCCAGCTCCATTCTAGGTATGGCGCGCTTATGTCAGATATATGGTGACCCCGCAAAAGCACTGCGTTATTTCCAAAAAATTGATGCAATTGATCATGCGATTTCCAGCCGCTCACTGCGCTTAAAATATAAAGTCGATATGCTAACCTGTTATATCGACTTACAGCGTTTTACTGCCGCCCGAGAGTTAATCGCCGAATGTGAAGAGCTCAGTATCCTGGTCAGTGATAAATCTCTAACCGGTTTGATTGTGCTGCTCGAAGCCCGTTTGGAACTACGACAAAATAGTAATGTTGACCGCGCTTTAACCATCATCGCCACGGCTCCCTACTCAACTAGCAGCAACCGCTATATTATCTCGCTGACCTGCTTGTTAAAAATCGAGTTGGCTTTCTGTTTTATCGGCATAAACAAAGCACATATCGCAGAAATGCTGTTACTGAGCCAGGATAAAAAACTGAAAAGTCTTCCTCATCCTGAGCTGGCCAAAGAGCTTTATCAGGCGATCAGCTATATCTATGAACAGACAGGCGACTATCAAAGCGCGCTTGAATATCAGAAAAAGGCTTTTCGGGTTGAATCGGACTTAATGCGGAATATCCCGATTGGCGAACTGGGATCGGTACAGTTGCGCCGTCTGACTCGTTTTGAACTGCAACTGAAACTGATTCTTTCTGAAATAGAAAACAAAGAACTGAAAGAAACCGCAGAAACTCAGCAGTTAACTGTAGCCCAGTTACAGCAGGACGTATTTACCGATCCGCTGACCCGGCTGCATAACCGTCGCTGGCTGGAAAGCAAGCTTAAGGATCTGTTACTGCATGAAACACCTTTTGCATTTCTGGTAGTGGATATCGATCACTTTAAATCGATCAACGATGAACTGAGCCATTTAATCGGCGATAAGGCGATTGTCAATGTATCAGCGGAACTGGCCAGTTACTTCAAATTTAAAGGTTCGTACTGCGTTCGCTTTGGTGGCGAAGAGTTTTTGGTGATTTTAGAAAATACGCCGTTAGAACGAGCTGCCTTGCATGCGGAAAACTTCCGCTCACGTATTTACCAATTCCCTTGGGAATCAGTATTAGGCGATCGTGGCCTAACCATCAGTATTGGTGTTACTCTCCACCGAGAAGGTGAAAATACTCAGCGCACGTTCTATCGTGCCGATAAAGCACTGTACCGAGCCAAAGCCAACGGCCGTAACCAGGTTTGCACTGAGTAATTCTCGCTATGTGTTTTGCGTAGCCGCTACTTTAAATAACCGCACTTCATTGCCCACATCGGGAACGCGGGGAATATTCAGCGACAACAGCAAGGATACGGCGGCCATCGCGGCACCAAGATAAAATACGACAGCTGGAGAGACCAACCAAATCATCCCAAAGGTCGCCGGAATGACAACCGCAGCTATATGATTAATGGTAAATGACACGCCTGCCGTAGATGCCATATCCGCTGGGTCAGCAATTTTCTGGAAATAGGTTTTAACCGCCAACGCCAAAGCAAAAAACAGGTGATCAACCACATACAAAGCTGCTGCATAATGGCTATCCTGCACTAATCCGTAACCAACAAACACCAGAATTAAGCCGATATATTCAAACGTAAGAGCCCTACGCTCACCAATCACACCAATTAAACGACCAATTCGTTTGGCAAATAAAAAGTTAAACAGATAGTTGATTAAAAATAATAAAGTAATATCAGCGGCAGAATAACCAAATTTTTCAACCATCAAAAAGCCGGCAAACACGGTAAAGATCTGGCGACGCGCACCACTCATAAAAGTCAGAGCGTAAAACAGCCAATAACGCTTACGCAGTACTAATTTTTTATTCTGAGGAGTCCTAGCGCTGAACTCAGGAAAGGCGAAAGCTACAAACAGTACCAATACAAAAGCAATACCGCCCGTAATCATGTACACCCACTGATAGGACAAATGCAGTTTTTCTAGCATTAGCCATAGGCCACCATAAGTGATCAACGAAGCAAACGCACCGACAGAAATTAATTTACCCAACATTTCCGGTGCTTCATCTTTAGTTAACCACTGTAGTGAAAGCGATTGCTTTAATGTTTCCAGATAGTGAAAGCCCGTTGACATCAGCAAAGTAGTAAAGGCAAGACCGTAAAAGGTAGGAAACCAGCCAGTTACAGTAGTCCCGAGAGTCAGCATTGCCAGAGATAGCAGTAAAAATCGCTGTTCACGAATAAACAGTAAAACAAACACCACCGTAAATGCCAGAAAGCCAGGAACTTCTCGCAAACTTTGTACCAATCCCATATCAGCACCATTAAAGCTGGCTTTTTCAATGGCAAAATTATTCAATAATGCCATCCAGCTAGAGAAAGCAATCGGCACGATAATAGAAATAATCAGTAGAAAATTAATTGGGTTTCGCCAATTAGCGTTATCCTTGGCCAACATGACAGTTCCTCACTTTAGTTATTATTGAATTGATTTCGCATAATATAGAGTTATCCCACAACAATTGATAGAAATTTACACAAATCTGTAACAGAATAAACGGCGTAATAAATACCTAAAAACAACAATGGCAGACTGGTTAGGATAACAATATGGCTTCAGCGGAAGAAAACAGCAATCCAACAAAACTGCAACGCAAAAAGGTACTTTCAACCTTAAATAGCACCGACGCTCTGGCCTTAATTGAGCATGGTAGTGATCTGACCCTGAGTATGCAGACCCCGGTAGGAACCAAATTTGTCTGCCACACCAATTTGGTTGGTATTCACTCACACAACTATATTGTTACTCATATGCCTCAGGTCTCAGCTCAGGATCTCGAGTATTACTTTCAGGTTGGCTTCTGGAGCAACATCCGTGCAATTTCACCTCGTGGTGAAGGTGCGATTGTCGTATTCCGTTCACAGCTACTGCACCTGATTAAAGATCCTGTGCCGATGGCACTCTTCTCTATTCCTACTACAATGCAAGTAACTCAACTGCGCAAAGAGCCACGTTTCGAAGTCAACCTACTTGGCAAAGCCTTAATGGAATCAAACAAAATTGACTGTGAAATCCGTGATATATCACGTAATGGCTGCCGCTTTGTGACATCCCCTTTATGTAAGCCTTATCAGATTGATGATCTTGTTTCACTCCGCCTGCATATTGCTAATGATGAAAACTTAGATTTGGGCGATCTGGAAGGACGAGTCTGCAATATTCAACGTTCAACCCATTATGCACGCTACGGATTGGAATTCACTGAAACAGGTCGAGTTAATGCCGGTAACCTATTAAATAAGCTAAAGTTTACAGGAACGAAACTCACCCTAAATACGTCAAAACGAAAATAATGTTTAGATTGAACAAAATTTGGACTCAAAAGATCAACAGACCCTAGTTAATTCGCCTAAATGACCAGCTAAAGCATGAAATGCAATAAATTATCACGATTCTCATATTATCCATGGGGTCTGAGAGTAAACTTGTTTATACTGGCGCTACTTTCATACGTTACTGAATCTGTTTTACATGAATTATTTAACTACGTTTTTTAAAGGGCTGGCAATGGGCGCCGCCGATGTGGTACCGGGGGTTTCCGGTGGTACGATTGCATTTATTACCGGTATCTACGACACGCTGCTTGAAAGTATTCGTCGGGTTAACCCTGGGTTACTAAAAGTATTACGCCAATCCGGACTTAAAGGTGCATTCCAACATATTAACGGGCTGTTTCTGATTTCCCTGTTTGGTGGCATTTTTGTCAGCATCCTGACTCTGGCTAAAGTCATTTCATGGCTTTTGATAACTCACCCAATCCCATTGTGGTCATTCTTTTTTGGTCTGATCCTAGTCTCGGTATACCATATTGGCCGACAAATCCAACATTTTGCCATCAATCGTATTATCGGTTTTCTTGTTGGACTGGCCTTTGCCTACACCATTACCGTTTTGCAACCAATGGAAATGAGTCCGACAACAATTAACTTTGTCATCGCAGGCAGTATCGCGATTTGCGCCATGATTTTACCGGGTATCTCGGGTAGCTTTATCCTGCTGTTACTTGGCATGTACGCTCCTATTCTGAACGCAGTCAAGTCGGTTGAGCTAGGCACTCTGGGATTATTTATCCTTGGCTGTATCATCGGATTGCTGACTTTTTCCCATCTGCTCTCTTGGCTACTGCGCAATGCGCGCGATCTGACCCTCATTACTCTCACCGGGTTGATGGTTGGCACTTTACCCAAAATCTGGCCATGGAAAGAAACCATTACCTGGCGAACAAATTCCCACGGTGAACAAGTACCATTGCTGCAGAATAATTTATGGCCTGCCGACTTTGAGCAATTAAGTGGCCAACCAGCCCAACTTACTTTAGCTATAGTCTTGATGCTCAGTGCAATTATGCTGGTATTATTGCTTGAAAAATTTGGTGCAAAGTCATAATTAATTCCGGTTTTGCGATTGAGTACATAGCAAGAAGATAAATAAAGCCTAATACTGGGACTTATTCAGCATTAGGCTTCGCTATATTAGATAATTCATTATGCGTTACATCATCCACACCATTGTATTACTTGCCATCGTTATGGCCGGATTTTTTGCCAATGATCTGTTAGTGCTGATTGGGGGTAGCCCTGATACTCAAGTAGCACACCAATACTGTTATCTTTCATCACAGGTCTGCCAACAAGATGGTGTTGATTTACAACTGGCAGAGGACAGGACCCATCCCATGCAGGCCAATCATTTAACCGTAATATGGCCCGATCACAATAAAGAAATGCTCATGCTCACTTTACGTGGCCTAGAAATGGATATGGGGATAGTAAAAATTCCACTTAAATTGGCTGAAAACGGGACATACCAAGCGGATTTAATCTTGCCGGTTTGTACCCAGAGCCAAATGACCTGGATTGGCGAACTTACCGATGGTTCACTAACCGTATTCCCAGCGATAAGGAGCGACCAATGAATAAAAAATATTTCCTAGTCTTGATCATGTTATTTTTGATCGGATTAGGAGCCCGGCAATGGCTTGACTCAAAAGATGATGCAAATACTCTGGCCAAAGCTGCCCCCGCCGAGTTGGATCTGCAGTCTATCCAATTTAAAGGCAAGGATGACCAATCGGTGTTGCCATTTGATACCAATGACCCGAGAATCCGGATCCTATACTTTGGCTTTGCCAAATGTCCTGACGTTTGCCCGACTTCACTTGCAGTTCTTGCCGGAACATTCAATCAGCTAGATCAACAGACGTTAGATCATTTCCGCCCCATTTTTATCTCTCTCGACCCAGAACGGGATCTGCCGGACAATGCCTATCAGTTTGCCCAATATTTTCATCCAAAAAATGAGGGCGTTGTAACTTCTCTACAAGAAGTTAAAGCATTAGCCGATCACTATGGTGTATTTTACAAAAAAGTGAAACTGGAGAATTCTCGTCTCGACTACACCATAGATCACACCTCTTATTTTTACTTTACCCAGCCCGATGGAACCCTCATCCAGAAGGTACCTCATACGCTGACACCTAAACCGATACTTGATGCAATCAACTCAATTCTTACCCCTACAACTCCAGTGAGCGAGGAAAACAGACAATGAAAAAACGGCTTAGCCTCTTTACAGCTTTACTCATTACTTTAACTACACAGGCATATGCCGATATCCAAGCTGATAATGCCTATGCCCGGGCAATGGCGCCAACCGCCAGCACCAGTGCAGTATTTGTTACTTTATCCAATAGTGGTGACCAACAAGTATCGCTACTTAGCGCAAGCACGCCGCGCGCAGGTAAAGTAGAACTGCACGATATGATCACACAGGGTGATGTAATGAAAATGCGTCAGGTTCCACAGATCGATATCCCTGCTCACGGACAGACACTTTTACAACCAGGCAGCTTGCACGTGATGCTATTTGACTTAGAGAGCACATTAAAAGAAGGGGAAAAACTTCAGGTCACCTTAAACTTTTCCAACCAGCAAAGCTTAGTTGTCGAAGCACCAGTTAAAAAAGTGATGATGGGCATGCAGATGAAACAGACCAAACAGGTACACCAGCAACAACAGATGAAATCATCAAACCAAAATCAGCAGAAGAATAATTGATTATCCAAACGGCAACAGATCGCTAAAACCAATTTTGTTGCCGTTGCCACTCTTTTAGCCAATCAACAATAATTGTACATTTTTATAACAGTTCAATAATCGGCTTGGTACTCCTCCTGCACAATTTCACTCCAGATGATAAAAACAGCACTAAATATTCCACTAATTCTCATCCTTTTATAGACATATATATCCATGCAGTTATCATTAGCCCGCTTTCTGCTTAAGAAAGCATAAAACAATTATAAATTTGGTTAATAACACAACAAATTACTTTTTATAGTAACGCAGGATGTAACATGCAAAATAACAATCAAACCCATTGGTTCTTCCGGGGTAATTTGGTATTACAAATTGTCATCGGTATTGTACTAGGGGCTCTACTGGCCACCGTCTCACCTGAAACCGCCAAGCAAAGCGCCATTTTAGGCAGCTTCTTTGTAAGCGCACTGAAAGCTATTGCTCCGGTACTCGTTTTTGTTCTGGTAACCGCTTCGATTGCCAACCAGAAAAAGAATCAACATACCCACATGCGACCAATCATCGCTCTGTATCTGTTCGGCACTTTTCTCGCGGCGTTAACTGCAGTAACCGCAAGCTTTATTTTCCCAGTACAACTTACTCTGGTTGCCAGTGCAACAGGAACAACACCACCACAGGGTATTCTAGAAGTACTTAACACTCTGCTATTTAAAATCGTCGATAACCCGATTCATGCGATTGCCAGCGGCAACTACATCGGTATTCTGGCCTGGGCGATTGGCCTTGGTTTAGCATTCCACCGAGCTGCAGATTCGACCAAAGTGATGCTTAACGACGTTAGCCATGCTGTATCTCAATTGGTACGTGTGGTTATTCGCTTAGCACCTTTCGGTATTTTTGGTTTAGTTGCTTCAACCTTCGCAACAACAGGATTCTCTGAGCTGGCTAACTACGCTCACCTGCTTGCCGTTTTAGTTGGCTCAATGCTATTTATTGCATTAGTTGTGAACCCAATTATTGTTTATGTGAAAACCAAGCGTAACCCATACCCACTGGTACTAACTTGCCTGAAAGAGAGTGGCGTGACCGCATTCTTCACCCGTTCAAGTGCTGCCAATATCCCGGTAAATATGGCCCTTTGCCACAAACTGAAACTAGATGAAGATACTTATTCTGTATCAATTCCTCTGGGCGCGACCATCAACATGGCAGGTGCAGCAATTACCATCACCGTATTGACCCTTGCTGCTGTAAATACTTTAGGCATTGATGTGGATATATTTACGGCTCTGCTACTGAGTATCGTTGCTGCAATCTCTGCGTGTGGTGCTTCAGGTGTTGCCGGCGGTTCATTATTGCTGATTCCACTCGCTTGTGGTCTATTTGGTATTTCAAATGATGTGGCAATGCAGGTTGTTGGCGTAGGTTTTATTATCGGTGTGATTCAGGATTCTGTTGAAACCGCACTAAACAGTTCAACCGACGTGGTATTTACCGCAGCAGCCAATAAGTAACACTCTGCCGTTGTATCTCCTACTTCTGTTTTGAACAGGATAATAAATTATGAAAATAGTCCCTATACTCAAAGACAGGGACTATTTTTTTTCAGCTGAATTGATCGCTTCTTGCTCTGCAGGAGCAGGGGCATCTGGAATAAGCTTCGCATCAATCAACCCTCTTAAGAAAGCTTCATCACCATTATCCGCACTATCATCTTCAGACACCTGAGCTTTTGGAATTGGAACACCGCGCTGATAAAGACGGTTCAGAGCCCGAATAACGATATGTCGTGTAACAGCCGTACCTGACCTCAGTTTCTTAAGTAGCGGATTGGCAAACCCCTGCAGCAATACTAGGGAATCAACACCAAGACCAGCTGCCACTTCATCCCTCAATGCTCTCGCGGGCTGATAACCACATTGTGAAGCCAGATAGAACCAAATGTACGCGATTTCAGTTCCGTGCTGGCCAACACCCATCCAAGCTTTCCCTGCATGATACATCGCTTTTGCATCACCTTTTTCAGCCGCACTTTCCAGCCAGAAGCAACCTTTCTTCAGATCCTTCGCAATACCGCGGCCGTTGATGTAATTCAATCCCAGCTTCATCATCGCTTCGCTATTACCTAACTTAGCCGCTTTAGCAAACCAGTAACTGGAGTCTTCTATCTTTTCTGTCGAGTCACCAGACAGACATAAATCACCCATATAAATTTGCGCCTCGGTGAGATTAGCCAGTGCCGCCTGCTCAACTACTTTAATTCCCAGATTGCGTTCAGTTGCCACACCCAACCCTGAAATTAGCGCCTTACCAGCCTCAAATAAAGCGGGGATATCACCTTCCGCACCTTTAATATAGCGTTTCCAAAAACGAATTTTTTCATTGACGACCACATCACCTTCAATACGACTGCACAGGCGTACAATGCCATACATGCCGGTTACATTGCCTAAAAAGCCGGCTTTCTCATACCAATATGCCGCCTCTTTAAGATCCCGAAGCTCAGCTTCTTTGGCTAAAAAAAGAATCGAAGGAATATGGTTTGCTTCTGCTTTTTGCACTCGCTCTAAACGTTCTTCGGCATGATTACGTTTTACCGCCTGACGATGAGCTTCCATTCTGGCCTGCTTATCAGCCTCAAGATGCTGTTGCTTAGCCGAGACAGCCATCATCCACACCACACTAATGATAAGCAGTAAACCAACTAAACCGATAAATATTCCGATCACACTCATTATGTATTGTCTTATTATCTCGCTGCTTAATGCAGGGAAAATATCATATAGGAAGGATATAGCATCTTAGCAGAAGGCGCCTACAGTTCAAATCTGAGACACATAATGTTAGGCGTAGCTCAGATATACGCATAATTGGTCAGGAAAGCGAATTTTTTTGATCCATGACTTGACCAAACGATAACAAAGTTTTTAACTGGAATAGTTGCGGACTAATCACAAAAGAGTGAATAAATAGAAAAATGAAAATGACACACGCTCAACCTTATCCTCTTGGTGCCACAATTAATGCTGATGGCTGCAACTTTTCAATATTTGCTCCAACGGCACAATCTATTCAACTGGCGCTATTTAATGAACAGGGAACACATTATCAGCTCTATGAGTTAGATAATGAATACGCTGGGATTCGCTATACTTTTATCGCCAACATCAGTGCCGGACAGAAATACGGCTATGTGATCCACCTTGAAGATGGTACGCTGCATCTTATCTCTGATCCCTATGCTAAGGCACTGGATGCCCCTCTACACTATATCCCGCCATTCAACTCAATTAAAAGTTTCAGAATGGCCAAATGTGTTGTGGTTGACGATAAATTCGACTGGCAGGAAACCGTAAAGCCCGGCATTCCGCTCGATGAAACCATTTTGTTTGAGACCCATGTAAAAGGCGTCTCACAACTGAATCAGCAGATTCACCCCGAACATAGGGGGAAATACCTTGGTCTGGCCAGTCCGGCCATGCTCAAATTCTATCAAGAGAATCACATTCGAACCCTGCAGTTATTGCCGATTGCAGCCTGCATGCACGAGCCACATCTGCTCAACATGGATAAAGTGAATTACTGGGGCTACAACCCTTATCTATTTATGGTTCCAGATCCACGCTATGCAGTAAAAGATGCGGTTAGTGAATTTAAAACTGTCATCCGTGAACTGCATAAACACGGCATCGAAGTGATTTTAGATGTTGTGTATAACCATACCGCAGAAGCGGGTCAGGACGGGCCAACATTTAACTTAAGAGGGCTCGATCCTAAGCACTATATTATGCATGGTTCACACTATGCGAATTATACCGGTTGCGGAAATACCTTAGATCTTGCCTATCAGCCAACGCTCAATCTGGTCATGGATACCCTACGCTATTGGGTGACCGAATATAAAGTCGATGGCTTCCGTTTCGATCTTGCGGCAACATTAGGCCGTATGGGTGAAAACTTCAGCCCCGATGCGGCATTTTTCAAAGCTGTCGCTCAGGACCCGGTATTAAAACAGGTTAAGTTGATTGCCGAACCCTGGGATATTGGTCCGAACGGTTATCAGGTGGGTAATTTCCCGTTTGGCTGGAACGAAACCAATGACAAACTGCGTGATATCACCCGCAGTTTCTGGCGTGGCGATCAGGGCTTTTTAAAAGAGTTTGCGACCCGGATTATGGGATCACGCGATCTGTATAGTGCGTCAAACTGGCCATTTAAACTCACCGTAAACTACATCACTTATCATGACGGTTTTACCCTACAGGATTTAGTTTCTTATAAGCACAAGCATAATATAGCCAATGGTGAGCAGAACCGGGATGGTCACGGTGATAACCGTTCAGAAAACTACGGAGAAGAAGGCGTAACCTCAGATAGTAAAATCATTAGGTTGCGTGAACGACAAAAACGCAACTTTATGGCGTCACTACTGTTTGCTTTCGGTATTCCGCATGTACTAACGGCGGATCTGCTTTCTCATAGCCAGCAAGGCAACAATAACGCCTATTGTCAGGATAATGAGATCAGTTGGCTGGACTGGCAGCTAAACACCGAGCAGCAACACTTTCAGCACTGGCTGGCCTCGCTGGTCAATATGCGAAACAAAGTCATGCTTCCTTTTATCCGCGCTTTCAGTGGCGAGTCACGAAATTCAAACCGTGTATTCTGGCGGAGAGTTGATGGTTCATTGATGGAACATGATGACTGGAATCGCCTGAACACGGTTGCTTTACATTTAGGTATAGGCGATGATGGCGAAGAATTGATCTATCTCATCAACCAAACCCGCGCCACCGCCCGGTTTATGCTGCCATGTAATCATCGGCAACAGTGGGTGACTATTTGCGATTCCAACGAGAGTGAATTTATGCCACATCCGGTCGCTTGTGGCGAAATCATTCAACCACAGATGTCGATCAAAATTTTACATTACAAACCTTAATCCGGATTCAGGAAATTTATGTTCAAGTTATTTGAAGGTCTAACTCAGGCCTTCCCTAGCGGTGATCCCGAGCAGCCGCCAGCCACACTGTGGGCTTTTTGCCGCCACTATACGCGCGGTTTCGGCTGGCCACTGCTTGCTATCGCAGTCCTCAGTACCCTCATTGCAATCATTGAAGTATCCCTGTTCGGTTATATGGGAAATCTGGTTGACTGGTTAAGTAACAGTCAGCCGGAAACCTTTTTCAGTGAAAATGGTACCCAACTAATTCTTATATCCTTGCTGATTCTGATTGGTATGCCAGTCATCGTGGCTCTGCATTCACTGCTGGTACATCAGTCAATGCTCGGCAACTATCCGATGTCTATTCGCTGGCTAGCGCACCGCTATCTGCTCAAGCAGAGCCTGGCTTTTTATCAGGATGAATTTGCCGGAAGAATTGCGACGAAAGTGATGCAGACCTCGTTAGCCATCCGCGAAACGGTGATGAAAGCGGTGGATGTATTCGTTTTTGTCTCGGTCTATTTTATTGCCATTTTAGTCATGCTGGCAGATTCAGACTGGCGTCTGATGTTACCCATGTTTTGCTGGTTCCTTGCTTATATTGCTATTCAGCTCTACTACGTTCCTAAGCTAAAAGATGTTTCATCCGCTCAGGCTGATGCCCGTTCTATGATGACAGGGCGCTTTGTCGATAGTTACACCAATATTCAGACCGTAAAGCTGTTCTCCCACCACCAGCGAGAAACCCAGTATGTGAAAGAGAGCATGGGAGATTTCCTCGGTACTGTACATAAACAGATGCGCCTAGTGACCGGATTCAACCTATGGGTAGAAATCGCCAACTACTGCTTACTGTTTAGCATATCGGCTATTTCTATTTACTTGTGGACGACTCAATCGATCACCATAGGTGCAATTGCGATTGCGATTTCTCTGGCACTGCGCATCAATGGCATGTCGAAATGGATTATGTGGGAAGTGGGTGGCCTATTTGAAAATATCGGTACTGTAGTTGATGGGATGCGTTCGCTAGCCAGACCGGTAGCTATTACTGATAAACCCAGCGCCCACCAACTGCAGCTCTGTCAGGGACAAATCGATTTTGAGCATATTAATTTTCACTATGGTGAGAATATTAACGTTATCAATGACCTTTCCCTGTCAATTAAACCCGGTGAAAAAGTCGGCATCGTAGGACGCTCTGGGGCTGGTAAATCAACCCTGGTTAATCTGCTGCTACGCTTTCATGACCTCGATGGCGGAGCCATTAAAATTGATGGTCAGTCGATCACCGATCTTACTCAAGATTCGTTGCGCAGTATGATAGGCATGGTGACACAAGATACCTCACTGCTCCACCGTTCAATCCGGGAAAATATTCTGTATGGCAAGCCAGATGCGAGCGATGAAGAGTTGATGAAGGCAACCCGGCAGGCTCATGCCCACGAGTTTATTGAAACACTGACCGACCCTTACGGTAATCTTGGTTATGATGCTCAGGTCGGTGAACGCGGAGTTAAGCTTTCCGGCGGACAACGCCAGCGTATCGCCATTTCTCGGGTACTACTAAAGAATGCACCAATACTGGTCCTGGATGAAGCGACTTCAGCTTTGGATTCTGAAGTAGAAGCCGCCATTCAGGAAAGCCTGTACGAACTGATGGAAGGAAAAACCGTGATTGCGATTGCCCACCGCCTGTCAACCATTGCAGCCATGGATAAACTGGTGGTTCTGGATCAGGGGAATATTGTCGAACAAGGTAGCCATAAGGAGCTGCTGGCAATGAATGGTATCTACGCTCACCTTTGGGCACACCAAACTGGCGGTTTTATCGCTGCCGATTAATCTACATTTAATACAAAAGAGGGTTCGCCCTCTTTTCGTTTCTGTTACTTTTGCCTAAAATCTCCCACTTTCTCTATTGTCACGTTGGAACATGTGTAAATGAACAAAAGTGTTATCACCAATCTGATCGCGTTAGCGGTGGTTGCCATCGGCTATCAGGCACAAAATGAGTTACTCCTTTCTGCGGGCCTTTTTGCACTCTCCGGTGCAGTGACTAACTGGCTGGCAGTGCATATGCTGTTTGAGAAGATCCCGGGAGTCTATGGCTCGGGAGTCATTCCGCTGCGCTTTGAGGCATTTAAAGCCGCCATCAAAACCATGATGATGGAACAATTCTTCAATCAAGCCAATATCTCTCGCTTTTTAAGCCCAAACAGCAGTGCAAGTCACTCGTTTGATATGGCAAAAATCTTGGATGATCTCGATTTCAACCCGACCTTTGACAGCCTGGTAGAAGTGATTATGGCTTCGCAATTTGGCGCCATGCTATCGATGTTTGGTGGTACGGAAGCGCTAATCCCTCTCAAACAGCCATTTGTTGAGAAGATGAAACAATCTGTGGAAGAAATGAGCCGTTCCGATGATGTACAGAATGCGCTGGCAGCTCAGTTAGCACATGGCTTATCCGATGACTCGATGAAACAGCATATCGAAAACATCATCGATTCACGGCTGGACGAACTCACTCCGCAAATGGTTAAAGAGATGGTTCAGGCAATGATCAAACAACATCTCGGCTGGCTGGTTGTGTGGGGAGGTGTATTGGGTGGTGTGATTGGCGTAATTGCCGTATATATCTGACATCCAATAACAATAAATAAGGGCTTGAAACAAGCCCTTATTTTTATATCAACGCTTACTATCGCCTATTAACTTAACTAAGTTTGAACGTTGCCACTTTCTCACTCAAATCCGCTGCTTCACGTTTTAATTCATTAGACTGCTGCAAACTTTCTGTGGCACCTTTTACCAGGTCATCCGTCACATCACGGATAGAAGTAACATTCTCCGTGATCTCATTGGTAACGTGACTCTGTTCTTCCGCTGCTGTCGCAATTTGCGTAGCCATATCGCGAATCAGAATTGCGGTTGAATTGATCTCTTCTAGGGCTTCGCCCGCCTTGTCGGCCTCTTCCACTGAACCCGTGGCCAGATTGGAACTACTCTGCATAATACTCACTGCGCGTTCTGTAATCGCTTGCAGTGTTTCTATAGTCGATTTAATTTCTTCCGTAGAGGAGTGCGTTCTTTGAGACAGAACACGAACTTCATCAGCCACGACAGCAAAACCACGCCCCTGCTCTCCAGCTCGTGCTGCTTCAATCGCCGCATTCAGAGCCAGTAAGTTGGTCTGTTCAGCAATACCCTGGATAGTACCCAGTACGGTTGAAATTTCCATGGCATGCTGATTAAGCTCGGCAATAACACAACTTGCTTCACCCAGTTCGCTAGCCAGACGGGTAATGGAACTCTTAGTATTCAATACAACCTGACGCCCATTCGCTGTACTATCCGCCGAGTTCTGTACTGCCTGAGCAGTTTGTTCAGCATGCGCGGCAATCTCTTGAGTGGCAGAAGTCATCTCTGTCACTGCAGTTGCCACCATATTAATCTCCTGTTGCTGGCGCGATAGCTCTTCTGAAGTTAAATTCGATCGAGCTGCACTGCTATGAGATTGACTAGTTAAGTTTTCCGCCTGTTCACGAATGTGTAGAATTAACTTCTGTAAGCTGGCAACAAACTCGTTAAAGCCATTTGCCAGGCGTCCGACTTCATCTTGACTCTCAACCGGGATACGTTGAGTTAAATCACCACTACCGCTCGATACTTGTTCCAGCGCAGCAGCAAGATTACGCAAAGGTTTAAACAGAAGAGTGCACAAGTAGTTGAAGATCACTATTCCGAGAATAACGAAAACAGCGGTAAATATAAGCTGGCTAAACAAAACATCATAAACGGGATCTACCACTGAATCGTAGCTGACTAATGCGACGGTTGTTAAATCGGTTCCGGCAATTTCCCTGCTATAGACAATGAACTTAGCACCCTGATAATCAATCAAACTCTCTTCATGCGCCTGTGAGATTCGAATGATATCTGAATAACTAACGCCTAAGGCACTGGAAACATCCTGATTTAGCAGATCGGTATTTGGATGGATAAATAGCTTACCCTGTTGATTGACGATAAACATCACACCATCACCCGGCAGAACAACCTGCTTCATGGTGGCAAGAATATCGCTAATTTCAACGTCAGCACCTAACACCCTTGGCTGACCGTTTAGCTGAATTGCTTTCCCTAAAGAAACCACGGTAGCGCCGGTAGCCGCCGCTACCGTTGGATTATCACGAAATACTTTTTGTGGATTAGCCGAACCATTAACATACCATCCCCATTTGCGCGGGTCGTTGTTACCTGATGGTAAAACTACGCCATTCGCATTATTTTGTGAGCCATCTGGATAAGCTAAGAATACGTTATCAAAACCACCAGATAATTTGATTTGATTGAGGTGGTTTATCAGTGAACCTTCATCAATATCCGCTGACATCGAGGTAATCGCCCGCTCTTTAGCTTTAAACCAGTCAACCACATAATTGTTATAGGCGGTCAATGAACCAGCTAGGCTTCGTTCAACCGTTTGGTTCACATTTGTCATATACGAACGAAATGAAATGATCTCGACTATCAAACAGCCGATGATGATCGAAATACTAGCCAATAATGCTAGTTTGTTTTTAAGTGATAAACTTTTATTCATACAATCTCACTTATTAGAATATTTATGGCTAAATTTGGCCAAGTGGCATAATAAACTATTAGCGGCAGTTTAGCCGGAAACTAAAGTATGAATCTTCAGTTATCTCTCTTCATTGCTTGGTAAAGATCATATCATTGCTTTTCTTAGTATTTAGATTATGCCAGATATATTCCGCCTTTCGCTCTGAATCGGTTCAGCAAAAATAGCCTCATATCGATGGGGACATATGTAAAATGAAATGGTATTTTAGAAAAAGACTATTCTTTGACTGACTGCAGTGAACGATCAATGACTTCTTTTCTCGATAACCTACTGTTTTCCGCCTCCATCACCGGCCCCATCTGTTTAATGCTTTTTCTCGGTATCTATTTTCGTCGCAGTGGTTTAATCGATGCGCATTTTATCGAGGTCGCTTCCAGGTTGGTATTTAATGTGACCTTACCAGCACTCTTGTTCTTGAGCATTATGAACTCCAGCCATGATTTTTTAGCCAGCGCGTGGTTTGTTGCATTTGGGGTCGTTGGTAATATTATTTTTTTCGTTGTTCTTAGTCTAATCACCAAACGTATTTTCCACGCAAGTCCTGATCAAGGCGTTATCGTACAAGGTGGTTTACGTGGCAACATCGCGATTATCGCCCTGGCCTACGTTTCCAACGCTTATGGAAGTGACGGATTAGCTATTGCAGCTCTTTATGTAGCGGGAATAACCCTGTTGTACAACGTACTGGGGGTCATTTCACTGACACCGAAAGGAGGACAGAGCACCATTAATGCTCTACCGATTTTAGTCAAATCATTAACTAAAAATCCGCTGATTATTGCTATCATCGCAGGTTTAATATTCAGCCAACTACAGTTGACCATGCCGAAAATAGCTACCGATGCAGGGCGATATTTTGCCAACATGACCCTGCCCTTAGCCTTGATTTGTGGTGGAGGTTCTCTGGATTGGCGCCAGTTATCGGATGACCGCAGCTCAGCCTGGTTTGCAACATTGGTAAAGCTGTTAATTAGCCCATTACTGTTTACCACCGCTGCCCTGTTATTCGGATTCCGTGGGCTGGAACTGGGAATAGTGTTTCTCACCAGCTCTGCACCCGCAGCCGCCGTTAGCTTTGTCATGGCAAAAGCGATGGGCGCCAATGCTACACTGGCGGCCAATATTATCGTTCTTACAACGCTGCTTTCTATGATTTCATCAACGGTGGGAATTTTTCTGCTGTCGAGTTTTTCTTTAATTTAGAGAGAAGAGCCTACTCTACTGACTGAAAATAGTTACTTTTAATCAGAACCTGTGCAGAATAACGCTTACGAATCACGTCCAGAAGGCTAGTGACGTGTTGTGACAACTGCGCATACGCCGTATCACCAGCCACTTCTTTTAAACGAGCAAAATAGAAAGGAGACCAGGTTGCCAGATATTCACCCACCATCTCTTTGATATGCTGTTCCTGTTCATCTTCAATCAGCATGCCTAATACCATCAGCATTAAACCGATATGATCTTCAGGATCGCTTGCGCCTTCACGCAAACCAAGGCCGCAGTGCTCAACAAAATCACAATAATCTTTGCTCGCCTGACCAAACAGAATCGACTCTTTATCAAGGTACATTGATGACCATGGCGGAGCCAGCATCTCTTCCTGCATAGTGAAGAATTTCTCATACTGCTCTTGTAGAACAAGATCCTCAGTAAATTTGAAAGCATTCAATGCCTGGCTGACTTCTTTAATCGGAGTTTCGACATCATCATGATCAAAATAGGTAGAAATCGGAAGGCGTTCAAAATCTTTAGGCTGATAGTAGAACAAAGCACCAAATAGTTTACACACAATGGCCAAATCAGATTGAGAGAGTTCGTTTAATTGCACAATATTGCCTTTTAAAAAATCCATTTACCAAAAACCGGACACAAACATACCGGATATCTGACCAATAATCGACTAAAACCGTAGGAGATGTTACGCAAGAAAAAACAGTTGCAGATATTGAATAGTGTTGCGTATGTACAAAAATTACAAAAATTCATCACTCGGCGGAGTTAAATTTTTTTACAGAGTGAATTAATTGGCGAATAGTGACACTCATCACTAAAGATAAAGTGACAAACTTTTATTTATTCATATTTGAGATCTAAATCACTCTCTGATTAAAAAGAAACATAACATATATGAGATCTAAAACATTAAATATTGATTGACTTTTTAAATGTTTATTTTTTGTAACGAAATTACACATCACTTTAATGATAATAATCACATTTTTTTGTTGGTCGAACCTAGATTTTACTGAGCTTGATCACAAAAACCCCGCTCGACATCGCAATTCCATTTTGTGTGTTATCTTGATTATGACCTAAACAAACCAGCGGCTTTGGCGAGCCGTTAAACAACAAAATCAACTGAACATCGAACGGGGAAAACCTATGTTATCACCAGAAGCTAAGGTCAAGGTACAAAACTTTGGCCGTTTCTTATCGAACATGGTAATGCCAAACATCGGCGCATTCATTGCGTGGGGTTTCATTACTGCTCTATTTATTCCTACTGGCTGGGTGCCAAACGAAACGCTGGCTAAGCTCGTTGGCCCAATGATCGTAAACCTGCTACCTATTCTTATCGGTTACACCGGTGGTAAATTGGTCGGTGGTGACCGTGGTGCGGTTGTCGGTGCTGTAACGACTATGGGTGTGGTTGTGGGTACCGATATCCCAATGTTTATGGGCGCGATGTTTGCTGGCCCTCTAGGCGGTTTGGCGATTAAGAAATTTGACCAAGCTGTAGACGGTAAAGTGAAAAGTGGATTTGAGATGTTGGTTAACAACTTCTCTGCCGGTATTATCGGTATGATCTGTGCCATTATCGCTTTCTTCGTGATCGGTCCATTCGTAACGGGCGTTTCTACTGCTCTGGCAGCGGGCGTAGACGTATTGGTTAACGCTCACCTACTTCCTTTAACTTCTCTATTTGTTGAGCCAGCTAAGATCCTGTTCCTAAACAACGCGATCAACCACGGTATCTTCACTCCGCTGGGTGTACAACAAGCTGAAGAAGCGGGTCGTTCAATCTTCTTCCTTATCGAAGCTAACCCAGGCCCAGGTTTAGGTCTGCTAGTTGCGTACATGGTATTCGGTAAAGGCAGCGCAAAACAATCTGCGGCAGGTGCGTCTATCATTCACTTCTTGGGCGGTATCCACGAAATCTACTTCCCATATGTACTGATGAACCCTCGTCTGATCCTAGCGATGATTGCGGGTGGTGCGACTGGTGTATTCGTTAACGTTCTGTTCCACTCTGGTCTGATTTCTCCAGCGTCACCAGGTTCAATCTTTGCAGTATTACTGATGACACCTAAAGATGCATTCGTCGGTGTGATTCTGTCCGTATTCTCTGCAGCCGGTGTATCATTCCTGGTGGCTTCATTCCTACTGAAAACTCAGAAACAAGCTGAAGATAACGAAGATTCTTTAGAAAAAGCCAGCTCTCAGATGAAATCCATGAAAGCGGAATCTAAAGGCCAAGCAACTGCAGCACCAACTTCAGGTGTTAACAAAATCATCGTAGCTTGTGATGCAGGTATGGGTTCAAGTGCGATGGGTGCGAGCATGCTGCGTAAGAAAGTACAGGAAGCGGGTCTGGATATCAGTGTAACCAATCTGGCAATCAACAACCTGCCACAAGACGTTGACATCGTTATCACTCACAAAGACCTGACTGACCGTGCACGTAAACATGCGCCAAATGCTCACCACATTTCACTGACCAACTTCCTGGACAATGCAATGTACAATGATTTGGTTAGTCAACTGAAAGGCAATGCATAGTCATTGAAGTAGTTGAGGAATTTGAGGTCGGCTTTACCACCGGCCTCATTCTCAATGTGACACTTTGTTAAGCATTGACTATTTACTCTTAAGACTGAGCACTGTATAAAGCATGGTTTAATTTCTACAGCATCGGTTTATTCTTTTTTACTCTGGTTGACGTTCTTATGGCCAACACAATAAATGAATCAGATATTATTGAGCGACTTAATTCTGCCCCTTCGGTCAGAGGATTTTTTATTGTTGCGGCGGAAATCTTTGAACAAGCCATTGATGTCCTGACTCAACGCATCTTTCGTAATGACTATCTGGCCGTTAGTGTCGTGGTGAACCCGCTACTCGGAACCAGTGGTCCTCTTGGTGATGTGTCCGTACGTTTAAAGCTACTATTTGGTCTTGGTGTTATTCCGGATAAAATCTACCACGACATCGAATCCCTACTTAAAATCAAACACTTCTTAAATAATGATGGTTTTGAATATCAGTTCACTGACCATGCTATTCTTGACCCGATCAAAAAACTCTCAGTAATGAAAGCGGTCGGCAGTATGGGGTTTGACTTTCCACAACCCAATAGTGATATGGATCCTGAGTTATATCAGCTACATATGAGCCGTATTCAGCAGGTCATTCGTTCAAGCCTTTCTCTGGGCATTGTTGAAATTTGCAACAAACTGGATATTGATAGTCCTTTCCCATTTATGTCATAACAGCCTTCTTTTTACTCTAGATAAAAGATTATTGACCCTGTAGTTCGATACAAGGTTTATACTGGGATCAACCTTAATAAATTGAGCCTCATTATAACCATGGAATCGATCACTCGCGGCCAATTGGCAAAACAGCTCGGCATAACGTCTGAAGCTATACGCTTTTATGAACAGCAAGGCTTAATCGAACCTTACCGAGCAACAAATGGCTATCGTCGTTACAACCATGAGTGTGTTGATCGGATGAAGTTTATCCTGCATGCCAAGGAGGTAGGATTATCTCTGCGCGATATTCAAGAATTGCTATCCATCCAAATCAAGCGCGATCAGCACACTTGCCAGGAAGTTAAGAATATCACTCAGGCAAAACTTACCGATATTACGCAAAAAATTACACAGTTGCAGCATATGCATCATGCGTTAACCATCATTAATCAACGTTGTTGTGGTGGAGACCATTCTGCGGAACACTGCACCATTCTGACTGCACTATCAGAAACACGCCCGAAGGAAGACTAGTATGGAAACACTTTCTCTCTTTTTATCTACCTTACTCGATTTATGGCTGGATGCAGCATTCTGGCTGATCCTCGGTCTTATCATTGCTGGTGTACTAAAAGTAACGTTGAGCAGCGAAAAGCTCAGTAGCCACCTGACTGGGAGCGGTCCATGGCCAGCAATAAAGGCTGCAATACTCGGTATGCCACTACCTCTATGCTCCTGTGGAGTCATTCCGGCAGCCATTGGTTTGCGCCGTGCCGGTGCATCTAAAAGTGCCACAACCGCATTTTTAATTTCGACCCCGGAAACTGGCATTGATTCTATCTCGATAAGTTACGCCCTGCTTGGCCCATTTATGGCAATCATCCGCCCCATAGCAGCAACCGTGTCAGCCATCACCGCTGCTATGCTGGTTCTGCTGTCGGACAAAGAGCAACCCACCACCACTGAACCAGAAACAAGTTCATGCTGTTCATCTGGCTGTGGGTGTAGCAGTAAAAGTAAACCTGCTCCACAAGCACAACCATCACTGCTGAATAGGTTATGGCAAGGGCAGCGCTATGCGTTTAGCGAGTTGATTGAAGATCTGTCCCTCTGGTTAATGACCGGATTAGTAATATCCGCTCTAATTGTTACTTTTGTCCCATCTTCAGCGTTGGCTGAAATTAGCCGAGGCCCATGGGCAATGTTGATAATGGCGGTTATCGGTGTCCCTATGTATATCTGTGCTTCTGCCTCGACACCACTTGCCGCAGGTCTGATGCTTGCAGGGGTCTCTCCCGGTGCTGTATTAGTGTTTTTGCTCGCTGGGCCCGCAACAAACATGGCTACATTAGGTATCGTGCATAAAGAACTGGGCATTCGGGCACTAGTCAGCTATCTGACAGGTGTCGTTGGAGTGGCTATTCTATTCGGCTATCTAACCAATTTTATGGTTGATCTATTCGCTATTGATATTCCTGCACAGCTCGCCAGTAGCAATGACCTGATCCCAGCCTCCGTTGCCTGGATCAGCGGTATCGGCCTCGCTCTGATTATCGGTAAGGATATATGGAACAAACTAAAACCCAAATCACAACCCGCCAACTGCTGCCATTAATCTAACCACTCATCGATCCCGCCAGAAACTGGCGGGTCGCTCTTTGCGGCCAGAACTTTATTTTTCTGTTGCTCAATTCGAAATCCTGCCTCAACTCTGATTACTCCCACCTCATATCATTCCGTATTACGAAACAATTTTATTGAATTGTTTCATTTTTAAATCCAAAGTTCACAAATCAAACAATCTTGAATATCTATTTTCGAAACAAAGATGAATACTGATTACGTATTGTGAAACTTCGGAGAGAAAAGAATGCCTCTAATCAGCATCGAACAGCTACAGAATGAATATGAACGAATCCTCCTGAAACGTGGCATGAAAGCCGAACTAGCGACTCGTCTAGCCAATGGTTTTGTTGAAATGGCCAACGAAGGGACCTACTCACACGGTATTAATCGCTTCCCGGTTTTTATTGGCCAAGTTGATAAAAACGAAATAAAACTCAACGCCGAACCAGAATGCATCAATGCCATGGGAGCGCTTGAGCAATGGGATTGCAACTTTGGCCCTGGTGTTTTAAACGGCCTGATCTGTACCGACCGCGCGATTGCGCTGGCTAAGCAATACGGTATCGGCATGGTAGCAATGAAAAACTCCAACCACTGGATGCGCGGTGGCGCCTATGTTCTAAAAATGGCACGCCAAGGGCTGGCTGGTATCGCTTCAACTAACTCGATTGCCGTTATGCCCGCCTGGGGTGGTAAAGATCACCGTATCGGCTCCAACCCATTAATTATGGCAATGCCCGGCGAGCCTCCAGTTTTGGTCGACTGCTCAATGAGCCAATATTCCTATGGCCAGTTGCAGAACTACGTATTGGCCGATAAAGAACTGCCCGTTGTCGGTGGTTTCGATGATGAAGGCAACCTGACCAAAGACGCGCATAAGCTATGGGAAAACAAACGCCTACTGCCCATGGGATTCTGGAAAGGCTCATCGATGTCTATCGTGCTCGATATGCTGCTCACTGCTGTTACCGGAGGCTACTCAGTTCCGGCTCTAACTGAAGATATGGGTGGAGAGTTTGGCGTTTCACAATTCCTGATTGCGATCGATTTGAGCAAAACCATGGATGAAAACACGCTGCATACTGAAATGAAGCGCATCCGTGATTACGTGATGGCGTCTGAACCTGCAGAGTCCGGCCAAGTGATGATTGCTGGTTCTGAAATTCAAGCCTTTATGGATAAACACACTGCCCAGGGTGGGATCGAAATTCACGATGAAATCTGGCAACAAATCATCGCGCTGTAAGTTGAATCACCTGGGAGTGTGAAGTTATGAAAGCACTATTTAGATGGCTCTGGAGAACGATTGATGCCTTAATGGCATCAATACTCACCATCATGCTGGTACTGGTGTTTGCCAATGTCGTACTGCGTTATGGGTTCGCATCCGGAATTCGTGCCTCGGTAGAACTGTCCCGTCTCGGTTTAGTCTGGGTTGTTCTGCTCGGAGCCGTTGTGGTACTCAAACGAAATGAGCACCTGGCCGTCACTGAATTCTCAGAAAAACTGTTACCTAAACTGGTTCCCCTACTTCGCCGACTATGCTGGCTAATTGTCTTAATTGCCACTGGCATGCTGTTTATCGGCTCTTTTAATCAGATGAACAGTAACTGGAGTGATATTTCTCAGCTAACAGGCTTGCCAAGCGCACTGTTTTATCTTGCCGGTGCCGTATCTGGTGGCCTGATGTCAATCGTTGCCCTCGGGCGGATCTTCGTTCCTGAATGGCTGAATGAAGATAAAGAATCCGGAGAAAAATTATGACGTTGTTTATTTTTCTGTCAGTCCTGATCGTTTCGATTGTTTTAGGATTGCCGGTTGCTTTTGCGCTGCTGCTTTCCTCCATGGCCTTGATGCTACATATGGACCTGTTCAGCTCGGATATTCTTTCTCAGGCATTAGTCAATGGTGTTGATAGCTTTGCTTTGCTGGCAATTCCATTCTTCTTGATCGCTGGCGAAGTGATGTCAGCAGGCGGCCTGTCAACCCGTATTGTTCGCCTGGCGACCTGTTACGTCGGTCACCGCAAAGGCGGCCTGGGCTATGTGGCAATCATGACTTCGGTTCTGCTGGCTGGTCTTTCTGGCTCAGCCGTTGCCGATGCAGCGGCATTGGTCAGCATTCTTTACCCGATGATGAAAGCCGCCAAATATCCGGAAGGATCATCCATGGGCCTGCTGGCCTCTGGTGGCATTATCGCCCCGGTTATTCCGCCTTCACTACCACTGATTCTGGTGGGTGTTGCCGGTGGTATCTCAATCAAGAACTTATTTTTGGGTGGTATTGTTCCTGGTTTGTTAATGGGCCTGACCCTGATGTTTGTCTGGTCTTTAGTGGTACGTAAAGAAGACTTAGATATTCAGGAAAAAGCCTCCAAACAGGAAAAACGTGCTGCACTAAAGGATGGTATCTGGGCGCTGTTTCTGCCAATCATCATCATTGGTGGTATTCGCTTTGGTATTTTTACGCCGACCGAAGCCGCCGTGGTGGCAGCCGTTTACGCTATCTTTGTTTCAACCATTATCTATCGTGAGATTACCTTAAAAAGCTTCTATCACATCCTTCTTGCAGCCGGTCGCTCAACAGCGATGGTTATGTTCCTGGTTGGTTGTGCGATGGTAGCGGCATGGCTGATCACGGTAGCTCAGCTTCCTCAACAGCTGGCCGAATTACTCGGACCTTTGGTCGACAGTCCTCGCATGCTAATGGCTGTCATCATGGTACTGGTACTTTGTGTTGGCATGGTGATGGATTTAAGTCCGACGATTTTGATTCTGGTGCCGCTACTGATGCCTGTAATCAAACTTGCCGGCATAGATCAAACCTACTTTGGTTTAATGTTCGTCATTAACTGCTCAATTGGTTTAATCACTCCACCGGTAGGTACGGTGCTTAACGTGGTGTGTGGGGTATCCCGAGTCCCGATGTCCACTGCGGTAAAAGGCCTGTTGCCATTCATCATGGCATACCTACTCCTACTATCTTTGTTTGTCATATTCCCAAGCATAATAACATTCCCAATGCAGCTGGTAATTGGGTAACTCAATAACGGAGAAACACTATGAAATCTATGTTTAAACTTGCAGGACTTGTTTCAGCTATTGCTATGTTCAGTGCATCTGCCTCTGCGGCGACCACACTGAAACTGGCGCACGCCGCACCGGAATCAGATCTGCAACAAGATATGTCTCTATTCTTTAAGCAAGAGATTGAGAAACGTACCGATGGCGAAGTGAAAGTGAATATTTTCCCTCAGGGCCAGTTGGGAAATGATAAGCAGATGATCGATGGTACTCGTTCCGGGATCGTTGATATTTCTATGGTTGGCCTGAATAACTGGTCTGGCTTACTACCTGAATCTGCTGCATTTACTCTGCCGTTTATGTTCCCTAGCCGTGAAGCTGCTTATAGCGCTCTGGATGGTGAGATCGGTAAAGGCGTTCTGAAAGATATGGAACAGTTCGGTATCAAAGGTCTGGGTTACCCTGAAAACGGTTACCGCAATATGACCAACAACCGTAACCCAATTCGCACTCCGACCGATGTTGAAGGTCTGCGTATGCGTGTGAATAACTCAAAAGCGTTGAATGATATGTTTGCCGGCCTGAAAGCTAATCCGCAACAAATTCCGGTAGCTGAGCTGTATACCGCGCTGGAAACTGGTGTAGTCGATGCACAAGACCACCCTATCGGTGTAACTCTTTCGTTCAAATTCTATGAAGTACAGAAATATCTGAGCATGACTCAACACGCATACTCTCCGCTAGTTCTGACTATGAACCTGAAAAAGTTCAACAAACTAACCGCAGAACAACAACAAATCGTTACCGATGTAGCGAAAGAAGCGGTTGATATGCAACGTGAACTAAGCATTAAGAAAGAAGACGCAATGATCGCTGAACTGGAATCACACGGCATGAAGGTAAACCGTGATGTAGACGGCGCAGCATTCCAGAAACTGGTTAAACCGGTATGGAACTCATTCATTGAAGAAAACGGTGACTCTCTGATCAACGAAATTTTAGCTGCACAGAAGTAATCACTACCCTTCCCGTCTGTTATTAACATCTGATATTTACATCAAATGGCAGGCGGGATTCTTTCCCGAATTAATGCAAGAGTGACAGTAACTATGTTTTCCGAATTAAAACAACGTGTGCTTAAAGCCAATCTCGCTTTGCCGAAATACGGCCTGGTGACATTCACCTGGGGTAATGTGTCAGAAATAGACCGTGAACGTTCAGTAATGGCGATCAAACCTTCTGGCGTTGAATACGACAATATGACAGCCAATGACATCGTAGTTGTCGATCTTGGCGGCAAGATTGTGGAAGGAAAACTCAAGCCCTCCAGCGATACCGCCACGCATATCGAACTTTACAAAGCTTTCCCACAAATCGGTGGCATCGTTCATACCCATTCACGTAACGCGACTATGTGGGCACAAGCGGGGTTAGACATTCCTGCCCTTGGTACCACCCATGCTGATTATTTCTACGGTGACATTCCCTGCACTCGCCGCCTTACGCCGGAAGAAATTGCCGTGGATTATGAGAAAAATACCGGCTTAGTCATCGTTGAAGAATACCAGCAGCGCGGCATCAATCCCAAAGCGGTACCGGGTGCAATTATTTCCGGTCATGCTCCGTTTAGCTGGGGTAAAGATGCCCATGATGCGGTGCATAACGCCGTAGTACTGGAAGAAGTCGCCGCGATGGCTCTCGGTACTCGCCTGCTTAATTCTGAAATCAAGATTCAACAAGAACTCTCGGACAAACACTATAACCGTAAACATGGCAAAGACTCTTATTACGGCCAGAAAGCATAAGTAAGTAATCACTTCAATGATAGGGTAAGAGAAACTATGAATTACTATTTGGGCATCGATTCTGGTGGCACATACCTCAAAGCCTGTCTGTTTGATACACAAGGCCAGGAAGTGGCGATGTATCGTCAGTCCGCCAACGTAATAAGTCAACAAAAAGGCTGGGTAGAACGCTCCTTAGACCAACTGTGGCAGGAAACCTGTGCAGTTATTCGCGGAGTGTTGGAAAAATCTCAGGTTAATCCGCAATTGATTAAAGGGATCAGTATTTCCGCTCAGGGTAAAGGTCTCTATCTGTTGGATAAACAGAGTCAGCCGCTGCGTAATGGCATTCTCTCTTCTGACTCTCGTTCGATTGATATCGTTAAGCAGTGGCTGGCCGACGATATGATGGCCGACGTTTATCCGCGAACTTTCCAGACACTCTGGACCGGTCATCCAGTCTCTATTCTGCGCTGGGTTAAAGAAAACGAGCCAGAAAACTACCGTAATATCGGCGCAATTATGATGAGCCACGACTTTCTGCGCTTCAAGCTCGGTGGTCAGATTGGCGCGGAGCTGACCAATATTTCAGAAAGTAATTTCTTTAATGCTTTAACCGGTAATTACGATATTGAACTGCTGAGAAAATTTGGCGTGGAAGAAGCGTTTGATGCCTTACCCGAAATTGTCGCTCCGACCGATTTTTGTGGCTTTGTCACCGAGCAAGCAGCCCGAGAAACCGGACTGAGCACCAGTACCCAAGTATTTGGTGGATTGTTTGATGTAGTATCAACAGCTATCAGCTCGGGTATTGATTCCAGCGAAGAAAAACTCAATGCAGTCATGGGCACCTGGTCGGTCACTTCCGGCATCACCAAATCGTATCAGGTTTCACCTAATCACAAATATGTTTACGGTCACTACGCGATTGCTGGTGAATATATCATCCATGAAGCAAGCCCGACCTCTGCCAGTAATTATGAATGGCTTGCGCCCTATTTAGGCAATAACGGTGCACTTGATCACGTAAAAAATCAGGCATTAGTCGCTGCACTTCCTGTAGTCGATTCAGAAATTATTTTTGTTCCTTTCCTCTACGGTTCTAATGCCGGACTGGAGCTGAAATCTGGCCTGTACGGACTGCAAGCTCACCATACCAAAGGACACATTATCCAGGCGGTATGGGAAGGGATCCTGTTCTGCCATTATGTTCATCTGCAACGGATGCTGACGCGTTTTCCTACGGTAAATACTTTACGTGTCACCGGAGGAACCACCAAATCCGAAGTGTGGATGCAGATGCTAGCGGACCTGACCGGGCTGACTATCGAACTCCCACAAGTGGAAGAATCTGGTGCATTAGGTGCCGCAGTTATCGCGATGGTCGGCAGCGGTGAGTATCAATCTATAGAGCAAGCTCTTGCGCAGTGCCATCAGGAAATTATCACAGTTGTGCCAAATAATGAGCACTTTGACGCTTACCAAAATAAATACCACCACTATTTACGCTTTATTGAAGCAATAAAATCTTATGAGGGAATAGCATGAGTAAACCATTACTGCAGATCGCCCTTGATTCTGTCGAACTGGAAACCGCACTGCTGGATGCTGCTAATATTGCCGCCCATGTCGATATTATTGAAGTCGGCACCGTACTCGCCTTTTCTAAAGGCAGTGAAGCACTGGACCAGCTGCGAGCACTCTACCCTAAGCACATTTTAGTATGTGACATGAAATTACTCGATGCCGGAGAAACACTGGCACACATGGCTTTTGAACACGGTGCAAATTACATCACCGTCGGTGCGGCGGCACACATTGCCACAGTGCAGGCAGCAAAAGCAGTGGCCGATGAATTTAACGGTGAAGTGCAAATCGAACTATTTGGCAAATGGGATATGGATGACGCCAAAGCATGGCTCGACAGCGGCATCACCCAAGCGATCTACCACCGTTCCAAAGATGCACAAAGCGCCGGGCAGAATTGGTCAGAGCAAGATCTTAAAACTATGAGCCAATTATCTGAACTAGGCTTTGAACTCTCCATAACTGGTGGTATTGTTCCGGAAGATATTCATTTATTTAAGAATATCAATGCCAAAGCATTCATCGCTGGAAGAGCTTTAGCCAATAAAGACGGCATTTCGATTGCCAAACATTTCCATCAAGAAATCGAAAAATACTGGTAGGCACCCTATGAGTGAGCAAGTTAAATCACTGGTTAAATCCATGGCGGTTCTGGAGTTTTTAAGCCAGCACCCGAATGGTGCGCCATTACATCAAATCGCCAAGGAAACCGGGATCAATAAGACCTCCGCTCACCGTATGCTGGCGACATTTGAAGAACTCGGCTATGTCGCACAACTACCATCCACCAAAGAGTATCGCTTAACGCTTAAACTGCTTTACATCGGCCATTCTGCACAAAGTTCTGACATCCTTGCGACCATCAGACCCAAGCTCACTGAACTGATGAAAGATCTCAACGAAACGATCAATTTCATCTCTCGTGAGGGAGATAAAATTGTCTTTCGTGACAAGTTAGAGCCGCAATACTCCTCGTTCCGCACCCGTACTTTTGTCGGCATGTATTCAGAAATGTACTGCACTGCCGCCGGTAAAGTATTTCTCGCCTTCTCTACCCATGAAGATCAGGAAAACTACTGGACCCGCAATCATTCGTTAGTGCAAAAGCTAACCGAAAATACCATTACCGACAAACAAAAGTATTTCGAAGAACTCGACACTATCCGTCAACAGGGATTCGCTTTAGATAATGAAGAAAATGAAGCGGGAATTTCATGTACTGCGGTGCCGGTTTTCGATAACTCAGGAACCCCTGCCTATGCGGTCAGTATTTCGACCCTCACCCCGAGATTAAGGTCGATGGGCCCCGAAACTCTGGCCAACCAAATCAAACAAATTACGGCACAGATAGAACAAGAGCTATTTAAAAAGTAATTTAAAAGGATTCCAGCGATGTATAAAACCAAAACAGCAGCACGTCTCGGGCTTTACGAGAAGGCTACCCCTACGTCTCTTTCATGGCAAGAGCGCTTAAATGTAGCCAACGAACTTGGCTTTGATTTTCTTGAAATCTCCGTTGACGAGACTGATGAGCGCCGTGCTCGTCTCGACTGGAGCGATGAAGAAATCTATCAACTACGCCGTTTGTGTGAACAAAGCGGTATTCCACTACAAAGCATGTGCCTGAGTGCGCACCGCAAATTTCCTTATGGTTCTGCCGACCCGGCTATCCGCGCCGAAGCAGAAACGATCATGCAAAAAGCGATTGCCCTCGCCTATAAACTGGGTGTACGCACCATTCAGCTCGCTGGTTACGATGTCTATTATGAAGATCAGAACGAAGAGACCCACCAACGTTTTATTCAGGGTATGAAAGCTGCGACCAAACTGGCTGAACAAGCCGGAGTAATGCTTGCAGTAGAGATTATGGACACGCCTTATCTCAATTCATTAGGTAAATTTGAAATTCTAAAACGTGAAATTCCGTCACCGTATTTTATGGCCTACCCGGATGTGGGTAATATCAATGGCTGGAATTTCGATGTCTGCAACGAACTAAAACTCGCTCGCGACCATTTGGTTCAAATCCATCTTAAAGATACACTTAAAGTCTCAGATACCTGCCCGGGGAAATTCCGCGATCTGGTAATCGGTGAAGGGCAAGTAGACTTTTTACCCATATTTAAAACCCTGAAAGAAATCGATTATCAGGGACCGTTTGTGATTGAAATGTGGGCTAAGGATGATAACTGGAAAGAAAATATTGTTCAGGCTAAACAAAAATTGCTGGAGTTTGCTTCTAAGGCAGGCTACAGATTACAACAATAAATCAAGGCCATTCCTATTACGTTGTTTGGGTTATTGCCAGCTGAAAGGCTTAATGCCAGTCAGTTAAGAACTGACTGGCATTTTTCTTTTATATGGGTATTTGGTCGGCTTTCTTCTTACAACTCGTGGATAAACCCTATCAGGAACCTTTTGTGGCAAAACAAACATTCTGAGAGTAGTAAGTAACTCCTCATAGTGATTTGGCAGCTGACTTGGGCTGTGTATCGGGGTGAACATCAAAAATGCGACAACTTGTCTCATACTTTGGCTAAAGCTCAACTGGATTGGCATGATGCTTTTGTTGTCTTTCAGCGCGTCAATCATAACGATTCGGATCAGATTGTAGGCAAGCAATAACCCCCACAACTCTTGACGTACCGAATCTGGCTTTTTACTGCGTAACACATGCTTGGATTGATGCAGACTCTGCTTCATTTCTCTAAAACCTAGTTCTATTTCCCAGCGTTGTGTATAGACCTCAGTTAGCTCATCATATGGGAATCGTATTGGGTCAACGAGTGAACTGAGTACGCGGTAGCGCTTTCCATCGACTTTATAAGTCGTTAATCTCGCGGTTAATTTTTCGGGAAGAGCCTCAAATTTCTTTCTGGCTTGAGGACTAGTAGAAAGTGTGACGATATGGTCATGCTCACTGATTTGAGACTGAACTTGGTACTGTAAATCTTTACGAGCGGGGAGCATCCAGTGGGTATTTACACCTTGATTTTGCCATTCGTGAAGAAGCCCTAGTGAATAGTATCCTCGGTCAAACAAAGTTAGAGAGTCATCAGGTACCGATGGTAAGAGCCGTTGTGCTAGAGTCATTTCGCCAACATGACGAGCATCAAAGCTACTATCTAGCAAAAGATGACTCGATACTTCCATCAGACTGCACATCCTGATTTGCGGATAACTCATTTCCCCAAACTGGTTACTATCGCTACCAAATTCAGCACGGTTCTCTTCGTTATCTTGAGTTCGAAAACTGACTCCGTCGACAGCTAACAAGTTTAAACCACACCAGTGTTCAAAGGCTTGAGTAGAAAAAGCCTTATTCGCCAGCAGTTGAAACGTTTTTTGAACAGCTGCGAAGCCTAAACGTTGTCTACCTTGTACCAAAGCACTGGGGGCAACCAGTTTATTTTTACCTGGTAATGAAATATCGAGTCGGTTAGCAATATCCCAGACTGTTTCATTGCGAAAAAGGCTCATTCCAATGACCGACCACATGACGGCTTCTAATGGGAGCCTTCTACGACGAACGGTTGCAACACCGGCATGTTCAAAAGCTTGTTCGAGAATGTCTGGATCAAGAATAGCCTTGAGCTTATCTAATGTATTGATGTCATCTAGAAACGACGGCATATCTTCAAAAGCAGGGATGAAAGACATAAACAAATCCGATATTAGAAACCTAATATCGGATTTTGAAGCCTTTTAAGGATCGGTCAAATGATCCCTGGATTTTCTTAACTGATCGGCATTAAGCTGAAAGGCTGGCTTTTTTCTATCAAATGCAGAATCCGAAATTTACCATTCTCCAAATTAAGACATTCGGATAAATTCCCGACTTAAACCGGATTCGGGTTTGAATCCCGCTGTTGTCCGAATTATCATCGACCACAACTAATTCAATAACAATGTAATTTGGCTCAGGTTAATTATGAAATATCAATGGCTTCTTCTTTCAGCTTTAACGCTCACTGGTGCAGTTCAGGCTGAGGATGATTATTTCTCTGTCGGTCCTTCATTACTTCGTGCCAGCGGCGATAGCCAGTATGGCGCGGGCTTCACCGCAGCAAAAATTAATGAAGGTAAAGAGTGGGGGATAATTGGCTCATTCGACTACACCCGTAAAAATGACGCCAGCGTATACGACTTTATGGTTGGCCCGGTTTTCCAACCACAAGAAAAACCATGGCTACGCGTCTACCCGCTAATTGGCTTTGGCTACTTTTACCTGAATGGTGACGTAACGTTAGATGATCAAGGCTATATTGGCCGCCACTATGACCGCCCAGGATTTGCTTACGGTGCCGGTATTCAGGTATCAATCCCTGATTCTCAGGTTTATGTTGAACTTAATTACAAAAAGCTGGAATTACCAAACGAGCTAAGCGATTTTGATTTTGATGTGACTTATCTAGGTGTCGGTTGTAATTTTTAAATTGTCCACTCGATTGACCCGATGCCTATACAGGAAGTTCGGGTAAATCTCCAAAGTCAGCTAAAACGTGCCGCACCTCTTACCCTCCGCCTATCCCAATTGTCATCTGGGTGTTTCCTTGCTAGATTGCCAACGTCTTGGCAATAAAGAGTATTTTGAAAAAGCTCTATGGAAAATCGTAACAGTAAACCCATTTTAGTGGTTGATGATGAACTTGATGTTCGTGAACTGGTCGCTGATGTACTAACTCAGGCCGGATATCCTTGTGATGCCGTAGCGGATGGCTGCGCCTGTATTGCGCAGATGACAAAAGTAAATTATCAGCTGCTGATTATCGATTTACGTTTGAAAAATGAAGATGGCCTGGAACTGGCACGACGAATTCGAGAAACCAGTATGGTACCGATTCTGATGCTGACAGGAAAAGGCAGCGAGTCAGATCGAATCATCAGCCTTGAACTGGCCGCAGATGATTTCTTAATGAAACCGTTTAACATTCGTGAGCTGGTTGCCAGAGTGAACGCTCTGATTCGTCGTTCTTCCTTTGTGACTCAAACTCAGGAGTCCACCTTAACCGAGCAACATGATTGTCTGCATTTTGATGGTTGGACACTTAATCTTTCCACCCGCCAGCTACAGAATAAGGCAGGAGAAATCATCGCTCTTACCTTTGGTGAATTTACCCTGTTGGAAACATTAGTTAAGCATCCCAAACGGGTCATGACCCGCGAACAGCTTCTAATCGCACTGCGTGGCGTTGGCGCAGAAGCCTTTGACCGTACGGTTGATGTGCTGATCTCCCGCTTACGCAATAAGCTGGAACCCAACCCGAAAGCACCACATTTTATCCGCACCGAGCGCGGCGTCGGCTATAGCTTTGCTCAGGCAGTGAGCTGTCAAATTTAATCTCAATGGTAAGTTGTGGTAAAAATTTTACCCAAACTCGCACTAGTGGTAAAACTTCTACCACAACTTGCCACAAACTGAAATTTCCCCGTTATCCCCCACTCTCGTGATACACCCCACAAATCCGCAATCAAATCTGCAAAAAAACGTTCTCGTTTACACTAGGTTTACAATTGAGATAGTTGGTTAATAGTCCCGTTCTAGACTTCATTTCAACCGAAGAAGCTAGTTACTTGTAGCTTGGATAAAGAACAAGAATGGGACAACCAATGACTGATACCCTCACCTCATCCACAGCAGATGTGACCCAATTAAAGGATCACAAGAAAATGCAAATTCCCGTTTTAGAGATGAAAAATGTTTCTAAGACTTTCCCTGGTGTAAAAGCCCTGCAAGATGTCGAATTAACTGTTTATCCGGCCGAAGTTCACTCCCTGATGGGGGAAAATGGAGCTGGTAAATCAACCCTGATGAAAATTTTATCCGGAGCCTATGATGCGGATAAAGGGGGAGAAATTTATGTTGATGGTGAAAAGGTTGATATCACCGATCCACTTTCAGCAAAAAAAATTGGCATCGCCGTTATTTATCAGGAATTATCTCTTTCCCCGAACCTCTCGATTGCGGAAAACATTTTCCTTGGCAGTGAGATATCTTCAGGCGGTATGGTTAACCGAGCTGCGATGGAGGCTGAATCCCAGGAAACGCTGGATCGTTTAGGTGTCACCTTCTCTCCTAAAACTCTGGTTGGTTCCTTATCGATTGCAGAACAGCAAATGATTGAGATCGCCCGAGCTGTTCATGCAAAAGCCAAAATTCTCGTAATGGACGAACCCACTACGGCACTGTCGAATCGCGAAACCGCTCATCTGTTTGAACTCATTCACCGTTTACGCGAAGAAGGGTTAGCCATTATCTATATATCTCACCGCATGTCCGAAGTGTATGAGCTATCTGATCGCTGCTCGGTGCTACGTGATGGCTCTTATGTAGGCACTCTCATGCGTGATGAACTTTCATCAGAAAGCCTTGTTAAGATGATGGTTGGCCGTGATATTTCTGGTTTCTATAAGAAAGATCATGGCGCACTTTCACGCGGTGCAAAAATTCTTGAAGTTAAAAACATTTCTGATGGTGACAAAGTTAAACCCAGCTCACTGGCACTATACCAAGGCGAAGTTCTGGCAATTGCCGGACTGGTAGGGTCTGGCCGAACTGAGCTTGCACGTCTGATTTTCGGTGCCGACCATAAGACCGAAGGTGAAGTGCTCCTTGATGGTAAGCCTCTAAACATTCGCAATCCAAAAGATGCGATTGATGCAGGAATTCTTTACCTGACCGAGGACCGTAAGCAACAAGGACTATTCCTTGATATGGATGTGTGTAACAACACCAACCTACTTGCGTTTGCTAAAGACTGTTCGGCCACAAAAGTACTCGACTTAAGTCGCCGTGATGAGCGTGCCGAAGCCGCCATCGAAGCTCTCAACATTCGTGTACCGCATTCAAAAGTTTCAGTAGGAGCCCTGTCTGGTGGCAACCAACAAAAAGTACTACTTTCCCGCCTACTTGAAGTGGCACCTAAAGTACTGATTCTGGATGAACCAACCCGTGGGGTTGATATCGGTGCGAAATCTGAAATCTACAAAATTATCAACGACCTGGTTATTCAAGGGGTCGGGGTATTAGTTATCTCCAGTGAATTACCAGAAGTGATCGGTATTGCGGACCGCGTACTGGTGATGCATGAAGGCGAGATTGCCGGCGAGCTCACTCACGATGGCGAGTTAGAAATGAATCAGAATAACATCATGAAATTAGCCGCTGGTGCTTAATGGTTGCCAAGCTTGATGTATACAGAGATGAATCACAGAGACTAAGAGAATGAAAATGAATACAACCACAAAATCTGCTCCAGGCAGTGCTCCACAAGCGGAGGCGAAAATTTCAATGCAATCTATGCTCCGTTCTGTCGGTATGCTGCCAGTATTGATCGTATTATGTATCGGCTTTGAAGTCATGAGCGGACGTTTTATGTCCATCGAAAACCTGTCGATTGTCGCCCAACAGGCTTCGATTAACACCGTTCTCGCTGCAGGTATGACTTTTGTTATTTTAACTGGTGGTATCGACCTTTCAGTTGGTTCGATTCTAGCCGCATCTGCAATGATTGCGGTTATCGTTTCAAAACTACCTGATTTCGGAATGCTGGGCCTGCCTGCTGCGATGTTGGTTGGTGCCGGTTTCGGTTTGCTTAACGGCGGTCTTATCGCTTTCCTACGCCTTCCTCCTTTCATCGTGACACTGGGCGGCTTAACCGCAATCCGTGGTGTAGCTCGTTTGATGGGTAACGACACCACCGTGTTTAACGCCGATATGCCGTTTGATTTTATCGGTAACGGTTCGCTGTTCGGTGTGCCATGGCTAATTATCATTGCAGCTATCGTGATTGTTGCTTCCTGGTTCATCCTGAAACGCACGGTTCTCGGTATCCATATCTATTCTGTCGGCGGTAACGAAAACGCAGCACGCTTGTCTGGTATCAAGGTCGCCGGGGTACTGCTGTTCGTTTATGGTATGTCCGGTTTCTTATCTGGCCTGGGTGGTGCAATGTCCGCAGCTCGTCTGTATGCCGCGAATGGTACTCAGCTTGGTATGGCTTACGAACTTGATGCAATTGCTGCGGTAATCCTCGGCGGTACCAGCTTCGTCGGTGGTATCGGTTCTATCTGGGGAACATTAATCGGTGCATTAATCATCGCTGTATTAACCAACGGCCTAATTCTGACTGGGGTTCCTGATGTATGGCAGTACATCATCAAGGGCCTCATCATTATCGGTGCGGTAGCGCTTGATAGATATCGTCTACAAGGCAACGCTCGTACTTAATTAACTACTGTTTTAGTCAACAACAAAAGACCCTTTAGGGATATGGCACTCTACATTGCCACAACGTGAAACAACAACTCGTGAAATAAATAAAAAATGGAGAATGGAATGAAATCATTTAAACCTCTTGCTATCGCTAGCGCACTTGTAGCAGCTATGAGTCTCAACGTTCAGGCTGCAGAACTAAACAAGATTGGTATCTCCCTTGGTTCTATGGGTAACCCATTCTTCGTTGCACTAGCAAACGGTGCAGAAGCAAAAGCAAAAGAGATCAACCCTAACGTTGAAGTATTAGCAATGGGCTACGACTACGACTTGGGTAAACAGTTTAACCAAATCGATAACTTTATCGCCGCTGGCGTAGATCTGATTCTATTAAACCCAGGTGACCCACATGCGATTGCTCCGGCAATCAAACGTGCACAAAAAGCGGGTATCACTGTGGTTTCTGTGGATACAGCAGCAGAAGGTTCTGATGCAACCGTAACCACCGACAACGTCAGTGCTGGTGCGGTAGCGTGTGAATACATCGTGAAAGCGCTGAATGGTAAAGGTAACGTTATTATCCAGAACGGCCCTCAAGTATCCGCAGTTATCGACCGTGTTGACGGTTGTAAAGCAGAATTTGCTAAAGCTCCAGGCATCAAAGTTCTTTCTGATGACCAAGATGGTAAAGGCTCTCGTGATGGCGGTATGGCTGTGATGCTAGGTCACCTGACTCGTTATAACCAAGTCGATGCGGTATTTACCATCAACGATCCTCAAGCTATCGGTACTAACCTGGCAGCTAAACAGCTAAAACGTGATGGAATCATCATCACTGCCGTGGATGGTGCACCAGATATCGTTGCAGCACTAAAAGATCCAGCAACACCAATGATCCAAGGATCTGGTAGCCAAGACCCATACAAAATGGCTCAGGTTGCGGTTGAAATCGGTAACAAGCTACTAAATGGTGAAACCGTTGAACAAACAACTGTACTGCTACCTTCTCAATTAGTTACTCGTGATAACGTAGACAGCTACAAAGGCTGGGATGCGGTTCGTTAATCAGTAATTTATTCTCTCCCATTGGCCATAGTCACCGTACTATGGCCTTTCTTTTTAGTTCGTGATATACCTTTTTATTTCAAACTGTTATATGAGGTGAATGTGCGCACAAAACGGATAAAAAACCGTGAACTGACAGCCATGATTACCGCAGTAATTATGTCCTTTGCTCTGGTTCTGGTCGCCGCTATCGGTTTAAGTCAGACCGATAAAGTCATCACTCAGCTTGAAGCAAAATCACTACCGGACATTCGTGTTGGTCTGGGCTTGGCCGAAGGTGTGGCTCAAGTTGCGGCCTTTGCACCTTACGTCGCCTCAATCAATCAGCCTTCTCTACTTGAAGATCAGAATCGTCGTCTATCCAGCCGCTTTGAACAGCTGTTCGCCATCACCAATGAAATATCCGACGATGAAGTTCGCCAGTCGCTGACATCCAAAGTGAAAGCGATTCAGATGAGCACCAACCAACTCAGTGCCGTCATTCGTCATAATCTGTTTCTATTCGAAGAACTTATCAGCCAACGTTACCAACTTAAATTTTCAGCTACCGAAGAAGAGCAGGATATTGATTTTCAGCAGCAACTGGATACTTTGATCCAAGTATTGCAGCACTCTGGAGTATTATCAGCCTCAAATATAACCAGCCTCGCCAATTCTCTGCAGCTATCTCATGTCTTACCGGATAAAGATTTTCACAGTTTCGTTGAATTCGCACAAAAGAATCTGACCACCACCAGGGAAAATAACCGCAAGAAGGAGTTCCTGCTGGTTTCAATCCGAGTACAGTCCGAATATCTCAGTGACTACGTCAATAACTATGTTAACCGGATTCAGGATCAGGTTTACCAGCAGCAACAGCAAGCGAAAACTCTGAATGCTCAGGTTTTCTGGGCCATGGTGGTGATGATGAGCCTGTTAATTGTGGCGGTTTTTACCAACTACGGCATTAACGTCAAAGTGGTGAAAGATTTAACCACCGTCACTGACGATATGATTCGCCTGTCAATCGGTGATACGCGCCAAACCAGCCGTCTTAAACCCCGCGACGACGAGATTGGTGAACTGCTCAAGGCTTATCAGGTATTTCGTGACTATACCTATCGGATTCAGACCGCCAGTTCAAATATCGAACAACAAAAGCTGCTGTTGGAGTCGATTTTTGATGGAATGTACGACGGATTGAGCGTGTTTTCCAAAAATAACAATCTTCTGGCATGGAACAAACAGTACTTAAGTTGTCTGGGATTGAATGAGGGTGATATTTGCCTAGGGATGCCACTCGAAGAAATCCTCAAACTGATCAGCCAGAATGGCGAAGTATTTAAAGATATCGACGGTAACCAAATCGATTTCAGTCGCTGGATCGATATCCGCCACGAAAAAGATTTCTGCGTTGAACGCCATGACCGTTTTGGCGGCATTATCGAATTCCGTAGTAAACCGATGGGTAATGGCGGCTTTATCACTCTGACCCAGGACTTAACCTATCGCCGCGAAACCGAACTGCAGTTACAACAAGCGGTAAAAATGGAAGGACTCGGTCAGCTAACCGGAGGCGTTTCGCATGACTTTAACAACTTCCTCACCTCTATTCTCGGAAATCTACAACTACTCGAGATGCAGCCAGATCTGTCAGATAATGCGCAGAAATACGTGCGGCGAGCGCTTCGTGCGACCGAAAGCGGCCGGGAACTAGTACAGAAGTTACTCGCGTTCAGCCGCAAACAGGTGCTGGAACCGGAACTGCTTTGCGTTGAACAGTTAATTCTCGATACTGAAGATCTGCTTGAATATAGCCTGGATGATGGAGTGGCCCTGCATCTCGACCTTGCCTCAGAGCGCCACCATATACGGATCGATAAAGTTCAACTGCAGAACGTTCTTCTTAACCTGACCATCAACTCCAATGGTGCCATCAGTGATACTGGTGACATCACTATTTCTACTAGTAAAATTGATAAGCAGGGTGAACCTTGGCTTAAACTGATGGTTTCCGACAACGGCAAAGGGATACCATTAGCTATCCAACATCGGGTGTTTGAAGCCTTCTTTACCACCAAAGAAGTGGGAGCAGGCAGTGGCTTGGGCTTAAGCTCCGTTCATGGCTATGTCATCCAGTCCGGCGGTGAAATAGGTATCGAGTCTGAACCCAATAGCGGCACGACTATCTGGATGCAATGGCCGATTGCCCATATTGAAGAGTTTCAGCCAGAAATTGCGGTAATGGAGAGCTTACCGACCACAGTCAATGAAGGTATGGTTTTGCTAGTTGAGGATGATGAACAAGTCGCTCAAACAATGATTGATCTTTTAAGCCAGGATGTTAAGCATGTAGTTCATTTTAATAATGCTCAACAAGCATGGCAGTGGTTAGAAAAAAATCATAATCAGTTACTGACCATTCTTAGCGACGTTCATCTGGTTAACTCAATTTCTGGTGTGCAATTTAAACAAAAAATCGATCAGCATTTCCCACAACTCTCTACCTACCTTTATTCCGGTATGGCTAAAGAATCGATTGAACAACAATTCAACTACCAAATAGAAGAATCACACTTTCTCTCTAAACCGATTTCCTACCAGAAAATTCATCAATTAATTACTGAATCGCGCCAAACTAAGGAGCTCAAATAATGACTCAAGTACGCTCTGCTATTCTAGCTATAATCAGCATACTACTCTTGTTTACGAATTCCGTAACTTGCGCCAGCCCACTCAAAGTTGGCATCAGTCTGGTCGATTTATCCAACCCTTTTTTTGCAATTTTAGCAGAGCAGATCAGCCGAGAATTAAAAGACCATCATCCAGATGAAATGGAAATACTTATGCACTCTAGCGCCTATAACTTGGAGAAGCAAATTGCACAACTAGATGATTTTATTGAAAAGCAGGTCGATATGATCTTCGTCGCGGCTTCAGAAACCGAAGCTATCGCTCCATTTGTGCAACGAGCAAGAGCTCGCGGAATTATTGTCGTTGCGGTCGATATAGAATCGACCGGAGCGGATATCATCGTTACCTCTGATAACATTCAGGCAGGGCGCCTTGCCTGCGATTATCTGGCTCAAAAACTCCATCAACGGGGCAAGGTCGCAATAATCAACGGCCAACATATATCATCCACGGTGAACCGTGTTGATGGGTGTAAACAAGCATTAAATAACTATCCTGCCATCACCCTAGTATCAGATAGTCACAATAGCAGCGGAACTTACAGTGGTGGATTAGAAAGTATGACTTATTTGATGATTGAGTATCCCGATCTTCAGGGTATTTTTGCTATCAATGACCCTTCCGCTTTTGGCGCCGCTGAAGCCACCGAACAGTTAGGTCGGCGCGATATCAATATTGTTGCTGTCGATGCTTCGCCAGAATTTCTCTCTCAGCTTAACCAAAAAGAAACTAATTTTATTGCCAGCACAGCTCAGTTCCCAACAAAGATGGCAAAACGGGCTGTTGAGCTGGGGTTGTTGCAGTTAAAAAATAACAATAATAAACAAAAAGTTGAACTGATAGAAACTGAACTGGTTACCAAAGACAATGCATCAAGTTATTCAAATTGGCAACCAGTTGATAATACCCAGAAATAGGTTTATGAAGCGTGATGTTTACGTACCAATGATTTTATCCAGGCCCAAAGCGGCGTCTGAGATACTGCAATTAAAGTGATTAAAACAAACAGTACCAAAGAAATCGGGCTGGAAAAAATACCACTGAATAAACCCGACAGGCTATCACCTTCACTCAGCATAGCACGGCGCCAGTTTTGATCCATCAGGCTACTTAAAATTACCCCCAAGATGACCGGTGCAACCGGGAAACGGTACATGCGCATAAAGTAGCCAATAACCCCAAACATCAGCATCCACCAGACATCAACAATTGAGTTATTGATTGCGTAAGCACCGACAACTGACAGAATCAAAATCAGTGGCACCAAAAGCCCTTTAGGACAGGTGATCAATTTGCTGAATATTTTTATTCCGGTCAGGCCAAAGATCAGCACAAAAATGTTCGAGAGCGACAGGTTACCGATGGTAAACCAGAATATATCCGGATTTTCCGTCAGTAGCAGCGGCCCTGGATTAAGACCATGAATATACAGTGCACCAATAAACACCGCAGTTACCGCATCACCTGGAATACCAAGAGTTAACATCGGAATATAAGCACCACCTACTGCGGCATTATTCGCCGATTCCGGTGCAATCAGTCCCTCTTTAGCCCCTTTACCAAAAGGAACATCAGGATTTTTTGTTGTCCGTTTGGCATAATCATACGCCATCAAAGACGCAATATCTCCGCCAGTTCCCGGCAGAGCACCAACAATCACTCCAATCAAAGAAGATTTGACACTTAATGGCAAGTACTTCCGAACATCCGCCCATTCAGGCACGATACGAGTCAGCACCTGCTTTACACCTGCCTTTTCAAGATGGTGCAACTGAATCAGCACTTCGGATAACCCAAACATACCAATCATCACGACCACCGGACTGATACCATTCCATAAATCGACCACGCCAAAGGTCAGACGTTCTTCGACGGTCATCGGATCAAGTCCGACCGTGCCGATCAACACCCCTAACGCCCCGGTGAAAATGCCGCGAGAAAAGTGGCCATGTGACATAGAACTGATCAACATCAGCCCCAATACGCCAATCATCAGGTAATCACGCGGCTGGAGCTTGATCGCGATGCTGCTGATCACCGGAGCGGCGACGGAAAGCACCAACACGCCAACAAAGCCACCGATCACCGACATAACAGTAGAAAGACCGATCGCTTGACCAGCCAGCCCTTTTTCTGCCAGTGGGTAGCCGTCTAATGCTGTTGCGATTGCGGAAGGTGCTCCTGGAATATTAAGCAATATCGCGGTACGGGATCCGCCATAAACACCGCCCATATACACACCAACCATCAGACACAACGCGTTATTCAGATCCCAGGAAAAGGTAAACGAGATCAAAATCGACACAGCCATGGTAACGGACAGACCTGGAATCGCTCCGACATAAATACCAAGAAAAGAACCTAATGCGGTTAGTGCCAGTAATTCGGGGGAAAACCAAGAAGTGAAAAACTGCGATAAAATGTCCATTACTACTTCCCTAACCCTTCAAACGATTCTAACCATATTCCTTCCGGCAACACGACCAAGAAAACCACCCGGAAAATAAAATAAACCACCGCAAGTGTTACAGCAGCAACCAACGCTGATGTTTTCCACCCTTTTTGATAAAAGAGGTTCAGGCTGATAAACAAAAACAGAAACGCAGAAATTAAGAAACCGGCCCCTTCAATGATCAAAGCAAACAGAGTCACGCAAAACAGCATGATAGAAACCGGTCTTGGCAAAATGTGACTGATAAAGCTCGTTATTGGATTTTTTGCTGGTGGTAACTGAACACAGCTAAACAAAGAAAACATCGCCGCGACTAACATAGTAAAAGAAGCCGCCATCGGAAAGACCCCAGCCGAGCTTAACCCGCTGAAACCCGATATTTGATAGGACTGATAGAGTAAAAATAGACTGATTAATACTAACAGAACGTTAAAAACTAGCTCTCCCGGCTCTCTAGTTTTTATCGACATGACACATCCTTATTGAATCAATGAAATGATTGAACCTGAGCTATTCGATACTTGGCCGATAGCGTATCAGTAAACTAGTACAAAATAACACTCAGAGAATAGAAAAAGAAGAGAAAAGACAGACAGGTCAAATCAACCAGTTGATCCGTAAACAATGCTTTACAGAAATTTTCACTTTTCGTAAAAATACGAAGAACTACCTCAAAATGTATACCAAACCACTGTTGATAATAACAAATCTGGTATACAAGGCTAGTGATAAAGATTGACCGCGATTGCAAATATAGAAGTGTAAACTAATCATTACTTATTTTAAGCCATATCGCCTGTTCTGCTCATCTCAGAACAGGCGATTTTCTATCAGATATTTAAGCAGCAATATTAGCTAGTGCAGTGTCGATAGCATCAACAATCACATCAGCCTGTTCCTGAGTCAATGTCAGCATCGGGCTCAAACAAATTGTATTGTTATACTTACGGAATGAACGGTTAGTACGACCAATCAATACCCCATGCGCAGCACAATCAGCAACAATCTTCATCAGTACCGTTTCTTCAACCGGCTCTTTAGTGATGCGATCTTTAACCAGTTCCAGCCCTAAGAACAGACCGACTCCGCGCACGTCACCAATAATTGAATATTTATCCATCAATAACGCAAGGCGACCTTTTAGATATTCACCAACGTGTATAGTGTTCTCTAACAAGCCTTCTTCTTCGATAATTTTTAAATTTTCCAACGCCGCTGCCGGACCACTGGTACAGCCACCAAAGGTACTGATATCGCGGAAATAACTTTCGCGTTCATCAGGCTGATCATTCAGCAATTGGAAAATTTCTTCAGTTACAACAGTACAAGATATTGGAGCATAAGCAGAAGCCAGGCCTTTCGCCATAGTAACGATATCTGGCTGGACACCGTAATTCTGGTAACCAAACCATTTACCGGTACGTCCGATGCCACACACCACTTCATCAATATGCAACAGAATATCGTATTTCTTGCATAATGCCTGAACCGCCTGGAAATAGCCTTCCGGAGCCGGGATAACTCCACCACCAGCGGTGATAGGCTCGACAACAATAGCACCGACAGTATCAGGACCTTCCTGCAGAATTACTTTTTCCAGTTCTGCTGCTGCCAGCTCACCGTAATTATCCACTTCACCAAACTGGCTGCGGTACTCGCAACAATGTGGAAATTCAACGAAGCCAGGGGTAAACGGACCATACTGGTTTTTGCGCTCTTCCTGACCACAGGAGCTTAGGCAGGTAATGGTCGTACCGTGATAGTCTCTGTCACGGTATAAAATTTTGCTTTTCTTACCACCGTATTTTTTATAGGCAATCTGGCGCACCATTTTGTACGCTTTCTCGTTCGCCTCAGAACCTGAATTTGAGTAATAAACCCGGCTTAACCCCGGCATTAGAGAAAGCAGTTTCGCTGCAAACTCCGCAGCAACCGGTGTTGCGCCAGAACCGGCGTAATAGTTAAGCTCAAGCAGTTGGTCGCGCACCCGATTGGCAATGCTTTCCCGCCCGTAACCGACATTCACACACCAAACGCCCCCCGCAACCGCATCCAGAAATTGCTTGCCATTCGCATCCCATAAATAACTGCCTTCACCTTTAACAAACATTGACGCTTTGGCTGTCGCATGTTGAGTCATATGGTGCCAGACAAACTGACCATCTTGTTCAAGCCGGGTTTGAGTCATTCCTTGATCCATCGCTAATCTCCTTATACGAATCTATCTGCTTAAGGTAGGACAAACCCCGGCTTTCTATTAGGTCCAGAATGAGCTTTTTATGGGAGCAGAATACAGTGCCAGAACATTATTGTTTGTGGCACATAATCTGCTTTAGATTAACTTCGTCCGTAATATGAGGAGGTTAGTGTGAAAAACGAGCATCTTGTCCATATCCAGTTCTCACCTGATCGCAGCCTACAGGAACAGATTCGCGAGCATCTACTGGAAAAAATAAGCCAAGGCATGTTTGGCGAAAAAGCGCTTCCCTCTTGCCGCAAGCTGGCGCAGATGCTCAATGTTTCGCGTAATACCATTGTGTTGGTTTATGAACGACTGGTTGATGAAGGGTTTCTGATTTCACAGCAGCGTAGCGGGTTTTATCCTAACCCGGAGATCGATTTCCAACAGATGATGGCCCCGCTTTCGACTCCCCAAATTAGTGACCAATCTGCACAACTTTGGCAGAAAAAAGTTAAAGTGGACTTCTCATTACAACGCAATATTCAGAAAACCCATCAGTGGCACGACTATCCCTACCCCTTCTTGTTTGGTCAGCCGGATGAGTCACTTTTTCCACTTAACCACTGGCGCGAATGTGGCCGATTGTCCCAACGCAACACTACCATTAAAGAATGGATAGCAGATTACGTTGACTGTGATGATCCGGCGCTGATTAAACAGCTCCAGACTAACGTCCTTAGCAAACGGGGGATCACCGCGTCTCAGGATGAGATCCTAGTGACCATCGGCACACAAAATTCGCTCTATCTCCTAGCGCAATTGTTGATGGATCATTCCAGCATTGTGGGAGTGGAAGATCCTGGCTACCCGGACGCACGTAATATTTTCACCACTTGTCAGGCGAAGGTGCGCCCACTTGGAGTGGATCAGGAAGGCGTAGTATTAAGTTCGGCCCTCAAACAGTGTGATTATCTCTATACCACACCAAGCCATCAGGTTCCGACCAATGTCACCATGTCGATGAATCGACGTCACGATCTGTTGCAAGCGGCAGATAAACATGATTTTGTGATTATCGAAGATGACTACGACAGCGAGATCAACTTAAACTGCCAGCCCAACCCATCATTAAAGAGCCTTGATACAACTGGCCGAGTGATTTATGTCGGCAGCTTGTCTAAATCTCTTTCTCCCGGTCTGCGTATCGGATTTATGGTAGGAGATAAAACATTAATCAATGCCGCAAGAAAACTACGCCGCCTGATGTATCGCCATCCGCCTTCAAATAATCAACGCACCTGCGCGCTGTTTATTTCCATGGGCTATTACGACAGCTACCTGGCGAAGATAAAACGCGCCTACACCGAGAAATGGAAAACCGTTCGCCGCTGTTTGGAGACTTATTTACCCACATGCATCACCAATGACACGATTGGCGGCAGTGCATTCTGGCTCAGATTGCCTTTAGGTATTGACAGTGCAACCATTTGCGAACAGGCTAAAGAGGAAGGAATTCTGATAGAAAATGGAGATGTACATTTTCATCAGCCAGAATCACAACAATACCACTATATTCGTCTGGGTTTTACAGGTGTTAAACAAGAAAATATCGAACCGGGTATCGCATTACTAGCCGACATAATTCAGGGCCATTCTGCCCCTAAAAACAGTCGATTTTGGCTCTAACCAACCACCCTGATATCGTTAACCTGTGAGGCATGGACACAATTAGGATTGCTCATAGAAGCGTGAGCATCTGTCATTATTACACGGAGTTTCTATGTCTGATATCGTCTTTATTACTGGTGCAACCTCGGGTTTTGGTAAAGCTGCAGCCAAGCGTTTTGCTAAGGCCGGCTGGTCGGTGGTTATTACCGGGCGCCGTGAAAATCGCTTAATCGAACTTGCCGAAGAACTTTCTCTCCTAGTCCCGGTTCATCATGCCACCCTCGATGTGACGGATGCTGAAGCGGTGAAAGAAATCGTCGCTGACTTGCCAGCCGAATTTAAACAAGTGAAAGTACTGCTCAATAATGCTGGTTTAGCGTTGTCACCCAACCCGGCACAAAAAGTGGAGTTAGAAGACTGGCACACCATGATCGACACCAACATCAAAGGATTAGTCAATGTCACTCATGCACTATTGCCAACACTGATTGAAACAGGAGCAGGGTCTTCGATTATTAACGTCGGCTCTATTGCGGGTCAGTGGCCCTATCCGGGTAGCCATGTTTATGGCGCGAGCAAAGCGTTTGTAAAACAGTTCAGCTATAACCTGCGTTGTGATTTATTAGGCACTGGTGTTCGTGTAACCGATTTGGCACCCGGCATTGCAGAAACTGAATTTACTTTAGTCCGGACGAAAGGCGACCAAGCCGCTTCTGATGCACTCTATCGCGGTACCACTGCACTATCGGCAGAAGATATCGCCGAACAGATGTTCTACATCGCCACCCTGCCGGATCACATCTGTATTAACCGAGTGGAAGTCATGCCAACCCGCCAGGCGTGGTCTGCGTTTGCGATTGATCGGGATTAACAACTCTGAGCTTTAACCTCACTAACGATGTGATACCCGATTGGTGAGGTTAAAGACTACATATTTTATCAACCCCAATGTCCCCATTTGGGCGCGCTTGACTCAAAAATATGTTCTTCACTTTCCGGCGTAAAATCCGTATCAAGCAATCCAAGGGAAAAAGAACGATAACCTTTGTTGAATTCACTCTGATCTGCCCACTCTATATTTGAACCGCAACTCTCACAAAATGTACGAGTCACATTAGGTGATGACTGATATGAACGAATGTGCGGCGTGCCATCAACTTTAACATGTTCCTCGGCAACCAAAGCAAAAGAGGCAAATGATGCTCCATGAGCTTTTTGGCACATTTTACAATGGCAATGTATCACATGCTCTATTGGCCCCGTTATTTCAATGGAAACCGCACCACATAAACAATGACAAGTTAAAGGGCTAAACATCAATTTTACCTTTTAGGTACAGAACCGCATTGCCAGAGACAATTATGTGATTATTCGCAACGATGCACTTAAGAACACCAGCTCGTTTGGAGGCTTGATACGCGAGTAACTCCGTTTTACCCAACTTTTCTGCCCAATACGGTGCTAACCCAGCATGAATAGAACCCGTAACAGGATCTTCATCACCGCCATTTGCAGGCCAAAAATAGCGAGAAACAAAATCATATTGACTAGACGCGGATGTCACCACGACATCCAAAGGTGCGAGTTGCTTTAGCTCATCCGGTGAATACGTTATTTCAATCACATCTTGCTCATGTTCAAATACAGCAAAGTAAGCTTGTCTGTTTTTGAGAACCTCTACAGGTTCCTTTGAAAGGCCAGCAAACAACTGTCTAGGCACGACCGAAACTGGTTCTGGCTTTTGATTTGGGAAAGTCATTTCAATTTCCCCATCCGAGTTTAGGATGACTTTCAATCTACCTACTTCTCGGGTAACAAACTCAACGTCACTTACAACACGAAATTCGTTGAATAACACATACGCAGACGCCAAAGTAGCATGGCCGCAAAAATCGATTTCGGTTAGTGGTGAAAACCACCGAATCTCGTATTTATTCGTATCGATACACTTGATAAATGCGGTCTCTGATAGGTTATTTTCAGCCGCAATGTTTTGCATCAACTCATCAGGTAACCAATCTTCAACTGGCACAACGGCGGCTGAATTTCCTTTAAATTGTTGATCAGTAAAAGCGTCAACTACGAATATATCCATTTTCAACGTATGTACTCCATTTGCTTCTTAACTTGAGTATTTAATGCTCAGATCTTGCGCTAGTTTGATGCCTGATGATGAAGCCAAATTTAATAATAGTAACGACACGAAACGAACGTAATTGCTTGATCATCAACGGCATATGCACTCAATTTAACCAACCGAAACCTCAAATGCAAACCAAGTCAAAAATCGTGCGGTTTTCTGTCTCGTTGAGCCGATTGTTATGCATCGCTACACGCCTCTTCAATACCGATAGACAATTTCTCCAAACACGCCACTAGGTTTTCCACATCGTTAGCCGAAATAATTAAGCGCTGGCCTTCTTTGTATTTGATATCGCGTGATTTTTGAATGTATTTCTCGTCCACAATTCCTTCATTGTGGGCGAGCAAGTGGCGCTTTTGATATAGAATTCGAAGTAAATTGATTTCGTCTTCACTCAGCCATACATCAAACCCTTTTTGAACCGCCTTTTCCCAAAGCTCACTAGCTTGTTCTAAACGCTGAAAAGCGTTGAACGGAGTCTTTCCAAAAGCGTCATACATACCTTCACAATATTTCTGGAAGGCCACTACTCCGTCACTAATACACGTCTCAATCAGCGATCTGCATGTTAACTCCGCTTCATCTTTGCCTGCTGTCTCGATTAGCGCCTGTTTGACAACACCGACACTATCTTTCTTAGCCCGAATTTTCCGTAATGAGTCTCTAAACGTCCGAGTTACGGAGTTATAACCGCACGCGGGACAGAAGTATGCGCTACCTACAACAGAAAATCTGGATTCGCAGCTTTCACATTGAATTTCCAGCTGCATAAGATCCGCAGCCTTTGCTGGAATAGTATGTGTTCTTTTAGGACCGCCGGTTACTTTCATTGACATTGAGATAAAGCTGTTTTTCGATTGACGCCTATTGAACTTTTGAGCACCAGAACGGAGGGAGTTATGAATTTTCCCTTGCATTACGGCAAACGCCTCAGCTTTAGCATGTTCGACTTGTTCAATAGTAAACCACTGATCGGAGGGAGCTTCATGACGACAAAACGGGCACCATACGGCTTCGTCTTTGAAGAGATTAGCCCAGTCTTCTGCATTGACTTTAAAAATGAACTCGCAATCTTCATTGGGGCATTGCTTGTCGATATATCCCTTCTCATCCGATTCGATTGCTACAGATACCGACTGGCCATTCATCCGTTCCAACTCTTTTATAAAGTCTTCAAACATGGCAAATCCCTTATAGATGCATAACAGTTATTAAACAGCAACCAACTTCCTATGGCCTCTGCCTATGTCACCAGTTTAATAACCTAAGTTAGTACATAACCCAATGATATTCAACCATAGAGATATGCATCTCTACTGGCAAATACAGCAACTTGCTTCCTATGGCTCGATTTTGAATCGTGCAATGTTCATCAAATTTATCGCCGAGCAAAGATACAGGAGAGCGGAATTATCCATTTACAGGCACAAGGGCCAGCATCAATCACTGTTGCCACCGCTCACCATAAGCCATACTATAATCGGGCGTAGGGATCGTCTCCACAAGATCTTCTGTTGCCTGTAATGGGCCAACTTTGGTTTTGTAAGGTAGGTAGCCGGCCCAGGCAGCAAGTGCGAGATCGGCCTGATCATCATTCACCTTAGCCTGGCTGATTTTTACTGATGCTTCGGCTAACGGCAGGCGCAGCACCATCGTGGCCGCAAGTTCTTTATCGCTACTTAACCGAATGTGTTGTGTTCTACCCGGCGCAATGTGCTCAATGAAATAGTTCAACAAGCTATCTTTTTCTTTGGCATCCTCAATCGATTCAAACGCGCCAAACACCACGGCAGAACGGTAGCTCGCGCTATGATGAAATGCTGACCTAGCCAGAATCCACCCATCAAATAAGGTAAAGGTCAGGCAGGTCTGGCGACCACTGTTTAGCTGCTTCATCAGGCGACTATTATTTGCACCATGAATATAAACCGCATCACCAACTCGCCAGGCTAACATCGGGATCACCACCGGCCCCGATTCTTCCACGATGGCAATATGGGCGATCAGGCTTTCATCGATAATCTGATACAACGAGCCTTTATCAAATACGGCTTTATGTGCCCCTTTTTTAATCTTTGTCCGGTTTGAATTCGATAACATAATATCCCCTGTTTTGATGAGTATTGTGATTGCAATATAGAGTCAAACTGGTATGTTTTTTAGAGCCACATTTAACTAATAGATGGATCCGGTTGTGTCGTTGATTGAAACAGGTGATTTAACATTAACTAACGGTAGCGGAACGTACCAAGCCAGACTGTTTGGTGCGATTCGCGAGAAAATAACCAATAACCTCTGGCAAAAAGGCGGCAAGTTACCTTCGACCCGAAAATTGGCTCAGGAACTCTCCTTAAGCCGCAATACCGTGATTGCCGTCTACGAACAGTTAGTCGCTGAAGGTTATCTGGAAAGCCGCCCTGGATCGGGATTTTATGTGGCGGTGGAATTACCTGAACACTATCTGGGAATACAAAATTCGCCCTTATTTAAACCGGTTCCGGTAATCACACAAGATCTCAATCGGCCCTTCGCACCGGGCATACCAGATTTGGCGCAGTTTCCAATCGCCAAATGGCAAAAGCTGATGCAAAAGCACGCTTCACGCTCAGTCTTGCTCGGCAATCAGGATGTCCAGGGCAACATTGAGCTCAGGCAGGCGCTTGCCAGCTATCTGGCTTCCAGTCGCTCTGTAACCTGCAATCCGGAGCGAATTATCATTACCTGTGGAGCACAACAGGCTCTGTCAATCGCTCTGATGGCAACACTGACCCGTTCCGATACAATTTTGATGGAACACCCAGGTTATACACAGATGCGTAAAGTGATTGAATTAATGCAACTGAAATGTATACCGATCCCGGTCAATGCCAGTACCGGGGTGGAAATCGCCACAATTTTAGAGAGCAATGCAAAAGCATTGTATATTACTCCAAGCAATCAGTACCCGATGGGAACCACACTGAATACCGATCAACGCCTCCAGTTGATTAACTGGGCAACTACCGATCAACATTGGATTATCGAAGACGATTACGATAGCGAATTTCAGTTTGCTCACCGCCCTTATACCAGCTTACAAGGGTTAGCCGGGCAAATCGGTCAGGATCAGAGGGTCATGTACGTTGGCTCTTTTAGCAAAGTCATGTTTAACGGATTGCGCTTGGGCTATCTGGTGGTGCCTGACTCTCTGGTATCAAGATGCTTAGAGATTAAGGATGCTCTGACTGGCGATCTTCCTACACACACTCAAGCCGCACTGGCGGATTTTATAAACGACGGTGATCTAAATCGTCACATCAGGAAAATGCGCCGTTTATATAAAGCGAAATATCGACAGATGATTACTGCACTAGATACTTATTTTGGCGATAGAATCGAAATCATCAGCCAAGCCGCAGGTATGCACATTACCTTAAAGTGGTACGGTGGAATAGATGAGAGACTCTGGACTGAGCGCGCCAGACAGTCGGGGATTGTTATTCGCCCTCTTAGTTATTATGAACAACATGAGCCATCACAAAGAACTTGGAATGGAGCTGTACTGGGCTTTGGCAATATCGCCTTAGACGAGATTGACGGTAAAGTGCAAAAAATCGCACAGTTGTTTGTCACTTAAACCATAACACTCTGACTATACGCTGTAGGTTTTAATTAAATCGACCAACCGCTTTAACTCACTCTCGATGATTTCGTCTGGCGCAAATCCAATATTGATACGCAAGCAATCCTGATAACGCTCTGATTCTGTAAACCATGGGCCAATCCGAATATCGAGCTGTACCTTTTCTGCGGCTTCCCCGAGCAATTTGGCATTCAATCCAGGCACCTGAATCCATAAGACTAACCCTCCATCAGGTTGGGTAATTCGGCTACCCAAAGGAAGATGCTCAATCAGATAAGTCAGGTAGAAAGATTTATTCTGACTAAGTTGAATTCTGGTCCGTTTCAGATGTTTAGCATAAGCTCCGGAGCCAAAAAAATCAGCCAAAGCATGTTGAATCAGAGTTGGTACACCCAAAGAACGTTTCACATACGATTGAAAAAAGCGCCCGGGACGACACCAACCGAGTCGGTAACTTGGTGATAACGTCTTTGACACCGCGCCACACCATAAAATATAACCGCCATTATCATAGTAAGCGGCTGGCAGGGGGAGTTGGTGGCGATGAGAGAGTTCAAGGTACACATCATCTTCAATGATCGGGATACGATACGTATTAGCAAGCTTCGCTAATCTTTCTTTCTGAGAATGCGACAATGTAATTCCCTGCGGATTCATATACGTCGTGCAGAATAATCCCGCTTGTACCGCCCCGGTATTTAACAACATTTCAAACTGATCAAGATCGATCCCATCATCAACAGTAGGAATTTCAATAATCTTGAGATCCAGTTGCGACAGTTGATCGAGCAAGCCGTTGTAACATGGTGAACTTACTGCAACCGTATCTCCAGGCTGCGTGCTTACTTGCAATGCGGTTTTTACCGCATCCATACAACCATGAGTAATCACAAGTTCTTCACTGTTTAATGGGAAACCATGCTCAGTAAAATGGGAGGAAAGTGCATGCAGCAGTACTGGCTCACCCTGAGGTTCAGGATAATCAGTCATTTTATTCGCAACACGCTTTAGCGCCCGATGCAAACTACGTTCTACCCCGCGTAGAGAAGTCTCATCTAACTGAATACGTGACGTTCCAAGAGGCCCACAGAGAGCTGATGTACGATGACGGCTCGTGGTTAGTGTTGTCACTTTAACGGAAAATGACGGCCACGCTGGTGAAGAAATAACACTTGCCGGACTCGCAACAAAGAATCCTGCCTGAGGACGAGCAATCAGCCAGCCCTGTGATTCCAGTTCTGCATAACAATTAACTGCAGTCGAGACACTAATGCCGTGCTGGTTGGCAAATTGGCGCAACGATAGAGTGCGATCCCCCGGAACGAGCTTTCCTGATTCAATATCCTGAATAAACTTTTCTGCTAACCGTTTATATCTCGCCATAACCCAACCAAATTGTACTGATTATATTAATTAAAATTGTATCTGTACTGCTTTTGTTCGACAAGAGACACTCACGCATATTGTTACAGGAAAGGAGAACAGATATGCAGATACGAGATTTACTGCTCATTATTGGTGTTATGTCCATTTGGGGATTTAATTTTTCGATGATTAAGCTTGGTGTTAGCGAAATGGATCCGTTGCTGATTGCTGCCGCTCGATTTTTTTGCGCTACCTTCCCGATTATTTTCTTTATACGTAAACCCGACGTTCAATGGCGCTATTTGATTGCATATGGTTGCGTTTTTGGCACTGGTATTTGGGGTATGGCGTCCTGCGCCATCACCTTTGGACTTTCTTCAGGAATGGCATCGGTATTACTGCAAACCGATGTATTAACCACATTTCTCGTTGGAGTACTGCTGTATAAAGAGGTGATTTCGCTACGAATAGCAACCGGAATCGCTGTTTCTATGATCGGATTGGTTATTTCTATTATTTACACCAACGGCAACGTTACGCTACTCGGTGTCGCTTTCATTATGATCTCTGCAATTTGTTGGCCGCTAGCTGGAGTCATAGTCCGAAAGTCGGGAACAAGTTCAGCGTTTGCCTTCAACATCTGGGGGACACTATTTGCACCGCTTCCGCTCGTCCTGCTAAGTGTAGGGGTCAACGGTTGGGAAATACTTACAACAACTTACGAGCAATGGAACAGCAATGCCTGGGCTTCAGTTCTATTTCAAGCATACCCAACCACCTTATTTGGTTATTGGGTATGGAACAAAATGGTACTCAAATATCCGATGAGTCAGTTGGCACCGCTAACTCTGCTCGTTACAGTATTTGCCCTGATCAGTGGCTACTTAATATATGATGAACAGCTTTCGTCCGCCCAATGGGTATCATGTGCAACGTTTCTACTTGGCATCGGTCTGGTTTTATATCCACAGCAACCAAAAATGTCAGATCGCGAGAAATACACAGCAGAAGTAGAGATAAGCTAACGGACACAGATAGCTTTAGTGAACAAAACAAGATCCCCAAGAAATTGTAAAATAGCTTGGGGACTTTATCCTGCTAACCACCAGCTCTAAGCAAACGAAGTCAAAAACTGCTTCACCCGATCTGACTTAGGCCGCTCAAAAAACTCCTCCGGCGGCGCTTCTTCGATTAACAAGCCTTTCTCTAAAAACACCACTTTATCGGATACCGCGCGGGCAAACTCCATTTCATGGGTCACAACGACCATTGTGTAGCCTTCTTGTGAAAGCTGCTTCATTACGGCCAACACTTCACCGACCCGCTCCGGATCCAGAGCTGAGGTAGGTTCATCAAATAACAACACGTCCGGGCTCATTGCCAGCGAGCGGGCAATCGCCACCCGCTGCTTTTGCCCGCCCGATAAGGTGATCGGATAAACATCTTTTTTCTCCAGCATCCCGACTTTTTCCAGTTGCTGGAGCGCAATTTTTTCCGCTTCATATTTATCCATATGCTTTACTTTAAGCAGAGAAATCATCACATTTTCTAGGATATTTAGGTGCGGCCAGAGGTTAAAACTCTGAAATACCATGCCGACCCGTTCACGAACTTTCGCCAACTGGCGGCTGGTCATCGGCTTCTTATCTTCCTCACGCACACCAATACGCTCGGTGCCAACAAACACCTTGCCTTTTTCCGGCTGTTCCAACCAGTTCATACAACGTAGCAAAGTTGACTTGCCGGAGCCTGAAGACCCCAAGATACTAACCACTTCACCTTTATTTACCGTTAGGCTGATATCTCTGAGCACTTCAATTCCATCAAACTGCTTAGAGAGGTTTTTCACTTCAATTGCTGATTCGTTATGCATGATAAAATCCCTTTTTACGTCCTAAGCGCCCAATAAAATGTGCACTGTATTCAATAAACAACCCGACAATCCAGTACAGTAAAATCGCAATCAGGAAAGCTTTAAATGGAATAAAGTAGGTGGACTGTACGCTATTCGAGGCCGCAGTGACTTCCTGGACTGTAATGATGCACAGGAAGGCGGTGTCTTTTAGACAGATGATCAGTTGGTTCGCCAGCAGCGGCAAAGAACTCAACAAGATATTCGGCAGAATAATGTGCAGATAAACCTGATACTGGCGAAAACCATGCGCCTGGGCAGCCTCAATCAGACCTTTCGCCATAACCAATCGCTGGCCGCGCAAAATCTCGCAGAAATAAGCGCCGTGATAAATCGATAACGCAATCAATCCTGCGGTATCCGCCTCCATCCTAACGCCAAATTGAGGTAAACCGTAATAGAGCAAATACGCCAGAATCAAAAAGGGTAAGGTACGCATCATATTGACTAAGCTACGCACAACCTGATTACTGATACGGTGATTCACCTCCAGTACATATAATAGTGTCAGACCGATTCCCATACCGATGATCGAAGAGACGATAAACAGGTAAATGGTTTTCACGAAACCAGATAAAAACAGATCCCGCGCATCCCAGATCGTTTGCCATTCATTCATAGTATTTCTCCCGCCTATTCTCTAAAGTGCCAAACGACGAGCTTTCACTTCAGCCATCGACTGAAGCTTAACCAGAACGCTGATGATAATGATATAGATGAGACCCGCTCCCAGAATCGGATAGAGTGGTTCATAAGTCACCGAAGCAATACGATTGGTTACCCGCGTCAAATCCACCAGACCAATGATGGCAATCGCCGGGCTGCCTTTAATCAGGAACGACATTTCATTGACCAGTGCAGGCAAACTCACCGAGATAATTTGTGGCAACATGATGTAGCGGAAAAAGGTCCAGTCGGTCATACCGCAAGCATGGGCGGCTTCACGTTGATCTTTAGAAAAATTACGGATGGCAGAACGCCAAATCTCAGCATTAAAAGCCGCTGTATTGAGTGAAAGTGATAAAATGGCCGCCACATTTTTATCGAGAAAGATACCCAGAGTGGGTAATGCCAGGAAGATAAAAAGGATCAGTGTCACCAACGGAGTAGATCGCGCAATACTAATATAGAGCGCAAGGAGTTGGTCAATTATCGGAATTTTGCGTTGGCGAATAATGGCAATAATCAACCCCGCCGTTACCCCAATCACAATTGACGCACCCGATATCCAAACCGTGGTCAACGCCCCTTTGAGTAATAATATCCAAGCGTTTAAATCCATATAAACAAGCCTTTTGATTAATAAACAAATACAACAGCCCGGCACTGACGATCAGCTCCGGGCTAATGATGATTAATCTAAATTCGCTAATTTATGGAATTGTTCTACGCTGGTAATTGCTTCATCAGGTAAACCGACAAATTCCTGACCAAACCATTTTTTCTGCAGTTCGGTCAGTTTCCCGGTTTGTTTTAGATGCAAGACAAAACCATTCAGGTAACTAAGCAGTTCAGGGCTTGCTTTAGGAACCGGCCAGGAAACAAAACCTTTACCGGATACTGGCTGGCCTTTTTCAAAGATATTGCCACGCGCTTTCACCAGATCATTGATAGAGATAACCGCATTAACCACATAATCGGTACGGCCATTGGCTAAATCTGCGTAAGCTTCAGGATAGGACTGATACTGAACCACTTTACCTAATGTCCCGCCAGTTTCTTTTAGCATGGCTTCCAGTTCAGGCAAACGAGCCAACAAAGCACTACCGGCCTGAACACCTAGTGTTTTTCCGGATAGATCTGCAATACTGTTAATGCTGTCATCACCTTTACGTTTAACGTAGAAGTGCTGAGCAGAGGCCAGAGGAACAACAAAGTTGAATACTTTTAAGCGATCATCGGTGATTAATGCACCGGTAATGGCTGCATCATACTGTTGCGAAGCGACAGCCGCAAGTAAGCCGGTCCATGGCAAAATACTTTGCTCAATGTCGAACTTACCCTCACTGTAGGTTTTCAGCTCCGCCAGGATATCTTTGTGAAATCCGTCCGGATTGCCATCCGTCATAAAGTTAAACGGTGCGTAGTCATCTTCTGTCGCCACTTTAAATACACCGGATTTCTCGATTCCTGATAGATCCTGAGCGAATGAAACACTGGCGACCGATCCCAGTAGCAGGGATAAGCTTGCCAGCTTGCTGAACGTTTTTAGATTATGCATTATTTTTTTCATTTGTGACTCTCCGTGTCTGCAATAAGCAAAGATAATTCGTAATTATGTTAACGATTTGTTCTTTATTTACACTATTACCGAGCTAACTCATTGTTGATAGAGCCAGATGGGAAATAAAGTGGAGCCAATACATAAAACAATGCAGTACAATTAAGCTAAAGCTGGCAAGAATGGGTCTGTTCTATAAGAACATTCCTCTAGGAAAAGCAGGGAAAAAAAATGCCAATCACAAATAATAAGTGATTGGCGGATAATCAATGTGAACAAAGTACATTCACTAACAACGTCAGTTGGCTAGGTGACCCTCGGCTTAATAAGGGTCACTTTACTATATTCAATTGACGTGCCAAGTTTGTAATTAACTGATTTTTATCACATCTACTATTTTTCCAACCAAACACATAGCAATCAGCTGCGTTTTAAATTTGCAAAATAAAAAGATGATTGCAAATTGCAAAAACCACTAAAAAACTATGTGTGTTTTTGCATTAAATACGAAATCAACTCTCGCTCAGTAACCATGCCGGCATATTGACCGTGTTTCGTCACAACCAAAGGAAGCTGGTAACCTTTATCAGAAATAAGGTTCAGTAGATTCGTCGCATCCAATGTCGCTTCGACAGAATTAAATTCAGTATTCATAATAAAGTTCACCGGACGGTGCCAGATTCGAGCTTCCTTTTCGGTTTCCAGATCCGTCCCCATCGTCGGAGAAAGGTGCAGATTAAGCCGTGCCCGATCGACAATCCCTACACAATGTTTATCAGCAATCACCGGTAAAACGGAGACAGACTCGGTTTTTAAATATTCATTGGCCAGCGAGATGGGATCGCCAGATTCAAGCCTTGGTATTCGGTGATTGACAAGACTACCAATACTGGTCATCAATTGGCTGGTGGTTTTATCCGCTGATTCGGTATTTTCATTAAAAATACGCTCGGCTACGCGTGCGACCTTAGCTTGTAACTGACCGATTTCTTTCGCATCTACAGGTTGTGTGAATACATTACCCTGCAAATAATCCACCCCGAGAAAAAGCAATACCCGCGCCTGTTCTATCTCACTGACACCTTGGATGATCACTTTCACTTTTAGATCCCGACATAATTTTACCAGCAGCTTAACCACTTGATAATATTCTGTTTCATTATGAAATTTGGCATAAAACCGTTCGTCCAGACGCAAATAGCTAAATCCACCATCGACCAAGTTCTTTCCTAGATCGAAACCAGGAGAAAGATCTCCAAGTGCAGTCAATACTCCTTTATCGGTAAGCTTTTTTACATGTTCAATAGAAGTTTGCCAGGCATCCCGGGTCGGATTGATATCAAGCACCAGACGTGAGTGATCCAACTTATTCTGCTTGTTGAGCAGGTTGATGCATTCAAACAAATCACTGAAATCCTGATGAGTATTGGTAGAGATATTCAGATTAAAAAATGCCGTATCATTAGCAATGATATCTTTCAGCTCCACCAGCGATTTATGATAGGTAAGCAGATCCAGTTCGGAAATCAGATTAATGTCTTCTGCGACTTCAATCAGCTCACGCGTATTGGTCTTTAACATCGGGTCACTGTTAAACCGACTTAACACTTCGTAGCCATCGATCTTCCAGCTATGGCAACTAATGATCGGCTGATAAACCACGTTAACTTCATCATGCTCAATGGCGTTTTTTACCACATCTTCAAGTAGCAACTGGCGTTTTATTGCCAGCTGTAATTTGGAATTAAAAAAACTAACACGCTGATTTACCTTACTCTGTTGTTCCATGGTTGCCTGGAATGCGTGAGTCACTGCATTCTGCATCGTCTGGCAATCTTCCCCCATTACCGAAATACCAATTTTACTGGTTGCAACGATTTTATACGCCAGTTTACTTTCGTGTTTAATGATATAAAACAACTGCTTAATCGTTTGATGAATGGTTCGCGAACAGTGCTCTTTCCCTTTTGGTACACACAGATAAAGCATAAATAGCGAGTCATTTACTCTGCCCATCAATTGAACCGAATTTACCGTTTCACATACCTGAGAGAAGGTATTGATGGTGCTGATGCGGTTATCTTTAACCTGAAAAGCAAGGATGATATCGAAATGGTTGTAATAGAGCTCATCACTAAACCGTTGAGCTTTAGCGATAAAATCCGCTTTATCCAGAATCTTGGATGACAAACTGTCCATATATTACCCATTCATTATATATATCAGAGGCTTGTGTAAACTATTACAGCACAAAGAGATTGACCTTTCTATTAAGTACAACACGTTTCATTGTATGCTCAAACTCTGTTCAATAACAGTTAGCCCGATATTTAAGCAGGGAAATATCCTTAGACATCAAATAAAATATTGTCTTTTATGCATGGCATCGTAATTGATATTCACTTTCCATCCTCCACACACCTGAAGAAATACAACTTAACCGTTTGATTATTTTAATTTTAATTTCAATTCACCCCATAAACCACATTAAGAAAAATTCAATAAATTTGTCTTTAGTATACTATTGAGTATAATTCACCGGCATTTCACTATTTAAGTGGTTATAAATACCGCATTAAACACATAAATTAGATTATAAAGTGAGCAATCATTTTGCAAGCGACATAATCACATAGTTTCTTATCCCCTCTTACTGACGTAAGTATCATTGGGATAACCATTTTTAGAGGAAATTAAAATGGCATTTTTAGAATCCTTTTTTGGGATGATCGGCGATTTAACCTGGGGTTGGTCGTTAATTCCATTTTTAGTCATCTTTGGTCTTTTCTTTACTCTCGTCACAGACTTTGTTCAGTTCCGATTCTTTACACGTATGTTCCGCGTTCTGTTGCAAAAGAATAACACCATCAGCGATGACTCGATTTCGGGTCGCGAAGCTCTGTTACTGTCAATCGGCGGACGCGTTGGTGGCGGCAACATTGCCGGTGTAGCAGTAGCCATCACCTTAGGTGGGCCAGGTGCGGTGTTCTGGATGTGGGCGATTGCTTTAGTCGGTATGGCCACCAGCCTGGTTGAATGTTCTCTGGCTCAGCTGTTTAAGCGAAATGAAGAAGGTCACTTCCGTGGCGGTGCGGCACGTTCAATCATCCATGGCTTGGGTGAAGAGTATCGTTGGTTAGCCTATCTTTATTCGTTCTGCTTAATTGCTTCATTCGCCCTGGGCTTTAATGCTTTCCAAGGCAACACGGTAGCAGGAGCCGCACAAGATAGTTTAGGGATTGATCGCCTTTATACCGGCGTATTTCTGGCTGTCATTGTTGGGTTCATTATTTATGGCGGTATTAAACGTATCGCTAAAACTGCCGATATTGTTGTACCTGTGATGGCCGTCGGTTATGTCGCTATTGCACTGGTTATCATCGCGATGAACATTTCCGAACTACCAGCTGTTATCAGCAGCATTGTAAAAAATGCCTTTGGTTTAGAAGAAGCGGTAAGCGGCGGTATGGGCGCAGCATTGGCTCAAGGTCTGCGTCGAGGCCTGTTCTCAAATGAGGCTGGGCTGGGTTCAGCACCAAACGTTGCCGCAACAGCAGATGTTCCTCACCCTATTAGTCAGGGTATTGCTCAGTCACTGTCGGTCTTTATCGATACTATGGTCGTTTGTAGCTGTACTGCGTTTGTGATTCTGCTCAGCGATGTGTATGTACCAGGTGCTGAAGGGATTGATGGCGTGGTTCTTACTCAGCAATCACTGGTTTCACAGCTGGGTGATTGGGCACAATATTACCTGACCGGTGCGATTCTGCTCTTCTCTTTCAGTTCTGTGGTTTATAACTACTACTTGGGTGAAAACGCTCTGACTTTTATCACCAACAACAAGTACTTGCTGCATGTACTGCGTCTATCTGTCGTCGCCGTTGTATTTTTAGGTGCTGTTGCACCGGGTGCCACTGCCATTTTCTTCTTCTCTGATCCGTTAATGGGGATTCTGGCAATTGTGAACCTATTGGCGTTAATTATGCTGTTCCCAACCGCAACACGCCTGATCCGCGACTACCGTAAAAAGCTTAAGCAAGGTGCTGATGAACCGGTATTTAATCCTGATGAGTTCATGGATCTGGATATCGACCGTACCGCCTGGACGAAAAAGTAATCTGTCACTTTTTTCACTTCATAGCCCGGCAATCTGTCGGGCTATTTATTAAACAAAATATCTCTTTAGCTAAGCTCACATTTTTATCACTGTATAACGTCTTTTTCGCCTATTTAGGTCTATATCAATATTAATCATATGGATTTTATTGACCAGGCAAAAAGCAAGTTATGCGTAGATTGATGACTTTTTATTTTATTGCAGGCATTGGTGCGGCATTGACTGTTGGCATCTTATTTTGGGTCAATACATTAGATCAGGAGCATATGTGGGTAATCGCACCATTTGGGGCTACGACTATTTTGGTATTTGGTTCGCCTTACAGCCAGATGGCACAACCACGCAATGTCATTTTTGGTCATCTATTAACTACATTGATCGGCTTAACTATCTATCAGTTTTTCGATGTTTCATCCATGTCCATTGCACTGGCTATCGGCCTGTCATTATTCGCCATGCTGACCACCCGTACCATGCATCCGCCAGCCGGAGGCAATCCGCTGATCATTATGCTCACCGACCAAAACTGGAGCTTTCTGATCACCCCTATTCTCGTCGGCGTCTGTACGATTGTTCTGTTTGGCCGAACCCTGCGCTGGGCGCGGGAGAAGTATGTGCATATTTAGCGGCAAGGATAAAGATGGGCTGGATTTACACTGTGAATCCAAAGTTGTTTGAACTGCAATTGCCAAAGCATAAAAACACTACGCCGCTATCTGCCTAAAATTAGTAAATTCACCGCCAGACTGATAATGCTTATTCAAAGCTGCTTTGTGAGCCAACAACTCTTCTGTTGGTTTCACCCACTGCTCTTGAGGTAGAGAAACAGACCACGCTTCTATTTCCTTGGGGAACTTCGCCATCGATATTTTGCTATCTAACTCTGCAACCCAATACGGCAGTTTCCAGAAACTTAAAATATGATAAACATAATAGCCAATCATCCCCGCATAAGAGGTGCTCGGGTCAAGCAACTCCATAAAAAACTTATTCTTGGGGCCATGTTTGAAGTTGTTGTGTAACTGACGGCGCGCTTCATCAAAGGTTTTTCGGCTCTCTTCCGCCGCAGGCACCGCCCAATATTCCGGTGCTTCATCCATATAACAACGAATGATTTCCCACAGCCGTTGGCCCTCATTCACTAATGCAACCGGACGCCGTAACATCCAATACTCTTGACCATCGTCAGTGGGAAAGGCAATACCAAAGGTAGCATTGCTCACCACGGCCCCCCCCGTAAACCCTTTGTGCATTGAAACCCATGACACCACTTCTTCCCATTTAGCAATCACAGGAGTCTTGTGGCCATCCGGGTAGTAACACACTTCTCGGCGTTGACGATGAAAACGAATTGGACGTGTTTTGGCTTTAAGCCACATGGATTTGAATACGGCAAACCAACCAGCACCGCCAGCCAAAAATAGAGCTAATAACACAATCCAACCAACCTCTTGATATATATGGAGTGACTCTTGAAAAAGAGTTATATCGGAATTGGCCGACATCCCAATGTGAATCATGAATATAAATACACAAAGGAAAAAAACAAAGACACCTATTACGAGAGACATAACAAGTTGTACTTGTCCGGCTGTGCCTTGATTTCCTTGACCGATGTCCATATAGGTGTCATTGATCTCAACAACCTGATTGGATTCGCCCCAACTGCCGGGGGCGATTTTTGCCGTTGGTGAAGGCTTAGGCGAAAAAAACAGCACTTGCCCCAATGGAAACGTGCGCGTTTCTCCCGCTAACGGGCGGTTTTCAGCAAGGTTAAAGCCTTGTTCAACATTCTGTTTTTTCATTACTTTCCGCTATCGCACATCACCATATTTCTCACGAATATCACCAATCGAAAAAATAGTCTGCCCTTTGGCGTATTCATTCTCAGCCAGCATGGTGTTGTAATACTGCAGCGCGTCACTCGGCTTCGCCCATTGTGCTTTAGGGAGCGATTGACTCCACTGCGTCACTTCGGTGAAGGTATCCGCGTTTTGCTTCATCTTTTGTGTTTCGTAATTAATTCGCCAGATGCCCAGCATGGTACCGTTTAAATACCACCACACTTTAGTGGCCGTGGTGAAGTCTTCTACTTTCATATCACGGCTGGAGCAATGCTGCTCAATCAATCCCTCAAGCGTCAATGGGGAGGGCTCACCAATCGAATCCGGCCCCTCTTCCATAAACGAACGGATCATTTCCCACATCCCGGCAGCATGGATTTTATTCATCGCCCCGGTCTGTATCGACGACCAGAAATGACCATAATCTTCGTTATCATTGGCGGCAATCAATAGTGAGGCCGAAGAGATGATCCCACCCGTCGACATCGCACTGCCCTGACCCACCATGGCGCAGATATCTTCCCACGGGAACGTTTTAATCTCGGTTTGTTTGGTCTCTTCATTCCAGCGCGACATCATCACTTCTCGGCGCTGACGGTTAAAACGGAAAGGGAGGGTTCGACTAAGGGTTTGACGAGATTTTTGGGCTATTTTAAAAACAATAAACGATAGCCCAGTAAAACCAGCCAATGTTCCAAACAACACAAGAAAAAATTCAAAATATTGAAATTGTACCACCCATTCACCATTCACCAAGACATCTTTATACGAACCTAAATAGATACCCGTAAACCCATCAAACATGATATAGGGCGGTAAAAAAGCGATAAAAAATCCGATTAAAAAAATCATCCACATAATTTGGGTCTGAAAAATCATCCCCCCCGCGCCACCGAGTTCAATATAGGCATCGGTCTTAGTAACTAAGATATCGCACGACTTAACTTTAGGAACCATAGTCTTGATCGGTAAGGGACTGAGAACGCTACTGCTGCCAAACGCTTTATCGGTGCGTTGCCCGGCAAAAAAGGGAAAGGATTTTTTTATCATTGGTTAATTATCGCCTTATGATTTCTTTACTATTTTTTAATAATGCCAGATGGGCTGCCAAGTCCGAACTCGGTGTGTATTGCTCATCCTCTTGCTCAAGCTGAGACACTTTATACCAATTTGGCCGACTTGCCTGCTTCTCCAGGTTTTCTGGCTCCTGAAGATTAATCGTAAAACGCGCACCTTGTTGCTCAGCGAATAATATCTCCCCTTGCATGGTGGCCACTTCAATCAGTAGATCAAGGTATAAAAAAGATTGGTGCCTCACTTTATCCTGCGGCCAGTCAAATTCATACACGGTATTCAGCCCATCATAGGTGACTCGACTTTGGGCAATTAAATTCGTGTTGGTAATATCCACTGGGCGCTTCTGCCCCATCACCTTCACCGCCCCAGCAATGCGGACTTGCTGAGGCCTCACCAGCGGAACCACCAGTTGTAGGGTTTTGAGACGGTGTTTGGTTATCGTGGTGACCCAATTGCCACTGGGGGGAATGTACTCTTCACCATACTGCTCGGTCTCAATACTCACCTGCGGGGTCTGGGTCACTTCCAACCATTTGGTCATTTGGGTAGCGTAATCCCAGAGCTGATTATCATGCCAGAACCAGATGCCATCTTTACCCCACACACATTGACTTATCCAGCGCATCAAAGGCGTCGACTGCAAAAAGTTATAGCCAAACTCACCGGCAAAGATCAGCACCGAGGCCACCAACATATAAGGGTTGGCGCGAGCGACTATCCCTAGGGTATTTTCCGCCGCAATTTGCCAGGTAATTCGTCCAGAAATTGCCCCAAATACTTCATAGCCACCATAAAACGCAATTTTTCCGGTATGCCAAGCCTGCACACCATCCCCCGCCAAAGCGCTACCGGAGGCAACCAACGCGCCAATATCCCCGTTTTGCCAACTAGCACCAATTCGATTCATCTGTTTAATTGAATCAGAAGCACTGGATACGAATGTCAAAACAGACACACCGATCGTGCCGAACGTCACCACTTTACCCAGTATAGTTTTACTCACCTCGGTAGAGCGGTTGATCCAGTCATAGCTGGCTTTGGCTTTAAGCACTTCCACCGTAACCGAGGTTGCGGAAGAGAGAAACCCCGTAAAACCGGCAAAATATTCAAAACCCTCAATTCGAGTCAACCGCGACTTACGCTCAAACTTATCCACCGTCGCGCTCCAGTTCCAGGCATTGATGACAAATACCACTAACGCCATACTGCCAGAGCCTACCGACCCATTGAGCCCAACACCTTTCGCTTTTCCATATAACAGCTCGTTGGTCAGGACTTTGCGGCGTAGTGCTAAGATTTCATCTAACTCATCAGCCCCCGCCCCCGCGGCTTTAATCGTAATGTGAGAAGGAGGATGAGGCTGCCCATCGACGGCTATCGGCTCGGAACGTACCGATAAGTCCATTAAGGTTGCTTCTGCTTGCTCAGCTAATGTCCTGAGCTGCTTATTGTATTGCGCTCTCAGGGCATCTTTCTGCGCTCTTGTTCCTGTGGTTTGCGCTTCTACCGAGTTTCGTTGGCTCAGTATTTTTTCCGCATCAAACCGAATCTGTTCGAGTTGGGTAAATTTCTCATTGAAGAATGCATTCCCCGCTTCCACCCCCATCTCTAACGTCACATTGGCGTTCTTCTTCTGCCCAAGCAGCAAAGCCACCAACCCCGGACGAGCATGATACACCAACGCATTACCCTTGGTTTGCGCCGCTTTCAAACTCTCGCTCAATCGATTGAGTTCATCAATGGCTAAACCTGATAACTGAGAGCCAATCAAACTAAGCTGATAGCGAATTTCATCCGGGATCGCCGCCATGGGGATTATATGACGGCCAGCCAGTAAGTTTTGAAAATCAACCAATCCGGCAAGGCCATTCAAGCTACTATCGTAACCATCTTTAATGCCTTTCAACTTAACGATATCATCGGCAAGCTCTTTCGCGTCCACATCATGTTTGGCCAAGGTCGCAATATTGTCTTGGTTAGAGATAAAGGGGTGTAAATTCTGCTCACCAATATCGGCAAACAAAAAGTCACGCACTTTGCTATTCAAAGCCGCGACGTCATCAATGTTAATCAGCCAATGATTTTCTAGCTGCAAACGCGCCAATAACGTCTCTTTGTTTTCCTTATCAAAAACAGGCAAGGCCGCATAAGCGGGTTCCAGCATTTCACCTCTATCGGTGTTCACGATATCGGTTTGCTCACGCCATAGCGAAAGCCTTCTTTGTGCGTCGAAATACCAATGTTCCATCGCATCGTCATCGATGCGATCAAGGATCCCCCTATCACCAGTAAGACCCGCCCATTTGCCTTCTAATAGTGCTTTATTTTCTTGCCTCACCCGGGTAAAAAATTGCTCTAACGCGGTCGGGTCAATCGAATATTGTTGAGCAAATTCACTATTTTTGATTTGTTCAACCTGATATTGCTTAAGCTCGTCGGAATCATAGAGGGTATCCATACGGATCATTATCGTATTATCTGGGCCATTGGTTTGTTTTTTGACCAACTCCCAATAGTTGTCATACGCCTCAGTATAATCAAGATAACGTCGTTTCAACGCCTCTAGGTGTGAATCAATACACGCCGTAATCGCTTTATTATCGCTGTTCGCTTTAAATTGACGCTCACCAATTTCCATCAAGAGTTTTATTTGTTCAGCAGCAAAATATTTTGCACGATGATTATCTTGCTCGAACCAAGAGTGCTCCATATTGGTAATGCCAAGGTAAGCACTGGCAAGTTCCGTTTTGATACCAATGGGATCTTCAAGAATAACAACAGCCGCATCCTCTTGATACTTGGGAGGAATATGAGCCGTAATGCTGTCAGCACTGACAACGTCAACCGCTTCACTTTCCCAGCACCACCGAAACTCTTCAGGGTTATCACTCTCCGTGGGTTGGCTGTCCGCTAAATGGTTACCAAGTTGCTCTGGTGGTAATAAGTGTTTCGCCCCTTTTCCGGCTTTAAACTGGCCAATAGGACACGTTTGCATTAACTGCTCGCGCAGTTTTGCTGAATCGAGTAACTGGTTTTGTAGTTTTGCCGAAATCGGCGTACGACTATAGAGAATATCAATGGAACCACAGCGCTCCACAACCAGCGCTTTTTCAGATTCAGAATAGATGTATTCTATGCCACCATCGGAAAGCGCTTGTTGCTCCAACTTCTGAACGGAGCCATCCGTTTTCACCGAATACACATAGATAATGTCTTTTCTATTGGAATGAATCACATACAGGTAACCATCGACAGGCAAAGGCCGAACACCTATTGGTCGAAATTTAACATCACGTTTATATCGACTATTGATCGCCAGATGTGGTCTCTCTTTTTCCACCAACCCATATCTGACTGGCACCAACTGGAACTTAGTCTGTTTAAGCGGGCATTCACCCAAGACGGCCATGGCATCCGTAGCACTGCCATTTCGTGCGGCATCAATTGGGTTACTCATGACGATAGCTCCTGACTAACTGAGGGGGACTGAAAATAGCGATAAGCCAGCTCGGAAGCCTGCTCTATCCGCTGTGAAGGCGTCTCTAATGACGGCGAGGAAATCAACTGATGGATATCCGGATACTGCTCGCTGCTCACCGCCTCTTCACCCAACCAACCGATAATATTGAAATAAAACAGCAAATCACGCTCAGCATTAAACCCTTGCTGATACGCGTCACTGGCAATGGCATTAAGCCAAGCATCATACTCATCCTGCGCAATCAACGCCGGGAAATGCGCCTCAAGATGGAGGGTAATTGCCTGTAAGGTATTCATCCACGTAACCTGACTTAATTGCTGCCACAAACGATCAGTGAGTTGTAGCGGCCACTTCAGCGCCTCAGGGACAAAATCCGGTTTCGTGAGAATTTTCCACCCCACCCGGGTCGGAAGCCATGCCTGGTCAATCATCGCCCAGTAATGAGTAACATCATTTTTCAACATTACCCAGGCAACCTCTGAGTGAGCCATTTTAAAAAACACATCCCGGTCATAAGGGGTACGCACTTTAATCGCATGGCGAAAATGGCAGCATATTGCCTCGATCGACTGTTTAGATGTAAAGAAAAATCCGGCTGTCGGAGTCTGCTGCGAATAAAACCAGCTCATGATTTGCGGCGTCACTCTAACCACATAAGGAGACACTTCCAGCAACTCATCAAACGGCTCAAGCATATAGATAGGTTCGACATCAATCTCTCCTTCAACCTCAAACAGTTTCTGCGCACAAGATTCAATTTGCGTACTGTCTAAAAACAAAAGCAGGGAGCCATCACTGGGAATATCGAACTCAGGGGCCCAATCATCAAAAGAAAGCATCATGACTGTTTAGCCGCCTCTTCACATATTTCACACACCGGAGTCTTACTCCCCTTAATCGCCGTGATCTGTTGATCTACCAGCAATGGTCGCTCAGATACCATCGACGCATGAATTTCACTCTGTACCAACTCTGCCGGAACCGGCATAGCTTGCAACACGTTTGGCAATACGGCGGCCTGTCCCGCATAACCCGAGCCACTACCTGCGCTGCCGCCGGAGTTCAGCCCAATGGCAGGGCCGACCACATGCACACCCGCGGCATCGACTTTGACAAAACTGCCACCTGCTTTGAGGGTGATTTCACTACCAGCATCCAGCACCACTTTGTTACCGCCCTTAAGGTGCACTTCATTGCCCGAATCCAGCACGGTTTTCTGTGTCACTTTCTGCTGGAAGGCACCACCAATCTCGCAGCTCTGGTTGGCAGCAATCTGTAGGCGCTGTTCGCCATCGACAGTCAGATGATCATTGGTCTGGATTTGTGTGTAGCGATCGTTGTCGACCAGCAGGTGCAGATCGTGGCGAATATCCTGGCTGTGATCGTGTTCAATCATCACTTCTAAATCTTTCTGCGCGTGCAGGTAAATCTGCTCACTTCCCGATTGGTCCTCAAAACTCAGCTCGTTAAATCCCTGCCCCTGATGAGTTTCACTGCGCAGCACCGTCTTGGTTTTATTGGCTGGCAGCGGATACGGTGGCTGATTCGTCGCGTGATAGGTTCGCCCGGTCACCAGCGGCTGATCCGGATCGCCATGCACAAAAGAAACGATCACTTCATGACCAATACGCGGGATTGCCATCATTCCGTACTGTGCCCCAGCCCAGCCCTGCGCAACCCGCACCCAGCAAGAGCTGTGTTCATCACCATTACTATAGCGATCCCATGGAAAGTGTAATTTGACCCGCCCGTGCTCATCACAGTAGATCTCTTCCCCTTCTGGGCCGACCACTAAGGCCATATTCGGCCCGTCTACCTTAGGTTTGGGTTGCGGCGTCGCCCGCCATAAATGCTCCGTCGGTACCAAAGTAAACTGGTTACTGTAGGTGGTTGCTCCGGCTGAACCATACTCTTCCAGTGCCTGGGGTTGACTGCCCTGATGAAGAATCTTTACCGCCAGCCATTCGCGGTTACATTGCGGATTAAGGTGTTCGCTGAGAGTAAAACGTACTCCCGCCTGCAAGCGGGCTTCGTCACTTTGCCCCGTCGCGGTATGCGCTTCACGGCGCAAATATTCAAGGCGCACCTGATTGATCACCTTACCGACCGCATCCTGTTTAAAACGCCCCGGCATATCAAAGTGTTCATAATTAGTAAGTTGATAGCCAGTCAGTTGATAGTCGGTATCCAGCGCCTGTGCCGACTGGGCAAAAGTGTAACCCGGCTGGAGAAAACTGCGATCCTGCAGTTGGGTATGACTAACTTCAATACGGGTATGCTGAACCAGTTTGGAAACGTACGGCACCTCACTGATTCCGCCCGATAACGTGTTATAGGGTATGGCCGACTCCAGTACTGACCAGCCAGAATTGTTGTCGGTAAACAGCAGCAGGTGTTTATCTTCCTGGTGAATAAAGCTGTACATCAGCCCTTCTTCGGCGGCGATGCGGTGGAGAAACTGCAAATCACTTTCTCGGTATTGCACACAGAATTCGCGTTTCGGCAGGGGATTTTTCAAGGCAAACACACAGTCGGTGATGTTCATCTCCTGCAGCAGGGTAACAATGATTTCCGGAACGGTCTGCTGCTGGAATATCCGGCTGTTATGGCGTAGCAACAAGCGCTCCAGAGCCGGCACCAGCGTCAGCGAATAATGAGTATGACTGTAACCGGTATCGCCCTGACTGAACTGCCTAACCACGCCGTGTACCCGCTGCACCACCTCATTGTTACGCAACACTTCTAATAACGCGTTGCGATCAACGGTATCCAGCGGCGTTAAATCGTTACGCCGACTGGCCAATTCAATCTGATAACGAAAGCCACTGACCAAATGACCCTGTTTATCCAGTGAATCGGACACCGACTCCTGACCATGATATTCACGCACCACCAACGTCTCATCGTCTAAGCCGTCGATGAGAATCCGAAACCCTAACCTTGCCATCTGTTGTCCTTTATCCTGATTGCCGAGTGATCCCGGTCTTTTAGATAGCGCAAAACCTTAAGCTCAATACACTGGGCTCTACGAGCACCATCAATGCATCCGGCTTAAGGTTTAGCTAGAAACCATCCGCCCTAACGGCGGATGGTCGTCCGATCGAGGCGAATTACGCTTCGATTGGCTTACGCCAGTCATCAGAGCCTGATGTACCAGAGTTGATGTGATCCCAAGTGATCTTACGGTAAGACATAGAAACAGTCAGGTTCTGGGTGAAGTCCGCATCTGCTGGGTTTTGGCAGTGAGGCATTTCCAGATTGATATCGACGATGGTCGCGTTTTCCAGTTTGGTGGTAAAAAAGTTCTCTTGTTTACCTTCGATAGAAGTGCGGTACCATTTCAGTTCCACGTTTGACATCTTCTCACCAGACGCCAATGCGTTATACAGAAGAGGAACGGCTTTGTTCAGATTAACCGTGAATTTGAATGGTTTGTGCACACGCTGACCTGCAGGCTGACCAGATTGAGGATCAGTCGGTACCGTCACCACGTGGTCAAATTTCTGAACCAGCATCTCATCTTCATGACCTTCAACGTATGAATCACCGATAGAGTCAGAAGTGCAAGCGCCTGCAGTGATCAGACCCTGAGTTTCACCGTTGATAGAGATATAACATGGAGTTGGCATTGTAAATTCCTTATTTAGTTTCAACTGAAGTTGTTAGTACAATTTTCAATGACTTATAGGGCAACTTACGTGCCAACTTTCTATCTATACTTATCAATACGTTATATTGATAAGTTTATAGTCCCAAGCAAGATCTTGCTCAGGTCGAGCAAAAAGTTGCCCAGGCGAGCAAGATCTTGCTCAACGAGGGAGTTGTTATGTTAAATAAAAAAGCAATGTTTTTGGAGCCTAAAATTTGATGAGCAGGGTGAAGCACTTCAGATAATGGCCTCGCGCTGTAGCGAGTATTTCCATTTAAGTAGAGCTCCTTTATGGAGCTCTCATAGACAGGGTCTTAAGAGATAACCAGCTTATTTAGATAGAAAAATGGCTTTATTTACGATCAGATAATCGTCGCCAAACCATCAACTAAACACGAATAATGCCGATTCTCTTCAAAAAACCGCAAAAAATACGGGGCTCATGAAACGGTGCCGGGCAATCCTACCCGAGCAGCTAGTATTGATTTTAGTGGCAGCTTTGAGTAAAGATAACTGCTCCTCCATCGCAGGTCTTCTTAGACAGTTTAATGGTATGTGCTTAAGCACTGAAGACAATTGTTGCTTGTAAGCCATTTCATAATCAGCTGAGAAAAAGGAGTTTACGCAATTTATGCGTCAATTGGTGTTACGTGCAATTGCCCAATTTTCTCGTCAGCAAAGTGCTTCACTACCTGATAAGTTGGCTAAATTTGATGATGTGTTGCTTAAACATCAACCTAATAATAGAACTGATTACGACCACGGTTTTTAGCATTGTACATCGCTTGATCGGCTTTATGAGTCAATACATCCGAACTATCTCCGTCATCAGGGTAAATACTTATCCCAATGCTAGCACCTACGTATTGCTCAATAACGTTATGTTCAGATTTAATCAGTATAGGTTTATTAATAATATCTATGAGTTTTTTCGCGACAATCTCCGGAGATTCTGTTTGTTCAAGTTCCGGGAGTAAAACAATAAACTCATCACCGCCAATACGGGCAACCGTATCTGATTTTCTTAAAACGCTCTTTATTCTAGAGCTGGTTGTTACTAATACGGTATCACCAGCTTTATGCCCATAGGTGTCATTTACCGTTTTGAATTTATCCAAATCAATAAAAAGTAATGCAAACTTTCTTTCCTTTCGTTTTGCATTTTCAATAATGTAATCAAGTCTTTGATATAAGGCCTTTCTATTGGGTAATTGAGTTAAAGCATCATGCGTTGCCTCCCGCTCTAACGCCTTCTCAGCAGAGACACGTTTACATTCTATCTGAGTGTTTTTCCAAGAATAAAGACCAAGAAGAAAAAGTAAAAATATTGTACCAAATAGATAAAAAATCCAAATTCGGGAATTGTGATTCAGTGGAGTTACATAAGAGACAAGAAACCAATAATATTCATTGGCTAGAAATTTTTTACTACTTGATTCAAATGCTCCGGTCGCTCCTGTACTTGAATGAATAGTTTCTGGTAATGGATGAATGGTGACAAAAGTGAATAAACCTTCATCCGTGATAAACTGCCCCCGATTGGTCGTCGATATAGTTTCCCATGCTGAAGGGAATTGCTTACTAAATTTTAAGTCATTTTTTTCTGGATACATAAAGCCCCACTCGTCGTTTGAGTTAAAGCCTTTCAAAAAGTAACTATCACTATTAATCAGTAAAGTGGCTCCGGCGGAAACATTATCGAGAAAACGCAATTGATTTAATAGGTGATTTGCTTTGACATTAATAATGACAATACCAATTTTTAATCCAGTGCTGTTAACAACTGGGGTTGCAACCCGTACCATTGGATTTATAGGTTCTTCAATAACACCATGCTCAATATTTAGGTCTAGCGGAGAGAAAAAAACGTTACCTTTATCTAGTTCCATCGTATCAGAAAAATAATATCGATTGGCTTTGTTCTGTAAATGCGAATCCGCAACAATAAAGGATTGGGAGTCCTTTCTGTTTATTCTCACTTTTTCCATTCCATCAGCACTGATGAAGCGAATTTGGTCATACTTTGGCTTCTCTATGCTGAACTGGAGAAAATCGTACTGGATAGCTCTCACATCCAATTTATTTTCAAGGTCGTATTGTTTAAATGCGCTATGATGAGAAAGTACTTTCAAATCGCCTATAACATGTTCAATTTCATGTTTAGTGATTTCTTCTTGTTGTAAAATGTTGAGGTATTCACTGTTATGCAGCAATAACGTTCGGGATCTATTGTCTATGTAATAGATAATGGACATGATGACAATCAATAAAATACTTAGAGGGACAAAGTATTTCCCAAATAAGTAACTGCTATTTTTACAACTAACTCGCATACCCACTTTTAGCCAATCCTTTGCCTGCAATCCATAGTTATTGCCTGTTTCAGTGTCTTATTTAAAAGAATATGTCTAAAAAAACATGTTCCCCTTCGATACGCTACTGCTATTAGTATTCCTAGAACCTAGCTAAATTGAGCAACAAGACGCTGCAAGCTTTCAAGTTTATCAACTAATTGCCCTGTTCTGGCAACAGAAGTTTGCGATAATTCCTGTGTAGAATCGATGGCGTCTTTCATTCTACGCACATGGTCAACCATACCTTGTGTTACCTGCACCTGCTCAGTAATGCCCTGTGAAGTGCTGGCACTTTGCTCTCCAATTGCTTTTAAATCAGCCACAATGGCTTTAAATGCATCTTTACTTTGCTGTGATTTAATTACGCTCTGCTGCGAAGCTGACTGACCAGATTTCATCAGTTCGCCTGTCCGATTCACCGTTGCCTGTAACACTTCAATTTTACGGCGAATATCGCCGACAGAAGAGCTGGTTTTTACCGATAACGCCCGAACTTCATCTGCAACAACAGCAAACCCCCGCCCAGTTTCACCAGCACGCGCAGCTTCAATTGCCGCATTTAGCGCTAATAAATTAGTCTGTTCCGCGATACCTTGAATCATTCCTAAAATGGCTTCAATCCCGTCTACATCCGCATACAATTGCTTTAAAGCCAAACGGGAATCTTCAAGTTGAGCACTCAGCTTTTCAACAGCAGCAACCGCCTCATTGATTGTATCTACGCCAACGATTGCCATCTTACGTGCATCATCAGAGAACTCTGAACTTTGTCGAGCCTGAACTGCGACTTCATCGATAGACCTTAACATCTCTTCAGCTGACACAGCCATTGCATCCGAAGCTATAGTTTGTTGACTCAGCTGTTCGCCGATAGCCTGGCAGTTTGCCAGCTCTTCTTCAGCAGAGAGCAGTAAATGACCAGATGTATCATAAGCTCTTGCGGTCGCAGCTTTGAGTTCAGCCTTTTTCATTATTAGTGCCAGCTCAATCGCTGAAAAATCATCACAATATCCTGTATAGGGAAATTCCATTAATGGATTATCGTAGCTTTCATTTGCTAATTTCCTGATAGTACAAAATCGGCTGAACAAACGTGTTAGTGTAAACAGCTGAGCAACTAATGCCGAACCAGATAAAGCATAACCAAGTGCCGTTTCCAGAAGTCCCGAAAAAGTTAAGCCCATAAAAGCCAACTGACTTACCACCAATATTACCGTCCAGTTTAACCACTGCATTCGACGAATTTTTACATTTCCGGCCCTAAGTTTGGCATACAGTTTCTCTGCGCGGCTAATTTGCTCATCAGTAGGCTGAGTACGGACAGACTGATACTCATAAACTTTACCATCACGTCCCATAATTGGAGTAACAAATGCTGAAACCCAATAATGTCCATCGGTTTTACAACGGTTTTTAACGAGCCCCATCCAGCTATTACCTGACTGAATATAACCCCATAGCTGACCAAAGGCTGCTTTCGGCATGTCAGAGTGACGAATGATATTGTGCGGTTTTTCCAGTAGCTCCTCCTCTTCAAACCCTGCAATCCTGCAAAAATCTTCATTACAATAGGTAATATGACTCGAAGGCGTGGTAGTGGAAATTAAACTATCCGAATCTGAATATCTAACACGTTGATCACTCATAAACATTATTCCTCTCGGGAACTTAAATCCCATTTTTATGCTAATTTTTAATTTTAGTAAATACAAACAGCCAAATGTTAATATAATGTCAACCCCAGATGAGAGACCAACCAAACCAACTGAACCTGTTAACGAAACTTAAAATTTTTTAACAAGTCATTTATTTTAAATATTCCGGATAATAGTCGACATATAAACGTCACGTTATTATATATAATCAACCATGTTGCATCAGAATGATAGGTCTTATTCTTGCAGAATCTCCCCCTAATAACAATATAATCAATAATAAAAATTAAATTGTAATTTAAAACTAGTAATAATATTATTAACAGCTAAAGTAAACCGGTTACAAAGAAAGATATAGCTATTTATTTATACATTGACCAGTTAATCATAAACAAAATAAAACAGCATGGAATTTTGTTTAATTATTTTTATTTCTCAAATTTAAATAATTCAATGCAACATAATGTAAAAACTCTCAAATATGAGAATAATCAATTAAATATTAGAAAACTTATTAAAAAGCCATTACTTAAAAATCTCGTACTTGGCGAAAATAAGTACATTCAGGAGTTATAATTTTTTTAAACATGGATGGTGTTGTATGAATTTTGTTCAAAAAAGATTGGAGCGTGTTCATAGACTGAGCCTTAGCATTAAGTCCCGCATAAATACCATCTAATGTGATATTTTCTTTGACTTGCTGTAAGTAAACTTGCTGGCGTTTTTTAAAATACAACTAGTTGCCCATTCAAGTTAATCGAACTAGGAGGAGAATTAATGAGAAAAGTGGAGAAATCCGAATAAGTAGGGTAAAAATAGGATTAGAGCAAAACTAGCGGTAGTTGATGTCCGGAATCGCCGAAATATCCACCTATTGCTTTGGATACCGAATTAGCTCATATTGCTTGGGTAATTGAATTAATGTAACCAATGGTATGGATATCACTCACTCCCTTAACCGACTCCTGAGCTAAAATTTAGCTTATCAAGTGTCGAATTGAAGTGGTGATTCGTGGTAAAAACCATTCGATAGGCATCATGAGGGTACCTAGTCACCTCTTTTGATAGGTGGTCTCTTAAGCCAGCAATGATGATTTTCTTACCTGCGATAACAGACTTCATGGTGTCGTAGAAATCCCAATTGTAAGTCATATCAAACGATTTTTGGTGTAGATCAGACGTTGACCATTCAGCGAGCATGAATACAGGCTTAATTGTATCCAACGTTACTCTCACGCGCTCCCAAAATGGGGTTAGCACAAGACCCGCAACATCGCAATGGTATCCGTCAATATAAGTCTCTTCAACCCAGAATTTTAGCGCATTCTCCATTTTGTGCCACAGAGGTTTTTGGGTGTAATCAAAACCAATGACATCATCCCAATACTCAAGTTCTTCACCGTTGTCGTAGACATAAGAGTGAATCTCACCTCTATCATTCTTTAGATACCATTTAGGATGTTCGGTAACCCAGTTATTGTCCCATGCTGAATGATTCGCAACCCAATCAATAATAATGAACATACCCAGTTGATGGACTCCATTCACCAACTTTTTAAAATCATCTAAAGTGCCAAGAGTTGGACAAATACTATAATAATCTTTCACAGAGTACGGGCTACCTAAATTGTAACCAATGGTATGAATAGGCATCAACCAAATGATATCTACACCCAGCTCTTTTAGACGAGAAAGGTCGTTTCTAAGCGAATGAATGTCACCGTTTTCTGAATATTGTCTCAGGTTAACCTGATAAATATTTGCAGATTTTGACCATTCTGGGTGTTTCAAGCTTGCATTTACAGTTCCCAATGTAACTATACTTAGCAATTTTTATCGTTGTTGTGTTGAAGAGTTCAACCGGTAATATGGTTTGAAGCTCTTCAATTGGTTTACCATCAAGTAGTAATTTCATCTTTGCTGCTAAAGGTTTCCACTTTGTTTGATAGCTTCCACTTATCCCTGTCTTTTGTAAAAAAGGGTCGACAACGGTGGAATGCGGATTTTCACCGACTGCGGTAAACCTTCACTTTCCACTTTTGCTGGTCGTAAGCTTTTCAGCACTTTATAGCCACTTCCAGCGTATTTCTCATCATCGGTGTTGAGCAACAGCGAATAACTCTGTGTCCCCGTCACACCCAGGCGGAACGCCTCATGCGGTACCGGAGTAAAGTTACTGATGACCAAAATCCGTTCACCATCTTCACTCATCCGCTCATGCGCCAGAATACTCGTTTCCCCCGCATCCGACAGACGCCATTCAAACCCTTCCGGCTCACCATCACATTCATACAGCGCCTTTTCCGCACAATACAGGTGATTCAGATCTCTGGTCAGTTTCTGTACCCCCTGGTGACGCTCATACTCCAGCAGGAACCATTGCAGTTGGTCGTCGTGATTCCACTCCGCTGTCTGGCCAAATTCCGCGCCCATAAAGTTGAGTTTTTTGCCTGGCTGGCCGTACATGTAACCCAAGTAAGCACGCAGGTTCGCCGTTTGCTGCCATTCATCCCCCGGCATTTTCAGATGCAGTGAACGCTTACCGTACACCACTTCATCATGCGACAGCGACAACACATAGTTCTCACTGTGCGCATAAATCAGCGGGAAAGTGATGGTATTGTGGTGATATTTGCGGTGGATCGGATCGTGCTGGATATACTCTAAACTGTCGTGCATCCAGCCCATATTCCACTTAAAGCCAAAACCTAAACCACCAACAAAAGTTGGTGCCGATACGCCCGGATACGCAGTAGACTCTTCCGCAATGGTCATCGCATTCGGGAAGTGTTTGTACACCTCTTCGTTCATCCATTTCAGCATCGCTATCGCATCGTAGTTCTCGCGCCCGCCATCGATGTTCGGGATCCACTGATCGTGGCTGCGCGAGTAGTCGAGGTACAGCATCGACGCCACCGCGTCCACACGGATACCGTCCACATGGAACATCTCAAACCAGTACAGCGCATTTGACACCAGGAAGCGGCGTACATGCTCTTTACCCATATCATAAATATAGGAGTTCCAGTCCTGATGCCAGCCGCGGCGGGGATCAGGATCGTGGAACAATGGCGTGCCGTCAAAGTTATTCAGGCCGTGACCATCCGCTGGGAAGTGCGCCGGTACCCAGTCAAGTACCACACCGATCCCCGCCTGGTGACAGCGATCGACAAAGTATTTGAAGTCATCCGGTGAGCCATAACGGCTGGTTGGCGCAAACAGACCCACTGGCTGATAGCCCCATGAGCCGTAGTACGGGTATTCTGAAATCGGCATCAGCTCGACATGGGTGTAACCCATATCAACTAAGTATGGGATCAGCTCATCCGCCAGTTCGCAGTACGTCAGAAACTCGTGGTTTTCACCGCGTTTCCACGAGCCGACGTGCAGCTCATAAAACGACAACGGCTGAGTCCGCTTTTGAGTGACCGGGCGGCTCTGCCACTGTTCATCATTCCATTGATAACGGCTGTGATCATAGGTGACCGAGGCCAGCGACGGAAACTGCTCCGCATGGCATCCCCACGGATCCGCTTTATGCGGCAGGGTCTCCCCATTTGGACCTTTGATTTCGTACTTATACTGAATACCATCCAGCATATCCGGGATAAAGATCCCCCAGATCCCGTAGTCCAGTCGCTGCATCGGGTTACGACGGCCATCCCAATGGTTAAACGCACCAATCAGGCTAACCGAAGAAGCATGTGGCGCATAAACCAGGAAGCGGACACCGGAAATCTGCTTGCCGTCACGCTCCAGCGTCACAAACTGCGAGCCGTGGTGATGGTACATGCTAATCGGGGTATGTAGATCTTCATAGTCAGCATAAATGGTGTGGTACTGATATGGATCGTCAACGATCTGCTCAACCCCATCCCAGTTAATGGCTAGCTGGTAATGAGTAAAACGCAGATCCAGATCGGCATGAAGGACAAAGCCCCCTTCTTCCTCCGCCTGCATCGGATAGCGTGAACCGTCTTCCAGCAGCACTTCAATTCCGGTCGCACCGGGTTTCCAAACGCGTAACACCCCTTCGTCAGGGGAAATATATGGGCCTAAAAAGCCAAAAGGTTCGGCTGATGCGGCATGATTAAGCTTTGCATAAGCCTGTTGTATCTCTGCTGATTTTTCCAAGGTGTTACTCCTTTGGCCAGTAAATTAATCTAATGGTCTGAATCGACAACCATTAGGATTTTCTCAGATGGGAAATGTGAGCAAGCATCTGCTCTACACCGTCTTTCGCAAAGATTTCCTGTACCGTCTGGCTCAGCTTACGCCGCCAGTTCGGGTATTGATCGGTCGTTCCCGGAATGTTGACCGGTTTTTCCATTTCCAATAAATCTTCAAGCTGTAAACTCATCAAGGCTGAACTGCCCGCAGCAAGATGGAGATGTAACGCTTCATTCAAGTAACGATCCATCGGTACCAGGCTGGCATCACGCCCCACGCCATCTGGCAGATATCCGTGCCATGCTACCGAATCCAAAATTGCCTGCTTATTGGCCAAACGTCCGTCAAACAACACCTGCAACTGTTCAACATTCGGATAAAGTCCTATTTCAGCGCCCATTTTCAGGTCATCACAGTTCCAGTAACCGGTTAAAGTCGGCATATCATGGGTACATAGCGTTGACATCGATTGGGCCGGATAAAGTGAAGGAGAGATATACCCACCATCTTCAGCGACTTCAAAGAAAAAGACTTTGTATGAATGAACACCTGCATCGGCCAGTAACCCGACAATTTCTTCCGGAACCGTCCCGAGATCTTCACCAATAACACTGCATTGATTTCGTTGAGATTCCAGAGCCAGAATTGCAAACAGATCCTTAACCGGGTAATACATATAAGCGCCATCGGTCGCGGAATCACCTTTCGGAATCCACCACAAACGTAATAGTCCCAACACATGGTCAATTCGCAGCGCACCACAATGTTTCATATTGGCTTTCAGCAGTTCGATGAAAGGCTGGTACGCTTTTTCCCTCAGTGCCTGAGGATTCAGAGGCGGTAAGCCCCAGTTCTGTCCCAATGGCCCTAAGATATCCGGCGGAGCACCAATGCTGACATCCTGCAGCAATGCGCCATTGTCAGACCAAACTTCGGAACCAGAATCAGACACACCAACCGCAAGATCGCGATATAGGCCAATCGCCATACCTTCTGCTTCAGCCAGCGCCTGTACTTCCTTTATCTGGCAATCAGCAATCCACTGTAAATAAAGATACAAATCAACCTGTTCACGATACTCAGCGATGTATTCCTGAACCGCAGGTTGTGTGAAATGGCGATATTCATCCGGAAATGCCTGCCATCCCCAGACCTGATCATTACCCGCTTTCAGTTTGGCATGTAATGCATCAAAAGTGGCCTGAGCCAATAAGCTCTCTCCCCCTTGTTCAACAAACGCAACAAAGGCTTCAGCCCGTTCAGTCATATTATCCAGATGCAGGTGTTTAAATTCGCCGAACAACAGAGGCAAGACCTGCATTTTAAGGCTGGAAACCAACGAATAATTTACCCATTCATCGGCTTTAGCCTGCTGAATCTGCTGCTGGAATTCTGCACGGCTAACCCAATGCTGCGCCAACTCACAAGACGAAAATTCCGCAATAGCACACACATCAATATAGAGCGTGTTTAACCAACGGCGAGAAGAAGGACTATAAGGGCTGGCACTTTCCGGGTTGGCAGGAAACAGAGCATGAATCGGGTTGAGGCCAATATAATCCGCACCACTGTTGGCCATCTTAACCACCAGTTGTTTCAAATCGCCAAAGTCACCAATACCCCAGTTCTGCTCCGAACGTAAGGTATAAAGCTGAATACTTGGGCCCCATAGCTTTTTATTTTGCTGCAACTGAGGCTGTTTATAGCAAGATTGCGGCGCAACGATAATGGTTGCCAAGTAAGGAGACTTACGTCTTTTACGAAGTAACGTTAACGAGTGATAACCAAGTGGGAGTTCCACTGGAATAGAAAAGACCAGTGCTCCGCCATCAGCTCGCAGGTCTCTGACTATCTGTGATTGAAGGTAACCAGAAAAAGTATTGCCATCCTCCGTATCGAGACGCCATTCAAAATCACTGGCTCGGGCACTGAGTCCCAAATTTAATTCGATTTCTAACGGTGAATTTTCATTAAAGATAAATACCGCTTCGAGTACTTCCCTTTTAGCCTTTTTTTCAGCGCTTTGAGCAAGAGCTTCATCACTGGACGTGTCGTAACCCATTGCGCTAAGTAACTTACTCAGAGAATCAGGGCTAACAGAAGTGAGATCACCATGAGCATTAATATAATTCTCAGCAATACCCACATCGGTGGCGACCTGGATTAATTTTTCTTGTTGAAGTTCCATAGTTATTTCTCCTGGAGAATTCAGGCAAGAGCTCTCGCTCTTGCCTCTCCGACTGAACTCGTTAGCGCTTAACCGGCTTAAGATTCCAGATATTGTTTGCGTAATCGCGAATACTGCGATCTGAACTGAATTTACCCATTGAAGCGGTATTGATGATTGCCATGCGAGCCCAAGCAGACGCATCGCGATAAGCTTTATCAATTGCTGAGTGCGCTTCCAGGTAAGAAGCAAAATCCGCCAAAACCAAATAAGGATCCCCACCATCAAGCAGGCTATCGAAAGTTGCTCTCAACTTACCCGCTTCACCAGGAGTGAATTCATCACCAAGAAGCAGATCCAGAGACGATTTCAGCAGAGGATCAGAATGGTAGTAGTCATACGGGTTGTATCCCTGAGCCAGAAGTTTCTCGACATCTTCCACTTCCAGGCCAAAGATAAAGATGTTGTCATCGCCAACTTCTTCACGGATCTCCACGTTAGCGCCATCCATCGTGCCAACCGTTAAGGCTCCGTTTAGTGCCATTTTCATATTACCGGTACCGGATGCTTCTTTACCGGCGGTTGAAATCTGCTCAGACACATCCGCTGCCGGGATAATAATTTCCGCCAGACTCACCCGATAATCAGGTAAGAACACGACTTGCAGCTTATCGTTAACCCGAGAATCACCGTTAATTTTCTCAGCAATCTTGTTAATTGCATAAATGATCTCTTTCGCCAAGTGATAGCCTGGGGCAGCTTTTGCGGCAAAGATAAAGACACGAGGAACCATATCGAAACTTGGATCATTAAGCAGGCGGTAGTAAATCGACAGAATATGCAACATGTTCAAATGCTGGCGCTTATATTCATGCAAGCGTTTAATCTGTACGTCAAAAATGGCATCGGTATTTAATTGAATACCCATGTTTTGCGCAACCCAGTCGGCTAAACGCTGCTTATTCTGCTTCTTAATCGCCATAAATTGCTTCTGGAATTTCTTATCTGTAGCAAACTTCTCAACACCTTTTAATTGATCGAGGTCTTTCGCCCAATCGGAATCGATGGTCTCGCTGATAAGCGCCGACAATGCCGGGTTACAGAATTTCAGCCAACGACGCGGTGTAATACCGTTAGTCACATTTTGCAGGCGAGTTGGATAAAGCTCATTGAATTCAGGGAATAGATCGCGTTTAACCAGTTCCGAGTGCAGAGCCGCCACACCATTAACCGCGTAAGACCCCACCACACACAGGTTGGCCATGCGAACCATACGGTGAAAGCCTTCCTGAATAATCGATAATTTCTGCTGCTTAACCACATCGCCCGGCCACTTCTTACGGACTTCCTGCAAGAAGTTGTGGTTGATCTGATAAATAATTTCCATATGGCGAGGTAATAAACGCATGATCAAAGATTCTGACCAGGTTTCTAACGCTTCCGGCAATAAGGTATGGTTTGTGTAGGCAAAGGTCTTACTACAAATAGACCAAGCCTCATCCCATGCCAGACCACGCTCATCAACCAGAATACGCATCAGTTCAGGAATAGCGATGGTCGGGTGGGTATCATTGAGTTGAATCGACTCCTGAGCAGGGAGATCCTTAAGCGCAAATCCGGCGGCTTCATGGCGACGTAAAATATCACGTACCGATGCAGCACTATGGAAATATTGCTGCATTAAACGCAGGGTTTTGCCTTTCTCATGGTTATCATTTGGGTATAGAACTTTGGTTACGTTGCCCGCATCAATCAATGCATGCTGCGCTTCAAAATAGTCACCGTTGTTAAAACGCTCTAAGGAGAATGGAGCGATTGCACGGCATTCCCATAAACGTAGCGGATACACGGTTTCGCTTTGATAACCTACCAAAGGAATATCCCATGGCATTGCCTGGACGTGCATTCCCGGAACCCAGCGGCGCTTCTCAAGACCCTCGTCCTGATAAGTCTCAACATGCCCGTAAAATCCAATTTCTTGAGTCAGTTCAGGCCGTGCGACTTCCCATGGATAACCTTCTATGCCACGCCATGCATCCGGTGCTTCTTTTTGCTCACCATTCACAAATGATTGTTTAAACAAACCATATTCATAGTGAAGACCATAACCGATGGCCGGATATTCCTGAGCCGCAAGCGAATCCATAAAACAGGCCGCTAAACGCCCCAAACCACCATTACCCAATGAAGGATCGCGTTCTTCTTCCAATAAATCCGACAGGTTATGACCCAATTCGGCCATCGCTTCACCTATCTGCTCGTAAACACCCATATTAAGCAGGTTATTACCGGTCAGACGGCCAATTAAAAATTCCAACGACAAATAGTTAACACTTTTTGCATTCGCAATTCTTTGATCATTTTCAGTCTGCAAAAGGTCAAAAGTCGTCAGTTCTGCTAATGCACGTGACATCGCCAGATACCAGGCGCGGGATGAAGCATTTTCAACGGTAGTAGCGTAAGTTGCCGCTAAATGTTTCTTTACGTTATCTTGGAAACGTTCTTTATCAAAAGAATGTTGTAATTCAGGTTTCATAATTGGACCCTATAAAAAGTTAATTAAAATTTAAAATAATAAATTAAAACATACAGATAGAAGAATCCCTGCCAAAACAATGACTGTTTCAACATTATGCTTTATCCATATCTGTATAAAATTCAGTTTAGCTTAGTAATTCTTTTTACAATTCTCTTTAGCTTGGAGAATTTTTTATTTTCAGCATAAACGGGAATATCAATCAGTTCTGAAATATTTTTATATATTGATTTGATATAGTTAAAGCTCATAACTACTTGGCAAAGGTTATTATTAATATAAACCCCATTGACCAAGTCAAGATTTTCTATTTCATCTTTACTCAGCAAGTCTACATTGTCCAATTGAACTCTTATGCGAGTAGAGCAATACTCAATTGAGAGTATATTTTCCTGGCCACCAAAGAGTTCAATCAAAGACTTAGCTGTCTGATAATAGCTAATATTGTCAGAATTAACCTTATCTAAAAGGCTTTTAATATTGCAATATACAAGCGATACTGCATCACTATCCATCACAATTTGATAGACCCCATTAGTGATAAACGATGCTTTGATAAAATCACTATTGTTAAGCGCGAATTGATTTATCTTACTATAATGCAATAGTTTAATTCGAATACGAGTAGCACAATGTTCTACTTGTAATATGTTTTCTATTCCACCAACATTATCAATAATAAAGTCAGTTTTTTTTATGATTTCCATATCTACTCCAGGTGTAACTTTAATATTTAACTACACGTGCCTCGAATGGTTTTAGATACAAAGCACTGTTTTATTTTGCTTTGATAATTTCATAATATTAAATTTATATTTCGGTTTAAAATTCTTCATTTGCATCATTTAAAATGAACATTTTTAAATTTTAACGTTAATGAAGAATTTTAAGCATAAGTTCACTCAAGAACTAACAAATAGTCATACTTGAACTACTAAAGTATTTAATTTTGATATAACAGATTAGCGAACAAGTATTTCTGTGTCTTTATCAAAATAACAAACATATTGAATATCTATATTTAGCGCTAAATCATGATCCTCTGAGACTTCCGTGCGGCCATCAAGTCTTGCATTAATTTTCGCATCACCGCAGGTTAATGATACGTAGGTATCAGAACCTGAAGATTCAATATGTCGGACTGGAAGGCTGAGCGATGGTAGTGATGAGCTTTCATTAAATGGTGCAAAGTTTTCGGCCCGAATTCCAACAATAATCTCTTTACCAATATAAGGCTTTAATAGATCGTAATTTTTAGCATCGACAAATTCAAACCCTTGTACATCATCACCAACAACCAACTTAGCTAAACCGTTTTGAGCGTCTGCTTCAACTTTCGCCGTTACAAGGTTCATTGGCGGTGTACCCATAAAGTTAGCAACAAAGGTATTGGCCGGAGCATCGTAGATTTCTTTCGGGCTACCTACCTGCTGAATATAACCATCTTTCATGACGACGATTTTGCTACCCAGCGTCATCGCTTCAATTTGATCATGGGTTACGTATACGATTGAGGCATGAGTTTGTTTATGCAGTTGATGAATTTCGGCACGCATCTCTACCCGCAGCTTGGCATCCAGGTTAGAAAGAGGTTCATCAAATAAAAACAGTACGGGTTTACGCACTAGTGCGCGGCCCATCGCAACACGTTGTCGTTGACCGCCACTTAACTGAGAAGGTTTGCGATCCAACAAGTGGTCGATCTGCAACATTTTGGCGACTTCCAACACGCTACGATCTTGCACATCCTTTGCTATTTTTCTGATTTTCATACCAAAAGCGATATTTTCGCCAACCGTCATGGTTGGGTATAACGCGTATGACTGGAAAACCATAGCAATATCACGGTCTCGCGGCGGTACCAGGGTAACATCTCGATCATCGATAAAAATATTCCCACCGGTTACATCTTCGAGCCCTGCGATACAGTTCAGAAGCGTCGATTTACCACAGCCGGAAGGACCGACTAAGACTAAGAAGTCCCCTTCATTCATATCAACGGACACTGACTTGAGAATATCCAGGCCATCAAAACTTTTTACTAAAGACTGAATAGATAAAACTTTATGCTTCTGCGCATGATTTACTGCTAGGTTTGCCATAAAATAAGCTCCATATTATGTAATTGCAGCACCGGTAGAGCGACGCAAAATCAACTCACCCGTCACTGTTTTCTGTAGTGTACGAGGATCTGCCCCATCAATTAGAGCGACTATCATCTCAGCCAACGGCTGGCAAGCATCCATTACCTTAGAACGGGTTACCGTCAGGGGTGGAGTAAATAATTCGGTTCTTACATAAGAAACACAATCATCATGAGCAATAACAGAGAGCTCTTTACCAATTTCAACACCCAGCTCGGCAGCCGCTGAATACACACCCAAAGCCTGCACCGCTGATGAACATAAAATTGCCGTAGGTCTGACTGTTACGTCTCTACTCAACCATTCGAGAGCGACCTGATAACCCTTATCTTCCGTTGTTTCCGTATTAGCTATAAGCTCACTGACAACTTCAACATTGCGCGCGTTTAACGCATCTGAATAACCTTGTTTCCGCTCTGTCGTATACGACAGTTTTCCCGGTCCGTTTAAAAGAGCGATTCGGCGGTGGCCAAAATTAAGCAGTAAATTGGTCGCATCTAAAAATACCTGGCGGTTATCCATTTCAAAGTACGGGTAATCGACTTCACCTAACGTCTTACCATGCATAACAAAAGGTATCTTGTTATCTTGAAGGAACTTAACCCGCTCATCATCCAGCTCAGGACTATTTAAAATCAGCCCATCTACAGCCCGACTGGCAACAAACCGTTTAAACGATTCCAACGAATTGCCCTGTCGTGAAGAGTTGATTAACAAGTCATAGCCCAAATCACCTAAGCTCTGGCTAATCGATGCAATCATCTCAACATAAGCAGGCGCTCTTACCAACTCGTCATGAGATTTAAGAACCATCCCTACCATTCCGGATTTACCTGTTGCTAACTTTCTCGCTCCCAGATTCGGCACATAGTTTAAATGCCTTGAAGCTTCCAGTACCCGTTCACGAGTTTCCTGATTAACTTCGGGGTATCCATTCAATGCCCGGCTTACCGTTGCCTGTGATAGTCCCAAATGTTCTGCGAGATTTTTTAGTGTTACCACTACTGACCTCCAAATTTAAAGCGCTTTAAATTTAACTTATCTATCGATCTCAGCAACTCATCAAATACATTATTGTGAGTTAGATCGCTATTATATGGGAAATGAATGTAACACTTCCTATGATGTATCGGGTTTCAATCTCGTATTATACCCTTAACCTGGCATTTGCCCCACTATTTGACTCGCAAAATCAGCAAATATCCCTTAGCTAAAACGTTTCATTCAAAATCTTGGCATTGATCACACATCGTAAATAAGTCGTCCCTTTCCTATTGAAGAATGAATTTAAATCGCTTTAAATTCGATTGCAGAGTGTTTACAGAAATGCATATTTGATACTTCGCCCCTTGAATTTAGTCGAATAATCGAGCTAAATTCAGGAGTAAATCACTACTTAGTGATAAAAACAGAAGTCAAACGCAACAAAACAAAAGCGCTTTAAATCAACTAGGTTTACTTTAACACTCTGAATAACAATTATTTTTTGTGAGACAAAGATAGTTTACTGAAAGTATTTGCTACCCATTAGTTCAAAGCTCAGGCAAATCGCCTATGCTTTGAAATGAGAAGCAGCATTTACCTGATACTAATGTGATAGGGAGATAGACACGCTATGACACCTAAAATGAAAATTCTTGCTGGTATGATTGCTGGCTTAGTTTCAACAACCACAATGGCATTTGAAAGCGACAGCTTAACCATTTGGAGTGGTAATAAAGGACTGGTTGATGTCGCTAAGCGATTTGAAGCAGAAACCGGGATTAAAGTTACGATAGAGTCTCCAGAGCCTATCACCGATAAATTCCAGCAATCAGCAGCAACCGGCCAAGGCCCGGATATCGTGCTGTGGGCACACGATCGATTTGGTGAATGGGGAGCTTCGGGCTTATTAACACCAATTCAGCCAAGCTCGAATGTAAAAAGCGATATTTTCGATTTTGCCTGGGATGCACTGACGGTAGATAACAAAATCTGGGGTTATCCAATTTCTGTCGAAGCCGTAGGTTTAATTTACAATAAAGCGCTGATCAAAAACCCGCCAACAACCTTTGAAGAAATCCCTTCTCTTAAAGTCGCGAACGGCGTTAATTCCATCATGTGGGATTACAATAACGCTTACTTCTCGATGCCACTGCTTATGGCAAACGGCGGCTACGTATTTAAAAAAGAAAACGGCCAATATGATCCAAGTGATGTAGGTGTAAACAATCCGGGTGCCATTAAAGGTGCCAAAATGATTAAAAGCCTGCTGGATAAGAAAGTAATGCCATTAGGCGTTGACTACAACGTTATGGATACGGCATTCAGTAAAGGTGAATTGGCCATGATGATCTCAGGTCCATGGGCATGGGATAACCTGAGAACTCGTGGAATTGACTTTGGTGTAGCACCTATCCCAACCATCAACGGTAAACCATCACGTTCATTTGTCGGTGTGGTTTCTGCAGGGATCAACGCTGCAAGTCCAAATAAAGATTTGGCAACAGAATTCCTGGAAAACTACCTGCTGACTGATGAAGGTTTAGCGTCACTGAATGCAAAAGTCGCCATGGGTGCAACGGCTGATAAGAGCTATGCGGAAATTCTGGGCAAAGACCCACATGTCGCTGCAACGCAAAAAATTGCAGCGCAAGGTGTACCTATGCCATCAATTCCGGAAACCAGTAAATTCTGGGCAGCAATGGGACCGGCATTCCAAAATATTAGCAATGGCCAACAGAGCGTAGAGCAGGCACTGAACGATGCTGCTAAACGTATGACGGCTAAATAACCTTATGGCCAACAAGAGCAGGAGTTTTCTTGTTGGCCTTATATTCACTCAATTAATCAGGGAGTAGAAAATGCGATCTCCAGGCCTTGTATCTGAAAATCTTTCAGGAGAGCAATCTAAGGTGCACTCACTTTTCTCATTTAAAGCATTGTTTAAGCTGAGCCTTATAAGCGCAGTTACTCTCATGTTTTTGTACGCTATCTGGGCGTTGTATTTAGCGGGTGAGTCTCTGTTTGCCGTGATGACCATGGGCATACTTATCGGCCTTATAGTAGTCTTCGGTAGTAAGCGCTTTTATACCGCTCGCTTTGTATTTCCAGCCGTTGTTACCATGTCAGTGTTTGTCATCTTTCCTTTAATTTATACCTGTTATGTTGGCTTCACGAACTACAGCGGCAGTAATTTACTTAATTTCAAACGTGTAACCGATATCCATCTGCAACAGGTTATCATCGATAAATCCGCAGAAATGGAATTTGCATTGGTACAGGAGAATGACACCTACCGTTTTTATATCGAACAAGCCGATAACAAACTACTCAGTGATCCAGTCCGCTTAGATGGAAGTCAGAAATCGGTTACGTTAAACCATACGGCATCAGCGCCAGTTGCGTTATTAGCTACAAGAGATCTGATCAAGTTGAGAGCTCAACTAAAAGAGCTCGATGTAATCACTCCTGACGGCACAACGTTAAGTGTATCCGGTCTGAAAACTGTTGCCCCAATGCGACAAAAATATCGCCAGATTGATAACGAAACACTAAAAGACAATATTACTGGTCAAGTACTGGTTGCGGATCACAGCACTGGCTTCTATAAAACAGCAGAAGGCGAGCAGGTAGCGCCTGGCTGGCGCGTCAATATCGGCTGGAATAACTTTAAACGCGTACTATTTTCAGAAGGTATCCGCGCACCAATGCTGGAAATCTTTATCTGGACAATTTCGTTTGCAGCACTTTCGGTCATCACCACCTTCTCTATCGGTATTTTGCTGGCGTCGATTCTGCAATGGCAACACCTGCGCTTCCGCGGTCTGTATCGCCTGTTATTGATTCTTCCATACGCCGTACCTGGATTTATCTCTATTTTGGTTTTTCGTGGTCTGTTCAACCAGAACTTCGGTGAAATCAATATGATACTGGAATATGTGTTCGGTATCCGCCCTGAATGGTTTACTAATCCAATACTGGCTAAAGCCATGACGTTATTGGTCAATACCTGGCTGGGTTACCCTTATATGATGTTATTAGCGATGGGTTATCTCCAGTCTGTTCCTGAAGACCATGCTAAAGCGGCAGCTCTGGAAGGGGCAAGCCCAATTCGCTGCTTCTTCTCCATAACGTTACCACAGATTTTGCCACCGTTTTTACCAATGCTGATATCAAGCTTTGCGTTTAACTTTAATAACGTTGTGCTGATTCTGCTCTTAACCCGTGGTCTGCCTGATATTCCAGGAACCCTGGTTCCTGCGGGTGCAACTGACTTGTTAGGCTCATTTACCTACCGAATCAGCTTTATGGATTCAGGACAAAACTTTGGTTTAGCCGGTGCTATCGCCTCTATGATCTTCATCATCGTTGGATTGATGGCTTACGCGAACTTTGTGGCACTACGCCGGGCTGTGGATGAGAAAGGAAGATAATTATGATCGTTGAATATCCTAAATCACTATTATGGAAAAAAATTGCAGCTCACGGCTTCCTGTGGTTGTTCCTGGCGCTGATTTTATTTCCTTTCGTTATGGTTCTGTCCATTTCCTTCCGTGAAGGTAACTTTGCGACCGGTAGTATTATTCCGGACCATATTACTCTGGAGCACTGGGCTCTGGCATTCGGTAATACCTTTACCCGTGCAGATGGTACGGTTGTTGAACCTCCGTTTCCGGTCATGTTGTGGCTATGGAACTCAATTAAAGTCGGTACTATTGCTTCAGTGGGTGTACTAACTATTTCAACCATTGCTGCTTATTCATTTTCTAAAATGAATTTCCGCTTTAAAGGCTTGATACTAGACACCATGCTATTGGCTCAGATGTTCCCGGGGGTATTAGCCTTAGTTGCCCTATTTGCGGTATTTAATGCTCTGGGCAAAATCACCCCGATTCTGGGAGTTGATAGCCACTGGTCACTGATTCTTTGTTATCTCGGTGGCGTCACCATGAATATCTGGATCATTAAAGGCTATTTTGATTCGATTGATTCATCACTTGATAAAGCGGCACAAATTGATGGTGCGACACCATGGCAGACATTCCGACATATCTTCCTGCCACTATCGGTGCCTATTTTAGCGGTGGTATTTGTACTGGCCTTTATTATGACCGTCACCGATTACCCATTAGCATCGGTGTTATTACGCAATACCGAGAATATGACCCTGGCCGTTGGTGCACGTCAGTATCTGCTGGACAATAAGTTCTTATGGGGTGACTTTGCTGCTGCCGCGATTCTTTCAGGAATGCCCATTACTGTGATGTTCTTAATGGCACAAAAATATCTGGTTGCAGGCTTATCTGCCGGTGGTGTTAAAGGTTAACTTGAATTAAATATATCTCAATTCCCTATCAGGTTTATTTCTGATAGGGGAGTTAAAACCAAAAAATTAATAATATACCAATAATTTGGTAGGACATCCTATGCCTATAAAATCTAATTTGGAGGAATAAAATAAATAGCAACAACCCAACTTAATTAAACAAACGAGCAAATAATAATATTTTAAATGTACCCATCTCGCCTATAAGCAGTATGGAACAGGTAGATATTATCTAAAATAATTCGCCATGGAGAAACACACTGTGAAATTTAAATTAACCCCTTTAGCAACTGTATTATTAACAGTAACCACTTTTAGCGCGACAAATGCACTAGCAGAAGATAATGGCTGGTCAGTCAATGCTTACGGCATGTCTAACTACCGTTTGGTAGATGAAGCATCAACCGGTTCTGACTTTGGTAAATCCGATTATCGTACTGTCGGTACTTTCAATAAAAGCGCTAACCAGGTTGAAGCAACGGTAAAAAAACACGCTGAATATGATGATGAAGTGTATAGCGACTTTGTTGTGCGTGCTGAATACGGTAACGGAGACACTTTCTACTACTCTTCTTCAGGTGCAGAGCATGATGACGGTGTTGGTCAATTCGAAGTAAAAGAGTCTTATGTACTGCTGGGTAACCTGCCATACCTTGGAGAAGACACCCAAGTATGGGCTGGCCGTCGCTTCCTAAACCGCTCTTCTGGTATCTTATCGCAAGAATTTTGGAAACAGAGTTCTGGCGTTGGTGCAGGCTTTGAAAAATCATTCTCTTCTAACGGTACGCGTGCTGGTGTAGCTGTGGTATCAACGGATCCTGATAAAACCTCATCGACCCGTACAACTCTGACGTCAACTGATCTTTATTACTACGGCGTTAAAGCACTTGGCGGTAGCTTAGATTTCGATTTGAAATTTATGAAGCAAGCCAATGTTACTTCAGACACTCAGGCTCATGACGGAATCGGTGGGTCAATTACCTACAACCGAGACTACTACGGCTTCGATGGCTGGACACAAACAGGTATCGGCTATGGTAACGGCATCGCCACTAACCGTGGTGTGAACTTCGGTAGCTGGAGTAGTGGTTTCTCTGACGATGCAAAAGCACTTTTTGTAACCAGCTACGGTGTGGCTAACATCGGTGACAAATGGCAATTCGGCTCAGAAGTGACTTACTTTGCACCAGATAACGTTTGGGGTCAGGATTCTGTAGAACGTCTACTGGTTGCTGCTCGTCCGGTTTATAAAGCCAACAACAATCTGCGTTTAGAATTTACCCTAGGTGCAGCGCAAGAAAAACTTGCCGATGGTAGCGCATGGGGTCGTGCCAACGACACCGCTACTTTCTACACGGCTGAATTTGCGCCTGTACTGACGGTGAACGCTGACTACTGGGGTCGTCCACAAATCAAACCTTATATCTCCTACATTTCAACTGATGACGCTAGCAACGCTGGTTCAATCGGCATCACTGACGGTGACACTAGCCAAGTGATGGTTGGTGTTCAGGCTGAAATCTGGTTTTAACCGATAAATATCCCGGGGTAGCTATCCAGCCAGAAACTACCTCGGAATATTTGCTTTTTTGAACTTAGCTTATTAGTTCATTTTGTAACTCCGTTTTGCGGTTACTAATCAATTTCAGTAACCGCCTTTTAGCAACATTTGCCAGTCAGACTTGGACAGAGATAATGACAACCATAACCCAAGATAAATACCGCCCGAAGTTTCATTTTACACCGCCTTTCGGTTGGATGAATGATCCAAATGGACTGGTTTACGTCAACGATGAATTTCACCTCTTCTACCAGTTCCACCCCTATTCTACCGTTTGGGGCCCCATGCACTGGGGGCACGCAACCTCTCCAGATCTTATTCACTGGCAACATAGGCCTATTGCTTTAAAACCGGATGAAGCTGGCGCTTGTTTCTCTGGCAGCGCCATTGTTGATACAGATAATGATTCTAAGCTCTTCTCAGATAAATCGAGCCAATCCGGAGTGGTTGCATTTTACACCGCCAATAAAGAATGCCCCGAAGGTGGTAACAGTATTCAGTCCCAACACATTGCTTATAGTACTGATGGTGGGCAAACCCTGACTAAACTCTCTGATCAACCGATTATCCCTAACCCTGGCTTGATTGATTTTCGCGATCCTAAAGTGTTTAAACATACCGATTCCGATGCCTGGATCATGGTCGTTTCCGAGGGACAAGATATCGGTATTTATCGCTCAACTAACCTGTTGGATTGGCAACAAACCAGCATTTTTGGTCGCAATTATGGCGCTCATGACGACTTTGCCTGGGAATGTCCGGATCTGTTCCCAATAACAAATACAACAACTGGCGAAATCTCCTGGGTATTGATTATCGGGGTACAACAGTGCGGCCCGACCGGAGGCACCGGAACTCAGTATTTTGTCGGTAGCTTTGATGGTTACATTTTCCAACCTTTTAGCGAAAGCAGTGAAACATTATGGCTTGATCTCGGCCGGGATTTCTATGCAACGCAAAGCTGGGCCGGATTGCAAGGCGAAGAGAATATCGCCATAGCCTGGATGAGTAACGGACTATATGCCAATGGATTACCAACTGAGGATTGGCGCGGTGCAATGACCATGCCGAGAGGCTTAACCCTATCTAATACCGAAACCGGCCCGCGTTTAAGCCATCATATTCCGAAAAGCGGCTACAAGCATAAAGAAACGATTTTATCTAAATCCCTTTGCATATCTGGCCCTCAGGTATTTCCATTAGGGATAGAACAACTTGGGATTACTCAGTTAGATATCGCGATGCAACGCGGCAGCATTATTGAATACCGCCCGTTTGGTAATAATGCCATCATTTTTACTTTTGTCCGCGACAGCACCGGTTATCAGATGAAAGCTAACCGAAATATTCTCGATGACAATGGTGAAGATAACTATCTGCAGAATTTTGCTTATGAAAGCTGCATTACTTTCTCCGATACGGATCAAATCGATTTAACCCATATTTCGGATGCCTGCTCCAGTGAATTACTACTGCTGGGAGGACTCTATTCATTCACTAATTTAGTTTTTTCTGCCCCTATTTCACCAGCCACATTAACGCTAATCGCAGGAGATATAACCATAAACAATATTAGTTTTTACCAACCTTAAAAGGGAAATATTAAAAGGAAAACAAGATGAAACAACGCCCTACACTCTACGCTCTTACCGCCGCTACCGTTTTATTAACTGGCTGCGCATCAAACTCAGATTCCGTTTCACCGCAGGCGAGCCCAGGCTACAGTTGTGAAACCTCACAAATAAGTCAGGCTGATGATCTGCGTATCTACCAGGTTATGGTAGAAAGCTTTGTCAACGGCAATGATGCCATTGGTCACGGTACCGGCTATGGCACCAGCCACCACAAAGGTGATCTACAGGGAATCATCAACTCACTTGATTATATCCAGTCGCTTGGGGTAAATACGATTTGGCTAACGCCCATCTTTGAATCAGCACCACAATCAGGCCAGGATCACTGGGCAGATCGTTTGGACGCAACCGGCTACTTTGCCTCCAATTACTTCAAAATTGATCCTCGATTCGGCACCCTGGATGATGCGAAACGCCTAGTCGATGAAGCCCATAAACGCGGAATATATGTGCTGCTTGACGGTGTATTTGGTCATCACAAATCATCTGGTGTTGAACCTTCACCAAGTGGCCTGTTACCAAGTGGAGCAAACAATCCGGTTTCTTACCCGGAAAGCCTGCCGTTTTATAAGGAAGTGGCTGAATATTGGATTAAGGAGCTGAAAATTGACGGTTGGCGACTTGATCAGGCGTATCAGGTTCCACTTGAAGCATGGCAGAAAATTCGCCAAGCCGTGGATGAAGCCTCAAAAACGGTGACTTACACCAACGATAAAGGTGAACTGGTGAATCCACTCGGCTATATGGTGGCTGAAATCTGGGCGGGAGAAAACCGCATTAAAGAAGCCGGCTTCGGCACCGATGAAAACCCGGGACTATGTTCTGCTTTCGATTTTCCAGTACGTAACCGTCTGGTTGAAACCTTTGCGGTTAACGAAAATGGTGTAGGTAATAAAGATGGTGAATGGCTAAAAGAAGGGATGGATCTGCATAACCTTTATCCTAGCCAGGCTAAACCAAACCTGATGATTGGTAACCACGACCTGGTTCGCTTTGGTGATTTACTGCAACGGGGTTCTATCACTCAGCCCGACAACGCAGAGTACTGGAATCGCCACAAAGCGGTACTGGCATTTCAGGCAGCCTACAGCGGCCCGATCACACTGTACTATGGTGAGGAAATTGGTGATGAAGTTGCCGATTTCGCCAATAAAGTTAACAGCGGCTGTGCAGTACAGGGATTGTGTGACGATCATGTCGCTCGTTCAAGTGGCAAAATTGAAGGTGTAACTGCTGAGCTGAATGCCGAACAGAAAGACTTACTACAATACACCACGCAACTGATGGCACTGCGAGATCAACATCCAGCTCTTTCATCCGGTGAACGAATAAATATTCAGGCGGACAAAACCTCCTATATCGATTTAAAACGCAATACCGATGAATCGATTCTGTATACTGCCAGCCTGATCAATCAACCACAAACGTTAACTTTCACTTCTGAACAACTAGGATCTGCCGGTGATCTGGTCGATTTAATCAGCGGCCAAACAATATCGGCGGTTGAAGGTCAATATTCGATTGAACTCTCTCCGCTGCAAGCTCGCTTTATTCAAGTATTAACTCCGACTGAATCCGGCCCGGTAATTGTTCAAGCCAAAGAAAGTAGCGGTGTTGGCGAAGGTTTTATGGCCCAGTGTAATAACCCAACCGTTGAAGAAAAAGGGCCAATCAAGAAGAAACTCTATGTAGTAGGTGATTTTGCCGACTCAGGTTGGGTGCATATCGATAGTCGTCAGTTCCAATACAAGGGTAACGGTGTCTACCAAGTGGTGGTTAACGAGAAAGCAGGAAGCTACCGCATGCAGTATGCTGCGAAGAACTGGCATCCTCAGTTTACCGCTACCAGTCTTAGCCTGAAATTGGGTGAAGTCGATGCGCTGAAAAATGGTGGATACGGTACCGATACTGCGGTCACCATCAAATCAGAAGGCAATATTGTCTGGAGCTTAAAATTTGATGAACAGGGAGAACCACTTCAGGTAATGGCCTCTCGTTGTAGTGAGTAATTTCATTTAAGCAGAGCTCCTTTATGGAGCTCTACTTTTATTAGAAAACCATTATTAGTTTATTCATAAAATAATCAGATATTTTATTGTCACTAAAAAGTACATAAATGAAATTTAGTTATAACATTTATTTATCAGAAAAAATCAACCAGAACCTACAGAGAAAAGCCTCTTGATAATAAGATATTTTCTTAGGGTCAACAGACCTTAAAAAAAGCCGCGTTACTCTGTAAGAAGTAACGCGGCTTTTTTAACTAATCGGACTATTTAGTCTCTGACATTCTTCAAAAATTCAGCCAGTTGATCAACCGCCTGTTGAGAAACGGATTGAACCGTTACTTCTGTCCCTTTAGACAGGCCTAGGGTCTGTAGTTTAAATAAGTTCTTCGCAGTAGCTACTTTCCCTGAAGACACCACTTCAACTTCTTCAGCAAACTGTTTGGCTAACTTTACAAATTGAGCCGCAGGTCGAGTATGAAGGCCATTATCAGCAGTGATTACAACGTTTTTCTTATACATAAACTTCACCCTTAGTTTATTAATTTCAAAGTACTAAAAATACATCAAAAATCTAATTAAATTTCTCAAACCTAAGACATCAAATTAATCAACATGTGAGCCAGATTCCAGATACAAAACCAATCTAATCTATTCAAATCTATATTGCAAAGAGACTTATTATTTAGATTTGTTTATTTTGCTGTTGATCTCATTTTGCGATAAATAAAAAAAGCACCTGATTGAAATGTGAAATCAGGTGCTTTTTTTTACCGTTTAATGGTGGTTTTTCCGTTATCCTTTTCTTTTGTAGAAAAGGGTCGACAACGGTGGAATGCGGATTTTCACCGACTGCGGTAAACCTTCACTTTCCACTTTTGCTGGTCGTAAGCTTTTCAGCACTTTATAGCCACTTCCGGCGTATTTCTCATCATCGGTATTAAGCAGCAGCGAATAACTCTGTGTTCCCGTCACACCCAAACGGAACGCCTCATGCGGTACCGGAGTAAAGTTACTGATGACCAAAATCCGTTCACCATCTTCACTCATCCGCTCATGCGCCAGAATACTCGTTTCCCCCGCATCCGACAGACGCCATTCAAACCCTTCCGGCTCACCATCACATTCATACAGCGCCTTTTCCGCACAATACAGGTGATTCAGATCTCTGGTCAGTTTCTGTACACCCTGGTGACGCTCATACTCCAGCAGGAACCATTGCAGTTGGTCGTCGTGATTCCACTCCGCTGTCTGGCCAAATTCCGCGCCCATAAAGTTGAGCTTTTTCCCCGGCTGACCGTACATATAACCCAAGTAAGCACGCAGGTTCGCCGTTTGCTGCCATTCATCCCCCGGCATTTTCAGATGCAGTGAACGCTTACCGTACACCACTTCATCATGCGACAGCGACAACACATAGTTCTCACTGTGCGCATAAATCAGCGGGAAAGTGATGGTATTGTGGTGATATTTGCGGTGGATCGGATCGTGCTGGATATACTCTAAACTGTCGTGCATCCAGCCCATATTCCACTTAAAGCCAAAACCTAAACCACCAACAAAAGTTGGTGCCGATACGCCCGGATACGCAGTAGACTCTTCCGCAATGGTCATCGCATTCGGGAAGTGTTTGTACACCTCTTCGTTCATCCATTTCAGCATCGCTATCGCATCGTAGTTCTCGCGCCCGCCATCAATGTTCGGGATCCACTGATCGTGACTGCGTGAATAGTCGAGATACAACATCGATGCCACCGCATCCACACGGATACCATCCACATGGAACATCTCAAACCAGTACAGTGCATTCGACACCAGGAAGCGGCGTACATGCTCTTTACCCATATCATAAATATAGGAGTTCCAGTCCTGATGCCAGCCGCGGCGGGGATCCGGGTCGTGGAACAACGGTGTACCGTCAAAGTTATTCAGGCCGTGACCATCCGCCGGGAAGTGCGCCGGTACCCAATCAAGCACCACACCGATCCCCGCCTGGTGACAACGATCGACAAAGTATTTGAAGTCATCCGGTGAGCCATAACGGCTAGTTGGCGCAAACAACCCGACTGGCTGATAACCCCACGAGCCGTAGTACGGGTATTCTGAAATCGGCATCAGCTCGACATGGGTGTAACCCATGTCAACTAAGTATGGGATCAGCTCATCCGCCAGTTCGCAGTATGTCAGAAACTCGTGGTTTTCACCGCGTTTCCACGAGCCGACGTGCAGCTCATAAAACGACAACGGCTGAGTCCGCTTTTGAGTGACCGGGCGGCTCTGCCACTGTTCATCATTCCATTGATAACGGCTGTGATCATAGGTGACCGAGGCCAGCGACGGAAACTGCTCGGCATGACATCCCCACGGATCCGCTTTATGCGGCAGGGTCTCGCCATTAGGACCTTTGATTTCGTACTTGTACTGAATACCATCCAGCATATCCGGGATAAAGATCCCCCAGATCCCGTAGTCCAGTCGCTGCATCGGATTACGGCGGCCATCCCAGTGGTTGAACGCACCAATCAGACTCACTGATGAGGCGTGGGGCGCATAAACCAGGAAGCGCACACCGGAAATCTGCTTGCCGTCACGCTCCAGCGTCACAAACTGCGAGCCGTGGTGATGGTACATGCTAATCGGTGTATGCAAATCTTCATAGTCAGCATAAATGGTGTGGTACTGGTACGGATCGTCAACGATCTGCTCAACCCCATCCCAGTTAATGGCTAGCTGGTAATGAGTGAAACGCAGATCGAGTTCAGCATGAAGAACAAAGCCCCCTTCTTCTTCCGCCTGCATCGGATAGCGTGAACCGTCTTCCAGCAGCACTTCAATTCCGGTCGCACCGGGTTTCCAAACGCGTAACACCCCTTCGTCAGGGGAAATATATGGGCCTAAAAAGCCAAAAGGCTCCGCTAATGAAGCAAAATTAAGTTGATGATAAGCCTGCTTAATTTTTTGTAATGTCGTTGTGGTTGCCAATATCCCTACTCCTAACCAAACGTTTATGAATATTTGATTCTTAAGAAATTTCTCTGCCGAATTCGGCAGAGAACAAACTAAAACCAGTCTACCTGACAATATGCCACGATAGAGTGACTTAACCAGTAATTTTGTATGCAACTGTAAGCGTTTGGCTCAATAATAAGCAATTATCGGGCTCTGATCGCACTAATACGAGCAGTAATACGATTCACATCTTCACGTGAGAACAGCGTATCCAGAGTACTGTTGAGCTTGCGTCGCCAGTTTGGATACTCACTGGTGGTACCCGGAATGTTGACCGGTTTATCCATTTCGAGCAAATCTTCAAGCTGCAGGCTCATCAATGCTGAGCTGCCGGCTGCGAGATGCAGATGCAGTGCCTCGCTTAAATAACTGTCCATCGGCACCAGTCCAGCCTCTCTCCCCACACCATCCGGCAGGAAACCGTGCCATGCAACAGAATCAAGAATTGCCTGCTTATTGGCTAAGCGTCCATCAAACAGCTCTTTTAGTTGCTCGGGATCGGGATAAAGGCCAATCTCAGATCCCATCTTCAGGTCGTCACAATGCCAATAACCACGGAGTGTAGGCATATCATGGGTGCAAAGCGTCGCCATCGATTGTACCGGATACAATGATGGAGAGATATAACCACCATCTTTTGCTGTCTCAAAGAAAAAGACTTTATAGGAATGCACGCCACTATCTGCAAGCAACGAGACAATTTCATCCGGTACCGTACCCAAATCTTCACCAATCACACTACACTGATTGCGATGCGATTCCAGCGCAAGGATGGCTAAAAACTCTTTAACCGGGAAATAGATGTACGCGCCATCGGTTGCCTTTTCACCCTTAGGAACCCACCATAGACGCAGCAATCCCAATACATGATCGATACGCAACGCGCCACAATGCTTCATATTGGCCCGCAATAAATCAGCAAATGGCTGATAGGCTTTAGCACGTAAAGTCTGAGGATTAAGCGGAGGTAAGCCCCAGTTTTGACCTAATGGTCCTAACATATCCGGCGGAGCACCAATGCTGACATCCTGCAACAGGTTATCATCGTCAGCCCATACTTCAGCGCCAGAATCTGCCACACCCACCGCAAGATCACGATACAGACCGAGTGACATTCCTTTTTCTTTTGCCAGCGCCTGTACTTCATTCAGTTGATTATCAGCTAACCATTGCAAATACAGATAGAGGTTAATCTGATCCTGCTTATCCTGGATATAGGATTTAACCGCTGGTGAACCAAACCGGCGATATTCTTCCGGGAACACCTGCCAGCCCCAGATTTCATCATTCTCTGCACGTAATTCTGAATGCAGCGCATCAAACGTAGCCTGAGCCAGTAAGCTTTCGCCACCTTGCTTAACAAAAGCGGAAAATGCCAGGCCCCGTTCACTTTCCTTATCCAAATGACGCTGTTTAAACTCAGTAAAAAGCAGCGATAAAACCTGCATTTTTAGCTGAGAAACCAATGAGTAATTAACCCAATGTGCGCTGCGCGCCTCATTCAATTGCTGTTGAAAATCGGCACTGCCCACCAGTTGCTGTGCAGCTGAACATAAGGCAAATTCTGGAATAGAGCTAACATCAAGATAGAGCGTATTTAACCAGCGTCGCGAAGAGGGGCTATACGGGCTCGCACTTTCAGGATTTGCCGGAAATAGTGCATGAATAGGGTTTAATCCGACAAAGCTGGCACCACGGTTGGCCATTTCAGCCACCAGCAGTTTTAAATCACCAAAGTCACCGATTCCCCAGTTATGCTCCGTACGCAAGGTATACAGCTGAATACTAGGTCCCCACAGTTTTTTCCCCTGCTCAAGCTCCGGTTGTTTATAGCACTGCTGAGGAGCAACGATTAGCGTAGTGGTATAGGGAGCTTTACGCCTTTTACGATAGACTGACAACTGGTGATAACCCAATGGTATTTTTGCCGGAACAGCAAAAACCAACGGGCCACCTTCTGCACGCTCATCTCGCACCACCTGAGATTGCAGGTAACCGGAATAACTTTCTCCGGATTCACACTCAAGCTTCCATTCAAAATCATTGGCCCGCGCACTGACGCCGAGATATAAACCAACCTCAACCGGCTGATCTTGATAAACCACCACAACGGAATCAAGAATTTCAGGCTTATGTTTTTTTTCTGCCGACTGTAACAGAGCTTGATCATCTGAGGTGTCATAACCCAATGAGTGTAATAGATGGGTAATCGTTGATGCAGCAACGGAAGTCTCTTCTCCCCACATGCTGTAGTAATTCGAAGCAATACCGGCAAGCTGTGCGACTTTCTCTAATGTCTGTTGTTGAAGTCCCATGTTTCTCTCCTGAACACAAACGGGCGGAATACTCTCCGCCCGAAAAAAGTGCCGATTACTTAACGTTGCACCGGTTTAAGCTGCCAAATGTTATTCACGTAATCTCGAATACTGCGGTCTGAGCTGAATTTACCCATTAATGCGGTATTGCCCATCCGGACTGATCGCGATAAGCCTGATCAATCCGGCCATGAGCATCAACGTATGACGCAAAATCAGCCAGCACCAGATAAGGGTCTCCCCCATTGAGCAAGCTATCGTAGGTGGCTTTGAGTTTGCCCGGCTCACCCGGAGTAAACTCTTCACCAATCAACAGATCTAACGAAGATTTAAGCAACGCATCGGCATTGTAGTAATCGAACGGGTTATAGCCGTGGTGATGTAGTTGCTCAACCTCATCCACTTCCAGACCAAAGATAAAGATATTATCATCGCCAACTTCTTCGCGAATCTCAACGTTCGCGCCGTCCATGGTACCGATAGTTAATGCACCATTAAGCGCCATCTTCATATTACCGGTACCAGATGCCTCTTTACCGGCAGTTGAAATCTGCTCAGAAACATCAGCGGCAGGAATAATAATTTCCGCGATACTAACTCGATAATCCGGCAGGAAAACGACCTGAAGCTTATTATTCACCCGTGGATCGCTATTGATTTTTTCCGCGATCTTATTAATCGCATAAATGATCTCTTTTGCCAGGTAATAGCCTGGTGCCGCCTTCGCAGCAAAAATGAATACGCGTGGCACCATATCAAAGCTCGGGTTATTAATCAGGCGATGATAGAGCGACAAAATATGTAACATATTCAGATGCTGGCGCTTATATTCATGCAAGCGTTTGATCTGTACATCAAAAATCGCATCGGTATTCAACTGAATCCCCATGTTTTCACTGACCCAGTCAGCCAGACGCTGCTTATTCTGTTTCTTAATCGCCATAAACTGCTTTTGGAACTGCGCATCATCCGCGAATTTTGCGATCTCTTGCAGTTGATCGAGCGCTTTTGGCCACTGTTCACCGATCTTTTCCGTGATCAATGCTGATAAACCAGGGTTACAGAACTGCAGCCAACGACGCGGCGTAATGCCGTTAGTAACGTTTTTCAGCCGCGTTGGATAGAGCTCATTAAATTCCGGAAACAGATCACGTTTTACCAGTTCCGAGTGCAATGCAGCTACGCCATTGACCGCATACGAACCAACCACGCACAGATTAGCCATACGCACCATGCGGTGGAAACCTTCCTGAATAATCGAGAGTTTCTGCTGCTTGGATACATCGCCCGGCCATTTCTCACGCACCTCAATCAGGAAGTTATGGTTAATCTGGTAGATAATTTCCATATGACGCGGTAACAGACGCATGATCAAGGACTCATCCCAGGTTTCTAATGCTTCTGGCAACAATGTATGGTTGGTATAGGCGAACGTTTTACTACAGATTGCCCACGCTTCCGCCCACTCCATACCACGTTCATCAATAAAGATACGCATCAGTTCGGGAATAGAGATCGTCGGGTGAGTATCGTTCAGCTGAATAGTTTCGTGCTCAGGCAGATCTTTGAGTTCAAAACCAGCTGCTTCATGACGGCGCAAAATATCCCGTATTGACGCAGCACTATGGAAATATTGCTGCATCAGGCGCAGCGTTTTACCTTTTTCGTGGTTATCGTTTGGATACAGGACTTTGGTAATGTTACCCGCATCGATTAAAGAGTGCTGCGCTTCAAAATAGTTACCGTTGTTAAAGCTTTCTAATGAGAACGGTGCAATCGCGCGGCATTCCCATAAGCGTAGCGGATAAACGGTTTCACTTTGATAACCCACGACCGGAATATCCCACGGCATAGCTTGTACCGTCATACCCGGAATCCAGACTCGCTTTTCAACACCATTGTCCTGGTAGGTTTCTACGTGACCATAGAAGCCAATTTCCTGAGCCAGTTCCGGACGAGCAACTTCCCATGGATAACCTTCGATGCCACACCATGCATCCGGTGCTTCACGTTGCTGGCACTCGACAAACGACTGCTTAAACAAGCCGTATTCGTAGTGCAGGCCGTAACCAACCGCCGGGTACTCCTGGGCGGCGAGTGAGTCCATAAAACAGGCGGCAAGACGCCCCAAACCACCGTTCCCCAGTGAAGGATCGCGTTCTTCTTCTAAAAGATCGGAAAGATTCTGCCCCAGTTCAGCCATCGCTTCGCTGATCGCGGCATAGCCACCCATATTCAGCAAGTTGTTACCTGTCAAACGTCCAATCAGGAACTCCAGCGACAGATAGTTAACACTTTTGGCATTCACAATGCGGGGATCTTGTTCTGTTTCTAAGAGATCAAAAGTGGTGAGCTCTGCTAGTGCACGCGCCATTGCCAGGTACCAGGCACGGGGTGATGCATGTTCAACCGTAGTGGCATAAGTGGAGGTTAGGTGGCGTTTTACGTGATCTTGAAAGTGCGCTTTATCAAAAATTTGTTGTCGTACAGGTTTCATGGAAAACCCTCATCTGTTGAGTAAGTTATAAAGGCTACCTGCACAGCGTGCCTCTTAACCGATGTGGCGTCATCCTCCTTTACTTAACCGCATAAAGGCGTAGATAAAAAGGCGTAGACAACTTAATTAACCCAACAAATGTGATTAACATCATCTAAAAGTTTCAGATCAAAAAATAAATTTAGGGATAAATCACGGCTTGAACACAGTTCAGTAGTGAATAAAAAGTAAACATAAGAGGAAAATAAATGAAATAGAATACATATATGTGATTTTTATCACATAAAAATTCTCCTTGGTGTATCGTTTTCATGCAAAGCTGTACAAAATATTTTTTGTTCAGGTTATACCCTCTAAATTTTAGTGACCTATGTCACTAAAATTAGGCGTAGTATAAGTGACAAGATGCAAAGTTCCTGCTTATAGGCCCGTTATGTTGATACCCGGCAAAACACTACGACCGCAATTCGCTAACGAAAACATTACGCGAAATCGCTTAATCAATCAGTTAGAACACCATCGAACGCCTGTGGTTTTATTGCAGGCATCAGCAGGTTACGGGAAGTCAAACCTCGTCACTCAATGGTTGAACAGCAGAGCCTCTGTCGGTTGGCTGTCTCTCGACGAACTGGATAATGACACCTGGCGGTTTATGCGCTATCTGACCAAAGCAGTTAATGATGCAACCGGTAATGCGGTGAACCAAACCGCGATACAGTTGCAACAAAACCGTGATTTGCCACCGCTGACGGCCATTTCAATGCTGATGGATCAATTGGGGACATGGGGGGCTAACCAGCGCAAACCCTGCTATTTGGTGCTGGATGATTACCATTTAATTGACAATCATCAGATAGACAAAGTAATCAAACTGCTATTGCTCCACCTTCCTGCTGCATTACGTCTGGTGATCATGTCGCGTACGATACCTAATCTGGGCATTGCCAACTTGAGAGCTAAACAACAGATATTTGAACTGAATAGTGATGATCTCGCTTTCAGCCGAATAGAGCTTACGCAGTTTATGAGCCTACATTTAGGCAAACCGATTGATAAGGCCACCACGGATGGATTGTTAAACTACACCAAAGGCTGGCCAACCGCCGCCCAATTATTGGTGCTACAAGCCAACCATCAGTTCAATACCATCAGCCAGATAACGCAGGAGCACTCTTCATTTCAACCGGTTTTTGTCTGGGATTACCTGGCAGAAGAAGTCTTTTCCAACCAAAGCGATGATGTTCAGCAGTTTCTTCTCAGATCCAGTATTCTCGATTCTTTTGATTCTCATCTGGCAAAAGTTGTCACTCAGCAAGACGATCCAAGCGCAACTATCGAATATATCACCCGAGTGGGGCTGTTTATTACCCAGATCGGTCAGGGCAGGCATCAATATCATCCGCTGTTTCAGCAATTTCTATCCAATCAGAGAGAGCGACTTCCGGCTGGTGAGAAAACCCGTTTACACCAGCTAGCGGTTCAGGCCTGGTTAGCAGCAGATGCTCCAGCCAAAGCGCTAGAGCATGCCAGACAGGCCGACAACCCCGATTTAATCAGCCAATTAGTGCTTAGTTATGGCTGGACTCTGTTTAACCGTGGTGAGCTGAATCAACTTAATCAAGCAATCGAACTGCTAACGATTGAGCAGATTACTTTTAATCCGCAACTGGGGCTACTAAAGGCCTGGCTGCTGCAGATGCAGTTCCGCTATCAGGATGTAGAAAGCCTGATTGAAACCATTTTAGCCCACAAGAATAATCTCGCGCAGGATACACAAACCCCACCTCTCAGTAACCAGCTACGGGGGGAGTTTAATGCCCTGCTGGCACAGGTAGCGATCAATAAAGGCGATCATCAACGGGCAATACAGCTGGCAGAATCTGCCTTGTTGATCCTTGATCATGCTTCCTATCGGGCCCGCCTGATCGCCACTTCGGTACTGGGTGAAGTGCACCATGTTCAGGGCAGTCTCAATCAGGGCCTATCACTGATGCAGCAAACTGAAAGATATGCGCGCCAGCATCAGTTTAACCACCAGGTTCTCTGGGCGCTGATTCAGCAGATCGAAATTTATATCGCCTTGGGTAATACTCAAACCGCATACGATATACAGGCTCGGGCTTTTGAGTTTGTCAGCAAACACGCGATGCAGCATTTGCCGCTGTATGACTTTTTGATCCGTTTACGAGCGCAACTGCTTTGCGACTGGCTGCGCCTTGATGAAGCGGAGCTGCTCATTACACAACGTTTAGCAGAATTAGACTGTGTAAGTGAGCATTCACATCTTCCAGCAATTCTATCTCGTATTGCTTTCCTGAAAGGGAATAACACTAAGGCAATTCAATTGGCCAATACGGATTCGGTAGTTATCGCCAGAATCAACAGCCATTTAGACTGGGTCGCAGAAGTGAGTTTCAGTCAATTGCTGATTTGGCAGACACAAAATAACAGGGCCATGATCGATCAGTGGCTGACCCACACAACGCTTCCATCATCGCTAACCAATCACTTTACACAACAACAGGGAAGAAACTATGTACGTGCCTACCTCGGTTTAAATCAAATCGATTTGGCAAATAGTTTACTGGGGCAGCTGAGAAATGAAGCAAGTGAGCATTCACTGACATCTGAGCTGTTCAGAAATCAGCTGCTTTCCACTTATGTTGCCCGACTTAATCAACAAACTGCCGAAGCTGAACAATACTTATACGATGCATTACAACTGAGTTTAACCACCAGCTATCTGGCGGAATTCTTACTGTATGCCGAAGCGATTTATCCGTTGCTGCTGAGTATAAAATCCCGGGGTAATCATTCGCCACTCATGCAACATCGGATACAACAGCTGATTCAGCAGTTAAAGCCCAATCAGGCACAGGCGAAACAACTCAGCCCGGAACTGGTCGCTCAGTTAACCGAGCATAAAGCGTTACCTGAAGTGCTACGTTCCAGCCCTCTGACAGAGCGCGAATGGCAGGTGCTAAGTATGATTTATTCAGGAATGAGCAATGAACAAATCGCCTACCAGATTGACGTTGCCCCGACCACGGTTAAAACCCATATCCGCAACCTTTACCAAAAGATGAACATTCCCAACCGCAAAGCAGCCAAAGCCTTTGCCAGGAAATTAATTGAACTGGTTTATTCTGAATAGAAATGAAAAAGGCACCACAAGTAAAGTGATGCCTTTTTTGTATCGAGATGGAGAATGGCATTAAGTCAACGCAAAAGGAATCAGTTCAACCCCCAGTACAGTACTCAGCGCCATCACCACCACCAGTGAATAGCGGAACACCGCTTTCGACCAGGGTACATAATCGTTATTGGTAATGCGGCGGAACGTTACCCGAGTCCACATAAAGCAGACGGCTGACGCTACAGCTAAAAACTCATAACCGGTATTACCGAGCAGATACAGAGCCAAAGCCACAAGGTTAAAAGCCACCACATAGGCCATCATGTGCTTACGCGATTTCTCGATCCCTTCAACTATCGGCAAAACAGGAATACCTGCCTTCTGGTAATCTTGCAGGCGGAACATCGCAATCGCGTATGAGTGCGGCATCTGCCATAAACAGAACAGCATAAAGAGCAAAATCGCTTCCAGACTAATGTAATTGGTTACCGCCAGGTAACCAACCAGCGGCGGCACTGCACCGGAAATGCTCCCTACCAGCGTGCCATACACCGAATTACGCTTATACCACATGGTGTAGAAAAACACGTAAAAAACATATCCCAGCAACACGATTACGGCTGACAGCGGATTCGCCGCCTGATACATCACTGCCGTTCCGGCCAATAACAAGATCAGCGCAAATACGAAAGCATGATCAAGGCTGATTTCACCTTTGACTAACAGGCGCTGCTGAGTACGCTGCATCCTGCTGTCGATATCGCGATCAAAAATATTGTTGATCACACATCCCGATGCGATAACCAAAGCGACACCAAGTAGAGTTAACAGCAGCAATGGTACAGAAGCTGATTCCGATTTAGCCGCGAGAAAAAATCCCGCGGCAGTCGAAATCAGGTTACCAATGATAATCCCCGGTTTGGTGATCGATAGGTAGCCTTTAATCATGCTCTACATCGCCATATTGATATTGAGGTTCCACATGATCCAGATTGAACCGGCGATCACGATCAACACCACAATTGCAGAGAAGACCAATGAAAGGAAGTTCCATTTGCCCTGCTCTGTTTTCACTTCCATATGGAGAAAATAGGAAAAATGAACCAGAACCTGAGCAATTGCGCAGATGAAAAACAGAGCAACAGTTGCTCCTTTCGGCAGCACTTCAACACCGGCAAGTACAAATGGAATCACCGTTAAAATCAATGAAGCAATAAATCCGGTGATGTACCCTTTTTCTGCTGCATCAATGTTTTGATTACTCATTACACCGCTCCCATCAGGTAAACAAAGGTAAACACACAGATCCACACAACATCGAGGAAGTGCCAGAACAGGCTCAGGCAGTTAAAGCGAACTTGCATGGTATCAGTCAAGCCTTTAACACTCAGTTGCCAGTAACAGACCGCCAGCCAAATCAGACCAAAGCTCACGTGCAAACCGTGGGTTCCGACTAAAGTGAAGAACGCCGATAAAAAGGCACTTTTATCTGGCCCGTGACCATGAACAATCAGATGATGAAACTCATATATTTCCATACCGATAAAGCCGGCACCAAGGATAAAAGTAATCATCATCCAGCGTTTAAGGCCAGCGATATCCTCACGTTTCATCGCAATCATACCGAAGCCAAACGTGATACTACTAAATAGCAGCAGCATGGTTTCTATAAACACAAATGGTAATTCAAAAATATCTTTACCGCTGACACCACCGGCAGTCGCATTACCCAGAACCGCAAATGTTGCAAACAAGGTTGCAAACAGAATGCAGTCGCTCATCAGGTAAATCCAAAAGCCAAATAGCTTATTCTCACCCGCGTCGTGGTGATGCTCATGATCATGCTTGTGATCAAGGGAAACATTAGTTTGCATATGTCACCTCACCGTCTTGCTTGTCCTGCTCTGTATCTGTCGCTTGTTTTACCTTGTCGCGATAGGCTTGTTCGATCTCTTCAATTTCATCGACCTGAACGTAAAAATCCACGTCGTCATTGAAGCTATGAACAATGCACGTCACAACAACACCGATGAAGCTCGCAATCGCTAACCACCAGATGTACCAAATCATGGCAAAACCAAACACCAAAGAGAACGCCGAAACATACATACCTGCCGCAGTATTCTTAGGCATATGAATTGGCTCGTAATTCTGCTTTTTGCTTAGATCATGTTCGCCACGTTCTTTGCTATACCAGAACGCATCCAACTCATCACCTTCCGGCAATTTGGCAAAGTTATAGAACGGTGGTGGAGAAGAGGTCGCCCACTCCAACGTACGGCCATCCCAAGGGTCACCAGTAACATCACGATTCTTCTCACGGTCACGGATGCTGACAAATATCTGCATAAACTGACAACCGACACCAACGGCAATCAGTGCGGTACCGAATGCTGCGGTCGCTAGGAACGGAAAGTATTCAGGGTTGATGTTCTGACTGATACGACGGGTCATGCCCATAAAGCCAAGTGCATACAGGGGTAGGAAGGCCAGAATAAATCCAGAAATCCAGAACCAGAACGCACGGCGTCCCCACGTTTCATCCAACATAAAGCCGGTCGCTTTTGGCCACCAGTAAGTGACTCCGGCAAAACAGCCAAAGACTACGCCACCAATAATCACGTTGTGGAAGTGAGCAATCAGGAACACACTGTTATGCAGCACAAAGTCTGCACCCGGCACCGCCATCAGAACGCCAGTCATCCCGCCGATACTGAACGAAATTAAGAACCCGATCGTCCAAAGCATTGGCGTAGTAAAAGTAATGCGCCCTTTGTACATAGTGAACAGCCAGTTGAAGATCTTAACCCCGGTAGGAATCGAGATAATCATGGTCGCTATACCAAAGAATGCATTGACGTTGGCACCGCCCCCCATAGTGAAGAAGTGATGTAACCAAACCACAAACGCCAGAATGGTGATAACGATGCTTGCCCACACCAATGAGGTATAACCAAATAGTTTCTTACGTGAGAACGTCGCAGTAACTTCTGAGAAAACGCCGAATACCGGCAATACCAGAATATACACTTCCGGGTGGCCCCAAGCCCAAATCAGGTTGACATACATCATCATGTTGCCCCCCATATCATTGGTGAAGAAATGCATCCCCAGATAGCGATCCAGTGTCAGTAAGGCAATAGTTACGGTAAGAATCGGGAATGAAATGATAATCAGAATATTGGCGCACAACGAAGCCCAGGTGAACACTGGCATTTTCATCAGCGGCATACTTGGTGTACGCATCTTCAGAATAGTAACGAAGAAGTTCACCCCGGTCAGAGTAGTACCGACACCGGAAATCTGCAAAGCCCAGATCCAGTAATCCACCCCGACTCCGGGACTGGCATCAATCCCCGACAGTGGCGGATAGGCCAGCCAACCTGTACGACCGAATTCACCTAAACCCAGTGACATGTTGGTCAGAATCACCCCTACGACAAATAGCCAGAAGCTGAGGTTATTCAGATAAGGAAATGCCACATCACGTGCACCAATCTGCAGAGGAATGATGACGTTCATCAAACCAATCACCAATGGCATCGCCACGAAAAAGATCATAATTACGCCGTGGGCGGTAAAAATCTGATCATAGTGATGGGGTGGCAGATATCCTGCTTCTCCCGCAGAAGAAAGCAGTTGCTGGCTACGCATCATCACCGCATCGGCAAATCCACGCAGAAGCATGATCAAGGCAACCACGATGTACATGATGCCGAGTTTCTTGTGATCCACCGAGGTAAACCACTCATTCCATAAATATTGCCATTTGCCCAAACGAGTGACCCAGGCAACAACAGCAACACCGACTAATGCAATTACAGCCAGGGTAACCATAATAATCGGCTCATGATATGGAATCGATTCTAATGTTAATCTTCCAAACATAATTTCAAACCCTTAATGCTCTGCCATAGCCGCGCCATGCGCAGAACCTTGTTCTTGTGCGTGATCCATGCTGTGCATCGTCACTCTCTCTCCATGAACCATTCCGCCTTCAAACTGCGTAACAATCTGGGCAAATAAGTCATGTGGTACGGCAGAGTAATAGCTAACCGGATCGGCAATACTTGGCTTAGCCAATTCACGATAGTCAGAGAAATCGTGTAACTGCTGTGGTTTTGCTTTGACTCCGGCAACCCAGGCCGCAAACTCTTCGCGGTTGTTCAGCGCTTCTGCGGTAAATTTCATATCCGAGAAACCATCGCCACTAAAGCTCGCCGCAATACCTTTGTATTGACCCGGTTCGTTAGCGATAAGGTGCAGGCGGGTTACCATACCTGGCATGGCATAAATCTGACTGCCAAGGCGAGGAATAAAGAATGAGTTCATGATGTTGTCAGAAGTGATCTTAAACTTGACCGGAACATCTTGCGGAAAGGCGACATAATTGACTGTAGCAATATCGTATTCGGGATAGATAAACAGCCATTTCCAATCGAGTGAAACCACCTCGATAGTCATCGTTTCTTCTTTATGAACAATGGGGTTAGAAGGTTCGAGATGATGAGTTGAACGCCAGGTTATCATTGCTAGAATAGCAACAATAATGATGGGGATCGTCCAGACAATCAGCTCAATTTTAGTGGAGTGTGACCATTCCGGTGCGTACTCCTCATTTTGTGCATTATCGGCCCGATATTTATAAGCAAAATAGATGGTCATCAAAATCACAGGGATAACAACGATCAGCATCAGGAAAAGAGCGGTGATAATCAACTCTTTTACCTGAACACCTATTTCACCTTTCGGATCCAACAATGCAAACTGACATCCTGAGAGCATAATGGCGGACAATAGTACGCCAGCTCTCGATATGATGCGTTTATATCGTGAGGCTTCCATTTACTTTCTTTCTCAAATAATTATGTAGTACTCACGACCTACTTGGGTAAGTTCTATTGAGTACTACGGTTGATTGTAATATGAGTTTATGTTGAGCGTTTTGTGACCATCATGATCACATGTTTGATGTAATCAGGATGTAATTACCCAAACTGAGACAGTCTAATCGGGAATTAAACGAGAGGCAACTCATTGAAAAACCAAGAAAAACCATACAAAGAATAATGTTTTTACAATAACTTGTTGTAGGTTAAGTCATTTTCATTAACAAATGTAAAAATTTGTAACAGAAAGAGAGGGGTGATTTGTTTATGCTTTTTTCTTATAGTTTATAGCCAAATAAAAAACCGCCCAACAAGGAGCGGTTTTAGCTAATAAGATAAACTCAATGATGCTTAAGCAATTTCACCATTGTGATAAACCTGCTGAACATCGTCACAGTCATCCAGCATATCCAAGAATTTCTGGAATTTCTCGGCATCTTCACCGGTTACTTCAGTTTGAGTCTGAGGAACGAAAGTGATCTCTTCAACATCGATCTCTAGATCCGGGAATTCGCTGTTTAGCGCCGTTTTCGCTTTGAAAAACTCGGTGTTTGGTGCAAAAACAGTAATTACACCATCTTCCAGTTCTACATCGGTCACATCAACGTCAGCGTTAAGCAGTGCTTCAAACACCACTTCATCATCTTCGCCTTTGAACTGGAATACAGCCTGGTGATCAAACCCATGAGACACAGTACCCGGGTTACCGATTTTAGCGCCGGTTTTCACGAAGCATTGGCGAACATCCTGGAAAGTACGGTTGCCGTTATCAGTTAAGCAATCAACGATAACGCTAACGCCACCAGGTCCGAAACCTTCGTAGCGTGCTGGTTGATAATCTTCACCACCAGCACCAGAAGCTTTATCTAACGCTTTATCGATAACGTGTGAAGGAACCTGATCCTTCTTCGCTTTTGCGATCAAGTGGCGAAGAGACAGGTTCATGTCTGGATCAGCGCCGCCGTTTTTAGCACAAACGTAAATTTCTTTACCGTATTTGGAATAAACTTTAATTTTTGCGCCCTGTGTCTTCGCCATCGAGGCTTTGCGCACTTCAAAACTTCTTCCCATCGGGATCTTCTCTCTTGTTCAATTTATTACGATGATCGTAAGCAAACAGCCGGAGATCAGGCCACGCCCATTTGCTTTTTATATTTGATCACTGATTGTTCAAAACTGTTTTTTTGCACTTCGGAACGCAAAGCTTGCCCATAGCTGGCTATCGCATCGGGACCAATCGTCGCCTGCTTTAGCTTCCACACCATGAATGCAGCTTGCTTATCCAGTTCAATCAGATTTTTTTGCTCTGCATCTAACTCGGCTAGGTTATATGACATCAGTAAACCCACAATCTAGATTTCGAGCTGTGGAATATAGCATACGAACAACGATTATTAGGAGTCTTAATCTTGCATTCAATGAAACAAATCAATAAATAGGGCCAATAAAAAAGGTGGCTGTTGTCCGCCACCTTTACATAACAGTACAAATTCCGGCTAGATGAGACCTAACTCTCTCGCCTCTTCGATTGTTAAACCACTTTCTCTGATTTCTCTCATTGCTTCAATGCGACGTCTCGCCTCGGCCGACTTAATACTATTTTTCATCGGCTTTTGAGTCTCAACAGTTTCAGACTCTTCCCACTTATGGGCGATGTCTGCCATTTCATCATGGTTAATAGAATTAATGGACATAATCTCCTCCAACAAAACCATGCTCGGGACAGGTATTCTATAGCGGAGCTAAAATAGCTTGTTAAGTAAATTAGTTCAATAATGTGATGTATCACTTATTTCAAACTTTATCTTTTTGATAGTTCTATTTTTAACTATTCAAGGCAAAATCTTCGGTGTAGCGTTGCTGGTTCATGCTGATTATCCGCCCGCCGCCACTTCATCCAGTGCCTGAAAAACCAATTCATCAACGTGCCCTTCAAAAATCGAGCGGCATACCTTACGTCTGACCGCCAACCCGGTAATTAAACGCTCGATCGATAGATGTTTATTGCTGGTCTGCCCGTTGTACAACTCAATTACCTGGCTAAGCATTTCATAGGGAATGATCTTATCTTCTACTTTGAGCCAATCAAGCTTGTCAATCAGCTCTGTACACTCTTCTCTGATTGATGAAGGGGAATGCCCGGTCATAACAGATAACGCCGTTATACTGCGTTCTAGAGCCTCTGGTGAGGTGTATTTGGTTAGGCTAATGGTTATTTCATCCGCATTAATCTCAACCAGGTGTTTTCTCAGCTTAACCCGGCGACCTAATTTGCCATTTGCCGATGGGGCTTTACGCTGGATTGGTTCGAATTCGCCATCAATAATGGTCGAAAGCTCTTCCAGATGCTGCTTAGAGACCATCTCATTACGCAACGGGTTTGGCAGAGTCGGCGCCATATTGCGTTTACCTGCATTGGTGGTTTTCGCCCTGGCATAACGCAGGACTTCTTCAACATCACATTTGATATCAACCTGATAGTCGGTCACGCTGTTGTTTTTGTGGATCGATGAGATCGTTAAATGGTATCCCCACAGATTTACCACAAACAGATCCGGTGAATTTTTGCCTTCCGATAACCTCTTAAGTTCGCGGATCAGATCCATAGAAAAACGTCGCCATTCTATGTTGCGTGCCAGTTTCTGATTCAATTCAGAAAGCAGCATGCTGTCGGTATGACGTCGGGCCATCCGACTGCGGAAATAAGAATAGAGCTGGAAGACCAGAGTGTGCTGACGCAGGATCTCTGGCGGAAAGAGGAAGAAATAGTCACGGGTCAGCAGCTCTTCATAAAACGAAGGCTCCCAAACCAGAATATACAGATTAGGTTTGATCTTTATTTCACCACTGTGTGCATCTTCTACCGGAGCGTCTTCCGATGCGGTAATGGTGCGGGCAATAAAACGGAATCGATCCGATTTGAAGCCTTCCGGCATGTTCTCACTCAGCCAGCGACCGGTCAGTTCGTGTAACTGAAAATCAGTGTACTCGATACGATCAATGCTGTCACGGATGGAATCACGAGCTGGTCCACTGTCCTTTTTACCTCGTAGAGAAAGAATATCCGTAATGTATAACGGCGTTTTATTCGGTGCCTGTTTGGCATCCAGGTGATAGTGATCGCGTTGATGATCATGATACTGCACGGTCAGAGTAAACAGCGCAAACAACGTCATCATATCGTCAACCGTCATGATATGTTTTGAAGAGCGGGTTTCGATAATGGCACGGGTTCCCGAAATAGAGACCATGGATTTCTGATAATTTTTACGAGTGCGTGAAGGAGCCAGTGCCTGATCGATGATCCCTGCCCAATTTGCTGGTGACACGACAAATTGATCCGCTTCATCACGCATGGCTGGTGGCGTATTTAAGCCGTGCTCATTCAATAAACGAGCATTTACCTGCGTTTGTGCTAATGCTTTTGAGCGCTTTTGCTTTTCAGTCTGCTTAACGGTTTCTGTGACTAATCCGGTTGTTCCAACTAATGAAATTAACTGACTGGGATTGATAAACGCATGTAACATGGTTTTCCCGGCCAACCCTTCTTCAAAGCGAACCGGAGTTTGTTCAAATAGGCCTATCGTCACCGCTGCTCTTAGCCGTTGCTGAATAGCCGCTCGGGTTAACTTACCATCGGTGGCGTCGATTAACTCGGTTGTGGATACCAAACCATCTTTACTGCTAAAACCACGTAATACGATTAGGTTTAACAATTCAACGATGCTCTTCGTCACGCCTTTAAAGTGTTGGTACTGTTCGATCCAGTCTGCTGCGTGATCATTGACACTAAATAAGTGTCCATCTTTATGATTTCGTGGAGCTTTGATTAAAATTTTATCCGAGTTACTCATCTGGTTATCCGATGGACATTAGTTGTAATATAGACACTATTCCGAGAATAAAGGAAATATATAAAAAAGAAAGAAAAAAATTGTTGGTTTTAAATAACTGATCTTAATGATTAATATGATCTTTAAATGATAAGGTGATCTAATGATCTGAGTGAGATCTTCATTGCAACTAATTGTTATTGATAGTGTTTTTTATTACAGCAATGGAAGCATGATCATTAGAACCGCAGAACGATGATCAATGTCTTACTGAAAGCATGATCAATCATCCTCCAAAGCATGATCACGTGATGTTCGAAAAAATGATCAATGCTTAATAGTAACTATGATCAAGGGCAATCAACAAGTTATCCACACGCTACTGGCCCATTTTATTTCAAATTCGCTAGCTAATATGCGATTACTCGAGTTTAACAGAAGCATGATCAAGGTATTGGAAGGTTGTTTGACCGAAATAGCCCTATTTTACTGAGCGAAATGTGGACTTTCTTGTCATATCTTGAATTTTTACTTGATCGACCATTTGTGAAAGCATGATCAAGTGCTGTTGTATGTGATCAAATGTAGAATAACACGGTTTTAACAATAAAAATGGTCAATGCTTCTGGCGCGATCGCTGATTGACATTACGTTTGCTGTAAATAGACTATTATTTTTCATGCTTCCGAGATTTGATGTTCTCTTGATCATCGTTCCGGATTTTATATGACTCCCCTACTCCCAATGGCTCGGCTTCTATCCTTTAGCTCAACCTTGATCATCGTTCCTGTATGGTGTAGTAACTCATCATTGTCCTTGATCATGCTTCAATGAATATACTCTTCTACTTGAAGCTGCAGCGCTTTATGTTTTTGTATAGATCTGTTTGGTTATCTGATTAATTTACCTAGAAAGCGATAGAAAGTCGGTTTTGTTGATTATTTGAGTAAATTTTGTACTTTGGTGATAAGTCTGCAATTAGAAGTGACATCAACCGTATTTTTGTAGTTACTTTTTATTGTTCCGTAATTGATATTGAATTTTTCCTATTTCATCTAGAATTTACAATGTAAAAAAGTGACGTTGTAATATTTAAATTCTGATTCGAAAATACGCTATTCCCTTCCGGAAAATGCGAATAAAAATGGAGCATAATTCAGCTAAATACTCATTTATGAGAAAAATAATGTGATTTAACACTAACTAATACGTACACCTTTTTGTTGTTTAAGTTGTTAATTTCTGTACAATGACAATCATTAACCTATAACGGAAATTGGCTATGAAAAGAGAACAAACGATAGAAAGTCTTTACCAGCTGGCTGAAGTCACTCAACAGGTTCAGGCTGATCGTATTGAAATTGTGCTTGAAGAGCGTAGTGACGATCACTTCCCTCCTATGTCAAAAGCTTTAATGGAAACTCGCTCGGGTCTCACTCGGCGTAAGCTTGATGAGGCGATTGCAAAGTTAGAAAATCAGGGTCACCAATTTACTAAAAATAACGCCAACCATTATTCTATTTCATTAACAGAAGCTCATATGTTGATGGATGCAGCTGGCGTCGATAAATTCCACCAGCGTAAGAAAAGTTCCAATTTTGCACCTTGGGTCATCAATGTGCAGAATCAAAAAGGTGGAACAGGTAAATCCATGACGGCGGTACATCTCGCTGCTTGCCTAGCATTAAATCTCGAAAAACGTTATCGCATTTGCCTGATCGACTTGGATCCGCAAGGCTCGCTACGTCTGTTTCTTAATCCTGAGGTAAGTCTTGGCGAGCAGACAAATATCTATTCAGCGGTTGATATCATGCTGGATAATGTGCCAGACGAGACTGACGTCGACCTTGAGTTCCTACGTAAAAACGTATTGATGTCGACTCAGTATCCGAATTTGAAGACCATTTCGGCTTTCCCTGAAGATGCGATGTTTAATGCGGAAGCCTGGCAATATCTCTCATCCAATCAATCACTGGATATCGTAAAGCTGCTAAAAGAGAAACTGATTGATAAAATCGCAGACGATTTCGACATCATTATGATTGATACCGGGCCTCATGTGGATCCATTGGTGTGGAATGCGATGTATGCTTCCAATGCACTTCTGATTCCTTGTGCTGCCAAGCGACTGGACTGGGCCTCTACGGTTAATTTCTTCCAGCATTTACCGACCGTGTATGAAATGTTCCCGCAAGACTGGAAGGGATTAGAATTTGTTCGTCTTATGCCGACGATGTTTGAAGATGACAATAAAAAGCAGGTTTCTGTACTGACAGAAATGAACTATTTATTGGGCGATCAGGTAATGATGGCAACCATTCCCCGTAGCCGTGCTTTTGAAACCTGTGCCGATACTTATAGTACGGTATTTGATCTGACATCAAGTGACTTTGAAGGTGGTAAAAAGACATTGGCAACCGCCCAGGATGCGGTGCAGCGTAGTGCTTTAGAGCTGGAACGGGTACTGCATTCCTACTGGTCTGGCTTAAATCAAGGGTAAAGAATAATGGCAATTAAAACTTCCGACTTAAATGCAAAACTATTTGGCAAAGCCGACAAACGTCGTGCAAGTACGCCACTGGAGGCTCAAGCAGCAGCAAAAGAAAAGGCGAGTGTGATTGAACTTGCAGTCGCTGGGCAAAATGTCGTGACTTTTGAGCTGGTAAAAATTCCGGCGCATCAGGTGGCTAATTCAACCTCGGTATTTGCACAGAATGCTCGCGAGCAGTCATTTCTTAACGAACACGCTTTATCCGATATTCTTAGTACATTAAAAGTTCGCGGCCAGCAGTACCCTGCTGTAGGCCGTCGAATGACCGATGGCGGTATTGAAGTTCTGGATGGCAGCCGTCGTCGTATGGCCTGTATTCTGGCTGAACAGGACTTTTTGGTTTACGTTGCCGAAGGCATCGAACAAGAGCATGCTAAGTTCCTGTCGGATGTTGCCAATGCGCATAAGCCGCTCTCTTTGTTTGAAAAAGGCAAAGAAATGAAAGCAAAGCTGGCCAGTGGCGAAGCGGAAGATCAAAAAGCACTAGCAAAAATGTTCCAGTGTAGTGAATCTTTGGTCAGTGGTGCGCTAAAGGCGGCGGATTTACCCCTCGAGCTATTACGCGCCTATCCTAACGTGGTTGATTTAGGGCGTCCGACGATTGTTAAACTGCATAAGCAATATAATAATTTAAGTGGCGAACATCAGAATTTGCTACTGGAAAAATGTAATGAGCAGCAAGGCTATGTCTGGCAGCGCAGTGATGCTCAAGGTGTTGCTCGTTTAACCAAAGACGTGACGGAAACATTAGAGCGTTGGATAGAAGAGCTGGCTCCACCAGTTGTTGTTGCAGCAACGAAAACGGAATTGGTTAAAGGTCGGGTAAGCTATTCGCGCAAAGGCAGCAATGTCACGCTTAATCTGAAAAAGATCGATGAGCAGATGTTAGATGAGTTACTGGATTTTATTCAACAAAAACTGAATTAAGCTCTGTCTGAACATAGAAACAAGAAGCCCAAACCTAGGTTTGGGCTTCTTCTCTTTGTAAAGGAAGTTACTTATTACTGAGCACGTAGAATCTGCCAGTATTTTTCATAGAGGGCCAGTGCTTCCGGCCCGACATCGTTAAGAAATTCGCCTTTCTTCATATCTTCAGCATCAGGGAAAATGACTTTGTTATCACGCATTTCCGGGCTGAGTAATGCACGGCCACCTTTGGTTGCAGAGGCATAACCCAGTTCATTCATAATCTCAACCTGATGCTCTGGTTCATACATGAAGTTAATGAACTTATGAGCCAGTTCTTTGTGCTCACTGCCTGATGGAATAGTGAAGTTATCCATCCATAAACCAGCCCCTTCTTCTGGCATCACGAAAGTTAGCTGAGGCATCTCCTGTTGACCTTGGTAGGCGTTACCATTCCATTGCATGCCAACGGTGGCTTCACCAGAAACATAAGGCACGTGTGGTGCATCTGAATTATACAGCAGGATATTGTCTTTCAATGCAGCAAGCGATTCATAAGCCTTTTTAATTTCGTCCGGATTTTTACTGTTAACGCTATAGCCATTTAGTTTTAACGCCATACCAAATACATCACGGATATCGTCAATTAGCATGACTTGTTGCTGGAATTCGGGTTTCCATAGATCAGCCCAACGAGTTACACCTTCAGGCAACAGGTCTGCATTGTAATAAAGTCCGGTAGCTCCCCAGATATAAGGCAGCGAATAATCGTTGTTTGGATCGTGAGCTTGGCCTAATAGTTGCGGGTCAGCATCCTGCATATTAGGGATTTTGCTATGATCAAGCTTGCTCAACAGGCCTTCGCGTGCCATTTTTTCAATAAAATAGGCGGAAGCGAAAACGACATCATAGCCAGTACCATTAAGCAGTTTTAATTTTGAGAACATGGATTCATTGCCCTCAAAAGTCGTGTAATTGACGGTAACATTTTCTTGCTGTTCGAACGCTTTTAACGCACTCTCAGGAAGGTAACCGCCCCATGCGTATACGTTGAGCTGTTCTGCCAGTGCAGCAGATGAAACGCAGATTGAGCTGAACGCTAACGCTAATTTTAACATATTCTTTTTCATCGTTATCATGAACCTCTTCGATCCAACCCAATGTGGTTGTAGCGAAATAATTAGGTATAGTTATCAAACTAGAAAGCAAAATTTATTTATCGTTAAGGTCAAAAATTTTGTCCTTATTCCTTTTCCTTATGGTTAAGTAGTCTGTTTATGGAAAGTTTTAAGCAATATATAGAAGAGTTAACTCAGGCCGCTCGGCACGCAAATCAACGGGCGGCTATTTGTCTTGATGGGAGTGAGGCGTGGTTAGCTCGCGCATTGGCCACGACTTGCGACTTTTTCCCGCAGGAAAGTGTCGTGCAGCTTGGCGGGGATACTGCATATACGTCGATGGTTGTGCCTTTTAAACAAGGCAATTTATTGCTTGGAAATGAGCATCAGCTTATTTTGGTTGATTTATCAAATGGACTCGATGCTAATAGTTTTGCCGCATTGACTGGCACGTTGGTTGGCGGTGGTTTGCTCTGCCTATTTAATCACAACCGATTAACTCACACTTATGCTGACCGCTGGTTTTGCCGTGCACTGGAACGTTTAATCTGCTTGCGCGAAGGTGATGATTTTTCTCTTCTTCCAGTCAATCATCTATTTACTGATAATCCGGTTTGTGATCAGTTTTCTGAGCAGAAGCTGGCTATCGATGCAATTCTGAAAGTGCTGAACGGACATCGTAAGCGTCCGTTAGTGTTAAGTGCTGATCGAGGCCGGGGTAAAACATCGGCATTGGGGCAGGCGGCCGCTCAAGCGATACTGGTTCGCCCGGGGATAACCGTATTGCTTTGTGCTCCAAACGTAAACGGAGTGAGTAGTGCCTTTTATCACGCTCATCAGTTACTGGGGAAGCAGGCGACTGGTGATAAATATGGTCTTCATTACCAAGCGAGTAAATTTACTTTTATTGCGCCCGATGCATTAATTAGTCAGCAGCCTAAGTGTGACTTATTATTGGTCGATGAAGCAGCGGCCATTCCTTTGCCTATGTTGCAGACGATCACCGAGCACTATCACCGCGTGGTCTTTTCCTCAACGTTACACGGTTACGAAGGCTGTGGGTTGGGTTTTACGCACAAGTTTATTCAATGGCTCGCACAGCACCGCCCTGGGTTTAATCAGGTGCATCTTAGTCAGCCTATACGCTGGGCTGAAGATGATTATCTTGAATCCTGGCTCAATGATACTTTTTTTATCAACGTAGCGATTCAGGCCATTGCTACCGAAGAAACAACGCATATTGCCAGTCAGCTACATTACCGTTTTGTTGAACAGTCACTATTATTTGCATCGCCACTCCTGTTCGGACAAATCTTTTCTATTTTGGTTAATGCGCATTATCAGACGACGCCTAACGACTTAATGTTGATATTAGGTGACCCTGCTATCTCCGTGTTTGTCGCCGAATGGAATGGACGAATTGTGGCTTGTTTACTGATTGCCCGTGAAGGCAACTTACCCGATGAAATGGTTGATGCTATTAAACTGGGTCGGCGCCGTCCTAAAGGGCAGTTAGTACCTGTTTCCCTTATCAATCAGTTGGGTTGTTATCAGCCAGCCTCTTTGTGTTGTGACAGGATTATGCGCATTGCCACTCATCCCCAGTTACAGGATCGCGGAATTGGCAGTGCATTATTAGTTGCGTTTATTAAGGCTAGTCAAGCCGACTACCTTGCTACCAGCTTTGGTTTAACTTCGGAACTACTGAGTTTCTGGAGAAAAAGCTCGTTTCGACCAGTTAAGCTTGGCAGCCAAAAAGATAATGTCAGCGGCAGTTATTCTTTATTGATGTTGCAGGATAATGGTCAGGATTGGATGGAGTCGCTTTTCCTGAAATTTGATTTTGTTTTGCTTGAGTCTTTAGCCACCACATTTCAAACCTTGCCATATGCTCTGATTACTCAATTACGAATGTCATCTCAACTGGCTAACTGTCCGACAATTCCCAGTCATTTAATTGACTGCTATGCCCAAGGGGGGGCTGATTATGAAAGTGTGGAAGTCTGGATTCGTCAGTTATTTAAACGACATATGGGGGATTCACCTTTAACTGAATTAATGTTGGCAAAAATTTTGCAAAACAAAAATTGGATTGATTGTGTCAGCCGATTCGGTTTTACCGGAAGGAAACAAGCAGAAGATCGATTTAGAAAAGATTTATCGCAGTGGTTAGTGAATTTACAGTGTAAAAGCTAATGTGGCTTTAATCGCATCAGGTCCTGTCATTTCAATTTACACTGTAAAACTAATTAACACGTGATTAATTGCATAAAACACTATAAATATTGTATTGATTTGTCTCACTATTGAGTAAACTCACAATGTAACCCGCTAATCGAGTGAAAGGATATGTGGCAAGACCTGCTATCTTTGGATGAAAAAAAACGTAAAGTTATTGCAAAAATGCAAGACGGAATAACGCTTTCCAAGCAGCTGTCGAAAAGTGGCATCACGGAAGTGTTAGCCGAACTCGGTGCTGCCAATTTTCATCAGTATACCGATGAGTTAGAAAACTTTATCAATGCGGTCAATGACGGCAGCGGAGTCGCCTATTCAGGTTTAATTGTTGCTGAACGTTTAGATGCGAAAGTACGGGTTGAGGTTAGCGGCGATGGTTTGCTTGCTCATATGGTAGTCACTGGTGCTTATGGCGGCCGTGGTTTAAAAGGTCCGGAACTGGTTCATGCTTTAGCGTTAAGCGAGGTGACGAAAGGAATTAATAAACTGGCACTTAAGAAGGTTTTAGTGGTCAGCGAGAACCTCAAACCGGGAGAAGAGTATACGCAGGCGGTTGCTCAGGGTAAGCGACCGATCGCCGGCAAGAATGCTCGGCTGGTACCTTTGGTCGAAGATGTCACCAAGCAAATTTTAGCACCAAAGCCCAAGGGTAGTTCCGATAAAGTAGATATGCGTGACTTGGGTGAAACTATAACTGTCGGTCAAGGTGAGGCGGTTATGCGTCTGGAGCCAGCAACCTTAGGCATACCAGGGTTTACTGTTCAGGGCAAAGCACTCAAACCTGTACCGGGAAATACGGCAACGCTAAAAGCAGGAAATGGTACGGGAATATCCCCTCACGATCCAAATCTATTGGTTGCCACTATTTCTGGTATGCCATTAATTAAAGATGGCACAGTAGAAATAGAAAATGCACTTTGTCTGAAAAATGTCAGTGTCGCTACCGGACATGTGAAGTTTAAAGGTTGCCTGATTATTACCGGGGATATCGAAGCGGGGATGATGGTTCGGGCTACAGGATCAATTACCGTAGCAGGCTTTATTGAATCGGCCGATGTTCAGGCTCAAGGCGATATTCTGGTTGGGAAGGGAATCATTGGCCGGACGGTCGCCGATGATGAAGATCGAACTTGCGTGATAAAGTCCGGCGGCAGTATTAAAGCGAATTATGCTCAATATGCGTTATTACAGGCGCGTTCGGATATTCATTTAGCCATGCATAGCATGAGCAATGAGATTCGTTGTTCTGGTGATTTGACGGTTCTTGATAGCCGTATGCAGCATGGCACCTTAAGTGGCGGTAGTGCTAAAGTTGGTGGCTCCATCCTATGCCATAGCTTGGGTGTAGAGGGTGATACACCAACTTATGTTGAGGCTTTTGCCAAATACTCAGCGATTAAAGATCAGCTTGAGCAGTTGCGTGAGCGCTACAATCATAATCAGGAGCTGATGATGGAAGCGATACGGGGTGAACTGGAATTCCGCAAGCGGCCCAAAGCTGAACGAACAGATGAAGAAGCGGCTAAAGTCGAACAACGCAAAGCTGAGGCAAATGAGGCGATGATTACCGCTAAATCTTCACTGGAAGCGGCGAGTAGTGATTTTGAGCAGCAGTTGGAGCGAAATATTATTGAAGTGAAAAATCACGTTTATACGCACGTTACCGTACGTTTTGGTGATGAGAAAACTATCACGAAGAATGAACACGGAGCGACGATATTTTCTTTTAATCAGTATGAGATAAGTTGTAAATCATCCATGCTCGGCTCCGATATTGGTAGTGATTTATAAAACAGGCTTACCATTGGTAAGCCTGTTTATCATTACTGAACTATAGTTAACAGTTAACTAGCGCTTTGTACCTGATTCTTATCTTCTTCGGTTACTCGCACTTTTCCGCTACGCAACTCATTTAAAACAATATCTTTTGGTCCATCAGCAATAATCGAGCCTTTTTCCATCACAATAATACGATCCACAATATCTAACATAGTTGTTTTATGGGTAATCAGTATCAATGTCTCACGTTTACCTAAACGTCGTAATTGATGTTTAATGTGCATTTCTGTGCGGTTATCCATTGCACTTGTCGGTTCATCGAGCAATAAAACCGGAGGCCGACCCAAAATAGCTCTGGCAATCGCAACCGATTGGCGTTGGCCACCGGAGAGTAATTGCCCGCCTTCGCCGACCTGCCGCTCTAGACCTGCCGGATCCTGCTGAGTAAACACTGTAACTCCGGCGCGGTGCGCGGCTTCCAACACATCGTGATCGTCAGAAAGTGGTCGACCCAGAGTGATGTTGTCGCGAATTGAGCCATAAAATAGAACACTATCTTGAGGAACGCAGCCGATATTTCGTCTCACATCAATATGATGCAGTTGGGCGATATCGGTATCATCAATTCGTACATGGCCTGATGTAGGTTGATACAGTCCCATGATTAACCGCTGAATGGTGGTTTTTCCTGAGCCGATGCGTCCGATAATCGCCACTTTTTCCCCTGGCTTTATGGTCAGGCTTAAGTCCCGAATCGATGCAATAGATGAATTAGGGTAACTGAAGTTAACTCTGTCCAGTTCTATTTTGCCATGAATGATCGGGCGGTGGATATACCGTTTTCCTGGTTCTTGTTCATCCGGCATTTGCATGATCTGCTCAATGATAGTTAAGGACGATTTTGCCTGGTTATAACGAGTTGACAGTAATGAAATTTGGATCATAGGTGAAATTGCTCGGCCACTTAACATGCTGGCTGCGATTAAACCACCCAGTGTCAGTTCTCCGGCACCAATCAAATACACACCCACCACCACCATACCTATAGTACATGCCTGCTGGATAAAACCGGCCGCATTCTGCATACCATCTGTGATTCTGCGGCTACGGATATTCCAGTTAGCCATATGGGAGACGGCTTCTTCCCAGCGGAACTGAAACTGGCTTTGTGCGCCAAATAGCTTAACGGTTTCCAGACCGGATAAGCTTTCGATTAGGTTGGCATATTTCTGTGAAGCAAGACGAGAGCCTTCTTCTATCGCAAGGCGAAGCTTACCCTGAATAAAATAGGAGTAGATAGCCAGGATGATGACCCCGACAATAGGAACGACGACGACATCACCGGCTAATAGCCAGATAATAACTAAAAATAGTAATGAAAACGGAAGGTCGATCAGTGTCGATATTGTCGCTGAAGTGAAAAACTCACGTATAGATTCAAATTCTTGCAAATGACGGGCAAAAGCACCGACAGAGGGGGGGCGATTTTCCAGACGAATGCCAAGGACTTTAGCATACAGTTTTGACGAAATTAGAATATCAGATTTTTTTCCGGCGATATCGATAAAATAGCTGCGCAATAGCTTCAAAATAACATCAAAGATAAATACCAGAAAGATACCGCTGGCCAGAACCCACAAGGTTTCATAAGCAAGGTTAGGTACAACCTTATCGTATACGATACGTGAAAATAGTGGTACGGCGAGAGCAAACAGGTTGATCAAGATGGAAGCAATTAACACATCACGGTAGATGCTCTTTGATTGCCAAATAGTACCCCAGAACCAGTGTCCCTCTTTTGGCTTTAATACTTCTGGAGAGCGTTCATCATAGCGAAACTGCTTCTTGACCATAAAATAGCGGCCAATATAACGCTGGTTTAATTCATCCAGAGCAATAGAGACCGGAACCATCCCTGATTCCGAACTGACGATTTCTGCTTCACCATTGTCCTGATTAATACTATTGAGTACGCACGCTTGTCCACCATCAAGTAGGAGTACGACAGGAAGAATTAATCCGGGAACCTTATCCAGTTTTGCCCGGCTTTCTTTTGCCACCAAGCCCGCGCGCTCTGCTGCGCGCGGAAACAGATATGGCGTAAGCTTGCCATCAGACAAAGGCAAACCATTAACCAATGCTTCAGGCGAATTCGCTAAGCCGTAATAACGGCTTACATAAACCAGCGAACTAAGTAGAGTATCTTGCATTTAAATAACGCCTTTTACTTATCAACAATGAAGCCTTGGAATACTTCAATGAAATGTTCGGCTAAAAATTCTAGCTGCTGCTGGGTTTCTACTCGCGATGCCACAGTGGTAATACTTAGGTTTTGTGCAGTACGAGATATTGAAGTCAGGGTATAAGCCTGTTTTTCATCATCCAGGTGGTGAGTGAACAGATAATCGAGTTTGACGTATTTAGGGCGATATTCATTTAAGTAGCTTAATGATTCGAAATGGCGCCCATAATTATCCACACCAAAGTCGGAACCTGCCGTTCTGATCGCATTACAGAACAGTGCGGAATAGTGTGGCAAATTAATAAAGCATAGCTCCGGAAGTTCAAAATGCATCTGTCTGGCCACATTACGATTACTGCTAAGTAATTTACTTACCCAACGAATAAAGCTCGGTTCTTCAATACTGCTTGGCGAGATATTGATAGCGTAAGTGCCATCAAGTGAGCCATCAGCGATACGGTCGAATGTGTGTTGTACCACATACTGGTCAAAAATGTGGCTGACACCAAGCTGATCCAGAGCAAACAGATATTGAATCGCACTGTAGCGTTGGCCATCCTTTTCAATTGAAGAGAAGACTTCACGATGAAGAATTTCACCATCTTTATCGCACGCAGCCTGGTAGCGGAACTGAACATAATTATGTTGCATTGCCTCATCAACCAGCGCTTTCCACTGTTGTTTACCCATAATTAATGCATCGGTATCACTGCTGATGTATCCGTAGGGTTGTTCACGATTTTGATGTGCTGACGCGAGCGCATTATCCAATAGTGACATAACATCTGAGCTGGTTTTCTTGAGTTTGTTATGGACCATTCCCAAATAGACTTCGGCAGATGCCGAACCGGTAGGGTCAGGATTCAAGTTGGCGACATAACTAAGAATATTGCCAGCCGCTGCAGACACTTCATCTTCTTCCAGATTTGGGAAAATAAAGGCGAATTCCAGTTCAGAAATTCGTGCTAATACTGCATCTGGGATGCCAATCGACATGCGCAGGTGATCAGCCAGTTCTTTAACTTCCAGGTCACCTGCCTGGTAGCCATTATCTTTGTAAATATCTTCGATGTAGCTTGCTTGTAAAATTGCTACAGCACCCATGCCGCCATCGGCGAGCCAGCTATTCAACTGAGTCATATAGAATGAGCGGTTGCCCAATTTAGAAGCCTGATCGATATAAGCGCGTTCACGCAGCTGTTGCGCTTCTAGTGCCTGTGCATTAAAGGCTTTTTCTACCTGAGCCGACATATGGTTGATACCATCTACAACATGCACCAGATCTTTGGTGGCCGGGCGGGGGAGGGGGGTGCCAAACTGGCTACGTGCCACCAGCTCCATTTTATGCACAATCGCTTGCAATGGTCGTAATGCCTGACGGATGATCAGGGCAATTGCGGCTAAACCAAACAGGAATACGCAGCCAAAGACGATACTCAGGCGGTTCAGTGCTTCCCATAGTTGTCGATAGGCTTCACCGGGATGACTGATGATTTCAACTTCAGCTAATTGCATCCAACCGCTGGTGATTACCCGTTTGTCATGAATGGGTTTAAATAAATTAAGTGAAGTAAACCAGCTCGGGACATTGATTGGCCGGATAGGGTAGGCTCGTTCGATTTCCTGGCGATCATCAAAAAAGGACAGCTTAACTAACGAATAGGTACTGCCGTCAAACAGCGCGTTGATCACCGATTCAGCGGCAACGGTATCTTTTTGCTCTAGATAAGGAGCCAGTGCCAAACCAACGGTATTAATCGTATTGCTGACTTCGGAGCGTTGCTGTTGTTCTAAGTTATCACGCGTTGTGTTGAATTCGATGATGAAGACTGCGCTAATCAACACAATAAATAGCGCGATCATACCAGCGACAATTTGTTTATATAAAGTCATGTTGGCCTACTTATCGTAATTAACTATTGGTTTATTTAAAATTAGTGAACGTTCGCGGTCTCGTAAATCATTCCATAAGCTAAGACGTGAAGAGTCTCCGGCTAACTGGCCATTTTTTGATTTCATGAGCCACAGGTTTGTACCGTTGAAACTGTATATTGGTAGCAGATCTCCCCGCGTATTTGCCGGTTTGATTTGCGGAATCAGATTATCAAGAATCAACGGAACGGAATCAGGTGTTTCATAGTAGGCAAGTACCATATGAAATTGATTGTAATCTATTGCTTTGACATAGATTAAACGTAGTTTTTTATCAGCAATGCCAATTTCTCTGAGTGAAAAATATTTGGCAATGGTGAAATCTTCACAATCTCCGGCATTGGCACCTAAAAATTCAAGTGGTGTCGCCCAGTAGTCTTTTTGCCCCCATAAGTCGATATCATTGACAAAATAGAGCTGATTAAAGAACTGGTTAACGTTTTGCAACTTTTGCAGGGTTGGCAAACGTTTATAGTCATGTAAGGCATTACGCCATGCTTCGACACGCAAAGCTGCACGTTTACCGTACAATTTATTTACGGCGTCCACCCAGCTTTGCTCGGTGGTATTAAGCGCTTGTGGTGCGGCAATAACCAGCAGCATGCAAAGAGCTGAGAGTAAGCGCTTCATAGGAATCCAACTTTTTGATTCAGTAGCAATGTCATCAAGTTATCCAAGTTATTCACGCAACGAGTTTGTTTTGGCGCTGATGATTGGGCCAAGTAAGTAATCCATAACAGTACGCTTACCAGTAATAATATCTACCGATGTTGTCATGCCAGGGATAATGGGCAGATCACCATTCTTATTTAAAGTGTTGGCGAAGGTTCTGATGCGCACTAAGTAGTAGCTGTTACCTTCTTCATCCTCCTGAGTATCTGCGCTGATGTGTTCCAGAACACCTTCTAAGCCGCCAAACTTGGTAAAATCGTAAGCGGTAAATTTAACGACAGCTGGAAGTTCTGGGCGCAAAAAAGCGATATCCTGCGGCGCAATGCGGGCTTCAATCAACAGGTTATCTTCAGCGGGTACAATTTCAACAATATCCATTCCTGGCTGGATTACGCCACCAACGGTATTGGCGTAAAGGGTTTTTACCGTTCCTTTTACCGGCGAGGTTACTACCGTGCGATTTACGCGATCTTCCAGCCCAACGGCTGACTCAGAAATGGCAGAAAGTTTATCCTGAGCCTGATTCAGTTTTTGTTGCTGCTCGCTACGAAATTTTTGCGCGGCATCAATACGTGCATACATGCTTTCACGAATCGCCGCCTCAGTAAGCGGAATTTTCAGTTCACTGGAGGAAAGTTCGCGTTTGGTGTCATTCACCTGGCGTTGAATCTTGATTAATTCAATTTGTGGTACAACGCCTTCATCAGCCAGCGGTTTGGTGATTTTTAGTTCTTGATTGGCAAGATCATGGCTGGCTTTTAAGTTATCTACTCGTGCTTTTAATTCAATCAGCTCTTGTTGCTTTTGCTTAATTTGTTCATCGACAACCGAAAGTTTGTTGCGCAGATTATCCAGATCCTGTCGATATTGAGCCGACTGGCGTGCAACAAGGTTAGGTTCTGACTCTTTGAGTGATTCAGGGAATATCAGTTGGTTATAGTTAATTTGTACACTGCCCTGCCAGTTTTTGATATCAAACTGATCATTAATGGTGACGCTGTTGATGCTGGCAGACACTTCTATTACGGTTGCCTTTAGGTTAGCCAGCTCTTGTGCCCGTTCTCTAAAATCTGAGCGGAAACGAGTATCATCAAGTAATAACAGTTGCTGGCCTTTGATGACAAGTTGACCTTCTTTTACCAGAATTTCTTTGACCAGGCCGCCTTCAAGGTTTTGAATGACCTGGATTTGAGAAGAGGGGACGACTTTGCCCTGACCAACAGTGACTTTATCGATTTCAGCAAAGGAAGCCCAGATGGTCGCAACAAAGAAAAATGCAACCATAACCCACAGCATAATACGTGCACTGTTTGGTGTATTTAACAGCAGAGCTGCAGTTCTGTCGTCGACATAATCCAATTCTTGTGCGGAAAGCTCTTTGTAGCTGTCCTTATGCATGCGTACGTCCTGTTATTGGTAAATTGGGCGGAATAATATTACTTGTGCCTAATAAAGTTAAGCTGGCTTCGTACTTTTGATATTAGATTCTCAAATTTAAACAAGGTTAACAAACCTTTATTGTATATCTTTTTATCAGTTGCAGAATTGAAATTAGTTGAAAACTTGAGTTATATCGGTGATGGGCGCACAATTGCCGCTCTATTGGTTCAGGCGTATTCATTCTAGGAGCAAAAATGGAACTTTCTGATATTCGTCGCGAATATATCAAAGGCGGTTTACGTCGTAAGGATTTGCGTACCAATCCTTTTGAACAGTTTGATGCCTGGCTGAAACAGGCTATTGCCGCCAATCTTTCTGATCCGACCGCAATGACGGTGGCGACGGTTGATGAACATGGTCAGCCATTTCAGCGGATAGTGTTGCTAAAACATATTGATGAAAACGGCCTGGTTTTTTATACCAACTTAGGTAGCCGTAAAGCACAACATCTGGCGACAAATAACAAAATCAGTCTGCATTTTCCATGGCATATGCTGGAAAGGCAGGTACACATTATCGGCACTGCTGAAAAGCTGACTGCGCTGGAGAATATGAAATACTTTACCTCTCGCCCTAAAGATAGCCAGATTGCGTCGATTGCCTCTCACCAAAGTAGCCGAATTTCAGCCCGTGGTGTATTGGAAGGTAAGTACCTTGAGCTGAAACAGAAGTTTGCTAAAGGTGAAATTCCGGTACCGAGTTTTTGGGGTGGTTATCGGATCAAAGCGGAAAGTTTTGAATTCTGGCAAGGTGGCGAACACCGTTTGCATGATCGCTTCTTGTATAGCAAGGAAGCAGATGAGTGGCATATTGATCGTCTTGCTCCTTAATTTACTACCATATTCAATCTTCAGGAACCGTAGAACAACATCTCTTGATCATCGTTCCGGATAAAATCAATGGCTTAACAATTTCTCCAGTTAAGCCATTTTCCTTGTAAAAATTTTGTAATACTATCAACTCTTCACTTCTACCGGATTAGCGTATGTTGCACGATGGGCTAGGACAGTATTCTCAGTCGATAACGGGTTTGGATCCCAATTATCCGAAGCCGATTGAACTTATTACGCTGCCTTCTCATATGAATTGCCATGATCACAGCTATAGCCAGGTGGTGATTGGTCTGAAAGGGCAGGCTGAATTTGATATCCGCGGTTATGGAAACCGTATCGGCCCTGGGCTTGGCTGTGTGGTTAGCTCCGGATCCGATCATGCTTTTGGCGGAGTGCTGGATCAATCGGATATCCTGGTTCTTAATCTGCCAAAGCCAGTCAATGATGATCCTGTCATGTTACAAAGGATCAATCAGCTGTCACAGACCGATGTCTATTTTTATCTCGATTCTCAGCTACAGAATTTTATTCAGCTTCTGGTGCAAGAAATTCGTTTACATCCCGATGACCTGCTGCTGAGCCGCGCCTGTAATGATACTTTAATGGCGTTGTTACAACGGCATATTTCTGCCCTGCATACCCATCGGCACGATTCTCGGTTGGATATTGCGGTTATTGATGCTTATATTGAACGTCATATTGGCCGTTCCATCAGCGTGTTGCAGCTGGCGGGGAGTGTTTTTCTCAGCGAAAGTCAGTTTTATGCGTTGTTCAAACAACAAACCGGGCTGACACCGCATCAATATGTGCTGAATAAGCGGATTGAATACGCGAAACGCCTGATTGATCAGGGCGGTTATACATTGGGACAGGTTGCTGAATTCAGCGGCTTTTCCGGCCAAAGCACTTTTACTCACAGTTTCACTCGTTCACTTGGCATTTCTCCTTCTCAATACAAACGTCGTCGTAGTTTGTAATTTTCTCTCACTGGCATTTCTTCCATTTCTTCGATTTAAGTTTTTCTTGCCTGTAGATAAATATTCAAAGAATTGTGAATTTTACAGGCAATAATTTTAATTCAAATATTATTGTTCTGTTTTTATTTTGTTAATAGGCGTAGATTTTGGCAAAAAATCCGGAGATTTTGACAAGTATTCAGCACGGGCTCAAAATACACTCGTAGCTATTGAAGGAATCCCCATGTTGGGGAACGAGATGAGGGAAATTGCATGTTTACAGCAAGTGATGTGCTGAAGTCCGGGTTTGTTGATCAGCCGATTGATAAACTCTGGTCGCTGATCTCTCCACTGTATATGGTGGATGAATCTCAATGGCTAGAGCAATTGGTTACGTTAGCTGCTCCGACCGAGCAGGAAAAATCAGACATTGAGTCAAAAACGACTCAACTGATTAAAGCGATTCGGGCCGATAAAAAGTCGGTGCAGCTTATTGATGCGTTATTGCTCGAATACAGTCTGGATACCCAGGAAGGCATTTTATTAATGTGCCTTGCTGAAGCATTAATGAGGATTCCGGATGCTGACACCGCCGATGCTTTTATCCGGGATCGTTTAAGTGTTGCCGACTGGAAATCACATCTTAAGCAGTCTGACTCGGTATTTGTGAATGCATCCAGTTGGGGATTAATGATTACCGGTAAAGTGGTTGGTCTGGCTAATGCTGAAACCACGAGTCCAATTCAAGGGCTCAACCGCCTAATCAATAAACTCTCCGAACCGGTAATTCGTCAGGTGATGAACCAGGCGATGAAGATTATGGGGCGTCAGTTCGTGCTCGGTCAGACGATGGCTGAAGCGCTGCACAATGGCCGGGCTATGCGCGATAAGGGCTATACATACTCGTTTGATATGTTAGGTGAGTCAGCACTTACTAGCGCTGATGCTAAGAAATACTTTAATGATTACCTGTATGCTATCGAAAAAGTTGGCAGTGAAGTCCATTCGGGTGAAGTCAAACGCGCCTCATCAATTTCGATTAAACTGTCTGCTTTACATCCACGCTATGAGGTGGCAAATCAGGAACGGGTGATGGGTGAGCTGTACACGACATTAATCCAGTTGGTAACCCGGGCCAGAGAACTTGATATCGGTATTACTATTGATGCTGAAGAGATGGATCGCTTAGAACTGTCGTTGCAACTGTTTGCTAAGTTGTATGCGAGTGAGGCAGCAAAAGGATGGGGCAAGCTTGGCTTGGTGGTTCAGGCGTATTCTAAACGTGCTTTGCCGGTGTTGGTCTGGCTGACCAAATTAGCCAAAGATCAGGGTGATCTCATTCCACTACGTTTGGTTAAAGGCGCTTATTGGGATAGTGAAATCAAACTGGCCCAGCAACACGGTTATGCTCGCTATCCGGTATTCACCCGTAAAGAAGCGACCGATGTTTCCTATCTGGCCTGTGCACGATACCTACTGAGTGAACCGGTCCGCGGAGTGCTGTTCCCTCAGTTTGCCAGCCATAATGCTCATACCGTGACCTCGGTGGCTATGATGGCAATCCATGATGATTTTGAGTTTCAGCGTTTGCACGGGATGGGAGATGGCCTGTTCCATTATGCGATGGCGATGTTTAATCAGGCGGTGCGTATCTATGCTCCGGTAGGTAACCATAAAGACTTACTGCCGTATCTGGTACGCCGATTACTGGAAAATGGTGCTAATAGTTCATTTGTTCACCGACTGGTGGATGCGCGTTGCCCGATAAGCACATTGACAGAACATCCGGTTGATACGTTGCTCGCACATAGGGAATTGCATAATCCGGCGATAGCGTTGCCGCCAGCCATTTACGCTGCGCGTAAAAACTCTTGTGGTATCAACGTTGATATTGAGAGTGAAGCCAGCCATTACTATCGCCAGATGGAACATTGGATGAAGCAGGATCAGCAGTGGTTCGCCAGTCCGATGATCAATGGCCGGGTGCTTAACGAAAGCATGATCAAGGCATCACCCCGCTATGCAAAGGTGAGTGCACCCTATGATCGGGCTGTAATTGTCGGTGGAGTAGCCTGGGCACAGCGAGACGATGTCGCTGAGGCGGTAGCGGGCGCACAGCAGGCGTTTGCGGCTTGGGCTGACACACCGATACCACAACGTGCTGAAAAACTGGAGAAACTGGCTGATTTACTTGAAGAAAATATCCATGAGCTGATTGCCATCTGCCATAAAGAAGCGGGTAAAACCATTCACGACAGTATTGATGAAGTGCGCGAAGCGGTCGATTTCTGCCGTTATTATGCCAAACAGGCAAGTACTCTGGATGAACAAGAGATCGTTACTTTTAGCGGTGAAAAGCAACAGCTCAGTTATCGCGGCCAGGGGGTCTTTGCCTGTATCAGCCCGTGGAATTTCCCGCTGGCTATTTTCCTCGGTCAAATCAGTGCCGCGTTGGTGGCGGGAAATACGGTGGTAGCAAAACCTGCTGAGCAGACTTCTTTAATTGCAGCTCGTGCCGTTGAACTGATGTTGGAAGCTGGATTCCCAACAGGTGTTATTCAATTATTGCCTGGACGAGGTGCTGAGATTGGACAGGTGTTAACCTCTCATCCGGATATTGCCGGAGTGGCTTTCACTGGTTCAACAGCGACAGCATTGAATATCAATAAAACATTAGCTCTTCGAGAATGCACTCCGGTTCCGTTGATTGCTGAAACTGGCGGGCAGAATGCGATGATTGTTGATAGCACCGCGTTACCTGAACAGGTTGTGCGTGATGTGGTTCGTTCCGCGTTTGCTTCTGCAGGGCAGCGCTGTTCCGCGCTCCGGGTCTTATATGTACAGGCGGATGTTGCCGACCGAATTATCGAACTGATCAAAGGCGCGATGTTCGAATTGTCGGTAAATCTCCCTTATTTGCATAAAACGGATGTTGGTCCGGTTATCGACCAAAAAGCTAAGCAAAAGTTGGCTGGGCATATTGCGCAGATGAAACAAACGCAGACGCTGATCGCTGAATTGACATTGGATCCAGCCTGTGATCGAGGGGATTTTATCGCCCCTTGTGCTTTTGAAATTAATAGCATTGATCTGCTTAAAGAGGAACATTTCGGGCCAATTCTTCATGTAGTTCGTTATCAGGCCAGCCAACTGCCACAAGTTATCGAGGCGATCAACAACACCAAATTCGGACTGACCATGGGCGTTCATAGCCGCAATGAGAGCAGCTATCGCTGGATAGAGAAACATGCCCGGGTTGGGAATTGCTATATCAACCGCGACCAGGTAGGTGCCGTGGTCGGCGTTCAGCCGTTTGGTGGGCAAGGGTTGTCCGGTACTGGCCCTAAAGCAGGAGGGCCGCGCTATCTGACCCGTTTCACCAGACCTGTGTACAACATTGCATCTGCAACGAAGGAGGATTAATCATGGTTGATCAGGCAGCACGTTTTTCGGATGCTTTACGCGCATGGGAATTTTGGTCATTGACCGAATTTGACTATAGAAGTAAGTGTTTACTATCGATATCTGATGCTTTAAATAAAGATAAGATCGCTATTTCATCTATTGTCGAATACCATTTGCAATCCGCTCAACAGGCGGTAGGACAGATCGATATGTTAGTGGGGCCGACCGGTGAAACTAACGAACTTTATACCGCAGGCCGTGGTGTTGTGTTTTTGATCCAGGATCAAGAGTGTCAATCGGCGCGATCTGCCATTATTGCCCAGCTTACAGCCGCTGCTGTGGCTGGCAATAGCATCATTATTTGTAGTGATGATGCGCAATTGGTCCAGTGGGTACAGACCTATTTTGCTGGGGCTGTGTTACCGATGGGACTGATTCAGGTTGTTTCTCGTGATAGCTTATCGGCGTTTCTGCAAAACGATATTCGCACCGTCGGATTTGTTGGTGCAGAAAAGAATGCGATTAAGCTTAATCGGGAATTAGCAAACTCAGATGGCGTGATTATCGGGCTGGTAGTGGAATCCGATTTAGACTCCTTACCAACCAGTCACGATCCGAGACTGTCGTTCCGCTTTGTCACAGAGCGCACACGAACTATTAATATAACCGCCATTGGTGGGAATGCATCACTCCTGGAATTGGGTAGTGGTGGTCACTAATTAAACACAAATCATCGCCCCTCTCAAAAGTGGGAGGGGACATGGAAGACAATCTTTAATCAGAGGATCTTTATATGGAAAATAGCTTTGCTATCACCAGCACCTTTATCGTCTACTTGATATTGATGCTGTCGATTGGGGTTTATGCTTATTTACGAACGAAAAACTCAACTGACTACTTTCTCGGCGGTCGTGCCTTAGGCCCATGGCCTGCAGCTTTATCCGCTGGTGCGTCGGATATGAGTGGTTGGTTACTGTTGGGTTTACCAGGCTATGCTTATGCTGCGGGTCTGGAATCATTCTGGCTGGCAGCTGGCTTGTTAATTGGTAACTGGATTAACTGGTTGATTGCGGCAAAACGTCTACGTACCTACAGTATCACTACCGATTCAATTACTATTCCGGAATTTTTATCCCGCCGTTTTAATGACAGCTCTAGACTTATTCAAACAATTTCGGCCCTGTTTATTCTGTTGTTCTTTCTTTTCTATACCAGTTCAGGCTTAGTGGCTGGTGGGAAATTGTTTGAAACCGTTTTTGGCCTGGATTACAGCACGGCGGTGATTGTCGGCACGGTTTGCGTGGTATCGTACACCTTATTTGGTGGTTTCCTGGCCGTTGCCTGGACAGATTTGGTTCAGGGATTATTGATGGCGGCAGCGCTGCTAATTGTGCCTATTGCCACTATGCAGGGTAGTTTCTCTGATTTAGGTAATTCGCTGGCTACGATTAACCCGGAACTGCTGACCATATGGAATGGTATGGATGGTAAACCGCTATCTACGATTGCCATCATCTCTTTGGTTGCTTGGGGATTAGGCTACTTCGGTCAACCCCATATTCTGGCTCGCTTCCAGGCTACACGTTCCAATCGTGATTTAACTACCGCTCGCCGTATCGCTATCGGTTGGACGGCATTGGCTATGGCTGGTGCGGTCATGGTAGGTTTAGTCGGCCTTATTTATGTGACTAACCATCCGACCACGACATTAGAAGATGGTGAAAAGATCTTTATGTTATTGGTCAACGCTGCATTCCACCCTGTGATTGCAGGTATTTTGCTGGCTGCGATTTTAGCGGCAATTATGAGTACTGCCGACTCTCAGTTATTGGTTTCATCGTCAGCACTGGCTGAAGACTTTTATAAGCAGGTGATCAAACGTGATGCCAGCTCAGAAGAAGTGGTTCGTGTTGGTCGGATAGGGGTAATCCTAATTTCGATTACTGCGCTAGTTCTGGCAATGACCCCGGATAGTTCAGTTCTCGGACTAGTGTCTTACGCTTGGGCTGGTTTTGGTGCTGCCTTTGGTCCGGCTCTGGTGCTAAGCTTGTATTGGCAACGAATGAATCGCAATGGTGCACTAGCAGGTATTTTAGTCGGTGGCTTAACGATCGTTATTTGGAAGCAGATTTCGGGTGGTATTTTCGATGTGTATGAAATCGTACCCGGAATAATTTTCTCCACCATTGCGATTGTTGTAGTTAGTCTACTGTCGGCTGAGCCAGAAAAACAAGTGGTTGCACAACATACCAGCTTCTTAAAGCAATTGGAGGAGTTGGAGTAACACTGTATCCGAACAACTCTTTCGATGGTCACCATTGAAAGAGTTGTTTTTATCTTGCTTAGATTGATAAATACCGATCATCCTTTCTTCCGCAGCTCCCGTATTACCCCTTTATTTTCCGAAAACTTTTCACCGTTAATTAGACGAATGATCAAGTTAACAGACTAAAAAGCCATTTCTCGTAGACTATGATCAATACGAGGAATAGCAATCGTCAACGAGCGGGGAAATTATGTTTTTAGGTATTGACTGTGGTACCCAAGGTACAAAAGTCGTGATTTGTGATTCTCGGACCAATACGGTTGTAGGGAGTGGTTACGGTAAGCACGATATTATCAGTAATGAAAATGGCAGAAGAGAACAGCCGGTCGAATGGTGGATTGGCGCATTAAAACAAGCAATTAGTCAAGCACAAGCCTGCGCAAACATTGATCTGCTCGATATCAAGGGTATTGGCATTTCAGGACAGCAGCACGGTATGGTGGTGCTCGACAAAAACGATAAGCCGTTATATCCGGCAAAGTTGTGGTGTGATACAGAATCGCATCTTGAAAATGACGAAATTATCCTGGCTATGGGGGGAAGCAAATTATTTATGGATAAACTCGGTATCCAGTTACAAACAGGCTATACCGCATCAAAAATATTATGGTTGAAGCGTAATCATCCCGAATTATTCGCTCAAATTGATAAAATTATGCTGCCACATGATTATCTCAATTATTGGTTAACTGGAGAATTCGTCACAGAATTTGGTGATGCTTCTGGTACAGGGTACATGAATATCGAAACTCGCCAATATGACCCAGAAGTTTTTTCTGTTGCAGCGCCGGGACTTAGCATAGAAAAACATTTACCCCGTTTAATTTCTGCAGAAACTCCTGTTGGTATGGTTAACCCCGAAATTGCAGAAATATTAGGGTTAAGCCAGGAAGTGATGGTGTCTTCCGGCGGTGGAGACAATATGATGGGAGCGATCGGTACTGGTAATATTGATGCGGGAACGGTAACCATGAGCCTAGGCACATCTGGAACACTGTATGCGTACAGTGATAAGCCAATGTTAAATGGCGATGGTATGATTGCTAGCTTCTGTTCCAGTTCTAACGGTTGGTTACCACTTATATGCACAATGAATGTCACCGCTTCGACAACACTGATGCAGAAGCTTTTTGATATTGATATCAATACATTTACCCAAATATTGAAAGACACATTACCTGGTGCGGATGGCGTTACATTGCTCCCATTTTTTAATGGGGAACGAATACCACCATTACCGAATTCATCAGCTTCATTGCATGGTTTAACTTCCGATAATCTTACTCAAGCGAACATAATCAGAGCAACGACTGAAGCGGCCACTTTTACACTTCGCTATGGATTAGATCTATTTCGTCAAGAAGGTATTCGTCCAGTTCAGATACGTCTAATTGGTGGTGGTTCTAAGAACCCGCAATGGCGACAAATGGTGGCTGATATTATGAATACGCCGGTTATTTGTCCTCTGGAGCATGAAGCGGCCGCATTGGGTGGTGCGATTCAGGCGATGTGGGCTTACAACCGAATAAATGATGTCGATGTTACTCTTAAGGAATTGTGCGATATGTGGGTGCATCTGGACGAGGATACGGCAACTCTGCCTATTGATAGTAACGTTGAGGCTTATGAATCATCCTATTTGGTATATAGGGGCCATTTAGCACAGATTTATGGTTATTAAATGTCATCGTCATTTGTGATTAAGCAGTATCGGAATTTAGGTTTTGCCCCTTTGGCGGGGGGTACTGCTTCCTTTGTATTATTGGACATTAGGGCTCATAGATAAAAACAACCAATTTCGCAAGCTAATAAATTTTAATTTCCTCACAAAAATCGTGATTTGATTTGTCTATTTGTTGCAAGAAGAGTAAAAAATAATATTACTATCAATACGGTTAAACTATTAGATTAAGAGGCTTGTGATGGCGGATAACTATTGCTCAATTTGTCGAAAAATGACCCCTCATAAGTCGATCATGCGCCGTAGTCAAAGTCAATCCTCATCAAAGTGGCAAGAGGTTTTCTCCCTGTTAGTTAAGGGGACTCATTATTATGAGATGGAACACCAGCAATATTGCCGCATCTGTAATCATCAGAATCAGTTAACTATGTTACCTCTCGGTCGGCATCACCAGCAGGCTATTTCTCGCTAGCTTTTACAGTGTAAAATTAAACTCGCTTTTCAACATGACCACGCTGTTGACTGCTCGTTTGGTTAACTAAGAATAATCTATTCTGGCTCTTTTGTTTTTAGACTTAGGCTGCTAACGTGGCGGTTCGTTGTTGCCTTTATTGAGTCATTCTATGGATATTTTCAGCGATACTACGCTGATTGCTATGGCGCTTATTTTTGCCGGATCTTTTGTTCAGACCGCGATTGGTTTTGGTCTTGCTGTTGTTGCATCACCGCTACTGTTTTTTATCTCTCCCGATTATGTGCCAACACCTATTACCTTGATTGCGTTGCTTATTTCTTTGTGGAGTGCCGTTAAACTACGAGCCAATGTTTCCTTAGGCAAATTGAAAAATGCGGTAATCTGGCGTATTCCTGGCTCTATTGTTGGCGGATTTTTATTGGTCTGGGTGTCGACTGAACAGCTTGCGCTGTGGCTTGGTATATTGGTGCTGTTTGCCGTAGCAGTATCGCTATTGCCTTTCAGGATAGAACCGACGCCAGCCAGAATGGGCATTGCCGGTTTTTTCTCTGGTTTCTTCGGCACCAGTTCAGCGATTGGAGGCCCTCCGATGGCGTTACTGTTGCAGCATCAGGAAGCGAATCAATTACGTGGAAATCTGGCGGCTTTCTTTGTTTTCAGCAGTTTGATTTCGTTGGTGGTTCAGTTTGCGGTTGGACATGCGCATTGGCATCATTTTAAGCTGGCGTTACCGCTAATCCCGGCTGCCTGGGCTGGCTATAAGCTGGCAGGAATGACCACTCAACATATTTCAAAACGTAAATTGCGTTTGTTTACTTTAGTACTCTGTTTGGTGAGCGGTATCACGGCTATTTATAAGAGTTTTTAGGCCATAAATGGGCTGTCGATATTGATTTGATTACATATTTCCACAATGCCTAAAGACAGGCTGGAACGAATCATTTGCTGCATTCGATTGATATATAACTGGCGCAGGTCTTCATCCATGTCGCTGTCAGGCTGGGGCTGTTCGAGGATTAAGGATCCGACTTCTTGCATGACAGATAGCTTTTTTAGCGGAGTAACAATTTCCGGATCAGTAAATTCATATTCTCGACTTTCACTGTTCAGAAAGCTTTTCATCTTTAATAGTGCATCGATATCGTAGTACGTTTTATCTGAAACGACACCTAAACCATAGAGTAGTTTAATCCGCACCGATAGTTCACCTAACGGGCCGGAAGATTCGAGTAATGGATCTACGACAGATTTTACTGCAAGGTATTCATTGCGAAAGATTCTTTGTGTAAGAAAGAAGATAGATTGCTCGATAAGCTCTGCGGCAACAATAAAGAAGCCTCGTACTGAAGGAGCTGAATTCAGTCGCTCGATGATTTCAGTTTCGTTTATTGTGTCGGCCATAAGAAAGAGTATGAGTTGTGTGGATGAAAGGGAGGGTGAAGGAGCTCACCGTTCCCTTTTATTAACGCTGATTACTTTTTGGAGATAATAGGAGCTTTATAAAGTAGCGAAAATGGCTTCCACTTCTTTTACTTCTTTACCTTCTGGATCCAGGCCTGAATAGTGGGCCAGTGTTGCGGCTACACCATTAGTTGCCAAGTAGCTTTGCAGCTCAATCGCTTGTGGATCTTCTGCATTGGTATATTTAAGTGCTGCTGCAACGCCTTTAAGCAGCGTTGAATTTTCAGTACCGTATTCAATAGTACCCAGAAGAGGTTTAATTAGGCGGTCTGCCGCACCCAGTTTACGGATAGGTTGACGACCTACACGGTCAACTTCATCAACCAGGAATGGGTTGGCAAAGCGACCAAGGATTTTTTGAATATAAGCGGCGTGAGCTTCTGGATCGAAACCGTAACGACGAATCAGTACTTCACCACTTTCTTGCATGGCTTTAGTTACATCGGCACGAATCGCATCGTTTTCAATCGCTTCTTTGATGGTTGCGAAACCACTCAGGCAACCCAGGTATGCGGTTACACAGTGGCCAGTATTCAGTGTGAATAGTTTGCGCTCAACGAATGCCATTAGGTTATCGGTTTTTTCCATGCCTGCGATGTTAGGTACTTCACCTTTGAACTGGCCTTCATCTACGATCCATTCGCTGAAGCTTTCTACAGTTACATCCAGGATGTTGTCTGACGCTTCTGCTGGCGGCACGATACGGTCAACCGCTGAATCAACAAAACCTACTAGCTCTTCAACCTGCGGCTTCACTACTTCAGATAGGTATTTAAACACTTCTGATTTCAGGTGAGTCGTACCGCGTACCATGTTCTCACATGCGATCACATTCAGTGGTGAAGTGTTGCCAGAAGTAATACGTTTTTCGATACCCTGAGCAAGTGTTTTTGCAATGATATCAAGAACCGTTGGACCAACTGCAGTTGTGATTAAATCAGTTTTAGTAATTTCATCAACGATTTCACTGCCATTAGACAGAATACCAGTAACGTTAGTTACGGTATCAATTTGGCAATCTTCGCCTACGACTTTTACTTGATATTGCTTATCTTCTGCCAGTTTTTCTACTACGGCTTGGTTTACATCCGCAAATGTAACCTGGATTCCAGCATCTGCCAGAAGTTTACCGATAAAGCCGCGACCGATGTTGCCGGCGCCAAAGTGAATTGCATTTCTCATAAACATTTACCTAAAAAAAGTTGGGGAAATAAGGTCGAGAGGGGGCCCGACCTTGACTTAATCAGGAGCTTATAGTGTTAACCAAGCTCTTTATTTTCCACCAAGAATCGCTAATACCGCGTTCACATCACTGGTCGATGTCAGTGTGTTGATTGCTGCATCATCATCCAGAGCGTTAGTGATGGTGGTAATTACCGCGATGTGCTCATCGTTCTTCGCTGCGATACCGATAACCAGTTTAGCGACGCCATCTTCTTCGTCAGTGAACTGAACACCTTCAGGATACTGACAGATAACAATACCGGTTTCTTTTACTTTATCTTTCGCATCGATGGTCCCGTGAGGAACTGCGATAGATTCACCCAGGTAGGTTGATACCATTTTTTCACGTTCGAACATGGCATCAACGTATTCTGGTTCTACATAACCTAATTCAACCAGCTTGTTACCAGCAAAACGAATAGCTTCTTCTTTGTTTGACGCTTTTAGTCCCAGTTGAACGTTTTTCTCTGCGATTTTAAACACTGCACCATCTTCTTCAACGGCTGCTTGTGGCGCTGGGGCTGCTTCAGCTGCTGCATTGCCAACAAGCTGGCTAACCAGATTGTTATACATTTCGTTGTCCAGGAAGTTGGTCAGTGAAATGTGGTGAGCGTTTGGCGCGTGCTTACGAGCACGGTCAGTCAGGTCTTTGTGAGTGATAACGATGTCAACATCTTGTGGCAGGTTGTTGATTGCCAGATTGGTTACGCTGATATCCAGACCCGCTTCCTGTACTTTCTTACGCAGCATGCTCGCACCCATCGCACTTGAACCCATGCCGGCATCACAAGCTACGATGATTTTGTTAACACCAGAAGTCGGTGCAGATACTGCAGCTGATTGGCCTTTAGATTCCGCTTTCATGGATTTCATCTGAGAGCTGGCTTTTTCTAAAGAATCTTCGTCATCTTCAGCTTGTTTCTGAGTTTTCAGTAGGAATGAAGCCACCAGGAATGATACACCGGCTGCAGAGAATACGGACAGAATCACACCGACGAATGCATCTTTAGGTGTCATCAGTAATACTGCAAAGATTGAACCTGGTGACGCTGGAGAAATCAGACCAGAGTGGAATAGAACGTTAACGAATACACCAGTCGCACCACCCGCAATCATCGCTAGGATCAGACGAGGGTTCATCAGTACATATGGGAAGTAGATTTCGTGGATACCACCCAGGAAGTGAATGATAGACGCACCTGCCGCAGATTGTTTTGCGCTGCCTTTACCGAATACCATGTACGCAACTAGCAGACCTAAACCTGGGCCTGGGTTAGCTTCGATAAGGAAGAAGATTGAACGACCCGCTTCTTCAGCTTGTTGTACACCCAGCGGAGTGAAGATACCGTGGTTGATCGCGTTGTTTAGGAACAGGATCTTAGCTGGCTCAACAAATAGAGAAGTTAAAGGAAGTAGGTGAGCGTTAACCAATACGTCTACGCCCGCTGCCAGAGCAGTAGAAACGCCCGTTACGAATGGACCGATCACGAAGAAAGCGATAATGGCACAGATCATACCGATAATACCGGCAGAGAAGTTGTTAACCAACATCTCAAAACCACTTTTCACTTTACCGTCGATAGCTTGGTCAAATTTCTTAATCGCCAAACCGCCCAGAGGGCCTGCAAACATCGCGCCCATAAACATTGGGATATCGGTACCCACAACCACACCCATAGTCGTTACAGCACCGACAACCGCACCACGGTCACCACCGACCAATTTACCACCGGTGTAACCGATAAGAATAGGTAGCAGGTTTACGATCATTGGGCCAACGAGCTTAGCCAGCGTTTCGTTTGGCACCCAGCCAGTAGGAATAAATAGAGCAGTAATGAAACCCCACGCAATGAATGCGCCGATGTTTGGCATTACCATGTTGGATAAGAAACGGCCAAAGTTTTGTACCTTGACCTTAGCATCTGGTGATAACATATATGTTCCCCGTTCGATGTTCAGTTGATTTTGTTGTTTAACGGCTCGCCAAAGCCGTCCGGTTTATTTAGGTCATAATCAAGATAACACACAAATTGAGATTCTGATGTCGAGCGGGGTTTTTGTGATCAATGTCCCATAAATATGCGAGTGGTGCGTAATTTTTTGTGATCCAACTCATTATATTGAGTTGTAATTAACTTTCATTTATATTTTTTGGAAAATATCAAGCTAAATTTATCGATTAAAATCACAATTTAACAAAGTTTATTTTTGACCGTGTAGTGATGTTTGTCACAAAAATAGGCGTGGGATTTTTTCAAAATCGCAATAAAGTGATCAGTATCACTCTTGGGTAATTAATTTACGCCATGAAAGAATTGAACTCGGTAGTGATGGTGTTTCTTGTAATTTTTATACAGAGAAAATTATCTGAATATGGGAAGATAAAGAGAGCTTTTATTGTGGGTGCAGATGTAAAAAAGGACGGAAACCCGTCCTTTTTTTAATCATCATCTGTTAATGGTTCATCATCATCGTTGTAATCTTCTGATACATCGACTTTATTTCGCCCATTTAGAGTATGAAAACGTTTACGACCGCGCGCAAGTCTGACATATTTCAACCATACCTTTGCCAGTTTGTTTGTGGCTGCTTCTGGGGTCGCTAATTCATTCAGGAACTGCTTTTCTGCTTCATTTTCAGCAGTCAGCTCTCCTGTTTCCAAAAGATTCATTGTTTCGCCAAAACGGGTCAGCAATCCTTCTTCAGCCAGGGTAAAATCTCCCGATTTGGCAAAGCCTCGAGGGAATTTTTTGTTATCGAAAAACGGCTTTTTGCCCGGGCGAAATTCTGTATCAGACATATCAACCTCTTTGATGTATCAAGGGTATTTTGTAATTGATTTAAGGCGAAAATTAGGCGTAAATTAGGCAAAAGAAAAACAAAAATTTTTTATCGTTTTAATATGTATTTTTTATGAAAAAATCAATGCTACCAGTGGGACAAAACTATGGATGTTAAGGTATTCAGGACGTTTCTTGAATTAGCGCGAGTTCGCCATTTCGGACGCGCCGCAGAAAATCTTTACCTTACTCAGGCTGCGGTTAGTGCTCGGATTAAGCAGTTGGAAAATTACTTTGATGCTCAACTATTTACCCGGGACAGAAACAATATTAAGTTAACTTCTGCCGGTGAGCGATTAGTCAGTTACGCGGAAAATATGGTCAATACTTTACAGCAGGCCAAATTTGAGCTTTCACTGGAAAATGGCAAAGTACACCAATTAAGTCTGGGCGGAACGGCTAATGTGTGGGATGGATATTTGCAGCGTAACCTATCAGTGATTGCCCGATCTTTTTCCGGGTATGGTTTTATTGCCGAAGTTTTAGGCCGCGAACAACTGTGCCGTAATTTGCTCGAACGTACCATGGATATCGCATTTACCTTAGATCCAATCAAAATCGAAGAGCTGGATTGTAAGCGTGTCGCAGATCTGGAGTTGCTGTTGGTTAGTAGTGAGATAGAGAGTGATGATCCATTTAGTCAACAGTATGTGTATGTTGATTGGGGAACGAAGTTTGCGTCTGAACACGCTGCTCGCCATAGTAATATTCCAGCCCCTTGTTTACGTACTTCGACGGCAAAGATTGCTTTGGACTTTATTCTGGAAAATGGCGGTAGTGCTTATTTACCCCGTTCAATCGTTGAACCGTTTCTGGACAATAGCCGTCTGCATATAGTAGAAAATAGTGAAGGCTGGATTCGTCCGATCTATCTCTCGTATCGTAAAAATAGCAGTGCGGAAGAGGTGATTAGCCGCCTTGAAGCATTGGTGAATGAGTTAAACTAGTCTGAAGATTATCCGATATAATGGACAGTGATGAAATAAGGTTATCTGGTATGACAGAAAGTACGATGGAATTTGCTTATTATTCTTCTCCGATTGGTCGTCTGATTCTGGCTAATACGGATGAGAGCTTATGTGGCCTATGGTTTGAGGATACGATGGCCGACATCTATCAAAAGGCGCTAGACCAGAGTCCTGTAACTATAATGGATGGCCATTCTAAGCAAGGGGTGCTTAAACAAACCTGCCAGCAACTGGATAGCTATTTTGCCGGAACACTTAAGCAGTTTGATCTTCCAGTGGCTGACCAGGGTACCGACTTTCAACGGCGCGTATGGGCGGCATTACGCCAGATTCCGTACGCACAGACCTGGAGTTATCAGCAGTTGGCTCAAACGCTGGGTGATATAAAAGCGGTCAGAGCCGTGGGAACCGCTAACGGACGTAACCCGATTTCCATCATTACCCCTTGCCATCGAGTGATTGGTAAAGATGGGCGACTCACTGGCTATGCCGGCGGGCTTGAAAAAAAAGAATTTCTGCTAAACTTAGAGAAAACAAATGGATAGTTAAGGCTAGGATGTGTAATGAAGGTTAACCAAATCAAGCTGGTGGTAAAAGGAATGGTACTGATGGCGATGAGTGTATCTCTAACTGCTTGTTTTGAAGGTATTATTGAAGATAAAGCCGAGAAGTTTGTTGGTACCTACGATAACCAGTACAACGATGATAAATTGGTGTTTGCCAATAAAATGGTAGAAATTCAGTCGAATGGTCAATCGATGAAGGCCCCGTTTACCATTGATGGTAGTAATCTCATTATTGAAGTTAAACGTAGCTCAAAAGAGAAACGCCCGGAGATCGTGATGCGCATTCATGGTAACGGAGGTGAGTTACTCACTTGTAGTGCCTGTGCGATGTTCAATCTGAGCAATACCTGGCTTAAAGTCGGAGCTGAACCCGTCTCAAAATAATGACTGATTGATAAGTATATGAGCCAGAATGCTTCCGACATAGCCCAGTAAAATTATCGGACTCCATTTTAAATGGCCGAGGAAGGTATAATGTCCTTTCGCCACCCCCATCAACGCTACTCCGGCTGCCGATCCTATCGAGAGTAAACTCCCTCCAACTCCTGCAGTTAGGGTAACCAGTAGCCAATGGCCCAAACTCATATCCGGGTTCATGGTGAGTACCGCATACATCACCGGAATGTTATCCACCATTGCTGAAAGGAATCCGATAGAAATATTGGCCCACATCGGATCCCATTGGGTGTACATCATGTTGGAAACCAAATGAAGGTATCCGAGCAGACTTAATCCGCCAACACTCATTACAACCCCGTAGAAAAAGATCAGGGTATCCCATTCTGCTTGAGAAATACGTTGGAAAACATCAAAAGGGACGGCGGAGTGATAGCGTTTGAGTGAGTTCTCATCATGGTTTTTTTCTGCAATCGCCAACATTCGGGCCACATGTTCCGGCATAGTTTTGCGTAAATAGAAACCAAATAGCTGAAGGTAGGCTAAGCCGAGCATCATCCCCATTACTGGTGGGAAGTCAAAAGCAATATGGAAGTAAACCGCAGTGGTTATGGTTAGTATAAACAGAATGACCATGCGCTTTGCTCCACGCTTAGCATACACATATTCGCGAATACTATCGGGTTTACCTTTCGGTAAAAATAGCGACATGATCAGTGCAGGGATCAAGAAGTTTACGATAGATGGCAACAAAAGATCAAAGAATTGGCCAAAGGATATTTTGCCGGTCTGCCAAACCATCAGGGTGGTAATATCACCAAATGGGCTGAATGCTCCTCCCGCGTTGGCTCCTACAACAATATTGATACAGCAGAGAGTAATAAAAGCGCGGTTGTTTTCCGCTACTTTCATCACCACGGTACACATAATTAATGCGGTTGTCAGGTTATCGGCGATCGGGCTGATGATAAAAGCCAGGCTGCCGGTGATCCAGAACAGGGCTTTGTAACCAAATCCCTTACTTAGCATCCAGGCTTTGAGAGCATCAAATAGGCGCCGTTCTTCCATCGCATTGATATAGGTCATCGCGACTAACAGAAACAGTAAGAGTTCGGCATACTCGAGAAAGTTGTGCTCTAAGGCTTCCCGGGCAAATTCTGCCTGATCCAGTTGGTTATATTTATAACCGATTAACGCCCAAATAATCCCAGCAGCGAATAAAACCGGTTTTGATTTACGTAATTTTAGCTTTTCTTCAAGCATAACAACCATATAAGCGATGATAAAAATCAATACGCAAGCAATACCAATGGTTGAATGGGTTAAATTTGGCAACGTTTCAGCAGAAGCCCAACTGAAAGAGCTGAAACCAAGCAGAGAAAATATACAGAGTCGGAGCGTCATACACAGTTCCTTTGTCACTGAGCAGAAAGAAGTTTTAGTCTAATACTGAGCAAAGTTGCAGAGTGTGAAGTACATCAATAGCAGAAGAATTATAGGTAACCGATAGCACATTTATTTTGCAAACATCATCTGTTGTGAAGTTTTATGGAAGGGGTTTCTGTGATTGCTATCACTAAAGATGTCCGTGGGTAGCTTAAATAAATGAAGAGCGTCACAATTAATCAAGATGGGGATTGAGTGTGATTATGAATGTTTATAATCTGTACCCGTAGATTGAAACGGATTGTTACCGCTAGGCGGGCAAGACCTGATAGTAATACCCCAAAGCGCAAATTGCGTAGGTATTCTGTCAGGTTTTTTTGTTTCTGTAGTTTGGGATTTTTGATCCTGGAAGTTAGTTAATTAGTTTTCGCATATTTTTGGATTGTTACCGCGTGAGCGGGCAAGACCTGAGTGCATACAATGTCTCGTGATCGAGAGGTTGGTGTCTCAGGTTTTTTTTTGCTCAAAATTTGGTAACGCAGTAATACTTTTATTTGAGGCAGTAATTATGGCGTATGAACAACTCGCAACCGAAATCCTTCAGGGGATTGGCGGTAAAGAAAACGTAGATAGCGTAGTACATTGTGCAACACGCTTACGTTTTAAATTGCTTGATAATTCTAAAGCAAGCAAAGAAACAGTCAAAAATCTGGATGGCGTTATAGCTGCGGTAGAAAGTGGCGGCCAGTTCCAGGTGGTGATTGGTAACCATGTTAGTCAGGTATTCAAAGCCGTACAGGGTGCGATGGGTGGTGTAACAGCCAGCTCAAATAAACCCGCTAAGAAACAGAAAGATGGTCTACTTGGAACATTTATCGATGTAATTTCCGGTATTTTTACTCCGCTACTCGGCATTATGGCGGCATCGGGTATTCTAAAAGGTATTTTGGCACTGTCGGTAGCGGCGGGTTGGATGATGCCAGATACTGGTACTTACCAACTGTTGTTTGCGGGCAGTGATGCGTTGTTCTTCTTCTTCCCGGTTGCTTTAGGTTATACCGCAGGTCAAAAATTTGGTGGCAGCCCGTTTGTGACGATGGCCATCGGTGGCGCGTTAGTTCACCCAACCATGATTGCGGCATTTAATGCGTCGCAAGCGGCCGATTTTACCGGCATGACCTTTATGGGTATTCCAATTACCTTTATGAACTATGCGTCATCGGTAATTCCAATTATTTTCGCTGCTTGGATTTCTTGTAAGTTAGAGCCTGTGTTTAACCGCATTTTCCCTGCAGCAGTGAAAAACTTCTTTACCCCACTGATGTGTATTATGGTCACTGTCCCTCTGACTTTCCTGGCGATTGGCCCAGCAGCAACCACAGTCAGTCAGGCGCTTGCTCACGGTTATGAATTGCTTTACGCACTAAGCCCAATTGTTGCAGGTTTAGTGATGGGGGCAGGTTGGCAGATTTTTGTAATCTTTGGTCTGCATTGGGGTTTCGTTCCACTACTGATCAACAACCTGACCGTTATGGGTTCAGATACGATGCTGCCACTACTGGCACCTGCGGTACTGGCTCAGGCTGGTGCGGCACTAGGTGTATTCCTGGCAACGAAAGATCTGAAACTGAAATCTATTGCGGGCTCTTCATTCACGGCTGGCCTGGTTGGTATCACTGAACCTGCAATTTACGGTGTAAATTTACCGAAAAAACGTCCATTCGTATTCGGTTGTATTGCCGGTGCACTCGGTGCGGCAGTGATTGGTTTCTTTAACGTTAAGGTGTTCTCATTTGCGATGCCTGGTGTACTGTTCTTCCCGCAAGTTATTCCGCCAACAGGTGTTGATATCACACTTTGGGTAACAATCTTCGCTTCATTGTTCTCAATTGTTATGGCGGCTTCGATGACTTACTTCTTCGGTCAGGTTAATAAATCTGCTGAAGAAGAAAGCGAGAAAGCCAAGTCAGCAAACCTGAAAGCAGGGTCCGTTAAATAAGTCAAAGAAGAGATACCGATGAATTTTCGTTTTCTAGGCGAATTCAAAAGATGATGCTTAGGGTAACGGTACTCTGGAGCGTAAACGTAAGAAAAGTTTTGCCTGGTATCAGTCAGTGATTGCTTCTCAGGGAGAAGCCCTGATTGAGCCATAGCAAACCATACGCCGGGGATTAAACTCCGGCAAATCCCCCAAAAGTTGTGCTTCCCGCCAGGTTACTCCTGTACCTGGTGTGGCTTTGCTCAACCTAATAAAAGTGAAATCAAGAGGTTAACTCTATGAAAAACAATAATAATGCAGTGGTGAAACGTAATCTGAAACTTAAACCATTATGCCTGGCATTTATGACCATTGGTATGTCTGGTGCCGCGATGGCCGAAGAAGTATCAAAACAAGATATTCCCCAATTTACCAATTATTCCAGCGGCACCACTTATAATGGTTACTTTCGTGGCCAGTGGGCGACTGGTGAAAATGGAGTCCCAGAACAATACGCAATCGGTTCTGTAGGCCGTTTTGGTAACGAATACGATTACCCAGGCTGGTTCGACTTGTACGCAACTCAAGAGTTGTACAATGAAAATGATAAATTAATCAAAGCGATCGTTGTGCTTGATGGTAACGTGGGGAATGAACAAGGTTCAGAAGCGTTTAGTACCGCTGGAGGTGATGCTTATGATTATGTTCAGTTTTCTGATATGTATGTAACGGCTAAAGGCTTTATTCCATCTCTTCCTGAGGCAACGCTTTGGGCTGGTCGTCATGGTCAGCCTGTTATAGAAATTCAGATGCTGGACTGGAAAGCCTATAAAGGCGCTGGTGCCGCAGGTGTTGGTCTGAATGACATTGATGCTGGTGCCGGTACATTAGATATTTCTTTGATGCGTGATGACTTTACCGCAAAAGGTAGTACCACAGTAGTAGATTATATATTTACAGATACCGATGGGAATCCACATATCGTATATAAAGACGCTGCTACTCAAGTAGTAAATACCAACGCTCTGGATATCCGTTATAAAGGCATTAAAATTAGTGATAGTTCAAAACTGGATTTAGTTATGAAATATCAGATGCCTAACTCCGATAATGCCGATGCAGCCGAAGCCCTGGAAGGTTATAAAATATCAGATGCCGTCAGCGCCGCAGCAATTATCAATAGCAATCATGAAAATGGTGGTTTCCAGCAATATGGGGTTCATTTTGCCACTAACTCTATCGCTTCAACCTTTGCCAGCATTAGTGGACCAAACCCGGATTACTCGCTAAGTGATAGCGATGGTGCATCTGCAGTACGTTTGTTCTCTCAGGGTGAAAACTATCTGTTTGATAAAAATGTAATTATGTCGCATGCAATTGTCCTTTCACATGGTGAAGACGCTTACGATTCGACAATGGCTAAGACAGATGTTGATTTCGACAGTGCTCGAGTTGTGGTTCGTCCTGCTTATATTTGGGATCAATATAACCAAACAGGCGTAGAATTGGGATGGTTTACACAGACTAACAGCGTAAATAATGTAGACTATAATGAAACCGGTTACAAATTGTCGGCTTTCCATTCATTGAAAGTGGCAACCAGTATGCTTCGTTCACGTCCGGAAATTCGTTTCTTCGCAACGTATATGAACGCAGATAAAAACGAAATTTCAGACTTTACCTTTAGCGATGGTGGCGATGACCAGCTAAGTGTAGGTGTTCAGGCTGAAGTCTGGTGGTAATCGGCCCGACGAGTCATTAATTGATGACTTTGTTTCTGCAAACTCATCCACGGAGTTTGCAGATTCTCAATTTCATGTTTAGAGGGCGTTATTATCTGCAAAGTGAACATCGTTTGTATGCATTGCCAGTTAGCTTTGCCCTCATTTCTACTGTCCTTACATTTGCCATGCCGTATTTTGCTGCATGGCCTTTTTGCTTAGGAGAATATCAAATGAATAAACGTAAGTTGGCATCATGTTTTTTTTATACGCTGTTTGGTACTAGTGTGGCAACTCATGCTGCATTCGCCGCAGAAGTCACTCAGATTCAAAGTGGTAAAATTCAAGGTGTTGAGCAAGGTAGCGTGGTTGCCTATAAAGGTATCCCTTTTGCTAAACCACCCGTTGGTGAGCTGCGCTGGCGGGCTCCTCAACCAGTCGATGCATGGCAGGGTACTTTCGATGCTTCCAAATACGGCCACGACTGTATGCAGCTACCTTTTCCAAGCGATGCCGCGCCTTTAGGTACACAACCAGCGGAAGATTGCCTGGTAACCAACGTCTGGAAACCATCCAGTGCCAAAGCTGGCGCTAAATTGCCAGTAATGGTATGGATTTATGGTGGCGGTTTTGTGAACGGTGGCTCTTCGCCAGAAGTGTATAGTGGCCACAAATTTGCACAGCAAGATGTGGTAGCGGTGAGTTTTAACTACCGTGTCGGCCGTTTTGGTTTCTTCGCTCATCCGGCCCTCAGTGCAGAAAATAAAGATCCAGCGCTAGGGAATTATGGCTTTATGGACCAGATTGCCGCACTCAAATGGGTTAAACAGAATATTGCCCAGTTTGGGGGCGATCCGGAACGCATTACTTTGGTCGGTGAATCTGCCGGTGGCTTTTCTATTCACAGTCTGCTGACTTCTCCAATGGCAAAAGGTCTGTTTAATCAGGCGATTATTCAATCTGGTGGTGGCCGGACTGGTATTGGTCAACGCTATATCGACAAAAACAACAGCCTGGGTCAAAGTTCTGCCGAGAGTGTCGGTGTTGATTTTGCCAAACGTTTTGCTATTGAAGGTAATGATGCTGAAGTATTAGCTAAATTACGTGCATTACCCGCTGAAGATATTGTCAGTGGTCTGAATATGGCAACTATGGGCGCCCCCACTTACTCCGGCCCAATGACTGATGGCAAATTAGTGCTGGATAACCCACAAGCCTTTTATGACCAAGGAATGGATCTGGCGATGCCGCTAATGATCGGTACGACCGATGCCGAAATTGGTTTCCCACCGCAAGTAAACACCATGCAGGAAGCATTAGCCATGTTTGGCGAAGCCAACTTTGCTAAAGCGAAGCAAGCATTTACTAACGGTAAAGAGATTGAACCGCACGCTGTGGCTCAGGCGTTGTCGAGTGATTTGCTGATGGTTGAACCGGGTCGCTATGTGTTGCGTCAGGCTGTGAAACAGGGCAATCAGGTTTACGCTTACCGGTTTGGCTACGTAGCTGACAGCTTCAAAAAGGAGTGGCCGGGAGCCTTCCACGCAACGGATATCCCATACGCATTTGATACTGTAGATGCCAAATACGGTAAGGATTTGACCAAAGCGGATGCGGCCATGGGTGAGTTAACCAATCAATATTGGATCAACTTTATCAAATCCGGTAATCCAAATGGTAAAGGCCTGCCTGAGTGGACCGTATATGAAACAGCAAAAGACAATATTCTGATGTTTGATAATCGGGGTGTTGCAGTAACCGGGATGATTAACGATCCTTGGCAAGCGCGTTTGGATTTAGTTGAAACATTACAGGCAAAATAAGCGAAATAGAGGAATGAATAAAATGTTTAAAGTACATCCACTATCTTCATTTTTAGTCTTTAGTAAAACAATAGCGAGGTCATAATGATTAAGAAAACTCTACCCTTAGTAATAACTATGCTTGTAGCTCAACCTGCTTTTGCCGATTGGCAGGCAACGACGTATAACGATGGTGATTTTACTCTGCCGTACCAGCTTTATACTCCGGAGCAAAGTGGCAAATTACCGTTGATTATCCATCTGCATGGGACGGGTGAAGCGGGAACCGATAACCAAGCGCAGATGTACGAAGGGACTAACTGGGGGCCGCAATATTTTACCAGTAAAGAGAACCAGGCGATTCAGCAAGCTTACGTATTAGCGCCGCAGACGCCGATGCCAATGCGCTGGGCGAGCACCACTCTCGCTTCTTACGATTATGCTTCGACCCCATCGACTCCTTCCATGACAGCTTTACTGCATGTTATCGATCAGCTAGTGGCCGACAATCCTAATATTGATGCGACTCGAATCTATGTGACTGGTTTATCCCGTGGAGGCCAGGGTGTGTGGAATGCGGTGATCCAGCGCCCAGAGTTGTTTGCAGCGGCTGTGCCAATCGCTGGCAGTGCCGATCCTAAGCAAGCAGCAACAATTATGCATATCCCAATCTGGGCGCTTCATGGCGATGCCGATAGTGTGACCAGTGTGAATTACACACGTGAAATGGTGGATGCAATTATTAAAGCTGGCGGCTCAACCAACACCATTCGTTATACCGAAGTTGAGGGTGGTGAGCATGATATGTCGTGGCGTACCGCTTACGGTAATTCCGATCTGTATAAGTGGATGATGAAGCATCATAAGTGATCCATCTCTGGTTTAGCCGAACACCAGTCGGGTACCGATTTTAATAGCCGGGATTGCAGGGCCTAAGACATGGATGCATCCCGGTAGCTCGGGGGTATCTGCACCATCGAATTTGATCGTGATATGCCCCAGCTGCTGTAAATTAATATTGGCAGCCGGGCCGACGGCAGTTACGACATAGGCAACGTCATCAACTAGCAGGGTACTATTGAGATCGATGTGCCCTTTTTCGACTGATTGATGATGAATAAAGCAGTAATCGGCAAGATCACACGGTGCCGTATCATTGAACAGGATCATCATATTATCTTCAAGTGCTTCTCTGGCTAATTCACCAATCAGAGTTATTTCGCCATAGAATAGATAGTTCATTTTATGTCCTTACTGGTATATCCAAAATGACACCGCCCAGGCAATTAATACCGTAGGGGCTCCAGTCAAAAAGCGGGAATAGAGGACGGAAGGAACACCAATTTCGATGGTTTTATCTTTTGCACCGGCCAGACCGAGTCCGACCGGAATGAAATCACACGCCGCTTGTGAGTTAATCGCAAATAAAGCCGGCAGAGCTAAATGAGGGGGGATTGCTCCTTGTCCGATTTGGACCCCAACCAAAACTCCGATGACTTGAGCAATCACAGCTCCTGGCCCTAAAAATGGCGATAACAATGGGAATGAGCATATTGACGCTAACGTCATTAGCCCTATTGGTGTATCGGAAAGGGGAGCAAGTGTGCCTGCGAGCCAGTCTCCCAAGCCTGAGGCCAGAATGACACCAATTAGCATTGAAACAAAAGCCATAAAGGGCAAAATGGTCTTTAGCACGGTATCGATGGTGTCTCTGCCCGACTGGTAAAACACAGCCATAACATTCCCCATTGCGAGGCCAATTTTGGCCGCAGGGGAGGTGCTTTGCTGGCTGAGCTTTTTGTTGTTATCAAATGTTGGTTGGTATACATTGCCTGAAGACCGCGGAGATACATTTAGCTCATCTTCAGAAAGTGAGAGGCAAGTCTCATCAACTGATGACACATAAATATTTTCAGTAATATATTTAGCTAATGGTCCGCTCTGCCCGGTCGGATGAATGTTTAGAGTTGGTATGCCTTTTTTGGGGTATAAGCCACAGCGTAATGTACCTCCACAATCGATGACCACTAGGCCAATTTCTTCATCAGGAAGATGCTTCTTAAACCCATTAACGGCTTCCATACCTGTCAACTGAACGAGTTGATCAACTAAAGCCGGGCGGCTGCCACCGGTGACAAACAGAATTTTTTTTCGAGCGGAAATCGGGATTGAAAGAGGGCCTCCCCATCCGCTGGGGCCGGCATGAACGATGAGATTTTTCATCAGCTCTTCTCCTTTGCATGGAAACTGACTTTATCATCCAGCATGATATTGTTTTTTTGGCACAGATAAGCGGTTGTCCAGTCGGTGACCCAACCTCGTAAAAAATTAGTGAACAGCCCAACCAATAAGTAGCTAACGGCAAGTGGTGATAAGGATAGTCCCAATTTAGTAATGCCAGCAGCAACGCCCAGATAAATAAACAGCTCGCCGGGATTTACGTGGGGGAAAAGTCCGTTCATGGTATGACATGAATAGGATGCTGATGCATAGTATGATGGTTTATATTTCTCCGCGACAAATTTACCTAAACTCAATGTCATCGGATTACAGAAAATAAACGTACCAATCAAAGGCAGAATCAGGTAACGGCTAACTGGGTTTCCGCCACACTTCATGGCAAAGGATTCGACCCGGTGTTCTCCCACAAAGCGGATAATGGCGTTCATTGCAACGAGCAAACAGATTAAGGTGGGCAAAATAGTTGTCACCATTTGGACAAATATTTCGCCGCCTTTTTCAAACAAGCCAATAAATGTATCGGCTAAGTGTATGAGCGTATCCATTATCATCCGGTTCCCATTGATAAATTCAGGGCGACCATAATTGTGAATTGTGATACGAATTGAAAGGGATATATTTTTGAAATGTGAAAGTAGTCACTTGCAAAGTGAAATTTTACTTCAGAGAAGGGCCTCAAAACGAAAATCACGAGGCCCACACGGTATCAGAGCTGCACAATATAAACTTCGATATTGTGTTCTTCGAGTTCTTTAACATGAGCCGGATCGACACCTGAATCTGTGATCACCGCATCGATGTCTTCCAGCGGAATAACCACATTGGGGCTGCGACGGCCAAATTTATGATGATCCATCACTACAATAGTTTTCTTAGCGGCTTTCCGCATAGCCCGGCTAACGTGGTAGGCTTCGTTGTAGGTTGTGGTACCTACGTTGATATCAAAGCCGTCGGCGCCGATAAACAGCTTATCAAAGGTATATTTCTGGAATGCTTCTTCAGCCATACTGCCATGGAATGAGGCTGATTTACGACGATAAGTTCCGCCGGATAATACGACGGTATGTTCGGTTTCAAGATGATCGGTCGCATTGACGATGTGCATACTGTTAGTCATTAACGTCAATGCACGCTTATCTTCTAAGTTTGGAACAATCTGCAGTGTGGTACTGCCACAGTCCAAAATAATCGATTCCCCATCATTTATCATACTGGCCGCAAAAGTACCAATAGCCGTTTTTAGCTCTAAATTTAGAGACTGCTTCTCATCCATCGAACGGTCTTCTGCCAATGAAGTGTTAGCGATTTTGAGTTTTGTTTTTGGTTTACTGGATGAGGTACTCGCTTCCGCACTGCCATAGCGACGTAATACCATCCCTTCATCTTCGAGGGCTCTTAGGTCGCTACGAATGGTTGCGCCTGAGGTGGCAAATAATTCAGCAAGGACATTAACTGACGTTCGTCCTTCAGTCTGAAGATAATTCAGCAATTTTTGCCTTCTGTTTTCCATAGAATGGTTCACCGTTGATAATTTACTGTTTGCAACTATACAAAATTCCATTTTCAAAGTGAAAGGTAAAATGCAGTTTTATTGATACAGATAAATCTTATGTGAGATTATTCAAATGCTACTGCAACCGCTTCTTGTAATCGTTTGTCCAATGAATTGATAACAGGCTGCGCTAACGGGATGGTCAGACCAATGAATTGATCGAGTTTTTTGGGACGGGCAAACACGGAAAACCCTTTCATAACTCGTGCATCTTTAATTTGATTATCGTCATTCACTGCAAAAAGGACCACAGTTCTGGCTTTCCAACGGCTCTGGGTGCGGCCTATTTTTAGCTCGCCATATTTGGCGACCTCCTGGAGGTGACGATTAAAGGAGCGGATCTGAAAAAATCCGAAAAATATCTGCAAGGCCCAGGCGATGATTGCGATAAGTATCATTTGTGTTGTTTGGTCCATTATCTCTACCTCTTTCAAAAAATGGTGGGGAGACGCTCCCCACCAACAAGGTTGCTCATTCATGATACAACCTCTGGAGCAAAAGTCAGTCCACGGGGGTTAGAACATGACTTGACCGCCAGTAATATTAATTGACTGACCAGTACAGTATTTAGCGCCTTCACTGGCGTAGAATTTGAGTACGTTTAATACATCTTCGTAATCGCATCCCGCTTTTAGAGGCACTTTATCAATATAAATTTGTTCTACTTCTGATTCCGGTACGCCGAGTTTTTTCGCATATTGAGGAATCAGTGACTGGAACATAGGGCTCTTCAGTAGGTTACCCAGCATCAGTGAGTTAACAGTGATGTTGTGTTCCGCCAAATCTAATGCGATAGACTGAGTTAAACCTACGCCGCCGAATTTTGCTGCTGAGTAGCCGGAGTTGTGTTTTGAACCCACTTTACCGGATTTTGAGTTGATTTGGATAATGCGGCCACCGTTGCTTTCACGGATCATCACTTTAGACACTTCACGGGCACACAGGAAGTAACCAATCAGGTTAACACCTAAGTTGAACTGAAAATCAGCTAAAGAAAATGAATCAATCTTGGTTGCTTTTGCAACACCGGCACTAAACACAAGCAGGTCAATTTTACCGAACTCTTTATCTACAGCCGCCACAGCTTCGATAACCGATTCTTCGCTGGTTGCATTCATCGCAACGCCAAGGCTTTTCACGCCTTTTTCTGCAGCAATTTCTGCTGCAACTTTTTGTGCATTGTCGCCGTTTAAGTCTGCAACTGCAACATCATATTCGTCGTCAGCCAGACCTTTACAAAGGAATTCACCTAACGTTTGACCACCGCCGACAACTAGCGCAACTTTGTTCATAAATTTTCTCTCCGACAAATATTAAAATAACAATTCTTGGGGCTGGGTAATAAGCAAAGCGCTTATTACCCAAGGGGATTTAACAGAATGAGAGAGTCGCTCCGACTTCGATATCTGTTGGTGTCTGACCAATCACATGCACACATCCGGGGTATTCCGCTTCATCACGAGCATCGAAACGGATGGTGATGTGTCCGAGTTGCCTCAGGTTCTGGTCAACAACTTCTCCTACTGCTGAGATTGGGAAGTGGTGTTTGCCAATCTGGAAAACGCCACCGACTTTAACCGAACCTTTCAACTCATCATGTGAGTGGATAAAGCAGTAATCTGCGGCTTCTTCCGGAGCCATGTTGCTGAATAAAATCATCATGTCATCGGTTAGTGCATCTCTGGCAAAATCACCAATTCTCTCAACAGTTGCGTGGTATAACTCTCCCATTACGTTTTCTCCCAAAATTAAAAATTCAATTACTGATAAATAAACATTGATGCAAACCAAGCTACTAGCACCGTTGGTGCACCGGTCAGGAAGCGACCGTAAAGCACGGAAGGTACACCAACTTCAACGGTTTTCGTTTTCGCTTCAGCCAGACCCAGACCAACAGGAATAAAGTCACAAGCGGCTTGTGCGTTGATTGCAAAAAGTGCAGGCAGGGCAAGGTGCGGAGGAATATTACCCAGACCGATTTGCGTACCTACTAACACACCGATAACCTGAGCGATTACCGCGCCAGGGCCCAAGAAAGGCGACAGTAGCGGGAACGAACAGATCAATGCCAGAATCACCAGACCCATTGGGTTTGTGGCCAGCGGGGTTAATGCATGTGCAATCACATCACCGAGACCTGATGCCATGATCACGCCGATCAACATCGATACGAATGCCATAAATGGCAGAATCGTTTTCAGTACGGTGTCAATTGCGTCACGACCAGCTTGGAAGAAGACCGCCATCACGGAACCCATGCCCATACCGATTCGGGCTAACAAGCCGTCGCTCTGCTCAGTGATTTTTTTCGATGTATCGAATTTTGTCTGTGCCTCTTCTTTTTGTGCCGCAGCCTGAGGTGCTGGTGTAGAAGTACCATCAGCCAGGTTAATGTGCTGAGGTTTTACCGCTGATACATAGATATCTTCAGTAATGTATTGAGCAAGAGGGCCACTCTTTCCGGTTGCATGAATATTGACCGTCGGGATACGTTTTTTAGGGTAGATACCGCAACGTAATACACCACCACAGTCGATAACCGCTACTGCAACTTCACTGTCATCAATACTGGTTTTGAAGCCATCAACCGCTTCTGCACCAGTCAGTTCAACTAAACGGTCCACGATATCTGGGCGAGTGCCACCAGTGATGTATAGAATTTTCTTACCTGGTTCAAAGGCGACATTCATTGGTCCGCCAAAACCACCAGCACCTTTCTCGATTTTTACTACTTTAGTCATGATTTCGTCCCCGGATTAATGGAAGTGAACTGTGCGTTCTAGTTGTACACCTTGCTCACGTTCGACCAGTGCAGTCGTTGCGTCAGTTACCCAACCTCTGAAGAAGTTAGTTACCATACCAACCAGCAGGTAGCTCACCGCGAGAGGGCCAAGTGGCAGACCAAGCGTGGTGATACCGTTGGCAATACCCAGATAGACAAACAGTTCACCAGGGTTGATGTGTGGAAACAGACCATTCATTGAGTGGCAGCTGTAAGATGACGCTGCGTAGTAAGAAGGTTTGTAACGTTCTGGAAGGAAACGTCCCAGGCTCAGTGTCATTGGGTTACAGAAGATAAAAGTTCCGATGACAGGGAGAATAAGGTAGCGAGAGATTGGGTTACCTGCACTTTTGGAAGCTAATCTTTCCACTCTTTCTTCACCAACCAGACGGATGAACGCGTTCATCGCAACTAGAAGTGAAATAAGTAACGGTAAAATCCCTGTAACCATGCTGGTGAAAACATCACCGCCTTTCTGGAACAGTCCAATGAACCATTCTGCAGCGTGAATAACTATGTCCATAATGACCTCGTTTTATTGTTAATGGATTTGCGAAACGCAGGGCTATGTTTTCACTTTTACTTTTAAATGAAAATGGACAAAGTTATAATTGACAACAAGGATCACAAAAATTCAGTATTTTGAAAATCAAATGGTGATCGAAGTAACAATTTTTAGCTTGTCATTTGAAGGTCAAGTGAAAGGTATTATTTAAACAATGAAAGCCAGCCTACCTTGTGGGTGTTATTAACTAATTGATTATTAATAATTAACTTTATTTTGTTAGGGTTACACATGATCCATATAAACTGGAACGCCTAAGTGAAAGTTATTTGGGGGGGGGGGGAGAATATGCTTTGAATGAGATATTGGGTGCGGATTGTGATTGTTTTACAAGTGTTTAGTTTAGTTTTGTTTTATTTCAATTGAAAATTGCTTTCTTGTTGTTAAATTGAAATTGAAGGTGGTCGCAAGGAGGTAGGGCGCGAGTCCGCGCCCGGGAAGAAGGGTTACAGAGTGAGATCGCCATAGGCGGCTCTCCAGTCAGCCTGAAATTGTGAAATAGCGACATCTACGGCCGGGTTATCGAGTAACTTGTACGCTAGGTCAGTTGGAAGGGTGACACTACCGCAGTTGGCCATAAAGCATTCAATGACTTGTTGCGTGTTTTTAAAACTGGCACCGAAAACCTGACAGTGAGGAGCATGCAGTTCCAGTAACGTAGCCAAGGTCTGAACGGTTTGGATGCCGTTGCCGGAAAGCATTTCGATTCGGTTGACATAAGGGGCAACAAATTCGGCACCAGCCAGTGCCGCGAGCAGCCCCTGAGTTGCGGTATAAACGGCAGTACCCAAAATACGAATTTCACTGCCAGCCAATAGTTTCATTGCTTTTAGTCCCTCTTGGGTGACCGCGATTTTAACCACTAAGTTATCGATATAGCTGTTGAGACGCTTCGCTTCTTCAACCATATCTTCAGCCTTATCGGCAATCACCTGTGCAAACAGGAGCCCGTCATGGCCTAATGCTTCGCGCAATTGCGGCAAAACAATCTTCAGAGCAACGCCTGATTTTGCCGCGATGGTCGGGTTAGTGGTAACACCGGCAACAGGCAGGAATGACGCCAGTTCTTTAACTTGATTCGCATCGGCCGTATCTAAGTAAATTTTCATATAAACCTCAATTAGTCATTGAATTAATTTTCTTTCGAAAGAAAGCTACCTGTAACCGTCTTGGCTGAATTGAGCTCTGGATTATGCATAAGGTTGGTCTCAGGCTCTATTTTTTACAATACAGGAGTTATTCGCTCGGTAAATCTGACATTCGAAATTTTACATGGTTACGAACGAAAGTAAAGCGGCTTTTTTATCGGACATTTAACTGACTGTTTAGCCTGAGTATTACTTACGTAAGTTGCCAGGCATACCACTATTCAGTTCTCCCGTGATTTGTTACCATCTGGCGTTTTGATATCGGGATGAAAGCATGAATGATCGGCAAACATTGATCGTACAAATCGTAAGTGAGAAGGGCCGAATTTCGGTTAACGATCTTTCGAAAGAAACTGGGGTTTCTGTCGTGACTATCCGCCATGATTTAACTGTATTGGAAAAGGCGAAATACATCAGACGTGAGCATGGTTTTGCTGTAATGGAGCAGGAGCATGAAGATACTGAGTCGCGTTCGCTGGTCAATTTTTCGGTCAAGCAGGCATTGGCCCGGCAGGCAGCGCAATTGGTGAATAAAAATGACACAGTCTTTATTGAGGGCGGCAGTACCAACGCGTTTTTGGCCAGATTGCTGGCTAGCCGTGCGGACATCACCATTATTACCATGAGTGTATATATTGCTCATTTGCTTAAAGACAGTGATTGCAGTGTTATCCTGCTGGGGGGGATGCTGCAAAAGCCAAATGAAGGGTTGGTAGGACCGATCACCCGGGCAGCGTTACAGATGGTTAATTTCAACAAAACCTTTATTGGTGTTGATGGTTATACTTCGGAAACCGGATTCACCGGACGGGATATGATGCGAGCGGATATACTCAATACCGCAATTGATAAATGTGCCTGCAATGTGGTCTTGACCGACAGTTCAAAATTTGGCCGGGTTTACCTCAATGCGTTTGGCCCTATGGATAAAATTCATTACCTGATAACAGATAGTGATTTAAACGAAAAATATCGTCAGTTACTCGAAGATAAGCTTACGTTGCTATCAGTTAATTCAATATCTAAAACACGACCATAATCGGGTGTGCTCCGTATTTTTGAAAACGATCACGTAAGCTCTGTTTTCTTTTTTACTTATCCCAATACGGCTCGTCCCCATAGTATCCGCTCAAAAAATCAATAAAGCTGCGGATTTTGCTCGGTAGGTATTCGCGGTTAGCGTAGACCGCATACAGAGCGAGTGGTTGCAGCGGCAGTTCTTTAATTTCAACTAACTGGCCTTTCTGTACTTCCTTATAAGTTAAAAATGTCGGTTGAATAGCGAACCCACGTCCCAATGCGGCGCAGTTGACAATCACATCACCATTATTACTGCGAAAATCACTGGAAAAATCTTCAATACTCAGATCAGAACCGAACAAATGAGCCTTAAAATCTGCATAAGTAAAGTGAAGATAATTGAGCTGGCGTAATTGATCGAATGTGGTCGGGTAAAGATTTTTTTCCAGATAATCAGGTGATGCAAAGATGCCGAGTTTGATTGGTGTGAGCTTTCGTGCAATCAGGGATGAGTTTTTCAAATGGCTGATACGCAGGGCGATATCGATCTGATCGGCATAGATATCCACTTTTCGATCGGTCAGCAACAACTCAATTTTAATTTCCGGATAGCGTTGCTGAAACAGAGCGACCGGTTCAGCCAGATGGCGGATAGCAAATGAAACCGGCGCACTGAGCTTGATGGAACCAGAGATATGCTGCTTAAGATCGGATAGCGATTCTTCGAGTTCATCAATGTCTTTTAGCACTTTCTGGCAATGATTTGCGTAAATCTGACCGGCTTCGGTGACATGAATTTTGCGGGTGGTACGGTTAAGTAAACGTACTTGTAAGCTACTTTCCAGCTCGGCAATGTATTTGCTGACCAGTTGTGGCGATAGATCCAGCTTGTCGGCTGCTTTGGCAAACCCGTTTGACTCGACTACCGCAACAAAGGTTCTCATTAACTGTAGTTTATCCATATTATCAACACTAGTTTTATAATTAAGCAATATATTTGGTTTTTATCATTAAAATATAGCTGTGTATAGTAAGGACATACAATAAAGATAAGGGAAAAATTATGTCAGTGTTAATGCCAAGCCTATTTGTTTCTCACGGTTCACCGATGATGGCTCTTGAACAGTCACCGACAACCGAGTTTTTTCAGCAATTGGGTAAACAACTGCCAACACCAAAAGCTATTTTAGTTATTTCTGCCCACTTTGATGTGCGCGATAAAGTGGTTGTTACCGGTGCAGAATCCTTGGGGACGATTCATGATTTTTACGGATTCCCTAAACCTTTATACGATATGGAGTATCCAGTAAAAGGGATGCATTTGCTGGCAGAAGATATTGCACAACGCATTTCTGCTGCAGGAGTCAATGTAGCGGTCGATAATCAGCGCGGACTTGATCATGGTGCCTGGATTCCATTGTTGTATCTTTTCCCGCAGCGTGAAATTCCGGTGGTCAGTGTCTCAATTAACTCGAACTGGGATGCATCGATTCATTATGAACTGGGCCGATTGTTAAGATCACTACGTGAAGAGGGTGTACTGGTTCTCGGCTCTGGTGGCATCAGCCACAACCTACGTGAACTTTTTTCACCGACTCCCGATCCAGACCGTAAGCAGAAGGTGGTGGATTTTACTCAATGGGTAGCTGAGCGTATTGAACAACGCGATGTTAATAGTTTAGTAAGCTATCTGCAGCAGGGGCCGCACGCTAGGTTTAACCACCCGACACCGGATCATTACCTACCACTTCCCTTTGTGCTCGGCACCACCTATGAGAATGAGTTGGGTAAAGTGCTACACCGCAGCACGGATATGGAGATTTTAGCGCTGGATGCGTATGGGTTTGGGGTGTGAGTGAAATTGGAATATTGAATAGATCCTAATCATTCTGATTGCACAATATTTTTGTTGGTGGCATGCTGCTTAAATTAGTCGGGGGGCCGTAAGGCTGAGATCGTATTTCGAGACCCGTTGAACCTGATTCAGTTAACACTGACGTAGGGAACTAATTCCAGTCGCTCTACTTTGTCGCTGGTTATCTCACTAGTCACCGCCTTTCCGGTTACTCTACCTCGAGATACTGTTCCTAAACGTCATTCATAAGGAACAGTTATGCAAAATCATTGTTTTCTTCTCGTTGACCATTTTTACCCGCTGCACCAATAGGTCTGCGAAATCCGTATGGGTAACGTGACTAATTCGCTGATGGTGAGAAATCTGAGTATTACCTACCCGGGTAATCCGTTAGCTTCATTGAACCAATTGAGTCTGGAACTGAGCGTCGGTGGCTGGAACTGCATCCTCGGCCAAAGCGGCAGTGGTAAAACCACATTGCTTAAATATCTAGCGGGATTACTACCGTTTGACTGCATCACCGCTGGTGGGCTCAATCAGACATCAGCTCGCTATGTGCAAGATAATATTGCCTATATGGCTCAGCAGGATTTATTACTGCCCTGGCTATCGGTACTCGATAACGTCTGCCTTGAGCAGAAAATAAAAAGGCAATTATCTAAAAAAGATGCCGCCAATCGAGCCAGAGAGTTGCTCGTTCAAGTTGGCTTAGGTACCGTAATCTATAAAATGCCGGATGAACTTTCCGGTGGCATGCGCCAACGTGTTGCCTTAGCCCGCACCCTAATTCAGGATAAACCCATTGTCTTAATGGATGAGCCATTTTCCGCTTTAGATGCGGTAACCCGTCATCAGCTTCAGGCGCTGTCACATCAGTTGCTGCAAGGGAAAACGGTGGTTTTGATTACGCATGATCCAGCCGAGGCATGCCGTTTAGCTGACCGGATTTTCTTATTAGAAAATCACACATCAAAGATAAGTGAATTAGCTACTCCTGCAGGCCATACTCCCCGTGACTGGGATCAAACCAGTGCCGAATTACAGAACCGGATTTTTGAGCAGCTAGGAGCCAATCATGGATAAATTGATGGCACTACTGATACCGAATCGTCAGTTTTCGGCAACTTCTTATCGGTTTTTACGTATATCACTGCAAGTGGTTATTAGTGCGCTATTCATTCTTGGATTATGGCAAAGCGTCATCGTTTTATTCGATCTGCCGCGATTTATTCTGCCTAGCCCCTTACAAGTGATTGAACGTATATATATCCGCCACGATGTACTTTTGCACCACGGTATAGTCACCTTTAAAGAAGTCATTTTAGGTCTGTTACTTGGCGTGTTTTGCGGGATGTTTTTCGCGCTGCAGATGTTGCTTTTCCAGCCAGTTAAACGCTGGTTATTGCCGATTTTGATCATCAGTCAGGCTATACCGGTCTTTGCCTTGGCGCCGATTTTTATGTTGTGGCTGGGTTATGGTATCGCTTCAAAAGTCACTATGGCCGCGATTATTATTTTTTTCCCGATTACAACCTGCGCCTATGACGGGCTGAAATCAACCCCGCAGGGTTATCAAGATTTAGTGCAAACGATGGGTGCTTCTCGCTGGCAGATGCTAATCCATATTCAAATCCCGGCAGCGTTACCCGCTATCGCATCAGGTATTCGGGTTGCCACTGTCGTTGCTCCGATTGGCGCAATAACCGGTGAATGGGTTGGCTCTAGTGCCGGATTAGGTTACCTCATGCTTCAGGCCAATGCTCGCATGATGGTTGATGAAATGTTTGCCGCATTATTGGTCCTGTCACTGTTCTCAATTTCACTCTATTTTTTCATCGATCTTCTGTTGAAACGATGGATCTCTTGGAAACTATAAATAGTAAAGGATAAGTCTGTGTTAAAAACTGCTGTTACACCATTAAGTCTAATCGCATTGTGTTCTTTCTCGACTCACGCCAGCGATGAAAAACTATCTCTGATGCTCGACTGGTTTGTAAATCCAAATCATGGACCGATTGTGATTGCGAAAGAAAAAGGCTATTTCAAACAACACGGTGTCGAGGTGGATATCCAGGAACCGGCTGATCCAAGCACACCACCTAAGCTGGTGGCTGCAAATAATGTCGATTTGGCAATTACTTATCAGCCGAATCTGACTATGGATGTCGCCGAAGGTTTGCCTCTTGTCCGTACTGCGACGCTGATTGCCACACCATTAAATACCTTGATGGTGTTAGACAATGGCAAAAACGACAATCTAAAAGATTTAAAAGGCAAAAAAATCGGTATCGCCCTTGCCGGTAATGAAGAAGCCAATGTTGGCACTATGCTCAAATCGGTAGGTGTTAATTACTCTGATGTTAATATTGTCAATGTAGGCTGGGCATTATCGTCATCTTTAGCTTCTGGAAAAGTCGATGCGATTTGGGGCGGATTGCGTAACTTTGAAACTAACCAGTTAGCGTTAGAAGGTTATAAAGTTAAATCGTTCTACCCGGAAGAAAATGGTGTTCCTAGCTACGACGAACTAGTTTTTGTCGCCAATCGCGATCATTACAACCAAAAAGCTATCGTGGCATTTAATCAGGCTCTGGAACAGGCCGTCACCTACATCGTTAACCATCCGCAACAATCCTGGAATGAGTTCATCGCATATGCACCGGACACACTGAATAATGAGCTTAATCACAAAGCATGGCAGGACACTCTGACTCGCTTTGCCTTACGTCCCGCCGCCGTCGATCTTCATCGTTATGACGACTATGCCAACTTTCTGTATCAACAGAAGTTAATTTCCAAAATTCCAGCCTCATCTGATTACGTAGTTACTTGGAATTAAGAGTTACTTGGAATTAAGAGTTACGTTAAATTAAGCCGCTAGCCCCGGACTCGGGGCTATGGAGAATAATCAATGTCCCTCTATCAGCTTTATCTGGTTACCGATGATCGACAGGATCTGGACTCGTTAGTTCGGGTTGTTGAATCGGCTATCCGTGGCGGTGTTTCTATCATTCAAATTCGGGAAAAACATGGCGATGTTCGGGCCTTTATTCAACGAGCACAGGCCGTCAAAGCTCTATTAGTGGGAAGCAATATCCCACTTATTATTAATGATCGGGTCGATGTGGCACTTGCTGTTGATGCGGATGGGCTACATCTGGGGCAGTCGGACATGCCAGCTCGGTTAGCCCGAGAACTTCTAGGGCCGGACAAAATCATTGGCTTATCAGTCGAGAATGAGCAGCAGCTGCACGAAGCATGTGAATTGCCGGTCGATTATATTGGGTTGAGTGCCATTTTCCCTACCGAAACCAAATTGGATACTCAACGCTTCTGGGGCCTGGATGGTATAAGTTGGGCGCGTAAACACTATGCTAAGCCTATTGTGGCTATTGGCGGGTTAAACCAAGATAATATTCAAATGGTGATGAATGCCGGAGCTGATGGCGTGGCGTTAGTATCGGCAATTTGTAGTGCAGAAAATCCAGAGAATGCTACTCACTTACTAAAATCCTTGCTTGTTTCATAATAATTAAAAGCCAGTCAGTTTTGGGTTGACTGGCTTTTCGTCATGTTTACTGATTGATATATTCCACCACTTCAAGCTCAAAACCACCTAATGAGTGGTATTTGTTAGCTGAAGAAGACAACAGTTTCATCTTGCCTACACCCAGATCGTGCAGGATTTGCGAACCGATACCAATCTCTTGTGAACGGGATTGAGCCGGTTTGGCCGGTTGTTGGGTAAACATGTTGTTTGCTTGCGGATCATCGTTTTTACCGATCATCACAAACACGCCACCTTCTTTGGCAATTTTGGCCATCGCATCACTCATCGACCAGCCACTGCTTTTCGCATGGAACAGATCAACCAGTGTATTTTGCGTGTGAACACGTACTAGCGTTGGCTCAGCTTTATTGATGTTGGTGCCAGGTTTGACCATGGCGTAGTGGAAGCAATGATCAATCGAATCCTGATAGGTAATAACATCAAACAAGCCATATTCGGTTTCAAGTTGTTTCTCTTCAACACGAGAGACCACGGATTCAGTGGCTAAGCGGTATTTAATCAGTTCTTCAATGGTGCCTAGTTTGATATCGTGCTTTTGAGAGAACTCTTCTAACTGTGGACGACGAGCCATTGTGCCATCGGGATTCAGTATTTCAACGATCGCACAAGATGGTTCAAGACCTGCAAGACGAGCAATATCACACCCAGCTTCAGTATGACCCGCCCTGACTAATACCCCACCTTCACGAGCAATGATTGGGAATATATGTCCAGGAGACACGATGCTTGATGGCGTCGCATGACGATTCACTGCCGTCGAAATAGTTGTTGCACGATCAGCTGCGGAGATGCCAGTTGTTACGCCTTCTGCTGCTTCAATCGAAACAGTAAAATTGGTACCAAAAGTTTCGGTATTATTTTTAACCATCGGTGCCAGATCAAGCTGTTTAGCTCTATCTTCGGTAATGGTCAGGCAAATTAGTCCTCGGCCCTCTTTGGCCATGAAGTTAACAATTTCTGGGGTGATTTTATCAGCAGCGATAAGAATATCACCTTCATTTTCACGGTCTTCGTCATCCATCAGGATAACCATTTTACCAAGGCGGATATCCTCGATAATGTCTTCAATTCTATCTAGTTCCATGGGCTTTATACACTGTGTTATCGATTATTAAATATGATAGCAAAATGATCCGCTGAAGTATGCTGAGTTAGAGAAAAATGTTAATGAATCGCCCTATTCACTGCACATGGTACAGGAGAAACAGTACCCGCGTGTGGTTGCCATGGCGGGTGGTGTTGATAAAGCTCAGGCAATTAAAGGTGCGTTAGCAGGCGGATGTATAAATGTGTTGATTATAGATAAAGTGACAGCGAAGATTATTAATCTAATTATTTTGGTTAAGAATGGGTTAATTAATTGCTATGTTTTGTCTAGTGATTAAGGTATGGGTTAAATTTTATTAACCGTTAGTGTGTCAATCTGTATATGTTATTTACGCTATAATATATTAAATAAAAAGGCCGGATTTATTAACCCGGCCTTTACCAATTATATGCTAGCGAGCGACTAATAAATATTAGATAGTCAATCTCAGTAATTAGTTATATTCAGCGATAAAACGCTGGGTTTCAAATACTTCGCCATTTGGTTCAGTCACTTTGATTTTTAGTGAGTGAGCCGCGTTGTCTACATTGCGCACGATAGCTGTACCGCTTTCAGATGTCTTCATTGTATGAGTATTGAAGCCTTTCACTTCAACTGGCACGTTAGCTACAGGTTGGCCGTTCTGGGTCACTTTAACGATAGCCGAGTCAGACAGGGTGAATACATCGACTTTGTATTGAGGCTCTGCTGCAAATACGTTAGCTGAAAGAACAGTTGCTGCGATGGCTAGAGTTGCTGAAGATAATAGAGTTTTCATAATAACACCTTACTTAAATAATTAATTAATTCACTTCTGTGTACGGGAGTTATTATGTTTTAAATTTAAAATGAGATCTATATCAAAAATTTGTTCGAGTTAATCAGGAAATTTGAATTTACTAATTGGACAAATATTTCATGAGGGATATATATAGGAAAATTTAAATTAAATGGTTAACAATAGGTTAAGGTTAAAATAAATTAACCTTACTGTCTACGTTTTAATTTAATTATTTATATTAAATTAAACAGAGGTTTCTTTTCCAATGGCATAACCGAATTACGTTCAACAATCTCGCCGACAAAACGGGTACTGCCGTGCACGTAGTCTTTTTGTTCAATCATCTTGAGGGCTGTGTCAATCGCACTGCTCATCATCTCTTTGTTCGGGATATGAATAGTGGTTAATGGAACCTGCGCATAGCTGGCCATTCTTGAATCGTCTATGCCAACCACCGAAACTTCTTCAGGAATACGGAACCCTGATTCCGTCAGTGCTTTTTCTACCCCAATCGCCATTTCATCACTACACGCAACAACGGCAGTAAATGGTACCTGACGTCGCTTAATGACATGGAAAGCTTCATAACCACCAAAATAGTGATAGTTGCCCGGTTCCACCAGTTCTGGGTTTAACGGAATTCCAAATTCTTCCAGCGCTTTTTTATAGCCAGCGTAGCGCTCACTACCCGTGATGGTATTCATCAGCCCGGTAATACAGGCAATATCCCTATGCCCTTGAGTGAGCAGGTACTTAGTGATGGTATACCCGGCGCCAAATTGATCAAAAGTGATGCAAGGAAGGTCGGGATTGTTGAATTTCCGGTTGAGGGTGACTAACGGAATATTAATCGTGCGGCTTAATTCCAGTATGGTTTCTTCTGGCAGATGTCGGCTATAAAGGATGATTGCATCACAACGACGATCCTTGAGCATCATGATCGCTTCACGTTCACGTTCAGGATCATTACGACCATCGGTAACAAAAAGCTGCTTACCGGCGAGTTCACAAGAGAGTGTTGCCTGCATTAGTAGAGTCCCGTAGTGAGACCCTTCATAGGCGGGAACAATAAGACCAATGGTATTGGTCTTATTGGTGGCTAGTGCTCTGGCTAAACTGTTGGGCCTGTATCCTAGTTTATCGATGGCGGCAAAAACGCGTTCTTTGGTCTCTTCCGTAACCTGCCCGGTGTTATTTAACACGCGGGAGACGGTAGCCTTAGAAACTCCGGCTTCTTTACATACATCAGCGATAGTTGCCATACAGACCTCTTTAGTTGTCATTATCCCGGCCTTGAGTCGGAATCTGGATGAGCACTGAACCAGAAACAAGCTCGTAGCTTATTTTAAAGTGCTTCACCGTTTGAGCTAATTACATCTTTATACCAGAAGAAGCTCTTCTTACGGCTACGCTCCATAGTACCGGTACCGTCATCATGGCGATCAACATAAATGAAGCCATAACGTTTACGATATTCCCCTGTGCCGTAAGAAACACAGTCAATACAGCCCCAAGGGGTATAGCCCATCAAATCGACACCATCATAAGTAACCGCTTTTTTCATCTCTTCGATGTGAGCTTTGAGATAATCGATACGATAGTCATCATTGATCTCGCCGTTCTCTTCAACTTTATCTATCGCACCAAATCCATTTTCAACAATAAACAGTGGTTTGTTATAACGTTCATAAAGTTCACATAGCGAGTAACGTAATCCAACAGGGTCAATCTGCCAGCCCCATTCTGATGCTTGTACATAAGGGTTTTTCACACTACCAGTAAAGCCACTCATAGAACCTTCATCGCTTTCTGGAGCGTCCGCTTTAACCGCGACGGACATGTAGTAGCTAAAACCAACATAGTCACAGACACCTTCTTTCAGTACTTCAAGATCGCCTGGTTCCATCTGGATGTTATAGCCTTTGCGTTCCCATTCTTTCAGAGTATAAGCCGGGTATTCGCCACGCATGTGTACATCACTAAAGAAGTAACGGTTGCGCATCGCTTCCTGAGCGAGCATTACATCATCAGGAGCGCATGAGTATGGGTAGATTGGCACCCAGGCCACCATACAGCCGATTTGGAAATCAGGATTGATTTCGTGACCCAGTTTAACCACTTTAGCACTGGCAACGAATTCGTTGTGTACCACCTGATACATACACTCTTCAGGATTCTCTTCAACTGTGTAATCTACCCCAGAGTTTGAATAGCCCCACAGAGGAAGGTGCAGATCACGCTGGTTGTTAATTTCGTTAAACGTCATCCAGTATTTGACTTTGTTCTTGTAGCGATGCATCACGGTCTCGGCGTAACGAACAAAGAAATCGACTAAGCGACGGTCTTTAAAACCACCATACTGTTTTGACAGGTGCAGAGGCATTTCAAAGTGGGATAGGGTGATAACCGGTTCAATGTCGTGTTTTAACAGTTCGTCAAACAGATCATCGTAGTATTGCAGACCTGCTTCGTTTGGCACCAACTCATCACCTTGAGGGAAAATGCGTGGCCAGTAGATTGAAGTACGGAAACATTTGAAACCCATTTCCGCCAGCAATGCGACATCACCTTTATAGTGATCATAGAATGCGGTCGCTTCGTGGTTTGGGTAGTGGTAGCCTTGCAGTACACCATCGGTAATTTGACGATGTGTATTTACATCGCCGCCGGAAAGCACATCAACAATGCTTGGGCCTTTACCATCGCGATCCCAGCCGCCTTCAACCTGGTGTGCAGCAACGGCACCGCCCCATAGGAAATCTTTTGGTAATGAGTTAGTCATGATTTTATCGCTCGTAATAATCTGGATTGCATTTGGGAAAATTTTTAGGAAATGGGCGCGCTTAAAAGTGCGCGCTCTAGATTAGAAATTTTTAGAAAGTATTTTGAATTAAGCTTGCAGTTTGCGGTGAATTTCGATCAGCTCTTCGATCATTTCACGCGCTAGCATAGAAGTCATGATATGGTCTTGAGCGTGAACCATGATTAGGTTTACCGGCACTTTGCCTTCGCCTTCATCCATACCGATTAATTCTGTCTGAACGCGGTGTGCGCGTTTTGCTGCTTCTGTTGATTGAGCCAGTAGCTCGTCAACTTGATCCCACTCGCCTTTTTTAGCACTCATCAGTGCTTGCATTGCACAGCTTTTTGATTCGCCAGCATTGATGATAAGTTCCATTACTGTTGATTCTAAGTCCATGATATTTCTCCGCTTAAAATAAAGGGGCTTATCGAACGGGGATGATAAGCCCCTACAAAATTTAAATTAATAATACGTTGTTAATGTTTGTTGCTTATGCCAATTCTGCGGTCGCAGTACCTGCTTGTGCAGCTTGGTGTGCTTCAGCTTCTGCTTTTTCTTGAGCAACCAGTTGTTTTTCATAGATTTTGAAGAATGGGTAGTAAATCACCAAGTCAATCGCAATCAGAGCAATAACTAACAGGCCGCTACCCATCTGCCAACCGGCACCCCATGCTGCACCGATTGGTGCTGGTGCAGTCCATGGAACCAGTGATACTACGTGACCAACAAGACCCATCTGAGTAGCTACATAAGCAATAATGGCGTTGATCATTGGTGCACCAACAAATGGGATGAACATGATTGGGTTCATTACCAGCGGAGAACCGAAAATTACAGGTTCATTGATGTTGAAGACAGCTGGGATAACACCGAGACGACCGATAGTTTGCAGGTGACCCGATTTACTTTTCAGGTATAGCAGTACAAGAGCAAATGTAGCACCTGAACCACCCAGTACGATAAAGAACGCCCAGAATGCTTCAGCGAAGGTTGCTGGTAGTGCTTGACCCGCTTCTAGTGCAGTTTGGTTCAAACCTAGGTTGTATAGGTAGAACGGAGCCATGATACCGCCGACGATACTTGCACCATGAATACCTGCGAACCACAATACGTGAGCAAGCAGAGTAGCAAGAAGAATTGCTGGTAGTGTATCAGATGCTGCAACCAGTGGTTGGAACAGGGCCATAATTGCACCTGGTAGTAGCATATCAAACTGGCTTTGAATCCATAGGTTTAGTGGGTAAATCGTAATGATAACCGCAATCGCTGGAACTAATAGGTTGAATGATTGACGAATTTTATCTGGCACTGATTCTGGTAGTTTAATACCGATGTTTTTCTCTTTAAGGAAACGAGTCAGCTCAGGGACATAAATACCAACAATAATACAGGTAAAGATACCTGTACCGCCCATAAACTGTGCAGAAAGACCTCCATCTTTCATTGGCGCTGCAACAAGTAGGAATGTCATCAGTGACAGCATGCCTGTTGGTAGTGCATCCAGTTTATAAGAGTTCGCCAGGTTGTAACCAATACAGGTTACGATATAGAGCGACATGATACCCATACTCATGCTGAACGGTAGCATCAACTCATCAAAGTAGGTTTTCGAGAAGCTCAGCCATGCTTGTCCGAAAGAAAAAGTGGTATCTGCAGCAAATGGAGGAAAAGCAAAGATCAGCAGGAATGAACCTACGATCATAAATGGCATTGCACCGACGAAACCGTCACGAATCGCGCCGATATGACGCTGAGTCGCAAGTTTACCTGCAATTGGAGTCAGCGTGTTTTCTAAGAAATTAAATAGACCTTGCATTAGGTGTCTCCTTAATTTGAATCAAAAGATCGTTGGTTAGGCCATCATTGCCAGAGCGTCAGCCAGGATTTTTTCGCCTTTCATCATTCCGTAATCCATTTGGTTGATTACCGCGATTGGCTTACCGGCAGCGTCAGCTTTTGCTTTCAGATCATTTAATTTGTATTTGATTTGAGGACCAAGGAGATAGCAGTCATAGTTGGCGTAGTGCGCATCGAACTCTTCCATACCGACAGCGTTGATTTCAGCTTCAAGGCCTTGTGCTTTGGCTGCTTGTTTCATTTTGTTTACTACCATACTGGTAGACATACCTGCAGCACAGCAAAGTAAGATCTTAACCATAATTTATTCCCTCATGTTTCATTCAATTATTTTTTTGTTTGGCGTTTTACCGCTTGATTCAAATCTTACTGCAAACCTGTAACCGGTTACAGTAACCGGTTACAGGTTTGTCTCAAACTGTGAATCACCGCGCTAAAAAATGGCTTTTTGCCGGATTATTCGATAGATCGATCACAAAGTTTTTTGATCAAAAATGAGGAAAAATAGGGAGGCTAGGGGTGGTTCAATGTGACCGGTTTCACAAAGCTTATTCCGGCCACGTCAAATTCAGGTGCTAAAGTTGGCGAGACGATTCGCGCGCAACCAGAGTACCGAAATAATCATAGTTTTCTGGTTGATACTTGGATTTATTGAGTAAGAACGAAGCGAGTTGCATCGCATCGTGAGTCAGCTTTTCAATCGGCAATGATACGGTACTTAATGCCGGAATTGAGTAGCGCGAAGCCGGTTCATCATCGATACCAATAACCGAAATATCCTGAGGAACGGAGATACCCCTTTCATGTAATGCGCGAATAGCGCCGATGGCCATATCATCGTTACAGGCTAGAATGGCGGTAAATTCAGCTTTGCTGTCCAATAGCTGTTGAGCGGCGTCATACCCACCCTGAAGCAGGCTAAAACCATCGTATACCAGGGATTCATCATAAGGGATATCGTGCTTGCTTAGCGTTTCACGGTAGGCCTTTAAACGACGCTGACCCGTCTGACCATCCATCGGATTAGTCAAACATGCGATTTTTGTATGACCCAGTTCCAGCAAGTGTTCAACAGCGATCCGCGCAAGTTGTTCCTGATCGAAACCAAAGCTGTAGAGTGATTGATTTTTAAACGATCGGTTCAAAACAATGATAGGTGTGTTGATCTGCTCCTGAAGTTCAAATAATTGTTGCTCTGACAGATGGCGGCTGTAGATGATGATCACATCACAACGGTGTTTATGCAGGCTTTGGATGGCATCAATTTCGCCTTCAATGCCGTTGTGACTGTCCATGACAAACATCTGTTTATTGGCTTTTTTCATCTCTTGCGCTGCTTTGCGCAAAATTGAGCCGAAATAGCTGCTGTCAAAATGGGGCAGAATAACACCAATAGCGTTCGAGCTGTTGGTGGCTAACGCTTGGGCAAGTACGTTAGGTTGATAGCCTAGTGAATCCATTGTGGCTAGCACGGCTTCGCGGGTTTTTTCTTTTACCAACGGGCTACCGTTGATCACTCGGGATACAGTAGCTTTTGATACCCCTGCGGCTTTGCAGACGTCATTGATTGTCGCCATTAACGAACCTCAACTGATTACCTTTTGGCTCGCCAGTACGATCTTCGGGCGATAACCACGGATAACCATAGAATAATTAAGTCAAGCAAGAATAGTACCTAATTTTTTTCCGCGAATGAAGTTAAATTAAAAGGGACAACCTGTGTCCCTTTTCTCAAAATAAACAGAACGTTATTCCGTTATCTTGATTGGTGAGAAGTAAGTGTGACAATAGTCTCAACATCGTGGTCGATCCGCACCAGTTCCTCCTGGATGGCGTGAATCTCATCTATGTTGCCGTTAATGTCATTTGAAGTACTGGTTGAGAGATCGAGCATTTTGCTCATTTCTTTACTCAGACCACCAGAAGATTCTGATACTCGAGTCATTAACCCAACGGTCATTTCCATCACATCTTTAATCGAATCAATCGATGAATAAAGATTATTCACGGTATCACCGGTAGAACTCAGGCTTTCTTGGGTATTTTGTGACAGATTACGTACCTCATCGGCCACCACTGCAAACCCACGACCTTGTTCTCCGGCACGGGCGGCTTCGATTGCCGCATTCAGGGCCAGTAAGTTGGTTCTTTCAGCAATACCGTTAATCACTCCGAGGATATCCTGGATCTTGGCGGAATTAAGTTTCAACACTTCGACGTAGTTTTGCAGTTCCTGAGCGTGATCGGCTTGCTGCTGCACTTCGCCGGACAGGCCATTAAACTGGGTTTGAATGTCATGTAAAATTCGCGAAGTATCAAAGGCGTATTGTGCCACATTGTTGAAGCTATCGAGCATCTTGGCCAGTAGCTGTTTGTACTGAACTAAGTCGCGAATCACTTTTTGTTGTAACGACGCAAGTTTTTCTAAACTATTGAGTTCGGTCTGAACAAAGTAGCCTTTAAAGTCACTGTAGTGAATCGGGAAGTTATCGGCGTAGTCATCGGAGAACGTCTGATTCCCTTCAACATGATAGAGATACAGGGCAGTTAAAGTTTCATTCTGGTGCACGCCCAGAAATTCACCAAAGGTGCTGAATCCGGCGGCACCGGAAATGGAATCAAAGTTATGCACCGAACTCAGCTCATTGGCATTATTCAGACGACGTAAAATACAGTCGTTAGCGATCATCGCAATCGGTTTGTTCGATTTCCCGCGTTTGTAATTGTCGTAATCTTTCTGAATCGAGGTGCCAAACTGACTCGATTTCATGAGATGCAGGCGATCACCAAAAGCAAAATCACAAAAGAAGTTTAAAAAGCCATTCTGGGTATCAATGCCCGACAATGAACGGATATAGATCTGTTTACCAATTTGCACACCAAAGGTATATCCAGCCAGAGCGGCCTGTAACCCGGAGGGCTGGCAGTGAAAATGCTGGCACAACATTTCTACCGGAGTCTTTAATGTCAGGCTGGATTCATCCAGAAAGGATTTGACTGTACGTGTTGCAGCATCGGCTTCAGAAATGGTGAAACTGGTATGAGTCGGCTCAAAATTATGGGTTTTGAGAATGCCGTAACGAATAGAGGGGGCCAGCTTGGCAAAAATCAGTGCAACCCGGTTTTTGTTGATCTGTCCATCAATAGCAATATCTGCCTGTTTAAAATCAAGTTTACCGCCTGCCGATCCACCGATGAAATAACAGGGATATTTGCCCGTGTTATACAAAGCCTGAACAAAGAAGTTTTCAGAGGCGGAGAGACCGTCAAAAAAAGTCAGGCCAATGGTATCCATATAGTTAACACCAAACGGCACCTGGATTTTATTAATTTCATTTTCAATCCGGCTGACTCGTTCTTTTTTACTCAGCGTCGGATTGCCTTGCTTAATATCTTCACAATGTAGCGGCACAGTGGAAATGCTGATTTGGCTGAAAATATCGCTGCTGAAGCTTTGCAAAACGATGTTATCCCAGTCACCGTTCGCGGTATGGTAAAGCCCGTCTGAGCCCTTGCCGCCAAGTTCACCCGCTGTCATCACCGCAACCACATGTTTAGCAAATGGCATTGCCTGCTTGAGCTTTTGTGCAACGGATTCAAACGGAAGGCTAGGCGATACGAAAGCCAGTACTAACTGGGTCGTAGCTTGAGCAAAGTTAAGTTCTTCCAATGCCTGAGCAGAAATGCCATGGCTTTGAATGACCTTTACTTTAGCCTGAGGAGGGTGTTGAAGAGTTTGACTTGATGGATTCTGCTTGCGCCATGAGAAATTGAACATAGGTACACTCTTTATCTTTCAAATGGAAAACAAACCTACCCGAGTGGCGTTGATCAAAGCTGAAACAAATTTATAGACTGTGTTTTTTATTATTCTGCCGGAAGTATAGATCCTGCCTTGCCAGCACGCATATGGTGACGAATAAATTGTGCAAAAGTGTGCTACAAGTCGATCATCTTATATTTGCATTTGCTAAAAATATCAATATTGATACGAGCATTATGTGAAGAATGAACACGGATACTTGAAATTAGTTTGATTATCAAATAATCTTGTAATTAATTTAGTTTGATTATCAAGGTAAAAGTTATGTCCTCTCCGGTTTGTCAGCACACCAAAACCTTTTCTCATTTTGATACTGAAAACGAGAAGAAAACCCAATATGTTTTATTGTTAACCTTAGTTACGATGGCCGTAGAGATAGTCGCTGGTATTAGCTACGGATCTATGGCCCTGCTTGCCGATGGCTGGCATATGGGTACTCATGCCGCTGCATTTTGTCTGACGCTGTTTACTTATCGCTTTGCTCGTAAGAATAGTCAGAATCGGGAATATTCCTATGGTACTGGTAAAGTAGGGGTTCTTGGCGGATATACCAGCGCGATAGGCTTGGGGCTGGTATCATTAGTGATGTTGGTTGAATCATTCGAACGTTTAGTCAACCCGCTAAGCATTCAGTTTAATGAAGCGATTCTGGTTGCAATCGTTGGCTTGGCTGTCAATGTCGCCAGTATGTTTTTACTTGGCCACCACCATCATGATCATCATCATGCAGACCATGACCATGACCATGACCATGACGCCCATCATTCTGATGAGCATCATCATGATCACAATCTAAAAGCAGCCTATATGCATGTGTTGGCCGATGCTTTGACCTCTGTGGCTGCAATTGTGGCTCTGATTGTGGGTAAATACCTGGGATGGATCTGGTTAGACCCGATCATGGGCATCGTTGGATCGGTATTGATCGCCCGTTGGGCATTCGGGCTGATTAAACAAACCGCGCCAACCCTGCTCGATCAGAGTATTGATAGCGGTTACGAGCAGAAAATTATCGATATGCTGAGCAACGAGAATACCGAAATTACCGATTTACACATTTGGCGGATTAGTGCCAACCATTTTGCCGCTACGATAACCTTGAGTAGTCGTGAATCCCATTCGGCCGCATTTTTCCGCGACAAATTGCAGGGGTTTGATAAACTTCACCACCTTACTATTGAAGTGAATCCGGGTTAGAGAAGGAAAAGAAAATGTCATCGTTACTGGTTGAACTAAATAATGTGCTTACCGAGTTCTATGACAAAATGTCCTCCTGGGAGCAGTCGGTCGTTAAAGAGACCGGCTACTCACTTGCGCAGATTCATACTCTGGAGGTGCTTGGCTCTCATGGTGCAATGAAAATGAAAGAATTGGCCAATCGCCTGAGTATTACTACCGGTACATTGACTGTCCAGGTGGATAAATTGGTCAAAGCCGGGTTGATTGAACGTCACTTCGATGAACAAGATCGCCGCTCCATTCTGGTTGACTTAACAGAGGCAGGTCAGCAGGTATTCAGGCAGCATAATCAGTTGCATCTTAATCTGACCTCTGATCTTGCCCGGCACCTTGACCCGCAAGTTCAGCAGCAGTTGGTAGAGGCGGTTAAGGTGTTGAATCGGGAGTTTTGAATGATTAGAGATGATTCTGTCTCACAAATGATAATCGACAAAATTAGATGAAAAAAACGGCTCAGGTTGGGGAGGATATTCCAACAAAAAATGGAATCTAATCACCACTTGATGTCAGAGCGATCGCGGAAAATAGCAAATCATTATTAGCCATTCAATTCTTTTTTTTTGATATATAGGCTACGTTTCAATTATGAAACATATTCTGTCAGTATATGTGTTTATATCCTGTAATTATCAAATAAATCCACTCTTATGCTGATAGAAATGTCATTTATCCCTAGGGGTAGATTATTTATTGTATTTAAGTAAAAATCCCGGCTGCGAATTTTGTGCTGGGCAACATATTGCTCGGAGCAGGCAATATTTTGCTTGCGGGTAATAAATTGCCCACGGAAGAGATACTCATAATAATTAGAAACTGAATTGGCGCGAAGACGCTGAAAATTTGGCTTTAAATATATTATTCACTAACAACATCAGAGAACAACATGGGTAACGGAATAGTCGTTGGAAATATTGGCTCAGGGCATGGTGGTTTCCCTCCTACTCCTGTCACTGCGGGTTCAGGTACGGTTAAATTTGACGGCATACCTGCCGCTCGTTTAGGCGACCCGCTTGCCCCACATTCAAAACCAAAGCATCCGCCGCATGGGCGTGCGATTGCTGCGGGTTCAGGCAAAGTAATGATTGATGGTAAACCGGCCGCTCGAGTGGGCGATGCGGTGTCATGTGGTGGTTCATTAGTAGGTGGTAGCAGTGTCAATATTGGTTAAACGTAGTTGGCTATTCGGCCTGGCCGTTTCCTTAAATATGTCTGTGGCGATGGCACAAGATGAAGTAGCTTATGAAATCAGCTCATTAACACCATACGAAGCATTTGAAGCGGGGCAACTTCTTCAGGCACAGTTTAAAAATGAGGAAGCTCGTGCTTACCTGAAATATGCGGCAGATAAAGGTAATGCCGATTCTGCATTTCTATATGCAGTTGATATTTCTAAATATAATGCTAATTCTCGTTCTATGACGGAAGCCAGAGATTATTTTGAAGTTGCCGCCAATTTAGGCAGCCTGGAAGCGATGTCTTACCTGGCTGATAGTGGTGATTGGCTACGGCCACACCTGCGCCAGTCCTGGAAGAAGCAATATCACGATGGACTGATTGTGTTAGCCGAGCGTTCTCCTGCCGAGGCTATGTTTGGCTTGGCCCGTTACTATGCAATCAGTGATGCCGACTTTTCACAATATTATTTAAATAAATCAGTTTCTTATAATTATCCATTGGCGCTAATGGAACAAGCAAAGCGTTATCTGGGTGGAATTGAAACGATCACGCCAACGACAGTGCAGGATCCGCGGGTATTAGAGCTCTACCTCAAAGCAGCTGAGCAAAATTATCTGCCTGCGGTAAAAGCCTGTATCGAAGTGTATGAAGCTCAGGGCAACTATAGCGAAGCGATGCACTGGCGGTTAAAGGCATTGGAGCTGGGTGATATTACCTCGTTGGCTGTGTTGGCTAAAATTTATGCGACCAAAGCACCCTCTTATGATTTTATAGAAAAGGATATGGCAAAGGCACATGCCTATGCTGAACTTTATCTGGATAATGCTGGCAAAGACAGACTGGCTAACCTGCATAAAATGATGGAACAATTTTTTGTCGATATTACTAGTCGAATGACTCCTCAAGATCTTGAGCAATCAAAAGTGATTAGTGAGAGTTATAAAACTAACGTGGTTTTTTATAATCACGATCCTTATTGGGATTTATAATAATTCATCCATTTTCTTATTTTTGACACAGGTAAATTTGTGTTGATATTGATATAAACCATATTTAAAAAATAGTAATCGTCATCTATAAATAACAATTAATTTTCACTAAATATAATGGCTATTTCTGATAAAAACATAAGCAGTATTCTTATTTTTGGGACGCTATCGTTGCCCCAAATTAGATATAATCCTGCACATAAAAATTTACACATTAACAACGACTATTGGCACAGGTATTGGAGACAAATTTATGTCTAAAGAAGGAAGTGTAGCTCCAAAAGAGCGCATTAATATCAAATATGTCCCTGCAACAGGAGATGCGCAAGCTGAAGTTGAGCTACCTCTTAAAACTTTAGTATTGGGTGATTTTAAAGGCCATGCGGAAGAGACGCCGATTGAAGAGCGTCAGGCTATTTCAGTCGATAAAAATAACTTTGAAGCGGTTATGCGTGAAAGTGACCTGAAATTGAGCACTACCGTGAAGAATAAGCTTGGTGATGACGAAAATGCCGAATTGCCAGTTGAGCTGAACTTTAAATCACTGAATGATTTTACTCCAGACAATGTTGCGTCTCAGGTTCCTGAGTTGAAAAAGTTAATTGAATTGCGTGAAGCGCTTGTTGCTCTTAAAGGCCCACTTGGCAACATTCCGGCTTTCCGTGAACGTCTGCAAGATCTGATGAACTCACAAGAGTCACGTGAAAAATTGTTATCAGAGCTGAATTTGATCAGTGGCGAAGCAGAAGCAGAAAAATAATCGACGTTAAACGTTTGGTATTTTTAACTTTAAGAACTTAGGGATTTAATAATGTCCGTAACAGAGTCTATAGTAGAAAAAGCTCAGGTCGCGCAGGTAAGCCTGCTCGATGAAATCATGGCACAAACGCGTATTACGCCAGAAGAAGAAGGCTACGATGTTGCCAAGAAAGGCGTTGCCGCGTTTATCGAAAATCTGATTGGTAGCGATAGATCAGCACAGCCAGTGAATAAGTCACTGGTTGATCAGATGCTGGTGGAACTGGATAAAAAAATCAGCTCGCAGATGGATGAGATCTTACACCAGGCAAGCTTCCAGCAATTAGAGTCATCCTGGCGTGGACTGAAACTGTTCATTGACCGTACTGATTTCCGTGAAAACAACAAAGTCGAAATTCTGCATGCAACCAAAGAAGAGTTGCTGGAAGATTTCGAATTTGCACCAGAAACATCCCAATCAGGTTTGTATAAACACGTTTATTCTTCAGGCTATGGCCAGTTTGGTGGCGAGCCAATCGGGGCAATGATCGGTAACTTTGCATTCACACCATCAACACCAGACATGAAACTGCTACAGTATATGTCTTCACTGGGTGCGATGGCGCACGCTCCATTTATTTCCAGCGTGGGTCCTGAATTTTTTGGTATCGATTCGTTTGAACAGTTACCGAATATCAAAGATGTGAAATCTATCTTTGAAAGCCCTAAATATACCAAATGGCGTGCTCTGCGTGAGTCTGAAGATGCACGTTACCTGGGGCTGACAGCACCGCGCTTCCTGCTGCGTGTTCCTTATGACCCAACCGAAAACCCGACCAAAACGTTTAATTACGAAGAAACTGTCAACCAGTCTCACGAGCATTATCTGTGGGGTAACACGGCGTTTGCATTTGCTACCCGTTTAACTGACAGCTTCGCTAAATACCGTTGGTGTCCAAATATTATCGGTCCTCAGAGTGGTGGTTCAGTTGAAGATCTGCCAGTTCATGTCTTTGAATCAATGGGGGCTCTAGAGTCTAAAATTCCTACCGAAGTACTGATTACTGACCGTAAAGAGTTTGAACTGGCCGAAGAAGGCTTTATCGCATTAACCATGCGTAAAGGCAGCGATAACGCCGCATTTTTCTCGGCAAACTCAGTGCAGAAACCAAAAGTATTCCCGAATACAAAAGAAGGTAAAGAGGCCGAGACCAACTACAAACTGGGTACTCAGCTTCCTTACATGATGATCATCAACCGTTTGGCTCATTACGTGAAAGTACTGCAACGTGAGCAGATCGGTTCATGGAAAGAGCGTCAGGATCTTGAACGCGAACTGAATGCTTGGATTAAGCAGTTTGTTGCTGATCAGGAGAACCCGCCAGCAGACGTACGTAGTCGTCGTCCGTTGCGTGCTGCTCGTATTGAAGTGGTTGATGTTGACGGGAATCCGGGTTGGTACCAGGTGTCACTTGCTGTTCGTCCTCATTTTAAATATATGGGTGCGAATTTTGAGCTATCACTGGTTGGTCGTCTCGATCAGGCATAATCATGGCATATATAGCACCTGAAGAGGTGGCATTTGGTGTTGGTTTCTTTGAACGATTGGAAACCGGTGCCAAGCCGCGCTCATTAACTCAGGGGCCTGATGCGATTGATGTGCTGAATTCAATTAAAAGAAATGTTTCTAATGTGTTGAATACGCGTCTTGGCGCAGCACCAAGCTCTCCGGAGCTTGGTTTGATTGATTTTAATGATGCAACACTGGAAACACTGGATCTTTCTTTACGAATTCGGCTGGCAATCAGACAGTGCCTTGAACGTTATGAACCCAGACTGAAAAATATCGTAGTAGTGGCGGACAAAGATGAATTCAGCCCGCTAACACTGAGATTTCATATAACAGCAGCAGTCAATTGTGATGCATTGCACGAAAAAGTGCAGTTCAACCTTTTGTTAGATCAGAATCGGCAATATCGAGTGTATTAACCCATGGCGCAAGAGAAGTATTTTCGCGAAGAACTGACCTTTTTAAAGGAGCAGGGGAAGCAGTTTACGGAGATTCATCCGCAGCTTTCCCGTTTCCTGCATGGTCAGGTAACCGACCCGGATGTTGAACGTCTACTGGAAGGTTTTGCGTTTCTTACTGCGCGCTTACGGGAAAAAGTGGAAGATGAATTTCCCGAACTCACTCACTCAGTGATCAATATGCTGTGGCCGAACTATCTGCGTCCGGTACCGAGCATGAGTATTCTGGCATTTACCCCGGAAGAAAAGATCAGCGAAAAGCAATGGATTAAATGTGGTGTTCAGGTTGATAGCAATAAAGTGTTTGATACCGCCTGTCATTTTCAAACCTGTCGTGATGTAGCTGTTTATCCGATGCAGATCAATCGGGTAACCTCAGAACACAGTCGTGAAGCGAGTCAGATCGATATTGAACTAAAGCTATTTAGTGAAATCTCTGCTGGAGGTGCACAGCTCGATTCTCTGCGCTTTTATCTTGGTGGTGATCGTCACAGTGCGCAAATGCTTTATCTGTGGCTCAATCATAGTCTGGCCGATATCAGTTTACATATTGGCGAAGCAAAATTCTCGCTGGGTAAGCATTGCCTGAAACAGGTCGGTTTTAACAGTGACGATGCATTGTTGCCTTATCCAAAGAATGTTTATCAGGGTTATCGCATTCTGCAGGAATATCTGGCTTACCCGGAAGCTTTTCATTTTTTTGATATTGTTGGATTAGATCGAGCCCTGCCGGCAGATGCTCGTGGCCAGTTCACCTTGCGTCTGAGTTTCACTAAGACCTTACCTTCTGATGTTCGCATCAGTGAAGAACACTTTCAGCTTTACTGTACCCCGATTGTCAATCTGTTCGAGCATGATGCGGATCCTATTGCGTTAACCGGGAAAAAATCGGAATACCGAATTATTCCATCAGGTAAAGCCCCGGCACATTATGAAGTATTCAGCGTTGATGGCGTGTATGGCTGGCAGGACAAAACGCAGGACAGTAGCCGCGTTCGTGGTGAAAAACGGGTCTATTATCCTTTTGAAAGCTTTACTCATCAGGTCGAGCGGGCTCGTCAGCGAGAAGTGCTTTATTACCGTACGCGGGTACGGGAAAGCATGCGCAATGATGGCTTTGAATCGTTTATCTCTTTTGTTCGGGGTGATGAATCGGTTGCAACAGATATTGATGAAGCGATTTCGGTGAAGTTGACTTGTACCAACCGCCTGCTGCCAGTTGAACTGGGAATAGGGGATATTTGTCACGCAAGCAGCACAACGCCTACGTTTGTTACCTTCCGTAATATTACCGAGCCATCGCAATCGCTGCGACCTGTATTGGATGGCAGCCTGCTCTGGAAACTGATCTCAAATTTGTCGCTGAACTATGTTTCGCTGTTATCGAAAGAGGCGCTGAACAGTGTATTGCGCGCTTATGATTTCCGCGCGTTGGTTGATCGCCAGGCTGAACGGGTCGGACGTAAGCGATTGGAAGGGATCTCGGAAATTAAATCCAAGCCGATTGATAAATTGCTGCGTGGGTTACCGATTCGCGGCCTCCAAACCGAGATGCATCTGGATCAGAGCTGTTTTGGCTCAGAGGGTGATTTGTATTTGTTTGGCACAGTATTGAGCCATTTCTTCGCGCTTTACGCCAATATCAATTCATTTCATCAATTGGTCGTGGTGAATAAAAGCAATAACGAGATTTATACATGGGGAATGCAGACAGGAACTCAGCCACTGATTTAGGGGTGGAAACGGTCAGTTCGATTTCGTTACCGAGTGATGTTCGTTCCTACAACTTTTTCCAGTTAGTGGAATTGTTGCACCGGCAACGTGAGATAACGCCGGATAGCGATGACTGGGAAAAAACGTGCAAGCTGATTTTTAGTTCCAATCCGAGCCTGGGGTTTTCCCCGGCGGATGTCAATGATATCAGGCAGCTTGATGAACAGCGTGTATTACTGCAAACCAATTTTTTTGGTTTAGCGGGAGCCCAGTCACCGTTGCCGGGTTTTATTCTGCAACAGTTGGTTGAGGAAGATGAAGGGGGTTTTAAACGCCCTTTCTTAGATTTTTTTAATAACCGGATGATCACACTGATCTACCGTATCTGGCGTAAGTATCGTTATTACGTCAGGTTTGAAGATGGAGCGGTTGATCCGTTTTCGCAGCAGTTGTTTGCCTTGGTTGGCTTGGCCGATCCGGATTTACGAGGTGATGCGCCGATCAACTGGTGCAAGATGCTGGCCTACTCGGGTTTACTTGCAGGCCGTAGCCGGTCTCCTCAGGTAGTCAGCGGCATTATTGCGCACTGTTTTGATTTGCCGGATGTTTCAATTCGGCAATGGCAGTTGCGCAAAGTGGCGATTGAACCGAGCCAGCAGTTTTGTCTAGGCAAGCAGAATGGCAGCTTGGGCGTTGATAGTGTAGTCGGTTCGAGCGTGATGGACTACAACGGCAAATTTACCATTTGTATAGGTAAGTTAAGCCGAGCCAGATTTGGTGACTTCCTGCCGAATGGCCGTGAGTTCGAAGCGCTAAATAAACTGGTTGAGTTCGTTCTTCAGGAACAGATGGCCTATGACCTGGAACTGACGATGGATGAAAGTGAAATTCCACCGCTCAAGCTTGATTCTCAGGATGGTGTTGCTTTGGGCTGGTATTCATTCCTTGGTCAGAGTGAACAGGACAAAAACGTATTAATACAAGTGAGGCAGTAAAAAATGAGCGGTTCAGAACAGCCTACACTGAAATTTAAAGTGACCAATGTTCAGGTGTTGCAACCTGGGCTGGCACCGCAAATGCGTTTTGCGACCAGTGGCGGAAGTATTGGTTCAAATAAAGGGTGCGAATGGTATCTGTACGATGGCAAAGGCGAAATTAAGCCAGTCCATTGTGAAATCGTGATGGTTGATGGCAATTACTGCCTGAAAGATATCAGTGGTGAAACTTACGTAAACGGTTCATTTATGCCGTTAGGCCGAGGTCGGTTGGCGAAGTTGCAGCACAACGATGAAATACAAATTGGCGAGTACATTTTGCGTTTGTCGATGCAGGACGATGACCAGCAACAACTGGAAGCCGTTCAACTGGATAAAATGTTCGATAGCGTAGGAGATGATCTGCTCAGCGGTGAATTTATCGATGAATACGAGAATCACGCGCCACAACCAATAATGGTTGCCGATCCGTTACTCGCACTGGAAGCCTTGATGGAAAAAGATTTGCCGGTTAACTCGCTAATCGACAATGAAATAAAGACAGAGAGTGAAAGTACTGAATATCTTTCTGCTTCAAGTTACGGTCTGGACCGCACGAAAGCAGGTATGACACCGCCATCTGATGGCGAAGGACAATTGGCATCACCTATGAGTTTAAAACGAATTTTAGGCTTTGGAACATCTAAGTCAGAGCCGGAAAAACTAAATAACCCGGAGACAACATTCGGGTATGAAACAACCAACAACGCAGTATTTAATCAAACTAACAATCAATCAGAGGGCTTGGTAATGGATGATAACGTACTCGATTTACTCGAGGAAGAAGTCGCCAAAAGCATGGAATCAACCCCGGTTGCTACTACAGCAGTGGCACCAGCCAGCAGGGCCAACACGAGAAGCAACCATAATCATTTGTTGACCGGCCCGATGTTGAGCGGGCTTGGAGGCAACTTTGCACAACATTATGATGTGGCGCAAATGCATGCATTATCTGAGGAACTGGGCAAGTCGTTGCAAGCGTGCATTAAGGGCTTGCTCGACCTTCATCAACAGGTAAATAGCGGGCGTTTTGGCGTGATGAATCGTAACCTTCAGCCAATTGAAGATAACCCATTACGTTTAGGTCTGGATTATGAAGAGACCTTAGAAACCATGTATGACGCCAATAAAAGCATGGTGCACCTGTCGGCTCCGGCTGCTATTTCCGAGAGCCTGAAAAATATCCGAGATCATAATGATGCTGTACAACAGGCAACCTCAGAAGCGTTGACACAGATTCTTGCTGCCTTTTCACCTCAGGTGCTGTTACGCCGTTTCAATAATTACAAACGCCCTTCAGATAGCAGTAGCGAGTCTAATGAAGCCTGGGCATGGAAAATGTACTGCAGCTATTATCAGGAACTGACTTCCAACCGCCAGAAAGGATTTGAGAAACTGTTCTGGGAAATATTTGAACAAGCTTACGATAAAAAAATTCGTGAAAAACAACTGGAGTTTTAACTGTGAAAACGCTTTTTTCTACTTTGGTAATGCTCGCTGTACTTACCGGCTGCAGCAGCAAGCCTGAAGAATATAATCCGGCCGAAAGCCAGACTCAGGTGACCTTCAGTATGGTCAGCGATGAAGGGGTGAACCCAAATATCTGGGGTGAAGCTTCACCGATTGAAGTTCAGGTTTTTGAGCTGAAAGATGACTCGATGTTTATGTCGGCGGACTACGACATGATCAAAGCCGATTATCGTCAGGCTCTGCGTAGTAACTTTGTTGATAACTATGATTTTGTGCTGATGCCCGGTCAGTTTAAATTTGTTAACTCGTTCGATATCGATCCGGAAACCCGTTATATCGGTGTGATGGCCCACTTTGCTGAGCCAGAACTCAGTGAATGGAAGAAGGCCGTAAAAGTGCTGAATAAAGGTCGCAATTACCATTTGCTGATGTACTTCAAAGATTATGATGTGAAGCTGGAAAGAGTGGAATAATCCCTGATGTCTGTACGTAACCGTGTTATCTGGAATGAGGGCTTGTTTATCAAGCCTCAACATTTCCAACAGCAACAGCGCTATAACGAATACTACGTTGATGAACGAATTAATGCTGTCGGCCGATACTTCTATGGGGTGTCGGAGTTACTGATTAATCCTGATTATTTAACTTTCGGTAAGATAGCCATCTCACGTGCCGCAGGCATAATGCCGGATGGTACGGTATTTCGTATTCCTCAGGAAGATGTTGAACCGCAGGCGTTGGAGATCAGCGATGCTTCGCTGGCGAACCAGCTAGTTTATCTGGCAGTGGCGTTACGCAGTGATTCTCATATGGAAATCAGTTGGCCACAGGAGCGAGGTAGCGGTCGTTATGTCAGTCACCACAGTGAAATCCGTGATGTACACAGTATGAAAGGTGATTCAACGGCAATCGATGTGTCGTCTGTTCAGGTTCGCCTGATGCTGGAGAAAGACGATCGCAGTGCTTATGCCTCGTTTGCGATTGCGCGGATACTGGAAAAGCGGCCTGATGGTAGTGTTGTACTTGATCCCGGCTTTATTCCATGTCATCTCAATTCCATGTTGAATAATGGTCTGCAGCGTTTTACTACGGAAATGGCAGGTCTGATGGCGGAACGGGCGAAAAATATTGCCCTGCGGATCAGTGCGCCTAGTCAGGGTGGCGTTGCGGATGTCTCCGATTTTATGCTGTTGCAGAGCCTTAATCGGACGCAGCCCGTGATGAAACATCTGTCGCAACTTCGTCATGTGCATCCGGAACAGCTGTTTTCTAATCTGGTTTCAGTGTGTGGCGAATTGTCTACCTTTACCGATGAAAGCCGTCTTCCTCCGGTTATGCCAACTTATGATCACGATCTGCCCACCCATGCATTTAGTGTGGTAATCCGCCATTTGCGCCAGAGTCTGAGTGTGGTTCTGGAGCCGAGAGCCGTGTCGATTCAGCTGGATAAACGCAAGTATGGCCTGATGGTAGCGCCAATCACCGATCCACAACTGATGCAGGATGCGGAATTTATTATTGCGGTTAAAGCGCGTATGCCGCTGGATGAATTGCGTCGCGTTTTTGTTCAGCAGACCAAAGTGTCATCGGTAGAAAAAATCCGCGAACTGATTTCACTGCAGTTACCCGGGGTTCCGCTGATGGCCTTGCCGGTTGCACCGCGCCAGCTTCCATACCACGCCGGTTATACCTATTACCAACTGGATAAATCCAGTGCGGCTTGGTCGATGCTGACTCAGTCGAGTGGTTTCGCCTTCCACGTCGCGGCGGCATTTGATGACCTCGATCTGCAATTCTGGGCTATCAGGAGTTAATGGTGAGTGAAACAAACTACAGTTCACAAATGAATGATTTGCTGCACGATGGTGCTGAGTCAATGAACCGTGATCGCGATTACTGGTTTCAACTGCGTGGTGATAACAGTAATCGCCTGATTGATGCGGCAACACCTTTGTTTGGTTTATCGCTACGGGTTCGCTCTCTGACTGAATGCGGCAATATCGAAGCGGTCTACAAGCAGACCATCGATGAGATAAAAGCAATTGAGATTGAACTGACTGAGCGCGGTTATGAGCACGCCATTCTGATGGCTTACCGCTACATTCTCTGCGCCTTTCTTGACGAAGCGGTGATGGGCACACTCTGGGGTTCATCCTGTGTTTGGGCGGAACATTCGATGTTATCGCGCTTTCATAATGAAACCTGGGGGGGCGAAAAGGTGTACAGCATTTTGGCGCGCTTAGAAGGTGAAGTGGAAAAATATCAGGAGTTGCTGGAGTTTATTCATGCCTGTTTGCTACTTGGTTTCGAAGGTAAGTATCGGGTCATTGAAAATGGCCGCAACGAACGCGAACGGGTTATCAGCCATTTGCGCGAAACCCTGGATGGTTTTAGCCGCACTAAATCACAGCCATTGACCCAAGCAAATCAAAATGTCGTGCGCAGTAAATATGGCTTAAACCGCCAGTGGTCGACCTGGGCCATTTTGTTGTGTTTTGCATTAATGCTGGGAGGGGCTTACACCCTGTATAGCTGGCTGTTGCATGAGAAATCAGCGGATGTAATTAATCAGTTAAACCAACTGCTTTAACAATAAATACCTTAACAACAAAAACTAAATTTAGGCTAGGTGACTATCGTGATTCGAATTGAATTACCCACTCTTATTTCCAAATTAAATCAGCAGAGCAAACTGGCTTTGGAGCAGGCGGCTTCATTATGTATTGAGCGCCAACACCCTGAAGTGACCATCGAACACTATCTGGATGTGTTGCTGGATAATCCGTTGTCGGATGTCCGAGAAGTGCTGAAACTGAGCAATATTGATTTTGAACTGATCAAACAGACAATTGCCGGACGCTATGAGCGCGGCCAGTCTCTGGATACCTACCCGGCTTTTTCTCCGCTATTGGTTGAGCTGCTGCAAGAAGCCTGGTTGTTATCCACCACTGAACTCGATCAGCGAGAATTGCGCTCCGGCGCGATCTTTCTCGCATTGTTGACTCAATCCGGCCGTTATCTTGGGCTTGGCTTGTCGTCACTGTTTGATGATATCAACCGTGAAAGCTTGAAAAAGAATTTCAATAAGGTGCTGGAAAACTCGTCAGAAACCGAGGTAGAGAAGCCGGGTACAGACAAAGCCCGTTCTGCACTGTTGAACGAAGCCAATTCGCCATTAGAAAAATATTGCACCAACGTCACCGCACAAGCACGTAACGGCGAGCTTGACCCGGTATTGTGCCGTGAAGATGAAATTAACCTGATGATTGACATTTTATGTCGTCGTCGTAAGAACAACCCGATTGTGGTGGGTGATGCCGGTGTCGGTAAAAGTGCCATGATAGAAGGGCTGGCCCTGCGTATTATCGCGGGCAATGTGCCGACCCAACTACTTAAAGTGGAGCTGCATTCACTCGATCTTGGCCTGCTTCAGGCTGGCGCATCGGTAAAAGGTGAGTTTGAAAAACGCCTGAAAGGGGTGATTGATGCGATTAAACAGGCACCAACGCCGATTATTTTATTTATTGATGAGGCCCATACTCTGATTGGCGCAGGTAATCAGGAAGGCGGCGGTGATGCAGCTAACCTGCTAAAACCGGCGCTGGCTCGTGGCGAACTGAGTACCGTTGCCGCAACCACCTGGAAAGAGTACAAAAAATATTTTGAAAAAGATCCGGCCCTGACTCGCCGTTTCCAACTGGTGAAACTGGAAGAGCCAAGCATCGACCAAGCGGTTGATATTCTGCGCGGCCTCAACCCGGTGTATGAAAAAGCTCATAATGTGTTGATTACCGATGAGGCATTAAAAGCTGCAGCGGAACTCTCTGCTCGTTATATTTCTGGCCGCCAGCTGCCGGATAAAGCGATTGATGTGTTGGATACTGCTTGTGCGCGTATTGCCATCAATCTGACCACACCGCCTAAGCGTATCGCTCAGCTTGAAACTGCCTGCTATCAGCGTCAGCTTGAAATCGATATGCTGACCCGTGCTCAGTTGCTTGGCACTGATGTTAATCAGCAACGTCTCGACGAACTTAAAGCGCTGGAACAGCAGGATGAGATTGAAAAACAGCAGCTGCTAGAGTGCTGGCATGAGCAGAAGCAAGCGGTTGAAACCCTGATCGCCAAGCGGGCCGAAATGGTTGAACTGGGCGCGATCCAATCACCAGATGGTGAGCAGATCGAAACGCTGATGCAGGTAAAAGAAGAGATTCGCACTCACTATCAGGCATTAGAAGCCATCGAACATCATGATCGTTTGATTCACCCACAAGTGGATGCCGATCAGATCGCCGAAGTTATCGCTGATTGGACGGGTGTGCCAGTTGATCAGATGAATACCGATGAGCTGCATAAAATCACTAACCTGACCACCATTCTGGGCGAAGCGATCAAAGGGCAGGATACCGCGATTGAACGTGTTCATCGTCATCTTTTGACCGCTCGCGCTGATTTGCGTCGTGCTGGCCGACCTAAAGGCGCTTTCCTTTTGGTTGGCCCTAGCGGGGTGGGTAAAACTGAGACCGTGGTACAACTGGCTGAGCAGTTATATGGTGGCAAGCAGTTCCTGACCACGATTAACATGTCTGAATATCAGGAAAAACATACGGTTTCCCGTCTGATCGGTTCGCCCCCCGGCTATGTAGGCTATGGCGAAGGTGGTGTATTGACCGAAGCAATTCGCAAGATGCCTTATTCAGTAGTGCTGCTGGATGAAGTAGAAAAAGCGCATCCGGAAGTGCTTAATATTTTCTACCAGGCGTTTGATAAAGGTGAGCTGAATGATGGTGAAGGCCGGCTGATAGATTGTCAGAATATCGTTTTCTTCCTTACCTCGAATCTAGGTTTCCAGACGATTGTCGATTACGCCGAGCAGCCTAAATTACTGGATGAGCAGTTGTATCCAGAACTGGCGGCTTTCTTTAAACCTGCGCTGCTGGCGCGTATGGAAATTATCCCTTATCTGCCATTACCGAAAGAGGTTCTGGAGCAGATTGTCCGCGGTAAGCTCAAGCGGCTGGAAACTCTGCTGCAGAGTCGTTATTCAGCTCAGGTTGAGGTTGAAGATAGCCTGATTGAAGAAATCTTGGCGCGTGCGACTCGTGCAGAAAATGGTGCACGAATGCTGGAAGCTATTATCGAGGGTCAGTTACTGCCGCCGGTATCTCTGGCACTACTCAATAAACTGGCCGACCGTGAACCGGTTCAGCGTATTCGTCTGGCTGCTGAAGACGGTGAATTCATCGGAGAGGTTGAATAACGATGAGTCAATGGTTGACTTACGCGACCGAGCTGGTTGCGGTGCGGAATGCACCGCAACTGGTGCAGCTTTTTACCGCGACTATTCAGCGTGAGTTGGGTCTGGCAACTTGTTTTTTAGTGGTCCCCAGTGCTGATGGTCGGGATCTGGTACCGTTTGGCCGGTCTCTGGATTACTCGTGGTCGGTGACCGATTTTGACTGCCCGTTTGCCCACGTCCTGCAATCCGCTCAGCCGATGCATATCAATGTGGAAGAGTTGGGTTTCTGGCGATCCAACCCGGATTTTGCCCGTCTCACCGAGCAGGTGCGGATGTTTGATTCGGTGTGGATCAATCCTTTACCGGTCGGTGATACTGTGGTGCACAGCATTCTCTTTGCCATTGGATCAGATGGGCAGATTGTGCAGGTCAAAGGGCTCGACACTTTTTTGCGCTTTGTCGATGTTTTCGTTCAGCAGTGGGAGATGCTGAAGGACATTCAGCGTGAAGAAGAGTATCAGCGTGATTTACGTGAATCACTCAATGATATTGAGAAAGCAAAACAGCAGCGTAATCTGGTGGATCGACTTTCTTATTCTCTGATTGGCAAAAGTGCAGCCATGCACCGGTTACGTGAACAGATCGTCAGTGCTGCTTCATCACGCCTTTCGGTGATGGTGCAGGGCGAAACCGGCACTGGCAAAGAACTGGTAGCTCGGGCGGTGCATGACTTATCTGCACGTGCGGCTAAACCGTTTGTGGCGATAAATTGTGCGGCGATTCCGGAAAATCTGCTGGAAAGTGAACTGTTTGGCCACTGCAAAGGCGCTTTTTCCGGCGCTGATAGTGATAAGCAGGGGCTGATTACTCAGGCAGATGGCGGAACCTTATTCTTGGATGAAATCGGTGATATGCCGTTGCCATTGCAGGCTAAGTTATTGCGTGTATTGGAGACTCGCCAGTTCCGGCCTGTTGGTGGTAAAGATGAGCAAACTTCAGATTTTCGTCTGGTGTCGGCGACTCATGTAAATTTAATCAAGAATGTCCGAGAAAAAGCCTTCCGTCAGGATCTTTATTACCGACTGTTTCAATATCCGATTGTGTTGCCACGTCTGGCGGAACGCCTGGAAGACATCGAGTTGCTTGGTCGCCATTTCGTTGACATTTTTAACCAAAGCCATGGTACCCATATTCGCGGTCTGCATTTCAAAGCGGTTGATGCGCTTCAGCAGTATGAATTCCCCGGCAACGTTCGTGAGCTTAAGCACTTAATTGAATTCGGCTGTGCGCAGACTCAGGATGATACCGAGGTTGCAGCAAGTTGTTTTGTCCATCGTTTATTGGCGGTGGATTCTACTGAGCCAGAATTGGTCGAGGATGAGCGCAGTGGGCGTAATGACTTTGAGGTGATTGATGATCTTAAACAGGCGATGAGCCAGTTTGAAGCGAAAATCATCAGTCATCGCCTGAAAATTTATAATGGCGATCGGGCCAAAACGGCGGAAAGCCTGGGAATTCCGAAACGGACACTCGCTTATAAATGCCTGAAACTGGAGATTAAAGCATGATTTATGCGCGTTTATCTCTTACTCATATTCTTACCCTGTTGACCGGGATCGTCGCTACTCATTCCTGCCTGGCAAATGAACTGGATTTATCTGCAGATTCTTTGCTCAAACAAGCGGGAGAATGTGTGCAGATTACCGAACGTCTTGAACGTTTACGCTGTTTTGATCAGATATTTGCCACCCCGATTACCCAGGAAACTGCCACTGTGACGCGAATAATGCCAGCCACCTGGCAACGCGCTATGTCTTCTGCTGAAAAGGCCGATGCGGAATTTGCTATGCACCTTAGTTATGAAGGTAATGAGGATGCAACCGAAGGCAATGCCTGGTTAACGCTGACCGCGATAAATCAGCACACGCGTTTTGCCGATAATGCTCATCCAGTATTGATGATGAGTTGTATTGACCGTTTAAGCCGCATTGAACTGCTGTTACCGCAAGAGATGAACGATGCCCGGGTGAAAATATCACTGCCTGGCAGCAGCGCTCAGTACTGGCGCAGTGATGATAGTGGTTATGTGCTGACCTCGGCGCGCGGTTTGCCGGCGATAGACATGATGAAAAAAATGGCGGGTGAGCCGCGGAGTGTGCTGCGTTCTAATTCGCAGTTTATTGATGGCTTAATGTTTAATACAGCCTCGTTGCCAAGTGCGCTGACTGCATTGCGCCAACGTTGTAGATGGTAACACGATGGAATTAACAGAATATCGCCAATGTATTACCACACCGATTGGCGGCGACAGCCCGGTCGGCGAGCGGTTAATTGATGACCCGCTCTATGACTTTGTCGAAGATCAGATGATGAAGGTCGGCTCCCTTTCTCATGCCAGCGTTCAGTGGCAGGAAGTGGAGTTAAATGTACTTAAGTTACTGAAAGAAAAATCAAAAGATATCAAACTGTTGGTTTATTTGTTGCAGTGTCTGCATAACGATCCGACCACCGCACGTTTTATCTTGTCCCTGGATTTATTGAGTGATTTTGTCGTTGCGTTCTGGGATGAATCGTTTCCGGCACCGGGTCCAAGAGGTAAATTACCGCGGCGTAAATTTTTTAGTCAGATTATGCAGCGTTTTAGTTCTGCATTGGATAAGCAGGATTTTAATCGCTACAGCGAAGAGAACAGTAAAAAGCTATCTGAATCCCTTAACCAGTTTGAACAGGCGTTGGATAAGCGCGAGCTGGAAGGCGATGAAAGTTCGGCTTTCACCCGTAATCTGAAAACCAAACTGAACTTAGCCAGCGAGCGACAAAAGCTTTCTCAGCCCACAGCAGCACAACATCAGTCGGTCCCTTCGTCTGGCTCGCCGTCAGCTCAACCCACAGCAGCTTCAGCTCCGGTAGCACCTCCGATTGCGGTTGACAGCTCAAGCGAAAAAGCGGCTCGCCAGACTCTGCTTAAAGTGGCTGACTTTCTGGCTGAAGATGAAAATGCGCTGGCATTGTCGATCCGGGTGCGCCGCCATGCAGTCTGGTCAGGGATCACGTCGGTTCCGGATCATAATCCGCAGGGCGAAACTTTACTGCGTCCAATGCAGCAGGATCGGGTGAAAGATTACCAGGATATGATGCGAAATCCGGACTTGGCGCTGTGGCGTAAGGTTGAACAAAGTCTGACCATGGCTCCTTACTGGTTTGAAGGCCAGCTAATGAGCTATCAGATTGCTCAGGCGCTGGATAAGTCGAAATGGTGTCGTGCCATCAAAGAAGAAACCAAAGCCTTTCTTGAGCGTATGCCGACATTGGCAACCTTGCAGTTTAAGGGCGGGCAGCCTTTTGTCAGTGAAGAAGTGCAGGTGTGGCTGGATGAACAAGAACAGTCGGCAGGTGCCGTTATAGCGACTTCCGGATGGCAGGAAATTCGCCAAGAGGCATTTAGTAAAGCGAAAGATGCCGGAATTGCTGCTGCATTAGCCATGCTCAATGAAGGGTTGACGTCGGCCAAAGAGCCGCGCGATCGTTTTTACTGGCGCCTGATTTCGGCTGATCTGTTGCATGAGAATGGCTTAGGTGCAATGGCGGTCGAACAGTACCAGACCTTGCAGCGCGAAGCGCTAACCATGAGTGTTCCCGACTGGGAACCCTCAATATTTAATCAATTAGAAAAACAAACAACGTCAGAGTAAGCGAAGGGCATAACCGATGTGGAGATATTTATTGTGGCTAGTGAGGAAAGCAAAACCGGGCATGTTGGCATTTGCTCCGATGTTGCTCTTGCTGTGCTTTATACTGCTTAATATTGCAATTTGGTGGGCAGGCCCTTGGCTGGAAGTGTCAGGGTCATTCCCTCTGACTTCTGTAGTGGCCCGTGCGATCGCCAGCGTGGGACTGACTCTGCTGTGTGCCGCAATTTGGGGTCTGTTACAGTGGCGTAAATTGCAAGGCTTTGAACAGAAACAGGAGCGAGAAGAGCTGTTTCGTCAGGACCCGATCAAACTCCATGAAGAGCGTCAGGAAGCGGACTTGAATAACGTTATCGCCCATATGCAGAAAAACGTGAAAAAGCGCGACCCACTATATGCTTTACCCTGGTATCTGGTTCTGGGGCTGGAAGAGGCCGGCAAGACCAGCCTGATTAACCGTTCCGGACAAAATTTCTCCCTCTCTTCGGTTATGCGTGCATCCGGGCAGAAGAGTGAAAATCCGTACTCGTTCGACTGGTGGATTGGCGATCAGTCAGTACTGATCGATCCCAGCGGTAAATTGCTGGCTCAGGGTTATCAGAGCCAGTCCAGCCTGGCGGGGAATAACAATTCAGAAGACGGGAATGGTGAAACTGAACGTCGTTTATGGAAGCACTTTGTTGAATGGCTGGAAAAAACGCGTACTCGCCGTCCGTTAAACGGTGTTGTACTGGCAGTTGATGTTGCACATCTTGCTACGGCAAGTACTACCGAGCGTCTGGCGTATGCCCATATATTGCGTGCTCGTTTGAAAGAGCTGGTTGAAACGGTAGCCATTGAGTTGCCGGTCTATGTGGCGCTGACCAAACTGGATATGTTGTTCGGCTTTGAACCCTGTTTTCGTAACCTGTCGAAAGAAGAACGTGAACAGGCGTTTGGTTTTACATTCAAATTGGATAATGCTCAAAATCCGGATGCCTGGCTTACACAGTTTGTTGAAGAGTATGAGTATTTCATTCAACGGTTTAATGCGCATATTCCCAGAGTCTCTTCTGTTACGATGGAACATGAAGAACGTGCGGCGCTGTACAGTTTTAGCCGCCAACTGGCGGGTTTGAAAGAGATTTTAATCCAGTTTTTCAGTGAAACTCTGACCAGCGATCAGTTTTCTATGGCAGCAATGATCCGTGGTGCTTATTTCACGTCAGTTTATCAGCAGGGCGTACCAACCAATGCTTTTGATGATGCAGCATCGCGCCGTTATGGCTTGGGAAGAATGGTTAACCGTGCGCAGAATGCCAAAAATTCTACCGTCTATTTCACTTACAAACTGTTCCGTGATGTGATTTATGCGGAGGCCGGCCTAGCCAAAGATAATAAAAAGGTAACCGGCAAGAATCGTCGTCTGATCGGTTTAACCGTGACGGCCTGTTCTATTGCCTCGGCGTTACTGATTGGCTCCTGGCAACGTTATTACGCAGCCAACGTGGAGCATTCCAATGCGGTTTTAACCCAGGTTAATCAGTTTAAGAATGAACTGCCGGAAAATATTTATGCCGCTTCTCAGCAGGATATTCTGGATGCACTGAACAATATTCGTCAGGCAACGCTCGAATTTGGTTATTTCCGCGAGAAGTCTTCTTATATGTCTGATATGGGCTTATATCAGGGGCGCACAATCGGCCCTATGGTGGAAGAGACCTATCTGAATTTATTGCGAACCCGCTATCTGCCTATGCTGATGTCTGCGGTAATCGTCAACCTGAACCAAGCTGAAACTGACGACGATAAGCTGGCGGCGCTACGTGTATACCGTATGCTGACTGATTCACAAGGGCGCTTCAAAAATATTGTACTGGATTACTTCTCCCGCCATTGGCAGCAGGAGTATCCGGGACGTCGGGCTATCCAGGAACAGCTAAACGGCCACCTTGATTATGCGATGGATCATACCGATCTGGCCCGCGATCGTGCGGCAGGAGATGAAACCGCAGAGCAGGTTTTACGTCCGTTCGAACAAACTATTGCGCAGTCGCAGATCAACCTAGGTACGATTCCGAATGAGCAGCGTGTCTACCGTAACCTAAAGCTGAATGCGCAGACGGTATTAGGCCCTGCGATCAACCTACGCAGCCTGGTTGGCCCGGTGTTTGATATGGTGTTTGAAGAACAGGTAATGAACGGTAGTGGTTTGTACATTCCACAAATGCTGACCAAAAAAGGCTTTGAAGAGTATTTTGTTCCGCAGATGGAATCGGTATCTGAACTGGCCTTAGTCGATAGCTGGGTATTGGGGCAGAGTCAGTCAGCGGAATTCAGCGAGGCGGATAAACAGGCACTGCGCGATAAGGTTCGTCAGCTGTATATTTCCGATTATACCCGTACCTGGCAGGCGGCAATTTCTGAGATCAATATGAAATATTTCGGTGATATGAACGATGCGGTGACCGTGTTGGACAACATCACTGGCAGTATTGAGCCACTGCAGCGCTTGCTACGTACTCTGGAAAATAACACTCAGCTGTTTTCCAGCTTTGAAGGTGATGATATGGCGAAAAATGCACTGCTGCAATCGCCGAAATATCAGGTTGCTGCCGAGATTGATAAGCCGTTCTCGGAACTGAATCGTATGTTGGCTCCGGTTGGTAACAAGCCGGCCTACATCAATGAAGTATTGGCTTCGGTTGATGATCTCAAACTCTACCTGAAAGGAATTCAGAGCGCTCCGGATATGGGGATGGCCGCGTTAGATGCAACTAAAGCACGGATGAAGCTGGTCAATGCCGACCCGATTTATACGCTGAAACGGATTGCCTCCGGCCTGCCTAAACCGCTCGATCGCATGATCGGTAAGTTGGCGGATGAAAGCTGGTATGTGGTGAAGCAGGAAGCGATCAAATATCTGGAAGTCCGCTGGCATAACGATGTGTTCCGTACTTTTCAGGAAAAACTGGCGGATCGCTATCCGTTTAACCCCGCGTCACGTAAAGATGCTTCGCTAGCGGATTTTGAAGAGTTTTTTGCACCAAACGGTACTTTGCAGGCGTTCTATAATAATCAGCTGAAGATTTTTGTTGATGAACATATGACCTTGTCCGATGACGTAAATGGTCAGTCGGTGGTGAAAGCTGAAGTGCTGGATCAGATCCATCAGGCACAACAGATTCGCGAAGCCTTCTTTAACCGTAAAGGGGTGCTGGATGTGAGTTTCTCGGTTGAACCGTTACGCCTAACCGGCAATAAGCGCCGCAGCGTATTAAACATTGATGGTCAGTTTTTAACCTACAGTCACGGCCCGCGTGAAAACGTGGAACTGATTTGGCCTAATACCCTGCGTGATTCTGCGGTATCAAAAATCACCCTGATCCCGACTAAGTCCAATCTGTCACCCAGGAGTATGGTAATTCAGGGGCCCTGGGCATTCTTCCGTCTGCTGGATGAAGGGGATGTGGTGGCCGCTTCTACGACTTCAGTCGATTATAAATTTACCGTGGATGGTGGTGATATGGTCTATCGGGTGAACTCGGAGGCAAACGTTAATCCGTTTACTCAGCGTCTGTTCCATTCGTTCAGACTGTCTAATTCACTCTATTAATACAGTGAGAGGGTAAGGAGACTTGCCCTCGCTTTAACGAACAATAAATATGCCACCTATTTTATATTTGAATAATCAGCGCGTTATTATTAATACTTGCCCGGAGCTGCTTCAGGCACACCCAAGTGCGTTAAAGATTAAAAGTGAACTGCAACGCAAAGTAACCCCATTCTCCGGTGGATACGAATGGGGTCTGATACTGGATCAGGGGAAATTGTTGGCCGATGAAGTCGGTATTGACAGCGAAATGGCGATTTACCTGTATGTAGCTGAAGTCAAAGTGTCGGGATTAGCCGGAGCGGCGAATGGCCTGGAGCTTCTCTACCAAAGTCTGTTGTATGACGTTACTCAAGCCCGGTTGGATGTGGCTCATTTTGCGCCACTGCTGGAGTGGGCAAATCAGCAGGTGGTGAAAGAGATCACTGATTTGCGTACCAGCTACGAAGTTCTGCGCGATTTGTATCGTATTGAATGCTATTGCGAACGTTTAAGCCATTTGTTCCAGACGCATGCACCACAGGTCAAGGTTGATTTTGCCACCCTGGCGATGTTGATTTTTCAGCATGTGGATGCGATTGAAACCAGCTATCAGGCAGCCTGTAAGCGGCAGGGCAGTCAGCCCGTACAGGTTGAGGTAAAAGCGAAATCCAGCCCGCTCAGCGGGTATTCGAAGGTTCATTTAACCATGGCTTTTGCTATTGGAGCTACGGTTGCTGCTTTGCTCTGCGTAATGCTGACCGGGTAGTTGTGGCACAGGCTTAACAGAACATGACATTTAGAACAGATGAAATATTACGATAAGGCGAGATAATCATGGCTAGGTTGCGCTTCAGATTTACGATTGATGGATTAGATGACGATACGCTGGTGGTATGGAAGTATCACGGCCATGAGTCGCTGTCAGATTCGGTAGATGAGCAGGGGCAAGCCTGTTTCGGCTTCCGCTACCAACTGGATCTCGCCAGTCGACGTGATGATCTTACTCCGCAGCAGATTGTTGATCATAAAGCGCTGCTTGAAGTTGAACGCGATGGTGAAGTGGTGCAGCGGGTGCACGGCATTATTCGCCAGCTCAGCCAGGGAGATACCGGCCATGCGCACAGTTTTTATTCGGTCACGCTGGTGCCGTCGCTGGAGCGTTTGGCACTGCGTCATAATAGCCGTATTTTCCAGCAGCAGACGGTACCCGAGATTCTTTCTATCCTGTTGCAAGAAATGAACATTACCGATTATTCATTTTCGGTAAAACGGGACTGTTTGCCACGTGAATTCTGCGTACAGTACCGAGAGACGGATCTAGCCTTTTTTCACCGGTTGGCGGCAGAAGAAGGGCTGGTCTACAGCTTTGTTCATTACCCGGATAAGCATCTGCTGTACATTACCGACAACAGCCAGAGTCAGCCTAAGCTGGATATCGCAGTACCTTATAACGTGCTGTCCGGTACGGCGGCAAATAGTGAACCGTATATTTCGGCACTGACTCAGCATACCCGTTCTCAGGTCAGTGAAAGCATATTGCAGGATTACAGCTTCAAACAGCCGGATTACAGTTTTGCTCAATCGGCGTTGGCGAGCGATATCGATTATCAGCTTAGCGACTATCAGCATTTTGATATGCCGGGGCGTTTTAAAGACGACGTTACCGGGAAAGCCTTTAACCAAATTCGTCTGGAATCTTTACGCCGCGAAGCGCACACCGCAACGGGCGTGAGTAATCAGGCCGCATTGCACGCCGGGATAAAATTTGACCTTATCGATCATTTTGATGCAGCAGTCAACCGTGAATGGCTACTGGTGCAGATGTCGCATCAGGGTGAGCAGAAACAGGCATTAGAAGAATACGGCGGTGAGGGTGAAACCCGCTACAGCAATCGCTTTAAAGTGATCCCTTCTGACTTCAACTGGCAAGCCGCGCCAGTGACTAAACCTAGTGTCGATGGTGACAATATCGCTGTGGTGGTTGGTCCGGATGGCGAAGAGATTTATTGCGATGAATTGGGTCGGGTTAAACTGCATTTTCCGTGGGATCGACAAAGTAACGGCGACGAGCAAAGCTCTTGCTGGGTGCGGGTCTCTCAGGGCTGGGCGGGTGCTCAGTATGGCATGATGGCGATCCCGCGCATCGGTCATGAGGTGGTGGTTTCTTTTTTAGATGGCGACCCGGATCAGCCGTTGGTCACCGGCAGCACCTATCACGCCAACAACCAGCCACCGTATGCCCTGCCGGAAAATAAAACCAAAACCGTGTTACGCACCGAAACCCATCAAGGCAGTGGCTTTAATGAATTAAGTTTTGAAGATCAAGCGGGTAGCGAGAAGATCTATCTGCACGGGCAGCGTGATTATCAGGCATTGATTGAGAACGATCACCAGACTCATATCAAACGTGATCTGCATTCCACGGTAGAAAATGACCGCTTCAGTCAGGTTAAAGTTAACGATCATCTGACGGTCGGGGGAGAGCAGCGTATTAAAGTCAGCGGCGATAAAAGTGACCAGATTGGTGGCGATCTTCAACAAAAGGTCGGCGGCCTCACCGCAACACAGGCCGGGAACGCCATTCACCTGAAAAGCGGCGCAAAAATTGTGGTGGAAGCAGGCTCAGATTTAACTCTGAAAGCTGGCGGTAGTTTTGTTCAGATTGGCGGTAGCGGCGTCAACCTAGTCGGCCCGGCCATCAACCTCGCCGCAGGCGGCTCACCGAGCAGTGCCAAAGCCTACAGTGGTGCAGCCGCGGTATTGCCCGGTGGGGTAGAGGGGGTAGTGGCGCCTATTGAAGCAACGCCTAATTTAATTGAAGCGTTATTGGTTGCGGCGCGAGCGGATGTAATAACCATTCCGTTATGCGGGAAGCAAACTGATGGCTCTTGCTCTTTAGGGGATAAATGTCAGTGCAAAGTATCATAGACAGCGACTCACTGTTTACCACTCAACAGGCATCGGCAACGCTCTATTTTTTGTTTGATTCAGTTAATCACAGCGAATTGACCGTTGAACTGCAACGGTCGTTGCCTGCTGAGGAATTGCATCCTCTGTTTTCTGGTACTGGGCTAAATAACCTAGTGCATGTTAGCCCGATTATCGTGCCGACCGCCCAGATGGATCGTGAGCTAAAGCAGCGTTTATTTCAGAGTGCAATCGGCTTGTTTATTGAAAGCTGTCTGGAGTCTGAGTTTTTGTATGCTTTGTTAAAGCAGCATTTTATTCAGGATAGTGACCAAGCAGGTCAGGTGCTGTTTCGGTTTTACTCATTAAGTGCTTTTCGCTCAATGCTTGATTTGAATTTGGTAGGGAGAGATAGCTGGGGAATCCATTATATTGCACTTCCTAATTATTCACGCCAGGGCTGGTTGCGCTATGAAATTAGAGAAGATTCTGAACCTTTTAGTCTGAGTGAACAATTTTCTCAGGCAGCAAAGCACAATCGACTGGCTTACTGGATTGGCAGTCTGCCTTGTTATCAATCACTGGGCGATGAAGCGATTTCTACATCCGCCGTCACTATCGCGCGTTTAATTGATACAGGGATTACTCAACAAACGCATTTAATGAAATGGGCGGATTGGCTCTCCACAAGAACCGAACTGCAGCGACAGGATGATTGGCTTGAGCTTTTAGAACAAAAACAAACGCATAATGAGCTGTTTCTTCAAGCTGAGCAGATAGACAAAAATATCAACGTTGGATAATAACAAATGGCTACAACTACACCTTCGATTAATTTACCTGCCTCTGAGCTGCCGCCCTGCAGCGGCTCGATTTCGTTGGCCCCTGTTCCTGTCAGTACTTGTCAGTTAAAAAATGAAACAAAGAAATTTAAAGAGATCGCCTATCTGACCAAAAGCAACGCCTTTTACTTGCTTACTGAGACTGCTGTTGACTATTTAAATGAAGCGGAATCGTTGTTAAAAAGCCGCCTCTCGGGTGATTATGCATCGATGATGCAAGGCTTATCGAAAGCGAAAATTCTCGATGGTTTGCTCAGCGCTGATGTGGTGAGCTTTATGCCGGAGGATGTGAAGAAAAAATACCTGGAATCTAAGCAATGGCTCAAGGAGCATGCTGGGTCAGAGTATACTTTCCACTTTTCATTCGGTGAGCTGGCACTCGACCCTGAGCACGACAAACACCAGCGTCAGGTTGATGCTTGTATTAAGGTTGGTATTGAGCAAGCCAAGGAGCAGGGTTATACCTACGATAAAGGGCAGCTTTATTCTGAGCGAGAGATTAAAACCAAAAAATGTGTGGAAAAGTACATTGCGGCCCGAGAGGTTTTTGCTAAAGATCGGACTCATGCCCCGGAAGAGCAGATTAAAAAGCTAGAACAACAGCTAGCCCAATTACGCGAATTATTTGGTACCAAGTTGGCCGATGGCTCGTATCAAATTTTGTATATTGCCGAATATCAGCATACTCATTTGGTCGATTCGCTGGATAAGAGTAATAAAGCGTACAATGAGCTATGCCAGTGCATTGAAGATCTAGCCAAGGTCGGTATTGCGACACCAGAATTGGCTTTGGCAGGTGGAAAGCCTACCGCTGACGGGCACAGTCTATTAGCAGAATATCACCAATATCTTCAACAGGCACAAGAGTATAAAGAAGCGCTTAATCAACGTATCAAAGAAGTTGTGGAAGCAACCAACGGTTATGCCATCCCACCGAGCGCGGCGTTTGAGCGGGAATATGCGGCTCTGGAACGTATCGAAAAAAAATCACTGGCACTTTATCAGTCAGCGGTAAATACCATTCTGACCATGAAAAACCCGCTGCGCCTGATGTGGGATCTAAACTATCGTCCTAAGCCGATTCAGAAACTGGTGAAAGGTGATTTCCCACTGCGTGAAATGTTGCTGGCTGCGCCAAAAGGCGGCAAGGGTGAGTTTGGTGAACTGCGTTATTTCAGCTTGAATGATGTACCTCGTTCGAACGATAAAGCGACCATTCATTACTCAACAACAACGGATAGCGATCTTGCTTTCTCCCAACTATTGGGGAAAGAGGTCTTTAAAGTGTCGATCTCACAACAATGGTTTGATGAAAAAGGTTTATTCCTGCCAAAGGAGTTTTACGCCTATCTGGAGAAAAACGCTCTGGAAGTAGAAACACTGCAGAGTAAGCCAGCCAAATGGGAAGCGGCGCTAGGTAATATACTTTATTCCAATGTGTTGAAAAAGCGAATTGACCCGTTTGATAGCAGTTGGCAGTCACAGTTTTTTCGCATGTCGCAAAAATTCTCAACGGCTGAACCGAAAGCGGCACTAGGTTATGAAAACTCAACCAAAAGTGGAGAATCGTCACAATCGCTGTCAGCCAATACCACCCTGGCAGAAGTTGAAGCAAAGCTGGATATGGTTTCAGCACGTGGTGAAGTGAACCTGATTGAACTGGCGACTGGCAGCCCGTATCTCTATTTTCCACGCGCAGTGAACCCAAATGAGGTGATGAAACTTACCTATCAGGAAGGTGACGGAACAGAAAAAGTGGTTAATTTTGTCTGTGGTGCGATTCAATCCAGAGTGTATTGTAAGGCCTGGGGTTTTGCCGGAGCTTCTCTCGCACTGGGTGGTAAGGTTGAGTTAGGAGAGCAGGGGCTCTCCTTCCCGACTCTTTACGAACAAGAGCCAGATTCGCCGTCAGCGACGTTAAAATTGATTAATTTAAAAGCGGAAGCGAACCTGGGGATTGAATTGGGCAGCTATATCGATTGGTATGTGCCGGACTCGATTCCTGATTTTGTCCGCCCGAACGACGCAAATAAATTGATGCTGGTGAAAGGGAGTGTTAAAGCTCAGGTCGGAACGGAACTTAAGCTACCGATTCGCTTTTTTATGAAAAACGATAAGCTGAATATCGGCCTGACGATTGGTACAGGTACTAAAGTTGAGCTGGAAGGTGAAATCCAGCCCGAAGCATTAGGTGCCTGGATATGGCAATTCCAGCAGATCTTGCGTAAGTGTCATTACCACAAGATTGCTATCGCTAATACTGAGGACTTTAAACAGCTCTCGGCCATGAGTAAGGCGATGATGGCCGCACAACTGAATATCGGGCTATTCTTAGCCGAAGGGAAAGATAAATTTGATCGGATGATGGATATTCTAGGCAGCAGCAAATCTGCGGTAGTGGCGTACTCGATTGTGTTTGGTAAGCAAAATGTACTGGAAACCTGGGTCAAAGGTATGGCGCCTGAGGCATTAGGGCCGCTGTTGTGGACATTGACACAAGAGCCAAATGAGGCTTTGGTTTTAGATAATGGTCGATTGAATTTAGACGCTCGCCATAGCTATGCGGTGCAGAAATTTGCTCTTGCGCTTATTTTGGATTGGATTGATAAATATCCTAGTAATATGGGGTTAAAAGCTTCACAGCGCCAGTTTGAAGAAGCTTTGGTGCGTATGAATTCGACCGGTGAGGCAGGTAAAGAGCAGTTTGAGAAGGATTACGATTTTAAGCGTAATTTGAATGCGGTTAGGCGTTTTAATTCAGGGGATATCAATTTACTCACCCCAAGAGATGGAGGTAATGCCGTTGATACCAAACTCACTGAGAAATTTGATCGTATCTTTGAAAAAGTTAATGACATTGGCCTGAATGTTAAATTACTAATAGGTAATAAAGAAAGAGAAATTGATAGTAATTGGGATGATACTATTAAATTTAAAGTAGACGAGTCTGATTCAAATAGGTATTACTAATGACTTTTAAAAAATATATTGTTCTGTTTTTTTTCTTGTGTAGTTTTTCTGTTTTTTCATCAGTTAATCAATATGGTAGCAACTATGAAAAAGGGAAATACTACGCATTAAAATACATGGATAATCTTGCAAAACCCTATTTAAAAAAATCAGCCGATGCTGGAAATGCTGATGCCATGTTTAGATACGCATTGTTAGTCAATGTACAACATGGCTTATTTTTAGCTCCAGATGCTTTTGAATATATGGAGAAGGCTGCTGAGAACGGAAATGAATGGGCGATGATGTTGCTTTCTTGGAAAGATTATAGTGGACTAAGTGAGAGAGAATCAGATAATTGGCGTAAAAAATTTGATGATAAATTAGAACCCTATCTGGATGATAATAACAAAGATGCGCTATATATTATGCATCAAATGGAGTTTGATGATAGAGAAAAATGGCTAGAAAAAGCAGCGGAAGCAGGCTCTGATCAGGCAATGATAGAACTCGCGGCGTACTATCACGACCATGGTTGGTTTATATTTCCAGGGGCTAGAGAGGAGCGTATAGAAGAGCTTAGAGAAGCAGCATATAAGCTTGGTAATCATTGGGCCATTTTAATTAAAGGTTCTACATTAATCTCTGAGGGAATGATTGAACAAGGTGAATATGAATGGAATCGACTTATTGATAGCGGTGATGCCGAAGCGATTAGCCAAATATCAAGGTACTATTTTAAGAAAGACCTATTTCCTAAAGTACATAATCTAGAAAAATCAGCACGATTAATGAAGATTTATGTCGATTCTATGGGGATGGATGGAAGGGATAATATGTCTGATTACTTTGAAAAGAAATATCAAGAAATATACCCATCACTAACCCCAGAACAGCAACAACGTGTCGATCAATGGGTAAAAGACTACCTAGCAACCCACGATGTACTAGCCCCAGACACTGTTTGGGAAACTAAATTCAAATAGTCTCATTATGGCTGAGTGAGGTTTGCTCAGCCAATCTTTTCGTCATATCAATTGCTAATAACGAAGACTATAAAAAACTCTCGGCCATGAGTAAGGCGATGATGGATATTTTAGGCAGCAGCAAATCCGCTGTAGTAGCGTACTCAATAGTGTTTGGCAAGCAGAATGTACTGGAGACCTGGGTAAAAGGCATGGCGTCTGAGGCATTAGGGCCGTTGTTGTGGACATTGACGCAAGAGCCTGTGAAAACGAAGTTCAAAGAAGGCAATACAGATCTTACTTATGAAGTGAGTCATAGCTATGCTGTACAAAAAATTGCTCTTGCACTGATTCTTGATTGGATTGATAAATGGCCGGGGGATATGGGCTTAATTGCCTCGCAACGTCAGTTTGAAGAAAGTCTGGTAAGAATGAATTCGATGGGTGAAGCGGGTAAGGAATCTTTTCAGCGTGATTATGACTTCAAGCGGAACTTAGGGGTTTTGTGGCGTTTTATCGATAATAAAATCGAGCTAGATATAACTAGCCGAGAGCCTGTAAGTCAAAAATTAAGTCCTAAATATATAGATAATACAATGAAAATTAATGAGATGGGACCGAATTTAAATACACTAACTTATAATAAATATAAATTGGTAGAGAGCAGATGGAATAAGATAATCAATCTTATGTCAGATAAAATTGAAGAAAGTAGGTATTACTGATGAAGTTTCACAAAATATTTATTTTACTTTTATGTATGTTGGCTTTTAATTCTCATGCTAGAAGCGAATCTTATACTCTAGATCAAAACTATGATAAGGGCAAATATTATTCCTTAAAATATAAATATGAACTTGCCAAACCATATTTAAAAAAATCTGCTGATGCTGGAAATGCTGATGCCATGCTTAGATATGCATTTTTAGTTAATGTACAACATGGTCTGTTTCTAAACCCAGAAGCTTTTGAGTATGTAGTTAAATCAGCAGATAAAGGAAATGAATGGGCGATGAGTTTACTAGCTGATTACAAATATAGTGGGACAAGCGAAGCTGAAGCCGCTAAATGGCAAGAAAAGCTTGATGCTAGATTAGAACCATATTTGGATGAAAAGGATAAAGATGCGTTGCTCTTTATGAGCCATGTGGAGTTTTATGATAATGAAGAAAAGTGGCTTGTAAAAGCAGCAGAAGCGGGTTCTGATGAAGCGATGATTCGTTTGGCAGCCTATTACGAAAATGGTAATGGTTGGTTTATTATTCCAGGTGCGAGAGAAGATAGGATTAATGAATTAAGTGAAGAAGCTAATAAACTGGGGAATAGACAAGCCATTTTATCAGATGGAGCAAGATATGTACAATCAGGTGATATTAAAAAGGGTGAAAATGAATGGCAGAAACTGATTGATAAAGGTGATGCAGATGCCATCCAGTCAATCGCTACTTTTTACCATAATGAAGATCAGTTGAAGTCTATTTATAACTTGGAAAAATCTGCAAGGTTGATGAAAGTTTATCTTGATTCCATGGGTAGTGATGGAAAATATAGTTTATATAATTATTTTGAACGTGAGTACCCCAAAATCTACTCGTCTTTAACGGCAGAAGAACAACAACGTGTCGATCAATGGGTAACAGACTACCTGGCAACCCACGATGTCCTGGCCCCTGACACCGTGTGGGAAACCAAATTTAAGTAATACAATAAGTGTTTCAGCTTTATTGTCTAATGCCCTAGCGAGTTCTAGGGCATTTTGTTTATTGATTGCTATCGCTAACTCTGAAGACTTTAAACAGCTCTCGGCCATGAGTAAGGCGATGATGGCCGCACAACTGAATATCGGGCTATTCTTAGCCGAAGGGAAAGATAAATTTGATCGGATGATGGATATTCTAGGCAGCAGCAAATCTGCGGTAGTGGCGTACTCGATTGTGTTTGGTAAGCAAAATGTACTGGAAACCTGGGTCAAAGGTATGGCGCCTGAGGCATTAGGGCCGCTGTTGTGGACATTGACACAAGAGCCAAATGAGGCTTTGGTTTTAGATAATGGTCGATTGAATTTAGACGCTCGCCATAGCTATGCGGTGCAGAAATTTGCTCTTGCGCTTATTTTGGATTGGATTGATAAATATCCTAGTAATATGGGGTTAAAAGCTTCACAGCGCCAGTTTGAAGAAGCTTTGGTGCGTATGAATTCGACCGGTGAGGCAGGTAAAGAGCAGTTTGAGAAGGATTACGATTTTAAGCGTAATTTGAATGCGGTTAGGCGTTTTAATTCAGGGGATATCAATTTACTCACCCCAAGAGATGGAGGTAATGCCGTTGATACCAAACTCACTGAGAAATTTGATCGTATCTTTGAAAAAGTTAATGACATTGGCCTGAATGTTAAATTACTAGTAGGTAATAAAGAAAGAGAAATTGATAGTAATTGGGATGATACTATTAAATTTAAAGTAGACGAGTCTGATGCAAATAGGTTTTACTAATGATTTTTAAAAAATATACTGTTCTATTTTTTTTCTTGTGTAGTTTTTCTGTTTTTTCATCAGTTAATCAAGATGATAGCAACTATGAAAAAGGGAAATACTACGCATTAAAATACAAGGATAATCTTGCATTACCGTATTTAAAAAAATCAGCTGACACAGGGAATGCTGATGCCATGTTTAGATATGCTTTACTAGTCAATGTACAGCATGGCCTATTTTTAAATGCTGAAGCATTTGAGTATGTTGAGATGGCCGCTGAGAAAGGCCATGAATGGGCCATGATGTTGCTTGCCAGAGAAAATTATAGTGGTCTAAGTAAAAAAGAATCAGAAAATTGGCGTAAAAAGTTTGATGATAGACTAGAACCTTATCTGGATGATAATAATAAAGATGCTTTATATATTATGCATCAAATGGAGTTTGATGATAGAGAAAAATGGCTAGAAAAAGCAGCGGAAGCTGGTTCTGATGAGGCAATGATTCGACTTGCGGCATACTACCATGACCATGGTTGGTTTATATTAGGGGCTAGAGAGGAGCGTATAGAAGAGCTTAGAGAAGCAGCATATAAGCTTGGTAATCATTGGGCCATTTTAATTAAAGGTTCTACATTGATTTCTGAAGGAATGATTGAACAAGGTGAAAATGAATGGGGTCGACTTATTGATAGCGGTGATGCCGAAGCTATTAGTCAAATAGCAAGGTACTATTTTAAAAAAGACCTATTTCCTGAAGTACATAACCTTGAAAAATCTGCACGATTAATGAAGATTTATGTCGATTCTATGGGTATGGATGAAAGGGATAGTATGTCTGATTACTTTGAAAAGAAATATCAAGAAATATACCCATCACTAACCCCACAACAGCAACAACGTGTCGATCAATGGGTAACAGACTACCTTGCAACCCACGATGTCCTCGCCCCTGACACCGTATGGGAAACCAAATTCAAGTAATAGTTGCGCAATGCCTAAGCACTGTTCTTAGGCATTCCAACGACAGATAGCCAATCAACGCAGTTTTTCAGTATACTCTCCTGCCAAACCCATTACCGATAAACACTATGCCGAATAACTTAACCTCCATTATTGCTTTATATAACCCGAAAAGCCCAACCAACGTAGGCGCGGTAATGCGAGCTGCGGGTTGCTATCAGGCTAATCAAGTGCGCTATAACGGAACTCGTTATGATCGTGCGGTGAAATTTCAGACTGATACGAAAAATGTGCAGGAAAATATCGAGTTAACAGCAATGGAAGATCTGACGGCTGAACTCGATGATGGTACCGAGATTGTCTGTGTGGAATTGGTGCTGGGTGCAACACGGTTACCGGAGTTTGTTCATCCGCAAAAGGCGCTTTATCTGTTTGGCCCAGAAGACGGATCATTGCCCCAGGAAGTGGTTGATAAAGCTCACCATGTTGTTTATGTACCAACGGTTGGATGTATGAATTTGGCCGCATCGGTTAACGTAGTGCTGTATGATCGCCTGGCGAAAAGTGAACTACAACTGGATGATAAGCAGCGTATTTTAACTAGCCGGGATAACCGAAACCGATTGAAAGTGAAGTAGGGTGAGTAAAGTCCACCCTATTATGCGTTTAATGGGGCCGATAGAAATTGTTCTAGCTGTTGCTTACTCACCGCTCCATCCGTAGCCGAAAGAGAGAACAAATTAAACCGCGCACAGGCATTACCGTAATTCAGAGTTGATGGCAGATCCATTTCCTGGTGAATGGCATACAACGCGCCCGTGCAAAAGGCATCGCCAGCGCCTAACGTACTGACTATTTGATCCGGTTCTACCCAAAAAGATTTCCCTGAACAGCTTTCACCATTGCGGTTTGCTGCCGAAGCACCTTGGGGATAATGGATTATCACGCTCTCCTTTACGCCTTTATCCAGTAACTTCTGCGCTAATGCCTGATAAAACACTGGACCGTCACCGGGAGTCAACCCACACAGCAATTTGGCTTCCTCATCATTGATGATCAGATAATCGATATATTCCAGAGTAGGAGTAATCGAATGAAGAAACAGTTCCTTATCTGCTATGGAAACCAGATCGACGGCGATCTTAATCCCTTTACACTGTAAAGCATCAAATAAACGACAGGCCTGATTGGCGTATTTTTCGTCCGGTTGCAGGAACGTTTTTAGCAGTGGGATATAAGCGAAGTGAGCGATTTTCGCCTGAATATCCAATTGCAGGACATGATCGACGGTAAACTGATCCATCACTCCGCGGTAATGGAAAAACGTCCGGTCGCCGGATGAACGGTTAACCATTACATCGGTGAATGAGGTAGTTCCGTTCAGGCAAATCACACCTTGAGTATCCACGTGATGCTCTTGGCTATCAGCAAGAATCTTTTCGCCATAGGGATCTGCCGCTATTGCACCAGAAAGATAAAGCGGCAGATCAGGGTCGAGTTTAGCCAGATTAAATAGCAGGTTAGTACAGCCCCCACCACAGTGGGCCTGTACGTCGCTTATTTCCATCAGCATCCGCTCTTGCGGATAGGTGTCAATGATCGCCGTTTTATCGATCAGTAGGTTCCCGATGGCGAGAATGCCATTCCGTTTAAGTACACTGCCATCAGCCATAGAGATGTGCCTTCTGACAACTATGGTAAATTTCCATCTGAGTGGTGACTGATTCGGCGATCGCGGCCTGGACCTGCTTCATCATTAACAGGTAGTGGTCATATTTTTGTGCCAGTTCTTGGTTATTAATGTTGGCAGCAATACTCGAAATTGCCGCTTGCGACATGCCGGTATAGAAGTTGATTTTGCAGATGCCTTTTTCAATGGTGGTTTGAAAATCGCTGACACTTAAGCCGCTTCCGCCGTGTAGCACCAGTGGAATGCCGACGGTTTGATTAATTTCACTTAAACGATCGAAATCCAGTTTCGGCACCCCTTTGTATTTGCCGTGTGAGTTACCGATGGCTACCGCCAAGCAGTCAATTCCTGTTGAATCTACAAATTCTTTGGCTTGAGCTACATTGGTATACAGAGCTTCACTGGCCGCGCCGACTAAATTGCCGCCTTCGTCGCCACCGACAGCGCCCAGTTCCGCTTCTACGGAAATATTGTAATCACGGCAGTAGTTCACGACTTCCTGAGTCTGGCGGATGTTCTCTTCATAAGGAAGATGAGAGCCATCAAACATCACCGAAGTGAAGCCGCAGGATATGGCCTTTTTCACCGTGTCAAAACTTAAGCCGTGGTCGAGGTTTAAAGTAATGGGTAGATTACTTTTTTTTGCCCGATGTAACACATAGGCGGAAACATCTTCGATATCGATATGCTTCATATGCACTTCAGCAATGTTAAAGATAACAGGGGCTTGATTTTTTTCCGCCGCAGACATAATCGCATCGACAAAATGTGAGTCGATGGCATTAAAGGCACCCACACCAAATTTATGTTGCTGTGCAACGCCGAGAATCTCTTTTAAATTGAGTAAAGCCATTAGTGTGTTCCTTGTGCTAAGTAAGTAGAGTAGTCGCTGCAAAGCAGATGCATAGGTTGTTCATTTTCTTCTATATAGGAATAGCGATCTGAAGTGACCAGAAAACGGTTATCTCCGACATCGTCATTGGCCATCGATACTTCTCCGACCAGAACATAATCTGCGCCAGATTCAGGATAAAAACTGTGGTAGAGGTAGGGTGTTAAGCAGATACTTTGCCCGGGTTTTAATACTACGGCTTCGCCAGCGGCGTATGTATGGGCAATACCGTCAATCTCGACCGTGACCGGGCTGGTTTTATCCAATAGATCGGTTTCTTTATCGCGCTGATACAGCTCAATCACCAGATCACCGCCACCACGATTGATGATGTCTTCCATCTTGTTCCAGTGATAATGCATTGGCGTAACTTGTCCTGCTTGGCAGACCATAATTTTTTCTGCGTAGGGCTTGTTATTGGCAGCAGAATGGTTGCGAATTGTGAACAGAGTTAGGCCGAGCTGTTTAAAATCGCCAAAGCCAAAATCGGTTACGTCCCAGCCCAGCCCTGAGCTGACAATATCTGCGGTACTGTTGGCGGGTAGGCGCAGCCAGTCATCCGGGGTGTAATCGGCAAAAGAAGGTAGCAAGAACTGATGTTGATTAAGAATTTTTTTCGCGAAGATAATCGCGTTATTGACGTCTGAACGTTTCATACTGACTCCCGCAGGATGGTAACGCAATCATTTTGGGTTATACTCTGATGGTAACGCAACCATTGATTCAATTTTGCGCAACGAAATAAATTCGGATTGTGAATTGGATCGGGAATCTTTAAATTTGTTTATCACGGTATGGCGAGATACAAACAGGGATATAAGCAGGATTAGAATGAGAAATAAAGCCACATTGAAAGAGGTTGCTAAAGCTGCTGGAGTCAGTCCTATCACCGTCTCAAGGTTTATTAATACGCCGGATCAGGTTAGCTCTTCCGCGCGAGAAAAAATCGTCGCAGCGATAGAGCAAACTGGCTATATCCCTAATGCAGCCGCGCGTCAACTGAAAACCAATCAGTCGGATATTGTCTTTTTTGTTGTGCCGAATATTCGCAACGAGTTGTACGCCAGCCTTTCTCATGAACTGATGCTCAAGCTGGCTCAGTATAATAAGTCCTTGTTTATCTGTGACTACAACTTTCAGGATCAGCTAGAACAGATGTTGATTCAGGAAATTTATAAGCATCGCCCGGCAGCGATTGTGATGGCTTCCGGTGACGGTATGAGTGATGCGCAACTGCAGTTACTCAATGCGTCGAAAATTCCGGTGATCCAGTTTGACCGGATCAATCCGCAGATTAGCAGTGTTATGAACATCGAAATCGATAACTTTGCTGGTGGACAGTTGGCGGCTCAGCGACTGATTCAACAACAGGTTAAGCGAGCGGTCATTCTAGCCGGCAAGACTAAACGGGTGATGAACGCCAGGATAGAAGGGTTCACGGCGGTTTTTCAAAAAATGAAGTTACCGGTTGAAACTATTCAAGTTGATTTTGCCGGTCAGCGAATTGCCACATCAGTCGAGTTTGATGTAAGCGGTGAAACAGGATACTTCTTGTTAAATAGCGATATTGCTAACGATTTTTTACTTAAGCATATCGGCCAGATTACCGAGCCATTAGCATCAAGAGTGGTTTCATTTGATCCACTGGCTTATGGTGATTTTCTTCCGTTTTCACTTAATTATGTCGCTTATGATCGTGCTCTCTTTGTTGAATTAATCAGCACAGCGCTTGATAAAGTGTTTAGTGGGAAAGCTTTGCCGTTCAACTCCGAACATATTATCCCGGTTGAGCTGCAAAATATTGCTGATATCTAATCGAGCTGATTTCACTGATTCTCAGGGATTTAATTCCAATTGCCAACAGCCGATCGATATCTGTTGATCAAACTTAAAGCCAACATTGGAAAACTCGCCGACTTTTTTAAATCCCATTCGTTCATGTAATGCAATACTGGATGGATTGGGTAATGCAATGGTTCCGACGACATTCTTGATCCCCTGATTTTTAAGGATATCGAGTAATGCTGTGCATAATGCTTTGCCAATCCCTTGCCCCTGAACGTCGATATCCAGATAAATCGATAGTTCAGTGGTGAATCGGTAGGCGCTACGTGTTTTCCATTGGCTGGCATAGGCGTAACCTACGATTTTGCCATCAATATCGGCAACTAACCAGGGAAGTTCCAGAACCGATACCTGATCTATCCTCTGAGTCATTTCAGTGACTGAAATTGGTTCTTCCTCAAATGAAATTACCGTAGTTGCGATATAGTGATTATAGATTCGGGTGACATGCTCGATGTCTTCACTTGCGATCTTCCGTATGATCATGGCATTTCTTTTTAATTGGCTTAATTCTTATTAATCATCAAATTCGTAAGTTTATCAAGACAATTCTTATCTAATAGTGGATGAGGATTACTAGCAAGAACGAGTGCAATATCGACCGCGGGAAGCGGGGGCATTCCTTCTAGGATGGAGAGATCATCGGTTACGCTAAGTTTACCCATGGCACCGACAGCCATACCTTGGCGCACGATTGCACGCTGTGCGGATGAAGTATCACAGCAAGCGAGCAGGGTGTAGTTAAGGTTGCGTTTGCTTAATCCATCTAAAGCGGCCGCGTGATATTTGCAGTCAGGCTGAAATAGAGCAAGCGGAATAGGTTGAGTCAGGTCGGGAATAAAATGTTTTGCTGCAATCCATACACCCTGATCTCCCGCCAACCAATAACCCTCTTCACGGCCTGGATCTCGGGTCAGAATGGCAGCGTCAATCCTACCTTCATCCAACCAATCTCGCAGTATCATACTTGGCTGACTGAAAACTTGGATGGAGTAGGTTGGTCCGGCTTGTTGCAATACCTGAAGTACCTTCGGCAGAATAACATCGTTATAATCTTCAGGGCAACCAAGGCGCAGTGGCCGCTTGTCCTTGTAACCTCTTACTTGTTTGACTGCCTTGTTGTGCTTTGCGATAAGATCTTCTGCATGAAAGCGCAGCGCATTACCCGCTTCACTTAAAATCAGGTTACGTCCATCTTTTACAAAAAGCTCTGCTTCTAGTTCATCTTCCAATTTGCGCATTTGAGCACTAAAAGCAGACTGAGTGCGGTTAATCTGCTTTGCTGCACGAGTAAAACTGCCGGTTTCAGTAAAAGCAATAAAACTTTTTAAGGCGTCAATATCCATATTGGCTGAATTATCCATCGTTTTTATTAATGAGTCATATTAAAACTATCCGTTAGTTTTTCTAATTACAATGTATTAAGTTAAAGCTCACATCACAACACCAAGGAAGTTTCAATGGAACTATTTATCGCGAACCAAAACTATTCAAGCTGGTCACTGCGTGCCTGGCTGATTTTTGAACAATGTCAACTCGATGTCGATATTGTGAAGCTTAAACTGTTTACCCCTGAGTTTTATCAGGCTCTGGAAGATGTGACGCCTGCAGCCAAAGTGCCTACTTTGATTGATGGTGATATTGCAGTGTGGGATTCGCTGGCGATTCTGGAATATGTCAATGAGGCTTATCTGCATGGCAAGGCCTGGCCACGTTTGATTCAGGAACGGGCGAAGGCACGCGCGATTGCGGCAGAAATGCACTCGGGATTTTTTGGTTTACGTAATGAAATGCCGATGAATTGCCGGGCAACCAGGAAAGTGACATTAAGTGAAAGTGCGCTAAAAGATATTTCTCGTATTGATGATATCTGGTCTCAGCAGATGGATCTCTATCCTGATGGCTGGCTATTCGGTGAATGGTCGATTGCTGACGCAATGTACGCGCCAGTCGTGTTACGGATGAAAACTTACGGTATTGAATTATCAGCCAAGGCGCAGAAATATCAGGACAAAGTATTGAACAGTCCGGCAATGCAGAAGTGGCTGGCTGAAGCGAGCCTGGAAAAAGAAATCGTGCCTGAAGACGAAGCAGGCGAAGATGTGAATTTTTGATGACAGCAGGATAAAAGTGCCGCTTGCAATGCATTTGTCATCTTCGTTGGCTAGTTTGTTATTAAATATCCGATAACAAATTAGCCGAACGATTAAATTTTTGTTGATTATTCGGAAAATTTCTGGTTATTTAAACAACTGTAGTCAAAGTTGATTCATACGATCCTCGCTGTTGAGGAAAGTAAACCTAACAAAGCCGCCGATAATTAAGCGACATTATTATAAAGGAGATGACTATGAAAAAAATGAGAAAAGCTCAGTTGCATCGAGTGCGAATCCAATACTGGAAAGAGACTAAAGAAGCAACAAAATCATAGAACACAGTAAACGAAGTAGCAAAAACAAGTAACAAAAGTTAAGTAACGAAAACGAAGTAATAAAAATCTGAGCTGGTTATTAAGAACAAACCTTCCGGTCACCAGCTCAAAAAACTCCGGTTCAAAAATCCTTTTTCAATAATATATACAAACCTCAAAAAGTTTCATCAACTTCAAAACTCATTCTCTGCTTGGTATAAGGGTGGTTAAAAATCAGCCGCTGTGCATGCAGATGTAGCCGACTCTCCCGATCACCATACAGGTCATCACCTACAATTGGGCAATTCAACCCTTGTGGATGCGAGCAATGGACGCGTAATTGGTGTGTACGGCCGGTCTTCGGATATAGGTAGAGTTTGGTGTAATGATTCTGTTCGGATGAATGGTATCGCGAAATGACTTCCCAATGAGTTTCAGCGGGTTTACCGTGTTTTTCGTTTACCAGTTGGCGTGGTTTATCATCAGGGTCTGCGGCGAGAGGCAGGTATATGTCTCCGCTACTTTGTTCAATGTTGCCTTCAACTAATGCGATATAACGTTTTTCCACTTGGCGGGTGATAAATTGTTTCTGCAGACTTTTATTGGCTCGTTTAGTTAAAGCAAAGACCAGCAGACCAGAGGTCGACATATCCAGACGATGCAGAACAAATGGACCTTCTTCTCGTGGCCCAAGGTAGCTTTGTAGGCGGGTAAAGGCAGAATCTTCGATGTTTACCCCCGGTACCGACAGCATTTCCTCCGGTTTATTGACCACTACGATCGCATCATCCTGATGGATGATTTCAATTTCTTTGTCAGTAGCGGGATTGTCTAGCAGAGGATTGGCTTCCACATCCAGCCCTTTAAGCATATGAGTCAAAATAGGTAAGCACTTACTATTGCACGAAGGATAGAATTTACCGTGGCGACGAATAGCAGAACGCGGAGAATCGCCCCACCAGAATTCGGCCATCGCTACTGGCTTTAGCTGATGCTGATAAGCAAACTGCAGTAGCTTAGGTGCGGCGCATTCGCCGGAACCTGCTGGAGGGATTGGCGACAGGGTGTCTTTAAATAAGTCAATCAGTACCGCTTCTTCACCCAGTGCGTTTAAAAATCGGTAGTTAGAAAATAAGTTGTGTTGCAGTTGATGAGAACGCTGCTTGCGTTGTTCTTTGAGTGACGCAAGTTGTGCGTGATAGGCTTCAACTTGATGCTGTGCCTGCTCAATTTGTATTGCCCACTGCTGTTTGGTTTCTGCTAGCATCCGTTTTTCTGTAACGCTTTGTTGCGCGAGCTGGTTTAGCAACTGCTGCTTTTGTTGTGCAGAATAATGTTGTTTATCCAGATCTGCGCGCAGGGCTTTGCGCTGTTTGCGGGTTACAATCATCGATTGCTGTAATTGAGTGATCGACTGTTCTGCCTTAACGTTTAGGCGCTGTAATTTCCGCTGTATCTCTTGCCATTCCGATGCTTGAGTTAGCTGCTCAATTTGCTGGTTGATGGCATTGATCGCCAGCGACTCTTCGACGAAGATATTTTCCTGGTCAAGTAGATCGTAGACCGGAGGAACAAAGCCTGCGTGATGATTACAGTTAGCCAGTTTTCCCGAGAATGCCGCCAAGTATCCTAGCTCACCTCGCTGATTTTCAACCACTAAAACACCGAACATTTTACCGACTGGATCACCGACGTTCTGGCTATTACGATGCTGTTGCCATAGCTCACTGCCATTTAGCTGTATGTCTACCTGTTGCGCGGCGGCAATGCAAAGCGGGTGCGCTTGATAGCAGAACGGATAAGTGAATTGCTTCGGTCGATCAGCTTGCTGCAGTGCGGCATCGAAACGGTGGAAGTAGTCAGCGAGTTGTGGATTGTTCATGGTATTTTCTTCGGGCGTGGCTATGTTTGGAACGACGGCCGAATCATAACCTCATGCAAGGTAATTGTCTTGATATTGCGTGATTACAACCCTTTTTTATACTGCTTGCACTCGGTATTAGTGATAGCCTGATGTAGTGATTGCGTATCCTTGGTTTGTAGCGCTTGTTCAAACAGCTGAACCAATTGTGTGGCGTTTAGTGCAGAACGAGTTTCGGTTTTTACCTCTCGCAAGTCGATCAGCAGATGCTGAAACTTCTCCGGTAACTCTTGCAGAATCTGGCTATTTAAATAGTGCTGATTTGCGTAGATATGGTTGAACTCGCCGCGCTTTTTATCAATCACATAGGCACTGCCGTTTAAATTGATAATTGACGTGTGCTTTTCACAACGGGGTAGGCAGCCTTTGTTGATTTTAATCTTTTTACAGCCGGACGTTTGCTGGAACAGACACTGACGACTGATCATTACATCATTCGGGTGATAGATGCTGTAGTAAAGTGCAAAATCTTCCGGCTGAGTGATCCGTTTGATTTGTGCTTGGTTAATTTCGTTGGAAATAAACGCACCACAGCAACCAAATTCCTGCTTAAGTGTCTGCAAAGCATAACCATTCATCAGGTTCAGTTGTGGCCCGGCAATCCACTTTATGCCCATTTGCCGGGCAAGGTAGGCTATTCCAGTGTTATTAGTTACGACTACTTCTGGTTGGCATTGTTCTAGTAACTGCTGCGCAGCTCGATAGTCCTCGCCGATAATGACCGAAGGAAACCACGGAATTAGCTTAGAGTGGGCGTTGAATAACTCAATCAGTGATGGCAGTTGTTTCGCAATATTGTTGGGTAACTGATAATAGAGCTCCGCCTCTTGATGAGCCAAATCTTCTACCTGCTGCGGTGAGTCGATCAGCACCGCCAGCTCCTGCTCAGAATCCAGCGCCTTATTGGTTTTTGTTATTGGCTGAAACGGCACGACTCGGCCTTTACGTTTTGTTTCTGCTTGTGCCTGGAATGCGGTTTCCATCGCTGTAATGGACCGCTCAGTTTCTTCCATCAGTGCGGTGGTCTGGTCGTACACCCAGCGTTTACTTTGCTGGAGGCTATCTTCTGCATTGACATCACTGAATTGGGCAAAATGATTAGCCGCGTGGTTACGCGGATTATCAATCAGCATGTTTTTACCGATTTGACCGGTTAAGTAGCCATCAGAAAAATCACGGTTAAACACTTTAAACAACGGGGTAGTATCGGTAAGAATTTGTTGCGTATTCTTAAAATGGTTCAGTTGCTGGCGCCACTGTTTCACGACTGAATAGACGTAATGCGGCTTTTTGATTCGCCCCTCAATTTTTAGTGAATACACTCCGGCGTTAGCCAAGGCTTCAACATCAAGATACGCCGAGTTATCTTTCATATTTAACGGATGCTCGATGCCGAGCTCTGTTTTTTGATAGGTATCGCGACATGGCTGACTGCAACGGCCCCGGTTTCCAGATGCCCCGTTCCGGGCCGAACTCATATAACACAGGCCGGAAAAGCCGATGCAATACGACCCGTGTACAAAGACTTCCATCAATACATTATGCTGATGGCTGAAATCGGCCAGAGTTTTGATTTCATCAATATTGAGCTCACGCGCCAGATTAACCCGGCTCACCCCCAACTGTTGCATAAACAGAATCTGACCTTCGTTGTGCGTATTAAGCTGAGTCGAAGCGTGAACATCCATATCCGGGAAGTGCTGGCGAATAATTGCGGCCAGACCGAGATCCTGAATGATTACACCGTCGATGTGAGTGGTATTGAGCTGCTCAAGTAAACGAACCATCGAAGGAATTTCACTTTCCAGTAGTGCGATATTGAGTGTGACGAAAATCTTGCACTGGTGGTGATGAGCCAGAGGCAGTATCTGTTTTAACGCATCCAGTGACAGGTTGGTCGCTCGGTTGCGGGCATTAAAGCGATCCAAACCGCAATAAACGGCGTCGGCACCCGCAGCGATGGCAGCTTTAATAGAATCGATATCACCACCAGGGGCAAGGAGTTCAAATTGCGGTGTGTTCACAAGTATTAGCACTATGGTTGAAAAGGTAACAAAGCCGCTTATTTTAACAGAATTGGTGATACTTTGGCACGGACCAAATCAATCGGTAATGAGGGAAATGGGCTGGGGAAATCCCCTGACCGCAGATTGGATCAGGGAACAGGGATTGTGAAAGGTGAAGATTAGTTTTCTTTAATTAACTGATACAGCGCTGCAATATCTCCGTTAATAGGTTCGCCATCTGCATCAAGTTTAGCCAGAGAGTCGCCCTCTAACGCGTATTTTACTGGTGTTGAACCGTTATCGTTGACTAGGGTAATGATGGTACCTGTTTCATCCCACTGAACCGCTCCAGTGGAATCAAAGGAGTTGTCATCTTTACCCAGATACACTTCTTCCAATTGATACGTTTCATCCTGATTTAAGGTCAGCGTGGTTTGAATGCCTTCGCAATCGGCACATGGCAGAATGCCGGAATAGGTGCCTTGCCACTGCTGGCTGGTTTGTTGCGATGCTGTTTCTTCAGTGATTTCCGATTCGGTTGGATCAATCACCTGCAAATCTTCGGTTTCGGCCAGGGATACAGGCCGTGCTTCGTTTGTCGCGTCCATCTGGGTCATTTGCTGTTGTGTTGGTTTAGGTTTAGATTGAGCTTGAGTTGTCATTTCTTCGTCATTGCAGCCGACAAGAATCAGAGAAAGTGCGCTAAGTGCAAAGATAGTTTTTTTCATCATGGTGTTCCTCAGTTATAAAGCCAAATTGGTAAGTTGTTAGTGAAGTTATTATGCAATTGATTTATTTAGAGGAAGTCATCCGAGAGTTACGTTACCAACAGGTAGAGTAAAGAAAATGCCAGTATTGGATAAGAAATTTGATTAAACAGCGAGTTAAGTCAGAGGAGTGTCGGATTGTGAGGTTTTTGCTCAGTTTTGACCAGGGGAAAGTTAAAGTCACCTTAACGGTTCATCAAGGTGACTCGTAACAGGGTTATTTATCTTTTTCGTCCATTATTCGGTTTAACGCAACTACAACAGACTTACTCGCGGCTTCGGCCGCAGCAACATAATCTACTAGTTGGTTGAGTACATTATCGTTACGAATCCAGTCTTGTTTAACCATATCCATCGCTTTGTGAACATTAGTATGGACTTCTGTATGGCATTGCTCCAGCTCTTTATAACCACGGGTATTGCTGTAGCTGAGTTTCCCTTCTCCCTGATAGTACCATTGACCGAGGCGGCAGCTATGATGGTCAATCATGGTTGATTGTGCTTCGCTTCCTACGCCTTGATGCTCAAGGCCCGCATAAGCATTTTGCATATAGATAACGTGGTCGAGTTTCATTAGCGTGGTGAACGAGCGATCTTTGGCTTCACTCATTAATTCAATGGTTTTTTGTGAAGCATTGGCGACTGTATCAAAGTTGCCGTGGAAACTTTCTACCTCTTCACTGATACGTTTAGTCTGCTCACCTACTGTTAGAGTTTGAGACACCATCTGACTGATTTCTTGACGTAAATTGCTAATGATACTGTCGATTTCTGCGGTAGATTTTCGGGTGCGATCTGCCAGGTTGCGGACTTCATCAGCGACCACGGCAAATCCCCGGCCGACATCGCCAGCACGGGCTGCTTCAATCGCAGCGTTCAGAGCGAGCAAGTTGGTTTGTTCAGCAATATCGGTGATTAACTTGATCGTCTCGCCGATGCGGCTGCTTTCGTTTTCCAGCCGTTTAGCGACTGATTCCATATTCTCCATGCGCTTGTTGGCATCGCTGAGAGCATTGCGAAGTTCGATCACGTTGGTACGGCTTTGCTGAGCACCATCGCGGCTTTGCATCGCGATTTCCATCACGTTATCCATATTGTTTGCTAACAAACTTAATTCTTCTTCATTGCCGCGCAAATTCATCATTAAGTTGCCAGTATTCAGCCGGTGCAGTTCACTAAACAAGCGATTTTGCCTTGCATACAGATCAGCTTTTTCCATCCCTTCAAAAGCGACATTGACTTTTTCCATCATTTTACCGAATTCACCTGGCATACCTTCGACTAAGACTTTGCGGTGAAATTCACGTTTACTGGCACGGTAGAAGCTGTTAGACAGTTCTTTAAAATTACTTTCGACAATATCGAGAAAGTCATTGAGTGCCCAGGCAACGTAACCAATTTCACCCAAACCTTTGGTATTGGTCATGCGTACATGGATATCTCCATCACGTGCTGCTTCTAAAGTTGTACGAATTTTGCTTAGTGCCTCGATTGGGCGTTGGTGGTCACGGTAGGCGAGTATTGCAAAAAAGATAGCAAGTACCGGCATGCTGATATTTAAAATATTGATGCCTTCAAGCACCATTGAGTGAACCGAGATAATCAAGGTTATCACCACAAAAATAATGCAGGTGATTAAAAACTTTTGTTTCAGAAACGGAATATGCTTACTTACGTTACTTTTAGTCATTGCCGCCTCACTTGCCGATGTGGGTCTGATATAAATTTAAGACATATTGTTCATAGCTCATCTGGTGTTGCGATTTAATTTGTTGAGTAAGCCAGTCCCAGGACGCTTTAGGGGCTTCATTTTCCGCTTTGCCTCTCTCAATCTGCAACATTTGCGCATAGACCTGTTCAAGCTGCTTGATGGCAGCTTTTGGTGCTTGGCGGCGTACTGAGTAAAAGCCAACCATTTTATCGTCGACATAATCCGGTGTGATATTGGCGAATACCCAATAGTAATTGCCGTCAGAAGTAATGTTTTTTACAAAACCAAAGAATTCCTGCTCTGATTTTAGTGCTTTCCACATCGCATAGTAAACGCCACGAGGCATATCGGGATGGCGGATGATATTGTGTGGTTCACCTAACAGTTGTATTTCAGGAAAATTACAGATTTTCATGAAAGTACGGTTGGCATAGGTGATTTTACCTTTGAGATCGGTTTTACTGACAATCAGTTCGTGATTAGAGAAGGTTTTTTCTACCGGATTGGCCGCAACTGCTATCATGCTTATTTCCATACATTTTTCAGGGCATAAAAATATATTAGCAGTTCAGAAAGTAATAGATACGCTTGGATAATGATCAGTTTCAAGAATTTGTTAAAAACAACGCACACCAAGGGGTGTGCGTTAGTCATAGGATGAGTTATCTGCTCAATTTACAGAACTTTGGCTAAGAACTGCTTTAAGCGAGGGTGTGAAGGGTTGTCGAATAATGCTTGCGGAGTATCTTCGACCAGCAGAGCGCCTTCTTCCATAAATAGAACGCGATCCGCTACTTCACGGGCAAAACCCATTTCGTGGGTCACGATTACCATGGTCATGCCTTCTTTGGCCAGCCCTTTGATGACATCCAGTACTTCACCCACCATTTCCGGGTCGAGAGCCGAAGTGGGTTCATCAAACAGCATCAGATCTGGTTGCATAGCTAAGGCCCGAGCAATCGCGACGCGTTGCTGCTGGCCGCCCGAGAGATGCGAAGGATAGTTTTTCATCCGATCAGACAGGCCTACCCGGTAGAGCAGATCTTTAGCGGCTTCTTCCACTTCTTTCTGTGGCCGCTTAGCGACTTTCAGTGGTGCCAGCATCACGTTTTCTAACGCGGTTTTATGTGGAAATAGGTTAAAGCTCTGGAACACCATACCGACATTTTGGCGTAGCTGGTTGATATTGGTACCTTTGGCGTACATATCAATACCATCCACTACAATCGACCCGGCACTGATCTCTTCCAGTTGGTTCAATGTACGCAGAAACGTCGATTTACCTGAACCGGACGGGCCGATGATTACCACAACTTCACCACGCTTGATGGTGGCCGAAACAGACTTCAGTGCGTGGCAGCCGTTAGGGTAGTATTTATCGACGCCAGTCGCGACGACCATATTTTCGCCTTTAAAATGATTAGTCACTGGCTGATAACCTCTTCTCTAATATCTGAATAGCCCAGGAAAGTGAGCCGGTTACAACTAAGTAAAGCCCAGCAACAGTAAACCAAACTTCGAATGGTGCGAAACTACCACTGACAACTTCACGCCCTGCTTTGGTTAAATCGGTAATCGCGATAACCGAAACCAGAGAAGAGTCTTTAATCAGGTTAATAAACTGCCCGGCTAATGGCGGCAGTGTACGTTTAAATGCCTGGGGTAAGATAACGTAAATCATCGCTTGCGGGTAAGACATGCCTAGTGAGCGCGCTGCTTCCATTTGCCCGGTTGGAATAGACTGAATGCCCGCCCGGATAATTTCTACCACATAAGCACCGGTAAAAATCGATAATGCAACGACACCTGCGGTAAATTTATCCAGGTTCAGTACCGTACCGATAAAGAAATATACGATAAAAATTTGTACCAAGAGTGGTGTACCGCGAATTATCTCTACATAGGTCAGTGCCAGATTGCGTGAAGTGATATTTTTCGACACCCGCATCAGGCCGAATATCAGGCCGAGCACAATCGCGAAAAAGAGAGATATAAAGGAAATTTCAATGGTTACCCACAGGCCGTTTGCAATCGGGCCGAATTTCCAGTCTTCGAGTTGGGCAACCGTGTCGCCAAGGAAGATCAAGTCACCATTGCCCACGCTGGCGCGGGTATAGTCTTTAATAATTTGTGGAGCATCGCCGTTATCAAATTCAACGGTGATAATTCCTTTACTGTCGACAATCGCTGTTCCATCACCGGTAGCTCGAATGTCCTGCATCTCGGTGTTGACAACGTATGGCCAGAGCCGCTCCCAGTGCCAGTTATAACTAATGGTTTTTCCTGACAGATAGATTGAGCCGACTAAGATCGCCATGATTAGCACATATAAACCATGTCCTAACCAACGATTAGGTTTTGACTGCATCTGAATTTCTCATTTTGACTAAAAAATCTGAGCAGGCTAAGCCTGCTCAGTAACAATATAATTTGTAATTATTTGATTACTGTACGTCTTTCAACCAGCTGTCTGATTCAAACCATTTTTCGTACATACGGTCATACGTACCGTCGCCTTTGATTTGACGTAGGTAGTTATTCAAGAAGTTGAGGAAATCGGCATCACCTTGACGGATAGCCCAACCCAGAGGTTCGTAAGTGAATGGTTCTGCAACGTGGCTGATTTGGTCAGCATGTTGAGAAGCATAGATTGCGTTATATGGGAAGTCATACACAAACGCATCAGCCTTGCCATTGGATACTTGTAGCACCGCATCAACTTCAGTATCGAACAGGTTTAGCTGAGCCTTAGGAATGTAACGTTTGGCTGCTTCAACCCCGGTTGTACCCAGTTTAGTCGCGATGGAATATTTTGGATCGTTCAGCTCTTTATAGTTGCTGATTTTGCCTTTCAGATTTGGAGATAAAAGGATCGATTGACCGATAACTATGTACGGGTCGGCAAAATTAACTTTCATGTTACGTTCAGCAGTGACTGTCATGCCGCCCATGATAATGTCACATTTGTTGGTTTGCAGTGCGGGGATAATACCATCCCATGCGGTGTTAACTGGTACAAACTTCACGCCCATTGAACGAGCCATGTTTTTGCCCAGGTCAATATCAAAACCAATGAAACGGCCATCTTTGGTTTTCATTTCAAATGGCATATAGCCAGCATCGAAACAGACTTTTAATTCACCAGTGGTCACAATGTTTTCGATTGCTGATTCAGCTGATACCTGAGTCGCCACCAATGCTGAACACGCCAGTGCCAGACCGGCGGTCGCTTTTGTCATGAACTTTTTCATAATGTTCCTTTTATGTTGTGATATTAGTTCCGTAATCAATCCGCTTACGGAGTGTAATGTTGTGTTTTTGTCTTGTTATCATCTGTGGACGTATTGACCAGCGATGCACATAGTGCGACAAAATCGTGCAGCTTTTCAATACAATGTTTCAATTTAAGTGGTTTTAATCCTCATTGTTATGAATATCATCACTTAAAAATGTGCTCTAAATCATCAATCAGGTCATGTGGATCTTCCAGACCGATAGATAATCGAAATACCCCTTGTCCGGCATAATCCAGATATTCTTCCATCTGCGATTGACTGAGCTTATAGGTTGACTGCATCAAATCAGCGGTTTTCAGCAGCACGGCTAAACTGCGCTGGTGGCCAATAGAAAATGCATAATGAAACAGTTGGGCTTGCGTGGTAAAGGCCTGTTCCAGTTTCACCATATTTTCAGCTTGAAAGACGATAATGGCCCCGCCACTTTTCATCTGCACTTTCGCTAAATCATGCTGAGGATGCGTGCTTAAACCAGGATAAATCACTTTCGTTACTTTCGGGTGCTTTTCCAGCCACTCTGCAATTATCAGTGCTGAATCGCTCATGGTTTTCATTCGCGGATAAAGCGTATCGATGCCACGCATGATCAGCCAAGCATTGTAAGCCGAAATTCCCGCACCCAGATAGACACCTGCTTTCGAACGGATCGTTTCTATCAGTTTTTTCTCACCGACCACGCAACCACCAAGGGCATCACCATGGCCGTTGATAAATTTAGTCAGCGAATGTATTACAAGATTCGCGCCAAGTTTGATTGGTTGAGTGATTACTGGCGTTGAGAATGTGGAATCGACACTAAGAAGGATATTATGAGGCTGCAGAATTTCGCTGACGGCAGCGAGATCGGTGAGCCTAAGTAATGGATTACAAGGGGTTTCTGCATGAACTAAGCGGGTATTTGGTTTTATCGCATTTCTTAGCTCATCCAGGTTAGACAGGTTTACGGCACTGATTTCAATCCCGAATGAGGGAAGAATCTGCAGAGCTAATTCGATAATCCCGGCGTAGCAGACATCACTGATAATCAAGTGATCACCAGATTTTAGTAAGGATAGAAATACCGCCGACATCGCTGCCATGCCAGAGGCGGTAGCATAGGCATCGTCGGTGGCTTCAAGTGCGGCCAGGCGTTGTTCTAACTGGCGTACGGTAGGATTAGTCCAGCCAGCATAGAGATATGGTGTGTCGGTGAGATCCCCCTGACCGTTGGCAGAGAAGGCACCATCACCGGGTTGAAAGCTATGATTCACCGACATCACCACATTCGGTGAAATTGCGTGAGTGATCGGATCGGGTTGTAAACCGGCGTTAAGCGCCAGTGTCTGAGCGTGAAACTTGGTTGATTGATTTATCGACACGATGATTACCTGAGCGATGAAACAGTGATGTGATACAGTATTACTGCGCATAGTTGCGGTTAGTCGGCATTATTCGGCTTTTTTGTGTTGAATTTCTGCTAATATTGCCAATTAATGCAGAATTTCTGCATTAGCTGAAATAAAATTGATGTGCATTGTTTTGGTGCTGTAAATGCACATCAATGGTGCTTAATTTGCGTAAATGGGGCTCGAAACGGATGGCTTTGGATAGCTTTGATCAAAAAATTTTGCACATCGTGCAACTCAACTGTCGCGTACCTACAGAGCAAATTGCTGAGCTGGTAGGACTCTCAGCTTCGGCTGTTCAGCGTCGTTTAAAAAAGATGCGTGCAGACGGGGTGATTAGCAGTGAAATTGCGGTAGTGAATCCGTCTCATATTCCCTCAATGATGAGCTTTATCGCAGGGTTGGAAATAGAAAAAGATAATTATAAAGCGTTAGCGGGATTTAAAAAATGGGCTGAAAATAAAACGCAGATCCAGCAAATTCATTACGTAACCGGAAGTTTTGACTTGATGGTTTTTATTACGGCGACGAATGCACTGCATTATGATGCGTTTATCGAGCTTCTTATGGAAGAAAATCCTCTGATTCGGCGAGTGACCACTCACGTGGTGCTGGATTCGCCGAAAAAGAGTTTCTATCTACCGCTTGAGTAGGACTGGTATGGGCTATCTGAGAAACTCAGCTAACTTGCCAATATGCTCAGGGCCGATTCCACAGCATCCACCGATGAGTGTTGCACCTTGCTCACGCCATTTTTGCGCCCAAAGCAAGTAAGCGTCTGGTGATAAATCATCACGCAGTTCATCTAAACCATCGTTAGCCGTTGCATCTTTTGGTTGCGGAGGGAAAGCGTTAGCGTAAGCACCCAACTGAATAGAATCTTCCGCTGCGGACAATAGTTGCCTAGCGGCGATAAGTGCTTGTTCAATAATTTCCGGCTGGCAGCAATTGAACAAAATTGCGCTTACACCGAGTTGGCTCATTGCGTTCACCGCATCTGATACTGGTTCGCCCGAACGCAGTAATGGCTGATCAGTAGGTTCTGCATCTTCCAAGGTAAAAGAAACCCAAATCGGCTTATTATGTTCACTTAGTTGACGAATCTGCCCGATGACGGCTGTTGCTTCGGCGATTAAACTTTGCGTTTCCAGTAGCCAGAAATCGCAGCTATCATCTAAACCTGCGATTAGCGGAGTAATAATCTCGGTGACACGATTGGCCTGATAAAGATCAGCGCGATAAGAACCAAATAGCGGAGGAATCGATCCAGCTATTTGCACATTTTGATTGCCAACGCTTTTTCGTGCTTGCTTAGCGACAGTTGCTGCGAGTTGAGTCAATTCCAACCCACGTTCAGCAAACGTTTGTTCTCCAATATGAAACGGTACCAGTGAATAGCTGTTGGTGGTGATCACCTGAGCACCATTTTCAATAAAATCCTGATGTACCTGCTTTACTATTTCAGGCGCTTCCATTAATGCAAGCGCAGACCATTCCGGTTGGCGAAATGGAGCGCTGCGACGAGCGAGTTCGCGGCCCATCCCGCCATCCAGAATGGTAACTTTCTTTTCGGGCATCCGATTTTCTCCTTTTTATTCTTGTTGTTCTTTTATTAACGTCAATTCTTGCAGACTAGACGCGAGTGCAACCTCGAATGATGGATAGATGTGCTGTTCTCCTACCATATCAACGATACCTGCGCGGGCTAGTTTATTCGATACCCGGGCATTTGCGCCACAAATTGCGACGTGAATTCCACGTGCTTTAAAGGTTTCAATGATCTCTTCTAGTGACTGAATACCGGTAATATCCATAAACGGTACCCATTTTAAACGAATGATTAAGATTTTAGGATCATCCTGAATACTGTTCATTACCCGTTCAAACGCTTCTGCTGCAGCGAAGAAGAATGGACCTTCCAAAGCATAAACCGCTAATTCATGTGGTAATTGTTCCAGACCGTGTTTTTTGAGTTCTGGTGTTAATTCATCTTCACTGCTTGCTTTCACTTCAACGCTGGCTGCCATGCGTTTAACAAAGTGGAATGTTGCGATAATCACACCGATGTTTACTGCAACAACCAGATCGGCAAAGACGGTCAGGCCAAAGGTGATCAGTAGAATCACCACATCTGCACGTGGTGCCCGGCGTACTAATTTTATAAAATGCGGCACTTCACTCATGTTCCACGCGACAACAAACAGTATTGCACTCAAGGTTGCCAATGGGATATTCACGGCTAATGGTGCCAGGATAAGCAAAATAATCACCAATGTTAGCGAGTGAACCACTCCTGATAGCGGGCTGTTGCCGCCGTTACGAATATTGGTTGCAGTACGCGCAATCGCTCCAGTTGCCGCAATACCGCCAAAAAATGGTGCAACAATATTGGCGATACCCTGACCAACCAGCTCTTGGTTAGAATTGTGCTTGGTGCCCGCCATACCATCTGCTACCACGGCGGAAAGCAGTGACTCGATCGCCCCTAACATGGCAATAGCGAAAGCCGGTCCGACCAATTGAATGATTTGGGTGAAGCTGAACTGAGGAAGACTAAAGGTCGGCAGGCCTTGTGGAATGCCACCGAAAGCGGAGCCAATGGTTCGGACACCTTCAAAATTGAACATACTGTGCAGCAATGTCGCACCGATCAGCGCAAGCAGTGGGCCTGGGACTTTAGCCAGTTTAGGTACTTTAGGCGTTCCGATGACCACCGCCAGTGAAACTAGCGCTAGCAGAGTGGTTGGCCAGTTAAAGTCAGGTAGCGCTTGCACTAGAGCAAGCAGTTTCTGATGGAAATGTTCACCTGCAACCGCTGGAAGGCCAAAAAATTCTCGCCATTGTCCAACCCAGATAATAACCCCGATACCGCTGGTAAAACCAACGATAACCGGATCGGGAATGAAGTGGATGATATTGCCCAGTTTGGCTAAACCCAGCAGCAGTAAAATAATACCAGCCATAATGGTAGCGATTTGCAGTCCGGCAATACCGTACTCGTTAACCACTCCGGCTAAGATCACAATGAATGCGCCGGTCGGGCCGGCAATCTGAATTCTTGAACCGCCAAACAACGAAACAATAATCCCGGCAATAATTGCGGTATAGATGCCCTGCTCAGGTTTTACGCCTGAAGCAATAGCAAAAGCCATCGCTAACGGTAGTGCAACAACACCAACGATTAAGCCAGAAACAACATTACGCAGCCAATTTTTTTTGTCGAAAAGGCCAGCCTTGTAGGACTCATAGACAGTAAACACGAAAAACCCCTTAAGAATTAGGGAAACAAAAGGAAGAGCATGAATTGTACGCCGATTTAGCAGTGAGTAAACAGGTGTACGAAGCGGAGATAAAAAAATGGCCTGGGATTAGCCAGGCCAACGACAAACAACCAAAAGATCGTAATTTCCACGATTGCAAGTAGTGAATTTGGGGAATTCTCTCGCTACCCGTACTTAGCTTACTTTCGATAAGCTGATAACATTTTCCTCAGTCAATTGAGACTGAATGTAGTCGCTAATACTCTGTTGTTCCTCTGCGGTTAAATAAAGACCGAGCTTGGTACGACGCCATAGAAGATCTTCGCCAGTTTTGGCCAGTTCATGATTGATCATATAATCAATTTCCAACTGATAGACGCCTTCTGCGAAGCATTTACCCATATCTTCAACACCATTAACACCTGCCAGTAGCTTATGAGTATTGGTGCCGAACTGGGTTACATAGCGGAATGCCTGTTTATCGGTTAAAAACGGGTAGGAGTCGCGCATTTGTACCGCTAATTGCTCGCGGGTACAGCTGAAGTTGCCCCCAGGTAGCGATGAATTTGCTGTCCACGGACGACCCATCTCAGGAAAGAATGGCGCCAGTTTTTTCATCGCCGCTTCGCCAAGCTTGCGATAGGTGGTGAGTTTACCGCCGAAAATAGACAACAGAGGTGCGTTGTCCAATTCCTGCTGTAATTCAAGCGTGTAGTCACGAGTGATCGCCTGTGGTGAATCGGATTCATCATCACACAGTGGACGAACGCCGCTGTACGACCAGACCACATCGTCACGATGCAGTTGCTTGACAAAGTGCTGATTAACGATGTCGATTAGGTAATCTACTTCATTTTGTGAAATTTCCACTTCGCGCGGATCGCCTTTATATTCCACATCGGTCGTGCCAACGATGGAGAAATCACCCAGATAAGGGATGACAAACACGATTCGGTTATCTTTGTTTTGTAAGATATACGCCTGTTCTTCGTTATGAACTTTCGGTACCACGATATGTGAGCCTTTGATCAGGCGAATATTACGCGGTGATTTAAGGTGTAAACCATCATCAAAGAACTGTTTAACCCAAGGACCGGCAGCATTCACCAGAGCCTTTGCTTTTCTATCAAAGCGGACATCATTAAACTGATCATGAATGGTGACAGTCCAGATACCATTTTCCTGCACTGCTTTTTCAACTTTGCAGTAGTTGGCAACTTCAGCGCCGTTTTCCTGGGCAGAAAGCACGTTAATTAATGTCATACGTGCATCATCAACCCAACAATCCGAGTATTCGAAACCAACTTTCATCTCTTCTTTTAGTAAGCCTGATTTTGCCAGATTAATACCATGGCTTGCAGGAAGGGTAGTGCGTTTGCCTAAATGATCATATAAGAACAGGCCGCAACGAATCATCCAGGCCGGGCGAAGGTATGGACGATGAGGCAGGCGAAAGCGCATTGGAATGGCTATATGTGGCGCTTTACGCAGCAATACTTCACGTTCGGCTAACGCTTCAGAAACTAGACGGAACTCATAATGCTCCAGATAACGCAATCCACCGTGAATCAGTTTTGAACTGGCAGATGATGTGGCAGAAGCAAAATCTTTTGCCTCATATAAACCGACGGATAAGCCTCTTCCTGCTGCATCAGCAGCGATACCAGCACCATTTATACCACCACCGATGATGATCATATCCAAGAGGCGGCTGTTATTGTCTTGAGTTTCTCTATTCATATAACCGACCTTACATTTATGAGCGAACGAACATTTTAGAACTTATTTAGATAGTAGGTTAACTTTCGTTTTAGGTCATTAATTATTTTCGTTTTTGAGTGTTTTGTGTGATTTACGCACAAAAAAACCTTCCATCGAGTAATGGAAGGTTGGCAATTCAGACGGAAGAAGCGTGATTAGGTTATTTTTAAGGGTGTGAAGCCACCCCGAGCATCACTTTATTTTCTTGTAAAATGGAGCAGATTTCTTCTGGTGGACGCTGATCGGTAAACACGCTGTGAACCTGAGAAATATTGCCTAGTTTAACCATGGCATTACGGCCAAATTTAGAATGATCGACCGCGAGGAAAATACTGCGGCTATTGTCGATAATCGCTTGTTTAACCCGGACTTCATGGTAATCAAAATCCAGTAATGAACCATCGAAATCGATGCCACTGATACCAAGGATGCCGAAATCCAGGCGGAACTGCTTAATAAAATCTAAGGTTGCTTCGCCGATAATACCTCCATCGCGGCTACGCACTTCACCGCCTGCCAAAATCACTTTAAATTCTGGGTTGGTCAGTAAAATAGTGGCCACATTCATATTGTTGGTCACGATTCGCAGCTGTTTGTGATTTTTATTCAGCGCACGGGCGACCGCTTCAGGGGTAGTGCCGATATCAATAAACAGAGTGGCACCATCGGGAATATATTTCACCAACTCTTCGGCAATCAGATCTTTTTCGCTGAAATTATGCGACTTACGTGTGGTATACGAGGTATTTTCTGAACTTAAAGGAATGGTTGCCCCACCGTGATAGCGACGAATTTTATTCGCATCAGCCAACTCATTCAGATCGCGGCGGATTGTCTGCGGGCTAACATTAAAACGCTCCACTAACTCTTCGGTACTGACATAACCATGTTTTTTCACCAGTTCAATAATTTGCTGATGACGTGGTACTTGTTTCACGCGCTCCTCCTGCTTTCGTTACTCTTATACACGTATGGCAAACATTGTGCGTCAAATCGGGAATTGAGTGAAGATAATCAGGCAGGAATCGGGCATATGGCGCAAAAAAGGGTGCTCGATGAGCACCCTGTAGATGGTTCTGATGGTTTTCTGAACGATTATTCTTCGTTATCGCGCATTTCAGCCCAGGTTTGCGCACAACGAACAGCGCGTTTCCAGCCCTGATAGCGACGATTGCGTTTTTCTTCATCTTTGTTTGGAACAAAGGTGCGATCGATTTCTGCTTTACCTTTTAGCTCATCAATACTGTTCCAGTAACCAACGGCAAGACCAGCCAGGTAAGCTGCGCCCAGAGCAGTGACTTCGGTGACTTTCGGACGGTTAACTTCAGTATCTAGCACATCTGCCTGGAACTGCATCAGGAAGTTGTTGGCTACTGCGCCGCCATCAACTCGTAGACTGGCCAGCTTGATGCCGGAATCAGCCTGCATCGCATCCAGTACGTCACGAGTTTGGTAAGCAATACCTTCCAGAGTGGCACGGATAATGTGGTTGGAGTTAACCCCGCGTGTCAGGCCGACAATGGTACCTCGGGCATACGCATCCCAGTAGGGAGCACCAAGGCCGGTAAAGGCCGGAACCACGTAAACACCATTCGATGTCTCTTCTTTGGTGGCAAAGTATTCGGAGTCTTTTGCATCAGCCAGTAGCTTCATTTCATCACGCAGCCACTGAATCGAAGCTCCGCCCATAAACACCGCACCTTCCAGAGCGTAAGCTGGTTCACCTTTCGGGCCACAAGCAATGGTAGTTAGTAACCCATTGGTTGAAGTCACTTTTTCCTGACCGGTATTCATCAGCAGGAAGCAACCTGTACCATAAGTGTTTTTTGCCTGCCCTGGTTTCACACACATCTGGCCATACAGCGCGGCTTGCTGGTCGCCGGCAATGCCACTGATTGGAATACGAGTACCGCCTTTACCACCAATGTTGGTTTGGCCATACACTTCTGATGAACGTTTTACTTCTGGCATCATTGACGCCGGAATATTTAATTCATCCAACAGTTTTTGATCCCAGCATAGGTCATTGATATTGAAGAGCATAGTGCGTGATGCGTTGGTATAGTCGGTAACATGGACGCGGCCCTGGGTCATCTTCCATACTAACCAGGTATCAACAGTACCAAACAGCAGTTTACCTGCTTCGGCATCTTCACGAGCGCCGTCTACATTATCCAGAATCCATTTGATTTTGGTGCCGGAGAAGTAAGGGTCAAGGATTAAGCCCGTGGTATCGCGGATATAGTTTTCCAGGCCGCGTGAGCGTAAATCATCACAGATATCGGCAGTACGGCGACATTGCCATACAATAGCGTTATAAACCGGCTTGCCGGTCTCTTTGTTCCAGACAATCGTTGTTTCACGTTGGTTAGTAATACCGATAGCTGCCACTTGATCGCTGCGGATACCTGATTTGCCTAGTGCTTCAACTAATGTAGAACTTTGTGTTGCATAAATTTCCAACGGATCATGTTCTACCCAGCCAGGTTGTGGATAGATTTGGGTAAACTCACGTTGCGAGACACTGACGATATTGGCATCGTGATCCAGCACTACAGTACGAGAGCTGGTCGTGCCTTGGTCTAACGCTACGATATATTTTTGTTCACTCATGTCAGATTCCTTTTGTTTTCATTAGTATAGTTTTAGTTAATTTTGTAGGGATTAAATTTATGCATTCACTTTATCAGAAGATTCTTCTTCATCGACAAGATCACACTGGTTAGGAATAGTACAGCCCTGGCCCACCTGTGGCAGATGGGCACCAATCACTTTCGGATACAGCCAGCCACCAAAACAAGCACCGCAGATAGGAGCTAAAATTGGCACAATAAAGTATGGGATATCTTTACCGCCAGTCAGGGCGTAGTCCCAGCCAGCCAGATAAGCAAACAATTTAGGACCGAAATCACGCGCCGGGTTCATGGCAAAGCCAGTCAATGGGCCTAATGAACTACCAATCACCGCAATCAGAATACCGATCAACAAAGGATTCATCGCACCACGTGATGCACCATTACTTTCATCGCCCAGAGCCAGAATGGCAAACATCAGTACCGCAGTAATCACAAACTCAACAGCAAAAGCGCCCATAAATGAAAGTGCTGAATTCGGATAGGTAGAAAAGATGCCCGCTGTGGCCAGCGCATCAAGACTGTCTCGGGTAAAGTTGTGTGCGATTTCATAGTCGGTAAACAGGCTACCGAACAGCGAGTAGATTAATGCCGCTGAACAGAATGCCCCGAGCAGTTGCGAGATAATGTAAGGGAGCACCTTCGCTTTATCAAAGCCGTGGAACGCCGCGAGTGCGATGGTTACCGCCGGGTTAATATGTGCACCGGAAACTCCGGCAGTACAGTAGATTGCCACTGAAACGCCAAAGCCCCACACGATACTTATTTCCCATTGACCAAACTGAGCTCCCGCCAGCACTAATGCTGCCACGCAGCCGACACCAAAGAAAATCAGTAAGCCTGTACCGATAAATTCGGCGATACATTGTCCCAGCAAACTGGGTTGTTGATTTGTAGTCATAGTTATTGTCCTTTTTTCACGTTATGGCTTTTGTAGTAATAATTTTTAGCTTGTGTTCTAGCACGCTTTTATTCTGCATTAAATTTCTTTAACGAAAACAAATAAACAATAAAAATGAGCGTTCGAGCGTAATTTTATTAAATAAAGGTGTGAATTTTGTTAATTTTATCATTGTTCGGTCATTATCGAAGGCATGGTTTTCTTATTCACTCATAGAGAGCAGCATACGCTAATGCTAGCTTGCATGCAGATCACCGTCCTTTTTAAGTGGCAAATTTTACAACGGTTTGCCTGATAAGGGGATAGAGTGTGCGTGAGTTGTGATGTCGGTAGATCTGGTCGGTTAAAAATGAAGCAATTTATTGATTTAAAACAAATAAAAATACCAATGTGATGCACTCATTTTCCCGATATTACGACTTTGGCGCCCCCGTTATGCGCAACAAAGGTTAGGCTAATTTTAGTTACATTAAATTAACGTAAGTTACACAAGTCTCATATTGCTACCATGGTGCGCGTTTTGTGTTTGTTTTGCTCGTTTACGCGTATTTTGCCACGAACTGTTTAGTTGGAGTTGAGATGATCGATATTTTTAGTCTCATTAAGCCATTACTTGTCATATAACCGGGTTATGTTAGGTTGGATATATAAATAGTTGGATAGTCGGTAAAGAAAGGAAACTTAATGGCTAAAGTACATTTTATCGGTGGTGAAAAAGGTGGTGTGGGCAAATCGATGACTGCACGTTTGCTTGCTCAATATTATATTGATCACGAACTCCCTTTTTTAGGATTTGATTGTGACTCTTCACACGGTACATTTTCGCGTTTTTATCATGATTTTGCTTCGCCGATTATTGTTGGTGACGATGATAGTTTAGATGGCCTGCTGGCTGCGGTAGAAGAAAAGCCGGATCGTGATTTGATTATTGATTTGGCGGCGCAAACGGCTAAGCCGCTTGGTCAGTGGATTGATGATACTGATGTGTTCGGCTTGTTAGATGAACTGGGTTATGAGGTGTTCTGGTGGCATGTGATGGATGACGGAGCGGATTCGGTTGCGCTGTTAGCCGATGTCATTAATCATTACAAAGAGAGCGAAATCGCTTTTGTTGTAGTACAAAACCTGGGCCGTGGAAATGATTTTAGCCGATTCAAACAATCAGCATCTTATCAACTGGCACTGGATAACGAGGCGGTCGTGATTGAGTTACCTAAGTTGCAAACCAAACTTACGCAGAAGATCGATTTTAATAACAGCAGTTTCTGGGCGGTGGCCAATGATCGCAGCCTGATGAATATTGCGGAACGCCAGCGTATGAAAGTGTGGCTGCGCAATGCTTATGCTCAATTGTCATTTTTAGCGTAGGAACAAAATAAAACAAAAAGGCGCTAACCGAATCAGTTAGCGCCTTTTTTAGTCAGCTACAATACATGCAGCTAAAAATAAAAATGATTATTCAGCCAGGCCCAGAGCTTCATTGATAACATGGTAGATATAGTTCTGTTCTACCGCGCCCTGGAACAGGTAAGCTTCTGGTCCTTTAGCAAAGATAGCAACATCTTCACCTGAGTGGGTTTCAGACGAGAACTTGATCAGTGCCTGCTGTTTATAATCCAACGCCATTACTTCGTCTTGAGTTGGATTGTTTCGAGGGCCATCTACCGCGTTTGCACCGTTGCCATAGCCTAGAGTAGTATAGCGTTTACCAAACTCATCTTCGTTATATTTACCTCCCAGTTTAGACAGGCCCAGAATCGGGTTACCACGGTCGGCATAGCCGTTCATGATAAAGGTATGAGCGTGGTCAGCAGTAACGATGATCAGCGTTTCTTCCGGATTGGTTTTATCCAGTGCTGCTTTGATTGCATCATCGAAAGCAATGGTATCTGCCAGTGCGCGTGCGGCATTGGTATCGTGGTGCGCGTGGTCGATACGGCCCGCTTCAACCATTAGCAGGAATCCGTCTTGGTTGTTGCCTAAAATATCAATTGCTTTAGACGTCATTTCTGCCAGTGATGGCTCACCATCGCGGCGGTCAGCTTCATATTTCATATGGCTAGGTTCAAACAGACCAAATGCGCGTTTAGTATTGGCATCAAGCTTATCAAAGCCAGCTTTGTCCCAAACGTATTGGCCATCAGAATGTTTCGCTTCCCACTCAGAAATCAGGTTGCGTCCATCTTTACGCTTACCGTTTTTACCTTCTTCATCGGTTACCGAATCAGGCAAGAATTGGCTACGACCACCACCGAATACCACTTGCAGGCCATCGCCTTTATCGAAGTCGATTAACTGTTGAGCAATATCCACACAGCCCTGGTTTTTGGCGATGTTTGGCATTGCTGCATCGTTTTCCCAGTTACGGTCTGCACTGTGCGCATAAGCGGTTGCTGGTGTTGCGTGAGTGATGCGTGCTGTTGAAACGACACCAACAGAAAGGCCTTTCTCTGCAGCCATTTCCCATGCTGTTTCTACTTCGTTGCCTTTAGCTGTGTTACAGAAGCCACGTTGAACGTTGTCATCAATGCTGATCACGCCTGATTTGGTTTTTACACCAGATACCATTGCTGTTGCAGTGCCTGCCGAATCCGGGATCTGTGCGTTCGTGTTATAGGTTTTTGACAGAGCAACACTCGGTAACGTTTCCATGGCCAGTTTGTACTCTTCACCCAGCATACCACGGCGCTGACCTTCGAAAATACGAGCCGCAGTAATCGTGCCGACACTCATACCGTCGCCCACGAACAGAATGACATTTTTCGCTGGCTTTTTGATTGGCGCATTGGCTTTGGCTAGTTCAATTTGTGCTTGAGCTTCCTTGTACCACACGTCATTTTTTTGTGCGGCATCGATTTTGGTTGCGCTGTCTGCGGTGCTGCATCCGGCTAAAGCGATCATTACACTGCTGGCTAATAATAATTGTTTAGTTTTCACAGAGATTCTCCGTCTGTTTTATGTATTAAGCATCTTTGCTTTCGTTGTTAGTCAGACTATTACGGGCGAGTTGTGTGAAATCTATGTGATGTAAAAATGAAGTTTTTGTTGCTGTCATATTTCGTTCTTATTTTTCTGGTAAAAAAGCTTAGGTAAAACAGCACTACAAATTATACCGAACGTATTTGGCGCAAATAGGAATTGTATGTTTAATAAAATGGTTAGCTTATTGTGCTTGGCAATAAGCATGCTGGGATTTCCGGCTATGGCAGGGAATGTTTCGTCTTCAGCGGTTGGATTAGGGTGGCTGGATCTGATTCCGGAAAATGAGCGCAATATGCCGCGTCCGGGGCTGGTTGCTTCTCATGATGGTGAACGTCCAGAACAGGTGAAAATAGGTACAGTACGCGAAGACCTGAACGGCAAACTAATAAAAATCCCTGGCTTTGTTATTCCTCTGGAAGGTGATGATAAAAAGGTCACCGAGTTTCTGTTGGTGCCATTTTTAGGCGCTTGCATCCACGTTCCACCACCACCACCAAATCAAATCGTATATGTAAAATATGAAGGTGGTGCGCCGGTTAACGGCTTATGGGATTTGGTTTCTATTACCGGTACTTTACGCACCGAAGGGGTAGATACGGATTTAGGCGATACCGGCTATCTTCTCGAAGGTATCGGATTGGAGAAATATCAGGAATAATGGTTAGATACCCAGATGAAAGAGTCTGGGTATTTTTTATTATGAAATAGGCGAAATAATATAGTTCCCTTTTCCTGTCTGTTTTGCCTGATACATGGCATTGTCTGCTTGCCGTAGCCAGTGTTCCCAGGATGGATTTTTCAGCGGATCAATCAGTGTTGCACCGATACTGAACTGAGCTGAAATCTCTTCACCTTGGGGGTTGTGATAGATAACGGGTAAGTTATTAATTAATGATTGGCATGCGTGTTCAATCTGATCCATAGGTTGTTCCAGCTTTTGCATCAGCACGACAAACTCATCTCCCGCATAGCGGAAAGCAATCGCACTAGCATCAATGGTGTCACTGAGTAATTGGGCGAATTTCTGGATCAGTTGATCTCCGACCAAGTGGCCGTGCAGATCATTCGTGTGTTTCAGACTATCAATATCGATAAACAGTAGTGCCGAAATAAAGTTCTGGCAGGCCATTGCATCCTGAATTGCTCGTTCAAAGTAGGCGCGATTGGGTAAACCGGTCAGGATATCGTGAAACGCTTTATGTTCCAGCGCTTTATGCGAAAGCTTATGAGGAGTGACATCCTGAGAAAAAATATAAAAATCGCCGCCTAATTCACCTGGAATAAACGTTATCGCTAACGTTTTCTTCTCGCGCATTACATGAACTGAACGCTCGAAGTGGGTAACTTTACCCTGGCGTACGGTATCCATTGCTTGTTTGTATTGTGGATGAGCGTTTAGATCCACCGCTTCCTCAATATTGAGACCAATCAGCTTCTCACCGTGAATATGAAAATAGTCCTGATAAGTGCGATTACCAAAGATAAAAATATTATCAGGCCCTACATGGGCAATCATTACCGGCATATTATCGAGAATGACACGATAGTTGATGCTTTCCATGGTGACACTTCGTAATCCAGCAATCAGTTGTTTGCGCAGTACGCCTTGAGCATGATAAACAATAGGCTGATCGAGATCCTGGGTGGCAGTTGAAGTCGCAACAACTAACAGACCATACAGTTTATTATCAATATCCTGCAAGGGGAGGATTCGCCCACAGGGATAATCAGTTTGTTGTAATTCGATCGCGCTAACCGTTTCTGGCTGGCAGAGTAATCCGCTAATTAATAATGGGTCAATTTCATTTTTATTAACAGGGTGAGACACTCCAAAATGGTCATAGAAGGAAAAAATCCCGTGTGACTGGTAAATCAGACCCACGCGATCACAATCCAGAGTTAATTTCACTAGCTCTAATGTTGGTGTGATTCCAGGCAGCGATTGTTTGGGAATATGGTACCAGTCTGCATCGGTAGTCATTTAGGCTTCCTTTTTTCGGGCTATACAACTAGCCCTTATGATTTCTAGGGTAGTCTAAAATTTGGCGTAATTTTACACATCGACGTCAAATTTTTAACAGCACAAAATGAGACGCACATCACAATATTTGCTGATACTAATGTAAGAATGGTTGTTCGGTTGATTTGGCAGGTTTACGGTAAACCATGCGGTTGAATGCGTATGGCGTTATACTACGTTAAATATATTATTTTGTGCTTAAAGGTATGTTTGATAAAACCCACTTGCTGCGTCTGGCGCAGGTTAAAATGCCATTTGGTAAGTACGCCGGAAGAGTTCTGATTGACTTGCCGGAAGAATATCTGTTGTGGTTTGAACGTAAAGGTGAGTTTCCGCATGGGGAACTTGGGGAGTTAATGCAAATTGCTCTGGCGCTGAAAATTGAGGGCCTGGATGGTTTGGTTAAACCACTAAAAGACAGGCCCTAAAGGATTACCATTCGATTTCAATCGGGGTGCCGTTTTCAACCAATGAGAGGAATTCGTCCATTTCTTGGTTAGTAATGGCAATGCAGCCGTTGGTCCAGTCGAAACTCTGAATAAAAGCCGGCTCTTCATCAAAGCTGTTTTTTAGCCCATGCACACTGATATCTCCACCGGGATCAATGCCTTCAGCTTCTGCTCTGGCGAGATCATCCATATCCGGGTAACTGATATGCATTGATTTATAGAAGTTAGATTCCGGGTTGACCCCATTTAATATATAGCGTCCTTCTGGCGTTCGTTGGTCGCCCTCGGTGTGTTTATGACCTTTGGGCTCCTTACCCAGCGCAATTCGATACTGTTTTACAATTTGTCCCTGTTCCATCAGATAAAGGCGGCGCTTTGATTTGTCGACTTTAACCAAATCTACTTTGGCCCAGCTATTAAAAGCGAGGCCAGTGAGTAGCGTGGCTGTGATCAGTAATTTAATGGTGCCTAGCACTATCTATGAAACCTTGTTGAGGATATCGAAGCTGCGATTATCGCTATAGCGACGCCAGTTCGTTACCTTTTTTTGTTACTTTCTTGCGACTTGTCTTATTTATTTTATTCACTACCTGTAGCAGAGGCTGGTGATCGACTGCGGAATGTTGCGCCGAATAGTGCTGGGCGAACCACTGCCGTTTGCTTAGTTCCAGTTGATCTTTTTGCTCGGCTGTTAGATTGATCTGATCTATCCATGCTCCCATCAGGGCGTTGACCTTAAATCCATCGTTATCCTTGATCGCCTGTTGTAGTGCTGAGAAAGGGTTGTCTGGATTAGAGTTAGCCTCTCCTGCGGTTACTTTTTTACCTGGATGGCGATAGAACCAGACCAGCAGGGTCGCCAGCCAGAGTGTGGCAAAGGTAAAGGTCAGATATTTCCAGACGGAAAGTGGTTGGTTACTGGCAGAATCTGCCACCGGGCAGTCTTCTGCCTGCATGGATCCCGCTAGTACGGGTGGTGTATTCACTGCTGGCATAGGCTGAGCTGTTACGTTTAGCGTCAATGGTGCAAGCAGAGCTTTACGTTCTGTTCTGGCGTTAGTATCCCACCAGTTAAGTGTTACCCCCGGAATAGTGATACTACCACCCTGGTTTGGAATCAGTACCTGCTTGAGTGTGACGGATAAATCACCGTTATCCAGTGCCTGATAAACTGGCTTTTCGCTGTAGACCCTTAGTGACGGCTGATAATCTATTGCGATAGAGGGCACCTGTTCTTGACTGACACCTCGAACGGTTAAGTTTATGATTCGGGTCAGCGGATCTCCGACCAGAGTTTTCTGGCTATTGCCTTTGAGTTCTTTACCTGCCGCATCCTGCCACTGTTGGGTCAGATTGAGGTAAGAAGTCGGTAACCATACGCCCTGATACTGGCTAGGTTTATCCAGCACGCTGATAGTAAAAGTGCGTGCTGTGGTCTGTAGCGGAACAATTCTTGTGTCGCCGTTGTAGCCTCCATAGAGCAGCTGCCCTGCGAACTGGGGTTCTGTGACGCTGAAGCTACCCGGTTTCAGAGCGGTTATTCTAAAGTCCTGTTTGACTACAGTACTTTGAATACCGTTAATAATTTGCTGACTCTGAACGGGTTCAGCAGCGGATTCCAGTTGTACACCTTGTGCCGAAGGCGGTGTAATTTGTGGATCCTGCAGACCCCTAGTGTCGGCTTTAATCACCAGTTCCACATGCATAATGGTGCTTTGCTTGGGATAGAGTGTCAGTTCATCGAAATGAGTGGTGATGCTAACTAAGTCTTGGTTATTCGGCAGGGTTGCGTCTTTTACCACTTGTAGTGCGATCGGTTGTGAACTTTCTCCTTCGATGGTAAATGCAGGCAGAGTAATAACCCCAGTATGTTTAGCGGCGATATTGATATTCCATTCGCTGCGGGTGCTGCGTGCACCATTAATGATATTTAATGAAGTGCCAAAACTTGGTCTGCCGAGAATCTGAAAATCATTACCTAGCGCGGAAAGATCCAGTTGATCACCCGATACTTTTTTATCACTCACTATCCGTAACTGGAACAGTTCGTTCTGGGTCAGGCGATTTTTCGACACGGTAGCGTAAATCTGGGCAAAGCTGGCGGGAGTCGTCAATAGCGCAGGCAGCGTAGCCATGACAACGATAAAGCGGCGGATTGTTTGTCTACTTACCATGATTTCCCCGTATCTTTTGGTGGTTCTTGTTGTTGCGCCTGGAGTAACAGTTGTGCACGCAGTAATCGACTGGGATCGCGCGCATTTTCAACCTGCTCTAATTTACGCAATTCCGGATCAGCCGTTTGACTGTTCGATTCTTTCGCATCCTGTGGCTCTTGCTCACTATCCGCCTGGCTCATCAATTGTTGTGTCTGAGTTTGCTGGTCGGGTTGCTGCTTACGTTGTTGCTGATTAGGCTGTTGATTGCCTTTCTGTCCGTTATTCGACTCTGGCTGCTTTTGTGCATTTTCCCCGTCAGGTTGTGCTTTTTCCTGTTGTCCGGACTGAGCATCTTGATGCTGTTGGTTCTCTTGCTCAGTTTGTTGATCAGAGTTGTTTTGTGATGGTTTTTGCTGGCTTTTGTCGCCTTGGTTATTCTTGCTATCTTTTTGTTGCTGTTGCTGTTGCTGTTGCTGTTGCTGTTGCTGTTGCTGTTTTAGCGCCTGTTCTACTTGCTGCAGATTGTGCCGAGCATCCTGATGTTCTGGCTGCTGTTGCAACACTTGCTGATATAGTTCTTTTGCCTGTTGTAAATCGCCATTTTGGGCATAGGCATTCGCCAGATTATATTTCTGGCGATTATTGGGCGTAGCGATGGATGAAAAAGAGTCGATGGCCGCTTTGAAATCACCAGCCTGGTATTGGGCGCTGCCGCGCCATTCGGCATCATTAAACTGTTTGGCAGCGTCAGTGTAATTCTCTTCATCATATAACTGCTTGGCCTGCTGATCGTCATTCAGCCACGGGGAGGCGAGTGCGGTATTTGGCTGAACTCCACTGAGTATCAGTGCCGCCAAAGCCAAGATGAAACCACGGCGGAATAGGCTAAGAGCGGCAATAACGACCAAAGGAAGTAACCAATAACCATGGTTAATTTGATCACTGATCACCTGTTGTTGTCCCTGACTAACGGAGATTAACGCTGACTTTTCCGCCGCCGCTATTGCGTTAATATCTCGGTTATCTGCCTGTAGAGAAATAAATAATCCTGATACATGGCCGGCCAATTGTGACATCTGGTCAAAGTCAGCTTTGGCGATCACAGTCTGGCCATTATTGTTTTGTAGCAGCGAACCATCTTTCAGTGGGATTGGTGCACCCACACGGGTTCCCATACCTAATATCGCAAGTTTCCAATGACTGCCATCGAGCAGACTTTCAATCCGTTTTGTATCACCCTTATCCAGATCATCAGTGATCAGAATAATCGAACCAGAAGCAAAACCGGCATTGTGTAATAGTTCAATCGCTTTCTTTACACCGCGCGCAGCATCTGCCCCCGGATACGGCATAATATCCGGACTCAGGCTTGGCAGTAGCGCATTAATGGTTGCGCTGTCGCTGGTCATCGGGCTGACGGTATAAGCATCGCCCGCATAAGCGACTAAACCGGTATAACCTTCTTGCCAAAGTTTTAGCAAGTCGTTGGCTTTATAGCGAGCCTGAGTTAGACGATCAGGCTTATTGTCGGTGGCATACATCGAGCGTGACATATCCATCACCAGTACCCGGGCGTGGTTGTTGCTCATGGTGGGTAAACTTTGTTTGCCGAAACTGGGGCCGGAAAGAGCAATGATGACCAAAGTCCAAACTAATGCCAATCCAAGTAGTAATTTGCTTGAATCGTGCTTTTCTACTCCCATAGCTTTAGCCAAGTGTGGCGAAATTAAGCTGCTGCTACGGGTGCGGCGCATCAGCCAGGCGATAAATAGAACAACCGGTAACAGTGCCAAAAGCCATTCAGGATAGAGCAGGCTGAATTCAGACATGGTCTCTCCTTGTAATAAACAGAATCAATGAGAGGATAAGGGCGATAGCCAACGGATAACGGAACCATTCACTCTGAGGGCGCCAGGTTTGAGTAGCCTGACTGACTGGCTGCAAGTGGTTGATGGTGTCGTAGATAGTGGCTAGTTCATCACTATTACGGGCACGAAAATATTGGCCACCGGTTGTTTTGGCAATCGCCATTAAAGTCTTTTCATCCAGATCTTGGGCGGTATTCACGGTGCGAGTAAATAGAAAATCTTTTACCTGCATTTCACCGGCTCCTACCCCAACGGTATAAATAGTGGTGTGGTATTTCTGGGCAATTTCCGCAGCGCGCATCGGATCCAGTACGCCAGCGGTATTACTCCCATCACTGAGTAAAATCATTACTCGCTGTGGGGCATCACTGTCGATAAAGGTTTTGGCCGCCAGACCAATCCCTTCGCCGATCGCGGTTTTACTGCCGATCAGTTTAAGTACGGTCTGATTTAACTGGCTTTTCACCGTTTCCCGGTCAAAAGTGAGGGGCGTCTGCAAATAAGCATGATCGGCGAATAATACCAAGCCGACTCGATCCCCTTCTCGCTGATCAATAAAGTTTGACACAACCTGCTTCACTGCGCTCAAGCGATCAATATATTCTCCGCCTTGTAGCATGTCTTGCTGACTCATTGAAGCCGATAAATCGACCACCAGCATCAGATCGCGATGTTTCGGGTGAGTGGTGATCGGGTCGCCGTACCAAACCGGTCTTGCGGCGGCTATAATTAAACATAGCCAGATTGTATAAGCTAGCCACTGGCTGAACTTTGCGCCTGGCCGATGGTGATTGTCCTGCGATGGTAAATAGGCAATCTTAATTGGGGTTGCTTGTTTTGCAGGTGGTAAATAGCGTGAAGCTAACAGAGGTAAAGGAAGCAATAACAGCATCCACCACCAGGCGAGTTCCAGATTGGGCAAAATATCCGTTATCTCCGTTTTTTCGGTGGCAATGCCTGCTCTATCCACAACTGACAGTCTTCAATCAGTGACTGAGGATCGCTCAGCTTCTCTTTGTGATACAGAGCTTGTTGCCACAAGTTTTCATTGGGGCCGAACAAAGGGGTGGGGACATAGCTATCAAGAAACTGATACCAGTCATGTCCTGTCAGTCTGGCCATTTCTTCACGTGTGAAATAACTTAATGCGGCCTGTCTGACTAATTCAATCGCATCGGATGGTGTCATACGCTGCTTCGACAGTTGAAAAATACGTAAAGCAGCCTTTTTTGGTGCTATGCGTTTGCGTCTCCAGCGAATCAGCAGAGCGATTAATATCAGCAGCGCAATAGCCGAGCCGATTAACGTGCTCCAGCCCCAGGCCAGCGGCCACCAAGATGGAGTTGGTGGCAGTTGCAGTGGATTAAGTTGTAACAAGTCAGAGAGCGATTGATTCATCTAGAACTTTCCAGAAAGCTGAGTCAGTAATGGGGTATCACTTGAAATTTGGTGATAGGGGAACTGCATTTTTGTACTGAGCAATTCTAGACTATCTTGCTGGGATTCAAACGCTTTTTTTATCGATTTCCGACTGTTATCCACTGAAAAATTGACCCATTGGCTCGATTTAAAATCACCGACCAATTCTACACCGCGAAAGGCGGTGTCGCCCCGTTCCAGAGGATCGTAAATCTGCATTAAACGCAGAGTATTGTGTTTATTCAGTTGGGTGAATAAATGATCATGTGTTGGTCGATAAGCTACGAAATCACTGATTAGCACCACTTCACTGCCTTTCGGCGAAACCCGGGCGATAGCCTGTAGTGCCCGGTTTAAGTGTTGATCATCCGGTGGAGCCTGTCGTGCAATACACTTTTGCTGGCTTTCCACTAATTTTTGCAGCATCAGTAACACTCCGCGCTGGCGGCTTTGTGGTTTTAGTTCAATCAGTTCATTACCCAAATCAATAACCGCGCCAACACGGTCATTCTGCAAAACCGCAATCCAGGCAGTTAATGCGGCGAGATGAGCAGCCTGAATCGCTTTGAGCATTAATGTTGAGCCAAACAGCATTGAGCGGCTGAGATCAACATAAATAATCACCGGTTTTTCCCGTTCTTCGGAAAACAGCTTGGTATGAGGTTTTCCGGTACGCGCGGTTACCCGCCAGTCGATAGTGCGGATATCGTCGCCGGCTTGGTAACGGCGTACCTCAGAAAAATCCATCCCTCGGCCAAGCTGACGGCTATGGTGCTGGCCCGATAGACTACTCCATAAGCTTTTGGCTGGCGGTAGCCAGGTCCGGCATTGAGTGCGATAAATCAACAGCTCATCCAGACAAAGCGAGTAGCCGTTACTGTAACTCGGAAGTTCCATGCCACTTTTCCTGTTTATGCGCTACCAACCAACGAAAGAATCTGATTAATCACCTGATTAGGGTGAATACCTTCAGCCTGAGCCTGATAGCTTAACAACAAGCGGTGACGAAGTACCGGGAAAGCCATGGCCTGAACATCTTCCGGGCTGACGAACTCTCGGCCGTTCAGCCAGGCGTGAGCTCGGGCACAGCGATCAAGAGCAATGGTGGCACGCGGGCTGACGCCCATTTCAATCCACTGAGCTAACTGCGGGTCATATTTCTCTGGCTGGCGTGTTGCCATGACCAGACGAACAATATATTGCTCGACGGTTTCGGCCATATGAATTGCCAGCACCTGATCACGGGCAGCGAATATGGTTTCCTGACTTAATTTTTCCGGACGTTCAGCTACTTCTCCCAGAGCTTCGCCACGATTGAGGCGTAAAATTTCCAGCTCACTTTGCGCGTCGGGATAATCCACATTCAGGTGCAGTAGAAAACGGTCGAGCTGAGCTTCCGGTAGCGGGTAGGTGCCTTCTTGTTCAATCGGGTTCTGGGTTGCCATCACCAGAAACAGTTTCGGCAGCGCATAAGTGCGGCGTCCGGCAGTAATCTGTTTCTCTGCCATTGCTTCGAGCATCGCCGCCTGAACTTTAGCCGGCGCACGGTTTATTTCATCGGCGAGCAGCAGTGAATGAAAAATCGGGCCAGGCTGGAATTTGAATTCCCCCGTTTCCGGCCGATATATGTCGGTGCCGGTCAAGTCGGCAGGCAATAGATCCGGAGTAAACTGCACGCGATGAAATGAGCCTTCAATACATTGAGCCAGTGACTTAATCACGCGGGTTTTTGCCAGCCCTGGCGGTCCTTCAACTAAAATGTGGCCATCGGCCAGCAGCGCCACCAATATCTGATTGACCAATTCACTCTGACCAATAACCTGATTATTAAGATAGCTCTGTAGCTGTTGAAAAGTCGCTGACGGCATTAATCCTGTTCCTCTATTGAGATGATGTTGATTAGTCTCATGTTTTGCTAATAAGTTCCATCGCGAAATTTATCATTTAGCCGCTCACAATGAAAAGCCTGATTTTGCATTAATGAGTAATCCTAGCATCCCCGACCTGAGTCGGGTAAAATCCCGGTCAGAAATGAGTTTTACAATAGGTATATAAAATGAGTGATTTTAACGAAGAACTGGCTGCGATGCTCGAACAGGAGCAAGGCAATGATGAGGTCAAACTACCGACATTGGAAGAGCAGAAAGCGATCGTTGCGCAACTGAAAAAGCTGGAAGCAGAAGGTAACTTAACCCCGGAAGTGTTGGAACAACATTTTGGCCAGTTTTTTTCAGAAACCGATACCCCTGTTCACTAATTGAGTTGATTACCATGAGTGTAAAATCAGAAGTTCAGCAAGTCTCTAACCGTTTAGATACCTGCAAACATAAGTTAGAAGCCGCGCAGGCTCGTGGTGATCAGGAAATGATCAGCCACTTTACTAACGAAGTTGAAAAGCTGGAAAAGAAAGTATCGCAGCTAAAACATAAGCAACAATACGATCTGAATAAAGAGCGTAAGAGTTTGCTTGATATGCCTTTCTCTCGCGAAATTACCAAAGCAGAGCAGGCCGATATGGGGCGCTTGAAAAAATCGGTCAAAGGTTTGGTGGTGGTACATCCGATGACTAAATTAGGCAAAGAACTTCATTTAGAAGTGATGACCGGTTTTGCACCGAAAAAATTCTAACTTTTCTTATTATATATGCCGTTAATTACTTTAACGGCATATCGTCCAATAGCATATTTATTCGTTTCAAAAAATAATTTATATCAATAAAATTTGATATTTTTGCGGCTCATGTCGCATAATGGCTACAGTTCATCTTTAGCACAGGGACTTATCATAAAGCGGAAATATCCGTAGATAAGTTTATTAACACCATGATCATAAGGAATGCCGTCATGATGAATGTTAAACCTACAGATGTAATACTGCATGCTTTTGACTGGCCGTATAAACTGGTAGCACAGCGTGCAGATAAGATAGCCCAAGCCGGCTATAAAGCAGTTTTAGTTTCTCCGCCAATGAAATCGGCGATGGATAATAGCGGAACTCCCTGGTGGCAGCGCTACCAACCGCAGGATTATCGTATTATCGACAATCAGCTCGGTGATACTCATGATTTCAAATATATGATTGCTCAGCTACAGGCGAATGACCTGTGGCCCTATATCGATGTTGTGTTTAATCACATGGCCAACGAATCGACACTTCGCGGTGACCTTCAATATCCGAGCCAGGCCATTCTCGACCAATATACTCATGATCCCGATTATTACCAATCGATCCATTTATTTGGCGACTTGTCGCAACCTCTATTTGATGAAGATGACTTTGTTGAAGCGTTTGGTATCCGCGACTGGTATGACCCGTGGGAAGTGCAGCATGGCCGCATTACCGGCGGGCCACACGATCAGGGGCTGCCGACATTAAGCCCGACCACTAATGTGGTTGCTCAGCAACGTGCCTATTTGCTCGCAATGAAAAAGTTGGGAGTGAAAGGCTTTCGGATTGATGCCGCGAAACATATGACGATGCAACACCTTAAGCAGGTATGGAGCGACGATCTGACTCATGACGTACATATCTTTGGGGAAATCATTACCGATGGTGGTGCCACTGCGGAAGAGTATCAGTTGTTTCTTGAACCCTATCTGGAAGAGACATCACTAGGCGCGTATGACTTCCCGTTGTTTCAGACCGTGTTGAATGCACTGGCGGAAGAGGGTGATTTATCAAGCCTGATCGACCCTTACTGTTTTGGTCAGGCGTTATCTGAAACTCGGGCGATTACTTTCGCCATTACTCACGATATTCCGAATAACGATGTTTTCCATGGCCTGATTATGCCCGAATGGGCTGAATCGTTAGCTTATAGTTATCTGTTGGGGCGTGATGGTGGTGTGCCTCTGATCTACAGCGATCTCGATAGCAGTACCATTTGTGGTGAATCCGGACACGCGCGCTGGCAAGAGGTATGGCAGGATGAAGAAATGATCGCAAGAATCGAATTTCACAATCGAATGCATGGACTGAATATGCAGCCGATAATCAGTGAGACGGACTTTCTGGCTTTCAGCCGCGGCGACCAGGGCATGGTTGTGCTGAATAAATCACAGCGAGTGAAGACGCTGATTGTGGATGGAAATGAAACGTTAACTGATCTGTTGAGCGGCAAGCAGTTTGTAGTGGTGGAGCAGAAACTTCATATCGAAATTCCGCCAAGGCAGAGTTACCTGTTGGTGAAAGAGGACGAGCATGACAATTAAATGTGCCGAGAACGGGATTTTTGTGACTATTTAATAATAATTGGCTGTTTTATTAGATAAAACTGATTTGCAGCAAATTCGATATCCGTTTTGTCCGTACTATAAAAACATTGTTCAGATCAGGCAGGCGTATTTAATCCCTTCCTGATCGTTTGCCAGCTTGCTGTGTGCAATAAAAGTTGCAGTGCACGGCTGATGTTTTTTGTGATGGAGAGAAAATGGATACCTTACTCGACCGGTTTCTCAATTACGTGATTGTTGACACACAGTCCAATCCAAATCGTACTCGTTGCCCGAGTACTTCAGGGCAGACCGTGTTTGCTCAGATGCTACATGATGAATTAGTCGCACTCGGCCTGCAGGACGTGTCACTGGACAAGCATGGCTATTTAATGGCAAAACTGAAGTCAAACGTTAGTCATACTGTTCCGGCGATCGGCTTTATCGCTCATATGGATACCTCTCCGGATGTTACGGCGAAAAATGTGATTCCACAGATTGTGGAATGTTATCAGGGCGGTGATATTGCCCTTGGCCGTGGCGATGAAGTGCTTTCACCGATTCAGTATCCGGAATTACATCAACTGCACGGAAAGAATTTAATTACCACTGATGGAAATACTCTGTTGGGGGCCGATGATAAAGCCGGTATTGCAGAAATTATTTCAGCTATTGAGTTTTTGATTGAACACCCTGAAATTCCGCATGGTGACATCTGTATTGGTTTCACACCTGATGAAGAGATTGGGCGTGGTGCCGATAAATTTGATGTGGAAAAATTTGGCGCACAATGGGCCTATACCGTTGATGGTGGAGCGGTTGGCGAATTGGAGTATGAAAATTTCAATGCCGCTAACGCAACAATCCGCTTTTACGGTAACAATGTGCATCCAGGTAATGCCAAAGGAAAAATGCTCAATAGCATTAGTATGGCAGCTAAGTTTCAGCTGCTGATCCCGGTCGAGAAGATGGCAGAAGAAACCGAAGGTTATCAGGGATTTTACCATTTAGCGTCTGCCAATATGAGCGTGGCGTACAGCGAACTGACTTACTTGCTGCGGGATTTCAAGGCGCAGGGACTGGAAGATAAGAAGTTCTTTTTAATCAAGCTGGCGAAAGAAGCAAATCGCGCCTACCGACATGGTCGGGTAGAGATTGCTATTGAGGACAGCTACAAAAATATGAAATCGATGGTTGAACCTCATCCTCATATCATTGAGATCGCCAAACAGGCGATGCAGGATGCAGGAATTGAACCTTTGATTCAGCCAATTCGAGGTGGAACCGATGGGGCGGCACTTTCATTTAAAGGCCTGCCTTGTCCTAATATTTTTACCGGAGGTTACAATTTCCATAGCATTCATGAATTTGTCACCATCGAGGGGATGGTCAAGGCGGTTGAAGTGATTGTGAATATTGCAAAGCGAACTGCCCAGCATTACCGCTAAATCGCACTTTCAATTCATTCATGATTAGGGTTTACTATAGTAAAACAGCCTTTTAGAGCAAAATGAATGTCAGCATTGGAACTATTTTTAGCATATTTATCTGATAAAAAACTACTTACCACCTTGTTGGTTATCGCATCAGTGTTACTGGTGCGAAAGCTGCTGCTTAACTACATTCGCGGTGATGTAGCATTTATTTCTGAGAAGCAGCGTAAATGGATGTCACGAACCAAAAATTCAACGTTTTTGTTGGTGCTTGTCGCAATGTTTATGTTGTGGAGGGCGGAAATAAACGAATTCGCTCTTTCACTTACGGCTATCGCATTTGCCCTGGTTGTCGCTTCCAAAGAAATTATCCTCTGTTTTACCGGCTCAATTCAACGCGCCAGTTCACGTTCATTTCGGATTGGCGATTGGATTGAAGTGGGTGCTATCTGTGGTGAGGTCATCGAACATAACCTGATGGCCACGGTGATTCAGGAAGTGGATCTCAAACGTGGCTACTATCACTTCACTGGTAAAACCGTGACTCTGCCAAACAGCATGTTTTTTACTTACCCGGTAAAAAATCTCAATTTTATGAAGCGCTATGTTTACCACAGCTTCGATATCATTATTCCTAAATTCATCAATATCTACCCGCTGGTGCCACAACTGAAGAGCAAAGTGGAAAAGCATTGTGAAGAATTTATTGAAGTTGCGAAGCGCTATAACAATATTATTGAAAAGCACGCTGGGGTTGATCTGCCGGGGCCGGGGCCACAGGTTAGGATCGAGAGCGGCGCGTTAGGTGAGATTGTTATCTACTTTATGATTTTTTGCCCGACCGAACGTGCTGGGGTATTAGAGCAGAAAATCCGCGCCGATGTGATGCAGGAACTGGAGTCAGCGAAATTAATTGGCCACGAGGTTACTGGCTAATCCGGTGGCTTTTTTCGACCTGAATACCTAAGCGTTTGGCAAGCCGGGTCAGATTGGCTCGGTCTACTTTAAGCTGCCTCCCGGCTTCAGCCCAGTTAAAATCAGCCTCAATTAGTGCCTGACTGACCAGTTGTGCCTGGAAATTATCCGTTGCAACGCGCAGACCTTCTGCCGTGTCTATTTTCACTTGCGATATTGCGCCGTTGTCATTCTCTTTGTGTTGTAGATGATTGGGTGCTGCATTCCATTCCAAACCACCAATATCTTTCGGAGTAACGGCAACGATAGCCCTATCATTTTGTTGTGCCGCGCGGGCTTTCAGTGCGGCACGATTAATCACGTGTTCTAACTCTCGCACATTGCCTGGCCAGTTATACCGATTCAACAGTTTGAGTGAATCCTGATTTAATGTTAGATGGGTCAGGCCAAGTTTGCGTCGTGCCTGTTCCAGAAAATAACCCGCCAATAATGCAATATCACCATTTCGTTCTCGCAGTGCAGGCACCCGGACCGGATAGACACTCAGACGGTGATAAAGATCGGCACGGAAGCGGCACTCTTCTACTTCATGTTTTAAATCACGGTTGGTTGCGGCGAGCACCCGAACATCGATAATCTGTACCTGATCCTGGCCGACAGGCTGAATCTCATTGTTCTGTAGTGCGCGCAGTAATTTACTTTGGGCGGTTAACGGTAGTTCACCAATTTCATCAAGAAACAGAGTACCGCCGTCAGCCAGTGCAAATTTGCCCTGACGATTTTTGTCTGCACCAGTAAACGCGCCTTTTACATGGCCGAACAGTTCACTTTCTACCAGATTCTCCGGAATGGCGGCGCAGTTTACGTAGATTAACGGTTGTCGGCGCCTTGGTGACAGTTGATGGATTTGCCGGGCAACCAGCTCTTTACCTACCCCGGTTTCACCATAAATCAAAATATTAAAATTGGAGGGGGCAACCACTTCTATGTCCGATTTCATTGATGCCATGCTCGAGCTGTTACCAATCAAATCACTTTTGTCACGCTCCCATGCTTCCTCATTCAGCTCTTCCATCCGTTGCTGGATCTGGCGGGCCTGCATCTCCAGTTGGGACATTGCCAGCGCCATTTTCAGATTTGAAGCGGCAATCGCGCTCAATACTTCCAGGCTACGATCAGGTATATCTTCAAAGGCACCCAGTTTCAGGCTGTCGAGGGTCAACACTCCGATCAGCTCATCTCCGAACATCAGCGGCAATCCCATGCAGGAGTGAATCGGAATATCACCATCATGCTGCATGAGCAGGCCATCGAAAGGGTCAGGCAGATCGCAATAGGCAGCAAAACGAACCGGAGTATTATGGCTGCAGATGACCGAGAATCGCGGATGTTCGTCGATGATAAACCGCCGCCCCAGAGTGTCGCGGGTCAGCCCCTGCATCGCGAGCGGAACAAGCATATCTCCCTGGCGAGCCATCAATACTACACAATCACAGTTGATCACTTTTCTGACTGCATCCAGCAGGCGGTTGAAACGGTCTTCATCATTAAGTGCGTTGGCCAGATCTATGGTCATTTCTGCCAGGTTGGCGATAGAAAAATTTTGCATGGGCGAAGTTATAGAGTTATCAAGTCATTTAGACTCGATGATATGTGGTAATTTTGACTCAGTCAAAAGTTATTGATTCAGATGGAAGTGGGAGTGAAGAGTAATCAAATCAGGAAAAACAGATATAAAAATAGCCAACCTGGGTTGGCTATTTTTTAAATCATGGCCTATTAAAATTATAGGACTTTGATGTTCTCAGCTTGTGGGCCTTTTTGACCTTGAGAAACAACGAATTCAACTTTTTGACCTTCAGTCAAAGTACGGAAACCGTCACCTTGAATTGCACTGAAGTGCGCGAAAACGTCTGGGCCGTTTTCTTGTTGAATAAAGCCAAAACCTTTAGTTTCGTTGAACCACTTTACAGTGCCAGTCACTGTGTTAGACATAATCTTTTCCTAATAAAACAAATTAAACAGAGCCGATAGCGGCGATATTAGCGTGGAAATGTTGATTGCTATTGCTACCACACGACTGGAATGTTTAAAAATCCAACGAGACGTACACGCAAACAAAGAAACGATTTACAAGCTAACTAGCAGTGTAAATTGATCCCAAGCCTTGTCAATAAAATCTACTCAATTTATAGAATAATTTTGAGGTCGGTATCTAAATAACCGACTGTTTTGAGTATTAATCTTTGATACCTATATAAAAAATGATGATTTTTTGTATATTTTTGTTCAGTCATTGACTTTGCTGATGATTGCCTCACAATGCAACCGGATTTAACAAAGGAGTCTATTCTATGAGCAATAAGTGCAGTGTTCACCCGATTGAAATTGGTCGTGGTGTTATAAAAGATAATGCGATTAAGGCGCTGGTTACCAGCCCGGTATTTAAGCAAAAAATTGAGAAACCGAAAAAAGGTAAGGGCAGCTTTGCCAGAAATGCAAAACATAAAGGGCAAGAGTGTTATCCAAATGCTGCATAATCCACAAATGTTGGATTTGGCTAATGCTTTTACTCATTGAATCTCGATCTTCGACTATAGTGTAAGGGTGACTTACTGCTTTTTACGGTACGCTTAGTAATGCGTTGAATTGTAAAGTAAGAGGTAACGATGGGCATTACACTATTTTGGTTGGAAAAGGGTATGTTGGTAGTTGGCATTCTCTTTATTCTGTTTGGAATTATCCAATATGGTCGCCGCAGTCATGATTGGGCTGGCGTCGCGACAATTTTCTTTAAGCGTGTTCCCATGTCGGTTGAGGAATTTAAGCGCTATCGGTTAGGTGTGTCGCTAGTGGTAATGGCGGTGGCATTACGGATTATCGTATTGACGCTATGGCCGACACTATAATCAGTTACTGAGTTATTCCCCATTAATTGCCCTAAGTCATCGAGATATTTTCACTACATGTACCAACGAAAAGGAACGGTTGACTATGTCATTTCCGGTTTTAATTTGTGATGACTCCGCATTGGCGAGAAAGCAGATGGCTCGCTCGCTTCCTGCCGCTTTAAACGCAGAAATTACTTTTGCGGTTCACGGTCGGGATGGTATCGAGAAGCTGAATCAGGCTGAATTTAAGCTGATGTTCCTCGATCTAACCATGCCGGAGCTGGATGGTTTCGAAACTCTGGAAGAGATGGGTAAACTGGGCATCTCTGTTCCGGTGGTGGTGGTTTCCGGTGATATTCAGCCGAAAGCGAAGCAACGGGTATTAGAGCTCGGTGCAAAAGCATTTATTCAGAAGCCAATTGATAAAACGGCACTGAACGATGTGCTAAAACAGATTGTTCAGCCTCAACAGCAAAAAGCGGTAATGACACCAGTATCGGTGGAATTACCAATTTTGAAACGTCGTGACGTTTATATGGAAGTCGCCAACGTATCAATTGGTCGTGCCGCTGACGCATTGGCTCGCCATTTTGACGTATTTGTTGAGCTGCCTCTGCCGAACGTGAATATTTTTGAGGTGAGTGAACTTCATATGGCGCTACGTGATCTGGCGGAACACGACCAGGTTTCCGGCGTTTGTCAGGGCTTTAGCGGAGAGGGTATTGCCGGTGAAGCGTTGGTGATTCTCAGTGATTCAAGTGTGAACGATCTGAAAAAGTTGATGCAGGTTCCGACTGATAGCGAAGAGCTCGAAGAATTGGAACTGCTGATGGATGTTTCCAACATTTTGGTTGGTTCATTCTTAAATGGCTTAGGACAACAAGCGGAAGTTCGTTTTTTCCAAAGCTCACCAGTACTGCTCGGGCAACATATTCCGATTGAGTCAGTGATACAGTCCACTGCCGGTTCTTTTAGCAAAACCATGACCTTTGAGGTCAGTTACAACATTGAAGGCACCTCGATTCGTTGTGATTTATTGTTTATGTTCGTCGATGAATCTTTGCCACTGCTGGATAGCAAACTGGCGTATCTGATGGAGGATTTCTGATTATGAATTTACCCGCAGAATTTGAGCAATTCCACTGGATGGTGGATATGGTACAAAATGTGGATTTGGGGTTGATTGTCATCGATCGGGATTTCAACATTCAGGTGTGGAATGGGTTTATGACTCATCATAGCGGTAAGCAGGCGAGTGAAGTAATTGATAAGTCACTGTTCGAAATTTTTCCTGAGATCCCGCAAGAGTGGTTTAAGCTGAAAACAAAACCAGTTTATGAGCTAGGGTGCCGTAGTTTTATCACCTGGCAGCAACGTCCTTACCTGTTTAAATGCCGTAATGTTCGCCCGGTGACACAACAGGCTGATTTTATGTATCAAAACATAACGCTCAACCCAATGCGTACCCCCACCGGGAAAATCAATTCACTGTTTTTGTCGATTCAGGATGCAACCGCAGAAGCGCTGGTTTCTTTACAAAATGCCTGATTGTGATTCACCTTGGTACCCGTAGTCTGAGAGTTGTTACTATGACCATGTCTGACCGTTTTTATTCAATGAACCAGGTTCGTCAGGGCGAGAGCTTTGCCGCTAGTGCCAAAGGACTGGAGATGTACAGTCTGATGGAGCGGGCTGGTCAGGCGGTTTTTGCTATCGGTATGGCACAGTACCCCAGCTCTGAGCACTGGTTGGTTTGCTGCGGTTCCGGAAATAATGGCGGTGATGGCTATATCGTTGCTAGCCTGGCTAAATCGGTTGGAATGTTTGTCACGGTGTGGCAACTGGGTGATCCTGAGAAGCTAACTGGTGACGCACGTACTGCTTATTTACACTGGCTGCATCATGGCGGCCAGATTTTTGATGCTGAAAACGAGCAGGTGCCGGAAACGGTGGATGTGATTATAGATGCCGTGCTTGGAACCGGATTGAACGGGCCAGTTCGGTTAAATGTGCAAGCGGTAATCGAAAAGCTAAACGCTTTTCCTGCTCCGATTGTTGCGGTTGATATTCCGTCTGGATTGTGTGGTGACACAGGCAGGGCCCTAGGCCATGCCATACGCGCTGAGCATACCATGAGTTTTATTGGCCTGAAACAAGGTCTGGTGACTGGTGAGGCGCGTGACTACGTTGGTGAACTCCATTTTGCCGGGCTTGGGGTTGAGGATGTGTTTGATCATCAAAATCAACCAACGGCCTGGGCGATTTGTTGTGGTACTCTGGACAGTGTATTACTCCCTCGTCTTTCCAATACCCATAAAGGTAGCTTTGGTAAAGCGTTGCTCGTGGGAGGGAATGATGGGATGGGTGGTGCATTAATATTGTGCGCACAGGCGACCGCAAAATGTGGAGCCGGAATGGTCGCAACTTTGTGCCATCAACATAATGTTGCCCCGCTGTTAATCTCTATTCCTGAAGTGATGAGTTCAGACTGGAATGAATTGTCTGATATTGAATCACGCTTAGCCTGGTGCGATGTGTTGGCGCTTGGGCCGGGTCTGGGACGTAATAGCACAGCGCTAGCTATATATCATATGGTTGCTGGCAGTGATTTATACAAAGTATTTGATGCCGATGCGCTGCATCTTTTAGCTCTGCATCCTAATCTCGATCAGCGGCGGGTGATTACGCCTCATTCTGCCGAAGCGGCAAAATTGTTGGATACTACGGTTGAAGCGATTGAAGCCGATCGTTTCTCTTCTGTTAAACAGTTGCAGGCTAAATTTGGTGGCATTGCGGTGTTAAAAGGCCCCGGAACTCTGGTCTGTGATGGTGAAAAAACCTGGGTATGTCTAGCGGGAAATCCGGGGATGGCGAGCGCCGGAATGGGTGATGTACTTACCGGAGTTATCGTATCATTATTGGCTCAGGGTCTTTCATTAAGTGATGCCGCCCGGTTTGGTGTTCTGATTCATAGTAAGGCTGGCGATAAAGAAGCCAATATAAGAGGGCAACGAGGGCTGCTTGCTAGTGATGTGATTGAGCAACTGCGGCAGTTGGTTAACTTTAAATAATGATTTTGAATAGAGACTAAAACCGATACTGTGCGCCAAGCATTAAAACGGTATTGTTGTAATCCAGTTGTAAATCCTGATAGGAAAGTTCGACATTCAAATCTAAGCTGGGTTCAAACAGGGAAGGGATATTGGCACCGATACTAAAATAAGGTGACATTTCATAGCTGTTTAAGCTCTCATTGCTCTCTTTTTGCGAGAGATTTTCCTGGTAACTGGTTAAGCTGATTCCACCTTTTGCATAAATGGTGGCAAAATTAGCAATTGGTTGCTGCACCTTCGCCCCACCAAATACCCCTTTATAAGTGACATTCGGCATTAATGTGCTGTAACGCGAAGTATAAGTTTCGTCTGAACTCACATCCAGATAACCAATATCCAGACCGATGGTGGGATTAAATAGATAGTTGTAACCAATGCTCGACATCCACGCTTGCTCAGTTTTCAGGTCTCCGTTAAGCCATGAAATCCCCGAATTCACATAAAAACGGCTTTCACCCGACTCGGCGTGTACCGATTTTGGCAAAACCACTGTGATGGACAACGCCGCAAACAGCGTAACAGAGAACTTCATCGCTTGATCCTAATGATCCTATCGTGAAATTTAATATCTATTGCCCGGGGGCATCGTTAGCTACTTTTTAATATTAGCATCAAATAGATTACTTGATTTGAACTTATTTGTAGAGTGGATGTCGCAGCAAATGAGTGGTTCTGACAAAAAATAGACAATTATTTTATAAAAAACGGGGATTAAGGAGTTTGGAAGTATTAATGGTGGTTTTTACAGGTTGTATACTGCGAAATGGTACCACAAAAAAATTTCAATTATCAGACTTGTGAGAAAAAAATCAGCCCCTATAATGTTGAAAACCGGAGCGTCTGCCAACGCTCCGGTTTTTTTGTGTCCGAAATTTGAATCGTGGTCTGCCAACCGTGAATTCAATAATGCGAAAAAGACACAGGGTCTATCACAAGGAATTGCATTATGCGTATCGAACAAGAACTTAAGTTAGGTTTTAAAGATGTACTGTTTCGCCCGAAACGTTCCACCTTAAAAAGCCGTTCTCAAGTAAATTTAACCCGCGAGTTTACCTTCAAGCACAGCAAGCGTCAATGGTCCGGTGTGCCGGTGATTGCCGCGAATATGGATTCAGTTGCCAGTTTTGAGATGGTAAAAGCGTTGGCAAAATATGAAGTTATGACTGCCGTGCATAAACATTACACCATTGAACAGTGGGCGGAGTTTGTTGCTTCTTCCGATGCCAATGTGTTGAAACATGTTATGGTTTCTACCGGCACATCTGATGATAACTTCCAGAAACTTCAGCAAATTCTTGCGCTTAGCGATGATTTAATTTTTATCTGTATCGATATTGCTAACGGTTATTCAGAGCATCTGGTTGAATTTGTTGAAAAAGTTCGCGGAGCTTATCCGGATAAAGTGATTTCAGCCGGTAACGTTGTGACCGGTGATATGGTGGAAGAATTGATTCTGGCGGGTGCTGATATCGTAAAAGTAGGCATTGGCCCAGGTTCTGTCTGTACCACTCGGGTTAAAACTGGTGTGGGGTATCCGCAACTTTCTGCCATCATTGAATGTGCTGACGCTGCGCATGGTTTAGGTGGCCGTATTATCGGTGACGGCGGCTGCGCATGCCCAGGTGATGTTTCCAAGGCCTTCGGTGGTGGTGCTGATTTTGTCATGCTTGGCGGAATGTTGGCCGGCCATACAGAGTCTGGTGGTGAGTTGGTTGTGAAAGATGGCGAAACTTTCGTTAAATTCTACGGCATGTCTTCTCAGTCCGCGATGGACAAGCATTCCGGCGGTGTGGCCAACTACCGTGCAGCTGAAGGAAAAACCGTACTATTGCCATACCGTGGTAGTGTAGAAAATACCATCCAAGATATCCTTGGTGGAGTGCGCTCAACCTGCACATACCTAGGTGCGGCGGAGCTTAAGGAGCTAACGAAGAGGACAACGTTCATTCGCGTCCAGGAACAAGAGAACAATGTTTTTGGGAAAGAATAATTTGTTAACTATTCGGAAATTGTTGAAACAACCATAAAGTGATAATTACAACCATATCTTGATAATTATCACAACCATAATTTGATATTGCCTCTTTACTGTCTAAACTTATGTAAGTTTACGACAACTTCATGAAGAGGCAATTCTTATGTCCTTTCAATATGACCATCCTGAAAGTACGGCAATATCATTAAATAATGCTTTTAATAATCCTGCTCGGAATTTGACTAAATCTCGAGGCAAAAACATACATCGCTATGCTAGTGCCAAGATGGGTAAAAGGGTTACTGTTGAGTCAGCTTTAGAATGTGATGCTTGCTACCACTTCGATTTTGAAAAAGATATTATTCGTTTTTGTTCTCAGCCAATTAGATATTCATATTATTATAAGGGTAAATGGCATACGTATGTGCCTGATTTCCTTGTACAGTTTGATACGGGTGAATATGTTCTGTACGAAATAAAGCCCGATGATGTAGCATCTTTACCCGATTTTCTCGATGAGTGGAACGCAAAGCAACAAGCTGCTGAGAAATTGGCTTTGGAATTGGAATTGCTCGAAGAGAAGCAGATAAGAGGCAACAAAGCGTTGTTAAAAAATCTCAAGTTGATGCATAGGTATGCTTCTAGAGATCGCTTAACTGATACACAAAACCTGGTACTAAATATTTTCAGGAGCAATGGCTCACAGCCGGTACACTATTTGATTCAAAAGGTTGGAATAGCAAGGAAAGGAATTATGCCAGTACTGTGTAATTTGTTATCACGAAATTTGCTGGAAACAGATTTGGACTTTCCTATATCTCTTCAATCTGAATTTGAATTAGTTTCTTATGCCTAAGAAATCATTTAGTGATTTTAATAGGAAGGCAAAACTAGATGTTGCTGCTCACCAAAAAGAAGATATCGATATCGATAGGTCTCCAAGTGAAGTTTTAGCCGAAGATGCCACATATACTGATTTGACAGCACTTCCAGATAAGGTTGTGAATGAAATTTCTTATCGGTTAAAGGTTCTTAGGTATTTAGGGAAAGTGTGTGACAATATTACTCCCAAAACCATTGAACCGCATCGAGTCGATTTACCAAAACTTAACGATAAAAAAATCCCCAGTGCTATTACAATTTATCGATGGTGGTTAAAGTTTAGCCAGTCAGATTACAATCCTATATGCCTAGCTCCCGACTTACAAGGCAGAGGTAATAGAAAGTCCAAAGTTCCCAAAGTTGTTGATGCGGTGATGGAACAAGCCGTTGAGGGGGTTATCTCTGGTCGAAAAATCAATATTAGTTCGGCTCATCGCCGTGTTCGTAGGAAAATTCGACAGTATAATCTCAAACACGGAACTAAACATAAGTATCCGAAGTATGAGTCTCTAAGGAAAAGAGTCAAAAAAAAGACACCGTTTGAAGTTTTGGTTGCAAAAAAAGGGGAACGAGTAGCCAAAAGAGAGTTTCGTAGGATGGGCAAAAAAATTCTTACGTCTTACACCCTTGAAAGGGTCGAGGTAGATCATACGGTTTTGGACTTGTTCGTCGTACATGAAAAATACCGAATTCCTCTTGGAAGACCTTACCTTACACAATTGGTCGATTGCTACAGTAAAGCTGTGGTTGGTTTCTATCTAGGATTTGAACCACCGAGTTATATTTCGGTTTCATTAGCTTTAAAAGATGCAATACAGCGGAAAGACTCGTTGTTATCTTCATATCCTTCTGTCAAAAACGAATGGTTGTGCTACGGGATTCCTGACTTATTAGTGACTGATAACGGGAAAGAATTTTTATCAAAAGCATTTGATGCTGCGTGCGAGACATTACTAATAACCGTCCATCAAAATAAAGTGGAAACTCCAGATAACAAACCACACGTCGAACGCAATTACGGGACCGTTAATACTACATTACTAGATGACTTACCTGGGAAAGCATTTAGTCAGTACCTACAGAGAGAAGGGTATGACTCAATTAATGAAGCGACATTGACTCTTGATGAAATCAAAGAAATATATCTTATTTGGTTAGTGGATATATACCATAAGAAATCAAACCAAAGAGGTACAAACTGCCCAAATGTGGCATGGAAAAGAGGGTGTGAGGAATGGGAACCAGAAGAGTTTACTGGAACGACAGCCGAACTGGACTTCAAATTCGCAATTTTAGATAAAAAGAAACTGAGTAAGTCTGGAATAACAATCTATGTTGACTTGACGTATAGTAGTGATCGTTTAGCTGAATATCGTGGAAGTAAAGGAAATCATGTAGTTACATTTAAGTATAACCCCGAGTGTATGGGGCATATTTGGGTGTTAGATGAAGATGCCAATGAGTACTTTACAGTTCCCGCTATTGACTACGAATACGCGAGTGGTGTTTCTTTGTGGCAACATAAAGCGAATATTAAGTATCAAAGAAATTTAAACTTAGCTGAATATGACGAAGATGCTGAAATTGATTCAGAAATACGAATGGAGGAAATTGCAGAAGAGTCGATCCTTAAAACCAAAAAAATTAGAAATAGACGTCGTGGCGCTAGATATCAAGAGAACGCAGAAAGGGCAAAATCTCAGAATCAAAATCAAGAGGCACCGGAAGAAACCGAGCAAGGGCATCCTCAAGAAGAGATAGTTGATGACGAAAATGCTTGGGGTATAGATTACTTATAAGAAGGTATTTTTATATGGGTGATAGTAGAGATGTTCGAATTGCAATAGCGAAAAAAGCATTTGTCATAACTCCAAGCGTAGCTAAGGTCCTAAGGTATATGGATAGGTGTCGAGACTTTTCAGATAAGGATTCAGAACCTACCTGTATGATGGTTTATGGGGCTTCTGGGGTAGGTAAAACAACTATAATTAAAAAATATTTGAAGGAAAATAAGGGAGATTCTGATCCAGAGGGAGATACTATTCCAGTAGTTCATATCGAGCTACCGGATAATGCAAAACCAGTCGATGCTGCAAGGGAGTTGTTGTTGCAAATGGGGGATCCACTTGCCCTGTACGACACAGACCTAGCTCGGTTAACTAAAAGAATCGTTGAACTTACACCAACGTTAGGTGTTCAATTGATTATTATTGATGAGTTTCAGCATTTAGTTGACGATTCAACAAATAAGATTCTTACACACGTTGGAAACTGGCTGAAAGGAATATTAAACAAAACGAAATGTCCAATTGTTCTTTTTGGAATGCCATATTCTAAAGTTGTGTTGCAAGCGAATTCCCAGCTACATGGGCGATTCCCTATTCAGTTCCATTTACGTCCCTTTAGTTATCAAGACGGAAAGGGAATATTCAAAACTTTCTTAGAGCGCCTTGATGAGGCATTACCATTTGAAAAACAAGCTGGCTTGGATGGAGATGGGTTACAAAAGAAGTTGTATGCGTTCTCACAAGGCAACATGCGCTCTCTGAGAGATCTTATTTATGAAGCATCGATTGAAGCTATTGATAACGATCATGAATCAATAACCGACGCAGATTTTCTTTTTGCATCCGAGCTGACTTCAGGTAACAAACCAAGATTTTGGAAGAATCCGTTCATCGAAGGCGTCAAGGTAACTCGAGAGATGCTACGTTCTCCTCCAAAGACTCTTGGATGGGAAGATTATCTGAAAAATATCAGCCCTAAAACGAGAGGCAAAATAGTCCGGGATCTTTTTGATTAACAATTAGTTGGGTAAATGATTGCGCTGTAAAATGATGGTGTTCAATAGCATTTGGCTACATAGATTGTAACTTTGTCATATTCCAATAAACGCCTCAATCACCCGCTCTCTAAAATGCCCCAGAGTGAATGACCTATGAGGAATAGAATCTTCGTTACCAATTTGCACTCTTGTATCGCTGGTATTCCATTTGAATTCTCCTGAGTTCCCTGTGGTATTAACAGCATGTGATGAGCTGGTTTCAAGTGATTGCATGGCTTCTACCTCATTCTCCTCAGGGTGTTTTACATAAAGACAAGACTCCGGAATATCTTGTTCAATTTCCTCAGAAAATTTAACTAGGCTCGCTTCTGCGAACGTGTACAACCAAGCTTCTTGATTGTTACCATCGGTTATTCTTAGAATTCGCCCTAACACCTGACGGAAGTACAATTCGGTACGGACATTACTTAGATGACAGCAGACCTGAAGCCTTGGTATATCTGTTCCTTCACTGATCATTCCGATACTAATGACCCATGGTGAGTTTTCTCTTTTGAAGCTTTCGATGATGTTTTGGGCATCAAGATCTTGGTAGGACACCAATACGCTAGGTTGCTTCAATTGTTCGTTCAGAATGACTTGTATTTGCCGCGCATGCGCAACCGATGCAGCTACGATAAGTCCGGCAGCATTGTGGTTTGTCGATCTAATCAAATGTAACTTATCTACTGAAAGTCCAAGAATATAAGTCAACGCATCTTTATCTTGTAAGATACTGGAATAATTTATTTTCTGTTCTTTGAACATAGCTTGAATCGATGAGTAGGATTTGCTGTCATCGATACTGGTATATTTCAGTTGTTCATTGTCTACCAACACCAGTTTCGGTTTTCTACAAACGTTATCGGTAATTGCTTGCTTTAAAGTGTACTGATAGTCACAGATTATTCGTCCTTCAGGATCGCTGTACGAACTTAAGGATATGGGTAAGCAATCTGATCTCCAAGGTGTACCCGTAAGGGCCAAAGTGTACGTTGCCGCATTTTGAACTTTTAAAATGATCTGCTCACCCCAAGCATTGGCTTCAGCTAGTGTTTCACCCGAGCAGTGATGTATCTCATCAAATATCGCTAGCACACGGTATTTAGATATGGTTTCCCAAAAAGAGTCGTCTAGATACTGGATAGCTTGATAAGTTAGCGATGTACCTAATGATCCCAATTTACCATTAAACGAACAGCTTAAAATGCGAGCGAAAGTTGTCGTGAAGCCATTAGCTACATTTACTGAAGGCGAAAAGCAAAGGATGAGATCGACCATATCTGCATTGACTAGGTGCTTACTTAAGTAAGCGGACATCATAGTTTTTCCTGCTCCTGGTGTTGCTTGGGTTAGAAAATGTTTGCTGCCCGATTGGTATTTCTTGATAGCTGCTTCTATACAGTCACTTTGCCATTTTCTAAGCATTAACAGCCTCTGATTGAAGTAGCTCAATTGTTTTTGTAATGGCAGTGATTTGACCGGTTAAAGTGACAGATTGCTGTGCGGATTGTTCGTGAAGATGTCGGACTTTTTCCTGAGTTTGAGGAAACCGAACCATAATTGAACGGTACTCGTCCATTTCTGCTAGTAATATAGCCAACTCTGCATTCAGGCGACCTTTAATTTTATCCAGTTCGCATATATATGAGTCTTGCTTTAATGGCATTTCGATAGTGGGGGAGACTTGTGTGCTACTTTTCGAATTGTCACTTGAAACAGTCACTAGTTGTTCGAACAATTTCGTTTTACGGAAAACTTTTTTATGTCGAGTGCCTGAAGTGATTAAAAAGCCATCTTTTACCATCGCATTTAGGTGTCTAGATACAAAAAGGCGAACGGTACCATTTTTCTTCTCCTGCATTGTTGTAGCCAAAAGACAGTCTCGTACTGTAGGTATGTTGAACTCCTTTGATTTCAAATCAATAAGGATTTTTATGATGTCTTGATGGGCAGAGCAAGATTGTGGCATGTTAACAACTTCAACTTTTTAGGATATATAAAATTATTGCGGATTATAGTCCGTGGTAATGTATGCATCAAGAACGGATAGTCTTTCTTTTTAATGTGTATTGGAAATGAAAGACTTAGCGAAAAAATTTGGCATCAATGTTCGCAATATGCGTAAAGACAAAGGTATTTCTCAAGACAAACTGGCGCTTTCTGCTGATATTGATCGGAGCTATGTTGGGCGAATAGAAAGGGGAGAAGTGAACATCACTCTCGAAAAGGCCTATCAAATAGCTGAAGTTCTCCGGTGTGATGTTCGAGACTTGTTGCCTTAAAAAATTGGTAGCGGTTCGGCTAAATAGTGAGATCTGTTTTAGGTTCTGACCCCCACCATTTTTAACACTAATCACAATCTTCCTAATATCTACTTATTCAGCAGTGTCTGATCGTGAACTCGAATGAACGTGGTACGTTTTTTATCAAATACTTTTTCAGCATTAATGAGGATTATAATCCTCATTAATGCATAAATCAAATAGCCTTTAAAAGGCTATTTGTGAGTTAAATCTGCCTATGCGGCGGTGAACTGTGCATCAGGCCATCCTGGATTTTGTCCTTCATTATCAGCTGCCTATGCGGCGGTGAATAATGGTCAATTTAAAGATAGTGTATATTTATTAATCTGTTAATCGGTAAAGAAAAATAATATTTTTTATTTTAATGGCTAAATTTTTTGTTTAAAAATCAGATATCTATCGAGTATGAATATTAAATTGGTCAAATTACGGGAACAGGACAACTTTCAAGCTCTTGATTTGCTAACCCATAGCTTGAAAACGTCCATTGTCCATCTGGAACTGTATCAAGTGGTTGATATTGCAAATTTAGCCTGAATGATTTGCCACTACGGGTACTTGTTATCGGTATCGAATGATAATGTCCTAACACGAGGTCTTTTGGGGCAAATCGAATAGGTGAATCACCTCTATTTATAGCTCGTTTAGCCAGACGTTCGGCTCTGATTCTTTGTCCATTCGGTGTCGCTTGGTCGATTTTTTGATTGCGCCGGAAAACAGCCAAATTGCATTGTTCAGGAACCGATTTTGACTGCGATATGTTTAGGTATCCAAGCGCTGTCATTTCAGAAAAATAGGTTTGTTGAAGTAAAAAGTCCAGTTCGAGCTGGTTGGGTGAGATAAAACTAATTTTGTCACCGATGGTCTCTTCTCCCCACTCAGGAAAAGACACTCCGATAGTGTTGATTGTGTACTTAGTACATACACCATGAAGAACCTTCAGACAGTGTCCCACTAATGCTTCGTTATTTTTTATTTTTGGCAAAAAGGTGACTGTTCGATAGTAAAGTATCATGTCGTCATTCCCCTTTTTCCTGAAATAACCCACCTTTGATTAGATTAGCCATAAGGAAATGCATATCTTTGAGTTCGTCTTGACTTAACTCTTTGGCATCTTTCAGTAGATCAACCAATTCGTCGATTCGCTTTAAAATACTAAAGAAGTCCTTTCTTGTATCGGGATGTCGATATGCAGTACTGTTTTCTCGATCTACACCGTAGTGACCAACCCGAATTGGTTCCTCGGCGTCCGGATACCAAGTATCTATAGTAGCGATAGCCGCCCCAGTTTTGTAACAGCCCATAATGGGTGATTTGATACCATCAATGATGGTCGATTGATAGAGACGGTTGTTCTCTTTTTTGGCTGCTTCTTTAAACATTTGGCTAGGATAAAGCTGCGCCATCGTGGGTTTGATTAAGTTAGCTTTTACCTCCAATATGCATAAGCCCATAGGATCTGTGAAAGCTTCTTTTACTTGTTCAATCAGCTTGTTCCAGTTGAGTAAGTCGTTGGTCGATCTATCGCCTTTGAGATATTTGCGTATATCATCAATGATAATTGGCTCTCCTTCCCAAGGCCATGGCCGAATTTCTATGGAGACACAATAACTTCGTTTAGTGTTGTGCCAAAGCCAGGTGCCTAGTGCAATATTAGTGAGGTACTTGATTATTAGTTCTTCTAACCCTACGCGTCGGTTATATAGGTTAACAAATTCTCGAAGTGTCTTTTTTACGTTGGCCTCTGAACATTTATAAGGCTTGAGTAATTCAGAAGAAAAGGAAACGGAGAAACAACACTCTATTGATTTCGCTCCATATGGCACAGAACAATAGTCCAACTCATGAATATTGCCGTCGACCAGCGTATTCATTTTTAAGTTATTTCGTACGTCGCCAGAACCATCATAGCCAACGTGTGAACCTTCGTTAAGGCCAAGGATTGTGCGACTGTAACAAGGCAGTGGCTCTTTGTTCCCATCTGGCCAAATGACTAAAAAGGCAACATCTGAAGGGGAAATTGAGCGTTCATAGGCTAGATGGATAGGAAGCTTCACTTGATACTCCTTGGTAGTAAGCAGACGCCAAATGGTTGGATTTGATAACGCCAAAATAGATCATCTAAATTGGTCGATTTTGTTACGGTTCTAGGCTTAACAAATCCCAAGATATTTTCGACAAGGGCATGAGGGTAGTCTCGTAGCGAACTAGGTTTTGTTGTGGGTGGTTCTAAATACTGGTATCCCATCACTGTCAACCATAAATTATTGTGATTGGTAGCTATATCGACTATTGAATCAGTTGATATTAAAGACAAGTCAGGTTCAAACGACAGCCAACTACCAAGTGGATTTTTTATTGCCTGTATTGCGGGTAATGGCTTGGGAAACGCTCCTATTTCTTGAATGCCATCAATGGACAATCGGATTGTGCCCCTCGCAAAGCGTTTTGGAAGTAATGCCACCATTTTTTCAGCGGGTATAGTTTTTGATTCTGATGTTTTGATAATTAGACTGATACAACTATCGAATTGATAATCATCATAGATAGCAGGAGGTGCTATTTTTTCTTGTTCATCTTTGCGTACTTTTGCCTTTTTAATCGGCTCTTTGGTTAACCCTCGTTTTTCCAAGTGATAGTCATGGATGCATATGGCAAAACTATCAATGGTAAAACTCGTCAGTGCAAGCTGCATATTCCGTTCGAACGCATGGATAAATCCATAAAGCGACATCATTGAAAATAGTCCTACACTAACCGATGAACTTATGGCAGAACCTCCAGAGATTCTGAGTTCAGGGATCAAAAGGTACTGACTATTCGTTGTCGGTTTTCTATCTTCTTTGTAAGCGTTATCTTCTCTAGGACTTTCTATAAGTTGTATGAATAACCGAGTCAACTTAGGTTGGTAAGCGTATCTTTTTATAATACGTTTGGAAGCTATGTCGTTATTAAGTTGTTCCGCTAACTCAGCCGGAGACAGGGCTTCTGTATTTGTGCGAGAGCTTAACCAGCGATTCACCATAGAACGAATGGAAGATTTTACTATCGCCATATTACGTGGCTTTTCATTGTGGGTAACTAGCCATTGTTCCGATCTTAGGAACTGCTCTATTGATAGAATAGCTTCTTTGGTGAGCCAATTTGGTTGTTCTGAAATGTAGTGGTGTCGTTTATCTTTGATGTACGGTTTCGTTTCAATCAGGCGAAATCGTCCTCCACAACTGGCTGCAAGAAGCCCCATATTGGTTGCTCGGTCAAAGCCTATAAGAGCCGTTTGCCGATAATGCTGTTCTAGCGATTGATAAACACAACTTTGCATAGCTTGAGATGCGACGGGAGAGAAAGACAGATAATTATCCTGACCATCCGGAAAAGAAACTTGGCTGAGGTAATTACCAGTTAAATCAACATCAATGAGTTCGCCGGGGATTTGAGAAAGCAGCTTTGCTGCCAGTTTTTTATTTTTCTCATAACACCCAAGTTTTTTGATTGTACTCCAAAGTGGGTGTTCACTATCCGTTAATGCTCTGGCTAAACAGCATGGTTGTCCAGCCCATAAAAATTCAGAGGTAAAAAACAGACAGCGATTGATATCAGAGGAATCCTTTGAGTAAGTCCATCCTACGTTAGGCAGTTTGCTCGACGTGATGAAATAAGCCGGAAGGTTATCAGGTGCTACTGTTCGAATTGTGCCTGTAGAACGAATATCAGGAAATTTAACATTATGGCTGTGACGGTATTGGGCTGGTTTTAAGACTGCAGCCCACCATTTGTGATCCCTCAGTTTTTCTTTACAACGCTCTTTATAGAGAAGATTTTTGTTGGATATCCCTTTCTCTGTCAGATTGACTAAGATAGTCAATGCCGTCATCGGATTGTTAGTGATATCAATCAGTGGGGATAATGGACGAAATGACCGTTTAGTTGAAGATACTAATTCTTCATATTTAGTAGTTGCCAATAGCTCATCTAAAGTCATTTTATCACCATCGTGAGGTATAAAATGAACGGTTGAATTCATCTGTCTGAAATTCAGCTAACCAAAGGCAGAAGACGTCACCAAAATGAAAAATGCAGTTTGTTAGACTCATCGGTTCATAACGTTTCCTGTTTTGTATGGGAATCAACAATCCTTGTTCTGACATAGACGCTACTTCTTCAGTACTGCAGCCTAAAATTAGAGAAACCTCAAAGGCGCTTAGTCTTAGGTTTGCAATCAATCCATTGTTTTCCCACAAATGATTTTCTAGATAATGGAAAAGCTCCCTCAGTATCAAGTTGTATTGTAGATTTCGACCTGGCAAGTTTATTGAGCTAAAAAGTATTTCCCCTAGTAAGTCTTTAAGTCTCCATTGGTTGGGTGCTACCAGTGAGTAGGTCTGATTGTAACTAAGAGTTTCGTGAATTAGGTTATGAAAGGAATCGGGCCAATTTCCCCAAAAAATAGTGAAGCTCTCTGTTTCCAGTTCTTTTGATTTTTTATTGTTCATCCACCAATGAACTAGCCCCCAACGATAATTTACGGGAGCTGCTGGTAACCATTTTATGGTTTCACCTGCTAGCCAGTGAGAAATGTCGGATGACCTATCAGTTGGCTTTTCTAATAAATGATTTAGTGTCGCTCCACATGAGCAGCAAACTAGTTGTAAACCGCTTACTCGGTAGTCGTAAGGTTCGCCACATTGACAGTTATAGGTTAGAGCGAGGTCGTGAATATGGCAGTAGTCATAACCTTCAAAATGCCATAAATAGCTGGCGTATCCATTTTCCTGAAGGCAAACGGGGCATACCGGGATGATATTGGTCCTTAGTAAAGATCGAGGGAAAACCTCGCAACCACGGATAAGTGCTGTTACTGATGGGGAATATTTAAGTGGTGAACGATTAATGGTTAACTTCAGTAAATCAACGGGCTCAGTAAATGTTAATTGACTTATCTGATGGAGAGCATGACTTCTAGCAGCTGAGCTATGTTTTGATGAATATGGGTTTATTCGACGGATATCAGTGGGGAATGAGGAAAATTTCTCAGAATCCCCATCGCACAAATAGTGTTTAAGTGCAGACAAAAAACGATCAACATCTTGGTAACCATTTCTGTTTGCGATTCGGATTAAATAGCTCTCAAGACTTTCATCTTCGAATGGCTTTGGTCGTTGCAGTAACATCGTCTTCATCAATATCCCACTCACTTGCATTAACCTCAGCTAAAGCTCTTTGAGTTGAATGTTGATACTTAACTCTTGATTAAATTAATGCGAATAGTTTTACGTCACTTTGTGGTTTTGATCAAAATAATGTTTTAAAACATTATGTTACTGCGATTTCAATATTTAGCGTTGATCATGTTTAGAGAATTTCTGGGATTAACTACCGATCTCGCGAACTTCTCAGAGTTAGGGGGATTAAGAAGAGGGAAGGAAATATTGCCCTCCCACGATACAAATTAGCTAATTTGTATATCACCGCGGCGAACTAGCATACAGAATCTTGCATAGTCCTGACTGTATACAAATACTCGGTGCGGGACACTAGCGCCAGCCATAAACTTATCAAATGCAGTAAGAGTTTTTGTAGGTAGACTAGAGGGATCTACGACTTTAAAAGGCACGTTTGCCATACTGAACTCTTCCAAGTTTGGCAAAAGCTCGTCAAATTCATTTTTCATACAGTACACCGAATGGTAGTTAGGTTCGGCCAGATTCTATTGATTATGGCTCAAATGGCAAGGAGCTGATTAACTTAGTTCATTTTTACACGATTTGGAAAATTACATGAATCATGTAGTTCTTAAAATCGTGTAATTTTGGTGAGTTTGTAATAGGTGATGCTGTCGCAGGTTAAACGTATTTTCCAAAGAAGACGATGGCAACATTACTCATCTGACTAGGTAAACAGACCTCGACAACATCATGCAGTATAAGCCTGCTTTTTTAGATACAGTTTGTATTAAATTTTAAAATTTTTAGGGTAATATCGTTCATTGTTTCATATACATGGTATTGTGTAGTGCACGGAATTTATGTTCGGTGAATCAATATGTTGAAATAGAAAAGGTAAACATGAAAAGTCGACGTGTACTAGTTAGCTGGATTGGCGATACGGATTTAAAATCAACAGGTCACGACCCCAAAAAAAATGAACCGATTGGTCCAATTGCTTCTACATTGGAAACTGAAGCGTTTGACGCTGCTGAGTTTATTTATAATTACCCTGATGAGCGTGTATTGCCATATCTTGATTGGCTAAAGACCCAAACAGATGTTCCTGTTAATGCCAAATTTGCCAACCTATCATCGCCAATAAATTTCAGCGAAATTTATCTTCAAGCAAGTAAACACCTTTCTTCGTTTGATGTTAATCACGATCATTTGTCTATCTTACTCAGTCCTGGCACTCCTGCCATGCAGGCTGTTTGGATACTACTGGGCAAGACTCGTTATGCCTGTGACTTTTATCAGTCTTCCATTCAGCAAGGCGTTCAAAAGATAGAGATTCCTTTTGAATTGTCTGCAGAATACATTCCCGCTGCGAAAACGCTAGCCAGCGATAAAATTGGACAATTAGCACAAGTTAGCACACCAATAGATGCTGCATTTGACAATATCATTACTCGTAATCCTAGGATGATGAAGCTTAAAGCTCAAGCCCAGGTCATTGCTGAGCATGACGTGCCAGTGCTTATCTATGGTGAAACAGGAACCGGTAAAGAATTATTTGCTCGGGCTATTCATAACGCGAGCAATCGAGCTAAACAACCTTTCATTGCTTTGAACTGTGGTGCTATTCCTTCTGAATTGGTGGACTCTGTTCTTTTTGGTCATAAAAAGGGCGCGTTCACCGGTGCAACGGCGGATAAACCTGGTGTGTTTGAACAGGCGAATGGTGGTTCTCTCTTTTTAGATGAATTTGGAGAACTGGAAGCGAATGTTCAAGTTCGTCTGTTACGAGTTCTACAGGAAGGCTCGTTTACTCCTGTCGGTGGAACCAAAGAGCATAAGGTGGATGTTCGGTTGATTACTGCGACTCACCGAAACTTAATGGAAGCCGTCTCTAATGGAACTTTCCGAGAAGATTTGTTTTATCGAATTGCTGTTGGGGTATTGCATTTACCTCCGCTCAGAGAGCGAGAAGGCGATTTACTGCTTTTAGCTGACTCTCTGCTTGAAGCGCTAAGTTTTCAAGAATCAAGTTTAGAGCATAAAATAATTTCTCCTGATGCAAAAAATCTTATTCTAAAACATTCATGGAAGGGGAACGTCCGTGAATTGCAATCAACTTTGTTAAGAGCTCTACTTTGGTGTGAAGACAAAACCATTACTTCAGATGATATTCGACAAGCATTGTTCCAAATGCCAGAAAAAGATTCGAATATTATGAATCGAGATATATCTCAAGGCTTTGATATTCAAAGTATTATAGGCGATGTTGTATCTCAGTATATTCGCCAGGCTCTTGAACATTGTGGTGGGAATAAAACGAATGCTGCAAAACTTCTTGGCTTGAAAAGTTATCAAAATCTAAATAATTGGATGGAAAAATACGGTATTTCCTAACGAGGGAATAAACTTGGCACGGTCTTCGCTATAAGTCATTTGTGCAATAGGGGAGACGAGTATGGACATAATAAATTTTATGAAATCTGTAAACTTTGAATTTTTACGACCAGAAAATGAAGTGCTGGCTAATCTTGGCGGGTTGGCTGAGGCAGTATTACATATTGATCCTGGAAGTGCTTTGACTCGTCTGCGTAACTTTGCTGAAGAATTAACCAAATCCATTTATAAAGAAGAGCGCTTGCCAAGGCTACCAGAGGCTACTTTTTACGAGTTAACCAAAAGCCCGGTATTTTCGGACTGCGTGACTAAATCGCTTACTTATCAAATCAACTTTTTACGTGTCCAGGGCAATGATACTGCTCATGGTGCTGAAGGCGAATTACGCAATGCACACATGGCACTGGGTATCGCTCATCAACTTGCTATGTACATTGGCATAAAATATTACGGTAAAAAGAAAGACCAGATCCCTGCTTTTACTGATATTCCAGATCCAACATCTATGCTAACTCAACTGAAGAAATCAGTCTCCAGTTATGAAAAAGAGCTCAAAAAACAGCAAGATGAACTCGACAAAGTTTTGGAGCAACTGGAGCTGGAACGCACTCAACATAGTGATCAATTACCTGAGCCTAATACTGCAGAACGACAACAGCGACAACAACAAAGTCAGCAAGTCGCTGATAGCCTTCAGTGGAATGAAGAGAAAACCCGTGAAATGTTGATTGATGCAATGATTCTACAGGCTGGTTGGGACATCAATAATAAGGATCAAGTTGGTCAAGAAGTGGAAGTGGATTTCCCTGACAATCCATCGGGGAAAGGTTATGTCGATTATGTATTGTGGGGAAGCAACGGGCATCCACTTGCGGTAATTGAAGCGAAAAAATCAAGTAATGTCAGCTTGCAGGCTGGTCGTGAACAGGCTCGCTTATATGCGGATGCTTTTGAAAGAATGGGATACCAACGTCCGGTTATCTTTTATTCAAATGGCTATGAAACGTTTATCTGGGATGATCATCAATATAATGCTTACCGACCTGTATACGGTTTTTATAGTCAAGACAGTTTGGACTATTTGATCTATCAGAGACATTACCGAACGGCTGAATTGGAAAAATTCAACCCGGATTTGAACATTGCTGATCGTCCTTATCAGATTGAAGCTATCAAAACAGTGGCTGAGCATTTTCAGAAACAGCGTCGTAAGGCACTCATTATCCAAGCTACCGGTACAGGTAAAACCCGTGTTGCGATTGCTCTAGCTGAATTACTGCTTCGTACCGGCTGGGCAAAACGCGTTTTGTTTTTGTGTGACCGCAAAGAATTGCGGGTTCAGGCAGATGATGCATTTAAGCTTAACTTGCCGTCTGAGCCTCGCTGCGTTGTTGGCAAAGCCAATAAAATTGACCCAACTGCCAGAATTTATATTGCTACTTATCCAGGGATGATGAACCGATTTGCTCAGTTGGATGTCGGTTTCTTTGATTTGATTATTGCCGATGAATCTCACCGCAGTATCTACAATAAATATCGCGATTTATTTGATTACTTCGATGCGCATCAGATGGGGTTAACGGCAACGCCAGTCAAATTTATCAGTCGTAATACTTTTGACATGTTTGATTGTGAAACAACGGATCCTACCTTTGAATTTGGATTAGATGCGGCGATTAACAATGAACCGCCATATCTAGTGCCTTTTCGCGTAAAAGACCTTACCACCGGATTTTTGCGCGATGGGATTCACTATAACGATTTAAGCGACAAACAAAAACGCCAGTTAGAAGAAGAGCTTGGTGTTGAAGAGGCCCAGCAAACGACAGTTGCAGGCAAAGATATTGGTCGTAAGATTTTTAGTGAAAAAACCGATCGAATTATCCTTGAAAACCTGATGAATAACGGTATTAAGGATGAAACTGGCTCGTTGGTGGGTAAGTCGATCATTTTTGCTCAACGTCAGGAGCATGCTGAGCAACTGGAAAAATTATTCTGCAAACTGTACCCACAATATGGAACAAAAGTTTGTAAGGTGATTCACAACAAGGTTCCACATGTCGATAGTTTGATTAAGGAATTTAAAAAGAGTCACAATGATTTTCGCATTGCGATTTCTGTCGATATGCTCGATACCGGTATTGATGTGCCTGAGGTTGTGAACTTGGTGTTCGCCAAACCTGTTAAATCATGGGTGAAATTTTGGCAGATGATTGGGCGTGGAACGCGTCTGTGTAAAGATCTGTTTGGTAAAGATAAACACAAAAAAGAGTTTTTGATTTTTGATCACTACGGCAACTTTGACTTCTTTGAAGAAGAGTATCAAGAGCCTGAAGATACAGGTAGTAAATCTCTTTTACAAACCACGTTTGAAGCTCGTTTAGAATTAGCTCAAGCCGCTTTAAAGCACAATCATGCAGCAGGGTTTGATGCAGCCATTGAACTATTGCGGATGGATATTAATGACCTTCCGGATACCAGTGTTGCGGTGAAAAGAGAGCTGCGTATTGTGCATCAACTACAGCAAACGGATTTACTGCAGAAACTGGATGCGAAAACACAACATGTGCTGGTCAATACCATTGCACCATTGATGTCGGCACGAGTACTGCGTGATAAACATGCGACGCAGCTAGATAAATTGGTAGCAACTATTGAACGTTGTTTAGTAGAGCAAGCGAGTTGTTTCGACGACGGGAAAATACAATTATTGGAAGAGATCGATAAGTTAGCGGTCAATATCCAGGCTGTACGCCAGAAAGATGCGGTGATTTCTGACGTTCGTAGTGCGGATTTTTGGCAAAATCCAAGTGTTGAAAAACTGGAAAATGCTCGGAAAGAACTGCGCGGTATTATGAAGTATCGTCAGAGCGTCGGTGGCGGAATGTATGCCACACCAACGACCAAAATTGGCGATAGCAATATCAAGGAAAAAGATCGAAAAGTGGTTATTCCTGGGGCGAATGAAGCGATGATTTATCGTCGCCGCCTTAAGGATATTCTGGATCAAATGATTGCGGCTAACCCAACACTACAGAAAATTCGCAAAGGTGAGCCGATTGCTGAAGCAGAACTCAAATCCTTAACGTCGACCATTCTTACCTCACATCCAGGTGTGAGTCTGGATGTACTGAATGAATTTTATGGTCGAACAGCCGATCAGTTACATCTGACGGTACGAGAAATTATTGGGTTGGATGGGAAAGCGGTTGAAGAAGTTTTCAAAAACTTTTTACATGCGCATCCGACACTAACCGCCAAGCAGGTTCGGTTTATGAATCAGCTGAAAAGTTATATTGCGCAGCATGGTTCGATCATTGTTGATAAGCTTTATGAAGCTCCATTTACCACCATCTCTTATGATGGGATTGATGGCGTGTTCCCTCAGGATGATATCAACGAACTTATCGCGGTGCTTAAACCCTTTATCCAGGATGATATTCAACCAACTGGTGTGTAATGTGACCAGTTACGTTGGCAGATTCAATGCTTCCGTATTTTACAATGAGTAACAGGGTATAATACCCCGCAGAGTGGCAAGTGATGATGGATGCATCCTTGCCAATTTATATTCAGAATTTAATTTACAAACAAAAATGTATAAAGCGAGATAACACATGCTAACAGGCAGAATACGTAATGATATCGATAAACTCTGGGAACAATTCTGGACAGGCGGTATCACCAATCCACTCACTGTGATTGAGCAGATCAGCTATTTGATGTTTGCTCGAATGTTGGATATGCAGGAAGATGTTGCTGAGCGTAAAGCAAATCGTTCCGGTAAAGAATTTGATCGCTTGTTTCCTAATACGCCAGAAGGGCAGTTGCTGCGTTGGAAGAACTTTAAAAATTTAAGCGGGAAAGCACTTCACTCTCACCTCAAGGACAAAGTCTTTCCTTTTTTTGCCGAAATTGGTCATGAGTTAGATAATGATGTTGATGAGCAAAATGGTGACCAGAAACAAGCGTTAGGTAGTATCGGCGAATATATGCAAGATGCCGATCTTGAGATTAAAAATGAATCGGTATTAACCAGCGCAGTTGGGGCCGTGGATCGTTTGCCTCTTACTGAGAGCGATGTTAAAGGTGATATCTACGAATACTTGTTGAGTAAGTTAACCACTGCCGGTATCAACGGACAATTCCGTACCCCACGCCATATCATTGACTCCATGATTGAATTCATCGATCCGCAGCCAACGGATATCATTTGCGACCCGGCTTGTGGTACAGCGGGATTTTTAGCTCGTGCGATGGAATACTTGAACCGTAAGTATTCCAGTCGGGCTGGTATTTATGAAGATGAGGACGGCAATAAACAGTATTCGGGTGATCTATTAGAACCTTACCGAGATCATATTAATCAAGATATGTTCTGGGGTTTTGATTTTGATACTACCATGCTGCGGGTAAGTAGTATGAACATGGCGCTTCATGGTGTGAATGGCGCGAATATTCATTATCAGGATACCTTGAGTAAGTCGATTAAAGAGAGTTTCCCCAAGCAGGAAGAAAATTTCTTTGATGTGATTCTGGCTAATCCTCCATTTAAGGGCAGCTTGGATGAAACGAATACCAATCCAGATGTATTAGGAATGGTAAAAACTAAAAAGACAGAACTGCTGTTTGTGGCTCATATTTTGCGGGCACTTAAGCTAGGTGGACGTGCTGCGGTGATTGTGCCTGATGGAGTTTTGTTTGGTTCTTCTAAAGCGCACCAGCAATTGCGTCAGGAACTGCTGGAAAACAATCAGTTGGAAGGGGTTGTTAGCCTGCCAAGTGGGGTCTTTAAACCTTACGCCGGAGTTTCTACTGCAATATTGCTCTTTACCAAAGGCGGCAAAACAGATCGCGTCTGGTTCTATGATCTGCAAGCTGATGGTTACTCATTAGATGATAAGCGCCAAGAGCTCAAAGGCGAGGGCAGTAATGATTTGCCGGATGCGCTTACTCAATGGAAGCAGTATTGCCAATTGGTGCAACGCAATGCCTCCGCTGAGGACATTAATAAAATCTTTGGTGATAAGACTCAAAAAGCGTTTGTCGTAGATGCCGAAGATATAGCGAATAATAAGTTTGATCTTTCTATCAACCGCTATAAAGAAGTGATGTACCAAGAAGAAAGCCATGAAGACCCGAAAGTGATTGTGGGAAAACTTAAAGCGTTAGAAAAAGAAATCTTGGCTGATTTAGATGAGTTGGAGCAAATGCTATGAATTGGCCAGTTGTAAAGTTGGGCGATATTTTTAATATTACTTCAGGTGGAACTCCTTCGAGAAGAAAACCAGAATATTATGATAATGGGAATATTCCTTGGATAAAAACTGGTGATTTGCATCATAAGTTTATTCATGCTGCATCAGAGTTTATTACTGATGAGGGCTTAAATGGTTCATCGGCAAGGGTTTATCCGAAAGGAACCGTGTTACTTGCGATGTATGGTGCCACAATCGGTGCTTGTTCAATTTTAAGCATTGAAGCATGTACGAATCAGGCTTGCGCAGCGTTTACACCCGTTGAAAATGTGGACTCTACTTTTCTTTATTACTTACTGAAAAGTCACAAAGAAAACTTTGTTAAAGCTGGTTCCGGCGGGGCACAACCAAATATTTCTGCAACGTTCTTAAAAAATTATGAAGTGTCACTTCCACCTTTAGCGGACCAAAAACGCATTGCAGCAATTCTAGATAAAGCGGATACCATTCGTCGAAAACGTCAACAAGCCATCGATCTTGCAGATGAATTTTTGCGTGCAGTGTTTTTGGATATGTTTGGTGATCCGGTGACAAATCCGAAAAACTTTCCGGTTGGTACAATTCGAGATCTTGTAGAGGCTGCAAATTACGGGTCATCATCTAAAGCATCAGAGGTTGATGGAGAGTACCCTATTCTTCGAATGGGAAATATCACTTATAGCGGTACTATCGATATGACCGATTTAAAATATATTGATTTGAGCGAAAAGGATAAGCCAAAATATTTGGTCACCAAAGGAGATTTGCTATTCAATAGGACTAATAGTAAAGAGTTGGTTGGGAAAACGGCTGTTTATGACGGAGATAATCCAGTGGCTATTGCTGGGTATTTGATTCGAGTTCGAACCAATGGAACAGGAAATACACACTATATATCAGGATACTTAAACTCTACTCATGGTAAGGTAACTTTACAAAATATATGTAAGAGCATTGTCGGTATGGCTAATATTAATGCTCAGGAAATGCAGGATATTCCTATCTTAATACCCCCTGTGGAGTTACAGAATAAGTATCGTGATATTGTTTTCTCGGTCAAAGAAAAACTAACTAAACACAAAAAGGCCCTGACATTTACTTCCGATTTGTTTGGCTCATTAAATCAAAAGGCATTTTCTGGAAATCTTTAAGTAAAATTAGCTCTAGTGAAATTGATAAAGGATGATTTTATTGGGGTTACCTTATCTTTGGATTCAAATGCTTTAAATATTCCATTCCGAGTTATGTCTTATGAAAATAACTAAAATATCGTTAGCTAACTTCCGCTCTTTTAAAGAAACCCAATCCATTGAGCGTATGCGCCCCATGAACCCACGGGCGATATTGTTAGTGTTTGAAGTTCCAAGGTAAGAGTGCATCGATATCTGGCTCAGCTTTCGCCAGCTCTTTCATGCATTTGACCATATAGTCGTAGAGGATAAGCCCATTAGCTTTCGCAGTCTCGACGATACTGTAAATCATTGCGCTCGCTTCAGCCCCGTTAGGATTGGTCGAGAACAACCAGTTCTTCCTACCAATGACCAGCGGTTTTATTGCGCGCTCAGCTCGGTTATTGTCTATCGATAAGTGACCGTCATCGATATAGCGGATGAGCTTCGGCCATTGGCCGAGCGTGTATTTTATCGCTTTACCCAGCGGGCTAGACTCTATCACTTGTTGAGTCATCATCCACTCGTACAACTCATCCAGTATCGGTTTAGCATATTTTTGACGTTCTACTTTTCGTCTTTCAGCAGACTCACCTTTTAAGCGTGATTCTATTCCATAGAGCTTCTGGATTTTGGCCAGCGCTTTATCCGCTTTACCCGACTTTCCTTTGCCTTGCAGCTTCTTCGCCTCCATGAACTTGCGTCGAGCATGGGCCAAGCAACCGACATTGGTCACTTGGTGAAGACCATCATACGCACCATAACCATCGGTTTGCAGATAACCACTATATTCCCCCAAGAAGGCAACAGGGCACGACCTCGCACGACTGTTTTGATAGTCGTACAAGGCGATATTTTTCACATTCGGTAGCGCAGCATCCGGCGAGTCTGCGCCCGAGCAGTAAAGCCACATATAACACTGTTTGTCTTCCTTGAGCACATTGAGTGGCGTTTCATCCGCCTGAACCACCACTTGCTCTAGTAGGTGCGCTTTCAAGGCCGAGTAAAGTGGAGCGAACTTCTCACTGACTTGGATAATCCACCTTGCCATGGTGGTTCGTGATAGTTCGATACCCGATTGCGTAAACAGCGACTCTTGACGATAAAGTGGCATCGCGTATTGGTATTTGCCAAGGATGATATTGGCAAGTAAGCTTTCTGTCGCGAAGCTTTTAGGGATAATGCTTTGCGGCGCTGGCTTTTGAACGATGCGATTTTTGTCTTCAGTTTGCTCGCACTGGCGGCAAGCATATTTAGGACGAACATATTCCAGCACTTTGAGTACGGCTGGTGTGAACTCCAGCTTTTCACTGCGGTCTTCACCGATTTTATGCAGACTATGCTGGCAGCAAGTGCACTGTTTTTCATGGTTGTCTAAATCGAGTTCTATAACCTCACGCGGCAAGGTCTTTGGAAGTGGTTTGCGTTTACCGCGTTTCTTCGTTGTGGTGGTCGTCGTGACCTCAACCTCTTCTTCTTTAGCGGCTTCACATTCTACTTCATTGAAGAGGTCACCTTGAGATTCATCGTAAGGCTTTAACGCCTCCGAGCGTTTAGCGAACTGACGGTCGAAGGCAAGCTTGAGTTGTTCAAGTAGCGATTGACGCTCTTGTTTCCACTCAGATTCTTTCTGTTGTTGCGACGCCATCAGCGCTTTCACCATCGCTTGTAGCTCGGCAACATCTTGGCTTTCTGGGTTGATATTTGGCGTCTTTTTCATGGCATTTATTATACTAAAATCTTGCCGTTAACGCTTGGTAGATAACGCTTTATTATCGATTAAGTCATTGTAAAATCGCGGATTGGAACGGGTTTATGGCCGATAATTGTGAAGCCTGAAAGCAGTCTATCAAGCTCGAATGGAGTCAGGGTAAACACTTCATTTTTCTCTTTTGATGGCCACTTGTACTTCGCTTTTTCAAGGCGTTTGTACCAAAGAGCAAAGCCCGTTTTATCCCAGTACAACGCTTTGACTTTGTCGCGTTGTTTGTTGGTGAACAGGAACAGTGCGCCACTGACTAACGGTAAATTGGTGTCACTTTCGATAATCGCGGCAAGGCCGTTGATGGACTTTCTAAAATCGACACTATCACGATACAGATAAATCTCTGGAGCGCTGAGCATGCGTTTCATGACAGTGCTCCGATTAATTCGGCTAAGTAGGCCGCAGGTGTTCCCTGGGGAATACTGAGTTCAGCGTCATTAATAAATAATGTCATATTGGCAACGGGAGTTTGAGCCACCTGGTAGCGTGTCGTTTTTTCAACGACTTCCGCTTTGATAAAACCACCAGTTTGAGATTGCCCTGAGCACTGCAATTGTTGACGCTTTGCGTAGAAGGTCGAAGGACTTAGACCATGTCGCTCACAGAAAACACGCTGTGACAGTTGACTGGATTCGTATTGCTCGAACAGGGTTTGCCATTCTTGGTCGGTACGCCGTTTTGCCATTTCAGATCTCCTTGTAGTATGAGGTTTGATCTTAGGGCGTACCGAGATTGATTAGAATGTGGGGTTTATGACGCGCTTACCATTGAGCTTGCTCCGGTGACATTGCTATTTGGACCAAATAGTGTCGGTAAAAGTTCGGTGTTGATGGCATTGGCTTATATTCAGCAGATCTTGAAAAATGGACATTGTGATCCACAAAAACTGGATGCACTTGGAGATAAATCCATTGGTGGTTTTCGATCTCTCGTGCATGGGCAGGACTTAAAAAAATCAATAAAGATCCGCTTGGATTTTTCTCCAGACAGAACCCCGTTTGTCTACTATGGTTCTGACGTTGAGGAAATGGCTAATGAAATTCAAGGCATTAGTTATCTGCTGATGGATGACTTTGGCGGCAGCATTGAATCAGGCGCGGTTGAATTCGAAATCGCGTGGTCAGAGCGTTTTAAACGAGCATACGTTAAACATTATCGAGTTTGGATTAATGGTATTTATGTTGGTTGTATCAGTTCTAAAGAGGATCTGAAAAACACGGCCATCAGTGAAATGAATACTCAACACCCATTATTGATTCCATTTACCCATGATGATTGGCTAGAGGAGCAATATGGTGAGGCAAGTGAGCGAGAGCCTCTTGATGAAGATGCATTTCATAGCGAATTCGAAGCTGTATTGGATATTCTCAATCCCAATCCGGTAAGTACAGCAGAAGTGGCTGATACCGAAGGGGCTGGTATTTTATTTGTAAACCGGGTTGCACCAATCAGTTTAGGTTGTCGAAGCGGTGCTATTCCGTATTTAGGGCTGCCAGTGTTTACCAATTTGGATGGCCAGGAATTTGATGATTTAGACATTCATTTTAACTTTCTTGTCGTTCGTCAGGTCTTGAGCCAGGCATTTGTATTACCACTTGATAAGTTGCTGGAATATTTAAATGCCAATGCTCAGATTGGCCCTTTGCGTCTAGTTCCTGACAACGATTATGTTCCCAATCCTCATCCAGAGCAAAAAGACTGGGTTGATGGTTCCGCAGCCTGGGATCTGTTGTATAAAGATCCGAAAAGTAATGAGGCAATTAAGAAACTGATTAGAGAGACCAGTGAGTGGTTTGCATCGAGTGATAAGCTTGATGCTGGTTATGAAATTATTAACCAATCCATTGCTGAAATATCCAACCTTTCAGGCGTACCTGATGAATTGGGTTTGTTAAGCAAACGCCATGTGTTTTTTAAAGAGTTGCGCTCAAATATTATGTTGTCTGCCAATCAATTGGGAACCGGGATTTCACAGGTTCTACCTCTGATTGTTGCCGCAAATTATGATGATGTTGGTTTGATAAGCATTGAACAGCCTGAGTTACATATTCATCCTCGTTTTCAGGTAGAGCTAGCAGATGTGTTTCTCAGAACCAAAGATAAACACTCGTTTCTGATTGAGACGCACAGCGAACACTTAATTCTCCGCTTGCTCAAAAGAATCAGACAAACAACGGATGATGAATTGCCAGATGGCTATCCATCAATTCAAGAAGAAGATATCGCGGTCGTTTATTTAGAGCCAACGAATGATGGTGTCGTGACGAAGCGCATACGTATTGATGAAGATGGAGAGTTTGTCGACCGCTGGCCGCAAGGGTTCTTTGCTGAACGTTCTGAGGAGCTGTTCTAATGCATAGTTTATTTGCCATAGAGCCGGAGGCGATTGATAACTGGGCTGATTTTCGCTATACGGTCGAAAAATTTGGTTATAGCAACGGTCTTTTGATCGCCCGTTATCCTAAAAGATGGTTTGCCTTAGTTATGGAAGCCTGCAGAAAGAATGGGTTGGGTGATATTCAACTTAAACGGATCGAAGAAAAGCTCAGTCAGATAAAACAGGATCGGGTTTATAAATTTAGTCAACCTTATGATAGTGAGATCGACTGGATTCATAACACTACATCCGATGCAATTTGTTCACAATTGGATGCGATATTAGCCAAAGCTGATTTTGATAACGATAAAGTACATCCACTTAATCAAGTCGATGAAATTTTGTTCCAAAATCGCCGTGATATAAACATAAAAAGAACAGCAAATTGTTTGGCGGAATCAGCAAAATTCGTTATCAGCGATAGTAGTAAGTTCACTTTAGTTGATCCTTATTTTCAATCAAAGAATAGATGTCTAAAGGTTCTGGTTGCCCTTCTAACTGTGTGCGGCAATATGGGTCGTAAGAACTGTGATTTTGTTATTCACACGGCTTACAGTAAATATCCCATTTCTGTTGAACAGTTCAAGAATGAATGTACAGCGATGTTAGCTCCGTTTTCCAATGATAAGACTACTATTCAAGTTGTTCGTTGGTCTGACGATTATTTAGATTTCGATTTTCATGCTCGCTATTTTATTTCTGAAAAAGCAGGTTTACGCATCGATCGTGGATTTGTTGAACCGGAGGATGTGGCTCAAAGAGAGAATATGACGGATCTAACGTGCATGGATGAGAATAGGAAAAATGAAATTCTGTCACAATTTTCTAATTATGAAGGTAACCCCAAAGTGATTGATCATTTTCAATTGCTTTAGAGTTTATCAACGAAAGGGATAGGACTTTATTTTTCAACATAATAATTTTTACTAAATAGTAATATATTTTATTTTTCTATCCTGTTTCTCTGATGTGAAAATTTTTAATGCATTGATTTATATGTATTTTATTGATTGGCATGAACCTTGATATATAACCTGTAACATTAACAAGAGAGGAAAAATGTTATGGGTTATGAAATCGATTTTTTAGGTGTTGGTGAAGAATCTAAGAGTGGCGATGCGATTGCTTTGCGCTATGGCAATCTGTACGGGACTCGCGAAGAGCAAACCGTAGTTGTGATTGATGGTGGGTTCAAAGATACAGGTGCAAGCCTCGTTGAACATATCAAAAATTATTACGGTACATCTGTAGTTGATTTGGTTATCAATACTCATCCAGATTTGGACCATATCAACGGTCTGGAAACAGTACTCAATGAACTGGATGTCAAAGAACTCTGGATTCATAAGCCTTGGGAACACAACCAAGGTTTGGCTGATAAGTTTAAAGATGGACGAGTCACTGACAACAGTATTGGTGAGCGTCTCAAGGAGAACTTAGAAAAAGCTTGGTCGTTAGTTAAATTGGCTGAAGCAAAAGGTATTAAAGTTCAAGAGCCGTTTACTGGTCTAGTGGACGCCGGTGGTGGTATTAAAATTCTTGGACCTTCAGTTGAGTTTTATGAGTCGCTTATTCCGGATTTTGAAGGCATGCCAGAAAAAGCCTCTCTATCAAATATGCTGGAAAGTGCATTGAATAAAGCGGCTTCTGCACTTCGTCGTTTCTTTGTCTCCTGGGGAGAAGATAAAATTGATGATAGTGGCGAAACCTCTCCTAGAAACAATACGAGTGTCATTACTCAACTATTGGTGGATGAACGGCGTTCACTATTCACGGGAGATGCTGGTATTAAGGCCCTTGAATACGCAGCCGACCAATTAGAACAAAGTGGTCAAACTGCAGACCTTCGATTTATACAAATTCCGCACCATGGCAGCAAACGCAATATTGGTAAAACGGTACTTAATCGTTTAGTCGGAGAGCCTGTTGCACAAGGAGAATCCCGCGGGATTACGGCGATAGCTTCCACAGCGAAAGGTGCAGAGCCAAAACATCCAAGAAAAGCGGTGATGAATGCTTTTACTCACCGAGGTGTGAAAGTTCTCGCCACCAGAGGGACAGGCATCCACCATTACCACAATGCCCCAAACCGAGCCGGCTGGAATAGTTTAGATCCAGAACCTTACCACTATGAATATGAAGATGAGGTGGCATAAGATGGCTGGCTTATCTCTAAAGGCGAAAAATATCGCACCACTTTCTGTGTTAGTGGTTATTCAACTTATTGCTGTTACTATGGTTAACCGTCATACCTTCGATGCCAGTTTGTTGGATATTTTAAAGGATACCGGGGGAGCGATGTTGGCAATTAGTGTATTAGCAGGGTGGCTTAGCCACCTTATGCCTGCAGACTTAAAAAATGCACTGGTGTTTCTTCGCTGGCGAAATGTGTTACCAGGCCATCGATTTATTCAGCTCGCCGAAAAAGATGCTCGTATTGATATCGACTTGTTTAAGACGAGAGTAGTTGATTATGAATCTCTTAAATCTGACAACAAAAACCAAAATAGTTACTGGTATCGGGAATTTTATCGACCGGTAACAAATCACGATGAAGTAGCGTCAACGCATAAATCTTATTTGCTTTACAGGGATGCAGCGGCAGTTTCTTTGATTAGTGCGATTATCTTGGTGTTGGCGAAATTATTGATAGACATACAAATGGCACAAATTGGTTTTGATTCTGTTTGGGTATTTGCTATTGCCATTATCGGTTTTATCGTTGCGGCACGAAATGCAGGGCAGAGAATGGTTACCACAGCAATTGCTGTGAGTTTGACTACGACAGTTACCGAGTAAAAGACGTATATTAGTGGTTATTAATTAAAAGAGAATATAACAATGTCAGATCTTAAAAAATTTCAGGTTCAGAGTGCTCGTCCATTACCAATTATTGTTATGGCTGATACCAGCGGCAGTATGTCAGTTGACGGAAATTGTAGCAACACGAGTTATTGAGTTAACCGACAGTGCCATATATGTAGCAAAACGTGCAAAAAAGCATATGGAAATTTTGTGATATTCCTCAGTTGTAACGATGATAGATTTAAATATATGGTTCTGATTTTTATAATTATTTAAGATAGGTGAGGTATAACGATGCCATTGGATTTATCAAACACTCTTGTTATAGGCGTTAGTGCCACCGCGCTTTATGATATGGAAGAGTCAGATCGTATCTTCCGTGATACCAAAACATCAGACCCCGACACTGCGATTGAAAAATACCGAGATTTTATGCGTGAGCATGAAAATGAACCGCTATCTCCGGGAACGGGGTGGCATTTAGTGAAGGCTCTACTTGGCTTAAATCAGTATCAAATTGGAAATTCTCCTCTAGTGGAAGTAGTGGTGATGTCTCGTAATAGCCCTGACACTGGTTTGCGGGTATTGAATACTATTCGATATGACCAACTCAATATCACGCGTTCTGCATTTACTGCTGGAGAATCTGTTCCCGATTATCTAGACGCCTTTGATGTTGATCTGTTTTTAACAACCAGCGTGGAAGATGCACAAAAAGTTATTGATTCAAAGTTGTGTGCTGCTGCAATTCTAAAAGAGCCACCTCATGATGCTCCTGAAATCCCAGAGGGTCAGGTGCGTATTGCATTTGATGGTGATGCTGTGTTGTTTTCTGAAGAAAGCGAATTAGTTTACAAAACACAAGGGATTGCAGCATTTCATGCTCAAGAAGATGAAAAGCAAAATATTCCCATGGAAGAAGGTCCTTATGCTAGCTTGCTTAAAAAGCTTTCAACTCTTCAAGAGCGCTTACCAATGCGTGTTGAGTATTCTCCTGTTCGTATTGCAATTGTAACTGCTCGAAATAGTCCATCTGAGATGCGAGTTATAAAAACACTGCGTAGTTGGGGGGTATACGTTGATGAAGCCTTTTTTCTCGGAGGAGTAGAGAAGACAAAAGTTCTCAAAGCGTTTCGTCCACATATCTTTTTTGATGACCAGGACGTGCATTTAGATAAAGCCGCAAATCTAGTTCCTTCTGGGAAAGTACCTTATTTGAGTACGTCGGAACTATCCGTGAAACCGAAAGGTTAGACTTAATACATTCGTTATCTTTATCTGAAACGCAGGGGATTAAAAGGTACTAGATAGTAATGTCTTTAGGAAATGTAAAATTTGTTTGTAAACAATACGGCTGGTCAACCAACCAGAATAGAAGGAATTTATATGTGCCAAGCTAAAAGTGTATTTGATGTTTCGATTCAAGATGCGGAACGCATTTTAGAAGCATATGAACATATGAAGAACATCCCTGAGTTGGGTAGAGATCCTGAAGAATTAAAGCGTGCAGCATTAATTATGACTTTAACTGCTTGGGAAACGTATGTGGAAGACAAGATTAGTGAAGAGGTTGAAAGACAGACGAAAGTATTGCAAGGCTGTCAGATCGGGAATTTCATAAACAAAACCCTTGAGAATGACCTCAAGTACTTCCACACCCCGAATAGCAAGAAAACGAAAGATATATTTGAACGTTTTTTGGGGGTAGATGTAACAGAGTATTGGTCATGGCCTGGTTATGAAAATAAAGAGCGCACTAGAGCAAAGCTAAATGACTGGATCAAAAAGAGAGGAGATGCAGTTCATCGTTCAGTAACGGATAAGCAGACCTCACATCTAATCAGTAAACCAGAAGCAGAAAAATGTATTCGTTTTTTTAAAGGGTTAGTTGAAGTTACTGATAAGGCTCTAAGTGTTTAACTTGGCGTTAATCTATTAAGAACAGAAAATATAACAAGGAAACAGTTGGTCAGTAATATGAATGTGAAAAATAAAGAACATCAAGCGATTAAAGGCAGCACAAATATAAGCGTTAAAGCAACTGTTCAGCCAGAGGTAAAAGAACGTATAACTAGACTATTGGAACAGATCGGTGAAGGGCTACATGAGAGAGAGCATATTCTTTCTGTGTCATTATTGAGCACGCTCAGTGGACAAAACACATTTCTTTTCGGTCCTCCAGGAACAGCAAAAAGCTTGATTTCCAGAAGGTTAGCATGTGCGTTTGAGTCTCCTAAATATTATGAGCATTTGATGAATCGTTTCACAACTCCTGAAGAGGTGTTTGGACCGGTTTCAATTCAAGAACTTAAGCTGGACAAGTATGTCCGTAAGACAGAAGGTTATCTTCCTGATGCGGAATTCGCATTTCTTGATGAAATTTGGAAATCCAGCCCAGCGATTTTAAACACACTGCTTACTTTAATTAATGAGCATGTTTTCAAAAATGGCAGTGAAATTATAAAAGCACCTATTCGTTCAGTTATTGGCGCGTCAAATGAAGTACCTCAAGAAAATCAAGGGCTAGACGCTCTGTATGACCGATTTATTACTCGTTTGATGGTACCGCCAATTGAGCTGGAAGATAACTTCAATTTGTTGATTAACTCAAGACCTTCGACCAGTGAGCTAAGTGTTGATAGTGAACTTAAAGTATCGCTTTTAGAGCTTAGTCAGTGGAATGAAACGATACATAACGTTGAGTTGAGTAAGGATACTTTGCTTGTTATCAAATATATACGTAATGAGATCAGTGAAAGAAATGAAGAATTAGGTCTATATGTTTCAGACAGACGTTGGCAGAAAGCTGCAATTTTGTTGAAGGCATCTGCTTTTTTCAACGAGCGTAAGTATACAAATCTGACAGATACGATACTTCTAAAACACTGTTTATGGACTTCTCCAGAAAACAGGGTTTGTACCGAAGAGATAGTTATGAGTGCTATCGAGTCATGTGGTATTGCAAGTGATATCAATTTGTCTGCTCTTGATAATAGCAAAGATAGCTTAGAGAAAGAGATCACTAAAGAGCTCTTCTATAAGGAAGATGTATATGACGTAATTTCACTAGGTGATGAGGATTATTTTAAAGTAATAGCAAGATTCAGAGAGAAAAGTTCATATAGTTATTATAATCCGGAAACTAAGCAGAAAACGGTTCATATTCCTTTTAATAAATTCAAAAGTAATAGCTCTTTTCATCCTGTCGACACATCGGGAAATGAAATAGCAGAGGTTACATGTGAATTTGATGATCAGGGATCTTGTACACTATCGTATGGCAACAGACATTCTAGAGATAGATATAACAGCTTTGAATTCACACCTTCTATTTTGTTTCACAAAGGGGATAAAAGAAGTGATGTAAATGAAAGGCTGATTAAATCTCTTTCAGGTTCAGTTGGTAATCTAAGAGGGCAGCTAAAAAAATTTCTGAAAGAGACAGAAGATAAGCTGAGCGTATATAAAGTGGAGCTGTATAGTCCATTCGCTACAAACGCAGATACAGAGGTCGCTTTGAAAGGTGTTTTATCTCAGATCGATAGACTCAAAATTCGAATTAAAGACTGTGAACGTCTGGAGGCTCTATGCCAGTAGAGCTGATTAATAAGCAATCAGATAATCTATTGAAAAAACTGACAAGTGAAAGAAGCGTATTGTTGGGTAATTCAGATGAACTGTCATCTAATGTAGAAGCGAAAGTTAGTGATTGGAAAGAAGGTGCCGAACGAGCATTAGAAGTGGATAACCCTTTTTCGGGTGATCAAGCCAATTTACTAAAGTTGACTAACAATCAAGACATTGACGGTTTACTAAAGAGCTACATCTCATTCTGTAAGAAGGCGAAATATCACGTTGATTATTCTTTCTGGCACAAAGAATTGTTAGATAAAAAGTCTAATGAGACAGCCAAAAGTCTCCTGTTGTTAGATTGGCAGAAGAAGCTGGATAAATCTGTATCTGAGTGGTATTTCGAAACTCTGTCCAGTATGCGTGAAGAATTCTATAAGCAGTTAACTGATTGGCTCAATTTACTTGAAGAGTTGATATACAGCTTGGAAAGTTTGGGGCTTGAGCCGGGAATGTACCTTGATTTATCTGATGCAGATTTAAAAAGTGAAAGTATCGAAGAGTTAAAGAGATGGGCCGCCTACCTCAAAAATGATCAAGGTGCCAAGAAGGTATCTGAGATGTTAGGTAAGGTAAGACAAATCGAGTCATCAACCAAAATTGAAACAGTATTGAAATCGGTGGCATTCAAACAGCCCGTTGTTGATATTAATTCAAAGGAAGAGATTGTAGGTGTGGTTCAAGGGAAGGATATTGAGCACGCGCTACCTTCTGAATTGGCACTTCTTTCGGATTCGGAAACATCAGTTCTTTTTGACCTTAAATATCTTGAATCTCGCTTGTTGAGTTTTGAAATGCAGGGCATTACAGAAATAGATCAGGAGGAGAGTATTCTGGTAGATGAATCTGTTGAAGAGGATTCGAAACTCGGGCCGATGATTTTATGTGTAGATACGAGTGGTTCAATGTACGGTACACCTGAGCACATTGCCAAAGCTATGGCCTTGTACTTATCTACCGTCGCTAGAAAGCAGAGCCGAAATTGTTATCTAATTAACTTCTCAACTTCTATCGTGACTTTCGATTTGACGGGTAAAAAGGGTCTGGGATCTTTGATAAAGTTCTTGAGTTCTTCTTTTCATGGCGGAACTGATGTCGCTCCTGCTCTCCGTCATGCAACAGAGTTAATGAAGAATGAATCCTACGAAAACGCTGATGTTCTGGTTATTTCTGACTTCATTATGGGTGAATTACCCAAAACTGTTTTGAAGAGTATTGAGGAACAAAGGGAAAAAGGGAACAAATTTAATTCATTAGTCATCGGTGATTGCTTTATGTACAAGCATTCAAAAACGCAGTTTGATTTGGAGTGGATATATAACCCATCTACTAGCGGTATTCAGGAGCTTGTTAATTTCAAACAGAAGATGGGTATAACGTATCTTTAAAAAATGTACTAAGTCTGACATAGCTATAAAAACACTTTGAGTAAACAAAATTGCTATTATCAAACTAAATATCTATAAATTGGTTTTGTATAAATATGAATTCTAATAGAACAGTAGAAACAGGCTGGGTAAAGGCTCCACTTCATATTACTGGCCTAGATCACTTAGGTGTTCAAGCGCCATGTATTGAAACATATGGTCAGCTACTCCCAGGAATTACAAACGTTACTGACCGTGCTAGATATTATTCGTTCTATGCTTGGATATTTTATGCATTTGAAATTAAGGGATGGAAGGATGATGAAACGTTCTTAAAAATGTTTCGTAGGGCTGATTGTCTTTTCTCTCTTATAGCAATAGTACATGGCGAAGATACGGATAATTCATCTATTCACTCTGGGGCTGTTGTAGGGAAAGATACATTACAGAATCATATAGCGGAACTCAAGGAGGGCAAGCTACTCAGGTTATCTCAATTCAGTCACCAAGAGCCTACACCTTCTAGATATTTTAAAAACCCTTATGGGGGGCTTGGTCAGTATTACTTCGGCACTCTAAGAGGGCTTCATATACTAAAAGGTGATTCGCCTCGACAAGGTCAGTTAGTTAGAGAAGTAGGATTAAAACTAGCTCAGGCATTTCATTCAAATGTGGAACAAGATCTTTTCCTTACAACTATTGAAAATGATTTTGTCGAATATGAAATACTCCGAAAGCTCAATTCTTTTTGTCCATGCAATTTATCCCGTGATACTGAAGAACGGAAACTACTAATTCAACTATTTACGCAAGGGTTCGAATCTTTATATCAAAAGGAATATAAAGTTGATGTGGAAGCAGTAAACAGAACCTCCTCTATGGCTTATATTCTTCGACTTGCATCATATGCTCATACTTGCGAAGTAAATTTTAATGTTAATAACTTTCGAAAGTTAGCTTATTCAAAAACTCTGTACAACTTAGACGATGCCAACAATTTGTGTGCGATCGAGTCAAAATGGCAGGTGTATTCTAGAAATGAACTAGCATCAATTGCAATGCAAGGTCTGTTTCATTGTGTTTTAAAAGCTATTGAAAACGAAGCTGAAAAACTTAAATTTCTTGATACAAAGTCTGCTTCAACTTGGTTCTGGGAGGAAGGACCTGGAGGTCAGGTTATTGAAACCTACAAAGGAGAAAGTTTAGGGCACATGATGAAAATGCTTTCTAAAAAGTTGGCAAATTTTAATGATTGGCAGAGTTCTAAACATGAAATGTCGTTAGCTAATATAATCGAACATGAAACTCGACGTGAGCAAACCGACTCAAGCGAAATTATACTATGTTGCCTGAAAATCCTAGCATCTCTAGGTTGCAGACAAGAAAATCAATCTGGTTATGATCAGATTCAATTCCCACCAAATTACCTTGAACGATATCCTCTTAATCTAACTACAATACTCAGAAGCCTTAATGATGAACTAAATCGGTTAAGTTGTGATTCAGCGTTGAGTCTAATTACCCAAAGGTATCTGTTGAACAATCACTTTAATGTCGCACTTAGAAAATTAAGAAATCAAGGACAGATGACTTTTCGATTTGTATCTGGGGAGTTGGGAATTGAAGTTATAAAAGCTCCGCCAGCAGTATTTACATCACCTAGGTTCAAACAAACTCTTCAAATAATGGAAGATTTTGGATTTATTAGTAATAACAATTCTGAGATTTCAATCAATCAATCTGGGTATGATTTTATTGAGGCTTTTATATGAATCATTACTCTATATCGCTAGTAGAAGAGTTAAAAAAAGGCGGATACGATTCCTGCTTGATGACCAGTTATTCAGTAAATTTGTCTTTTTATGAAGATTTCCTATTACGTAAAATGCAGTCCGTAGGCATAACGAATCATCTTCTATTCGTCGACCACAAAATGTGTGTTTCGGCAATGGAGGCACACGCGCCTAAAAGGGCTGGGAGATTTTATGGTTTAGTTCCTATGTATTGTAGTGCGGCATTCCATCCTAAAATAATCATGATGTTAGGTAAGAATAAGGGACTATTAATTGTAGGCAGTCATAATGTTACGCTCTCTGGCTTTGGTAATAATTTAGAGATCACTAACTTAGTTAAATTTGATGCTAAATCAAATACTGAAGATCTAATTCTTTTCCAAGAAGCATTTATGGCTTTTACCATATGGCTCAATGATTATGGAAGAAATGTTCCTGACATTATTACAACTATGTTGAAAAAAGCTAAGGTATTGGCACCGTGGCTGAATAGTAAGAAAGCTCAAAGCACTGACAAAAGTTTTCTGTTTTCATCCTCTTCAACATCTTCGCTTTGGAGTAAGTTAGCCCAAAACTTACCAGAAGATATAGATTCAACCGTTGGTATCTCTGCATTTTTCGATTCTCAAGGAGAATTTTTGCAGGTACTTAAAAAAAATAGCAAGACGACTCCAGTCATAGGCATTCAGCCGTCAAGAGTACTAATTAACAAGGAAATCATAAAAAGTAGTGAAGCTGTTTTCAAAGATATAACCCCAATATATGAAAATGATATCCACAGTTATGCTCATGCAAAAGCAATTGCGTTTTATCGAGGGGATGAAAGATTTTTCGTTTCAGGTAGCGCAAATTTCAGTAGCAATGCATGGCTGAAGAGTGGTAGAGACGCTAATGCAGAAGCGATAATTCTTTTGAATGGTGATGATGCCGTTCAAGCTCTCGAATCGACAAGTATTCAAGAATTACAACATTCAGAGACCATCAGAGAATTACCTTCGAATGCATATCAATTTGATGTAAGCAGTGCCAAGAGCACTTTACTTTTATTTGCAACTATCAATTCAGATCAATTCCTAACAATAGTGTTGGAAGACAAAATTGCTGGTAGTAAACCTTTTTATAAGGATGATCTTGGCCAGCTATACCCTTTATCGTCATCCTCAGAAAATTTATTACTAAAGATTCCAAGAGATCAGTTAAATAATGATGGGCTCATTCACTTATGCATCGGCAGCGATACAGTTGCTTTAGTTGTTATTGTTGATATTCCATCCCTAGAAAAACTATGTGAATCTTCAGATGAAAGGCAATTAAGACAAGCCATATTGTCTTTAGACTCAGACTCTCCTCAGTTTGATTTACTTTTTAAATTCATTGATAAGTTTGCTCCCAAATTAAATCAAAGCAGAACTTTAACGTCGAACCAAAAATATTCGACTAATGATGAGGTTCAAAAAGAATCACTGATAGCAAATATCGATCTTGAACAAAATCTTGCAAGTAGTTCAGGGCGAAGGCGAGTTTCTTCTTCTGGGCTAGAGGCAATATTAGATATGTTCCTGTATTCGATACCATCATCTCACACTGAAAGCAATGCTTTGTATAGAGAAGACAGTTTAGGTCGAAATGAAGAAGAGTTAGTGGGAAGTGATGATGAAGTAGTAAAAGTTCGAACGCGTATTAGCCAAGAGCAAGCTCAATATGTTCAAGGGAAAATTAAAAATATTCTTGGTAAACTAGAAAAACTTCTTTCTTCGAAATTTGAACCAGACTCCGATAACACTAGTTTTCTCTTAATGACGTTAGTGTTAATTCATAATCTGAGTCGTTATGAGTTTGATTATGAGGGAGACAATAAATTAACAATCAGCCCTATTTCTAATCAGCCTAAATCCCACCGAACTGACCAAAGTGAATCGGTAGTACATTCTACTCATTTAAATAAGCTAGCAGACATACTCTTTCAACAATATTTTGGTGAAAAAACGTTTCCAGTACAGATAAGTGAGCAAACAGAAAATATTTTCAATTCGGACGAATATACAAAAGTACTCGCTTATTCTACGTGGTTACTATTCAAAACTGATGCTAAGTATGCTGATAGTCTCCCGTTATCGGGTAGAAAAGACGATTGTGAACGAATCAATCTATTAAATGCTCGAATGCTATTTGTTATGCAAAGGCTAGATGGAGACTCTAAATCTGCTCTAGAGGCGGAAAACTTACTTGAAGAAGAATCCGCGGAAGCTCTTGCTTGGCTATATAACTCAGTGAAAATCACGGAAGCTTTACTATACGAGGAAACGATTCTTTGCAAAGGCTATAAACTTGTCCGCTCTACCGGAAATGGGTTCAATGGTTACTGTTTCTTAGATGTCGAGAGGAATAATAATGAAATGGTGGAATTATGCAGTGTTAGTGAGAAACTCGCCTTTAAGCGAAGTTACTTAGAAATATAGGACGTACAGTTTTTACTTGTACTAATTCAGACCTGATCTGACAGTTCCCCATTTTTGACTCGGTGCCTGTCAGATTATATCTGGGCTAGTTGCAGACATTTTTCAGGAAGAAAATTTCCTACACAAAATTTTAGTTCTAATAGTCACAAAACTCCGTCAGGGGGAGAGCGTATTGATGTGAATTAGCCTATGAGCCTTCCATATTCATAACCATATTTAAATTGGTTAGTTCGAACTTATAAAAGCGGTTTATACGTTTTTGTTTATCGTCTTCTTTTTGAGTATGGGTGCGTGCATCAATATGCCATTTTTTCTCCAAAATCCACCGAAAAGCAGCCCTCTCAGTAACGTATATTTCATCTTTGTCGTCAGGTATTCCAAAATCTGTTCTGACTTTTTGACGCTCTTTTTCTGGTAGAGATGTGTGCAATTTTAATATCAGAGGCAACCTGAGATTCCAGTGTTTATCTTGTGACAAAGCTTCGTTCTCTTTCTGCTTTGCAGTTTTTGAATCAATATCTTCTACGACATTCCTGATCCTTGAAAAATGAAAGTTCTTAAACTTATTCTCATTTTTTTCAGATCTGTCAAAAGCACGGAACATCCAGCTTGTGCCATCATACATAATGGCTAATGGAACGAGATTTCGTCTATCGTGTTTAACACTATTGTTAGAAAGATACTGGCAGAAGATAGAGTATTTTCCTGAAATTGCTCTAGTGATCATGGCAACCTCTCCGAGGTTCAAGCGATTAGGTATCTTCCCAATCTTTTCGTAAGAAAGTTCAGTCACCCCAAAAAGTTTATTGCTGTTAAATCCATTTGCGAGCATCTCTAAAGCTAGCTCAGCATCAATGTCTATAAGAGAATCAAAAGATTCTCTTATGATTGTATTTGTCTTCTGCGTCTTATTGTTAGGTCTGAGCTTGGAATATTCGGTCAATACCCGAGAGGCTGCCGCTTCAGCAATACCAAAGGCTCCTTTTAGGTCTGCTCGACTTACTTTCCCCGTGAAGAAGAGTTTGAAATCAACATAGGCAAGCCGTTCGTTAATTTCATTTGTTGCCTCTGTATTTTTGCCTTCCACATCCATTTCTTTATTCCATTCTCGTCTGTTTCAATGTTGTTAATGATACCAAAGATATACGGAAAGTGTAATTATAATACTATATGAGTGTATTTATGATACTATCAATGTATCAAAACGATACGTTGTTGTTGACTTTGATAAATTTCATGCGTAAATTGTAAGCATGTAGTGGGAGGGGTGCATATGACAGACATTGAGGACTTGACCATAGAAGTTTCAACTAGCAATGAATCTGAGAGGGAAGTGGCCGTATTCCAGGAGCGTGGAGTTGAAGGGTTGGGTTCATCTGTCAACCAGTTGCTTAGCAACCTGTTGATCACAGGCGCACATCTGGAAATTGACCCTGACCAATATTTATATTTGGCCGCGATTCACGCTTGGGATCGTGATGCAGACGACACGATGAACCTTGTACAGTACAACTTCGACGAAGAAACTGTTCGCGGTATTGTGCGCTATGTAGATCGGTATGCAGGGCGAGAAGAAGGTTACACTGATTCACGCGTCAGTAATTTCCTCAAATGGGGTGTAGAGCAACGGTTGATGACCTTAGCCGGTACCTCTTTACATAACGAAGAACCACAATACCGACTGACGCAACTCGCACACGATCTATTGAAGCCGTATTTTAATGATGACGATTTCGATCAACAGGAGAGTCTCAGTCAACGCTACAAGCGCATTGAAGTTCTACTGGGTGAACTTAATGCTATTAAGGCTGAAGAACCTAGTGAATGGTTTGAATTAGTGCGCTCATATTTACCTACGCTAAAAGACTTATTGGAAGGCGTCTCTAAAAACCAAGAGTTGTTGATTGCGCAATACGGCAGTGAACGACAGGACATAACCAAACAGATATCCAGTTCGGTTGTTAAGGACATGGCTGCATTACTACTATTTGCCGAAGAGTTAATGCGACAAATTAATGACTTAAAGAGCCTTATCTTAGTCGGTGCAGATCAAGTTCTATTGCAATTAGCAGAGTTACAACATAAGGCTATGGTGAACTCTGCGCCCTCTCGTTTGCAAAGTGGTCTTGAAGACATCGAAGTCTTTTTAGAGCGAACCAGTGAGTTTGCGAATATGTCATTAATCGATTTAGTCAACTTCCTCGATCGCCTAATGCAAACGATCCGATTACGTTTAACGCTCGACCCCAACGCCAACTTATCGTATTTGATCGACAGAGCCATCGAGTTGACAGGTGAGGTTTCATGGGGACTCGCATTGCCGCATCAAGAGCGTTATATGCCAATGCGAGAGTGGGCCCCACCACCACCGCCAGTAGATGACTCTTTACCAATATTGGAAGCCGAAGGTAGTCATGTAACTCGTCAAAACCCTACCCACCTGATGCAACAATTAGCTAACCAGATAGTCGAGCGTGAGCTTAATAGTAAACCTCGTGTCGAATTGTCTGATTTGTTAGGCAGGATTCTACAGCCGCAGGATAACGGGTTCAATGTAACAGACCGTCACCGCCTCGCAGTATTGACACTGAAAACCATTACAGCAAAAGCACCAATGCCAGGAGATCAAGTGCAGCCCGGCTGGGTGCCAATAGATGACGAAGGCAATTTGTATATCGAGAATATTTGGGTGCAAGGCCGCGCCCTGCCGGAGAATGAAAACGATGAATGACCAGTCAAAAACATACGATAGCATTGTTGATGTAATGAACGACCCACTTTTTTCAGATGTGGATGTCATGTTACGTGCGGGTATTAATATCGTACCTGAGGATAACACTCTACACAGCTTTGTTGATGCTGCACACGATCACTTAAAAGAGTATTTCAGCAAGGTATACATGACATTACGATGCTCACCAGAACGTGTTTATTACAACCACATGCAGCGGCGTACCGGCGTTCCACAACGGAAAATGAGTGAACTGACCATGGTCATCGGGCTGACCATGGTATCGATGAATCTGGACATGCGAAGTGCGTTGGAAAACTCAAACTGGGTTGCTGTCGACAATTTAATTGATCGGTTGATGGAAAAGCTAACTGAACAACGGATGCGTGATCTTTTTGGAAGTCGACGTGGAGGTGCAGTGACGCAGTTCGATCTAGACAAGATTCGTGAAGATGTCATGAGGAGTATGCGCGACCTACAACGAAAAAACTTTATCCGCATAGACAATGAAACTAACTGCTATATGCCAACCGCAGCAATTTACCGTTTCATTGATCCCCTGAGGGGTATTGCGACAGAGGATGAGGTCCCTGAAAGGCTGAGCACCCTGCTCAAAGAGGGCTATCTGGTGCAAGATGCGCCAGTGACTGATAACGAAAACGACTTATCAGCTGATAGTTCGCACTGGACAACTCGCATCGTTGATGACTCTCAACACAATATGGATTTGTTTAATTCTCTGGACACAAAAGACAATGAATAATTCTCAGCCTATTTTGTGCTCAATGAGCATGGTAAATCTAAACGGGATCACCGCACGTACCTTAAGTCTCGTCGAGCTAGAAGAATTGATGGCTCAACAGTTCCTTTCCTCATATGGCAATACCGTCAGCTTATTGGGAGAAAACGGCGTCGGTAAAACTACGATCCTTGGTGGATACCAGCTCTCATTAGTCGCGGATCTACGCTACGTCTCGCTCGGTACCTCAGATAAGTTTAAGAAAGTGCAAAAGCTTGTCGACAGCGAGATGTTCCACCGCTTAGGCAATCCATCAACTGTGGCCCTAGAAGTGCAAACACGCAACAACGGTGAACGCCACTTGTACGTGATCCATGCAGCTAAGCCAAGCGGTAATAATGTTACCTTGACACACATGCGACTGGTGCTGCCTGGAGGCGTCAAGCCAATGACGTGCCTGGCGAAACAAGAAAATAACAGTTGGATCCCTTTTAGTCCCCACATTATTCGCGATACAGCTGTGTCGTTAGGTTGTGGGTTGATCACTTATGATACCGCTGAAGCTTACCTGCTAGATCTGTTCAATGATGGTGTATTACCAAAGCCGTTACAAAAAGAACGGGACAAAGCGAACTTCGCTCAAGTGTTTCATTCAGCAATGAGTGGCAGACTCGACGAGAGTATTGAGCGAAACCTGAGTAACTACCTACTTTCTCACACTCGTGGCAACATAAAGGGCGTGGTAGATATTCTTCAGAACTCGATGCAGGTTGTACGTCAAACCCGTATGGAGCTGCAACAAAACGGCAAAGACTATAGTTTTTTCAAAGAACTGCTTGATAATGCGATTAATGCGTCTTCGTTCGCCTGGGCAGTGGCTGAAAAGCAATTACAGTTAACAGATAGCCGATTACAAGGCGCTCAGACAAAGCGCGTGAAAGCCAACCTAGAGCTGACTAAAGCAAGAGCCGATGTCGAAAAATTGGAAGCCAAAGTAGAACAATTGCGGGTTGAGCGCGACCTATATGAAGATAAACGTCAAAAGGCAGAAAAGCAGCTACTACTAGCCACCCAAGCAGCGACCGAATATGCGCGCTGCGTGCGTTACAAACAGGACCGTGAGACTCGAGCCCCCGAGGTTCGTAAAGCTAAACGAGAGCACAAAGAAGCACAAATAAAGTTCAATAAAGTATCGGAGCAATTCAATCAAGCCAGTAAAGAACTGGCAGAAACTCAGGAGCAGTTAGCAGATGCGGTGAAGGCGTTTGAAACTACGCATGAACGCGCCGGTAAATATGATCATGCCTGCCGACAATTAAAGACCGTTGAAAACTTTTATGGTCAGATCGATACCGACAACCTGATTGGTCCAATCGATAACTTGAAGAATGAGAAAAGTACCTGTGGCAGTGAGCTAAATTCGCTTGAGCGACAGTGTCAGCAGATGGACCAGATCCGCGATGCGTACCAAATATTCAGCAAAAAATTAGCACGGCTCGGTGAGCAAGTCGCGCCCGAGGACTTGCAAGGTTGGGTGTCGAAGAAACGTCAACACCTGAGCCAATTGCAAACACTCGTCAACAGTCTACCTTACGAGAAAGAAAAATTAGCCGGGTTGGAACGCGATAATGAAAAACAGCGTAAGTATCAGGGCCTGCTCAATACCGCAGGCTTGAAAAGCGTGCCGGATTCGGTCGAAGCCTTCTTTCAAACCGTCGCCCTATACAAGCAGAAAGTAGAAGATGCTGGGGAGTCTGTCGCGAAAGCTAAGGCAGAGTTTGAGGAATTAACTGAGCATCATCACATACTCAAAATAGCCTTGGTGAAGTTAGAAAATCGACACCAGTCATGGGCACAATTGCAGCCACAGGTTCGGTCTCTGCTCGATGCATTTCCCGAGCGTACCGATTGGACTCAAAACGGTTGCCACGAGCTACAGCGAGAGTTGTATGCTAACCGTACCATCTTAAATGAGCAAATCGCAGAGCTTCAGGCGAAGAACATCCAAGACAATGAGTATCTGGATAAGTTACGCAATCGAGACACAGACAGCCTCGAATTACTTCGGGCCTTAGCGGAAGAGATTAATGGCTTACCGGTGGCAGATCTGTTTGATGATATTGATCCTGCAGATGCTCGCTATATGGAAGCGGCATTGGGGAGTCTGATAAACGGGATCTTGGTAGACGATCCCCAAACGGCTGCCCGCGATCTACTGTCTTCCTATGGTGAAGATTGGCCCCTGGACGATCTGTTGCTAATACCAAGTGGCAAATCAATTGAAGAATGGCGCGTTGGTCACTTTGACCAAGATGCACTATTCGAGGATCTTACAGCGCAATTTGTTGGTGATGACGATAGTGCTGAAGCACCATGGTGCATTCTTTCTTCAGGCGAAGGCTTACGTATCAGTCAGCTACGTGAAAACCCTGTATTAGGTGACAAAGCGCGAACTGATTTGATAAAAAACCTAGAAGCCGCCATTGAGACAAATGAAAATACACGTAAAACAGCAGAAGAGGGGCTTTCGATAGTCAACGACAATATCGATGCCCTACGTTTGGTGTTGCCACAAGCTGAGTTAGCCTTTTCCTGCGAACCAGATCTGGAAGCTGCTAAGGGTAATAAACAGCAAGCGGCTCGCAAGGCTGCTAACGCCAAAGCCGAACTGGAATCCCAAGAGACGCAGGCCAAGCAGCTGTCGAGCAGTCTCGACAAGTTGTCGCAATGCGAGCCGTTCGTGCCGTTGTTATATCGCGATATCGTCAGCGAGATCAGCATATGCGAGTCCACGATTAGATGTAGCGAGAATGCTAAACGTGAAACCGAGCATTTTGAACCGTTGTTCAAGCACTTTGATAGTGAGTGGGCGCTACTGATGCAGCCCTACCCAACCGATCCTAATGCGCTCAAACAACGAGTATCAGAAAAAAGTACGCACTATGATGTGCTCAGCGAACGTTTACGAGATATGGAAGCGCTACACGAAGTTCGTTTCTACCTGGGGCCTACGTACGCCCAGGCAAAAGCGATGTTAGGTAAAACAAGTAACAAACAACAAGCGCTTCAGGAACAGGCCAAGCAGCTCTCAGAGCAAGCCAAAACATTGAATAATGAGAAACAGGCCGCAGAGCAAATGCGTGATGAAGCACAAAAGCATGCCATTGAATCCACCGTAGCTCTGGAACAGTTAGAGAACGAACTGGGTCATACCGAAGCAGTTCTTAAAGAGATCGCTATTGATTACCGCCCGGGAATGGAAAAACAACTTAAAGATGAAAAGGAACAACTTGAGGCGGCATTTAAAGCTGCACGAGACAGAGCAGATGAGTGCGGTAAACAATTGTCTCAAGCTAATGCAGAGCAACAGAAAAAGCTCGACTTAGCCAATGAATGTATCAATCAAGAGTCTCTAGCACAAAGTGCGCAAGAGAAATCCAATGCGATACGTAATGACGTGCAATCAGTGATCGCGAATGATGGTGTCGGGGCGGTGCTACAGGGAGCGATGACCAATGCCCTCGAAGCCATAGATGAAACTGACACAGCGTTTCAGCAGGTTCGAACCTTGATCAGCAAGGTCAACGGTTGCGCGCAAAACTACGGCATCCCTGTGACTGATCCGATGTTGGAATTTGGACAAAAGCTCACGGGAACCGATATTGTTGAGGTAGTTCACCTATACGCTGAAGCAGTAAAGCTATTCAAGCGCCGGGCTCGTCACGACTTAATCCACAGCGGTGATCCGCAGCAGATGTTAATCGAGCTAGACGAAGCTTGCCGCATGGCACAGAAAGCTCTAGATAACGCCGAAGCTATGTTTCAAACAAAACGCGGCGAGTTAGGAGAAGCGATCGCCAAGCGTGTAATCGACGAACAGCGGGCGGTTCGTAAGTTGAGCAAGCAACTTCACGGTATTGGCTTCGGCCAGGTGGCAGAAGTACGATTAGTAACAGAATATGTACCGAAATTCGACAAGGTATTAGATGCTTTACGACAAGGTTCGCAGGTGATGGATGATCTCTTTGCGGAAGCTGATTCAATCGAAGACGCCCTCTCCGATCTCTATCACCGCACTACCGCCGGTCAGATAAAAGGAGAGAAACTTCTTGATCATCGCAATTACTTGGTAGTGAAGACCCAGATCCGCCGACGAGGGCGAAATGACTTTGAGGATCTCGAAGGAACCCACTTGTCTACAGGGGAGCGTCTCGGTTCTGGGCTTGTGGTATTGATAAGCATCATTAAGCATTGGGCTGGTGCTGCACACGGCAAAAAGCCTTTTGCAATCCCGTTGGTAATGGACGAAGTGAGCCGCTTGGATGCACAAAGCCAGGCCACGGTCGCCGAACTCTGCCGACGTTGCGGAGTGCAACTGCTAATGGCCGCACCGGAATCTCTTGGCAAGATCACCGGTCTGGGTTACCAGCTTGTACGCGTATGGCCAGAAGGAACTGACCTTGGAAATCCTAATAAGGCTGACGAAGCACGCTCTTGGGTGCAAATCACCGGCCTGCAGGACAGTACAGAGTTGACCGTTAACAGCGATAGTGTGCTCAGCAGTATTTTAGGTGATTAATGCAAGATGATTTAATTCAACGCCTTGATTTACCTCGGGAACAAGTGGCGGACGTACTTGCTCGCTTGGCGAAAAACAACAAAGTAATTGGGCGTCAAAAAGACGCCCCACTCTTGGCACACTTAGAATCATCGCGTATCGCCCACCGTGCGGGACTGTTATGGTACCTAGATAACCCTGAACGGCTGATGTTGTTACGTGAACAATTAGGCGTTCTCGAGCAAAACACCTCACAGCGTCGTGGGGCAATTTTACGCATGACAGAATATATACACCATAAGTGCGCTGCCGCGTGGCGAGGTGACAGTAAATCCAAGCGTAGTGAACCGTTATTGCCAAGCCAGAAAGTGACTGGTGACGAAGTAATAAGAATTCGGAGCCGCGGCACTGGTCTAAACATATCTTATAGCAATGGGTTGCTTCAGTCTGTCGATGATGAAACCGCTCAACGTACAGAGTGTACGATCCCTGAACGTCTTTGGTTAACGAAGAATCAAGTGACGTTCAAAGATGTAAAGTTAGTGATGACAGTTGAGAATTTGGGGGCTTTTGTTGATCTACCACTAGTTGACGGATTACTCCTTTTATACGTACCAGGCCTCAACCTAACTCAGAGTGCATTACTAGAAACGCTCCCAAAGAAGGTGCCATGGGTGGCATTCCCAGACTATGACCCTAATGGGATATCAATTGTCCGCTCGATGGCCCAGAGGGTTAATCGTCCTTGCCGACTATGGCTACCAAAGTATTGGCGTGACCAAGCCGCCCAACGCAGTCGAGAGATGGTGGGTGCTGACAAACGAACCTGGCGTGATGCGCCAGCATTGGATTTGCCGGGCTTACGTGATCAGCAGCGCTGGTTGGAACAGGAGACTCTGGTGTTGGATCACCGTTGCAACCAAGCTTTATCAGAGCTGGTCAATAAAGGGATTGGTATTGAAAACTTAAGCGACTAATTGGGTTCCCATTTGTGTCTCAAATATGTAGTCATTTTTGTATGGGATGTTATACCGACACTTATCATATTCGGCATTTTTCCCTGAAATTCTTTCTCGTTTCACACAATAATTTGATGCGCCTTGAGTTTCATAATATGTGGTAGCAAAATAAACGGAATACAAACACTGAAAAAATAGGTCTATAAAGCGTTATGTTTCGGGGTTAATCTCGATTTTAAGAAGTCCGCCCACTATTTAGCCGTATTAGGTTTGATTAAGTATCAGAGGTTAAGTGTAACATTGCGTTTTAAGGAGTCATTGTCATAGTGTCGAGTATTAATTCAGGTGACGGTGAACGCTGTGATCACCGAGCGGTTCTGTCGTACCTTAATTACCAAGCGACTTTGTCATATGTTAACTCGTTACTGAATTTGTCGATGAGGTGAGGGGAGTTGCGGGTCGTTTTTTTGTAAGAAACTTTCCTACAGAAAATTTTAGTCCTAATACAAAGTATCACAAAAATATCATCATATGGTTGTATTCGTTGATATCAATATATGGTTGTATTTTTTATAACCAACTGAAATAGAATAAAATAAGAATATCAATTTATGGTTGTATCAACAGAAATTGTAAATACAACCATACATTATATCTATAGCACTTAAGACTATACTAAAACCTATTCTAAGCCAGAGTTAGTGTCAGATCTAATTCTGGCTTTTTCGTTAGATTAATAGCAAAACCTATACTATATATACTAATAACAAATTAGTTGGATATGGTATTAATGGCTGCGATTGTAAAAGTTCAAGCTCAGGTAAAAACAGATAATTCAGGTCTAATGCTTGAGTTACCAGTTTTGATTACTGAACATGGAGTCTTTGAACCATTACTTGATTACATCGTAAGCCAGTCTCATATCAAAAGCCTTCCGTGGATGAATCGTGTTGTTTTCTCGTGCCAATTGTTATTGGAATACATGGAAGCCAACAGGGATTTGTTCTCTAGTCCAAGCCTTTTATTTCAAACCTTTGTTCAACGCCTTTCGTTAGGAACCATCGGTAAAGATGGAACAGATCCGTCGAGTTTGTATTGGCTACCGCGTTCAGCGTCAAATGTGAACCAATTACTTTCCGCGTTAAACGGGTTAACGGATTGGCTGGCTAAAGAGCGTAGTACACAAAGTTTAAATCCATTCGAGCAGGCATCATCCCATCAAGAACGATTGAACTATGCGGCATGGTTTAAGCGAAACCAGTACAACTTTTTAGGGCATATCAAAAGCAATCCGTTGCCCGAAGTCGTTAAACAAGTACGGAAAGTAAGAGGAAAGAAAGACGTTCTTAAAGTTGATGGTGATGCGATTTCATTCCCCGAACACTTGTTTAAGTCATTCTTCATTGATGGTATCGGCAGAGCGAGAGATCCCCGAGTAGCGATACGCGATCAGTTAATACTCTTGTTAATGCATGGAACCGGCGTTCGAGAAAGTGATGCTCTGCATCTTTGGGTAGATGATGTTTTCCATGATCCCGATAATTCAGATAGTGTAATCATCCGTCTGTATCACCCCGAAGATGGTAAAGCGCCTAATCACTGGGTTGGGAGAAAAAGGCAAAGTACGCGAGCAGCCTATTTAGCCGAAAACTACCACTTGGTGCCACGAAATCGACTTTCTGGAACAGCAAGAGTGGGATGGAAAACTTAGGTTGTTGATCACGATGACAATTACATCCAGCATCATTGGTTTCCATCTTACTATGGCGAAATATTTGCTCATCTATGGCGTCAATATTTGTTATATCTCTTGCCGTTAGAGCGCAATCATCCTTATACGTTTATTTCTTTTGCCAAGTCATCATTGGGTAACCCTCTCACTCTAAATGCGTTTAACCAAAGTTATAAATCAGCGATGGCTAGAATCGGATTAATGATTTCCAAACCTGAAGGCAGAACCCCTCACGCTCATCGACACGCCTACGGAAGACGGATGTCAAATGCGGGGATTAACCCATAATTGATTAAAAAGGCGCTTCACCACTCTTCGTTAATGTCTCAGTCCGTTTATACCCAACCGGGAGTTCGTGACGTGACCATTGCCTGCGAACGTGCAACGAGTAAGTTGGATGGTCAGCAATATGCCAATTTTAAAAACGATGTGGCATTGAGTTGGAGTAACTTAATGGAATCTGGATTTGAAGATATCGACCCAGATGGATTATACACCGGAAAATATCCCAAGTTCAGGAGTGACACTAAATGAAATCAACGGACTATGAATTTGTTTGGTTTACTGAAAAGTACGGTTCTGGTTGGGAAACGTGGCGTGAACTGGCTTCCACATCGCTCAATAATAAGCAATATGGCATAGATTCAAGAAAGTATGCATTAGGCCGCTTTTTGGAAGACTATCTGGTGCCTAAATTTCTGGTAGATCCAGTCGAACTCTTTGAGCTAGGCACTCAGGATTATGAGAAGTTTCTCAAACAACTTGAGCTATCAGAGGGATACAGTGTTCGGCAAAATAACGAAGTCTGCTCGTTTATCGATTGGATCATAGAAGAATATTATTCGGAACCCAACGATGATGGTGAACCTGTTGCGATGTTCCGTAATCCCTTTCAGAAAGGTATCAATCCAATCCATAACCAAGAAACGGTTTACAACGCATTACCCTATACCTACATAAAGCGTCTGAGAAAGTTACTTTGCCCAGTAGAAAGAGGTCATTTCAGCCAATGGAAATGGTCGATAGACCAAAGTGATGCCTTCCTATCGAACGGTCGCCATTTTCGAGATTGGTTTATCGTTGATAAATCGCAAATTGACCAAAATGATCCGGATTGTGTTTGGCAAGAAGTCATCGTTGATAAAACAAAGAGCATTCGAGTTAATGGTGTCCTACGTTCCTACAAAGAGGGTGATCGATTCTACGTTATTTGGTCACCGGTAAGGGCAATGGCTTTGTACCTGAAGCTTCAGCTTCCGCTCCGTACTTTCCAAGTGCGTATGCTTGATTCGGGAGAAGCCGATACCTGGCGTTATGAGCGTGGACAATGGGTTAAAAACGAGACAAATAATTTTGTTGAAGGGAGCGAAAAACGACCTTGGCAAAAAGGCGTTTTTCATCGAATTGTTACGCCAGATATTGGCGATATCATGACTGGCCTTTACATCAACACCAACAAGACGGCGGATAAGAACAAAGATGAGATCACGCGGGGTTATGTTATTCCTTGGCAGCATGAAGATGTGTTGTACTGGTTAGAAAAATTACGAAATTGGCAGGAAAAATATAATCCAATTAACAAACCAACATCGATTTATGACTTGGGCTATAAGCACTTTGGCAGCACGAAAACCGATACTCAACGTAGTGAGATTGGTGATGTGTGTTTCTTATTCAGGAACGCTGCTGCTTTAACAGAAAAAGAGCGAGGAATGCCAATAACTGCGGGTTACCTGAATACGCTTTGGGTTGCGTTGACGACACAGCTAGAGGATAGCGTACGCAAAGATGGCGATACCTTATCCGATGGTAGTCTTGTTCGCTTTATTGACCCCATTAATCCACGTAAGACACTGTTTCCGTTGCACTCTTTGCGAGTGTCGTTGATAACCTGTTATTCAATAGAAGGGGAAATCCCTACTCCGGTGTTATCCAAGCTGTTGGTTGGTCATAGCCGACTGATCATGACGCTGCATTACACTCGAATCACACCAGTGATGATGGCGAAAAAGATGCGCGAAGCTGAAGGAAAAATCAATGATAAAGATGGCGAGAGTTTACAAACATTTCTGGCAAATAAATCGATTGAAGAGATCGGTTTGCAGTCAGCTTTTCAAGATTTTGAATCACTAAAAACCGTATTGAAAGTCAGAAACCCTGCGGGATGGCAGGAAAAGTCGATAGGCGTATGCCTCGTCGGAGGGAATACTTCACCGCTCGTTGAAAACTCTTCTGTGGCGGGATGTTGGAATGGTGGGGAGAAATTAAAACTGGCTAACCGTAATCAGGCCGATCTTTATGGGCCAGTTCCTCATGGCATTGAAAACTGTATCCGTTGCCGATGGTTTATCACCTATATTCGCTATATTGGCTCACTTGTTGCTCACTTTAATAATGGCTATGTTCCCATTAACTGTTGTTGAATGTGGAACAGCCTGTTTTCGTTAAGGTTTTCTGGCGTATCCATATATCTGAACCAACCAAGATAATGGTCAAGATATTTTGTGGCTATGCCGTGAAACCGCTTTATCCAAAGCTTTAAACGGCTGTGGTACGCATTAACATTTTGAATGTGAAAGACTTTATCTATCACCTTTATTCCGCCAGCTACATCTAATACCATTCTAAGTAAAAATATGATCTAATTGAGACTATTCCCTAATCGGACTTATTTGCCATGGATAGCCTCAACAATATCGATTTCAAAAAACTTGCAAGCCAACAAAAATCCATCCAGATGAAAATGCGATTACTCGCCCTTGCTCATTTCAAGGATGGACACTCTCGTACCCAAATTGCCAAATTTCTCAAAGTCAGCAGAACCAGTGTTAACAAATGGGTTCAGACTTTTCTTGAAGAAGGTTTAGATGGATTACAGGAGAAACCAAGAACCGGTAGACCACCATTCTTAACTCCAGAGCAAAGAGAACAATTAAGTCGATACATCAAAGATAAAGCGCATCATGCTCAAGGTGGACGACTTACCGGAGCCGATATCCACACCTATATCGTGAAAGAATTTGGTAAACACTATCATCCTGACTCTATCTATTATCTGCTCGACCACATGGGCTTCTCGTGGATAACTTCCCGCTCTAAACACCCTAAGCAGTCTCAACAAATCCAGGAAGATTTTAAAAAAATTCAAAATCGAAACGATCCTTAAGATCCCTGGACATATGCCTTTAGAGCAGGTCGACGTTTGGTTTCAGGATGAAGCGAGATTTGGACAACAAAATACAACCACACGTTTATGGGCAGAAAGGGGAACGCGCCCCAGAGCAATAAAGCAACAACAGTTTGAATATGCCTATCTGTTTGGCTCAGTCTGTCCCAATAGAGGTATTGGTGAAGCCATGGTTGTACCTTGGGTCAATAAAGAGATCATGATTGAACATTTAAGGCAAATATCCATGATCACAGAGAAAGATCGTCATTCTGTAGTGATTATGGATGGTGCAGGATGGCATACTGATGATATTGCCAAAGAATTTGAGAACGTCAGTGTCATTAAACTTCCTCCCTATTCCCCGGAACTGAACCCTATAGAGCAAGTATGGAGTTGGCTGAGACAACACTACCTGGCCAATCAATCATTTGCTGATTATGACGACATTGTCTCTAAAATTTGTATGGCATGGAATCAATTTCTGGAATGTGGTGAAAGGGTCAAAAATATGTGTTCTAGAAAGTGGATAGACCTGACCAGTTAATTTTCCAGATTGGTATAACCGCTTGTGAATTAAATCATTTTTTTCTGATAGCGCGATGTAAGGCTTATAGCCATCACTACACAACACGCTGTCTTTTTCCAACTTACCAACCAGTTCTTGGTGCAACGTTTCGGTTGTTACGTCAGGCAAAATAGCTTCATACGTGTTCTTGGCTCTGTCCCTGACCGTCAAAACTGGCACCCAATCTTCCTTAGAGCGACCTCGTTTTTGAGCTTTCATCCCTCGCTTATGCGGTGGACGACTCAATTTCTTTGACCCTTTTTCTGAATACGGAAACAGGGTTTCGTCTGCTTCAATAATACCTTCAAGCCTGTTCGCTTTTAGCGTTGAAGGTAAGGCCAGAAAACGGTGTCGCCATCGGAATGATGTTTTCAGGTCGACCCCACATTCCTCGGCACATACACGTAAGACTTTGCTATCGAGCATACACCGTATGTAATCCAGCCAAAGCTCTTTGTATCTCAGTCTGGCTAGCGGAGTCGCTGTCGTTGCTACAAAGGTTTTACCGCAGTTTTTACAACGATATCGCTGCATCTTATTTACTTTGCCGTGTCGATTAATCAATGAGCTATGGCAGTGTGGGCATTCAGGTTTTTCAACCATCCGCTCCTCTAACTCTGATATCAACTGAGACGTACTATCCGCCCCTTTCAGCCACTTTTCGATATAACGAACTTGGTTATCCGTTAGGTGCTCAAGCTCGGCAATCAGCTTAGTAAATTGTGCTGGTATCATGGGTAAATCCTCGTTAGCTGGATCTACATACAGTGTAGCAACAATTTAAGGGAACATAGCCATTCTTATTATTCAGACTCGTTCATTTGCTGGGATGGTGATGGTGTTCCTGACCAGTCCGTTAGGGCTTATTGGGGTGGTACCGACGCTTCTTTTGTTTCAGCAACCGTTTGGTATTAACGCACTGGTCGGGCTCATTGCACTATCCGGGATTTTAATGCGCAATACCTTAATTTTGCTTGGCCAGATTCGTCATAACGAACAATCGGGGTTGACTCCATTTCATGCAGTCATCGAGGCGACAGTTCAGCGTGCGCGCCCGGTCATTCTCACGGCGTTAGCGGCAATTTTTGCCTTTATTCCGTTAACTCATTCGGTGTTCTGGGGAACACTGGCTTACACGCTGATTGGCGGGACTTTTGCCGGAACCATTTTAACACTGGTTTTCTTACCAGCCATGTATTCGATCTGGTTCAAGATCAGACCTGGCCAAAGTAGCTGAGGTTTTGCAATTAACATGTGTATTTTGAGAGGAAGTTATTATGTCGAGTAAGTCTAAAGTGGTTGTAGTGACCGGCGTTTCATCTGGAATAGGACGCATAACGGCTGAAATGTTCTTTACAAGAGGGTGCAAAGTATTTGGCACCGTTCGAAATCTCGAAAAAGCTGAGCCGATTCAGGGCGTCGAACTGATCGAAATGGATATTCGGGATGAAGATTCTATTCAACGTGGGTTTGCGTCTATCATTGCCCAAGCTAAACGCATTGATGTGCTTGTTAACAGCGCGGGTGTCACTTTACTCGGCGCAACGGAGGAATCTTCCATTGCAGAAGGTCAGGCACTGTTCGATACCAACGTCTGGGGTATACTCCGCACGATACAAGCAGTGTTACCTTATATGCGGCTACAGAATGCCGGCCGAATAGTGAATATTAGTTCTGTACTGGGGTTCCTTCCAGCGCCTTACATGGGGCTCTATTCAGCGTCGAAGCATGCTGTTGAAGGCTTGTCTGAAACACTAGATCATGAAGTTCGAGAATTTGGCATTCGTGTAACACTTGTCGAGCCTTCATTTACTAAAACTAACCTTGATATTAATGCTCCTGTCGTTGCATCCCCTATCTCGGCTTACAACTCAACTCGTGACATTGTCTCCCAGTCGATACAAAAGAACGTGCATAAAGCACCACTCCCGGATGATGTTGCCGCAACAGTCGTCAATGCTGGACTCGGCGTTTGGAAAATGCGCCATACACCAAAAGGTGAAGCTTCATTGCTGAGGAAGTTGCGCCGTTTTATGCCTGCCACTCCGGTAGAGAAAGGGATCAGAAAAACATTCGGGATGAAATAATGAACAGAACTAACGAAGTGCGAATTGTGGTCACCGGTGTGGGTGTCGTAAGCCCCCTAGGTGTTGGTGCCGACGTGGTCTGGCAACGATTGCTAGCTGGGCAATCAGGAATTCGAAATCTACCGAAAGACGTAGCAGATGGAACGGGAACGACCGTGGGTGGTTTAGTCCCAACATTGGAAGAAGACCCTCTAGCAGGGTATGACCCCGGCGGTATTATTTCGGTTAAAGAACGTAAGAAGATGGATCGTTTCATTGAGTTTGCGCTTGTTGCTGCGGATGAAGCGTTAACACAAGCGAACTGGCACCCCGTAGCGATAAAGGATCAAGAACGAACAGCCACGATTATTGCTTCGGGGGTTGGAGGGTTCGGCGCTATTGCTGAGGCGATTCGTACAACAGATTCCCGAGGCCCTCGCCGCCTATCGCCGTTTACGGCACCTTCTTTTCTTGCCAATATGGCTGCGGGACATGTGTCGATCAGGCACGGTTTCAAAGGGCCTCTGGGGGCACCGGTAACCGCATGTGCCGCTGGTGTTCAGGCAGTCGGTGACGCCGCACGGCTTATTCGCAGCGGGGAGGCCGATATTGCTATTTGTGGAGGATCTGAAGCGGCTATCGATCGGGTGACGCTGGGCTGTTTTGCTGCGGCTCGCGCGTTATCGACGGGATTCAATGATCAGCCAGAAAAAGCCTCACGTCCATTTGATTATGACCGGGATGGATTTGTCATGGCTGAAGGAGCGGGCCTTTTGGTTATCGAGTCACTGGAACATGCTCAAGCGCGGGGAGCGCAACCTTTGGCTGAGATTGTGGGGTATGGGACCAGTGCCGATGCTCACCACTTAACCTCCGGCCCTGAAGATGGTAATGGTGCCGCATGGGCAATGCGACAAGCCTTGAGACAGGCGGCTATTCGCGCTGTTTTTGGTGAAAACTCACCTGTCGCAATAACCGCCACTAAATCGAGTACTGGCCATTTATTGGGCGCTGCCGGCGGTGTGGAAGCCATTTTTACCGCGCTAGCGCTACGCGATCAAATTGTTCCTCCAACATTAAATCTGATCACGCCTGATGCCGCATCTTCAGGTCTTCATCTGGTTGGGTTGGACTCACAAAAAATGCCTATCGAGTATGCTCTGTCGAACGGGTTTGGGTTTGGTGGTGTTAATGCCAGTATCGTGCTACGTCGCTGGGATTCTAATCAGTGATTTAAAATGATTGGCGTTCTACAAAAGTGCAAGGGAGCTTTATCTGTTCGGTATGCGTTTTCTCTTCTAACAGGTATTGCATTCCCCATTTGCCCATTTCCAAATGGGGTAGGGCCATGGTTGATAGGCCTGGTTTAAGTGTTTGTGGGATAGGATCCATATTATCGAAGCTTCCTATAGCAATATCTTTACCGACCACCATCCCTTTCTGGGCGAGGTAAAAGTATACTTGCATGGCGAGTTGGTCTTTACCACAGACAATAGCATCGGGTGGCTCAGGTAGTGCTAATAATTCATCAAGGACATCTTCGGTGATAAATCTCTCCTGACCATTTTCTTCTATTACAGCATTTCGTGCATAGACATCATCAATCTGAATTCCTGCAGCATAATGTGCATCGAAGTATCCTCGTTGGCGTTCTGATGCGGCAATAATACGTTTGTTCAGATTTAACATTGCAATGCGTTTACAGCCTTTTTGGAGCATTCTGCTGGTTAAATCGTAAGCGGCAAGGTAATCATCGGGAACAACGCTAGCAATGCGTTGTGTTGGGCTAAAACAGTTGACTAACACCGTTGGTAAGTTGTGTAAGTCCTTCGGCAATTGCACGGGTTTATGATACATACTGGCATAAATAACGCCTTCTGCGCGAAACTGAAGCAATTGTTCTATGGCCTTTTGAGCAGAATCATCGTCTGGCTTAATGTTTAATACCATCAATAGCTTGCCATGTTGCCATGCCAGTTCTTGAGCTCCTTTGATAATTTCAATTGCCGCAGACGTGGTTGAAACTTCATCAGCGATGAAGCCTATTACTCCGGATTTTGCATTGCGCATCATACGGGCCGCACCATTGGGCCTGTAGCCAAGTTCTGCTATGGCCTTTTCTACTTTTTTCCGGGTCTCGGCTTTAACACTAGGCTCATTATTAATAACTCGAGATACAGTTTTAAAAGAGATACCGGCTCTTGCAGCAACTTGTTTGATAGTGACCATGATTACCTTAATTAGAGTAAGTAGCGGCATAGATTTACTATGCCGCATTCGAACTATTTTACAGAATTTCCACTTTCATCAAAGAGATGTACATCATTTAAATCAGCACACACTTGAATTGATTCAGAATGATCATTCTTATAGATACCCTCTAGTTCAATTGAAATGTTAGTTTCATCAAATAAAGTGTACAGGAAGCTATGACCACCTAAGTTTTCAACAACTTGAGGCATTACATTCAGGACAAATCCTTTATCGTTACCGATACGGAGATGTTCAGGGCGGATACCTACAGTAATGGTATCGCCTTCTTGTAGCTTCTGGTACCGAGTTGGCAAAATAAGCTTAGTCGATCTACCAAGAGTGATGTGAAGTTCAGTCTCAGATTGTAGATCAACAACGCCAGATATGAAATTCATCTTTGGTGAGCCAATGAAACCTGCAACAAAGAGGTTATTTGGATTTTTGTACAACTCCAGAGGAGCACCAATTTGTTCGACTCGGCCTGCGTTGAGAACAACAATTTTGTCTGCCAGCGTCATCGCCTCAACCTGATCATGAGTTACGTAGATCATCGTTGACTCCAACTCTCTATGGAGGCGGGCTATTTCCATTCGCATTTTCACTCTAAGCTCTGCGTCTAGGTTTGACAGTGGTTCATCAAACAGAAATACGTCAGGATGTCGGACGATTGAGCGACCAATTGCAACTCGTTGGCGTTGCCCACCTGAAAGTTCAGAAGGTTTTCTATCGAGCAGTTTTTCAAGATGAAGCGATTTCGCGGCAAGCATGACTTTATGCCTAATCTCTTCTTTACTCTTTTTCGCTAATTTCATGCTAAAAGCAATGTTATCGAACACCGTCATATGTGGGTAGAGCGCATATGATTGGAAAACCATAGCGATACCTCGGTCTGAAGGTTGTAACTCGTTAACACGTTCGCCACTTATTGCAATGTCTCCATCTGTGATTGACTCCAAACCAGCAATCATTCGGAGTAGGGTAGATTTACCGCAGCCAGATGGACCGACAAATACAACAAACTCACCGTCCTTAATATCCATGCTGACACCATGAATCGTTTGGGCCTCACCAAAACGCTTGATGACATTCGTTAATTTTACGCTTCCCATATATACTCCTTAAGCTGCTTTTGTGATGGTGTTAGGGATGTTATTTGCAGAACAAAAGCTAAGCTCGGAGATCGCAACTCGCCCTTTGGTACAAACTATTTCGATGCCATTGACCTCTCGGTCAAAGGACAGATCGGTTAAACAGAACTCTCCTGATTGAAGAAGTAGCTCACAAGAACAACGGTCAATAACTGCTGTAAGATTTACGGATTCTGCCTGAGGGAGTTCTAAAGCAATCTTATGTCCGAAAGTATCTAAATATTTTGGTTCGCCTATTTCACCGATTGAACGAGTTGTAACTAAATGGTACCCGCTTCGAGTTCTCTCTATGGTGTAGGACAAGCTTTCATTTCCAAATGGTTTGAATTCAATGACAGAACCTATATCCATGTGAAAAGTGCTATTCAATATTCCAGCCGCATAAGACGGAGTAGCTTGTATTTTTTGCCCGCGCTCTAAACGATGGTTTTGTACGTTATGCGAGGGATTCGCTTCTTCCCATTTTTTTGGTAAAGATTGAATCAGGCGAAGGCCGCTTGGTGTTTTACTTAGCTCCAAATTACGGGGAGAGCTCATCGCACTGCGCCAGTTTTGGGTCGGGACCTCATTGGCGTATTGCCAGTTACTCATCCAGGCAATCGCGATGCGGCTGCCATCAGTTACATCAGACCATGTTTGTGCTGCATAGTAATCACGACCATAATCAAGCCATAAAACAGTATCTGGGTCATGATGATTGGTAAAACGCTCACCATCAAATTGACCTATAAAATACTGCGTCCCGGAGCCTCCGGCAAAACTACCACCTTGCACACCGACAATCAGAACCCAATAAACCTGATTGTCACCCTTGATATGAATTGGGAACAGATCAGGGCATTCCCATGGCAGAGAATCGTGTGCCCCCTCATTTTTGCCAAATGAGGAAGTTTTGTTCCACTCTTTTAGATCTTTTGAGCGATAGAAACCGATCTCTTGTCCTTCTGTAATTACCAGAATCCAATGTTGTGACTGTTCATGCCAGATTACTTTGGGATCTCGAAAATCTTTTAACCCATAATTTGGTAGAATTGGGTTTTGTTCATATTTCTTCCAACTAAAACCACCATCTTGGCTGTATGCTAAATTTTGCATCTGGATACCATTGGTGCCATCGGTAGGGGCAATACATGCGGTGTAGAAAGCCATAATACCGGGCTGGGTACTGTTATCGAACAAGCCACTTGTATTTTGCCAGTCGATGACTGCGCTGCCGGAAAAACACATCCCTGTTTCGTCCGGTATTAATGCCGGGGGTAAGTGTTCCCAATGTAGTAAATCGGCGCTCACTGCATGACCCCAATGCATTGGTCCCCATTTGTTTCCATACGGATAGTATTGATAGAACAAATGATATTCTTCGTTGATGTAAACCAACCCATTCGGATCGTTCATCCAGCCAAAAGGCGGGGTGAAGTGCATCGTTGGACGAAAAATGTCTTTTGCTAATTGTTGCATCTCATAAACTCCGAAAATTAACCTTTAATGCCAGCGCCAGCTAAACTTTGTACAAACTTGCGTTGGAAAATTAAGAAAACGACTAATACTGGTAATGTAATTAATGTTGCGTAAGCCATGACTTCACCCCACGATGTTGCACTACCAAAGAACTGTTGAATGCCAAGCATGATCGGTCTGACATCCTCACTCTGTGTTACCATCACTGGCCATAAATAAGCGTTCCAGTTACCTAAAAATTGTAAAATAGCCACGGTGGCAAAGACGGGTCCACTCATCGGAACGATAATGCGCCAATATATTTGGAAAGGTTTGGCTCCATCAATCGCTGCAGCCTCATCAAAGTCTTTGGGAATATCTTTGAAAAATTGATAAAACAGAAAGATAGAGAAAGCATTTGCCAGGCCCGGAATAATCTGAACTTGAAAACTATTTAGCCATGAACTGTGTAGAACCAGACCGCTATCGTCAAAACCTAGCCAAGGCAATTGAGCAACCAGACTCAGCAATGGAATCATGATGGCTTCTGCAGGAATGATGAGCAGGGAAATGATAAAGCTCAGGACCAATGTTTTTCCTCGCCACTCCAAACGAGAGAGTGAAAATGCAGCCATTGAATTGATCAGTAATCCAAGTAAGACACTGGTGCCGGTAATGAATATTGAGTTGATAAAAAACTTACCGATACGACTCTTTTCAAATACGGCTGCGTAGTTATCAAATGAAATATTACCGACCGGTAATACGGCATTGATAGAGTACAGATCGGTAAAAATTTGGTTTTCCGGTTTGAAGGAAGACGAAATCATAAACAACAAAGGGAAGATAAAAATATAGGCAAGCATAAGCATCACGATGTAAGTGAGCATTTTTTTGTAGCCAGCTTTGGGATCGACAGATTGGTTCATTACTTAGCCTCTTTTTTGTCGAAAAGATGTTTCTGGAACATGGCAATCGCCAAGATGATCAGGAAGTAGATAACGCTGATGGTTGAACCATAGGCGGTATCCATTTCTCTAAATCCTTTTTGGATCAGGTGATACATGACGGTTGTTGTGGAGCCTTGAGGACCACCGTTGGTCATTACATCTACTTGAGTGAAGAGACCAAATGCCGCAATGGTTGTTGAAATCACAATAAATACCATCGTATTTTTTAGTCCCGGCAGAGTAATATAGAGAAACTTCTGCCAAGCGTTTGCACCGTCAATACTTGCCGCTTCATAGAGGTCTTTCGGAATTCCCTGCAAACCCGCCAAAAAGATCAGCATTTGTACTCCGGCGCCTTGCCATGAGGACATAATCACAATCGAAGGCATTGCCCAGTTTTTATCGCCTAACCAATCAATCGGGCCAATCGCACCAAAAGAAAGGATACGCAGGTATTCGTTAATCAATCCCATATCTTTGTGGTACAAGAATGTCCATACAATGGAAACGACAACCATCGAGGTGACTACGGGGGCGAAGTAAACGGTTCGGAAGAAGTTTGTTCCTTTTAATCCTCGATTGACCAAGATCGCTAAACCTAACGCCGTTCCTCCTTGCAGTGGGACGACCATTAAGGCAAAAAGAAGTGTGTTCCAAAGCGACAGGTAAAATGCAGGATCTTTAGCTAAAATCATGAACTTACTGTTGTCTGAGCGAGTGATACTGAACAGTTCATAGTAGCCTTTAAGCTCAGGATGCTGCTTTCGGATTAGGGTACGTAAACGTGGATAATTGACTTGCCCGTCCGGATTAAGTTCGAGATGTCCGGTCTCATCACGATTAGGTTCTACCGATAAATAATTCACGCTTAGAAGCCGCTCATAATTACTAAGTCCAACGGCTTCGACTGGATGAGGGGACATCATTCTCTGGTTTGTGAATGTCATTGTGATTGCCGTTACAAACGGCACCACAATAAACATCAGTAGGCAAAGAAAGGCTGGAGCTCCCATCATCCAGCCATATTTTTTCTGTTGAGCTTCGTAGCTATATTTTGAGCGACTGCTCGTTTTCGTAAGTGTGGTTGTAATACTGCTCATGCTAGCCTCTTAAAGATCGAAACCGTAACCCTGGTTGGCCTGGATGTTTTGCTCAATGTTATCGACGGCCATATCCAATGAATCCAGAGGATCTTTGCCATCAATGATGTTCCGCATAGCTTGATCAAATGAGTTTGAAATGACAGGGTAAGCTGGTGTTGCCGGACGAGTTTTCGCGTACTGGCTTGAAAAAACGTAAAAGCGATTCCACTGACCACCACTTTTATAGTTATTTGAAATAGCTGCGGCTTCGGGTTTGGTTGGGACCAATCCGGTTTGATCTACAAAATTGGCAATTTCTCCTGGTTGCATAATGAAGGAGATGAACTCGGCAGCACCTTCTGGACTTGGGCACGACTGGGTAATGCTCCATTGCCAAGAACCGCCACCAATGACTGGGGAGTGGCCTAAATCTGGTGGTGGCAGGATGGCTAAATCGTCACCATAGGCTTTGTAATAGTTTTCCGCAGACCAGCTTCCGGTATAGTGAATGGCAACACGTCCAGTGACAAAACCTTTATCATTAGCGGGTTTTTTATCGATGTAGTTATTATCTACAAGATTTTTGAACCAGTTGGCAAAGCTGACAGCATTGTCCCCATTGAGTACACCATCTGCCTGAACATAGTTTGAGCGGTCGATCAAATCGCCCCCAAAACTCTGCAACATCGGGCCCCAGCCATAACTTGGCCATTCTCCACTCCAGGCTGCATTGAGATCCAATGGGTAGGCAAAGTCACCAGAAGCCTTAAGTGTTGCGAGTGCTGAATTGAATTCTTGCTTATTCCAAGGCTTATCTACCGTGGGAATACGTATGCCGTATTTTTCTAAGGTTGAATAGCGCGAGAACATAACTAAGGCAACATCAAACTGTCCTAAAGAATACAAATGTCCTTTGTAGACACCTTTTCCACCTTCCAGCACAGTTTCATAGGTCTTTTTGTCCAGTAGGTCATCAAGTGGACGAATGAAGCCTGACCATGCAAAGTTAGGGACAGTTGGCTGATCAATTGTCATAACACATGGAAGCTGCTTTGCCATGGCGGCAGCTGTTATGGATTCGTTATAAGCGCCTTCCGGAATCGACTCTACAACCACCTTCCATTTATCCTGCGATAGATTAAAACGTTCAACCATAGCAGCACTGGCCTGCATTTCTTCATCGCCAGTCTGGTGTCGCCATACTTTTATTTCTGTTGGGGCTGCGAGGGCAGAGCCCGATACGATTGCGCATGTTAGCAGGAGTGCAGTGTTTGAATATTTCATAGATTCACCTTAGACAATGTTGTCATTAATTTCTTTTAGCTGAATGGTAAACCTCAATTTGGCTTAGTTGTAGTGTTTTAGGTGGCTTATGGAATTAAATATTACATTTATGTTAAGTAGATCAAAATAATTCACTGTGTGATGGGGGTTATGTTGATGGTTATCACATTCATTGCTTTAGGTGTTTGAAATGACAATGTTGTCATAAAAAATAGATGAAAGTTACTCAAGGTCGTAAATAATTATCCATTTACAAAAAGAATGTGAACTATGAAATCGATATACAAACTTACCTCCATCGCAGCATTATGCACGGCGTATGTCATGCCGGCTCATGCAAGCGATAAAGATGTTTTAGCCTATTGGATGTTTAATGAAGGCAAAGGCAACACAGTTAAAGAACAAATATCTAAACGCGATGACGTTGTTGAGCATGTATTTACTCATGGACGTTATACCCCTAACCAGGATCCATATTGGCGTGCTAAAGGCATAGAAGGCGACGCACTGCTGTTTGATGGTTATTCCAATTACATGAGCCTCCCCGGTGTTTCTCCGGCAGCACTTGAATCCGGATTTACAGTGGCTGCATGGGTTGCACCTAATGCTTATGAGTGGGGTGATGGCAAGAAGCTGTCAGCCATTGTGAGCCAGGCTGCTGCTGATGGGCGGAAAGGCTTTACCTTTGGTGTTTTTCGCCATGGTTCTTGGGGGATGACTCTCGGCCTTGGTGATACTAAAGCTGACTTTTTAGTCAAAAGTGCCCGTCTTCCAAAAGATAAATGGTCTCATATTGCGGCTAGCTATGATCCTACATTGCGCCATGTTGAGCTGTTTTTAAACGGAGACAAAATAGCAACAGCACCACTTGATGAAGGAAAAAATTTAGTTGCTGCCGAAGGTAAAATGCAAATTGGGCGTCATACACAAGGATTGAGTATTGCGGGAATATTCAAATTCAACATGTTTAAGGGGTTGATGGATGATGTCATCATTTACAATAAACCTTTAACTGAAAAAGCGGTGAATGAACTGGTCGCTCAGGTAGGAACACCTCCTGAGTTAACCTATGAAGATGTTCGTATTGATCCTGCTATTTATGCTCAAGATCGTCACCGCCCTCAATTTCATCTCGGCGCTGTTTCCCATTGGATGAACGAGCCTCATGCCCCAATTTACTACAACGGCAAATACCATTTGTTCTACCAACATAATCCTTTTGGTCCGTTTTGGCATCAAATTCATTGGGGGCACTGGGTGAGTGATGACATGGTGACATGGAAAAACCTGCCAGTAGCATTAGCGCCTGAGGCAGGAAGCTTGACACCTGATGGAGTCTGGTCTGGGAGTGCAACTCTTGGTCCTAATGGTGAACCATTGCTATTTTTTACTGCTGGTAATGATAGTAAAAAGCCCAATCAGCGTACTGGTTTAGCTTACCCGGCAGATTTGAACGATAAAAATTTGACCAAATGGAACTACTACAAAAAGCCGGTCACTCTTCAGGAAGATGGTGTAGGGGTATTTGGCCAATTCCGTGACCCATTCGTTTTTAAAGATCCTGAAAAAAACGTGTGGTATCAGCTTGTAGCATCTGGTGTTCCTGGCGAGGGTGGCACATCGCTTCTATATACCTCAACCGATATGGTGAACTGGGAGCATCAGGGTAATTTCTTTGAGGTTGACCATGACAAATATCCTTATTTGGGAACTGTGTGGGAACTGCCTGTTTTCTTACCGGTGGGTGTCGATAGCGATGGAGAACAGAAGTATGTATTTCTTGTAAATCCACATGGAGAGGGAGCTCAGGTAGACGTTTTTTATTGGCTAGGAAAATTTGACAGAGATCACTACAAATTTATTCCGGATCAAGAGGCTCCGACATTACTTGACTTTGGTGGTGGTCACTTTACTGGCCCAAGTGGTTTCGTCGACCCCAAAACCGGTAAAGCGATTTTATTTACCATTGCTCAGGGGATGCGAACTCCTCAATTCGATTTTGATTCGGGATGGGCTCACGGGGCAGGCTTACCGCTAGAATTAACGCTGGGGGAAGACAACACGCTGCATATTGCCCCTCTCGAGACATTCAAAAAACTACGTCAGCCTGCTGAGGTGAATATAGAAGGAGCCAGTGTTGAACAAGCCAACCGAGAGCTCAGCAAATTTGAAGGCGATATGTATGAGGTTGAACTTGTCGTTAACGCAAAAGAGGCCACTAAGTTTGGCATTGAGCTTCGTCGCAGCCCGGATGGCGAAGAAACGACGGTTATGTATTACGACAAAGCTGACCAATCTCTGAATGTGGATAGAAGTAACACATCTGTTGACCCTGATGTTCGTTCATTTGGTTTGCAAAAAGGAATCTTGCCGCTTGAAGACGGAAAACTGTCTCTGAGAATATTTGTTGATCGCTCGCTTATTGAAGCTTATGCCAACGAACGCCACAGCCTTACAACTCGGGTCTACCCACTGCGAGCGGATGCGCAGGGCATTAAGCTCTTTAGTGACCGTGATATTGAGATTGACCACATGACAATTTGGCCAATGTCTGCTGCATCAGGTGAAACAAAAGCCGCTTGGTATCCTGAAAGTTTCGATGCAGAGACCGCTTATAGCAGTGGGTTGGTCAACCATGATTTTGCGACTTGTGATCTTAAGGGTTGGACCGTGTTGGAAGGTGATGCATTCAGCGATTCCGGAGTCGTTTCAGACGATAAATTCTGGGGCAACATTTTCTTCAACCCATCAACACGCATACCTGGTAAGTGTCATTTTTGGGGATTCAAGTCGGGAGGTGATGAGGCGACCGGCAGAATGAGAAGTGATGACTTTGTGCTCGGCGGCAATGGACAGATTAACTTCTTACTGGCCGGCGGAGACAATATCGACAATTTGTATATCGCCTTAGTCCGCAAATCGGACAATAAAATCCTGATGAAAGCGACCGGGATTGACTACGAAGAGTATCAGCGCGTGTTCTGGGATGCATCTGACTATATCGGCGATGAACTCTATTTACTGGTCGTCGATAACCATACCGGTGGTTGGGGACATATAAACCTTGACGATATACATGTACCTACCGAAAACAAATCTCAATAATCAGTGGTGAAACAATGAATAAACAAATAATGACGCTGAGTTTACTTGCTCTCTCTGTCAGTACAGTAGTAAACGCTAAAGCAAATAATACTTCTGGAACCGATAGTGCTGTTAATGACGAAAAAGTCTTGGTAAAAATGCAAGTGCAACTTCCTGATAATGAAGTAAAGCAAGAAGACAATCCTGAGTATGACGACCTGGAGGTTCAGGTCATTTATCAACAACCAGGTGTATCGACTCTACACGGTAACTACATTACAAAAATGGAAACCGAAATTGAGTACAACGATGACGGTGAAGCTGTCTGGTCGAAAGTTAAGTATGTCTTGGGTGAAGGAACTTTTCGTCCTCAATCTTGGGGAAATTGGTTCTTGGCTTATCACGCTGCCAGAGAAGATTTTTTTGCAGGTAAGCCATTTAGTGAACAGATTGAAAATGGAGAAGTTGGTAATTCCATTATGGAACTTCAGCCTCACTATGTTCAGAACACGGACTGGGGACACTGGGGGATCAATGTGGGGATGACCCATGAAAGCCTTAATGGTGGCTTGTTTAAACCTAGAATTCGCCCGTTTGGCAGTTATCGCATCACCGACAATATAGAAGTGTTTACGTCTTGGATGTTCTTTAAGGAGATGTTTTATAAAGAAGGAAATACGGACAAAGACATTTTGGAAACGGATTCATCTCTGATTTATCACTTTGATGGCGGGAATGCCGCGCTTGGTTACTTTGCAAAGTTTGGGAAAAACATTGATGACGACAAATCCCGAGTTTACGACGATGGGAGTAGTCATCGGGAATTTAGTGATTTTTCAGAGCTAATTTGGAAACCGCGTGTTCATTATCGTTTCGATAATGGTCTCGGAGTCACACTGTTTAGTGAAATCGGGAAATATGAAGATGATACAAAACACGTGGCATCTGGCCAGACATTTGACCTTTATGAAGAGTGGTTTCGAAAATACGGTGTGTTCATGGAATATCCGATTCGGGACGACTTGATACTTTTCGGCGAAGCCAACTATCGAGAAGGCAGAGTAAAAGAAACCTATACAGGTCAGGAATATTATGAAACGCGCGATCGTACTCACAACTTTGCCATGATTGGCCTGAACTTCCTATTCTAAGAGGTGACCTATGAAACAGAATAAATTTGTATTAGCGCCTCTGATGGCTGCGATTCTTTTAACCGGGTGCAAGCAAGATTGGCCAGAACTCAATAATGCGGGTATTCCTCCCGTCATACCAGTGGGGGAACAAGTTGCTAGTTTCGATGACCCAATGCTGACAGGAGATTGCGAGAATGCAACATTATGCTGGGCAGGCTGGAATGTTATCCAAAGTGCTGATGTCGATAACGATGCGTTTGTTTTTGGTGCCGGAAATGAAAAAGTGATGACACCTGCTGGAGGATGGGTTGGTGCCCAAATTAGCAATTGGGATGATCAGTACAACGGAGATAGTTTTATTCAAACTATTGGTCAGACGGAAAATAATATTTCTGATGGACTTACTGGTGAATTGGTTTCTCCACCTATTCTTATACAGAATAACTACATTCAACTGCAGCTTGCAGGAGGAAAGCATCCGATCCTTGCATCCAGTGGTATGACGGGTGTGGTTGTTGAGTTACTTCCTGTCGGCGCTGGTTCCGATTACCCCTACGCCGATCCTGCTGAAGTGATTGGTTGGGCATCGGGTGATGAATCTAATACATTCACATGGAAAGCTTTTAACGTATCTCAATACAATGATAGTACTCGATATCTTCGCATTCGTGTCGTTGACGCTAGCACTGGTGGATGGGGACAAACCATTGTCGATAATGTCTACCGTTCGGATGAATTGGTATTAGAGTATGATTTTATTGATAATTCGATGATAGGTAGTTTTGATTTAGATGCTGTCGGCGTTACAGCTCAAGGTTGGACATCAACATTTACCTCAAATGTGGTTGGTAATGAGGAAGGAAGTCCTCAAGTTATTGGCCGGGCTGTGAATACCTGTATTTCTGGTGCGTGTGATTCAACAACAGGTACGATGGTGAGTGATCCATTTGAAATTATCAAGGATAACATTAACTTTGCCACTATAGGCGGTGCTGCAGGTAAGCAAGTGTTTGTGAAGCTGTTAGTTGATGTAGATGATAGTGGTAGCTTTGTTGAGCAGTTTTCAGAAACTCCAACAACTTGCGGGGCTTGGGATGCACCGTATTGGGTAAACTGGGATGTTTCGGCGTTGCGAGGCAAGCAGGCAAAAGTGGAAATAATCGATAATGAAGTTGCTGGGTGCGGCTTTATCGTGGTCGATCAAATTCATCAATCAAATATCTCACAATAAAAATAAGGGGAAAGTGGGGCTGTATTATGCCTCACTTTTCGATATTCCTAATAACCTGATGCCAGGTTGATGATTAAGAGAAATAAAATGAACAAAGTATGGGTAACCGGTGATGCGGTTGTTGATCTTATTCCCTATGACGAAACCAAATATTTAAAATGCCCTGGCGGTGCGCCTGCGAATGTGGCTGTGACTATTGCGCGTTTGGGGAGACATGCGGGCTTTTTTGGCCGTGTAGGAAACGATCCTTTCGGCAAATTTATGAAGCAGATTTTATCGCAAGAAGGTCTTGATACCTCATATCTGGTTGTCGATGATAATCAGCGCACTTCGACGGTTGTGGTTGATTTAGATAGCTCGGGAGAGAGAAACTTTACTTTTATGGTTAAGCTGAGTGCGGATCAATTTCTTACCTGCGACGACATTCCGGCATTTAACAAAAATCAGTGGTTGCATTGCTGTTCAATCGCATTGGCACATGAGCCGTCACGCTCGGCTACTTTTGAAGCTATAGAACGAATGAAAGCAGCTAAAGGTTATGTCAGCTTTGACCCTAATCTACGTATAGAAATTTGGAGTAATCCGGAGGAACTTATTACAACGGTCATGCGGGCGGTGGAATTAGCCGATGTCGTTAAATTTTCGGAGGAAGAGTTGCTTTTCTTAACAAATAGACGGTCCCTGCAAGAGGCTTTGGCTATATGGAACGAATATGAGGGTAAATTAATTGTTGTAACATTAGGTGAGCTTGGGGCTCTTGTAATGTTTAATGGTCAGCAGCGAGTAATCGTTGGAAAACAAGTAGATAAAGTTGTTGATACTACGGGTGCTGGAGATGCTTTCGTCGGAGGGATGCTGGCTAAACTGTCGCAAGTGGATGATTGGAAAAATTGGGCATCAATTGAATCATCGATAAACTGGGGAAATAGTTGTGGTGGATTAGCCACAACTAAAAAGGGGGCGATGACAGCATTACCTACGTTTCAACAGTTACACTTGATTATGGATCCGGAAGACTTTAGTCATGTACATTCTGTAAGTTCAATTTCTGAAGTTTGATTCCTATCACTGGATCTTTATTTGTATGCTTGAAATAGACTCGACTTACGTAATTAAAGTCGAGTTTTCTTGTTTTGTTGTACATTTTATTAGCCGGGACTTACTGATTTTCAACTTTCACTGAATGGAAGAAACTCTCAGCACAAGCGTTGATGCTGAAGAGCAGGTTTATCTGAAAATTTTACTACAGGTATGGTTGCTTAATATAAAAATCTATAATCCAGTTTAGAATTTACAAATAACTTCATTTCTACCTTGCGCTTTTGCTCGATATAACGCTTCATCTACTCTAGTAATAAATTCATCCTTAAGTTCTCCCGGATGGTACAGAGTAACACCAAAGCTTGCCGTCAGATTAATTTGATCTTCAAAAACTTTTGAATCACATATTTTTCTTATTTTCTCAGATAAGTGTAGTAATGTCTCACGATCGGCATCAGGAATAATGAGAAGAAATTCTTCGCCTCCCCAACGCCCCGCAATATCTGTAGGACGAATGCTTACTTCGATGATGGATGCGACACTACGAAGTACAGAATCACCGACTTGATGGCCATAGGTATCATTGATCTGCTTAAAATGATCAAGGTCTAGGAGTATAATTCCAAATTGGTAGGTTTTATCTTTGTTTGCTCTTTCCATTTCACTACTCAGAGTATCATCCAATTTATATCTGTTGTACAAAGTAGTCAGTTGATCGGTTATATATAGTTTTTCTAGCTGCTTGTTTTTTTCTTTCAATTCTTCAATTAAATTAATGATAGAAAGGCGTGCTTTTTCAAAGCTTCTACCTAAATTATTAATTTCGTCTTCTTTATCCCAAGTAAAAGTAAGTTCAAATTTTTCGTTTTCTAATTCTTTGGATTGATAAAGAAGTCGTTTCAGAGGACGTAATACTTTTAAATATAGAAGTGGAGTTAAAATTAAACAGGAAACTATTAGAGTAAAAATGCAAGTGAATATGAATATTTCTCGTTTTTCACTTAATATTTCTTGCAGGTGTCTATCATTAAAACTGATTCTTACAGAACCAAGTAACTCGCCATTTTTATTTATATTGGTTTGATTTATAAAAGCATTTCCTTGTTTTCGATTGGGAAAATCAAGAATGATGAATTCAGATTCGGTTAGCAAATCAAAAACTTCAATTTTAGAAATTCTGTCGTCATGCTTAATGATTTCGAGAGCTATTGTGCCATTATTCGGGGAAAAGTAGAATAGTGGTTCCGTCATGGCCTTGCCAATATCAGCGGTAATCCTTGCTCTGAACTTATCGAAATCTTTGTATAAAATTTGTTCGCTTGATTTAATTGTATAATAGCCAACCGAGAGCATTGGAGCGATAATCCCCAAAACAAGAGCGATGAAAAGAATCTTTTTTATACTATTGGTTATTCTCATTAAAAAAGAATCTCTCCATTAACTATGCATTGTTTTACATTTACATAATTATCAAGTTGTATTTCTTTTAATATTAATTTTTCTTTTACTGAATCGACATCTTTTCTTAGTTCAGGTGATATCAGAGGGGCATTATATTCATCATAAGCAAGTCCGACCCCATTTTCTTGTAATCCCATGATTTTAACTTGATCTCCCCATATATTTCTATGTGCAGCTAATAGTGCTCTGAATGCGACAACGTCTACGTTTACTAATGCAGTAGTGAGAACGGAGCCAGGATAAAGGTAATTTTGGTTGCTATCAACTCCGATGCCGAGGACCCCTCGTTCATGAGCGGCTTTCAGCGCTCCTACTGAGCTTCCTCCGGAGGGAGTGTAAATGACATCAGCACCGCTATCAATTTGATTTAATGCTAACTGATATGCATCTTCAGGTTTACTCCATGCGGAAATTTCTTTACCGATGAAGTTCCATTTTATTTCTATATCCGGATTTTGATAGCGAGCACCATTAATATATCCGCATAAAAAATTGCGAATAATAGGTATATCCATTCCGCCCACAAATCCTAATTTTTTAGTTTTACTTTTTCGGCTAGCAAGATACCCGGCCAGAAAAGAGGATTCATGATATGAAAATACAAAATAATAAGCGTTAGGGATGTTGAATATTCCATTAAATACAATGAATCTTGTTTTAGGGTATTTATGCAAAATTTCTTTCAGTATTACATCTTTCCCTTTCCCTACATTATTAATCATAATTGGGTTATAGCCATTTTCTACAAATTTTGTAACCTTTTCAGAGAAAGAAGGGATATCAATTATGCTTGTTTCTTCTACATCTATTCCGGTTTTTCCTTCAAACCGAACAATACCACTGTGAATGGCCTCACTCCATGATTTATCCATAATCACATTCGTATCATAGATCATTACGGGGCGGATATTATCTGCAAAAGACAATGAGCTAAAAAGCAGGGAAAAATACAGTGCGCCAGACCAAAGACAGAACATTTTCATAAAGAAATTCCTTTATGTAAGGAGAAGTATTAAATCTGGTTAATTATTTCACTACTGGAACGCTAAGAAAATAGTTCACGAATAGAACAGTGATGAGTGTCACATGAGAGTGAGAATTTAGTAAATCAATAGAAATCATATCGTTAACGTAGTTTTTGCCTTGATTTTTCATAGGGTGTGAGTGTTTCATCGTGCACACAAATTGGTCGAAATAAAAAGAGCCGCTTGCAGCAGCTCTTCTACTATCTTCTCTTTGTTTTAGTGCAACGAAGTACTTGCTTTTTTCTGCACCAAGTAAGCGAGTGATCCTAAAAGACATTTCCTTCGTAATGCTATTTGAGAGTTCGCTAAGACGTTACGTATAAAGGATTATTTTCTTCAATAAAGATGCACTTACATTTATGACCAGACTATCCCAGACAGATTACAGCTTTTTATTCGCGGACAGAGAACGATTATTTCTTTTGCCGACGATGATGCTTCCCGGAGGATTGCAGAGACTCAAGGTTATTGAAGCTAGATACCTGGATCTGATAGCCGATGCTTTGAAACTGCAAAATAATGTTGTGATCGCATTTGACACTGAAGGCTCGAACCAGCCATATCAGTGGGGGATTTGTGGTCAGATTGTTAATTTTGACCGGTCGGACAAAGGATTTTTGCTTGTTGATGTTGAGGCCGTTGCGGTGGTGGCTCTGACAAATGTTAGTAAAAATGAGCGTGGTGAATGGATAGCGAATACACACTATGTTTCACACTGGACTATGATTAATACAACAGCGGATGCGACGAAGTTTGCAGCTGTATTGCATCGGCTGTTCAAATCATATCCACAGATATCCGCCTTGTATGGCAGCCACTACTTTGACAATATCGAGTGGGTATGCGCCAGGCTTATAGAGCTTCTTCCTCTACCAGATGATGCAAAAAAGATATTTTTAAAACCGGATAGTTTTCAGTTGGTTGTCTCTTTTCTAGATACAATTATTGAAGAAAATTACGATTACAGTGATCTAAACAGCGACTGAGTTCGTTTATATACTAGACAGGTCAAAAGGTTAAGGACTCAATCAAGGTGAAGAGCATGAAGCAGAGTGTTAACGCAGTGAGCATAAAAGAGGAGAGTGCTATCAAAGCGCAAAACATCTTAGCGGACGACCTTTCACAATGCCTGCGCTATGTTGCAATGCATCAGAATAAGCAGGCATTTACGATACTGTTCCAGTATTTTTCTCCAAAAATTGTTCGGTATGGAATAGGAAAACTGGGAAATAAAACGCTAGCAAATGAACTCGTTCAGGAAACAATGACGAATATCTGGCAAAAAGCACACATGTATGACGCCGATAAGGGTACTGCAACCACATGGGTTTACACCATTATGAGGAATGCGGCATTTGATATGCTAAGAAAAGTAAATTTTAGAGCTGAGCTACAGCTTTCTGACGATATCTGGCCACAAGAGTGCTTTCAGAGTGTTTTCATCAATGATGAGAGTGATTTTGTAGATCATCTTGAATCCAGACATATTTCTAACCAGGTAGATAGGTTACCAGATGCACAAAAAACGGTGATACGGGGCGTCTACTACCAAGGATTATCACAAGAACAATTAGCACAGCAGCTAGGTGTTTCGGTTGGGACAGTCAAATCAAGAATTAGGCTTGCTTTAGACAAACTAAAGCAAAGTATGGGAGGAACGGAGCATGATTAATTATCACCCAACGAGCGATGTCTTAGGGGGGTATGTTAGTGGCGATCTCCCTGCATCGGTATCGGTTATCGTAGCGAGTCATATTGAGATGTGTGAACATTGCCGTAAACAGGTTGCTTTGCTGACAGAGAAAGCCGCAAGTGCAATTTTTACAGATGATGATATCAGTTCAATAGGTATGGATTTCACCTCGATGTTTTCTGGATTGACAACCAGTGATGACTGGGGGGCTACTCTCGATGCTGAGGAGCTGGATCTAATAGAAGCCATTACTTCTACTACACCAGAAAGGTCGTCTAACCTTGCTCAAACTGTCAGAGAAATTGAAGTTGCTGGTAAACGTATTTCTTTGCCACGCGCGATGAAATCAATAGCGTTAGGTGACTGGAAAGGGATAGGTAAAGTATCCCGTTCACGTTTGTTATTGGAAGATAACAATCTTAAGGCAAGTCTGCTCTATATAGATCATGGTGGTCTTATTCCCGCACACACTCACAAAGGGTTTGAAATTACACTTCTTCTGGACGGGAGCTTCAAGGATGAGATGGGTGAGTACCATGCAGGTGACCTCATTTGGCTAGATGGAGAACATCACCATTCCCCAGTGACTGAAAATGGTTGCGTTTGTCTGACGGTATCCAGTGATGCTCTTCACTTTACCAAAGGTGTTAGTCAGCTGTTTAATCCATTAGGAAAATTTATTTATTAACGGGCCATTTGCTTGAGCAGTAACAAGATACGGAAATGCTATAAGAGAGTCTGTATGAAACATGAATCTTGGTTAGAGAAGTTTATTCAAGTTTACACTCAACTGGGCAACACCGATTTTCATATATTGGGTGAGATTTATCATCCAGATGTTGAGTTTATCGATCCTATGCATCACATTTCTGGTGCAGACTCGCTAATAGACTATTTTCATCATCTCTATACCAATATAGAAAGTTGCTGTTTTGACATCAACCATGTTGTGGTGTCGGGCAATGAAGCGGCACTTTACTGGACTATGCACTATCAACACAAATGGCTGAATGGAGGAAAGATAATATCGGTTGAAGGGCATTCCCGTCTAAAAGGACAAGAGGGATTAGTGATATATCATCGGGACTACCTTGATGTCGGAGCTATGGTTTATGAACACATCCCTGTGCTGGGTAGTTTAATCAGAGTGATTAAAAATAGAGCGGGTGATGTATGAATATTATGATAACAGGAGCAACGTCTGGAATAGGCAAAGCACTGGCGATTGCTTACCTAAATCGAGGCGATAATGTGATCGCCTGCGGTAGAAATATAGAAAAAATAGTCGATTTGACAGAGTGGAGCAATCACATACAACCACTCAGCTTTGATCTTACCGATTACAACAATTATCCAGATATCGATCAGGAGCTTGATGTACTTATCTTGAATGCCGGGGATTGTTATTACGTTGATAACCCGATTGAATTTGATGCGCATGCATTCGAAAAACTGATCAATGTTAATCTAATTTCCATAGGTTACTGTTTGCAACGGTGGTTAAAAAAACTTAAGCCCGGGGGACGACTGGTTTTAGTGAGTTCGAGTGCTGCGATACTACCGCTACCAAGAGCTGAGGCCTACGGTGCATCAAAGGCCGCCTTAACCTATATGGGAAAAACTCTTGCTGTGACCCTGCGTCAACATGGCATTTCTGTTTCTGTGGTGCAGCCAGGTTTTGTTGCTACTCCTCTTACTGAGCGAAACACTTTCCCGATGCCAATGCTCCTTGATAGTGAGTATGCCGCGCAACAGATTGTATCGGGTATTGAGCGTGGTAAACCTGAAATCAACGTTCCGTTCAGATTTGTTTTTGTCATGAAACTTCTTCGATTGCTGCCGGAATTTATCTGGCAGCGTCTTGCTCAAAGGATGCTCTGAGATGAGAAAAATTGCGATCATCGGCTCAGGTATATCTGGGCTTACTTGTGCTTATCTACTGGATAAAAGCCATGATGTTACGGTCTTTGAAAAGAATGACTACGTAGGTGGTCATACTGCTACAGTTGATATAACTCACCAAGGTAGTTCCTATGCAATTGACACTGGTTTTATCGTGTTTAACGATAGAACTTACCCCAACTTTAATAAGTTACTGGATAAGCTTGGTATCAGTGGCAAGCCGACAGAGATGAGCTTTAGTGTGCATAACCGAAATAGCGGTTTTGAATATAACGGGCACGATATTAACTCTTTGTTTGCGCAGCGCAGTAATATCCTTCGACCGGTGTTTTGGCGGCTGATTGTTGAGATAATTAAATTCAATCGATTATGCAAAGCTCTCTATCATAGTGATGACATCAACCCTAAAGAGACTCTGGGTAAGTTTTTATCTACCAACGGTTTTTCCTCATTTTTCTCAGAGCATTACATATTGCCCATGGGGGCAGCTATCTGGTCAACCAGTCTGAAAGAGATAGAAGCGTTTGAGCTCAGATTTTTTATCCGTTTTTTCTATAACCATGGTTTGCTGAATATTGCCGACCGCCCTCAATGGTATGTGGTGCCCGGAGGTTCGCGCAGTTACGTTGAGGTTATTATGAGTCGGTTACGTAAGCCGATACAGACCGGAACAAATATACGTTCGATAGCAAGAGAGGATGAGGGAATTGTTATCAAGCTGGAATCAGGAACAAGCCAACGGTTTGATGAGGTTATTTTCGCATGTCACTCTGATCAAGCGCTTGCTTTGCTTGAAGACCCCTCTGATGAAGAGCAGGAGATATTAAGCGGTATCCCTTATAGCCGGAATGAGGTGGTTCTTCACGTTGATACTTCCCTTCTGCCAGAGCGAAAGCTGGCCTGGGCGAGCTGGAACTACATGTTGGATGGCAATACGACAAGACCAGCCTGCGTGACTTACAACATGAATATCCTGATGGGTATTCAAAGTGACTCGACTTTCTGCGTTACCCTTAATCAATCCGAAGCGATAGATGAACAAAAGGTGATACGTCGCTTTATTTATCACCATCCCGTTCTCAACCACGATAGCGTCTTAGCTCAGAAGAGACGCGATGAAATCAACGGGAAAAAGCATACCCACTATACTGGCGCCTATTGGTACAACGGATTCCATGAAGATGGTGTAAAAAGTGCGCTGGATGTTACCGAGCGATTTGGGGTATCCCTATGAGTAATAGCGGTATCTATTTTGGCAACGTCCGCCATAGACGTTTTGGTGACATTCCTCATAGGTTTAACTATCAGCTCTTTATGATGGGAATTGATCTAGATGAGCTCGCATCAATCTCTGGTAAAAGTATGCTGTTTGGACAGAGCTGGTTTAACCCCATCCGATTTAACGAAAAAGATTACCTGAAAAGTGATCCGGGAACGCTCAAAGAGCGTATTAGTAGAAAAGTGCAGATTCTGGGAGGGGATTGGGACAGAAAAAACCGGGTTGTGATGTTAGCTCAGTGCCGCTGTTTTGGGTTCTATTTTAGTCCGGTTAACTTCTACTTCTGCTATGACGATAAGGATAAGTGCCAACTGATGCTGGCAGAGGTAAGTAATACTCCATGGAAAGAGCGGCATTACTATCTGGTCGATCTGGAAAAGACGTCAGTGACGAAAAAGGACTTTCATGTATCACCTTTTATGTCGGTAAACATGGAGTATCACTGGAAGGTAAAACCGCCGGAGCAAAACGTTATGGTTCATATTGAAAACCACCAAGACATCAAGGTTTTCGATGCAACATTGACGCTAACAAAAAGAGAATTAAATGCACAGCAGCTTACCAAGACGATTGCTGCAATACCTTGGATGACAATGAAAATTGTCATTGGAATTTACTGGCAGGCACTGAAATTATTTCTAAAACGGGTTCCTTTTGTTCCCCATCCTGGGAAAAGTACGGGACAAGAATGATATCGTGAATTTGAGGTCGCTATGGAACATCTGATAAAAAGCAATTTATCAAATATAGATTCCGCAGTACTGCGGAATAAAGCAGCGGGCAAATATCGAACGTTAATTCATACGCTTCTGAATGCTCTCTCGGACTCTGCTCTAGAGATACAGGAAGGCAATCAAACATTTGTGTTTGGTGATGAATGTGCCGGGCTGCAGGGAAAGATAATTGTTCATGATCAGAGCTTTTATCGTGAGGTGGCACTAGGCGGTAGCATTGGTGCAGCAGAAGCGTACCTTGATGCCAAATGGAGCAGCCCGGATCTGACTCAGGTGATGAGAATTATGGCCAGAAATCAGTCTCAGCTGGATGAGTTAGATAGACAAATTCGGTGGGTGAGCAGAATTAAAAACTGGTGGCTGAGAAGGCAGAATCTCAACAGCGAAAAAGGCTCAAAGCGAAATATCCTTGCTCATTACGATATCGGCAATGATCTTTATCAACAGTTCCTCGATCCGGAGATGCAGTACTCGTCAGCTATTTTTAGTCCCGATGCAATAAGTCTAGCGGCTGCACAGCAGAATAAGATGCAGATTATCTGTGAGCGCTTGGATCTCAAAGCAAGTGATCATGTCATTGAAATAGGCACTGGATGGGGAGGGCTGGCGATTTACATGGCCAAGCATGTTGGATGCAAAGTAACCACAACGACTATTTCGGATGCCCAGTTTCAGTTTGCGCATGACAAAATTGAGAATCTTAATTTGCAAGATAAGATCACCTTGTTGAAACAGGACTACCGAAACCTCGAAGGAACGTTCGATAAACTTGTTTCTATAGAGATGATTGAAGCTGTCGGTCATGAATTTATGCCAACGTTTTTTAAGAAGTGCTCGTCTCTGCTCAAACCAGATGGGAAAATGCTCATCCAATCAATCACTATCGCAGATAGCCGTTATGAAGCTTACCGGAAAAGTACCGATTTTATTCAGAAATACATTTTCCCGGGAGGCTGTCTGCCATCGATTGCCATTATTGCCACTCATATGGCGAAGTATACTGACATGGTCGTAAACGAAGTACACGATATTGGTCTTCATTATGCGAGAACTCTGCACTGCTGGAATCAAGCGTTTGAGGGTAGTTGGCCTGAGCTGAAACAGCTAGGTTATAGCGAAGAGTTTCGCCGCCTATGGCTGTTTTACCTTTGTTACTGTGAAGGTGGTTTTATTGAACGGGTGATAAGTACGCATCATATTATTGCCAGAAAGCCTCGTTCTTTGGATCAGAAAGATGAGATGGTTTTGGATTATTAATCTAATTCTGTTTCAAGCTAGTTGGGTAGCTGCGGCATTTTATACTGACTATGCAGAAATTATCATTACGATATTTATTTCGATGCACTTTACTTTGTCACCCAACCGTTATGCCGACCTGAAACTGCTGATTTTGGTTATACCAGGTATTATTGTTGACGCTTTGCATTTTTATACCGGTACTTTTACTACTGATGACAATTCGTTTCCAGTTTGGCTGGCTCTGCTCTGGTTTATGTTTTTGGTCAGTTTTAACCATAGTCTTCACTGGGTTACGGATAAAAAATTCTACTGGAGCTCGTTACTTGGGGGTATAGGTGGAGCAAGCAGTTATATAGGAGGTATTAAGATCGGAGCCTTAACTACGACGATGCCGATCGATCTGGTAACTGTGACATTGTTTTGCTCTTGGTCTTTACTATTTCCTCTTTTAATCCTTGGTTACCGATTTATCACCTTGAACTCGCATTGCAAGGGGGAGATATGATCAAATGGCTGTCTATGATACTGGTCAGTTTTAGTGTCTTTGCGTCTCCAGTGGCCGAACTGCATAAGCAGGGAGAAGGGGAGATGACTTATCTTTTCTGGACGCTCTATCGTGCTGAATATTTCTCGGGATCACCTTCGGATACAGGTGGTGATCCAACGAAAGCACTAAGAATTACCTATAACAAGCCTATTTCCCGTCAGGCACTACTTGATGCTACTCATGAGCAGTGGTCTAAATTGGGTTATGCAGACAGTCAGGTATCGGGCTGGCTTGCTTCACTAAGCGTTATCTGGCCGGATGTCGAGCCAGGAGATCAACTTATCGTACTAGTTACTACTGGTGGTACAAGCGAATTTTATCTCTCAGATGAAATGATTGGTTCAATAGCGGATGATAAGTTTGGTGATGCCTTCTTATCTATCTGGCTGTCTGAACGTACCTCTCAGCCGGCCCTCAGGCTACAGCTACTGGGAAAAAAATGATGAAAAAGATATTTATATTTTGCCTCTCGTTTATTCTGGCAGCCTGTGGTTCCGCCAGTCTGGAGGATCACCAGTCAACTACACCGAATCTTAAGTTGGAGGAGTTTTTTGCAGGTGATCTTAAAGCGTATGGAATGGTACTGGATCGCTCCGGAAACCTTTTAAGACGTTTTGAAGTTGACTTAGTCGGTACGTGGCAAGGAAACAAAGGACAGTTAGCGGAGTGGTTTCGATTTGATGATGGTGAGAAGTCAACCCGAACCTGGTATCTGGAGAAAACCGCAGAGAACCATTATCAGGGTTATGCAGATGATGTAGTTGGTATAGCCAAGGGGCAAACCAGCGGTTCAGCTCTTTATTGGAATTATGACCTGGATATCAGAATAGATGGGACGATATACACCATAAATCTGGATGACTGGATGTTTCTGATCGATGAAAATCGCCTATTTAACACAACTGAGATGACTAAGTTTGGCTTTAAGGTGGGGACGATTATTCTGTATATTGAACGCGAATCATCCAGTGTGATTAAAGGTAATAGAAAACTAAGCTACTGAATGTGGATAAAGCTTGAACTATCTCAATTACTCAAGCTATTCAGGATTGCTAGAATTCGGTAGCCTTGTATTCTGATTTAGGCTCACTTACTTCAACTTCAATGACCGGGAAAACTGCATGCGCGCCGATTACCATGTTCATACTGATTTCAGTGATGATTCCGTTTATCCAATGGAAGAGGTTGTACAAAAAGCGATCGAATTAGGGATCGAAGAATTGTGTTTTACCGAGCATGTTGATTATGGCATCAAGGAAAGAGGGACTCGGTATCTAAAAGGGATTATTGATTCGAACACGAATTGCCATTACCCAAGCTATCAGACCGAATATCAACGATTAAAACAGAAACATTCCGGTGATATCTCGTTGAAATTTGGTATCGAATTTGGTGCTCAGACACATACCATTTCTGAATTTAAAAAAGATGTTGCAGCATATCCGTTTGATTTTGTCATTCTGTCTTGTCATCAGGTCGACGATCAGGAATTTCATACTCAGGAGTTTCAAAAGGGAAAAACTCAGGCTGAATTTCAAACACGTTACTATGAAGAAATCTTCAAGGTCATAAAGTCATACAAAGACTACAGCGTGCTGGGCCATTTAGATATGATTAAGCGCTATGACTTGTATGGCAATTATCCATTTGAACACGTGAAAAACTTGATCGCTGAGATTCTAAAAGTTGTTATTCAGGATGGGAAAGGTATCGAAGTTAATACCTCATGTTTTCGTTACGGCCTGAAAGATTTAACCCCTTCGCGAGATATTCTGCGGTTATATAAACAGCTTGGTGGTCAAATCATTACGATTGGTTCAGATTCGCATAAAGAAGAGCATTTGGGGTATAGGGTTGAAGAGGTAAAAAGTGAGTTAAAATTACTCGGATTCGAATCATTCAATACGTTTGAAAAGATGACGCCTGTTTTTCACCAACTATAAGCGTAGTACCCTATAGCACGGGGAGCTTAGCGGTGTATATTTTTGTGATCATGAAAGAGCGTTTTAAGCATGCATTAATATTCATCAGTCGTTCGTGATGTAGTATTTCTTCGTTCGCTTAAGATTTGAGAAAGGAAATGAACATGCATTATTTGGCTCTGGATTTTGGTGGCAGTTCAGTTAAGTGCGCTGTTATGACGGAAGATGCGCATATCCTTGAGTCGTTTAAAGTCAAGAGCAACGCCGATTCCTATCCACAATGGCTTGATCGTTTTGCTCCTCAGTTTGAGCGGTGTAAAGAGAAATACGGCATACAGGGAATCGCCATTAGCACTTGCGGTGCCGTGGACGTTGATACCGGTATCATTCATGGTTCGAGTGCTTTGCCCTACATTCACAATCTCGATGTCAGATGTTTGTTTGAGCACAAATTTCATGTTCCGACAGAACTCGAGAATGATGCGTGCTGTGCGGCATTGGCGGAGTCCTGGCTCGGGGCCGGAAAGCAATCCGAGCACTTTTGCACTTTAGTAATAGGAAGCGGTATTGGTGGCGCCATTGTCACCAATCACCGGGTGCAAAAAGGGCATCACTTGCATGGTGGTGAGTTTGGTTATACGATTGCCGATTTTGATCACGGTGAGCCGGTTATTCTTAGTCAGGTTGCATCGACTCAGGCGCTGGTTACCCGTGCCGCGGCAGCCTTGGATAGACGACCCGAAGTGTTGGATGGAATGGAAGTATTCAGTTTGTACAACAGCGGCAATGTGCTGATTACACCGGTGGTTGAAAACTGGTTCCGCTATTTGGCTCTCGCCATTTATAACATTCAGTACTCTATTGACCCGGAGTTGATTCTGCTTGGCGGCGCAGTTAGCCAGCAGCGGGATTTCCTATTAAAAATAAATGAACAACTTACTCCGATCATGTCGAGCATATCCATTGCACAGATCCGGCCAAATATTCGAATAGCACATTTTGGTAATGATGCCAATCTTATTGGTGCACTGAAACATTATTTAGACAGGCAAGGTAAGTAAGATTCCCGATAGTTCAAAGATGAACCTTATTCTGCAGCTGTCCCGGCTGACACCCACAATGACATCGAAGCCGATGTTTACCTGACATATAAAATCGGTTCAATTTATGTAACATAGCATAGGTTGAGCCGTTTTCTTTTCTATAAATCAATCAATCAATTTAATATATTGATATTTAATGCTTTTATTTTATTAAATATTGGTTATTGACTGTAATTCGTCCAATTTTGTTGTGTTGGTATACTAAATTGCAATGTAACAAGTTATGTATGTTACATCACAGGAATTACCCAAAACGTCCCATTTTTTATCAAAAACAGCTTAATGAGTGGTGGGAAATCTTCCGTACGCAGAAGAGCCACATATAATCAATCTCAATTCAACGAGGAATCACTATGGCAACAGTCAGAGATATTGCAGGGTTGGTCGGTGTATCAACAGCGACGGTTTCCCGAGTATTAAACGAACCGGAATTGGTTGCTCCGGATACGGTTGCAAAAGTAAATCAGGCAATCAAAGAACTGCAATATGAACGAAAAATTTCCAAAAGAAAAAGAACGAATTTATTTGGTGTTATTGTTCCAAATATTACCAACCCATTTTTTGCAGAATTACTGGAAGTGATTGAGAAGGAAGCATTTTATCACGGAAGATGTGTGTTGTTTTTTAATAGTCGGCACAGCATAAGACAAGAAAGAGTTTATTTAAACGAGTGTAACAACCATGAGGTCGATGGGGTATTTCTTGTCCCATGCAGTATCGAAAACGAATATCTAGATGAAATAAAACAATATAAATTTCCTACTGTAGTTTTAACTCGGAGAACGTCAAGCATTCCTTCGGTATCGGTAAATCATGCTGAAGGAGGAAAACTGGTTGCAGAGCATCTTCTGTCCAGCGGACATGTCAATATTGCTTATGTAGGGCCAGTTAATGCTCACGAAGACAAGCTGACCGGATTTGCTGCACTGCTTGATGCCAAGAATGAATCTTTGGATAAGCAATGGATGTGCGACTGGGATATTGGCGAGGATTTGAGCGAACTGATGCAATTTGCCCGAACTCTGATTGACGACAGTGGTGGTACTAAAGTTAGTGCTATCTATTGCATGAATGATGTGATTGCGGAAAGAGTTCAAAAGGTTCTCAAGGCGCTGAAAGTAAAAGTGCCGGAGCAAATTGTGATTGTCGGATTTGATAATTCGATAACCGCAAAGTCTTTAGATATTAGCAGTGTGGCTCAGCCGATGCGTGAAATTGCTCATCTCGGCTTTGAAAAAATGCTGGAATGTCTGAAAGAAGAAAAAAAACAAAACACCTACAACCCTAAAGTACTGTTGCCAAGGCTCGTGCTCAGAAACAGCGTACTTGAAACATAATAAGGAACAATAGGATGAACCTGAAACCTTTACCACTACTAACTGCAATAATTGGTGCCTCAATAACCGGTAACGTATTTGCTAAAGAAATTACCGCATGGGTTATTGATGCTGAAATTGAACGGCCGTTTTTTATTCAGCTTGAAAAGGCATTTAATGAAAAATATGCCAAGGACGATGTCACGGTGAAAATCGAGCCTATTCCAGGTTATAACGATGCGATTCAGGCTGCATGGATGTCGCAAGATATGCCAGATGTGATCATGATCGACGGCCCTAATATGGCAAACTATGTGTGGTCCGGAATGATTAAACCTATCGATGAAATGGTAAGCCAGGACACTCTTGATCAAATCCTTCCCGGGCTTATTCAGCAAGGCACTTATAGTCCGACCAAACGAATTTATATGCTAGCCGATGGTGATTCTTCAGTCGCACTCTGGGCCAACAAAAAATACTTACAGCAAGCGGGAGTGACAATTCCCCAATCTGTGGAGCAGGCGTGGACTTATGAAGAATTCACTCAGGTTCTGGAAAAACTGTCTAAAGTTGAAGGTGTTAAGTGGCCTCTCGACCTAAAGCTCAATTACGAGGGCGAGTGGAACACTTACGGTTTCTACCCTTGGGTGAAGTCTGATGGTGGTGACATTATCGATCAGAAAAAGTGGAAAGCGGACGGGGCGATAAACTCAAAAGGTTCGATTGATGCACTTGAAAAAATTCAGAGTTGGATGAAGAAAGGTTATATCGTCCCGCCAACTGCTGGCGATAATCGCTTTTATGGCGATAAATCAGCCGCATTATCCTGGGTTGGTAACTGGATGTGGCGTCCTCATTCAGAGTCTTTGGGTGATGATCTGGTGCTTATCCCTGCACCTAAATTTGGTCAGAATGCCTATTCACCCAACGGTAGCTGGGGCTGGGCGGTGCCTTCTACAACGTCCAACGATCAAGAGATCGCGAAATTCCTCAATTTTGCATTATCTAAAGATCAAGTCGCTGAGTGGAGTAAATATACCGGTTATATCCCAGCACGTCGTGACTCATTACCGCTGGCTCCAATGTATGGAGAAAACGGACCTATGCATATTCTTGCTGAGCAGGCTCAATCAATTGCGTTGGTTCGTCCGGTACATCCTGCCTATCCGGTGATTACCGGTGAATTCGGCAAGGCGGTCAAAAATATTCTCGATGGTGCTGACGTCACAGAATCTTTGAATAAAGCGGCCAGAGTTATCGATAACGATATCGAAGATAATATGGGTTATCCTCCGTTCAATCAATAAGCTTATTTTCACCTTAAACCAGACAGGCAAGATCTAGTTGCCTGTCTGAAATTAAATGGTTGTATTATGAAAAGTTATAAGCGTTATATGCCTGAAATTGGTATGTTGCTACCGGCAATAATATTATTGTTAGCCTTTGTGTTTATCCCTTTTTTCTTGTCAGGTTATTTTTCTTTCACTAACGAAAAATTAATGCCAAGGCCGATTCCGACACAACTACTTGGTTTTAAAAATTATGAAAGAGTATTAACAGACCCTGACTTTTGGCAAGCAGTTATTAATACGCTCTATTTTGCTGTGTGGGTTATTCCTATCCAGTTAAGTATGTCTCTCGGCGCAGCTATTTTATTAAATAGTAAAATAAAACATGTCGGGATATTCCGTAGTATTACGATTCTCCCGATGCTGACCCCGATGACCGTTATTGTTACGATCTGGGCAGCATTACTGCAGACGCCGGATGGAATGTTCAATGGGCTGTACCAGTGGCTGACACAATCTCAGGATTATGTTGACTGGCTGGGTGATGCGGATATAGCGATGTTCTCCATTGTTCTACTCTCCGCCTGGGCGACATTTCCCTTTCAGATGCTGATATATCTGGCCGGATTGCAGGAAATTCCGGCGGATAGGTATGAAGCGGCATCAATTGATGGTTTCAGTAACTGGGATAAATTTCGCTACATTACATTGCCGGGTCTGAGAAATACCAATATTTTCGTCATTATCATCACTACGATTGGCGCATTAAGTCTGTTCACCCAAATTAATATGTTAACTCAAGGTGGGCCAAACGGGTCGACCATGACCATTATTCAATACATGTTTATTAATGGTTTTCAGTCACAGAAAATTGGTTATGCATCTGCGGTATCGGTCATTTTCTTCGTTGCAGTTGCAACTCTAGGACTGATTCAACGTTATTTAATGAAAAATGAATAGAGGCTGATATGAAAATTTTTAAATATTTTATTGCTGTCTTTCTGAGCCTTATTGTTTTAATTCCGTTAATGATGACACTGACGATCAGCCTCAACCCGGATAACACCGATATTATGGCCAATATGGGCTCTTGGCGAAGTTTTATTCCATCTCATTTTTCTCTGGATAACTTTGAGAAAGTGTGGACTGACCCATACCATCCTTTTGGCCGATATCTATTCAATACGGCGTTGATTACTGCGGTATCTCTGGTGTTGTCGCTGGTGGTGAACTCGATGGCGGCTTTTGCTTTGGCCTGGGGAGAAGGGCGATACCGGAAATATCTTCTCGGTGCCATCATCGCTGTACTGGCAATACCGGCGGAAAGCCTGGTTCTTCCACAACTGCTTTTGGTTAGCCGGATAGGTTTGATCGATACCTATATCGTGCAGATATTGCCTGGTGTAGCAAATGCGTTCTTTATTTTTCTGTTTTATCAGTTTTTCAGTAAATTGCCGAAAGACTTGATTGATGCTGCAAAAGTCGATGGATTCAGCCTATTTAAAACGTTCTGGCATATCGGATTGCCTTCCTCTGTTCCTGTGTGTGTCACGGTTGCGATCCTGCATTTTCTGGCGATCTGGAACAGTTATCTGTGGCCGATAATGGTGACTCGCGGCCCAGATGTACGTCCACTGTCTGTCGCGATGTCTGCTTACTTTAGCGGTAACCAGACCCAGTGGGGCAGCGTGATGGCGTTTGCTGTGTGTATGGCCGTACCTGTCATCATCTTCTTCCTGATTGTACAGCGTCATTTTGTCGCCAGTATTACCGGCACTGCGGTGAAAGGATAACTTAATGAAAATTGTGAAAGATAAATATACCCCGGTTCTACATTTTAAAGCCCCATTTGGCTGGCTGAACGACCCGAATGGTCTGATGTACGCCAATGACCAATGGCATCTATTTTATCAGTATTACCCGATGAGTAATGTATGGGGGCCAATGCACTGGGGACATGCTGTCAGCGATGATTTGGTTAACTGGTTGCACTGCCCGATTGCTATCGCTCCGGATGAACTTGGTACAATGTTCTCCGGTTCGGGACTGATAGATAAAAACAATGATTCAGGACTTTTTGATGGTCCTTCGGACAATAATCTGTTGATCTTTTACACTGCCAGCCGGAATGAAGAGGGAAGTGACGATCATCAGACTCAGTGTGTTGCTTATAGTCAGGACGGAGGTCTGTCGTGGCAGAAATACGCCGATAACCCGGTGATCGCTAATCCTGGGCTTCCTTGTTATCGGGATCCAAAAGTCATTTGGAGCGAGGATGCGAAACATTGGGTTCTTTTGATTACTCATGGACAGTCGATAGGTATCTATAAGTCAGCCAATCTTATTGATTGGGAACTGTGTTCTGAGTTTGGTGAAAATCAGGGGTTACATAGCCAAGGACCCTGGGAGTGTCCTGATATGTTCCCGTTGACGGCAGAAGATGGTGTTACCAAGTGGATTTTGGTGGTCGGCATAGGTAGCGGATGTGCTGCGCCAGGATCAGGTACTCAGTACTTTGTCGGCCAGTTCGACGGAGAGCAGTTTATTAATGAAAATTCGCCAGATACAGTTCTCTATTTGGATCATGGACGTGACTATTACGCCACACAAAGTTGGTCAGATGCTCCGGGTGGTAAACGAGTTGGGATTTCCTGGATGAGTAACTGGGCATATGCGCGTGATACCGAAACGCGGACTTTCCGCAGCATAATGACCTTACCCAGAGAGTTCTACCTTACTGCCGATGCGGCTGGGAAGTATATCGTCGCACAGCAATTTGCTTCGTCAATAGCGAGAAAGTTTACCCACAACTATCCGATCCCTGAAAGTGAGTACTTATTGATTAAACCTGCTAGCTGCGTTTACATGCTCAGTGGAGGTTTGAACCTTTGTGAGGGTAAAGATGCTGAGATCACCTTGTTTGGTGAAGCGTATGCCCAATTTCGGATTGGATTTCACAATGGCGAAATGATCGTATCTAACTCTCGTCGCTATTCCGGGAGTAATCCGGTTATGCAAAGAGAATTCCCCCATGATTATTGCTTTAGTAAACGATGTGCAACTTCTTCGGTTTCCTTTGAGCTGATTGCAGATAATGGAGCGGTTGAACTGCTAATCGATGGGGGAACAATAAGCGTGACTCAGCTTTATTTCCCAGAAAACCCTGAGGGAAATCTATCCCTTTCCGGTGATGGTTGGTCACACATACAACTGGCTAGCCCCGAACAAGATATCAAGTAATTAGGTGACAAAAATGGCAGAGTTAAAGCTCAATAAAGTAAATAAGTTTTTTAATGATGTTCAGACAATTTTTGATGTCGATCTTGATATTGAAGATGGTGAGTTCGTTGTATTTGTTGGTCCATCAGGGTGTGGTAAATCGACGTTGCTGCGTTTAATTGCTGGGCTGGAAACGATTACCAGCGGCGATATTCATATTGGCGATCGCCTGGTGAATAAACTCGATCCGTCAAAACGAGGGATTGCGATGGTATTCCAGTCTTACGCGCTCTACCCTCATATGACTGTGCGCCAAAATATGAGTATTGGCCTGAAAGTATCGGGCGTTCCTGCTCAGGAAATAGAGTGTAAGGTAAATGATGCCGCTAAAATTCTCCAGTTGGATGAATTGATGGAGCGTAAGCCTTCTCAGCTCTCTGGGGGGCAACGCCAACGTGTCGCGATTGGCCGGGCGATCGTCAGAAACCCCGATGTATTCCTGTTCGATGAACCTTTATCTAATTTGGATGCAGAGTTAAGGGTACAGATGAGGCTGGAGATTTCAGCACTGCACGAACAGCTTGGCAGTACCATGATATACGTGACGCATGATCAGGTTGAAGCAATGACCATGGCGGATAAGATCGTTGTGTTGCGTGCCGGGAAAGTTGTGCAGGTCGGTAAGCCAATGGAACTATACAACAATCCGGTCAATCAATTTGTCGCTGGCTTTATTGGTTCGCCGAAAATGAACTTCATCCCGCTGGTGCTGGAACAACAATCAGGACGGAACGTTACGCTGAAAACAACCGATGGAGAAATGGTTACCATGACATTGAGTGATGATCGGGTTCTGGAAGATGTACCGATGTCGCTGGGTATTCGCCCTGAACATATCGCACTTGGCAACGATTACTCGGTTGATCTTAAACTGACCGTCAATACGGTTGAGTTGTTGGGTGGCACGAGTTATGTCCACGCCAGCCAGGGGAAATCACAGAAATTGGTGATTGAAATCAAATCGGATGACATACCGGAACGCAATAGTGAAATCCATTTTTCATTCTGTCCGAGTAAATGCCATCTATTCGATCACCGGGGAAGAACGATTCCTACGGTGCGTTAGTTGTACTTGTAAAGAAAGCAAACTGGCCGTGTTACCTGGGTACATGGCCAGCCTGTTTACTCGTAATCATTTGGCAATGATTACAATTTTATCAGTAACTTCCCTTTATTCTCGCCAGTGAAGAACATATTCAGGGCTGTCATCGCATTTTCGAGGCCGTTTAAGACGTGAGTTCGAAATCGAATTTGGCCGTTTAATACATAAGGGGTAAGTTGTTCCCGTAATTGTTGGGCATTAGCAAAGTGATCTGGCATGGTGAAACCTTGTATTGTTAAACGTTTTTTAATGATGGGAATCCAGTTTGGTCCTGGTGACGGTTCATTCGCTGTGTAGTCAGCAATCATGCCACAGACTACAATGCGGCCATGTGCATTCATTCGCTCAACAATGTGATTTTGTATCTCACCGCCTGTATTTTCAAAAAAGACATCAATACCATCCGGTGTCAGTTTGGCCAGTTGGTCGGCCAAATTTCCGCTTTTATAATTAATCGCACCATCAAAACCGAGTTCATTAACAATCCAGTCGGCTTTTTCCTGACTGCCGACAACACCAATAACTCTTAGTCCTTCGGCTTTAGCTAGTTGACCAACGATAGAACCTACCGATCCTGCTGCCCCGGTGACGATCAGAGTTTCACCAGTCTTTGGTTTTCCGACATGAAATAGACCCTGGACGGCAGTTAGGCCCGGTAACGCGAAGACAGCCAGCGCTGTTTCTGCATCGATATTCGCATCGATTTTACTCATCCCCTGACCATTACTGATGGCATATTCAGTCCAGCCAATCATGCCTAAAACTTTATCACCGACTTGAAAATCTGGATGATTTGATTCAATTACTTCGCCCAAGCCGGTTGAGCGCATACGAGAATTTAATGCAACCGGTGGAATGTAACTCTCTTCATCCGGCATCATCCAACCGAGCATGGCTGGATCCATCGACATATGGGTATGTTTGATCAGAAATTCACCTTGTGCGGGGGTTGGGATTTCCTTCTCGATTACTTTAAACAAATGAGGACCAATCGGATTACCGTCTGGACGGGCTGTAAGTAGAATTTCTTTATACTGAGTCATGATTCTCTCCTGTTGAATAAATGCTTTGCCGAGGGCGGCTGACTATCTGTTGTTGATTTGTGTGCAGTATTACATATCAATTGGTAATGAAAAATCGTATAAATAGCGAATCACCTTTGCTAAAAAGACAATAAAATGGATAAGTTTAAAGCGCTGACATACTTTGCTGAAACGGCAGAGAGTGGTAGTTTTTCGGTAGCGGCTAAGCGTTTCGGTGTGCCTGCATCATCAATATCAAGACGTATTTCAGATTTAGAAGCGGATTTGGGAGCGCAACTTTTGCTACGTAGCACAAGGTCGGTTTCCTTGACTGAAATAGGCGAGCAATATTTATTGCAAGTAAACTCGATTCTGCAACAAGTCAAACAGTCCGAAAAATCGGTGCGCAGTTATCAGGATCAGCCATCGGGAACGCTAAAAATATCCAGTATGGTTGGTTTTGGTGAACGTGTCCTTGTTCCCATTCTGGATGAGTTTTCTGCTCAGTATCCTAAAATTGTTCTCGATGTTGTGCTGAGTGATGAGCTATCTAAGCTCAGTAGAGATGATGTTGATATTGCAATACGTGGAGGATATGCTCCGGATGAACGGGTTATAGCAAAACGCCTGATGGACAACAATTTTATTCCTGTTGCCGCCCTCGGTTATCTTGAGAAATATGGAAAGCCGCAGCACACGTTTGATCTTAAACAGCATCAGGGCTTGTTCTTCAAGTCTCCGATTGGTGTGACGCCGTGGCTCAGTGAGGTAAATGGCCAATGGCATGACGTTTCAGGACTTCCCAGACTGATTAGCAATAATGGCGCGTGGTTAATAAAGCTGGCAATACGAGGAGAGGGGATTCTAATGTTACCTCAGTGGGTATTACAGCCATATTTATTATCGGGCGAGCTTATCCGGTTGAACTTCGAACACTCTCTTTATGTTACACGGGGTGAAGATTTGGGAATTTATTTGCTTTACCAGAAACTGGATTATGCCAGTCCAAAGGTCAAAGCTGCGGTCGATTTTATCAGTAAACGGGTTGAGCTATATCGTCGCAACATAGCCGAATAAGGCAAGGATATCACCTCCGTTTACATGGAGGTGATCGCTCTAATTAGTTCGCTATCGTAGTGGCAGATAAATCTCAGTAATCAATTCGCTTTCATCCACTTCGTGAACAAAGTTGAGATAACGGAAAAAGCAGGGAAAGTCGCGCAGTTCTTCACCACTACTGGGCAACCATTGCTGATACATGTGATAAACCGACTCACCAATGGCATCATGGCTGCCTTTATGAATTCTTACCGCGCAACGGCCGCCAGGAATGGAGCCAGATTTTACACCATAACTGTTTTCCGGTACGCCTCCAGGATGTGTTCCGCAGATGTCGAACCGAAATTCATCGATAGGCGTGGAACTTGGATCTGAATAAGGGATGCCATAGGTTTCGCTGTTTTTCACTGGCGACAACCCAGTCGATTTCCTCCAGGCGATAAATTTGGCTGCCGTATCCAACACCAGTTGAGGGTTGCCTTTATGTTCGATTAGGGCGACTTCCTTTTTGGGGAAATCGATTATTTTTATGTCCATTGAATATTCTCCGCTTGCAGGTGGACTGAATTTATAGGTTGCATGCCAGGATTGCCATGCCGGCTGATTTCTGAACTCGGATGGTGTTTGACCAAATGTTCGGTTAAACGCACGAGAAAAAGCTTCAAGGCTGTCAAAGTTTGCTTCGAAAGCAATATCGGTAACACTGTAGTGCGGTTCAAAGGCAAGCCTGAAAGAGGCGCGTTTCAATCGTGCCATCAGCACATATTGGATGCTGCTGATACCGACAACCGATTTAAAAATGCGGTGAAAATGGTATTTAGAACTAGCCGCGACATCACTTAACTGCGTCAGTGTCAGCTCTTCATCCAGATTAGCATTGATAAAATGGCATACTTTCTTTATTTGCCGTTCGCGCAGCGTTGCTACTTTCATTGATATTGTTATCCGGTTAAGAATTCGTCACCATAATACTGGCGACGATGAGTTCCGGCCTGATTCAGATTGCGCAATTGGCAGGTTAAACATTATTCAAGTACATTCGGCAAAATCAGACTTACTACATTGGTATGTAGTTGGGGTATAATTATGTTATTGGTACGGATTGTATAATGCAAAGATCGGATGATACATGCATAAAATCGTTGATAAAGAGGATTCAGTGATCACCGATATCCCTAAGAAACCACGCAGAGGACGACCGCCGAAGAATGAGCGGGATTTTTCTGATACAAAAAAACAGCTGATTCGTAGCGGTTTGGAACTAATTACTGAATATGGGTTCATTTCCGCTGGGGTGGATTCGATTGTTAAAAACGTTCAGGTACCCAAAGGATCGTTTTACCACTATTTCAAAAGCAAAGAAGATTTTGGTCAGCAGGTGCTTGCAGCTTATGGTGGCTATTTTGCGCATAAGTTAGATAAGCACCTGACGGATGAGTCGCTTTCGCCACTCAACCGTATTGATCATTTTGTCCAGGATGCGAAGCAGGGGATAACGCTTTACCAGTTTAAGCGTGGTTGCCTGGTGGGGAATATGATGCAGGAAGTTCCGCAGTTATCTGAATACTTATCTGAACAATTAATGCAGATCATGCTCGACTGGCAACACCGGATTGCCCAATGTTTCGTTCTAGCTCAGCAAGTTGGCGAACTAAACCGTTCGGCTGATACTGAGCATTTAGCGGCGTTATTCTGGTCGGGCTGGGAAGGGGCGGTTATGCGGACGAAACTGTTTCGTTCGACACAACCGCTGGATGATTTTTGGGCATTTTTTAAACTACAATTGAGTACAGATGCCCAAAATTCATAAGATTAGAATTGATTAACGTCAACGACAACCCGGCCTTTAACCTTACCTGCTAACAGCTGCTGCGCGGTTTCGATCACTTCATTCATACCAATTACCGTGCTGGCATTATCCAGCATTTCTCGGTCAGCTAATTGAGCGATCTTATCCCAGGCTTGCTGGCGAAGCTCCATAGGACACATTACGCTGTCTACCCCGGCCAGTGTTACACCGCGTAGGATAAAAGGTGCTACTGACGATGGGAAATCCATTCCTTGTGCTAGGCCACAGGCTGCAACTACACCACCATAGCAAGTGGCAGCACAAACGTTGGCTAAGGTATGGCTACCAACGGAGTCAATAGCGGCGGCCCACTGTTCTTTGGCTAGTGGTCGTCCAGGCTCGGATAACTTGGCACGGTCAATGATTTCTTGTGCCCCCAGTTGTTTGAGGCGCTCAGCTTCTTCAGGACGGCCCGTGGAAGCGATTACTTTGTAACCCAGTTTGGCTAAAAAGGCGATAGCAAAACTACCGACACCGCCGTTCGCTCCTGTTACTAATACGGAGCCGGATTCTGGTGTGATGCCATGTTTCTCCAGCGCCATAACGCACAGCATCGCGGTATAGCCGGCTGTACCCACCGCCATAACATCGTAGCTGGTAAGCCCTTGTGGAACAGGTAGCAGCCACTGACCTTTTACTGCCGCTTTCTGGCTTAAGCCACCCCAATATTTTTCACCTAGTCCCCAACCGTTAATAAAAACATGCTGGCCGGGCGTGAAATCTGGATGGCTGCTTGAGTCGACCGTACCGGCAAAATCAATTCCCGGCACCATCGGGAACTGGCGCACCACTGGAGAGCTCCCTGTAATGGCCAAACCGTCTTTATAGTTGAGAGTGGAATACTCAACATTCACAATCACATCTTCTTGTGGAAGTGCACTTTCATCCAGCTTAGTGAGTTGACACTGATACTGGTCTTGCTGCTTATCGATATAAATAGCTCTAAACATACTGTTATTCACCTAATTAAAACCCACTGTGGGTATGATGTTTCATTTTAGACCGATCGTCTATTAATTGGGTTAGGTTAAGTGGATTAAGAATAATGTGCAAGTAAAACTCTTAATCCATACTAAGAAGCCGATGTATATTTGATATGCATCAAGAGACGGTAAATCTGACCATACTCCAAGAGGTGGGCGGTAGAGCCAGAGTAAATACTTTTGCGGATAGCGGCTCGAGTGTGAGTGACTGCGGAACAACCGTATCTGGCTGTGCAAAACTATTCACGGCGAACAGATCTTTACCATGTAGCACTTGGTGATTGATCATTTTCAGCTCGCCGAACTCCTCAAATGTCAGAGTTAATGCTATTTCGTTTTCCAGGTTGCTATTGAGTACAAAAAATGCCAGTTGATTACTATCTGGATCAAAGGTGGATAATGTTGCCAGTTCGGATACCTCTCCATATTTGTCGGTATTGATTTGGTCGCACAAGGTGATAGTACGGTATACGCCACCGCGTCCGTATTGGCTGACTTGCTGAAATGGATAATAAGTCGAGTGTTTGAGTACACCACCTTTTGCGTCCGTATGAATCGGTGCAAGAGCATTAACCAATTGAGCCAGACATGCCATTTTTACCCGGTCAGCATTATTGACAATGGTGGTTAAGAGCCCGCCGACAACCAATGCATCGAGGAGTGAATAGACATCTTCCGCGATTGCTGGCGCCCATTGCCAGCGTTTTTGATTCATCTGGTTCAGATACCATACATTCCATTCATCCAGGCTGAGCATCATTACTTTGTCGCTGCGTTGTTGAGCTTTGACGTAATCGGCAGTGGCTTTAATGGTGCTGATAAAGTCATTCAGATCATAGAATGCCGCTAGAAAGCTCTGTTTATCGCCTTCATAGTGGTAATAGCGGTGTAGAGAAATGTAATCAACGTAATTGTAGCAATGTTCAAGCACTGTGCGATCCCATTCGGGAAAGGTGGTCATTTCTTTAGAAGAACTGCCGCAGGCGACCAGTTCAACCTCCGGATCGACCCATTTAATGATTTTAGCGGTTTCCAGAGCTTTCTTGGCATAATCTTCAGCCGAGAGTCGTCCAATCTGCCATTCGCCGTCCATTTCATTACCCAGGCACCAAACCTTAAAATTATGCGGTTGTGGGTAGCCATGGCTATGGCGCATATCACTCCAGTAGGTGCCACTTTCAATATTGCAATATTCCACCAGATAGCCGGCTTGCTGAGGGGTTCCCGTACCCAAGTTGACTGCAATCATCCCTTGGGTATTGGCTTTTTTCGCCCAACTGGCGAATTCGTTAATACCGAATTGATTGGTTTCAATTGAGAACCAGGCATAATCCAGCCGGGTTGGACGCTGATGCTTTGGCCCAATTCCATCGGTCCAGTCATAACCAGATACAAAATTACCACCCGGATAGCGAACTATCGGTACATTTAATTGCTGGATAGTTTGCAACACATCCTGACGAAAGCCTTCTTCATCAGCATTCGGATGTTCAGGCTGATAGATCCCTGTATAAACCGCACGGCCCATATGTTCGATAAAAGAGCCATACAGCCGTTGATCAATATCGGCAATTTTAAAATGCTTGTTAACGATACAGGTTGCTTTTTTCATGGACTGACTCCGTTGATAAAATCCAAGATGGTTAGGGCAATAACCCCTGATGCGAATAGAAATTATTGGCTGCACCTTTAATCAATACCATGCATAAAATCGCTAGATACCTACATCAGATGGGCATAAGTTTAGATATCAGATCGGGATCCAGTTAAAAATTAAACCGGTTACATTTTGAATTTCATACTCGTAATGGTATCTATCGACTAAACTAAAAAAGTTAAATCCTCTCATGGTTAGAGGAATTTCGTATAGGGTGAGTTATGAATCAATTAGGGTTTAAAAAACTGCTGATTTTGTCGGTGGCTGTTTTGGTTGGACTATCAGTTAGTATTGCGAGTTTTGTTTCCTATAACCAACAAAAAGAGGGGATTACCAGCGGAATCGTGCGTGAAAGTCAAGGGTATGTGCAGGCGAAAGCGATTGAAATTGAAACCTTGGTTAATGAGAAAGTTGCCGGGATCGATAAGTTAACCGCGCAATATAAAGATAAAGAAATCACTGGTAGTGATGAAGAACTGATCGAGATGACGCATTTTATTGCCAATGCAATGAACCTCAATAGTGCGGTATTAGCGTTCGAAACGGGTAAAGCCTACTGGAACCAGACGGCAAGCACCTGGCCAAATCATATATTAAGTTCAGATGTACGAGAAAAAGGCTGGTATCAGGCAGGGCGTAATGCCCAGGCGGCAACGGTGACTGAACCCTATTTAGGTGCAGGAGATGCTTACTGGATTACCATTGCTAATAAAATTAAAGGCGGGATTATCACCGCAGATATGACGTTGGGCTTTCTTAACGATATCGTAAAACACGCCAATGATATCCCCGGTTCGGTCGCGGTGATTCTCAACCAGGACACCACCTTTTTGGCATCAACCTCAACGGCAATAAAAGCAGGTGAAAAGGGTAGTGATGTTGGCTGGTTCCGTGATGTAGCCAATCAGGCGGTTAATGCGAACGATGCGGTCATTAATTATACACTGGATGGCGTGGATAAAATCTTTTTCACCCACCGAATTCATGCGGGAGATAAAAACTGGTATTTCGCGATAGGGCTCGATACCTCGGTCGCCTTTGCCAAACTCGCGGATTATCGTAATAGTGCAATACTGACATCAGTGATCGCGACCGTGATCAGTGTGATTATTGCCATTATTCTGATCTCTAATCTGTATCGTCCGATTAACCGCCTGAAAGAGACTATCGATTCACTGTCAAGTGGTGATGCAGATTTGACGCAGCGTTTGACGGTGGATAGTAACGATGAGCTCGGTCATATTTCGGCAGGTGTGAATCAATTTATTGAGAATCTGCAGTCGATGCTGTTACAGATCCGGCAGGCAACGCTGTCACTTCAGGAAAATGCAGAACGGATGAAAGCGCAAGCCCAGCATAACAGTAATATTCTGCAGTCGCATGTTTCTGAGACGGATCAGGTGGTCACCGCCATTGAAGAGATGAACGCAACTGTTGAAGCGATGGCTCGTGATGCTTCCGATACTGCGCAGTTAACCCATCAGGCGGATCAAACCAGTCAGGATTCTCGTGGGGTTATGCAGCGTTCACAATCGACAGTTTCTGCCTTAATTAATGAAGTGGAGCAGTCATCCAGCGATGTCGAGAAAATGAGTACTGAAACAGAAAGCATCAATACCATTTTGAGTGTGATTGGTGGTATTGCGGAACAAACTAACCTATTAGCACTTAATGCGGCTATTGAAGCTGCTCGGGCTGGTGAACAAGGCCGGGGTTTTGCTGTGGTCGCGGATGAAGTGCGTAAGCTGGCGAGCCGGACCAAAGACAGTACGGAAGAGATTGAGGCGGCTTTGGGAAGCCTGCTCAAGGGGACTCAATCGGTGGTTGGATCGATGGCAACCACCAAGCAGCGCTGCCTGGAAGCGGCAACGGATACCGGGGAAGTGGCTAATAGTCTAGAAACAATGACGTCGTTTATTTCTGAAATTAATAATCTGAGTACCCAGATTGCTACGGCAACTGAAGAGCAGCGCAGTGTTACTCAGGAAGTCAGCCGGAATATGAATGCGATTAGCCAGATGGCTGGTGAACTGGACTCCAACGGCAGGCAAACCATGCACGATGCTGAAGATCTGGCGAAAGTGAATCAGCAACTGATGGCGATCGTGAACCGGTTTAAAGTGTAACGGTTAACGCTACCACTACCACTAAAGAAAGCTCATAGTGATACAAAGCTATGGGCTTTTTCTTTATTTAAAACCAATAGCAAAGTGGCCTTACCTCACATTACAAATATCACCCATATCGTTCACTTTAATTTTACATATCAAATTTTCCAGTCTTGGCTACAATTACAGCTAATAACAAAAATAATGTCAGTTGGAGAATTTATTGATGAAGCGAATTTTAAATCGGTTACCTATCTATATAACTGTGATGTTACTGTCTGGAATACCGATCCTGATTGCATTAGTCTTTTCTGTTCTGCAAATTCAGCAGCTACAGAGTCAGGCGTTGCAGGCGGAAACGGATGCAGAAAGTGTACAAACCATTCTGCTGTTTGATGAGCTGGCGCATAACTTGGCGGTAGAGCGTGGCCTGACAGCCGGGGTGTTGGGCAGTAAAGGGAATAGCGAACAAGTGAATGCGCTGCGCAAGCAGCGTAGTGTGGTGGACGAGAAAATTGCCAGCCTGAATCAGTTTTCTCCGCAGTTTATTCCGTCTTCTCTATTTAGCGAATTGAAAAGCGATGTCAATAATCGTTTGGCTCAGTTGGCTGAAGTCAGGCGAGGCGTAGATGCATTGGCACCAACGATTGCGCCGTTTGATTATTACTCTGATATCAATAAATTAGCTATAGATAATGGGCAAACCCTGTTAAGTCTTATCAAAAATTCTCAGGTCGCCAGTTTGGGTAATGGCCTGATTTCCATTCTGACAATTAAAGAAAAGGCGGGTCAGGTACGCGGAGCACTTAATGGTGCATTTGCCCGTAAAAGTTCTACTGCGCAACAGTATACCGCGATTAATCAGTATTTAACTGATGCTCAGTATGCGTTGCGACTGGCCAACATTCTGTTGCCTGATTCATTGCAGCGCAGCTTAACTGCAATGCAGACGGAAAGTGTCTGGCAACAAGTGGAGCAGATCCAACAATACTATATTGAGCAAAAAGATCACCTTGATCAGCTTGATGGACCTCAGGCGATACAATGGTTCTCCTTGGCGACCGACCGAATTAAACTGCTGATTCAACTGCGTAACCAGGTGGAACAGATGATGGTTTCTGAGTCTGAGCAGCAGATGCGTTCTGCCACTTCAATTGAGCGTACCATCATGGTTGTTGCCGTGATTGTTGCGGTGATTCTAATCAGCTTACTCGTAGTGGTGATACTGAACCTGAAACAGCGGGTACGAGGGCTGACAGTTCAGTTGCGCCAGATGTCCGATCAGCGCGATCTTAGACAGCAGTTTGCTCATGACGGTGCCGATGAAATCGCGCATATTGCCTCGAGCATTAACCAGTTAACCCAAAGTGTTAAAGTGCTGCTGCAGGATGTACATAGTGCCAATCAGCATAGCCATAAAACCTTTGGTCAGATATCAGACAACGCCGGTGATTTGGGGCAAAGTAGTGAAGCGACCACGGCGAAATGTCAGTCTATTTCTGCAGCAATTACTCAGCTTTCCCAGTCGAGTGTTGAAATTGCAACATCATCGGAACGGGCTCTGGAAGAAACTCGAATGATGATGAGTAAAACCACCGAGTGTCAGGATCAAAGTAAGCATTCATTTACTTCCGTTGAACGGCTGGTGGAGCAGATTGAACAGACTCAGGCCTGTATGCAGGCGTTAGCTGCTGATGCAGAAAGTGTCAGCAAGATTGTCGATACGATCACTGGTATTTCCGAGCAGACTAACCTACTGGCGTTAAATGCGGCGATTGAGGCCGCTCGCGCCGGTGAATATGGCCGCGGCTTTGCAGTGGTTTCAACCGAGGTGCGCGATCTTGCACAGCGCAGTAAAGAAGCAACCGAGCATATTACTCAACTGCTGGCCAATATGAGCCAGAATACCAATAAAGCGGTTGAAAATATGAACAAGAGCCATGATGCGACGCATGCAACCTTTGAATCGGTGACTACCGTTGATCAGAGTATTGCCGCTCTTGAACAGGTGATTGAATTGGTTAACGAGCATATTGTAAGTATTGCTAACGCGACCACAGAACAGTCGAAAGCCAACGAAGATGTCGATATGGATATTAATACGCTGGCCAATATTGCTGATCATACCGGAACCTTAGCAAGACAGTTGGAAGATGTGGTCAGTAACTACCGGCGAGAAGTGAATGAAGTGTCAGAAAAACTGGATCAGTTTAGACTGGCCTAAACGACAAAAGCTCCTGTGGGAGCTTTTGTTTTAAGTGTTTAATCTTGCTCGATGGTTAGATTAATGGGTAGATAAATACCATCAGAATTGCTACCGGGCAGATAAAGCGCACATACCAAGGCCAGATTTTCCAGAACAGTGAGTCAGCAATTTCTGGATTACCTTGTTTAATCTCACCTAGCAGTTTGTTGCGATGCCAGATCCAACCAACAAACACCGCCCATACCGCACCGAGTAACGGTTGCAGATAAACCGTAGTGACATCGACCACTAAGCCGAATAATGCACCGAAATTAAGTGAAATAATCACGCTGACCAGCAGGATTACACCACCAATACCCCAGGTAGCGGTGCTGCGATTCCAGTTCAGTTCATCTTGAGCACAGGATACCGGCACTTCAAGCATAGAAATAGAAGAAGTCAGAGCGGCAATCACCATCAGCACGAAGAAGCACAAGCCAAGCAGAATACCAATGCCTCCCATAGTATCAAACATGCTTGGTAATACGGTGAAGACTAAATCAGTAGAGCTTTTTAACTGACCAGCGTCGTTAAAAATCTCAACACCATTTTGTTTAGCAACATACATCGCTGGCAGAATTAATAACCCTGCGGTAAAGGCAATACCGGTATCAATAGAAGCTACTTGTGCAGCAGTACGAGGAATGTTTACGTCTTTAGACAGGTATGAGCCGTATACCATCATTGAGCCACAGCCCAGTGATAGTGAAAAGAACGCCTGCCCCATGGAATCAACTAATAAGCCGCCGTTGATATGGGAAAGGTCCGGGATCAGATACATCTTCAGACCCTCCATTGCACCGTCTTGGGTAAAGATATAGACAATCATCAAGACGAACAAAGCCAGAAGTAGCGGCATCAAGCGAGTAGACCATTTCTCAATCCCGTCTGCGATGCCTTTTTGCACGACGAACACTGTAAGTAGCGAGAATAGTACCGCTAAGACCACATTACGTGAATCACTAAAAGAAGTGACCCAAATCGCCGCATCCGCAAAGCCGATAAAGTCTAACGATGGTGCTACCGCATAGCCCATTAGCCATCCGGCGATAATTGAATAGAAACTCAGGATAAAAGAAGCCGTCAATATTGCAATCAGACCAAAAGTAGCAGCAATAGCGGGTTGTTTAGACCAAATCTTCTTAAGCGAAGAAATAGGGTTAGACTGGCCATAACGGCCAATGGTTAATTCTGCGACGAGCATTGGAAATGCTAGTGCGAACACCATTACCAAGTAAATAACCAAAAAGGCAGCGCCGCCGTTACTTGCTGCTTTGGTCGGAAATCCCCAAACATTACCTAATCCGACAGCAGATCCTGCTGCCGCCATAATAAAGCCAAGTTTCGATGAAAACTGGCCTCTAGAGTGACTTGCCATGATAAATGTACCGTTCTTTTATATCCAAGCTAAATAGTGTGTATCTGTGTTCAATAGTATGCACATAGTGTGTAATTGTATGTTTACATCTGCGTTTTTTGGTCTTAACCAAAAACGTGGCAAGTAAAACAGTTTTCTTCTAAAATTGAAAGGAAATTTAGTGTATTTCGTTATCAGCAAATCAAAAGCAAGTAAATCTTGTGGATTATTTAATCAATTCCCTTCTGATATCCGGTTTTTAAGCGTATTTTCTCTATCTCTCTTATTCTTGCTTTGTTGGTGTTAAGTCAAAGATTACGGTTGCCATTCTCCTTAAACTGGAGTCTGTTTCTTGTTCACAGGCGAAAGGGATGGAACAACCTGAAATTCAGAAAATTATTGCTGGTTTTACTTCTATAGAGCAGGCCCTGCAGTATTTTGAGATTGATTTTGACCGCCGTTTTATCGAGGAATACCGCACACAACTGGTCAAACGCTTTAATGGATATTTGCTACTGGAAAAGCCTGACGACTGGTTTTCTGCGCGCCGAGCGCTAAAAAATGCGTATTGCAAAGTGCAGCGAGGGCGGTTAGATCCCCATTCCCGCTCTGCTTGCCGAGGGTGTACTTCCTGCCAGAGGCGATGATGCCACTTGCATTTTGTTACGTTCACGAGGCTTTATTTTAACTGAGTCTCAATTTATTGAGAAAAGCGTACAAATCGATTTGCTTTTCTCCCTTATCGCCCCAAGAGATAGTAAAGTAGCGTCATTATTTCTGATACACCGCAATGTTGTTGCCTTCTTCGCGGTGTAGTTTGTCGAGAAATTGATTTATTTAATAGTAAGTAAAAGGTTGGAATGACTGATGTCTGATGTATCAACAAATGTAGCAAATACTTCTTCTGTAATGCAGACCGTGTTAGACACACTAAACTCGGGCTGGGGCTATTCTATCGGTGGTATTATTTTAGTTGTAGCGGCTGGCTACTGGGGCCTGAAAAAGCTCAATACACCAAGTTTTGTGCTTAAACAAATTCGTCGCCGTAATATGAAAGAGATGCGCAAACAGGGCGCAGAGAATACGGAAGCTATGGGTGACCTGGATCGCCTGCTTGATTCCGTAGCAGAGTACGCGACGAAACAGGGTATGACAGGATCGGCGATGTCTAAGCTGCTTGAACCACTACAAAAATCAGATACTAGCAAGTCGGTTGGTGGTTTTTATAATTCGATGGCTTATATCGCTAAGAACATCGGTGATAGTGGCTTAGCCAGTTCACTACAGAAAAAATCTAAACAGGTGAAATCCAGCTCGCCGTTGATGGCGGGTCTGCTAAAACGCGCAGGCGTGTAACCTTTCCAACTTTCACAAGGTAAACCGGTTTTTCCTTTTGGTTTACCTTGTGCTTTTCCCCGCTATTCTTTGTCGTCCATCAGCCAGTTTAATAACTCTCCATTGTGCATGGCACGTTTCACCAATGCATATCCACCCATGGTTCCTTGTTGCTGGAAGCGGGCTGTTTCCAGATACATTTCTTTATTAAATTTATTCAGTGTCTTGCGCTGTATCTGTTCCTGAATGACCGGAAACAGTACCGAAGCACTTTGCACGATTTCGCCTGCCAGTAGGATTTTTTCCGGGTTAAATACATTAACCAACATGGAAAGTACCTGGCCCAAATGCTCTCCGGCCTGCTTAATTACCTGAGTCGCCACTGCATCACCATTCTCAGCGGCTAGACAGATCGAATCGATACTCAGTGGTGGCAGCAGCGATGAAGGATGGCCCCGGGCAATCAACTGCTCGGCATGTTCTACGATGGATTGGTTGGATACTTCGGTCTCTAAACAACCGAAATTGCCACAATGGCACTGTTTGCCGAACGGGTCGATCTGTACGTGCCCGATCTCACCAACGGAACGATGTTTGCCGCTGAGCAGGTGGCCGTCAGATACGACACCGGCACCGACACCACCATGGATAGTGACTAAGATAAAATCATCACACTGTTGTGCACTGCCCAGATAATACTCGGTTAATGCCAGGGCACGGTTATCATTGCCAACAAAAACCGGGTAAGCAAAATGAGTTAGTACATCAATTAAATTCAGCCCACCGATGTCGTGATTAGGTGAGTAGTGGACTTCGCCCGAATAGGCATCGATTAGGCCTGCCAGTGTTACCGCGATAGCAATAATTTGCTGCTGCCGAGCCTGTTCCAGGCAGGCTTGAATTTGTTGGTTGAGCAGGTTAATGATGCTGTCTCGATCATGCTGCTGAATATGGGTGACATGATGAAAAAGAATTTCGCCTTGCAGATTGATCACGCTTGAATGCAGCTCAACACGGCCGAGACGGCAGGAAACAAAATAAAGTTGATCGAGATTGGTGGTTAGTGAAATTGCCGGGCGGCCTCCGGTTGACGCTTGTTGTGCAACTTCAGAGATCAGGGAATGTTCCATCAACTGGCGGGTGATATTGGTGACACTGGCTGGTGCCAGTGCACTGTGCTGAACTAAATTGACCCGAGAAATTGGCCCGTTAAGGTCGATTAGCTGATAGATAAAAGCCGTGTTACTGGATTTCGACTTCTCGTGATTCTTGAGTTGCCCACTTAAATTATTCATTAATACCCTTGATCATTAAAGCTGCAGTACTGTGTCAACCGAGGGCATGACCTAACTGCAGCTCCAATGATTTCCGGGTGTTGGTTATGCAGTTAGATGACCGTGGGTCAACTCGCCGTTTACTAGCGTGGCCAACACTTTATAATCTTGGTCGAGGACAATCAAGTTTGCGATATAACCCGCTTTGATTGCACCAAGTTGTTGGTCAGCTCCAATAGCCTTTGCCGGGTAGAGGGTTGCCATTCGTACCGCTTCATCAAATGGCAAACCTGCCTGGCTGACCAGAAGCCGGACTCCTTCATCCATGGTCAGTGCCGAACCGCCCAATGTGCCGTTACTGTCGATGCATAAACCATCTTTCAAGTAGATAGTCGCACCACAGAAATCGAATTGGGTCATTTCGGCAGGAGGCATGGCACCCGCCGTTGCATCGGTCACCAGTACCAAACGTTCGCCCAGCACCTTGTGTGCTAAACGCACGTTTGCCCAATGAACATGGTGCCCGTCAGCAATAATACCAGCGTAAATCGAAGGTGAATCATAGATAGCCCCCACCACGCCAGGCTCACGGCCATTCATGGTCGGGGTCATGGCATTATACAAATGAGTCGCAAAGCTGACACCGTGTTCAATTGCCGCCATAGTTTGCTCATAGTTTGCACCAGTATGACCAAGGCTAACCACAATCCCAGCTTTACTCAGTTGTTCAATATGAGCCAGTTGATTCATTTCAGGTGCCAGGGTGACTTTTTTTAGCCACGGCGACTGCTCTGCCAGCCAGTTGATCATTTCATCATTTGGCTTGCGTAGCTGTTCAACCGGGTGAATACCTTTGCGCTCAGGGTTGGTATAAGGGCCTTCTAGGTGCATACCCAATACCTGATGCTGTTGCTCCGTCATAAATTCACGGGTTGCTGCAATCGCCTGACGGATGGTGTCGTCACTGTCACTGATCAGCGTTGGTAAAAAGCTGGTGGTGCCGCTTTTTTCATTGGTATGCTGCATATGTTGCAAAGTGGCCGCAGTAGGATGTTGATTAAACATTACACCGCCACAGCCGTTTAACTGCACATCGATAAAACCCGGGCAGAGATAATGACCATGGAGATCAACCTGTTCACATTGATCAGGAATGTTATCCAGGTCAACCAGGTCGATAATCATGCCATTATCGATAATGACCGCCTTATCGGTGAAGACTTGGTAGCCGGTTAAGACTACCGCATGGCATAGGGCTAGCATCGTTATTCCTTATTAAACTGGTTAATCTCATTGGCCTCTAACTGTTGGAAGTATTTCAGGGTCTTGACCTTGAGTTCCATTGTTGCCGCATCGTCGCAGATGATAATACTTTTCGGATGAAGCTGCAGCGCTGAAATGGTCCATAAGTGATTAATACTGCCTTCTACCCCAGCTTTTACCGCTAAGGCTTTATTGGCACCTGTTGCCAGAATCAAAACTTCTTTTGCATCACGCAGAGTACCGACACCCACAGTTAACGCCATTTTCGGCACCTGGCTAATGTCATTATCAAAGAAGCGCGCATTATCCATAATTGTTTCCGGAGTCAGGGTTTTAACGCGTGTTCTGGAGCTGAGTGATGAAGCGGGCTCATTAAAAGCAATATGTCCATCGCTGCCTACGCCACCAAAGAACAGGTCAATGCCTCCAAATTTGCTGATGCTCGCTTCATAATTACGGCACTCTTGTTCAAGATCGCTAGCCATACCGTTGAGAATATGAATATTTGCGCGGTCAATATCAATATGGTTGAAGAAATTCTCATCCATAAAGTAGTGGTAGCTCTGCGGGTGATCGGCATCTAGGCCAACGTATTCATCCATATTAAAGGTCACCACGTGTTTAAAGCTCACTTCGCCCGCTTTATACATCCGAATTAAAGCCTGGTAAGTAGAAAGTGGAGTACTGCCGGTTGGCAGGCCAAGTACAAACGGGCGTTCAGCGGTTGGGGCAAAGGCGCAGATTCGTTTGGCGATATATTGGGCGGTCCATTCTCCAACCTGAGTCTTATCTTTAAGTGGTAGTAAACGCATGGTGATCTCTCCGTTCTTGTAAACATAAATAGTAATGAGCCTTCTCTCCTAGAAGAGAGTCATGAAGGGCTCTTTATTTATATAATGAATAAAGTATTCGATTTTCGCAAGGTATAAGCAAAATATTTTTGCCATTAAGTTAAAAGTGTGACATAGGTAGTATCACTTAGTTTATTGGATGAACTAAGATGTATTTGTGCATAACGAGGTCTCGTTTGGAGATCATCTGCAAAACAGTACAGAATTTACTTGGAGGAAGGTATGAACGTACTTGGTTACACTCAGAAACTCGGCAAAGCAATTATGCTGCCGATTGCTATTTTGCCGGTGGCGGCAATCTTACTAAGGCTCGGTCAGCCTGATATGTTAAACATTGCGTTTATGGCGCAAGCTGGTGGTGCGATCTTCGGTCAGTTACCTTTACTGTTCGCAATTGGTATTGCGGTTGGTCTGGCAAAAGATGATGCCGGTGCTGCTGGTTTGGCGGGGGCAATTGGCTACTTAGTGCTAACTGAAGCCGCAAAAACTATTAACGCAGAGATCAATATGTCGTTCTTCGGAGGTATTGTTGCTGGTATTGTGGCAGGTCACTCTTATAACCGTTTTTATAAATCAAATTTACCTGCATACCTAGCCTTCTTTGGTGGTAAACGTCTGGTTCCTATCATGACTGGCTTGATTACTCTGGTTTTGGCTGGCGTAATGGGTGTGGTATGGCCTGCAATTCAACATGGTATCGATGCTTTTGGTCACGCGGTGGCAAACTCAGGTTCGATTGGTCAATTTGCTTACGGCACATTAAACCGTGCATTAATTCCGGTTGGTTTGCACCATGTAATGAACTCTATTTTCTGGTTTGGCCTGGGTGAGTGTACCAAGGTGACTTATGAACTGGCGGGTGCCATTCAGAATATCTGCATGGATCCGGCGGCGGCTAAGGCGTTGGTAAACGGTTCGGCACTGTCTGGTATCGATGGTAGCGTGATCACTCAGGTTGCAGAACAGGCCACTCGTGGTGACTTAAACCGTTTCTTTGCTGGTGATACTACAGCCGGGGTATTTATGACTGGCTTCTTCCCAATCATGATGTTCGGTTTGCCTGGTGCGGCACTGGCTATGTATTTTGCAGCTCCTGCAGATCGTCGTAAACAAGTGGGTGGTCTGTTAGCTTCTGTGGCATTAACCGCGTTCCTAACTGGCGTTACTGAGCCGCTGGAATTCACCTTTATGTTCCTGGCTCCGGTACTGTATGCGATTCATGCACTATTGACTGGTGTTTCATTAGTCGTGACTAACTCACTGGGTATTCTGGATGGCTTTGGTTTCTCAGCTGGTCTGTTCGACTTTGTGATTAACTGGGGTCTGGCGACTAAACCAGCATTGTTACTCGTGGTTGGCTTAATCTTCGGTGTTATTTACTTCTCTATTTTCTACTTCACGATTAAAGCGTTTGATATTAAAACGCCGGGCCGTGAAGATGATAGTGAAGAAGTTGCCGTATCTTCTAAGAAAGATGAGGATATGGAAGCGGTGGCCAGTCATTACTTAACTGCACTGGGTGGCGGTGCTAACCTACAACAAATTGATGCCTGTATTACTCGCCTACGTTTAGAAGTGGCAGATATGAGTCAGGTAAATGACAAAGCACTAAAATCACTGGGTGCGGCGGGTATCGTAAAACTGAACGATAAAAACCTGCAGGTGGTATTAGGTCCTCAGGCTGAAATTATCGCCGGTGCAATGAAAACCGTATTAGGCAGATAACGATAGCCCCAGCTATTCGTAAAAATAATCGCGCATCTTTAAGGCCAGGTAACTCTGTTATCTGGCCTTATTCGTTATGGTTATTATTCCTATTTGGTCTACTATTAATTATGTTACCTGACCGATTGAATTAAAAGGAATTATCATGAGTTTTACTCAGCTTGATAGTAATACCGCACTGCTGGTGGTGGATTTGCAGCAAGGTATTGTCGCCGTCCCGCTAGCTCAGGAGTTACAGCCAATTCTGGATAATGCGGTAAAGTTAATTCAGGCCTTTCGCCAGCGCGATTTACCTGTGGTACTGATTAATGTCGAGGGAGCTCCGAAAGGGCGGACTAATGTTTCACGCCCACCACAAACCATCACTGCCGACTGGGCTGATTTGTTGCCGATTCTCGACCAGCAACCCTCGGATATTCTTATCACTAAACGTAACTGGGGGGCCTTTATTAATACCGATCTGGAACATCAGCTAAGGCAGCGCAGTATCACTCAGGTAGTGGTAATTGGTTTGGTTACCAGTATTGGTGTCGAATCTACCGCCCGCCAGGCATTTGAACTGGGCTTTAATGTTTCAATTTGCAGCGATGCCGTGGCTGACCGGGCCGAAATCAACCATACTCATGCATTGGAGGTGATTTTTCCGAGGCTAGGGGAAGTCGGGACGACGGAAGAGTTGCTGGGTTTGTTGTGAGTTTGAATGTTTAAATTTCTTTACATTCCCATACGGGGTAATGCTCTAAGTTTTAACTGATCGTTAAGAAGCACTTCCTTGTATTAATTGAAATCTAAAGCTTCTGTGCTATAGATTAAAAGTATATATTCCCTAATAATATTGAATTATATGTGTCAGTTAACTATACAAAAGGAACGGTATAATGGTCCATCCACATCACCGGCGAAATCTTTACTCAAAACTTGGCCTTCCTCTTTCAAAAATTGCTCTGAGCCTTTTACCCCTGGGATTCGCATGCTCAGCCATTGCCAGTGACGAACTTACGTTTGTTGAATCTATTATCGATGGATCAAATCTATCGCATGTCAGTGATCCGGCTGTGAGTCAGGATGGCCAATATGTGTATTCTGCTGTATGGTTTTTAAATTCAATAACGGTTTACAAACGGGACATATCAACTGGCGAGCTTTCGTTTGTAGAACGAATTGAAGATTCTGATAACTTAAGTCAAGTGTTTGGGGTGGATGTTAGTCCAGATGATAAACACGTATATGCAAGTGCAGTTGTAAAAGGGATTACGACGTATTCTCGAGATACAGACACTGGTCAATTAACTTTTGTTGAATCCAACACAAGCGCAACTCCCGATGGTTTTATATCAGTTGCAGTAAGTGATGATGGAGTCTCGGTTTATGCTCTATCTGCTTGTGGCACGAATGAGCTAGCAGTTTTCCAACGTGATTCAAATACAGGAAAGTTAACCTTGCTGGAAGAGCATGTGGATGGTGTTGATGGGAATCTATTAGGGCAAAAATGCTCGGAATATACTTCGCCAATTAACAACATTGCAATTTCTGATGCTGGGAATTTTCTTTATGTAACATCTACATCTGACAATGCTATATCAGTATATGCACGGAATACCCAAAATGGTTCTCTAATATTATCGTCCACCGTCGTTGATGGTGTTAATGGTGTTGACGGTATTCAAGGTTCATCTTCTTTGGCTCTTTCTTCTGACAATAAATACTTGTTTGCTAATGGTCAAAGTGAAAGTTCGGTTGCGGTCTTTGCTGTGGATAGTGACACAGGAGCTTTAACCTTTATAGAGAAAAAAACTGATGAAACAGATGGGATTACTTCTTTGGGGGGGGCCCGATCATTAGCCGTCAGCCCTGATGGACGATATTTATATGTAAGTGCATACACTGATAATAGTATTACGGTTTTTGGTATAGACAGTTCTTCTGGTTCATTAACCTACCTGATGTCTGCTCAGGATGATGATGGTTTAGTGGATGGGCTTCAGGGAGTATCTGGGATGGAAGCCGATCCTCTAAGCCGACATTTATATGCAGCAGGAATGAAGGAGAATTCGATTGTTGTTTTTAGTTTACCCATACCGGCAATTACTTTAAGTAATACCACTGCTTCTGCAACTGAAAAAGGGGATTCTGTTGTATTAGATAATGCACTTACATTGTATGACAGTGATGATACGCATTTGGCATCTGCCACTATAAACTTTGGCTCAGGATTTAATACGAACGATAGTTTATCGGTAACAACACAAGCTGGAGTGAGTGTTAGTTATGATTCAGCACAGGGTATTTTGACGTTATCTGGTAGTGCTACATTAGAAGACTATCAGGCAATTTTGCGTACTTTAACTTTTGAAGCTGGCAATGATGATTCAATCGGAGATGGTGAAACCGCTTCACGGGAAGTTAATCTTCAGGTCTCAGATGGAACTAATTTAAGTGCTGAGGTTACGATTTTAGTCACTGTTAATGGTGTCTCAACCGTGACGAATACGGCACCGACCATCAGTGGCGCCCCATCGACATCGGTCGCTCAGGGCAGCGCGTATAGCTTTACGCCAATCGCGAGTGATGTGGATACTGGCGACAGCCTGACCTTCAGTATCACTAATAAGCCAAGCTGGGCCAGTTTTAACACCAGCACAGGGGCACTGACGGGTACACCAACCAATGATGACGTGGGTACCACTAGTAATATCGTGATAAGTGTGAGTGACGGAACAGCCTCCGCCTCATTAAGTGCATTTTCGCTGCAAGTCACCAATGTCAACGATGCACCGACCATCAGTGGCGCCCCATCGACATCGGTCGCTCAGGGCAGCGCGTATAGCTTTACGCCAATCGCGAGTGATGTGGATACTGGCGACAGCCTGACCTTCAGTATCACTAATAAGCCAAGCTGGGCCAGTTTTAACACCAGCACAGGGGCACTGACGGGTACACCAACCAATGATGACGTGGGTACCACTAGTAATATCGTGATAAGTGTGAGTGACGGAACAGCCTCCGCCTCATTAAGTGCATTTTCGCTGCAAGTCACCAATGTCAACGATGCACCGACCATCAGTGGCGCCCCATCGACATCGGTCGCTCAGGGCAGCGCGTATAGCTTTACGCCAACCGCGAGTGATGTGGATACTGGCGACAGCCTGACCTTCAGTATCACTAATAAGCCAAGCTGGGCCAGTTTTAACACCAGCACAGGGGCACTGACGGGTACACCAACCAATGATGACGTGGGTACCACTAGTAATATCGTGATAAGTGTGAGTGACGGAACAGCCTCCGCCTCATTAAGTGCATTTTCGCTGCAAGTCACCAATGTCAACGATGCACCGACCATCAGTGGCGCCCCATCGACATCGGTCGCTCAGGGCAGCGCGTATAGCTTTACGCCAACCGCGAGTGATGTGGATACTGGCGACAGCCTGACCTTCAGTATCACTAATAAGCCAAGCTGGGCCAGTTTTAACACCAGCACAGGGGCACTGACGGGTACACCAACCAATGATGACGTGGGTACCACTAGTAATATCGTGATAAGTGTGAGTGACGGAACAGCCTCCGCCTCATTAAGTGCATTTTCGCTGCAAGTCACCAATGTCAACGATGCACCGACCATCAGTGGCGCCCCATCGACATCGGTCGCTCAGGGCAGCGCGTATAGCTTTACGCCAACCGCGAGTGATGTGGATACTGGCGACAGCCTGACCTTCAGTATCACTAATAAGCCAAGCTGGGCCAGTTTTAACACCAGCACAGGGGCACTGACGGGTACACCAACCAATGATGACGTGGGTACCACTAGTAATATCGTGATAAGTGTGAGTGACGGAACAGCCTCCGCCTCATTAAGTGCATTTTCGCTGCAAGTCACCAATGTCAACGATGCACCGACCATCAGTGGCGCCCCATCGACATCGGTCGCTCAGGGCAGCGCGTATAGCTTTACGCCAACCGCGAGTGATGTGGATACTGGCGACAGCCTGACCTTCAGTATCACTAATAAGCCAAGCTGGGCCAGTTTTAACACCAGCACAGGGGCACTGACGGGTACACCAACCAATGATGACGTGGGTACCACTAGTAATATCGTGATAAGTGTGAGTGACGGAACAGCCTCCGCCTCATTAAGTGCATTTTCGCTGCAAGTCACCAATGTCAACGATGCACCGACCATCAGTGGCGCCCCATCGACATCGGTCGCTCAGGGCAGCGCGTATAGCTTTACGCCAACCGCGAGTGATGTGGATACTGGCGACAGCCTGACCTTCAGTATCACTAATAAGCCAAGCTGGGCCAGTTTTAACACCAGCACAGGGGCACTGACGGGTACACCAACCAATGATGACGTGGGTACCACTAGTAATATCGTGATAAGTGTGAGTGACGGAACAGCCTCCGCCTCATTAAGTGCATTTTCGCTGCAAGTCACCAATGTCAACGATGCACCGACCATCAGTGGCGCCCCATCGACATCGGTCGCTCAGGGCAGCGCGTATAGCTTTACGCCAACCGCGAGTGATGTGGATACTGGCGACAGCCTGACCTTCAGTATCACTAATAAGCCAAGCTGGGCCAGTTTTAACACCAGCACAGGGGCACTGACGGGTACACCAACCAATGATGACGTGGGTACCACTAGTAATATCGTGATAAGTGTGAGTGACGGAACAGCCTCCGCCTCATTAAGTGCATTTTCGCTGCAAGTCACCAATGTCAACGATGCACCGACCATCAGTGGCGCCCCATCGACATCGGTCGCTCAGGGCAGCGCGTATAGCTTTACGCCAATCGCGAGTGATGTGGATACTGGCGACAGCCTGACCTTCAGTATCACTAATAAGCCAAGCTGGGCCAGTTTTAACACCAGCACAGGGGCACTGACGGGTACCCCAACCAATGATGACGTGGGTACCACTAGTAATATCGTGATAAGTGTGAGTGACGGAACAGCCTCCGCCTCATTAAGTGCATTTTCGCTGCAAGTCACCAATGTCAACGATGCACCGACCATCAGTGGCGCCCCATCGACATCGGTCGCTCAGGGCAGCGCGTATAGCTTTACGCCAACCGCGAGTGATGTGGATACTGGCGACAGCCTGACCTTCAGTATCACTAATAAGCCAAGCTGGGCCAGTTTTAACACCAGCACAGGGGCACTGACGGGTACACCAACCAATGATGACGTGGGTACCACTAGTAATATCGTGATAAGTGTGAGTGACGGAACAGCCTCCGCCTCATTAAGTGCATTTTCGCTGCAAGTCACCAATGTCAACGATGCACCGACCATCAGTGGCGCCCCATCGACATCGGTCGCTCAGGGCAGCGCGTATAGCTTTACGCCAACCGCGAGTGATGTGGATACGGGCGACAGCCTGACCTTCGGTATCACTAATAAGCCGACCTGGGCAAGCTTTAATACAGCAACTGGTGCTTTGACCGGAACACCAACCAATGATGATGTGGGTACCGTCAGCAATATCGTGATAAGTGTCAGTGATGGAACTGCGTCTGATTCGTTGGCTGCCTTTAATGTGACGGTGTCCAATGTTAACGATGCTCCTACTATCAGCGGTACACCATCGACTTCAGTTGCTCAAGACAGTACGTACAGCTTTACGCCAACGGCAAGTGATGTGGATACCGGTGACAGTCTGACCTTCAGCATCACCAATAAACCGACCTGGGCTAGCTTTAACACCAGCACAGGTGCTCTGACGGGTACACCAACTAACGATGATGTGGGTACTACTAGTGGAATAGTGATTACTGTAAGCGATGGTAGTGCATCGGCTTCACTCAATTCGTTCTCTGTGGAAGTCACCAACGTTAATGATGTACCAGTTGCGGTAGATGATAGCTTCACATTTACCGTTACCAGCAGCGATACCTATACCCTAGATGTATTAAGTAATGATACCGATGTTGATCAGGATACGTTAGCGCTTGACTGGGTAACTACCGATATTGGAACAGCAACGATTACTGATGACCAGATCACGTTGGTGACGGATATTGTTGGTACCGTAACGCTTAAATATGGTGTGAGTGATGGAAATGGAGGTAGCGATACCGGACGAGCCACTGTGGTTATATCAGCAGATACGTCAGTTGCTCCTGAAATTACTCCGCCTGCCGATGTTGAAGTGAATGCGACGGCTCTGTTTACTAAAGTCAATCTTGGTGTGGCAACTGCGGTTGATAGCACGGGTAAATCATTGGCAGTGACTGTCGATCAGGATACCTTCTTCGAACCAGGTGAACATACGGTCTACTGGAGTACAGAAGACGCAAATGGTAATAAAGCGTCAGCAAGCCAGCAGGTTATCGTACATCCGCTGGTCTCGATCAGTAAAGATAGAGTTGTCGCTGAGGGTGAAAGTTACACCGTCAAAGTCCTGTTGAACGGCGAATCTCCGGTCTATCCGTTAGTGATTCCATATACGGTAACTGGTACCAGTGATAGTTCTGATCATGATTTAGTCGATGGTTCAGTAACGATTGCTAGTGGTACTGAAGGTTCAATCCCGTTTAACGTTATAGATGATGGCGTCGGTGAAGGTAATGAAACATTGATTATCAACCTTTCCGACAGTGTTAACCTTGGCGCGAAATCAAGCTCTGTTGTCACGATTAGTGAAGACAATATTGCACCTGAGGTGACGGTTATGATTTCCCAGAACGGTGAGTCCCGTTCTAAGGTCGATACCACCAGTGGTGATGTGACGATTTCTACTTCGGTAACGGATGCTAACGTAAGTGATACTCATACTTATCAATGGGTGAATGATAATGCCGATCTGGCCAATATCAGTAGCGATAGTACGGCATTCAAATTTGACCCGAGTGCTCTAGATGAAGGGGTTTACCGTCTTCAGTTGGTGGTAACGGATAGTGGTTCTGCTTCGGTGACGAAAAACATTTATATCTCTGTAATAGCACAACTTGAAACCTTAGATTCTTCAGATAGTGATGGTGATTTAATTCCAGATAACCAGGAAGGATTTGCCGATAGCGATGATGATGGTATTCCTGACTATCAGGATGCGATCAGCGAATGTAATGTGATCCAAGAACAGGCTCTGGAATCCAGTAGCTATCTGGTTGAGGGTGATCCTGGCGTTTGTTTGCGCAAGGGTATTACTTTAGCCAATAACCAGACGGGCGGTACTCAGCTTTTAGCCGGAGAGGTAGACAGCGACAGTTTCGATAATATAGGTGGTATTTTTGACTTTGTTGCTTACGATTTACCGACCATAGGTCAGACCTACCAGATCGTGTTCCCGCAACGCCTACCTATCCCTGCCGATGCGGTTTACCGCAAATATCTGTCAGGGAGTTGGGGTGATTTTGTTATCGACTCCAACAACTATGTATCGTCTGCTGCCGGCCAATCTGGTTATTGTCCGCCGCCGGGGGATAGCTCGTGGACTAGCGGTTTAACTGAAGGTGACTGGTGTGTTCAGTTGACGATTGAAGATGGTGGCCCTAATGATGATGATGGTATTGCCAATGGTAGTATTGTCGATCCGGGTGGTGTTGCTACTACTGCAGCCAATACCGCACCGGTTGTGACTGACGATACTGTATTTGTTGCGCCGGGTAGTAGTGTTGAAATTAATGTGCTGGATAATGATAGCGATGCAGATGGTGATATTCTTTCCATCAGTGCGGCCAGTGCTTCCTTCGGCTCGGTAACTATCGGTTCAGGTGCTACGGTACTGATTTATACAGCTCCGGATGGATATTATGGAACCGATACGATTAGCTATAGCATCACTGATGGCAACGGTGGTACGGCTGCTGGTCAAGTAACGGTGAATGTAACGGAATCGGCTGGCGGCATTGTTCATAATAGTGCCGGTGGTGGTAGCCTGGGAGGAATTGCGCTGATGATGCTGAGTGGGTTGGCGTTAACCCGCCGTCATGGTCGTAAGTTGTTGGCTGCGCTATTAGCATTATTGAGTTTTAATAGCCAGGCCAACTGGTATATCGATGCTGACATCGGCATCAGCGATGCTGAAAATCGGATGGAGGTATCCGATGATTCTGTTGTAGATGTGGACCAGACAGATACGATGTGGTCAATGGGATTGGGTTATAAGTTTAATCCGCAGTGGTCAGTTGCTGGTCATTATCTTGATTTAGGCCAAGGCAGCTCTACCTTAAATCCCGATGTCTCTACAAATCCCAGTGATTATCACCAAACGGTTGCTAAAGTTACCCCTGCATTAGCGGAAGGCCTGACGCTCAGTGTGAGCTATGGTTTTATTCAAAGGGAAAACTATACGCTGAATGCAACACTAGGTAGCTTTTTCTGGAAAGTTGACTTTGATAGTGAATATCAGGGAACGCATATCCGGAGTACTGAATACGGTACGGATCCTTATATCGGAATTGGTGCGGTACATAAGTTAAATAACAAGTGGAATTTTGGTTGGGAATTAGATCAGTATTTTATTGATTTAAATGATGTGACGACCATCAGTGCTAAGTTAACTTATCAATTTGAGTAACGAAAAAGTAAAATAACTAAGTTAAACCGCCGTCATTGACGGCGGTTTAACTTTCTACGCTGGCGGGTGATTTTCCATCCAGTGCTTCGCAATCTCTTCACGCTTACAGATCCACACATCATCGAATGACTGTACGTAATCGAGGAATTTCTTCAGTGCCATAAAACGACTTGGTTTGCCAAGAATGCGGCAGTGCATACCAATCGACATCATTTTCGGCGTTGTTGCGCCTTCCTCATACAGACAATCGAAATTCTCCTTAAGGTACTGGAAAAATTCTTCGCCATGGCTAAATCCATAAGGGGAAGCAAAACGCATGTCGTTGGTATCTAAGGTATAAGGAATCACTAAGTGGGGACGTAACGTTCCTGAACCGGTGATGGATTCAACACCAGTCCAGAATGGTAAATCATCGCCATAGTTATCTGAGTCATAAACTAACTGAGGTTGTTCTGCAACCAACTGGCGGGTATTTGGAGAATCGCGTCCGGTATACCAGCCGAGCGGTTTCACTCCCGTTAACTCTTCGATAATGGTTAATGCCTGCTGCATATGGGCACGTTCTTGCTCAATCGGCATATCCTGATAATGAATCCATTTCAGGCCGTGGCAGACAATCTCGTGGTTAGCTTCAACAATCGCTTTCGCCACTTCAGGGTTACGTTGCAGTGCGGTCGCAATCGCGAATACGGTTAAAGGTAGTCCACGCTTTTCAAATTCATTCAGGATACGCCAGACTCCAGCACGAGAACCATATTCGTACAATGATTCCATGCTTAAATGGCGATCTTTATACGCCGCTGCGCCAAACATTTCAGACAGAAAGGTTTCTGAATGCTCGTCGCCATGAGTAATACAGTTTTCTCCACCTTCTTCAAAATTAAGCACAAACTGCACAGCAATTCGAGCTTTATTCGGCCATTCGACTTTAGGCAGATTATTGCGGCCGTAGCCCTGATAATTTCTTTGTAGATAATGTTGCATAATACTTCCTTGTATAGAAACTCCGAGGATTAACCAAGGTTAGTCGGAAAACATGCTAGTAAAATCAATACCGGATGTTGATTCACTTTTTAGCGCCAGTGAGTCGCGAATATGTTCAAGATGGTGACGCATCCAGTTTTGTGCTTTAACCACATCGCCGCTATCGAGAATATCGAGAAACTGGCGATGATCATCATCTTCACAACTGACACTGCTTTTTGAGCCAAAGGCAGCCACAACCAGAGACGAGCGGTAGCAGAGTTGTTCTACAAAATCTGCTAATACCGAGTTATTGGCTACTTTGGCTAATTCGTAATGAAACTTAGCTGTAAGCTGGATGGAATCAGCTAAACGGTTTTGTTGCAAAGCCAGATCTTCTTCATCCACCATATGGCGAAAATGTTCCGACCAACGCAGATCCCAGTGCTTCAGAATTTCGGGTACTAATAGTGGTTCAACCAGAATGCGACTGTTCAGTACCTCTTGTGCTTCCTGAATGGAAGGCTTATTTACCTGAGCACCTTTGTTCTTTTCAATAATCACAAAGCGTTCTAAAGCGAGACGTTGCAAAACTTTGCGAATACCGGTGCGACTGACGCCAAATGCATCGGATAATTTATCTTCAGGCAATCGTGAACCAGGAGGGAGTTGGTGCTCCACAATCGCCTTTAAAATCTTTTGATAGATTTTTTCATCATTAGACATTGATCTAATCTCCTTTGTATACAATTAAATCTAGCAATATGTATACCATTATTAATGTGAATCTGGCCCTTTATTTACTGGGATTGTCGTTGATTCCGCCGGATTGTGCGCACTAAATTGGTGAGTGTTGGTCGATTGTAGTGCGGTATAAGTTCGTTATTTTATCTTAACCACCGGGAAAGCCAATGAAAATGTACAGTCATGATCTTGGCATAGGAATTGTATTAATCATTGTATACAATGTTGTGGAGATTAAATTATGAGTAAAGGATTACCACCGAGCGACAGACTCGCAAACGCAGATTTACTGCCGGAAAAAAATCAAAATTGGGGATGGTATAGCATTTTCGCTTTCTGGATGTCGGATGTGCATAGTGTGGGTGGTTATGTTTTTGCTGCCAGTTTATTTGCTCTGGGACTGAATGGCATTCAGGTATTTATTAGTCTGTTAATTGGTATTTCCATTGTGATGGTGTTTGCCAACTTAATGGGTCAGCCAGGGCAAAAAGCGGGTGTACCGTTCCCGGTTGTTGCCCGGATGTCGTTTGGTGTATTTGGTGCAAATATCCCTGCGGTGATTCGCGGACTGATTGCGGTAGTCTGGTATGGAATTCAGACATTTCTCGCTTCCAGCTCGTTTATCATTTTATTACTCTACTTTTTCCCATCGATGGCATCGTTGGAAAACAGCTCATTCATTGGCTTATCGTATTTAGGTTGGGTTGGTTTTCTTTCTATGTGGGTATTGCAAGGCATTGTGTTTATGTTCGGCATGGAAATGATTCGTAAAGTGATCGATTGGTCCGGTCCGGCGATCTATATCGCGATGTTTGCTCTGTGCATCTATATGGTTGATTTGGCAGGTTGGGAAAATATTAGCTTTAGTTTGAGCGAGCAATCCCTGAGCGGTTCGGATGTGATTATTCAGATGTTGATTGCGATTACTTTGGTGGCCGGTTACTTTGCTGGCCCAACACTCAATTTTAGTGACTTCTCACGTTACTGTTCTAGCCATAAAGAGTTGAAACTGGGCAATCTACTGGGGCTGCCACTTAACTTTATCCTGTTCTCGATCTTTAGTGTGATTATTGTTTCTGCATCTATTCCGGTCTTTGGCTCCATGATTACTGATCCTGTGGAAACCGTGAAACGTTTAGATTCAGGATTGATTACGGTATTAGGCGCACTGACTTTTATCTTTGCTACTGTGGGTATCAATATTGTGGCTAACTTTGTTGCACCGGCATTCGACTTTTCCAATGTTTCACCACAGAAGATTAGTTTTAAAACCGGTGGTTTTATTGCGGCTTTCGGTTCGGTGCTGTTAACTCCCTGGAACCTGTTTAATAACCCGGAAGTGATTCACTACACTGTGGATGTGCTAGGCGCAATGATTGGCCCACTGTACGGCATTATTATTGTGGACTACTTCTTAATTAAGAAACGTCAAATTGATGTCGATTCTCTCTATACGGAATCAAAACAAGGGAAATACTGGTATGAGAATGGTGTGAACAAGAAGAGTATATATGCGCTAGCAGCAGCGGGAATCTTGGCGATTCTAGCGACTTTCGTATTCAGCGTATTGGCTAACTATGCCCTGTTTATTGGCGGTATATCTGCAGCGCTTATCTATCGTTACCTGATGGAAGGGGAACGGGTGGCATCTCTTCATCTGACATGGGTTAAGCAGAAGTAATGGCTTTCCAGTGCACTATTCGCAATCGAGTTAGCAACACGCGTTGCCAATAGTGCACTATAGTGAAACAAACGTTGCACTTGTTTTTTGCACAGATTTAATGTGTTTAGGTTGGATAAAATAAAACTATATAAATATCAGGAAGATATTTTTTTATCCTCGAGTGGTACAGTCGTTGCATTGTTATTACTAATCGTTTCAATCGTTTCATAACAAACAAGGAAATTATCATGAAATTAGTAAAATGGATGACAATCGTAACGGCTTCACTCTCAGTTCTTGCCGCAGCAACAGTAGCGAATGCGGATCAACTGGATGATATAAAAGCCAGAGGATTACTTAAAGTGGCTGTACCGCAGGACTTCCCTCCGTTTGGTTCAGTTGGGACTGACCTGCAGCCACAAGGTTACGATATTGATATGGCAAAATATCTGGCCGATGAGCTTAAGGTTAAGCTTGAGCTGGTTCCGGTAACCAGTGCGAACCGAATCCCTTACCTACAAACCAATAAGGTTGATCTGGTCATTTCAAGCATGGGTAAAAACCCAGAACGTGAAAAAGCGATTGATTTTACCGAAGCCTATGCGCCGTTTTATTTGGGTGTATTTGGTAGTCAAGATGAGAGTGTTGCATCTGCAGCCGATCTTAGTGACAAAACGGTGGGTGTTACCCGTGGTTCGGTAGAAGATATTGAGCTGAGCAAAATTGTACCGAGTGACACAACAATTAAACGTTTTGAAGATAACAATGCCACTTTATCTTCTTATCTTTCTGGTCAAATCAGCTTGATCGCAACGGGTAATCTGGTCGTCACTGAAATTGCAACCCGTTACCCAGGTAAAGCTCCAGAAACTAAATTTATGCTGAAAAATTCGCCTTGCTACGTAGGGGTTATGAAAGGTGAAGCTGAATTGGTCAATGAAGTTAACAGTCTGATCAAAAAAGCGAAACAGACCGGTGTACTGGAAGGTTTTTCACAAAAATGGCTGAAAGCGTCATTTCCAGCGGATCTTGGCGCGTAAGTTAGGATGAAATTATGAGCTACCAACTTGATTACTCAGGGTTAGCACCATATACCAGCCAGTTTGTTTCTGGTGTGGGGACTACAGTGGAACTAACTCTTCTGTCGACGTTGGGGGGATTGCTCTTAGGGACGTTATGTGCGGCTGGGAGAACTGGCCGCACGTTATGGCTGCGCACCTTATGTGCCAGTTATATCGAGTTAACCCGTAATACCCCTTTTATTGTGCAACTGTTTTTTATTTTTTTCGGCTTACCGGCATTAGGCGTCAAGCTTTCAGCCTGGGAAGCAGGTTTATTGGCGATGGTGTTTAACCTGGGCGCTTATAGTGCCGAGATTATTCGTGCTGGCATTGATGCTACACCGAAAGGCCAGTGGGAAGCGGGGAGAACACTAGGGCTTACTCGTCGACAAATATTTGTTCGTATTGTGTTACCGCCAGCTTATCAGCGGGTTTATCCGGCTTTAGTTAGCCAATGTATTATCGTCATGTTAGGTTCGGCAGTCGTGTCGCAAATTTCGGTTGAAGAGCTGACATTTGCTGCGAACTTCGCTCAATCACGCAGCTTTTTAAGCTTTGAGGCGTACACGTTAACAGCGGTAATCTATTTAGTCCTAGCCATATTCATGCGTTATATGTTTGCTTTGGTTCATCGTAAAGCATTCCGAAATCCATCTTTATAGGAATAAAAAATTATGATGATGCAATTTACTGACTGGGACATTTTACGCAATTTACTGCTTGCCGCGCGCTGGACGGTTTTACTGTCACTTATCGCCTTTGTGGGTGGTGGTGCGGTGGGTTTGTTATTAACTTTTTTTAGAAGTATGCGTCATTTAGCTCTGACTAATGTGATTCGTGTTTATGTTGAAATCTTCCAGGGAACGCCGTTGCTAATGCAATTATTTCTGGCTTTCTTTGGTTTGGCAATGCTGGGCATTGAAGTTGATGCCTGGTCAGCCGCCATTTTATCGCTCACTTTGTACAGTAGTGCTTACTTTCATGATATCTGGCGTGGCTGCATTGATGCTTTACCCAAAGGGCAATGGGAAGCTTGCCGCACTCTGGGTTTAACATATCTGCAAACCATGCGTTATGTGATTTTCCCTCAGGCAATGCGTATTGCGATTGCTCCTACGGTGGGATTCTCTGTGCAGATTGTAAAAGGTACGGCACTGGCTTCCATTATTGGTTTTGTTGAATTAACCAAGGCCGGAACCATGCTCAATAACGCAACGTTCCAGCCATTTAAAGTATTTGCCATGGTGGCGGTACTTTACTTTGTCATCTGTTTTCCTTTATCGCTTTTAGCCCGTCATCTGGAGGCAAAAAATCATGTCACTCGTTAGTGTTGATCAAGTCCATAAATATTATGGCGACCACCATGTACTTAAAGGTATTGATTTGAAAATTGGTGCGGGAGAAGTGGTGTCAATTATTGGCCGTAGCGGATCTGGTAAGAGTACCTTGCTACGTTGTATGAATGGCCTGGAAAACTACCAGCAAGGTGCGATTGTTGTTGATAGTCAGGCGGTTGAAGATGATGAATATAAACTGCGCTTATTGAGTCATAGTGTTGGGATGGTTTTTCAGAACTTCAATCTTTTCCCACATATGACGGTGGCTGAAAACGTTATGTTGGCTCCTAAACTGGTACTGAAAAAATCAGATCAGGAATGCCGTGAACAAGCGAAGATCTTGCTGGAAAAAGTTGGATTGGGCGACAAGCTTGATGCTTTTCCGGGTAACCTTTCTGGTGGTCAGCAACAACGTGTTGCGATTGCCCGTTCATTAGCAATGAATCCTAAAGTATTGCTGTGTGATGAAATCACGTCTGCTTTGGATCCTGAATTGGTTGGTGAAGTACTTAAAGTATTAGAGCAACTTAAACAGGAAGGCATGACCTTGATTTTAGTGACTCATGAAATGAATTTTGCTCGCGATGTCGGTGATCGGGTGGTGTTTATGAACCAGGGTAAAGTGTGGGAAAGTGGTGCTAGTGATGAAGTGTTTGCTAACCCGCAAACCGAAGAATTAAAAAGCTTTTTAGCTGCAGTTCGTTAGCCGCAACCATAACAATTATAGGAACAAACGGAGTAAAAAATGACCACCAATAACCCGTTAAGTGAAAGGATTGCGCTGTATTATCACAGTCTGACTGACAGCTATCGGCGTATTGCTGATTATCTACAGCTTAATCCAGAGCAGATTCTGATTATGTCCACTGGTGAAATTGCAGATGCCTGTGGCGTATCGAAAACCAGTGTCAGTCGCTTTATCCGTAAACTGGGTTATGACGACCATACTGAGTTGCGTAATCTGATGTTGAAAGAGCGTGATAAAGGTCAGCCGGTTATTACTTCGGGTATTGCCGATTCGGAGTTGAATCACGAGATTCAGGCGCTGGAAAAACTGTTTGCGCAGCTAGAAAGTCAGGATCATAAACAACTGGTTGAAAAATTAGCCACCGCGAAACGGATAAAAGTGATTGGTTATCGCAACAGTTATCCATTGGCGATGCATTTTCGTCAACAGTTGATGCAGTGCCGGGATGGTGTGGATTTGTTACCGATTCCAGGCCAAACAATCGGTGAAGATCTGGCTAGTCTGAGTGGAGATGATTTTGTGATCATTATTGGTATTCGTCGTCGTACTGCCAACTTTGCGCAAATCATCGACTTTTTATCCAACTTTGATTGTTTGCTGATAACCGATCAATCGGGGCAAAAATATTCACAATCAGTTCAGCATGTCTTTGTTTGCTATATGAACAATGACCTGCCACTGGATAGTTATGCCGCACCAATGAGCCTGATATCTCATTTGGTTAATCAGACATTTTTACAACTGAAAGGTCAGGCTTCAGCAGTAAGCAGTCAAATCAGTATCAATTACAAGCAACTTGGCGAATTGGAATAGCCAGCAATTACGGAACAGAGAATGAACATAGTAGCGAAACTTAAAAAAGAGTGGTTTTTAGTCGGTATGGTGGTGGCGATCGTGTTAGCTACGATGACTTCACCACTCGGGAAAACGGATGGCTGGATCCATCTGGATAAGCTGACCGGGATTGGTGTGGCGATAGTCTTTTTCCTGCATGGCCTGGGTTTGTCACCGAAAGCAATTAAGGAAGGAGTGAGTAACTGGAAGCTGCATATCTATGTTCAGATGGCCACGTTCTTTGTCTATCCGCTTTTGTGGCTGATTTTAGGTGATGCGCTGTTGGCTTATCTACCCGCTGCACTGGCTTTTGGTTTCTGTTACCTGTTTGTTCTGCCAAGCACGATTTCTTCATCTGTCGCGATGACCAGCGTTGGCAAGGGCAACGTACCGGGAGCCATCTTTAATGCGTCACTTTCTAGCGTACTTGGGGTGTTTATTACGCCGTTGCTGATCCAACTGTTTATGGGATTTGAAGGGGTTGAACTGGACTTGATGGCATCAATTATCTCCATTGGTAAGCTGTTGCTATTGCCGATGATTGCTGGTCAGTTACTGCGTCCATTCTTGTTACTTTGGGTCAATAAGCATAAAGCAGTGGTGAACAAAGTTGATAAGTACGTGATCCTGCTGATTGTTTACAACGCGTTCTGTGATTCCGTTGCCAACGGTATCTGGAGTGACTTTTCGGTGGCAATGCTGGCTGGTTCTATTGCATTGTGCAGCGTAATTCTGTTGATCATGGTGCACACCATCCAATGGGGTGCTCGTAAAACCGGATTTGACCTGCCTGATGAAGTGGCAGCGGTATTCTGCGGGACTAAAAAGACGTTAGCTGCGGGTGTTCCTATGGCGAAAGTTATCTTTGGTGCCGATCCCAATCTGGGAATGATCTTGTTGCCAATCATGCTTTATCACCCGATTCAAATTTTTTATTGCGCACTGCTGGCGAACCGTTACGCACGCCGCAGTGAAGATGGCGCGGCCCAGTTAGCTCAATAAAGAAGGGGACAATCAGGGATGAAATTTACGCGGGATAAATCAGTTTATTGTACTCAGGGGCCAGAGAGTCTGGCTCCGACGGCTCTTGGCACTCTTACCGGTTATAGCTTTGTATTTAAAGACTTGTTTGATGTGAAAGGCTATAAAACCGGTGCCGGCAATCCGGTTTGGCTGAAAACTCATGCCGAAGCTCAGGCGACATCTCCTATCATTCGTGGGTTATTGGCTGCGGGTGCAGAATGTGTTGGCCGGGTGCAGACCGATGAACTGGCTTACAGCCTGAATGGGCAAAATATTCACTACGGAACACCGGTTAATCCATTAGCTCCCGATAGCATCCCTGGTGGATCTTCCAGTGGTAGTGCAGTGGCTGTTGCTCGTAAAGAAGCGGACTTTTCAATCGGTACTGATACCGGTGGTTCAATTCGGGTGCCTTCCAGCTATTGTGGTCTATTTGGTCTACGCCCGAGTTATGGAACCCTCAGCCTTGAGAACTGTTTTGAGCTGGCCAAAAGTTTTGATACCGCAGGGATAATGGCTCGCTCACTACCTTTACTGGAAAAGGTCTGCCAGCAGCTGATGCCTGATGCAAAACCTTTGGCAAAAGCAGCGCAGATAAAATTGGACAATGCACTGATTCCGTATCTTGGCCAGGAGCGTAAACAGCGCCTGGATCAGGTATGCAGTAAAGCAGGAGTTCATTACTCGACATTACATGCTTTAGCGCGTTCCAAATGGGGCTTTTCTGAACTAAGTGAACTGTTTCGCACTATTCAGGGTTATGAAATTATTCAAAAGCACGATCAATGGTTAGGGGAGTATGGCGAGACTTTAGATACTCCGATCCAAGAGCGCGTGCAATGGGCGCGAAGTATTACTCAAATGCAGTACGAACAGGCGTTGATTCAGCAGCAAGAATTTAAGCATTTTATTGACAGTGAATGGCTAAGCGACAACAGCATTGTTGTGTTACCAACCACTCCGGGTGCACCGCCTAAATTGGATATGCAGGCAGATGCTTTAGCCCAGTATCGTTCTGAGCTGATGGGATTAACCGCGATTGCCGGATTGTGTGGTTTACCTCAGTTGCATCTGCCGATGGCAAAGCTTTCTTATGGCCCTGCCGGTATTTCGTTACTTGGCGCTCGAGGCAGTGAACAGCAGTTATTTGATTTAGCAAAAGTTTTATTAGATTCAGGAGAGCAACTATGACCACTCAAACGGCGTTTGCCGCTCCCCATTATAAAGCCACCCAGGTTGGTCAGGCGATTCTCGAACAGGGTGGAACCGCTAGTGAAGCGATGGTTGCAGCCGCGGCGATGGTTGCGGTTCAATATCCGCACATGAATAGCCTGGGTGGCGATAGCTTCTGGTTGATCAGCAAAAAAGATCAGGCTCCGATAGCCATTGATGGTTGTGGAGCTGCTGCATCGGCCGTGAATATTGAAGCCTGTCGTGCTTTGGGTGACAGTTTGCCGTCTGGTGGCGGTAAAGCTGCGGTAACGATGGCGGGTACGGTGTCAGCCTGGAATAAAGCACTTGAGCAGAATGGCAGCGGTTTGTCACTGTCTCAGCTTTTGCAACCGGCCATTGATGCCGCTCGTGATGGGATTACCGTTACTGAAAGTTTACAGGCGGCGAGTGAAAAAACCTATGAACGCCTTGCTGCAGTTGATTCCTTTGCTCAATTGTATCTGAAACAAGGGAAAACATTACAGACGGGTGATGTGTTACGTAATCCGAAACTGGCTGACACATTAGCTCAGTTAGCTGAAAAAGGGCTGGATGATTTTTATCGCGGTGAGACTGCCCAAGCGCTTGCGGCAGATTTAGCTCAGCAGGGAAGTCCGCTGTCGTTGGTGGATTTTACTTCTCATCAGGCTAAGGTTACCACTCCACTCACCAGCGAAATTTCGCATGGCAATTTGTATAACTTTGGTGCGCCGACTCAGGGTGTGGCTTCACTGCTGATTCTGACTATTTATGATCGGGTGGCGCATCTGGCTCAATCGGAACTGGATCATACGCATCTGCTGGTTGAAGCGACCAAGCAAGCCTTTATTTTACGTGATAAGTACGTGTGTGATGAGGCGTATTCTGAACGTCAACTGCAGTCTTTGCTGACTTCTGACGTGATTGATCAATGCGTGGCGAATATCTCGCAGCAGCAGGCGCTGCCATGGCCGCATATCGCTAAACCGGGTGATACGGTCTGGATGGGCGCCGTCGATCAGTACGGCACGATGGTGAGTTTTATTCAGAGCGTTTACTGGGAATTTGGTTCCGGCTGTGTTTCACCTTCTACCGGTATCGTTTGGAATAACCGAGCACTGAGCTTTTCGCTCGATGCCTCTCACCATAATGCATTAGCACCGGGTAAAAAGCCGTTTCATACCCTGAATCCGGCGTATGCGGAGCTTAAAGATGGCCGTCGAATGGTGTATGGCACCATGGGTGGCGAAGGGCAACCACAAACCCAGGCTTGTCTGTTTAGTCGTTACCTCTATCAGGGATTGAGTCTGGCTGACTCGATTGCCGAGCCACGCTGGCTGCTTGGCCGTACCTGGGGAGATGATACTAACCAGTTGCGTCTGGAGCAGGCGCTTTATCAACGTATTTGTGCTGAACTTATCGGGCGTCAGCACGAAATTGTCGCAGTGGCAGATTGTAATGAATTAATGGGCCATGCCGGTGCAGTGGTGTTATCTGCACAGGGATGGGCTGATGCTGCGAGTGATCCTCGCAGCGATGGAATTGCTTTATTGGGAGAGAAAAATGAGTTCTGATGTACTGTTTGAAACACTAAATCCACCACAACGTATGCTAATGGGTCCTGGGCCGATTAACGCGTATCCACGCGTACATCAGGCGCTCTCTCAGGCCCTGATTGGGCAGTATGACCCGGTGATGACTGGCTATATGAATCAGGTACAAAGTCTGTACCGTGGCGTGTTTGAAACCAAAAACCAACAAACCTTTCTGGTGGACGGTACTGCCCGTGCCGGGATTGAGGCGGTATTGGTTTCTCTGTTGCAGCCTGGCGATAAAGTGCTGATTCCGGTTATTGGCCGTTTTGGTTACCTGTTGGTGGAAATTGCCCAGCGTGTTGGTGCTGAAATCCGTACTATCGATATTGAGTGGGGTGAAGTGTGTCCTGCGGAGAAAGTGGAAGCGGCGATTAAAGAGTTTCAGCCTAAGCTGTTAGCGACCGTACAGGGTGACACTTCGACCACAATGAACCAGCCTTTAGCGGAAATGGGTGAAATCTGTGCCCGTTATGATGTGTTGTTTTACTGCGATGCAACCGCCTCGATTGCGGGTAATGATCTTCTGGTGGATCAATGGCATTTAGATGCGGTTTCTGCTGGGCTGCAGAAATGTTTGGGTGGACCTTCTGGCACAGCACCTCTAACGCTGAGTGATAAAGCGGTTACCGTGATCAATCGCCGCAAACATATCGAAGCGGGTATTCGTGCTGAGCACCATAAAGCGGGTACAGAGGCGGTGATTGCCTCTAACTACTTTGACTTGGCAATGATCATGGATTATTGGGGCCCCGAACGTCTGAACCACCACACCGAAGCGACCAGTATGCTCTATGCGGCGCGAGAATGCGCTCGTATCTACCTGGAAGAAGGTGCGCAGAATGTGATCGCACGCCATAAAGTTGCCGGAGATGCGTTGGCCAATGGCCTGAAAGCGATGGGTCTGAAGCTGTTCGGTAATCAGCAATACAAAATGAATAACGTAGTCGGTGTTTATATCCCAGATAACGTTAATGGTGACGCGGTGCGACTGGAGCTACTGAATCGTTTTGGTATTGAAATCGGTACATCATTTGGCCCGCTGCATGGCAAGATCTGGCGTATTGGTACCATGGGTTACAACGCGCGTCAGGAGTGTGTATTAACCACGTTGGCAGCACTAGAAGCAATTTTGATTAAGCATAAAGCGGCGATTATTACCGGACAAGCGGTTCAGGCGGCTATGGAGTCTTATGTCTAATAGCGAAAATAACTACTCATTAGCGGCTGATCGAGTGATGAGCCGCATCGAAACTCTGGCTTCTTTTTCTGCGCTGGAGTCCGGTGTGTTACGGGCGTTTCTGACGCCTGAACACAAAGCGGCCCACCAGCAACTGGCCGTGTGGATGGCAGAAGCCGGGCTGGAAACCTGGCAGGATGCGGCGGGTAACCAGTGGGGACGAAAAGTATCGACTAATCCCGATGCACAAAGCCTTATTCTCGGTTCACACAGTGATACGGTGGTTGATGCCGGTAAATATGACGGTACTTTGGGTGTCATTATGGCCATAGAAGCACTGGATGCTTTGCGCGAGACCGAACTGCCTTATCATGTGGATGTGGTTGCTTTTGCTGATGAAGAAGGTACTCGGTTTAATTCTACTTTGCTGGGTTCCAGTGCCGTGGCTGGGAAATGGAATGACCAATGGCTTTCTGTCTGTGATGCAGATGGAGTCTCCATGGGAGAAGCATTTCAGCAATTTGGTCTTGATCCTGAACAGGTCAAAACCGCTGCCTGTCAGTCGCAGAATGTCTTGGGTTACCTGGAAGTTCATATTGAGCAGGGGCCATTGCTGGAAAGTGAGAATCTACCAGTGGGTGTGGTTACGGCGATAGCAGGAGCTAAACGCTATATTTGTCAGGTCAATGGCTTAGCTGGCCACGCTGGTACGGTGCCGATTCATCTACGTCAGGATGCGTTCTGTGCAACGGCAGAAATGGTGTTGGCAATTGAGTCTTTTGCCAAACAACACAAAATCGTGGCAACGGCAGGACGCTGCGATATTGCTAACTCTGCGGTTAATGTGATTCCAGGCGCCGTGGAGTTCAGCATTGATATCCGTAGCCAGGATCAGGCTCAGCTAGAATCCGCTTCTGTTGAGCTGATCGGCCAATTGCAGGTGATTGCGAAGAAGCGAGATGTGACTTTTTCCAATGACTTAATCTATCAGGCTCAAGCGGTGCCTTGCCATCCGCATATTACGCAGCGTTGGGCGGATATTGTAACTGAGGTAACCGGGCAGGAAGCTAAACATTTACCTAGTGGCGCCGGCCATGACGCGATGGTGATGGCAACGCTTACTGACATTGGTATGCTGTTTATCCGTTGTGAACGTGGGATTAGCCACAACCCATTGGAAAACGTGCTGAGTGATGATGTGGCGGTTGGATTAGAGTGTTTGGTCAAAATGGTGGAGAAAATGGAGTAGGTCGAACAGATGCCTCATAAGCTGAGCAATTCGTTATCAACTGTGGTGCATAATATGCGGGTGCTCGAAGAACTTCTCATCCCTTATTGCAACGCTGGTTTGTTTCAGTGTTCTATTCAAGAGCAAAAAGTTTTTTTGAAATGGCTATGTTCCCATTAACTGTTGTTGAATGTGGAACAGCCTGTTTTCGTTAAGGTTTTCTGGCGTATCCATATATCTGAACCAACCAAGATAATGGTCAAGATATTTTGTGGCTACGCCGTGAAACCGCTTTATCCAAAGCTTTAAACGGCTGTGGTACGCATTAACATTTTGAATGTGAAAGACTTTATCTATCACCTTTATTCCGCCAGCTACATCTAACCGCTTGTGAATTAAATCATTTTTTTCTGATAGCGCGATGTAAGGCTTATAGCCATCACTACACAACACGCTGTCTTTTTCCAACTTACCAACCAGTTCTTGGTGCAACGTTTCGGTTGTTACGTCAGGCAAAATAGCTTCATACGTGTTCTTGGCTCTGTCCCTGACCGTCAAAACTGGCACCCAATCTTCCTTAGAGCGACCTCGTTTTTGAGCTTTCATCCCTCGCTTATGCGGTGGACGGCTCAATTTCTTTGACCCTTTTTCTGAATACGGAAACAGGGTTTCGTCTGCTTCAATAATACCTTCAAGCCTGTTCGCTTTTAGCGTTGAAGGTAAGGCCAGAAAACGGTGTCGCCATCGGAATGATGTTTTCAGGTCGACCCCACATTCCTCGGCACATACACGTAAGACTTTGCTATCGAGCATACACCGTATGTAATCCAGCCAAAGCTCTTTGTATCTCAGTCTGGCTAGCGGAGTCGCTGTCGTTGCTACAAAGGTTTTACCGCAGTTTTTACAACGATATCGCTGCATCTTATTTACTTTGCCGTGTCGATTAATCAATGAGCTATGGCAGTGTGGGCATTCAGGTTTTTCAACCATCCGCTCCTCTAACTCTGATATCAACTGAGACGTACTATCCGCCCCTTTCAGCCACTTTTCGATATAACGAACTTGGTTATCCGTTAGGTGCTCAAGCTCGGCAATCAGCTTAGTAAATTGTGCTGGTATCATGGGTAATACCAATCTGGAAAATTAACTGGTCAGGTCTATCCACTTTCTAGAACACATATTTTTGACCCTTTCACCACATTCCAGAAATTGATTCCATGCCATACAAATTTTAGAGACAATGTCGTCATAATCAGCAAATGACTGATTGGCCAGGTAGTGTTGTCTCAGCCAACTCCATACTTGCTCTATAGGGTTCAGTTCCGGGGAATAGGGAGGAAGTTTAATGACACTGACGTTCTCAAATTCTTTGGCAATATCATCAGTATGCCATCCTGCACCATCCATAATCACTACAGAATGACGATCTTTCTCTGTGATCATGGATATTTGCCTTAAATGTTCAATCATGATCTCTTTATTGACCCAAGGTACAACCATGGCTTCACCAATACCTCTATTGGGACAGACTGAGCCAAACAGATAGGCATATTCAAACTGTTGTTGCTTTATTGCTCTGGGGCGCGTTCCCCTTTCTGCCCATAAACGTGTGGTTGTATTTTGTTGTCCAAATCTGGCTTCATACCAATCTGGAAAATTAACTGGTCAGCTCTATCCACTTTCTTGAACACATATTTTTGACCCTTTCACCACATTCCAGAAATTGATTCCATGCCATACAAATTTTAGAGACAATGTCGTCATAATCAGCAAATGACTGATTGGCCAGGTAGTGTTGTCTCAGCCAACTCCATACTTGCTCTATAGGGTTCAGTTCCGGGGAATAGGGAGGAAGTTTAATGACACTGACGTTCTCAAATTCTTTGGCAATATCATCAGTATGCCATCCTGCACCATCCATAATCACTACAGAATGACGATCTTTCTCTGTGATCATGGATATTTGCCTTAAATGTTCAATCATGATCTCTTTATTGACCCAAGGTACAACTATGGCTTCACCAATACCTCTATTGGGACAGACTGAGCCAAACAGATAGGCATATTCAAACTGTTGTTGCTTTATTGCTCTGGGGCGCGTTCCCCTTTCTGCCCATAAACGTGTGGTTGTATTTTGTTGTCCAAATCTCGCTTCATCCTGAAACCAAACGTCGACCTGCTCTAAAGGCATATGTCCAGGGATCTTAAGGATCGTTTCGATTTTGAATTTTTTTAAAATCTTCCTGGATTTGTTGAGACTGCTTAGGGTGTTTAGAGCGGGAAGTTATCCACGAGAAGCCCATATGGTCGAGCAGATAATAGATAGAGTCAGGATGATAGTGTTTACCAAATTCTTTCACGATATAGGTGTGGATATCGGCTCCGGTAAGTCGTCCACCTTGAGCATGATGCGCTTTATCTTTGATGTATCGACTTAATTGTTCTCTTTGCTCTGGAGTTAAGAATGGTGGTCTACCGGTTCTTGGTTTCTCCTGTAATCCATCTAAACCTTCTTCAAGAAAAGTCTGAACCCATTTGTTAACACTGGTTCTGCTGACTTTGAGAAATTTGGCAATTTGGGTACGAGAGTGTCCATCCTTGAAATGAGAAAGGGCGAGTAATCGCATTTTCATCTGGATGGATTTTTGTTGGCTTGCAAGTTTTTTGAAGTCGATATTGTTGAGGCTATCCATGGCAAATAAGTCCGATTAGGGAATAGTTTCAATTAGATCATATTTTTACTTAGAATGGTATCATCCTGAAACCAAACGTCGACCTGCTCTAAAGGTATATGTCCAGGGATCTTAAGGATCGTTTCGATTTTGAATTTTTTTAAAATCTTCCTGGATTTGTTGAGACTGCTTAGGGTGTTTAGAGCGGGAAGTTATCCACGAGAAGCCCATATGGTCGAGCAGATAATAGATAGAGTCAGGATGATAGTGTTTACCAAATTCTTTCACGATATAGGTGTGGATATCGGCTCCGGTAAGTCGTCCACCTTGAGCATGATGCGCTTTATCTTTGATGTATCGACTTAATTGCTCTCTTTGCTCTGGAGTTAAGAATGGTGGCCTACCGGTTCTTGGTTTCTCCTGTAATCCATCTAAACCTTCTTCAAGAAAAGTCTGAACCCATTTGTTAACACTGGTTCTGCTGACTTTGAGAAATTTGGCAATTTGGGTACGAGAGTGTCCATCCTTGAAATGAGCAAGGGCGAGTAATCGCATTTTCATCTGGATGGATTTTTGTTGGCTTGCAAGTTTTTTGAAGTCGATATTGTTGAGGCTATCCATGGCAAATAAGTCCGATTAGGGAATAGTCTCAATTAGATCATATTTTTACTTAGAATGGTATAAATCCTCGTTAGCTGGATCTACATACAGTGTAGCAACAATTTAAGGGAACATAGCCTTTGAAATTTGAACATAGTATGAATTGTGATGAGCTATCGTTGTATTCTGATAAATTATTTGAAGTATGTAGCATCCTTTGTAAACCAGTATCTGGAGGCTATGAAATTCGAAATATGAAGAGTCACCTATGTCGCTCATCTGATACGGTAAAACTCAGGTTTGACTTGTCATGTGATGAAGGTGAAAGTCTGTTGATTCAATACCTTTGCTCCGAGTTAATGTCCTTTTTCAAAAAATACGAACGTAAGTCTAAGCGTTGAAAACTGCATTATAAAAGTTCTCTCCAGTGGTAGAAATTATCTGCCACTTCGGGATCTTTTGTTGCATTCCAACTACAATGTAATTATAAAGTAATTAATATAGATTATGTCTGATATAAAATTTGAATGGGATCCTAACAAAGCAACAATCAATAGCCGGAAGCATGGGGTAACCTTTAATGAGGCCCAGTCTGTTTTCTATGATGAGCTTGCAAGGGTAATTCTCGATCCAGACAGCTCCATCGGTGAGAATCGTTTTATCATTATGGGGTTAAGTGAGCGGCATAATATGTTGATTGTTTGCCACTGCTATCGTGGTGAGGATGAAAGCATACGTATTATCTCCGCTAGAAAAGCTGAAAAACGAGAGCGTAAGCAATACGAGGATTTTCGTTATGCGTGAACAATATGATTTCTCAGACTCTGTCGCCAACCCTTATGTAAAGAAGGTTAAAAAGCAGATCACAATAAGGTTGGATGAAGATGTGGTGAATTACTTCAAATCGTTATCTGATAAGAGTGGTATTCCATATCAAAACCTGATTAACCTTTATTTAAAGGATTGTGCAGATAAGCATAAAGAACTTAATGTTGAATGGAAGCCATTAAACAAAGGGTGAAGGAATGTTCGCCGAATATTTTCATAATTTCTTGGTTGTACTGTCATCCTTTTTATTGTTTAAAGAACTCACCACCGCCTGCATCTTCAATGAAGCATAACCACTTACAATCGTAAGCAGAAAGAAGATTGCGGACGATGCCGTGTTGGCCAGAACATGATTTTTAACGCACAGGAATAGGAATATCCCGGTTAAGCCGGTCAATATCCAATAGTTGATTTTGGCGCTTTCTCGGGTAAAAGTCGTCTTGCCCATAAGATTGACTCATAAGTATCATTGAACATGCATAATACCAGACTTATCAATAACGATGAGATACCGGTATTACGCAATGCTTTAGTTTTGTCCGTAGTAGGCGTTAGCGCCATGCTTTCTTAAATAATGCTTGTCGAGTAATACCTGATTCATGTCTGGTTGGCGTGGATTGATCTGTAACGTCCCTAAAGCCATCAGGGCCACTTCTTCAAGTACCACGGCATTGTGCACAGCATCGTTAGCATCTTTTCCCCAGGTAAAGGGGCCATGTGAACCGACTAAACACCCAGGCATCTCTTGTGCCTTTATGCCTCGCTCCTCTAGAGTCTCGATAATGACTAAACCCGTATTGTGTTCATAATGCTCCAGGATTTCCTGGTTGCTCATTGCACGAGTACAGGGGATCGAGCCATAGAAATAATCAGCATGAGTAGTGCCGAATGCAGGAATATCAGTGCATGCCTGAGCCCAAATGGTCGCGTTGCGCGAATGAGTATGGACAATGCCACCCAGTTCCGGGAAGGCCATGTACAGGGCCAAATGCGTAGCGGTATCTGAAGATGGCTTATATTCGCCTTCGACAACGGCTCCATCTAAATCAACGACGACCATGTCGGAGGCTTTCATTACTTCATAACTTACGCCCGATGGTTTAATCACTACTAACCCGGCTGCACGGTCAATAGCCGAAACATTTCCCCAGGTAAAGGTGACCAATTGATGTGCCGGAAGCTGCATGTTTGCTGCAAATACCTGCTGCTTGAGCTGTTCTAACATCGTAAGGTCTCCTTATCGGGTCAGTACATCAACCAGCGATTCATTAATCGCATTGAATTTGGCTAATTTGGCACGCAGTCGGTCATATTCGGCCATATTTGGTTCGAAACGGGTAATGGGCGGTTGGGTAGCCTTAATCGCCTGGGAAAAATCCTCATACACGCCAGCACCAATGGCGGCGCAAAGTGCGGCAGCCCGACAGCCTGACTGCTGAATGTCTACGACTTCAATTGGCAGTCCGGAAATATCCGTAAACATTTGCATCCAGGGTTCTGATTTAGCGGGGCCTCCGGTAAAACGGATAGTTTTCACCGCGGGATTCAGGCCAATAACTTTGTCCTGATGATTAATATGCGCGAAGACAATACCCTCATAAATAGCCCTTACCACATCTTTTCTGGTGTGATGGCCGCGCAGTCCGATTAAAGAGCCGGGCATACCGAGCGCGTAGTTGGAACCATACAGATAAGGTAAAAAGAATAAGTCATTCGTTTCGCATGAACTTTCGCCAACCCATTGGTTAAAATCTTCCCAATTGTACCCCTCCAGAAACTGACTTTTAAACCACGCCAGATTTGAGGCGGAAGTCGGAGAACCTTCATGGACAAAGTATTTGCCCGGAATGCAGTAATTGCCCCATACGTAGGGATAGTCGCCAGTGGTAATTTCATCGGTAACCGTGGTGGTTATCGACCAAGTTCCAGCCACAGCACTGATGGTGGATTCATCGTGGATACAGGAGGTGAGTGCTGCTGCTACCACATCAAATAATCCACCGTAAACCGGGGTTCCTTCAGCCAGTCCGGTAAGGCGCGAGGCTTCTGGGGTGACTTTACCAGACTGTTCGGCTGAACCGATGACGGGGGCCAGTTTATCGTTACACTCTGCAATATCAAAATCGGCTAGCAGTGAAGGGTCGTATTGCCCTGTGCGTACGTTATACATATTACTGCCGGAAATATTGGTAATTTCCGCACTGATTTCACCAGTTAAGCAGTAGCGAACATAGTCGTGCACCATAAGTATCGCGTCAATATTGTGATAGCTATCAGGTTCATTCTCTTTCAGCCAAGCCATTAACGTGACCGGGTGGGCTGTCCAGAGCTGTTGCAAACCACGTTCGTAGGCTTTTTGCACTAACCCCTGATCCTGCCATTTTTTTACCAGAGACTCGGCCCGGGTATCTGATGAAATAATACCATTGCGCACCGGTTTGCCTTGTTTATCTATTGCGTACAACCCTTTGCCGTGGGATGAAAAAGAGACGCCACTAATCGTGCCCGGTGAATGTTCTACGCAACGTGCTACAATCTCACATACGGTTTGCCATAGCTCATCCATATTTCGTTCGGTGTAGCCCGGTGCTTCTCGTAATACCTCTGAATTTTTTTCGGCGATATGTAATTCCGTTCCGTATTCGTCATACAGGCCTGCTTTCGTTACGGTACCGCCAATGTCTATGCCAATGAAATAGTGCATTTATTGATCCTCAGACCGGCTTAATGAAGCCGGTCAAATTGTGATGTCATTATTTATGAAGTGATTATTTGCGTTTGCTGGTACCGATGTAGATCGCGACAAGGATGATAATGCCTTTAATCACGTTCTGGACGTAAGGAGATATGCCGGCAAGGTTAAGGCCGTTATTTAGAACTCCCAACAGCATCGCGCCGATCAGTGTACCGATAATCGCACCTCTGCCGCCGCTCATGGCAGTACCACCGATAACAACGGCGGCGATGGCATCCAGCTCAAAGCCCACGCCAGCATTAGGTTGACCACTCATCAAACGTGAAGTAAGAATCATGCCGGCAATCGCCGCAGTAATGCCGCTGATGGTGTACACCGCCATAATCACAACAGGAACCCGTATACCACTCAGGCGAGACGCTTCTTCATTCCCGCCGATGGCATAAACGTAGCGACCAAACGGTGTATGGTTAAGCACAATGTAGGCGATGGCATAAACAACAAGCATGATTAAGATGGGTGTTTGCAGGCCAAAAACATCCCCACGTCCCCAGAATGAGAAGCTATCCGGTAAACCTGAAATTGGATAACCCCCGGTATATATCAAGCCGATACCACGAGCGATCCCCAGGGAAGCCAGTGTAACAATAAAGGCGGGCATCTTGGCGTAGGCGATCATAAAACCATTGGCTGCACCGAAAGCCGTACCAATTAATAACCCAGCCGGGATGGCGATAACTGGCGGAATGCCGGAAACCATCATTCCAGCTGTTGCCGTCCCGGAAAGTGCCATCACCGGTCCAACCGATAAGTCGATGCCGCCGAGTAATATTGCGCAGGTCATACCGACAGCAAGAATGGCGTTAATCGAAACCTGTCTTGCTACGTTACTCAGGTTGTTTGGCGATAAGAAGTTATCGTTATAGATCACCATAATGAAGAACACGACGAAGAAGCCAATTAAAGGGTAAAAGGCTGGATGGCGACTCCATTTGGCGAGCTTGATTTTGAATGAACCGTCATTTTGTTTTTCGGTATCTGCTGTATTAGTCATAATATTCATGCCGCTTGTCCTGTTGCGTGTAACATAATGGTGTTGGACTCGATATCGTCACCTTCAAGAGTGGCAACAATAGCGCCTTGATTGAAGACAAGAACCCGGTCACAGACACCGATGACTTCAGGTAGCTCAGAAGAGATCATAATGATCGAAATTCCCTGAGCGGTAAGTTGCTTCATCAGTTCATAAATTTCAGATTTAGCGCCAACATCGATGCCTCGTGTTGGTTCATCAAAGATCAAAATATTGCAGTCATTATTTAACCAGCGAGCGATGACGACCTTCTGCTGATTCCCGCCACTCAGATTGGCTATTCGGGTTTCTTCATCAGGAGCTTTAACCCGGACTTTACTCATCAAGTCCAGTGCGACGCCTTTTTCTTTACTGCGATCAAGTAAAGTCCCTGCATAGATCTCGTTTTGATGATTATTCAGTAAGATGTTTTCTTTGATGCTGAAATCCATCACCAAGCCTTCCGTTTTACGGCTTTCTGGCAATAAGCCAATCCCGTGATGCAGAGCTTCAGAAGGGGATTTCAAACTCAGCTCCTGACCCATCACGAAAACTTGCTTTTTAGTTGGATGATCGGCACCAATCAGCGCCCTGACCAATTCACTACGCCCGGAACCAACTAATCCGGAAAAGCCAAGAATTTCCCCTTTATACAATTCAAACTTATTAATCGGTGCTGATTTATTAATTTGAATTTCGGGTACTCTCAGTACCACCTGCTTTTTGTCAGAATGACTAATTTTGACCGGGAATGCGTTGTCGAGCTTGCGGCCAACCATCATTTCGACCAACTCATCAACATTGGTATCTTCGACGCGCTTAGTGCCGATATATTCACCATCCCGGAGTACCGAAATCGTTTCACAAACCTCAAAGATTTCTTCTAAGTGATGAGAGATAAAGAACATACCAACACCACGAGTTTTGAGATCTCGCATAATAGCGAACAGGCGTTCAGCTTCAGCAGGGGTTAAGGTTGCCGTTGGCTCATCAAGGACTAATATTTTTGCATTGAGCGACAACGCTTTGGCAATTTCGATAAACTGCTGATCAGCGATGCTTAGCTGTGCGATAGGCATCTCCAGGTCAATATCAATGCCTAAGGTATCAAAGATAGTTTTAGCTTCCATGCGCATTAATTTGCGATCTAGTAAGCCGAATTTATTGGTCATTTCACGATTGAGAAAAATATTATCAACCGCATTCAGATAAGGGATCAGCGAAAATTCTTGAAAAATAATCCCAATTCCCGCAGCAATGGCTTCGTTATAGTTATCGAAATGACGTTCAGTACCATTCATGAATATTTTGCCTTCATCATTTGAATAGATGCCGCACAGAATTTTCATGAGGGTGGATTTGCCTGCGCCGTTTTCACCTAGTAGCGCCTGAATCTCACCTTTTTGCAGTGACAGGTGGATATTGCTTAAAGCTTTAACTCCAGGAAAGCTCTTGCTGATACCTCTTAGCTCTAGCAATGAGGACATACCGTTTACCTCCATTGAGTAAGAATGTCTCGGCCGGAGCCGAGACATAGTCAGTTGATTACCAAGAGAATCCTTTCGCGTTTTCTTTGCTGATCAGATCAACATCAACCGGAACAACTTTAGGTACGTGAGCTCCCCAATGTTTAGCTAGGGCAATACCCAGACCAATCCGAATCTGGTCGCGAGGGTATTGAGCTGATGTAGCAATAAATTTAGAGCCTGGTTTTAAGATAGCTTCAATGGCTTCAGGAGCACCATCAACAGACACCAGTTTGACATCAAAGCCAGAAGCATCGATCGCAGCCAGAGAACCCATCGCACCGACATCGTTCACGCTGAAAATACCCGCAAGATTAGGATGAGCCTGTAACATGTTTTCTGTAACGCTCAGCGCTTTTGCTCTTTCCTGGTGGCCATTTTGTTTGTCTACGATTTTCATATTTGGAAATTCTTTCATTGCCGCTTCGAAGCCGCGAACACGTTCCAGAATTGGCACAACCGGAATACCGTCTAAAATGGCCACTTCGCCTTTGCCGCCTAGCTGTTCAGCTAAGAATTTGCCCGCTTTAAAGCCGGCATCATAGTTTTTAGATCCAACAAAAGAGTCCAGCGGACCTTCTGCCTGAGCATCAATAGCTACCACAACCGTTCCTGCTTCTGCGGCTGACATTACCGCAGACTGAACGCCAACAGAGTCAGTAGGATTGAGAAGAAGCACGTCAATATCTTTTTGCAGCATGTCTTCTACGTCATTGATCTGCTTGGAGACATCGTGACGTGCATCAGTAATAATGACATTTGCGCCAATATCTGCGGCTGCATCTTCAAGAGCTTGTTTCATCACAACGAAGTATTCATTGTTCATTTCTTGGAATGACATGCCAATATTGAGAGTTTCTTTTGCTTGTGTAGAAAATGCTGTACAAGCCAGGATAGAAGTTGCCAGTACAGCGCCTTTGGTGAACGTTTTCTTAAGAGACATAGATGCTCCTTTATATTTTATATGTTAACGTCATCATTTGTAGGGTACGGAATGACGTTTAGTGTAGGTTTTTTTAAGCGTTACACTTAAAAAGCCATCTTACAGTCAAAACTGAAACTAAGCTTTACCGTTATGACAACGTCAACATATGGCTATTTTGAGCAAAAGACACTAAAATAAGTCACAAAATGTGATATCCACGACTTTTATGATGAGCGGTTTGTGTGCCATGTCAAAAAAATGTTAAATACGTAGGTATCTGATCGAGGATAAGATAGGCTCAATTTTAGGTATAAGTGAGCTTAGCTCTAATTGATGATAAGTAAGATAATGAAAAATAAAGCAAATGCAACGATAATTGACATCGCAAAACGAGCTAATGTTACCAATATCACGGTTTCACGTGCCTTTAACAAGCCGGATTTGGTGAAGCCTGAAACTCGCGAGAAAATTCTGAAAATAGCCAAAGAACTCAACTATATACCCAATGCTTTCGCACAGAATCTGAAGAATAATCAAAGTAAAATTATTGGATTCGTATCTGACAGTACATTTAACCCTGTGTATGGAATTATTCTTAAGCGCTTGTGCAAAATGGCCGATGAGCGCGGTTATATGGTGATGATTTTTGAAACGGGTGGTTCAAAGTCAGCGGAACGCAGAGCCGTGCAGACACTATTTGGACATAAAGCTAGTGGCATTTTGCTTTCAGTTGTCTCCGATCATGATGGATACCATCCGGATTATCTTGATTTAGCGCAATCGTATGATATTCCTTTGGTTTTATTTGACCGGGATATTCCAGGATCAGATTTGCCCGGTGTTTTTCTCAATAACATAGAAATTGGTGTGCGCGCGGGTAAGTATCTGTCTAAAAAAGATTATTCAAGCTATTTGATCTTTGCCGGCCCGGAAGATTCCGATATCAGCCTGGATCGAATCAGTGGCTTGCTGGGTGGTTTAAGAGCTACTGACCAAACTGTTAATATTATTCACACAGCCTATACACTGGATGATTCCTATCCGGTAATTTTAGACTACTTAAATGGGTTAGAATCCGTGCCGGACTGTATCGTTGGTATCAACGGCCTGATTAGCTTGTCGGTGATTAAAGCACTTGCTGCACTTAGCATTGAAGGGATTGGTTTGTTTTCAATCGATGCTGTGCCATACGCTGATATTTTTGGCTGCAATGTTCCGTGTATTGATAATCACCCTAGTGAGTGGGGGGAAAAGGTTGGCCAGCTTATGTTCAATGTGTTAGACAGTAAGTGTTTACCTAATGAGCGAGTTTATATTAGCAGTACATTAAAAGAATAATCTATTGATTTTATTGAGTTTATTTCAATTCTTCTAAACAGATATCGGCATTTAAGCAAATTTCCCATTTGTTAGTTCGATCACGATATCGGATTTTTAACCTTAAAAATGTTGACGTTAACATTTTTAAGGTGTTTTATTTTAGGAGAAAGATATGAACATATTTACTCAGGGTTATAAAAGTGAGAGTTAAAATATAACCATGCTTATCAGGTGGTTACGTAAAGCCTTAATAAGGCGCTGTACGTGTTGGCCACTCATCCCGGGTAGATTATGTTGTGATTATGTTGGCCCTAATATAAGGATTAAGAAATGAAAAGCTCAGTTGGCATAGCAAATATGCCCCTTAAGGGAAAAGTTGCCGCTATTACTGGTTCCGCTGCGGGTATCGGTCTTGAATGTGCAAAGACGCTGCACGGTGCCGGTGCCAAAGTGGTTCTGATTGACAGGGATATTGAAAAGCTGCAACAGCATGTTGCTGAAATGGGTGAGGGAGCTTATGCACTTCCTCTTGATTTGATGGATGGGCCTGCAGTAAATGGGCTATTGGATAAAATACTCGAACTTGCTGGTGGGCTTGATATTTTCCACGTAAATGCCGGGGCTTATGTCGGCGGAGCAGCTGTAGAAGGCGACCCTGATGTTTGGGATCGGGTGCTGAATTTAAATATTAATGCGGCATTTCGTAGTGTTCGTGCCGTACTTCCCCATTTTATCGAGCAAAAATCAGGTGATGTTTTGTTCACCAGTTCAATTGCTGGTGTTGTTCCGGTTATTTGGGAACCTATTTATACCGCTTCAAAATTTGCGGTGCAGGCTTTTGTACATACCACCCGGCGCCAGGTAGCTCCCCATGGTGTGCGCGTTGGTGCTGTACTTCCCGGCCCAGTGGTTACGTCGCTTTTAGATGATTGGCCTAAAGCAAAAATGGAAGAAGCTTTAGCAAATGGTAGCTTAATGCAACCGATAGAGGTGGCTGAAGCGGTGCTATTTATGGTGACAAGAAATCCTAAAGTGACCGTGCGTGACCTGGTTATTTTGCCGAATACTGTCGATTTATAACTTGTTGTTAATATATCGAAATTTATATTTCTAATTTAAATAAAAATGTTAACGTCAACAAAAGGTTTAACTATGAGTAAAATTATTCCTGAGATGATGACTGCCATCATCAATCACGGTCCTAACGATTATCGTCTGGAAACCGTTCCTACACCTAAAGCAGGCCCGGGCGAGCTCCTGGTCAAAGTTGGAGCATGTGGTATCTGTGCCAGTGATGTGAAATGCCATTCTGGTGCGCACATGTTCTGGGGAGAAAACCCTTGGGTTAAGACTCCGGTTGTCCCTGGTCATGAGTTTTTTGGCACCGTAGTTGATGTCGGTGAAGGTGCAGACAAAAAGTGGAATGTTGGCATTGGTGAGCGTGTCATTGCGGAGCAAATTATTCCTTGTGGTGAGTGCATGTTCTGTAAATCCGGTAAGTACTGGATGTGTGAACCGCATGATATGTACGGCTTCCAGTCGCAAATAGCTGATGGTGGCATGGCAGAGTATATGGTGTTTAAGCCTAATTCACGTGTGCATAAGATTCCTGATTCACTATCACTTGCTGATGCTGCGATTATCGAGCCAATGGCCTGTTCTATCCATACGGTTAATCGCGCCGAAATTGGTTTTAACGATGTGGTGGTTATCGCTGGTGCTGGTCCGCTCGGGCTGGGTATGGTTCAGGCAGCGAAACTTAAAACGCCAAAAGTCCTGATTGTTATTGATGCATTAGATGACCGCTTAGAGCTTTCGAAAACCTATGGTGCGGATGTGGTGATCAATCCACTTAAGCAAGATGCTATCGCGATGGTGAAAGAGATGACCGGCGGTTACGGCTGTGATGTTTATATCGAGGCAACAGGATCTCCGATTGGTGTAACCCAGGGACTAGAAATGGTGCGTAAGCTAGGACGTTTTGTTGAATTTAGCGTGTTTGGTAAAGAAACCACAGCGGATTGGTCAATTATTGGTGATCGTAAAGAGCTGGATATCCGTGGTGCTCACTTAGGGCCATATTGCTACGAAACCGTGATTAATTTGTTTGAACGCGGGCTTATTACTTCAGAGGGCATCGTCACCAATCAATATGCACTGACGGATTGGGAAAATGCTTATGAAGTTGCAGCGAGTCCTGATTCGGTAAAAGTTCTTCTTATCCCTTAATCGGTTGTTTCATTGTCCTTATGTTTTTTGGGGTTTGTCGTTGGAGGTAGTTATATCTACCTCCCTTTTTTTAACTATCAAATTGTTGAGTGAATAAATTATGTCAGCGTTAACGAATAATCGCCTGGGTATTTATGAGAAGGCGATGCCTGCGAATTTATCCTGGGAAGAACGTTTTGCTGCGGCAAAAAGTCTCGGGTTTGACTTTATCGAAATCTCTATTGATGAAAGCGATGAACGTTTAGCTCGATTAGAGTGGAGCGATGAAGAGATTATTCGCATTCATACTGAATCTGTACGATCAGGCGTTACTATCCACTCTATGTGTTTAAGTGCTCACCGTCGATTCCCTTACGGTTCTGAAGATCCTAAGACAGCTAAACGAGCGGATGAAATTATGCTGGCCGCTCTTAAGTTAGCGACCAAGCTAGGCGTTAGAGTGATCCAACTGGCCGGATATGACGTCTACTATGAGCCGCAAACTGCGCAGAGTCATCAGCGTTTTATTGCCGGGATGAAACGGGCGGCACAGCTGGCTGAAAGTGCCGGGATCATGCTGGGTGTGGAAATTATGGATACACCTTATATGAATTCAATCAGTAAATTTATGATTTTGAAAAGAGAAATACCATCACCTTATTTTATGGTCTATCCCGATGTCGGCAATTTAACCGGGTGGTTGCAGGATGTGCCGACCGAATTGGCACTAGGGCGGGATGTCATGGTGGGGATTCACCTAAAAGATACGTTAAAAGTATCAACCAACAGAACCGGGCAGTTCCGTGATTTAGTAATTGGCCAGGGAGAAGTCGATTTTATATCGGTGTTTGAAACATTGGAAAAAATTAATTATTCAGCACCTTTTGTTATTGAAATGTGGGCAAAAAACGATCATTGGCAAGACGATATTATCGCATCTAAAAAGCAACTATTAACCATGATGAAAGGCACCCAGTTTTGATGCTCTGAAATTTTTTATTTTACTCTTTAATTAGGAGTCTGATATGTCGCAACAGTATGATATTGAAACAATAATTTCCGGAAACGCAATTTTGGGCATTGAGTTGGGCTCAACTCGAATTAAAGCGGTTTTGATCAATAAGGAAAACCAACCGATTGCCAGTGGTGGGCATGGCTGGGAAAACAATTATCAAGATGGCAACTGGACTTATGATCTCGATGATGTCTGGCAGGGTATCCAGCAGGCGTATATCGACCTGCAACGCACTATCCTTAATCGGTATTCAGTCCAACTAACCAAAGTGGCCGCTATAGGTATCAGTGGCATGATGCATGGCTATCTGGCCTTTGATTGTCAGGCTAAGCAACTTACCCCCTTCAGAACCTGGCGGAATAATTATACTTCACAGGCATCTTCCACCTTAATGGAATTATTCAATTATCCGATTCCTCAGCGCTGGAGTATCTCGCATCTTTATCAGGCGATATTAAATGAGGAATCTCATGTCGAGGATCTTGACTATATGACCACCTTAGCGGGCTATGTGCATTGGCAGTTGACGGGGGAAAAAGTGGTGGGGATCGGAGATACCTCAGGTATGTTCCCAATTGATGTCGCTAGCGGTAACTATTACGTTTCAATGCTAAATCAGTTTGATCAGCTCGTCGCAGCCAAGGGGTATCCATGGAAAATAGCGGATATCCTGCCTCAACCGCTAAAAGCCGGGCAGGCTGCTGGTCAATTAACCGCAGCTGGTGCTTTGAAGATTGATCCATCAGGACAATTACAAGCTGGTTGTTCTTTGTGTCCACCGGAGGGTGATGCGGGAACCGGAATGGTGGCAACCAATAGCGTTGCTGCCCGAACGGGGAATGTGTCGGCCGGGACCTCGATTTTTGCCATGTTAGTGCTCGATGGCACTCTATCCCGAGTTTATCCGGAGCTGGATCTGGTGACGACTCCAGACGGCAAACTTGTTGCTATGGCGCATTCCAATAACTGCACCTCAAATATTGATGCCTGGGTCTCTTTATTTCGCGAATCGATGGAAAATATGGGGATGACCGTCGATATCAACCAGCTCTATAGCACCTTGTATAACCAGGCTCTACAGGGAGACAAAGATTGTGGCGGGCTGCTTTCTTATGGCTATTTATCTGGAGAGCATATAACCGGCTTTGAGCAAGGACGTCCGCTGTTTGTTTGTTCTGCTGATAGCCGCTTCAATCTGGCGAACTTTATGCGAGTTCATCTACAGTCTTCGTTTGGGGCAATGAAGATGGGTATTGATCTGCTGGTGCAGGAAGAAGGATTGAAGTTAGAAAAAATCATGGCTCACGGTGGCCTGTTCAAAACAGCTGGCGTAGCGCAAACTTTACTGGCCGGAACATTAAATGCACCTGTTGCTGTAATGGCTACGGCAGGTGAGGGCGGTGCATGGGGCATAGCTTTGCTTGCGTCTTATCTGATGCATCGTGACACAGGAGAAACCCTGGCTGAATTTTTGAATGCTAAGGTATTTGAACGGGATGAGGAAAGTATCATCATTCCAACAGAATCGGATGTGTTAGGGGCTGAACAATTTATGCTGCGATATAAGCGCGGGTTAGTTATTGAGAGAGCTGCTGTTGACCATCTGTTGTGAAACGATAAAAGGGTAAGGCAGTTCTGAATACTTCCTGCAAAACGGAATCGCCTTACCATCAATCCAGATTAGATAATTTTGAGTTAATGTTAATCTTGTGTTTCAATTTTGTTTCTTGCGTCTCATGCGTAAGAATGGCTTAATATAAGCCTATTCTTCCTTTTTTAATCGCAATACCTCTCCCATAATTGCTGAAATATTCACGCTACTTATATCTCTAAATATCCGTGTATTTGTGTTGGTTTATATAATCTATATGCAGGAGAATAGTATGTTGATCGCAGCTTTGGTCGGATTTGTAGGATTTTCTATTTTATTCGTAATAGTTTGCTCTTTGCTTTTGAAAAATAAGCAAAAGAGCAATTTACTGAAAAAGCGATTAAATGATATTCAGGGAATATCTTAATTTCATCTGAATCTGTTGGTTTTGCGAGCATTTTCTTATGACTCAAATGCGTACAGATGATATCGATTCTTGCCTTCTAGTTTAGCCTGATACATTGCCTGGTCTGACTGACTCAATAGTTGCTGATAATCCACCAGTGTTTCTTGTGGATAGTAAGTCACCCCTATGCTTGCCGATACCAGATGAATTGTATTTCCAATCTGGATCGGTGACTGAGCCGCAGTGAGTATGCGTTCGAGCAAATGGATGCATGAATCGATATCTTTAAGATCAAGCAACAGCGCAATAAATTCATCACCGCCGATGCGGGCCAGTGTATCTCCGGCGCGCAGCACATGTCCCATGTTCTTGGCTAATTTCTGTAGAACTCTATCTCCCACGGCGTGGCCAAAGTTATCATTGATCTGCTTGAAGCCGTCAATATCAATATAGGCGACTACAAACCCAATATTGCGTCTGGTTACCTGCGTCATGGCTCTATTCATTCTGTCAGCTAACAGCAGTCGATTCGGTAGTGATGTTAGGGGATCATAGTGGGCAATATGTTCCAGTTGCTGTTGTTGGTTTTTAAGTACAGTAATGTCTGAGAATATGGCGATATAATTCTGTAATTGGCCGTTATCATCTTTTACTTCACTTACACTTAACATTTCAGCATACGCTTCCCCATTTTTTCTGCGGTTCCATACTTCACCATGCCATTTGCCACTTTGTTTTAGTTTCTGTCGGAGGTCGAAAAGAAAGCTTGAGTTATGTTGCTCTGACTTCAGTATCTTTGGTGTTTTTCCTATCACTTCATCTTTTGAATATCCGGTGATAGCCGTAAACGCGTCGTTCACATCGACAATTCTTGAATCAGGAGTGGTAATTAGGATGCCTTCGTTTGCGTGGGTGAACACGGTAGCGGCTAGTTGTAAGCGGCGATCTATCTGTTTTCGTTCGGTAATATCCGTAAGTGTCCCCGATGTGCCGATAAGCTTACCGCTATCGTCAAGTGTCTGATCGATGGTGATTTCCATCCAACGGATATCCCCGCTTTTATTGAGATAGCGAATTTCTGGTCGGCGATTTTCAGAGAAATTGCTTTTTCTGCCTTCGATCAGAGAGATAAATAATTTGTTTGCGCGCAGGCGATCTTCCTGATGAATGTAGTTCAGGCAGGGTGTTTCCAGGCTGGATTCAACAGAAAAGCCAGTGATTGACGTCCAGGACGGATTGAGAAACGTCCAGTTCCCTCGAGTGTCAGTCTGAAAAATGATCTCTTTTACGTGATTAACCACCGAGACATAACGGGCTTTGCTTTTGGTCAGCTCCGTATTTTTTAAGTGTAACTCTGCTGTCTGTTCATCAATTCGTTGCTGAATTAGGTTATTCCGGCCAGTGACGCCTAATACGAGAACTTGTAACATTGCCGTGAGTAGTATTCCGATGACACCAACAAGCCAGGATTGTATCGGGCGCATAGCCTGAATATAAGCGTGACTTGGAAGAACTTTTAAAATCCATTCCCGGTCGGCTATCTTGAGTTTTGTTTCCCATATATAAGCTGTTGCTGGGGAAAATTCAGCTTGTCCTGAGAAATAAAGCAGTTGTTTTTCCTCTGTGGCTATTGGGTCGGAAATTTCTAGTTCAATGCCGTCATGTAGCAAGCCGTTGGTCGCAATTTCAACCAGTTCGCTTACTTTAATCACACCAACTGCAAATCCTTGTATGCTATTTTTCCTTGTAACAGGCGTTAAAACTAAGGCTCCTGATTTGCTCTGATTGTCCTGAACCAGGTTGATTTTTGATGTGATAGCAGATTGGCCAGTCTGTCTGCTGCGTGTTATTGCATCGCCACGAGTAGATTCAGAATTAATATTAAAACCAATGGCTTTGGCATTCGGTTGCAGTGGTGCGATGTAGGCAACGACGACATAATCTTGTTGAATGGGAGAAGAAATCAGCGCTCCCTGACTATCTCGCTCCATGATTTTTGGGCTGAGATGGGGGTAATTAATCGCTAAATTATCTTCAAATTCTTGTCTTTTTGCATTGGGGACTATTGGATTGAAACTTAATGCTGCGATATCCGGATGGGCGAGTAATATTGATTGACTAAAGCGATTAAATTGATCGGCATTAAGATCTTGGCTTACTTCAATAAAACTTGCCAAAGAGGTAAGAATTTCTTGCATTGCAACGATGCGGTTATCCAAGGTGCGGGCTACTTTCTGGCCCTGTTCATCAATATTGGTTTTAAGTTGATTGAACTGCAAGTTCGATATAGTGGATAACGTCACAGATATCACGGCAAACATTGCTATGGACGGGAGAATAATTAGCTTAAATCGGTTTGACCAAAATTTTTGATCTCGGTATAACCAGCCAATCATCAACGGAGCAAAAACGATCGTTCCTAGCACATCACCAAGAAACCAACTCCACCAGACAAATCCAGCTTCCGACTCATTAATCATGCCCGTCTGTAACTGGCATATCACACTGACGGTAGCAGAAATGGTACATACTACCGGCCCGGCAGCAACCAGAAAACGAAGAGTGTCTCGTTCACTGGCAAAACTTTTCCATTTCTCGTCCAACAAGCGCTGAATCAATCGGCTTCCGGCTAATGCTTGTAGGGCCGATCCGCTGGCAATCCCGAGCGCCGCGAATATGTTTGTCGGAGTTAAAGGATTATGTATTAGTATCACTGTCGTGATAAATGCAAATGAACCGATCCAGATAGCGGGTAAAACTTTAGTCCCGAAGTGAAGTACTGCCACCAAGGCAAACCCTGCGGCAGGAAATAATGGAATCGCGTAGCCGGGCGGAATTGCGAGCACTAGCGATACACCACCAAGAAAGAAAAATCCTAAAGCGGTGGCTAGGAATAGAGGTAGGTATGCAGGCCAGCGAAAATACGGCATTAATACAGTCTTCTAATTATTTTTATACAACGAGATATCATGGGCTAGCTGAATATGCATCAATAAACCCTTATTTACTGATATTGGTTTTATAATGACGTTGGCTATGTTCCCTTAAATTGTTGCTATACTGTATGTAGATCCAGCTAACGAGGATTTACCCATGATACCAGCACAATTTACTAAGCTGATTGCCGAGCTTGAGCACCTAACGGATAACCAAGTTCGTTATATCGAAAAGTGGCTGAAAGGGGCGGATAGTACGTCTCAGTTGATATCAGAGTTATACCATTCTAAGTAAAAATATGATCTAATTGAGACTATTCCCTAATCGGACTTATTTGCCATGGATAGCCTCAACAATATCGACTTCAAAAAACTTGCAAGCCAACAAAAATCCATCCAGATGAAAATGCGATTACTCGCCCTTGCTCATTTCAAGGTTGGACACTCTCGTACCCAAATTGCCAAATTTCTCAAAGTCAGCAGAACCAGTGTTAACAAATGGGTTCAGACTTTTCTTGAAGAAGGTTTAGATGGATTACAGGAGAAACCAAGAACCGGTAGACCACCATTCTTAACTCCAGAGCAAAGAGAACAATTAAGTCGATACATCAAAGATAAAGCGCATCATGCTCAAGGTGGACGACTTACCGGAGCCGATATCCACACCTATATCGTGAAAGAATTTGGTAAACACTATCATCCTGACTCTATCTATTATCTGCTCGACCACATGGGCTTCTCGTGGATAACTTCCCGCTCTAAACACCCTAAGCAGTCTCAACAAATCCAGGAAGATTTTAAAAAAATTCAAAATCGAAACGATCCTTAAGATCCCTGGACATATGCCTTTAGAGCAGGTCGACGTTTGGTTTCAGGATGAAGCGAGATTTGGACAACAAAATACAACCACACGTTTATGGGCAGAAAGGGGAACGCGCCCCAGAGCAATAAAGCAACAACAGTTTGAATATGCCTATCTGTTTGGCTCAGTCTGTCCCAATAGAGGTATTGGTGAAGCCATGGTTGTACCTTGGGTCAATAAAGAGATGATGATTGAACATTTAAGGCAAATCTCCATGATCACAGAGAAAGATCGTCATTCTGTAGTGATTATGGATGGTGCAGGATGGCATACTGATGATATTGCCAAAGAATTTGAGAACGTCAGTGTCATTAAACTTCCTCCCTATTCCCCGGAACTGAACCCTATAGAGCAAGTATGGAGTTGTCTGAGACAACACTACCTGGCCAATCAATCATTTGCTGATTATGACGACATTGTCTCTAAAATTTGTATGGCATGGAATCAATTTCTGGAATGTGGTGAAAGGGTCAAAAATATGTGTTCAAGAAAGTGGATAGAGCTGACCAGTTAATTTTCCAGATTGGTATTAGAGGAGCGGATGGTTGAAAAACCTGAATGCCCACACTGCCATAGCTCATTGATTAATCGACACGGCAAAGTAAATAAGATGCAGCGATATCGTTGTAAAAACTGCGGTAAAACCTTTGTAGCAACGACAGCGACTCCGCTAGCCAGACTGAGATACAAAGAGCTTTGGCTGGATTACATACGGTGTATGCTCGATAGCAAAGTCTTACGTGTATGTGCCGAGGAATGTGGGGTCGACCTGAAAACATCATTCCGATGGCGACACCGTTTTCTGGCCTTACCTTCAACGCTAAAAGCGAACAGGCTTGAAGGTATTATTGAAGCAGACGAAACCCTGTTTCCGTATTCAGAAAAAGGGTCAAAGAAATTGAGCCGTCCACCGCATAAGCGAGGGATGAAAGCTCAAAAACGAGGTCGCTCTAAGGAAGATTGGGTGCCAGTTTTGACGGTCAGGGACAGAGCCAAGAACACGTATGAAGCTATTTTGCCTGACGTAACAACCGAAACGTTGCACCAAGAACTGGTTGGTAAGTTGGAAAAAGACAGCGTGTTGTGTAGTGATGGCTATAAGCCTTACATCGCGCTATCAGAAAAAAATGATTTAATTCACAAGCGGTTAGATGTAGCTGGCGGAATAAAGGTGATAGATAAAGTCTTTCACATTCAAAATGTTAATGCGTACCACAGCCGTTTAAAGCTTTGGATAAAGCGGTTTCACGGCGTAGCCACAAAATATCTTGACCATTATCTTGGTTGGTTCAGATATATGGATACGCCAGAAAACCTTAACGAAAACAGGCTGTTCCACATTCAACAACAGTTAATGGGAACATAGCCATGACGTTTAGTCAAACGAATGTGCAATAGAAATGTGAAACAAGTTCTTAAAATCCGGGTTTAGCTACGGTAAAGCATGTTGGATGACGCCGAATAAAATATGTTAGTAACTTGCGAAAGTACTTTAGAGCGTACCGCTGCGTGTTGCCAGTAGAGTGGTTCCTCTAGCCAGAATTCAGGGGCGATGTTGACTATATTTCCCTGTGTTGCTGCATCATCAAACAGTCCTTCCGCAGCCATGCACCAGCCCATATGCTGTGATGCGGCAGCAACTAATTGAATTGAATTGGGCAAGTAATGAAGGTGTGAAGGTCGGATAGTTTGCCCGGTTATATTTTTCACAAATCTTGCCTGTAATGGATCTTTACGATTGTAAATCAGCATTGGCGCCTGTTGAAACGCCTCTGCGGTCAGCCCTTGGCTGAAATATTTTTCAGCGAATTGTGGTGAGGCCACCGCACAATAACGCATATTGCCTAGGGAGTGGACGGTACAACCTTGCAGCGGCTTTTTCTCGGAAGTCAGCGCACCGATAACGTTGCCATTTTTAAGTTGTTCGAGGGTGTAATCCTGATCGTCGACGTAGAGATCAAATAGATAGTCATATTCTTTGTAAAGTTGGGCTAGGGCGTTGAGTAGCCAGGTCGAAAGTGAATCTTCATTGACTGCTATCGATAACATATTGGCTTGTGGTGCATGGCCTCGTTCTGGCAGAAATTCTTCCATTACTTCGGCTTCCAGCAACGCCATCGGTTTCACTTTACTAAGTAGCTGTTCACCTGCCGGGGTTGGTTTGCACGGCGATTGCCGGATGACCAGCAACTGGCCAACCCGGTCTTCCAGTACCTTTATTCGTTGAGAAATCGCCGAAGGTGTTACTGACAGGCGTTTCGCAGCGCCTTCAAAGCTGGATTCTTCAACCACTGCGATAAAGGCACTAACTTGGGGAGATAGCAGACTCATCCTTTTTCCTTAAGAAATTCTTAATTAGATTAAGTTTATATCAATTTTCTAATTATAGGAAAGATCGCATAATCAGCGCCAACTTAGATGTTTATCCCTTATTATTTAAAGGAATTTTATGTATTTCTCTTCTGTTGCTTCGGGTTTTACTACCGGTGCTGGCCTTATTGCCTGCATTGGTTCACAGAATGCGTTTGTATTACGCCAAGGATTGTTACGTCGCCATGTCGGCGCGGTTGCGCTGGTTTGTATTGTCAGTGATGTGTTGCTGATTCTGGCAGGCGTCTCAGGCTTGGGATTTATGGTCGCGCAGTATCCCGTGTTACTAGAAGTGGTTCGCTATGCCGGGTCACTATTCCTGGGAATTAACGCCTTTGTGGCGGCCCGCCGAGCCTGGAAAGGGAATAGTATGCTTAATCCGGCCCGTGACGGAACCACTACGCTGAGCCAGATTGTTGTTATTAGCTTGAGCTATACCTGGCTTAATCCTCACGTTTATCTTGATACGGTATTTTTATTGGGTAGTTTGTCGGTTAATTACCCTGGAATGGGTAAATGGCAGTTTGGCATCGGCGCCATGTTGGCAAGCATTGTCTGGTTTATTTCTATCTCTTACGGGGCAAAAGTGCTGCTTCCACTGTTTCGTAGTGAGAAAGCGTGGCGCATTCTTGATCTGTTTGTTGCCTTACTGATGAGCTATTTTTGTATCGCTTTACTCACTGGAACATTGGTCTAGCCCTTTGTAGATGGATGTTTTTGCTGAAGAAATAATCGCTTGAATCGGCAAGGTGTGATCAATGTCACATTAAGATAAAATGGCGCTTTGCATTTTTCCTGATTAGCCTGATATTAACAGCCATGCAGATGTGGTGAAATTGGTATACACGCTAGCTTCAGGTGCTAGTGGCCTCACGGCCGTGGGAGTTCAAGTCTCCCCATCTGCACCAAATCCCAAAAAAGACGTCCTTGTGGCGTCTTTTTTTATGCCTGAAATTCTTGATATTTCAATTGATTATGATGTTGTAACCGACGCTTTGCTTTATGTTTGGTGAATAAATGATCATGTGAATTTTTATGTGTGATCAAGATCTCATTTTTTATATGTGCCACTTTGTGATTTTTCCTATTTGCCTGATATTAGCGGCCACGCAGATGTGGTGAAATTGGTATACACGCTAGCTTCAGGTGCTAGTGGCCTCACGGCCGTGGGAGTTCAAGTCTCCCCATCTGCACCAAATCTAAAAAAAAAGACGTCCTTGTGACGTCTTTTTTTATGCCTGTCATTTTGACTCAATCTAATCTGTTAGGTCGGAGGTGGACGAGATATTACTATTAAGCAAAGCTCACCCGATTTTTACCTGCTCCTTTTGAGCGATACAGTGCTTCATCGGCTCGCTCAAGTAGTGTTTCAGTTGAATCCCCTGGCTGATAAGTGGCGACACCGAGGCTAATTGTTTTGTTACCAGCCGAGGAAAACCAATGGCTGGCGATGGTACGGCGTAGTTTTTCAGCTATGACTAGCGCATGTCTTTGGTCGGTATCTGAACAGATAATCACAAATTCTTCTCCACCCCAGCGACCGACCTTATCGGTATCTCTGGTATGGCTTGTCAGCAAATTGCCCAGTTCGACAAGAAATTGATCGCCTATCAGGTGACCATAGGTGTCATTTACCTTTTTGAAGTCATCAATATCGATGATGATAATGCTAAAGGTGGTTTGGTGTTGAACAGCAAATTGCTCACTTTTTTGCAGCAGAGCATCGATCTCTTTTCTATTGTAAAGCCGGGTTAAGTAGTCGATAGAGGTCAGCTCTGTCAGTTCTTGTTTTTCTTCTTCTAGTTCCTGAGTGTAGTTGAAATTCTTCACGATGGAATAGGACAAAAGCAGTAAGCAGAGAAATACCGCAACGTCACGAGGAGACTCTACCCAGGGAAATATTTGTTCTGAGATAAGATGAGACAGAACTTGATAGGCACAGACAATCAAGAAGCTGGCGGTAGTCAGCCTGGTTTGAGTATCGCCTTTGATAAAGTAATAAATCAGAAAAACCGTGATAATGGGTAACGTAAAGTAATAGTAAATAATATCAAAGTGTTCGTATGTGGCTGGGATTTGAAACAGCCCGGATAGTGCGCCAGATACCGCACCGACTAAATAAATCAGATGAAATTGCCAGATGCGTCGAATCGGATTAAACGGTATGCGATTTTTAACCGTGAGATCGAGGTAAAGCGCCATACCAACCGGGAAGTAATAGAAAGCACTGGCAGAGATAAACTGGTTGAGTAACGGATGCATATAGAACAGCTGGGTGATTTTTACCGAGCTGAGAACATTCATCCCTTGATCAAGAAACAGAGAGCCTAAAATAAACAGCTGAACTTTTTTAATCCGCGATAGAAATGATAAAAGAAAAATAATCGCGACAAACACCGAAGCGGCACCAATCATCAACTTGGGAATATCATCCGCTAAGAAACGTTCAATAATATCGCCTCGCGAGCCGATCAGGATTTCGCCGAACATGCCAATATCAATGTAATTGGAGTAGATACGGAAATAAAGATACTCACCACCACTATTCTCAGGCAGTTCAAACATATGCCAAGGCCAGCCGGCATAGTCACCCTTGCCAGCCGCATCTAATTTGCCAAAGCGATAAATCTGCTTTTCCTTAAAGTAGACTTCGGGAATGATATCAATACTAAAAACGTAAAAATGAGGATCTCGGGTAAGTTGTTCGGGAAGCTTCACGCGGTACCAGATATTGGTTTGACCGTTTCTGTCGGGGGGATTGCTCGGGTAAGAGATAGTCTTCCATAATCCACTATCGGAATTCGGTTTGCTCCAAATAGGCACACCGTTTTCAAACGGTGAATCACCCCAGCGATATTCCCACTGACTCTGAGCAAGATCGACGAACTGGCCAGCCCGAGCAGGTGAAAAAACAGTGGTAATAAGGGTAAGGAAGAACAACAAGGTTATTTTTTTCATGTTGGTTCGGGAGTATCAGCCTGTTCAATTGGTCAACAACTAGTTGTAGACTAATTTAGTTTCATCCGTCAACCTTAACTTGAGTAATTCCCGAGAAGAGAGAGTCACATTGAAAGTTAACATTTTGAGCAAGAGAGTATGGAAGGTAGGTATATTATTAGTATTGATCTCAGGCTGCCAGTATCTCGGTGAGCAGCTTCAGGCTTCAAATGTGTTGCTCAGTGGAACAATTAAGGATAAAAAAGTTGCGGAAGCCAGCGGTATTGCGATTTCTCGGCGCAATAATCAGTTGCTGTGGATGAATAATGACAGCGGTAATCCAGCAACGATTTATGCTTTGAATCGTCAGGGAACGGTGGTGGCATCGGTTAAGGTTGAAGGGGTAAAAAATCGTGATTGGGAAGATGTTGCTTCATTCGACTATCAGGGGAAACCTTATCTGCTGATTGCCGATGTGGGTGACAATGATGCGCAATGGCCCTCTTATTTGCTGCATATTATTGCGGAACCGCAACTTGATCTGAACAAATCCGGAGCGAAGTTAAAAGTGAAGCCCGCCTGGACGATTGAATTCACCTATCCCGATGGGCAACATGACTGTGAATCGGTGGCGGTAGATATGCAAAATCATAAGGTCTTGTTGTTGACTAAGCGCGAAGAGATTCCACAGCTGTTTGAGCTGGATCTTCTCTCGGGAGGGAAGCAAGTCGCCACTTCATTAGGTGAAATATCACCGTTACCCAAAGCAACGAATCACAATTTATCGTTAATACAGTTATTTAATTTCGCAACAATGCCTACAGGGATGGATATTTCTTCTGACGGTAACTCATTGGTTTTAATAACCTATGCTAGTGCATATCAATATATCAATTCGTCTCACCAGCCCTGGTCTTCGGTGATGAAACAGACGCCTAGGGAAATCCAATTACCCAAGCTGAAACAGGCAGAAGGGATAGGTTTTGACCAAACGGGTCAGTATATTTTTGTTACCAGTGAGAAATTACCTGCGCCTATTCTCAGAATGGATTCATTGATCCCGAAAAGTTAGATCAGCCCCCGCTATTAACATTGGTGACCGCATGGTAATATTTCACCATTAAATCAATGGGTAGAATGGTAAAGATAGAACAATGGCAACAATATTGGATGTCGCTCGTCGAGCGGGAGTAGCAAAATCAACGGTTTCTCGTGTACTTAACGGGCAGGGATATACCTCAGATAAAACTCGCGAAGCAGTGTTTAAAGCCATCGAAGAGCTGAATTACCGCCCTAATGTACTGGCGCGGACCCTAGCTAGGCAGTCAACCGATACTATCGGTTTAATTCTGCCTATGGGGACCTCTGCCTCGAAATATCTGGCCAGTTTTATTGATGAAGTAAATAAAATGGCCGCGCGCGTGGGTAAAGCGATCATTATGAAGCAGGTTGCTGATCAACCGGGCGGGGCATTAAATTCGATTAATGAGCTGATCGATCATCGCTGTGAAGCGGTGCTCTATTACAATCCATCGGGTTATCACAACTATCAGGAAACCATCGAGCAACTGAACGAAAAGATTGAAACGTTTCCGGTGCCAGTGGTGGTGATTAATAGCTACTTGCCTGATCATGCTGATCATTGTGTCTGGTACGATCACGTTAAGTTCGCGGCTGCGCCGGTTGATTATCTGGCAGCCCATGGCCATCAGCGCATTGCTTTTATTTCTCTGCCATTAAGTCAGCGTACTACTCAATTGCGTATGCAGGGGTATAAAGATGCCTTGAACAGAGCCGGACTTGAGTTTGATGATTCACTGTTTGTCGAGTCGGTAAAATGTGCCGATGAATCTGGAATCGTCGATGTCAGTAAAAGTGGTTATAACGCTTGTAAACAATTGCTCGAACGTGGCCAGGAGTTTACCGCGTTATGCTGCGTGAACGACTTGTTAGCTATTGGCGCGTTGAAAGCGTTAACCGAAGCGGGTATAGCGGTACCAGGGCAGGTCTCGCTGTTCGGTTTTGATGATGATCCGGTACTGAACTATTTCTCGCCAAGTATTAGTTCGGTGATATTGCCTTCCAAACAGATAATCAATCATGCGATTGAACTGACTATTGCTCATTTAGGTAAAAAGGAACTGCCGGTATACGATGAGCAGGGAACACAGTCACAGCTGGTTATTCGTAATTCGGTAAAGGCGTTGAACTAATTCTCTGAAAGAAGGAAGTGCTCTCATGGAACTTCCTTCTCTTTTCTTAAAGAATAAAACCGGTTCCAATTTTTATTGGTGAAAAAGTGATATGAGTTAAATTTTTAAAAGGAACCGGTTCCAATTTGAAAGTTGGTGTGTTAGCTTATTGTCATTGGTTCGGAAGAAATTTTTTTCTCCCAAAAAGGAACCGGTTACATATTGTTGTGTTTCGGTTAATACACAGATGTAAAAATACGTTTAAAATTTTAATCATCGGAGAGAGATAATGGCTAAAGCAGTTTTCCCTGAAGGCTTCTTATGGGGCGGTGCAACCGCAGCAAACCAGTTTGAAGGTGGATGGAATGTTGATGGTAAAGGTCCAAGCACCAGCGATATGTTAAGTGGAGGCACTCATACGGTTGCACGTCGTATTACTCGTGCTATTGAAGAAGGCATTCACTATCCATCACATGAAGCGATCGATTTCTACCATCGCTTCCGTGAAGACATTGCACTGTTTGCGGAAATGGGTTTCAAAACTTTCCGTTTCTCAATCAACTGGACTCGTATCTTCCCAACGGGTATGGAGCTTGAGCCGAACGAAGCGGGTCTTAAGTTCTATGAAGACGTGATCGATGAGCTGAAAAAATACAACATCGAACCACTAGTGACTATTTCTCACTATGAACTGCCATTCGGACTGACTCAGGAATACAACGGTTGGGCAGGTCGTGAAGTGGTTGAATGCTACACTCGTTATGCAGAAACTCTGTTTAAACGTTTTAGCGGCAAAGTAAAATATTGGCTGACATTTAACGAGATCAACATTGGTACGGTGCCTCTGGGTAACTTTCTTGGTTTGGGTATTCTGAATGAAGGAACGACCGACTTCATTAATCAGGTTGATGACCCACAACTACGTTTCCAAGGTCTGCACCATATGTTCGTTGCAAGCGCACAAGCCGTTAAGATTGGTCATGAAATCAACCCTGATTTTCAAATTGGTTGTATGATCGCCTTTATGACAACCTATCCATTCACCTGTAATCCTGAAGATATTCTGCTTGCTCAGGAGCATGTGAAGATGCATAACTACTTCTGTGGTGATATTCAGGTCCGCGGTAAATATCCGTACTATGCAAAACGTTACTTCGAAGAGAATGGTATCGAAGTGAAAATGGAAGAAGGCGATTTAGATATTATCGCTGAAGGTACGGTTGATTACTACACATTCAGTTACTATATGTCGAATTGTGTATCAGCGGATCCTTCTAAAGAAATTGGTTCTGGTAACTTGATGGGTGGCGTAAAAAACCCATATCTACAAGCCTCTGACTGGGGTTGGCAAATCGACCCAATCGGTCTGCGTTATACACTGAATGAAATCTATGCTCGTTATGAAATCCCGCTGATGGTGGTAGAAAACGGCTTAGGTGCATTTGACAAAGTAGAAGAAGACGGTTCAATTAACGACAGCTACCGCATCGACTACCTGAAAGCGCACATTGAGCAGATGGGCGAAGCGGTTAAAGATGGTGTTGAACTATGGGGTTACACTCCTTGGGGTTGTATTGACTTGGTTAGTGCATCAACTGGTGAAATGGAAAAACGTTACGGCTTTATTTATGTTGATAAAGACAACCAGGGTGTGGGTACTCTGGATCGTAAGAAAAAAGCGTCTTTTGACTGGTATAAAAAAGTGATTGCTTCTAACGGTGAAGATCTTTAATTCTCTGTTTTGTAAGTAATTACAGAAATTGGCAGCCTGCTTCAGCAGGCTGTTTCGTTTTTGCTATTACTATTGCTATTGCGGTTAGTCGTTATTGTAGTTAGGAATGTCCTATGGCTGTGACTATTTTGGATGTTGCGCACCATGCGGGTGTGGCGAAGTCGACCGTATCACGTGTGTTGAGCGGGCGGGGCAATACGTCAGAGAAAACTCGTCAGCGGGTGTTTCAGGCGATTGAAGAGCTTGGTTTTCGGCCCAATGTGCTGGCCCAGACACTGGCAACTCATGCATCCGGTATGATCGGCTTATTGCTGCCGTCTGGTTCGGGAATGTCCAAATGTATGGCGTCACTGGTCAGCGATATCCATGAAATGGATGTGCTTGCGGGTCAAAGTATCATAATGAAACAAGTTCGTGATGAGCCTGGTGGTGCGCTTAATGCTATTTATGATTTGATCGACCAGCGCTGTGAGGCAGTGCTTTACTACAACCCTTCTAGTTTTAGTAATTACAATGAAACGATTGAACAACTGAATCGTTGTATCGATAGCTTTTCCGTTCCGGTAATTCTACTGAACAGTTACTTGCCCGCTCATCCTGATCGTTGTGTCTGGTATGATCAGGAAAGTTTCGCGGCTCAGCCTGTTGACTACCTGTTGCAACATGGCCATAAACGTATTGCTTATATTTCTGGCTCATTAGGCCAGCGTACGGCTCAGCAGCGTTTGCAAGGCTACCAACGTGCAGTAAAAGATGCGGGAATACCTTTTGACCCTTTGTTGTTTGTTGAGAGACAGCGTTGCCCGGTAGATGATAATGGCAATGAAGACCAAAGTTTATCCGGATATCTGGCGTGCCAGCAACTGATTGAACGAGGTCTGGATTTTACCGCAGTCTGTTGTTTTAACGATCATTTGGCTATTGGGGCACAAAAAGCGTTGCAGGATGCTGGACTTTCGGTACCTGATGATGTTTCCGTCTTCGGTTTTGATAATGAACCGATCCTCAATTATTTTAATCCGAGGATCAGTTCCGTCATTCTGCCGTCCGAAGCGTTTATTACTCATGCGATTAAACTTACGTTAGCGCATTTAAATGGCAGCGAACTGCCAAACTATGATGAGTTAGATCTGTCGGTTAAGCTGGTGGTACGCGAATCAGTTAAGTCTTTGGTATAAAGTTTCCAAGAAAACTTTACTCAACGATATCAGTTGGAAAAACGATTCCGGCTGATTTTCTTGCTTGAGTCAGCACATCAAGCACAATCAGCGAATGATCCAGTAGTTCATAGCATGCGGCATAATCCTGTTTGTCGAACAGTGCCGCAAATACTTTAAACTCATCAACCATCCGATTATCGTATTGCCCTTTATTGTCTTTCACCGCATCAGACTGAATTAGCTTAAATTCCACTTGCCTTGCTTCATTGGTTGGCCCGCAGATTTTCACATAACCTTTATCACCCTGAACAGTTGCGTGGCATGGGCTTTGTGAATCCTTAGCGCCGCTACAAATCGCGCTAAAGGTAGGGTAATTCATCACTACAACACCGGATGTATCGATACCGTTAAAGCCTATGTTGGCGTGATACTGCACGGTTTGCGGCTGGCCGAACAAGCGGCAGACAAAATGGATATTGTAAACATTGATATCAAATAGTGATCCACCGGAGTAATTGGGGTCAAAGGCCGGATGAACCTCACCCTGCAGATACTTCTGATAGCGGCTGGAGTATTGTGAATAGTTACATTGCACCAGTTTGATATCGCCAATCTCGCTCAGTTGTTGTTTGATATAAGCAAAATTATTGGAATGAATCATGGTGATTGCTTCAAATAACATCAACTGCTTTTCACGGGCAAGAGCCGACAGCTCTTTGAGTTCTGCATAATTAGAAGTAAATGGCTTTTCACAAATCACATGCTTACCTGCTACAAGCGCACGTTTGCTGTAATCGTAATGCAGGCTGTTAGGGATGCCGATATACAACATGTCAACATCAGCATCGTTTAAGCACTGTGCATAATCGGTATAGATTTTGTTGATCCCGTAGCGGCTTTGCAGCTCCTGAGCCACAGTTAATGATTTTTCCCGGACGACGATCGCTTCCAAACTGATTTCAGGCACACAGCTCAGTGCATTTAATGCTTCTTTGACAATATTACCTGAGCCGACAATGGCAAGTTTCATTCTTTTCTCCTGCAGATAAGGACCGATAGGCATCATAACAGTGTAAGAAAACCGGTTCTAATATATTTGCATACTTTGTCATTACCGCTTCATCTGATTTGGGTATAAAGTAAGGAATAACCGACAACAAAAATTGATGATCATAAATATGACTCAGTCAGGTTTTACTCACAACTATCCGTTTGAACCCGATTACGGTTTCGACCTTGATGCTTTATTAACGGTAACTTCGGGGCCGACACCTGAGGATCTTGCTCTATTCTGGCAGGAAAAGTATCAGGATGCGCTCAAGGTTAAAACTCATCTGAACCTGCAGGAAAGTGGCAACGTCATCAATAACTGGCGAATTTTTGATTGTTATTTTGATTCTACACAAGATATGCGAATTGGTGGCTGGCTGCTTCTCCCTGAAGATGAGCCAGTAGAAAATGTGGTGGTTATGGTTCATGGTTATGGCGGGATTGAGCAACCGGACACCAGTTGGAATATGCACAATACGGCGCTGTTATTTCTCTGTGTTCGTGGATTTGGTCGCAGCGCCAAAGCCCCAATTTCAAGCGAACCCCGATGGCATGTATTGCATAATATACAGGATAAGCAGCAGTACATTTTGGGTGGTTGTGTACAGGACATCTGGTGCTCGATCTCCGCTTTATTAACACTGTTTCCTCAGTTAAAGAATCGTATTGGTATTGCCGGAAGTAGCTTTGGAGGTGGAATTGGTGTGTTCGCTACGGCATTTGATCCTCGCATTAGTCGGGCTCATTTCCATGTTCCGACTTTTGGCAATCTTGCGTTAAGAATGCGTTTACCCACCTGGGGGAGCACTGAATCATTACAAAAATTTGCCGAAAGTCATCCTGGGATTATTCACAAAACGTTACCGTATTTTGATGCTTCATGTGCCGCCGGGTTTATCTCTCAGCCTACTCATTGGGCGTTAGCGTTGTTCGATCCTTATGTCGCTCCACCCGGGCAATTCAGTATTTATAATGCTGCCGGAGGAGAGAAACAACTTTATCTGCAGGATGCAGGCCACTTCGCCTATCGTAATGGCCCGAAACAACGTCGTGAATTGCGTAAACAATTGGAAGTGTATTTTGCACAGTTAGGGAAAGGTAATGCATCGAGAATATCATAAATGGTGGAGTCCAAATCTTGGGCGAGAAATGGAACTCTTGGTTTTTGGACATTCAGGAGCAAAAGTCTTAGTTTTTCCTACCCGAGGAGGCCGTTTTTATGAATACGAAAATTTACGTCTCGTCGATACATTAGCAGATAAAATTAATTCGGGATGTTTACAGCTATACTGCGTTGATAGTGTTGATATAGAGAGCATGTATTGCTTTTGGGCTCATCCGCATGGTCGTATCAGTCGCCATATACAATTTGAAGAATATATTCTGCAAGAGGTATTTCCGCTTATGGCGCAAAAAAATGACCATCCTTGCACCATCGCCCATGGCTGCTCTTTAGGGGCTTTTCATGCGGCCAACATTTTCTTCCGTCATCCTCACCTGTTTAGCCGCTTAGTCGCTTTTTCTGGTCGCTATGACTTGACCTGGCAAGTCGAATCATTTTCTGATCTGTTTGATGGCTTTTACAGCGAGGATATCTACTACCATACGCCTACTCATTTTCTGCAAAACCTTAATTGTCAGGAAAAACTACGGCATATTATTGATAGTGACATTGTTTTTACTATAGGCAGAGAAGATCCTTTTTTACAAAATAATCACTTACTTAGCGAAATACTAAATAAAAAAGGAGTTTCTCATCAAATGTATGAGTGGGATGGAAGAGCGCACCGAGGCCATTATTGGCGGCAGATGGCACCGTTGTATCTTTAGTTACTAAATGTTGATTCAGGTCACGCTTAGGGGTAATATTTTGCATATAGTTTGAATTCGAATTAATTACTTATGAATTATAATCAAGAAATGTTCGGTATCCGTTTTTCTACCTTGTCGCGTCAGTGGCGGCGTTATCTCGATCATCAATTGAGTCTGGTTGGAATTAAAGACATTACTTGGTCACCAGTGGTACATCTTGCTGTATTTGGTGATGGAATCAGCCAAAAGGAGTTGGCCAGATCTGTCGGTATTGAAGGGCCGGCTCTGGTACGTTTGCTTGATACGCTTGAACAACGCCAATACATTGTGCGCAAAACTGATGATGCAGATCGCCGTAGTAAGCTGATTTATCTGACCGCGGAAGGGGTTGAGTTTTCTGCTCAGGTCCGGCAGCACTTACATGCCATTGAATCTAGTTTTTTATCTCGCTTTAGCGACGAACAATTCGAAGTTTTTCATCAGATGATGAATATTCTGCAGCAGCAGCTCGATCAGGAGCAAAAATAATGAGCAGAACAGAGAGATTGGTTCAGTGGAGCGGCTTTAATAAAAATCTTGCTGCATACGCGTTGAGGACGGCAGTGGCTTCTTGCATGGCGCTATTTATTGGTTGGTTTCTGGGGTTGGAACATCCACAGTGGGCGGCTATGAGTGTCTGGGCTGCTTCTCAGCCACAACAAAAAGGGATGTTGATTGAAAAAAGCCTTTTCCGGTTGTTAGGTACGGTTATTGGCACCATTGTCGGAGTGTCGATTCTGTACCTTTCTTCAGGAAATGTTCTCTTTATCGCGGCGGCACTGACTATCTGGATTACTATCTGCACCGGCGCCGGGAATTTATTTAATGGGTTGTTCTCTTACCTGACTCTGCTATGCGGGTATACCGCATCGTTAGTGGCCTTACTTGAAGTAACACAGGAGGCCGATATATATGCATTGGGTATCGATCGCATGCTGACGGTATTACTTGGTGTCGTTACCGCAATGGTGGTCGGGATCCTGTTTAATCAACGTTGCAGTGAGGAATTGCTCAGTTCGCGGGTTCGTCTCTTAACCGGATCAGTTTTAACCCTAATGAGTCAGGCTGCCAGAGCGACTATTTCAGCTCAGCAAATCTCAGAGTTAGTGAAAGAAGCCGCTGCCATTGAAGAGTTACTCGAACCTCATGCTGCGGGTTCAGTGAGTTCGCGTCGTTCATCTCATTCTATGCGAGCATTAATTTATGCAAATGTGGCGTTGCTGACTCGTCTAAATGGCAAATCAGCGATGGAAGAACTTTTGCCTGTGGAAACACTGCTGCAACGGTTAGCTGAGGTTGTGGAGGAAAATCAAGGCATTAAACAAGAAATTAAATACATCGAAGAAATTCGTAGTGCCTTGTCTGATCATGACATTGGCGCAGCATTTTCTGATTTGCATACCGCACTTGCTGAACGCTTGCGTTATAAGGAGCAGGGGAGGATACAGCCGGTTAAACTACGACATATGGTGGTGTTGCATCGAGACTGGCTTGCTGCTAAACAGGCGATGTTTCGTACCTTTGTACTGCTGGGGTTAATTGGTTTAGCCTGGGTTTGGAGTGGATCGGCGATTGGTGCGTTTGTTATGCTTGGTACTTCGGTTATGGTCACTCTGTTTTCCACTTTTGAGTCGCCAGCCAGTCTGATGGGACGCATTTTTCTTTGGCAAATTATTGGGCTTATCACCAGTTTAATTACCCAAGGTATGGTTTGGCCAATGCTCAGCAGTGAATTGGCCTGCCTCTTGGTGATGGCGTTATTCATCCTTCCGGTGGTGATTCCACTCTCATCAACCCGCTGGAATATGGGAGCAATGGATTATGTGATGATTTATCTGCTACTTTCACACTTGGATTATCCGATATCCTTTGATCTCGCTGCGGAGCTTCCGCTTGGATTGGCCGCTGCTGCCGGCCCATTAGCGGCCTATCTTGCGTTTTTACTGATTTTTCCAACCAATGGTGTCAAACGTAGTGCCCGAATTAAAGCCGCTATTCTGGCTGATTTGAATAATATATTTGTTATGAACTGGGATGCTAAAAAGGCGGAATTTATTCAATCACGCGCTCAGCATCGCTTGCTGCGTTTGATTCAGAATGATTCCAGACTCCAGATGCTCTCGGCTAGCCAGATTATGGGCGTGGTGAATATTATTTCGACTATTCAATTGGTTGGTCGGATTCGGGCTCTGATGGTAAATAATGAATTAACCGAAATTCAGCAGCAGAGAGCTGAACAAGCGTTGAAGCAGTCAATTAATGCGATACTGAGTCATTCAGGTGAACAAGGACATTTTGAAAAGTTACTTTATGGAATTGAATCACACCGAGATGCTTTAATTACTTTTGTTTCGGCCATCGTTGATAAAGATAAGCCAGGTATTTCTGATTACTAGTCGTTCAGTAGAACTTTCGTGATTATCACAAAATTGAATAGTGATGGTTAGCAATCTAATTGTAACTATTCGATTTTTACCACTAATCTTTTTCGCATTATGACTAAAAAGGACGAGTTCAGCTATGGCGAAGATAATCGGTGGTATTGGAGCGTCGCACTCCCCAACAATTGGTTTTGCTAAAGATACCAATAAGGTGAAGACCCGGCATGGTCCCCCATTTTTGATGGTTTCAGAAAAGTACCATCCTGGATTTGTTAGAGAAAGATCCAGAGCAACTCACTCAATATACGATTGCTCAATATGCTGAGTTAGGCGGTATGGAAGGAGCAGAAGTGATTATGTGACTGATTATGCGTGGTGCACTGTCGGAAAAAATCAACAAAGTACATCAAACCTGCTATTTGCCTTCAATGACCAATATCGCGACTGTCATCTATGAAGATCAGGGTTCAGGTATGACTGATGAGCAGTAACAACAGCATCTTGAGCATATCCATTATCACTTGCAGGTGGTGACCAAGTCAAATCGATCCGTTAATTCCATTCAGGCAGGATAACTAGGGTATGTTTAGTTATGCCCTAAGCTTCATCCGTCCAGTCTTTACGCATTTTCTTCAGTTCGTTACGCCAGGCGCTGGCATCACCATATTCAAAGAACTTTCCGGTACGTGGATGCAGTCCGGTGGTTCTTGTCGCATGTTTGATCGGGCACCAGAATTGTTCGGTTCGAGCCGTAATTTCACGGGCGTAGGCGATGATGCCATTGCCGTAACCGCAGTATACGCAGTTGAATTTTTCAATTGCGTTCAGATAGCTGAGTAGATGGCGGTCGATTACCAAAAAGTCCCCTCGTTTAATCCTAGGAATGCCATACACTCTGAAGCAAATGTGCTGGTACAGGGTAAATGAAATATCTACGATGACTAAAGGAATGATCATACCGTAGATCACCGGAGCCGTAAGGATAAAACGCCACTTTGCCCGGTGTAGGTAACGCCAGGTGCCTATCCGATACTGTCGTTGCAGCGTCTCGACCTGTTGCTCAAAGCGAACTTTTCCATGTTCCAGGTGATAGTGAAACTTTTCCCGCTTTTCTTCGAGCAGCCGCTCCATCTCATTTTCCAGCTCTCTTTCTGCATCGCGTAAGCGTTGTAATAGTTCATCAAAACGGGATGGATTGCTCATATCGCTACTCCACGAAGACGGGCCGAATGAATATGTATTTATTGTAAGTATAGATAGCCAATGCTGATCGATGAGATTTATGCCTGACTATAGACAGATAACGTGAACTTCGACATTTCCACTGAGCAATATGTCCTATGCTTGAAGTAGCGTAAAAGTGGATAAATATTTACGGCAACCGACGATTCAGATTGATGTATGTAATAAAGAAAATTAGTGCAAATAATCACGATGTAGATCACCTTTTTGCACCGAAACCAAAATCTTTTAATCCTAATTTTTTATCGATAATTGGTGATTACATACTGATAAAGAACAATTAGATCAGATGATTAAAAAATCATGTTATTGGGTTTCTTATATTAGCAATATCAAATTTGAATGGCAGAGAAGCATTTCGAATTATCTACTTTGCCAATCAGTTGTTAAGTTTATTGTTAACCGGGTGTGATGAAAAAGATATCTGTACCCGAGCAATCAAATAACTGAAAAATTGTCACTAAGAGGACGATAATATGGCACATAAGAACGTGAAACCGACCACACTGGCATCTGCAATCGCATTAATTAGTGTCGCTTCGTTTGCAAGTCCTGCGTGGTCAGCTGAATACAACCTGCGCTTTGCACACTTTTTCCCATCGGTTTCTGCGGTACATAAAGAGCTCTTCCAGGGCTGGGCAGATCAGGTAGAAAAAGACTCGAATGGCCGAATTAAAGTAGATATCTACCCATCATCAACCTTAGCTAAACCGCCAGCACTTTACGATTCAGTGGTTAACCGTATTGCGGATATCACTGCGACGATTCAGGGTTATACCGCCAATCGCTTCCCTTTAACTCAGATTGTGGAACTACCAGGAGTTGCAAAAAGCGCTGCCAGTGGTTCATGCATTATCGAAAAATTGTACGAAGATGGCGCGTTTGCTGATGAATATAAGCAAACTAAACCTCTATTTTTGTTCACCCATGGTCTGGGCCATATTCACACCACCAATAAGCTAATAGAAAAGCCGCAGGATCTGGAAGGGTTACGTATCCGCCGTCCGACTTCGGTAGTGGCAACTCTGCTTGAAGGCCTGGGTGCGCAACCGGTCGGTATGCCTGCTCCTAATGCTTATCAGTCGGCACAACGTGGCGTTATTGAAGGCGTTACCCTTCCTTGGGAAGGCCAATACACTTTCCGCCTGAATGAACTGACGCCATATCATACTGAGGTCGGTGGTCTGTATACACTTTCATTCATTGTGACGATGAATCCGGATGTATACAAAAAAATGCCAGCAGATCTAAAAGCGGTTATCGATAAAAACTCTGGCATGGACTGGTCGATGAAGGCCGCAAAAGTATTCGATGGCTTGGATATGAAAGGCCGAGAACAGGCTGTGCAAGAAGGCCATACCATCCATGTGGTTGAAGGTGGGATTAATAACCCTGAATGGAAACCGATTCTGGATAAAGCGACCAAAGGTTATCTGGATGAGCTGAAAGCCAAAGGCCTGCCTGCGTATGAAGTTTACAATAAAGCGCTGGAATACTCACAAACCTGTAGCCAATAACAAATAGACTTGGGGCTTATGTCGATAAGCCCCGGTTTCCAACGATGAGGAGTACATGATTGTGAATTTTATTTCTCGTTGGGTCGATAAATTAACCTATGTTATGCATCTTATCAGCGGCACAATTCTCGTACTGATGATGTTTGTTACATTAGCGGATGTTGTCACTCGTCTGATTTTCAATCTTTCCGATGGTTCTATTGATATTACCTTTATCGGTGGGGTTGAAATGATCAAATACGGGCTACTTTTTGTAGTGTTTTTTGCACTACCACATTCATTAAATCGTTCCCAAGTAATTGTTGATTTATTTACTGATACGTTAAAAACCGAAACTAAAGCACGTCTGGAAGGTTTCTATATTCTGGGATATGCCTTGCTAGGTTTTGGTATGTCGTATCGTTTTTATCATGCGATTAAGATGGCGGATATGAGTGGTGAAACCACACAGGATTTGCTGTTGCCTTTATCTAATTTTTATATTGTTACCTGCTTTGCCAGTGGAGTATTAGCGGTAGTTGCGGTGCTGAGTGCATTACGCCTGTTCATGTATGGTAGAGAGGAGTTACCGAGATGAGTGCTTCGCTGATTGGCTTATTATGTATCTTCGGTATGCTGGCGTTGATCGCCTTGCGTATGCCGATTGCTCTGGCGATGGCGGCAACCGGCTTTATTGGCTTTGCTTCAATTATCGCCTTTGATCCGGCAGTGGCGATTTTGGAAAGTGGCCCGTTTGAAACGCTTTCAAACTACAGCTTTAGCCCGATTCCAATGTTTATTTTGATGGGTGTTTTTGCCTCCAAGGCCAAGATGTCGAGTGAGTTGTTCGAAGGGGCGCGCACTTTGTTCGGTAGCTGGCGTGGCGGAATGGCGTTAGCGGCGGTTAGTTCTTGTGGGATTTTCTCTGCTATATCCGGCTCTTCCATGGCTACGGCGGCCAGCATGTCGCGGGTGGCATTACCTGAAATGGAGAAGAACGGTTATTCACAATCATTAGCGGCGGGTACGCTTGCAGCGGGTGGTACGTTAGGGATTATGATTCCGCCTTCTATTGCCTTGCTGCTGTATGCATTGGTAACGGAACAATCGGTCGGTGATATGTTTATCGCCGGGGTGATTCCGGGCCTGTTAGGTTTGACTTTGTACTGCGTTACGATTGCCATTACCGTGATGTTGTTCCCTCACCTGGCACAACCAGGACAGGCTACGACGCTGAAAGAGAAAATTGTTGGTCTCAAAGGCTTGGTTCCTTTTATGGGCGTATTCGGCGTGATCATCGGTGGTATTTATGCAGGGATCTTTACTCCGACCGAAGCGGCGTCTATTGGTGCTGCTGGTACATTCTTTATCGCTCTGTTCCGTGGTATGCGCTGGAATGATTTTGTCTCGGCGGTTGAAGAGACGCTGTTTATGTCGGCAATGATCTTCTTTATGATTATCGGTGCTGAGATTTTCGGTTACTTTCTTTCGGTATCGCGCATCTCTTTCACTCTGGTTGAATTTGTCGACAGCCTGCACTTATCGCCCTATATGGTGCTGTTTTGTGTATTGATCTTATTTATGCTGCTTGGCTGCGTAATGGACTCTATTGCGATGCTGTTACTCACTGTGCCTGTGGTTTATCCACTGATTGAAGCGGCCGGTTTCGACCCTATCTGGTTTGGTATTATTGCGGTTATTACCGTTGAACTTGGTTTGATTACTCCTCCGGTGGGGATGAATGTTTTCGTGATTAAATCGGTTGCACCTCATATCTCGATTCAGAATATATTTAAGGGTGTATTCCCCTTTGTTATCTCTGATTTGGTGAGACTGGCATTAATTATTGTTTTCCCGTCATTGGCTGTTGGGCTACTTTAAGGAGAGTCAAGATGAGTCTGAAATGGACAGATGATCTGAGTGTCGGTGACAAAAATATCGATAAAGATCACCAAGAGTTATTCGAGTTAGTCAATGATCTTACCAACGCCCGGATGAGCCATGATTATATCAACGCCATTCTGGAACGACTAAAGCGTTATACGGTAGAGCACTTTAGCCACGAAGAAGTGTATATGCGTAAATACAATTATCCGGATTTGGAAGCGCACCTTAAAGAGCACGCTGCGTTTGTTGAATGGCTCAATACGATACGCTCGATGTATGCCCGCTTCCCGCAAAGCCCGTTTATTGTTGGTGATTCAGTTAATAGCTATCTGAATCGCTGGTGGCGCGAGCATATTTTGCAAGAAGATATGAAGTACGGGCAGTTTATTCTGGACAAAAAACACCAACAAGAAGAGAAACATTAATCACTTCCTTTCTTCGAATTGAAGCCCAAGCCGTTTTATCAACTACTTATGTGGGGGAGAAAGCGGCTTATCTTCTTCACTGTTTTCCGTTTTCAAGCCTTCCGCAGTCTGTTGTTGCTGTTCATGCAAGGCTTTAATCAACTGCCGATCCAGTTCCGCAAAAAACAGATCTTCTTCGGCTTGACCTCTTAAACGGATTTTGTCGATATAGTCCATCGGTAGCCTCTCTGCCAGTGACCATTAATATGTGACTATTAATGTAAGTATAGATAAGCAGGAGAGGTGCGGTGGTTTTTTGTACAATATTGGGTGGTTAATTCCTGTACTAGCGAAGTATTAGGCATGAGCTATATGGTTTTCAATGCCATATTTTGCCTGCTCTCTGCGTAACCATACTTTTTCATGGAAGAAATAAGCCACCGAGTTAATTGCTGGTTCAATGGTTGCCATCAAACCACCGATCAATGCATCACCTGTTAATAAGTAAGTCACCATAAAGGCGACACTAAAGTGAATCGTAGCAAAACTCGCTGTTTTCACTTGAGTCATAGCTTGGTAACGTTTTAACAATGGTGCTTTCTGCCATACTTTTTCATGAATATAAAATGCACCAGTATTAATTGATGGTTCAATCATTGCTATCAAACTGCCTAATAAGAAATCACCAGTTAAAATAAAAGCAACAGTTGTCGCGATAGAAAAATGGATTGCTGCAAAAGTCATTGTTTTGATCATAGTCCTATCCTCTAAAGTAGCTTGTTTTGTCTATTTGTTATCATTATTGATAATTATTCGCATTTATTCAAAGAGAAAAGCTCTATTACTTCGATAGTCATTATCTATTAATAGATTGTTATAAATAGGCGATGGTAAAGGCTTGGCAGCATAAAGATGCTGCCAGAGTGGAGGGTGTATTTGATTACTGCATCAGCGGACTTGAATCGACGTTAAAATCAAAGCCGTCAATATCCGACTCAACAATAAGCTGCTGAATATATTGGGCGATTGCTTTTCTTTTCACTTTTTCATTTAAATAGTCGCTAATTCGTTGGCTGACCAACTCAAACGGGAGTTGCTGGCCGTCTACTTTTTCATCGACTATGACAATATGAAAGCCAAAACGGGTTTCGATAGGGTGGCTGATTAAACCGGGGTTGGCACTGAATACCTGGCGTTCAAATTCTGCCACGGTCTGGCCCTTACTTAATTGGCCGAGCTGACCACCGACCTGTTTGGAATCACAGGCGGAATACTGGCTGGCCAAGGTAGAAAAATCAATGCCTTGCTGTAGTTGTTGGATCAGTACCTCGGCCTGCTCAGCGGTTTGTGCCCGCAAATGCTGATCGCTTTCCGGTGCAGCGAGCAGGATATGGCGTGCTGCAACCAGCGGAGAAGTACAGAATTTGTTCAAATTACTTTGGTAGTATTGTCGGCATTCGGCTTCGCTGGCGTTGGGAATAGCGATATCCTCACGGATCAGCTGTTCTACGACGGCATCCGACTGCTGCTCTGTCTCATTCTGGCCCAGTTGCAGATTTAGCCCCAAAGTGTTGGCACGCTGTTGGAGTAATTCGTTGATGATCAGACTCTGTGCTGCTTCTATCATTGCCGAACGGTGATCGGTTGCTGGATGATATTGCATTTCCTGCAGGATTTGATTTTCACTGATCGACTGATGGTTAACCTTAATCATATTCACCTCAGAATGGTAAGACCCTGCCAAGCGGCAAGGTCTTGATTGGTGGTTTATTTTGAACGGACAATTTGATAACTGCGCAGAATGTATTGCACCGGTACGCTGGCGATATGCACCAGGCGACTGAATGGGAATGCCACAAACAGCGTCATACCGAGTAGGACGTGCAGTTTATAGATCCAGTGGACATGGGCAATAGACTGTGCCGCTTCGCCGCCGTCGAAGGTGACAATGTTCTGTGCCCAGCTCATCAGCAATAGCATTTCTGAGCCATCCAGATGACCGGCAGAGACAAAAATCGACAGCAGGCCAAGTCCTAGCTGTGCAGCAAGCATCAATAGAATCGCAATGTCCATGTTGCTGCTGCTGGCTCGAACGCGCGGGTCATTCAGGCGACGCTTGATCAGAATCACCAGACCGTACATACAGAGAAGGCCAAACAGACCACCAATACTCATGGCTATCACTTGCTTAAAGCTGGCGCTGATGCCGAGCACATGCCAAACCCAGGTCGGGGTCAGCAGGCCGACAAAGTGGCCGAGCAAAATCATAATGACCCCAACGTGAAAAGCGAGGTTGCCGCGTTTCAGCTCTTTGCTTTCCAGCAACTGGCTGGAACTGGTTTTCCAGGTGTATTGTTCCCGGTCATAACGGATAATTGAGCCGATCACGAACACGGCCAGCGCAATATAAGGGTAAATACCAAAGAACAGGGTGTTTAAATAACTCATGATTAACTCCTTAACTGGCCCGTTGATCAAAGTCGGTCCAGCTCACTGGAACGTATTGATCTTTACGTTGTGATTCTGCAGGTCGGTGGGTGGCGGTAGGGCAGCTTGCACTGTCCTGAGCACCGAAGGTTATCGCTTCTTCTTCCCACTCTTTATCCATTGCCTGCTTGGTATCATCGCGCTTTTCACTGTTGATTTGGCCACGAATCGCATCCAAATCAACCTCGCTATGCGCCAGTTCCAGCAAGGTGGAAAATAGTACGGCATAGTTGCTGTTACGCTTTTCCAGGCGGCACATGAGTAGCGCCAGAATATGTTCCACTTCACCCAGCCATTGCTCAGCGTTCTTTCTTCCCTGAGTGGCAAGAAACTCCAGAAACAGCGGGATATAGTCCGGCAGTTCGTTTTGTGCCAGTTCCAGGCCAGCCTGTTTATACTGTTCCATCAGATCGACCATAGCCTGGCCACGATCACGGCTTTCGCCGTGAACATGTTCAAACAACCACAGACCTAAAGAACGGCCACGTTCAAACAGACCGTCATATTCAGCCTGCCATTCCATTAGATCACCGCTAGTTCTATCGGAGATAAAGTCGATAATCGGCGCTTTGGCGGTAGAATCGATTTCGCTGTTGATCACTGCGTCAATCAATTCCACTCGCGCGTCAAGCAACTCCTGAGTCGGATAGTCGAGCAGGCAGGAAATAACGTTTAAAATTTGCATATGTATCTCCTGTTACTCTTTAAATTCGACCGGAATAATCTGGCGAACAGTCTGTTTCTTGCCACCAAACAGATTAACGCCATTGTTACCATCGCTACAGCCGTTACCAAAGCTGAAGCCACAACCATTCTTCATATCGTAGGCGTTTGCGGCGTAAGCTTTATGACTGGTTGGGATAACAAAGCGATCTTCATAGTTGGCGATCGCCATATAACGATACATCTCTTCGACCTGTTCTGAAGTCAGCCCGACTTGTTGCAGTACCTCCAGATCTTCCATGCCTTCAACCTGTTGTGAACGTTTGAAGTTGCGCATCGCAATCATCCGTTCTAAGGCGCGGATAACTGGCTTTTCATCCCCGGCGGTAAGCAGGTTAGCCAGGTAGCGCATTGGAATACGCAGCGATTTCAGATCCGGAATCACGCCGTTCATCGCAACCTGACCTGCTTGAGTTGCAGTTTGGATTGGTGACAATGGCGGGATATACCAAACCATCGGCAGGGTACGGTATTCCGGGTGCAGTGGTAGCGCTACTTTCCAGTCCATCGCCATTTTATACACTGGCGACTGGCGAGCGGCTTCCAGCCACGCATCTGGAATGCCTTCTTTACGTGCTGCTTCAATCACCACCGGATCGGTCGGGTCAAGGAACAGATCCAGTTGCGCCTGATACAGTTCCTGTTCGTTGGCTACATTAGCGGCTTGTTCGATCTTGTCTGCATCATAGAGCAGTACGCCCAGGTAGCGGATACGACCCACGCAGGTTTCGGCACAGACGGTTGGCTGGCCCGATTCAATCCGTGGGAAGCAGAAGATACATTTTTCTGATTTGCCGCTTTTCCAGTTGTAGTAGATCTTTTTGTATGGACAGCCGGACACACACATCCGCCAGCCACGGCATTTGTCCTGATCGATCAGCACAATGCCATCTTCTTCGCGTTTGTAGATTGCACCTGATGGGCAACTGGCAACACAAGCCGGGTTCAGGCAGTGTTCGCACAGGCGTGGCAGATACATCATGAAGGTCTTTTCAAACTGACCGTAAATCTCTTTCTGCACGACGTGGTCGAAGTTCTGGTCCTTTTTCCGGGCATCGAATGTGGTGCCGAGAATCTCTTCCCAGTTCGGTCCCCAGTTGATTTTTTCCATCCGCTGACCCGTTAGCAGTGAACGTGGTCGTGCTACCGGCTGATGTTTGCTTTCCGGTGCGTTGTGCAGATGTTGATAGTCAAAATCAAACGGTTCGTAGTAATCGTCAATTTCCGGCAGATCCGGGTTGGCGAAGATATTGGCTAACAGACGCCATTTGTTACCCTGACGGGGTTCCAGTTTACCGTTACTGTTGCGTTTCCAGCCGCCATTCCATTTGTTCTGGTTTTCCCACTCTTTGGGATAACCAATACCGGGTTTGGTTTCTACGTTGTTAAACCAAGCGTATTCAACCCCTTCACGGCTGGTCCAGACGTTTTTACAAGTGATAGAGCAGGTGTGGCAGCCGATACATTTGTCCAGGTTTAACACCATGCCTATTTGAGCGCGTACTTTCATGTTATTCCCCTCGACTACTCGTTATCTAACCAATCGACTTCGTTCATCTTACGCACGATGACGAATTCATCCCGGTTACAACCGACGGTGCCGTAATAGTTGAAGCCGTAAGCCTGTTGTGCGTAACCGCCAATCATATGGGTCGGTTTCATCACTGCGCGTGTGACCGAGTTATGAATACCGCCACGGGTTCCGGTGGTTTCTGCGCCCGGTACGTTGACGATACGTTCCTGAGCGTGGTACATCATGCTCATCCCTTGTGGTACACGTTGTGAAACCACGGCACGGCAGGCAATAGCCCCATTGACGTTAAACACTTCGATCCAGTCGTTGTCTTCGATTCCGGCTTCAGTCGCATCGATTTCGCTGATCCAGGCGATAGGGCCGCCGCGGCTGAGTGTTAGCATCAGAAGGTTGTCGGAGTAGGTTGAGTGGATACCCCATTTCTGGTGTGGTGTGATCCAGTTCAGTACCAGTTCTTTGTTGCCGTTCGGTTTTTTACCCAGCAGCGGCTGAGTGGTTTTCAGGTTGACCGGCGGCTTGTAACAGACCATGGTTTCGCCGAAATCGCGCATCCATTGGTGATCCTGATAGAACTGCTGACGACCCGTAACGGTGCGCCATGGAATCATCTCATGCACGTTGGTGTGGCCGGCGTTGTATGAAACATGTTCATCTTCGAGACCCGACCAGGTTGGCGAGCTGATGATCTTGCGTGGTTGTGCCTGAATATCACGGAAGCGAATTTTCTCTTCCTCTTTCGGTTTCGCCAGATGAGTATGATCGCGTCCGGTAATTTCACTTAGTGCCGCCCAGGCTTTAACGGCAACCTGACCATTGGTTTCCGGAGCCAGGCTCAGGATCACTTCAGCGGCATCAATCGCGCTTTCAATTTTTGGTCGACCTTTTTGTGGTCCTTCACTGGTGTGGGTGTAGTTTAGCTCACCAAGGAAATGGACTTCTTTTTCGGTATTCCAGTTGATCCCTTTACCGCCATTACCCAGTTTTTCCAGTAGTGGGCCAAGTGAAGTAAAGCGGTTGTAGGTATTCGGATAATCGCGCTCAACCACTACCATATTTGGCGCAGTTTTGCCTGGGATCAGGTCGCATTCGCCTTTCCACCACATTTTTACACCATCAGGCTGAGCCAGTTCGGCCGGGGTATCGTGCATTAATGGCAGAGTGACCAGATCGTTTTCTACACCTAAATGACCAACACACAGTTCGGAGAACGATTTGGCGATGCCTTTGAAGATTTCCCAGTCGGAGCGAGATTCCCAGACAGGATCGATCGCTTTCGACAGAGGGTGAATAAACGGATGCATATCCGAAGTATTCATATCGTCTTTTTCATACCAGGTTGCGGTTGGCAGTACGATGTCGGAATAGAGACAGGTGGTCGACATGCGGAAATCTAGAGTGACCCATAAGTCGACTTTGCCTTCCGGTGCTTCTTCACGCCACACTACATCTTCAGGTTTTTTATCGCCGCTTTCGCCGAGATCTTTGCCCAGCAGGCCATGCTTGGTACCAAGGAAATGGCGCAGCATGTATTCGTGACCCTTACCGGAAGAACCAAGCAGGTTAGAACGCCAGACAAACATGTTGTGCGGGAAGTTCTGGATATTATCCGGATCTTCACAGGCAAATTTCAGTTCACCGGATTTGAGTTTTTCAACCGCATAATCCTGTGCCGATACGCCGGCTTTTTCCGCTTCTTTACATAGTTGTAATGGGTTCATACCCAATTGTGGTGCCGATGGTAGCCAGCCCATACGTTCTGCACGAGTGTTGTAATCGAGAATCGAACCGGTCCAGGCCTGTTTGTCGGCCAGCGGAGATAATACTTCGGTCATCTCCAGCTTTTCATAGCGCCATTGATCAGAGTGGTTGTAGAAGAACGAAGTGCCGTTCATCTGACGTGGCGGACGTTGCCAGTCGAGACCAAAGGCAAGCGGTAACCAACCACATTGCGGACGCAGTTTTTCCTGACCCACATAGTGCGCCCAACCACCACCGGATTTACCGACACAGCCACACATCATCAGCATATTGATCAGACCGCGGTAGTTCATATCCATGTTGTACCAGTGGTTCAGTCCTGCGCCGACGATGATCATGCTACGACCCTGAGTTTTGTCTGCGTTATCGGCAAACTCGCGGGCAATCTGAATCACATCCTGAGCTTTAACCCCGGTGATGCTTTCCTGCCACTTAGGCGTATAAGGAATATCATCGTTGTAATCCTGGGCCACATTTGGATCATCCAGGCCATTATCAACACCGTAATGGGCAACCATCAGATCGAATACGGTCGCAACCAGAGCCTTGCTGCCATCTTTCAGGGTTAAGGTTTTAACCGGAACTTTACGCACTTGGATTTCATCATGTTCAGTGTGATGGAAATAACCCAGTTCATGCGCCTGACTACCAAAGTAAGGGAACAGCACCTCTTCAACGGCATCGGAATGCTGTTTCAGACTCAGGGCAAACTGGTGCTCCTCACCGGTTTTACCGTCACGCTGTTCAATATTCCATTTACCTTTCTCACCCCAGCGGTAACCGATAGCTCCGGTTGGCGAAATCAGCTCGCCGCTCTGCTCGTCCACGGCGATGGTTTTCCACTGCGGATTATTTTCCTGCCCCAGATTATCGGCCAGATCGGAAGCGCGCAGGAAGGTGCCTTGTTGATAGCCTTTTTCGCCTTTATCCAGTTTGACCAGCATCGGCATATCGGTATAACGACGGACATAGTCAGTGAAATAGGTACTTGGACGTTCGATATGGAACTCTTTAAGGATAACGTGGCCAAATGCCATCGCCAGCGCTGCATCGGTACCCTGTTTTGGTGCCAACCACATATCAGAAAGTTTGGAACACTCAGAATAATCGGAAGTAACAACTACTGTTTTGGTGCCTTTATAACGTACTTCAGTAAAGAAGTGAGCATCCGGTGTCCGGGTTTGTGGAATGTTAGAGCCCCAGGCAATGATGTAGTTTGAGTTGTACCAGTCAGCCGATTCTGGTACGTCGGTTTGTTCACCCCAGATCTGCGGTGATGCCGGTGGCAGGTCACAATACCAGTCATAGAAACTTAAGCAGTTACCGCCAATCAATGACAGATAGCGAGAGCCTGCTGCGTAGCTCACCATACTCATGGCCGGAATAGGGGAGAAGCCCATAATACGGTCCGGGCCATAGGTTTTTGCCGTGTAAACGTTGGAAGCGGCGATAATTTCGTTTACTTCATCCCAGGACGCGCGAACAAAACCACCTAATCCACGTTTGGATTTATAGCTTTTCGCTTTGGCTGGATTAGAGACGATCGATTCCCAGGCTTTAACCGGATCCGAATTGGCTTTTTTCGCTTCTCGCCACAGTTTTAACAGTGCCTGACGCACTTTTGGATATTTCAGCCGGTTTGCACTATAGATATACCATGAATAGCTGGCGCCACGCGGGCAGCCACGTGGCTCATGATTGGGCAGATCCGGACGGGTACGGGGATAATCGGTTTGCTGGGTTTCCCAGGTGACTAATCCGTCTTTAACATAAATTTTCCAGCTGCATGAACCGGTACAGTTTACTCCGTGAGTAGAACGTACAATTTTGTCATGCTGCCAACGACGGCGATAGCCGTCTTCCCAATCGCGACTTTCATCGGTTGTCACACCGTGACCATCAGCAAATGGCTGTTTTTTGGTCTTAAAAAAGCGCATTTTATTTAAGAAATGGCTCATCAGTTGCTCTCCTATCCTGCATATTTGTAGGGCCGCCGGTTGGGATAATTTGATTAATGGGCGACTACAGTTGCCTGCTTACTATAGTGATTAAAGTGCAAAGTAACTTGATGAAGCTCACTATCTCAATGTCACATAACTTAGTGATATATAAGGAAATACCTACAATGGGGTAGAGACGTTTTGTCGCTAAACCTGCGAAAATAAAGGCACAAATAACAAACAAGCATTATCGTCTGTCTCTCATCAACGCCGAGGTAATCATTGTGGGTAGTAAGTTATCGGAACTGAAAAAAAGCTTTAACGGGTCGGTGATGACCTACATTAAAGGCTCGATGATCGGCATTATAAGTCTGGCGATTTGTACCTTATTTGCTTCTTATTGGATCACCGAAAGAGCCGATCTGGATGCCCGGGCAATAAACCTGAGTGGTTCGCTGCGGATGGAAGCCTTTCAGTTGGGGATGTATGCATTGGAAGGGAATCAAACTGAGCTAACTGACAGAATCCGTTCATTTGAGGCGAAACTGGCGGATCCGATTTTTTCTGCATTGCAAAAACAGCCGCAGCTAGCTCTTTCCTGGCAGGTTTTGGTCGATCACTGGCATAGCCAGTTAAAGCCAGTGTTACTGGCTATACCAGTTGCCGATCCGGTTTATCTGCATCAAAAGGTGGCGGGTATGGCTGGCAAAGCGGATCTGTTTGTGCTGGAAGTGCAGGAAAATGCCGAGTGGAAAATTAAGTCACTGCGCATGATTCAGCTTACCGCGCTGGCGATTACCCTGTTGGTCGGCATTTTTACCCTTAATATTCTCAATCGTCGGGTGGAAAAACCCTTGGTTAAACTAACCAATGCGGCGTATGCCATCGGCAAAGGAGATTTCACGCAACACTTAGCTTTAAAAGGTAGCGATGAGCTAGCGTTGCTGGGGGCGACACTGAATCACACCTGTGAAGCGATCTCTTCCATGTATGGTCAGTTGGAAAAACGAGTTAAAGAGCAGACTCAAGAGCTGGCGGTGAATAATAACGCGCTGGCATTTCTGTTCAAAATGGATCGCCAGTTGCTGGAAGCACATAAACAAGAACTCGACTACCAGACGATATTCTCTGAGTTGGCACAGTTGATTGAAGTGGATGATATTGAACTGTGTGTAATGACCTCCGGTGGGGATAAGCCGTATTTACAGGTGAAAGCGTGTGGTGATGATTCTCAATTGTGTGAAGCGAAATATTGTGAGTCCTGTGATGGTCATGCGGCATTTGTCCCGCTGGATCGGCGTCGGGTCACCCGTTATCCGTTGATTTACGGTAGCAGCCATTATGGGGTGATTGTGGTGACCGGGGGTAACAATATGCATGAAAACGGCTGGCAGCATCAGTTGGTTCAGTCGGTGGCGGATCAGGTCGCTCTGGCGCTTAATCTGAGCGACCAACAAAACCAGGAACGGCGAATTGCGCTATTACATGAACGCACGGCAATTGCGCGCGAGTTGCACGACTCTCTGGCTCAGGCACTGTCTTATCTGAAAATTCAGGTGACCCGCCTATCGAAAACTCAGCAGAAAGAACAATTTGAAAAGCAGCCGCCGATTATCGATGAATTAAAAACCGGGCTTGATTCGGCGTATCGCCAGTTACGCGAATTGCTCACCACGTTCCGCCTGAAAATGGTTGAGGACGGACTGGAAGCCGCGCTGGATAATACTATTGATCAACTATCTGAACAGAGTGACATTCAGTTTCACTTAAATTTTGCGATTAAACAGGTTCCGTTATCGCCACTGGAAGAGATTCATCTGCTGCAGATCACTCGTGAGGCGTGTCAGAATACCGTCCATCATAGTCAGGCGAATAATGTCTGGGTTGAATTGCGGGAGTTAGATGATCATCGCATCCGCTTATCAGTGCGTGATGATGGCATTGGTATCGGCCATAATTCAGCCAAGCTAAACCACTATGGTATGGCCATCATGCAGGAACGTGCGCGTCATCTGCACGGTGAATTGGAAGTGTCGGCTGCGCCGGACGGCGGGACTCAGGTGCTAGTGACCTTTTCACCGATCAGCTAGCTACCTCTAAGGAGGTAGGGTTCTGCCTCTTTTTTTGTATGGTATCTGTGGCAGAAACTCTCTATGCTAAAAACAAAGAGATGCCGAAGTGCAAAAACCTAAACTGGTTGGGTTATAAAACAAAACACAACTAGCACGGATTTTGCACCGTGGTTTACCCACCGGGTTTGTTGAGAAATCGGCAAGCCTCCCGAATTGGAAAGGCTGAGATGTTAAAAGATAGCTACAACAGACGATTTGATTATTTACGCCTTTCGATCACCGAAGTGTGTAACTTCAAGTGTAATTACTGCTTGCCGGACGGTTATCAGTGCGATACCCGGCCACATCCATTGTCATTGGATGAAATTCAGACTCTGGTGAGTACGTTTGCTAATGCGGGTACGCGCAAGATCCGAATTACTGGCGGTGAACCTACCTTGCGCAAAGATCTGGCACAGATTGTCCAGATTTGTGCAGACACGCCACAAATTGAAACCGTGGCAATGACCACCAATGCATACCGTTTAACCAAGCAACTGCCGCAATTAGTTGATGCGGGCCTAACCGCGTTGAATATCAGTGCCGATAGTTTAAATCCTTATACTTTTGCTCAGATTACCGGCCGCGACAGTCTGGATGAAATATTTGCCAGCATTGATCTGGCACTCGAATTGGGGTTGAAAACCGTTAAGCTTAACGCGGTTCTACTCAAACAGTACAATGCCCGTGAGCTCAATTCCTTCCTTAATTTTATTCAGGATAAGCCGGTTTCATTTCGTTTTATTGAACTGATGCGTACTGGTGATAATCATGCCTATTTTGATGCCCAGCATGTCAGCGGTATGGAATTACAGAGCCAGCTGATGAGCGATGGCTGGCAGTTGCAGCCAAAAGCTGAGTATGCCGGCCCAGCGGTTGAATTTGCGCATCCCGATTACCTGGGGAAAATCGGTTTGATTATGCCGTATGCCAAAGACTTCTGTGCATCGTGTAACCGCCTGCGTGTTTCGGCTGAAGGAAAATTGCACTTGTGCCTGTTTGGTGAAGCCAATGATGACCTACGCCCCTGGCTACAAAATCAGGATGTCGATGGGTTACAGCAGCATTTGCAACAGGTCGTTCTGGGTAAATGGAAAGGTCACCAACTGCACCAGCAAAATAGTGGACTGACCAAGCAGTTGGCCATGCTAGGAGGCTGATATGTTGTTAGGCATTGTGCTAGCCGGTGGTTTATCCAGCCGGATGGGAACCGATAAAGCCCTGTTAGACTGGCGCGGTGAAGCGCAGTTATGCCGGGCGATGCGCCAGTTGCGTGAAGTCGGCTGCGATCAGGTTGTTGTCAGCCGCAATCAACCCGGTTTTATTGTGGATAAATTTATCTGTCAGGGGCCCGTTGCCGGGATTCATGCGGCACTTGATCAGGTACAGTGCGACGAAGCTTTGGTGATGCCGGTGGATATGCCTTTGCTGGATTCTCTCAGCCTGGTTGAATTGCTTAATGCTGGCAGGGACGTAGCTCATAGCTGTTATTATTCCGACTCGGTGCTGCCCTGTTATTTAAATAATCCTATGGCTGCATTAGCCGTGGCGGAACGGCGTTTGGTGGCCCGAGCGTGCTCAGTTCACGGGCTACTTGAGGCCTTACACGCCCTGTCATTTACCCCACCATCTACACTGCATCTGTTTAATACCAATACACCGCATGAGTGGCAAACTGCACAACAACTGGCGGTTCAACATCAGAGTAAACATCATGGGTCGTAAAACAAACGCGAATTTTATTTCACTCAATATCGCGGTATTGACAGTCAATGATCGACGGACTTCAGCAGAAGACACTTCCGGTGATCTCTTGATTGCGAGGCTAACCACTGCCGGGCATCATTTAGCTGAACGCGCATTATGCAAAGGTGATTTGTATCAGATTAGGGCATTGGTCAGTCGTTGGATTGCCAGCAGTGATGTCCAGGTTGTGTTGATTTCTGGCGGTACCGGATTCACTGCAAATAATATCACGCCGGAAGCGATTGAAGTGCTGTTTGATAAAGCGGTCGATGGGTTTGGCGAACTGTTCCGCCAGCTTTCGTTCCGCGATATTGGCACCTCAACCATTCAGTCCCGAGCTGTAGCGGGGCTGGCTAATGGAACACTAATTGCGGCTGTTCCCGGTAGTACCAAAGCGTGTGCTACCGCTTGGGATGAAATTTTGCGGCCACAACTGGATGCACGTCAGGGGCCGTGTAATTTTGTTGCACACTTGAAGTCGTTAGAGGTTGCAGCTTGTGATTCCAGAGCCGAAATTTAGGGAAATCAGATGAATAAAATTCTTTTTTTCGCTCAGTTACGAGAGCGTTTGCAATGCGATCACTTAACCCTGGATGCGAGTGGTCAGACCGTTGAACAGCTCAAACAGCAATTAGCTGAACAACACCCGCACTGGCAGGAGTGGCTGCTAGAACGTGATGTATTAATCGCACTCAATCAGACTTTGGTTCCTGCTGAAACAATGATTGGTCAGGGGGATGAAATCGCAATGTTTCCCCCTGTTACCGGAGGTTAGTGATGATTCGGGTGCAAGAACAGGATTTTGACGTTGGCAAAGAGTATCAGGCGCTGGTAGCTGATGATGCAAGCTGCGGTGCGGCAGTGCTGTTTGTTGGTAAAGTTCGCGATCTGAACCAGGGACATCAGGTCAGTGGGTTGTATCTTGAGCATTATCCGGCAATGACCGACAAATACCTTAATCAGTTGGAAGCGCAGGCACGCGAACGCTGGCCGCTCCAGCGTGTCACAATTATCCACCGGGTCGGTCAATTGGCACTGGCCGACCAGATTGTGCTAGTCGGAGTCTCCAGCTCCCACCGTGAAGCCGCTTTTGAAGCCGCACAGTATATAATGGATCTGCTCAAAACCCAGGCACCATTCTGGAAAAAAGAGGTGGTAGAAAGTGGAGAAAACCGTTGGGTTGAAGCGAACCATAAAGACCAGGAAGCGGTGAAGAAATGGTAAGTGCCAATTATATCGGCGAATCGTGAGTAATACGCTAAAATGAAAGCTGTTCAATTTTGAATTCGCTGCTCAAGATGGTATTTATTCGTTACAGGAAAGAGTAAGCAACCACTGAGCTATACTGGTTAGTTCCGTTTTGTTGCCATCGAAAAGGCGCATGGTGAGCCCTCCGAGAAGTAACGCGAGGGCCTGATCTGCGTTCTCGCTTCCGACCACCTTACCCAGTTCTGTTTTAAACTGCTGGTTTGCTAGCGAGAGCAAGCTATCATCTTTTAACTGTTGAGCATCTTTGTTTTTAGTATAGTCAAACATCAAGGTCATCTCGCCTCGAAAGCGCTTGTCTAACGCAGAAATTAGCTTGTGCAGCATCTGCTCTTTATCCTGTAGAATCTCTTCGCCTTCGGCTAGACCATATAGAGAACTAGGTTCTAAAAATACCTCGGTACTCGCCTTAAACAGTTCTTCTTTACTTGGGAAATAGTGATAAAGAGCGCTTTTAGAAATGCCAAGAAATTCGGCAATTCCCCTCATTCCCAGACCATTGATACCGTGCTCAGTAAAAATCTCGACGGCTTTGATAGCAAGTTCTCGACGGTATGCTTCGTGATCAACAATCTTTGGCATTGCCATTTCCTTTTATTAAGTCCAATTGGACTGTATTGATTTTTCCTCTCAAAGTCTAATGGGTTTTTATTTTAGTACAATTGGTCTATAAAAGTTGACAGTTCAACCTTCGTCCAACTATTCTTTTTAAAGACCGATCGGTCTTTAAAACGTTGGTATCGAGAAATTAACAAAAAAAGTCGAATGATGTTGACCAGAAAGCTACGATAAAAATGCCCGTATTAATTGGGATTGTGAAGGCAAGTTCAATGTCATAACCGGGTAGGGGGAACCAAAGCCGAATTGATTCTCACCTGCTATTTCGAGGTTATTACGCCAATTATCTTCAAATGGGTGCTATCACATGGTGTAGGAGAAGAACTCTACCGACTAACTCTATTTCGATAGTGATCGTCATAAGATAAACCGATAAGGAGAACGAAATGACAACATCGCAAAAGATTTTAGTGGTGGGCGCCACAGGGTATTTGGGCTTGCACATCGTTAAACGATTGAAAGATGAACACCGAGATTTCGTCGCACTTGCTCGAAACAAGAAAAAGCTAGTGTCTATTGGGGTGCCTGAAGAGAATATTATTGAAGTGCAAGTGACCGAGCCCGGTCAGATTGAGGGTATCTGCAGTGGTATCGATGTGGTTATCTCTTGCTTGGGGATCACGCGTCAGCGGGATGGCCTTAGCTATATGGATGTTGATTATCAGGCGAACCTGAACGTGTTGAGAGAAGCTGAAATCTCCGGGGTAAAAAGGTTTATTTATATTTCGGCATTTAAGGCTCAAGATTACCCACAAGTACGGTTGCTTCGTGCTAAAGAAAAATTTGCAGCGCGACTCCTGAGCTCGAAGCATTTATCTCCGTGCGTTGTCCGGCCTAATGGATTTTTTGTCGATCTTGAGGAATTCTACCGTATGGCTAACACAGGAAAGATCTATCAATTTGGTCATGGAGCGATGAAAATGAACCCCATTTCCGGAGAAGATTTAGCTGAATTCTGTTTAAGTATCTTGAGTTCAAAGCAAAATGAGTATGATGTTGGAGGACCAGAGGTGCTCTCAATCAATCAGTTGGCGCAATTGGCTTTCCAAGCTCAAAAGAAAAGTTGCTCTATTGTCTCTATACCTGATGTATTCCGTCGAGTTTTACTGTGGCTGTTTGCTAAGATGCCCGAGAAATGGGTGGGGCCTCCAGAGTTCTTTCTAACTCTGCTCGGTGGTGATGCTATCGCCCCTCGTTACGGCAATCAAAAAATTTATGATCATTTTACTTTGTGCTATCAGCGGTCGGTCCCATCCCATGTTGAGTTGACGTGATCCTGCCATAACAATAAGTAATACATTTATAGAGTTGAGACACCTAAACTTCTCAATATTACATTCTCGAACCCAAGAAAAATTCTTGCCATTTTGCTATTAAAAACATAGCAATTTTCTGTGTGTTTGATTATGCTTTGCTATGGATTTAATAGCAGAGAGATCAAAATGGAAAAAATCCCGTACCCTGGTAAACCAGTTCGTGGTTCGGAAACAGGCAATCCAATCATGGCATTATTTGATTTGCTAGGACGACGCTGGGCTATGGGGGTTCTATGGCAGTTATGTTCAGGTGGACCTTGTACATTTCGTGAGTTGCAGAACCGTTGTGAGTCAATTTCTCCCGCTGTTTTAAATTCAAGAATTAGAGAATTAAGGCAGGCAAAACTACTTGAAAAGGGCGAATTAGGTTATCAACCAACCGGATTAGGAAAGGAAATAATTTCATCAATTTATCCTTTAAAAAGTCTCGCAGAACAGTGGGTTGAATCTCTTAAGGAGACAGAAAAATATAAGCTTACCCACGTCGTCATGAAGACTGACTAATTCATTACTGTGATGATCAGAGGTCACAAACGCAAAAGGGAAGAATTATGTTTATTGTGTCGTTAACGTACATTCGTGAAATATCTCAAATAGATAAGTATCTTGAGGCTCATATTGAGTATCTAGATAAGAACTATGAGAAAGGGTTTTTTATTGCTTCTGGAAGAAAAGTTCCACGTAGTGGCGGAGTCATTCTCGTAAATGCTAGAAATCGTACTGAACTAGAAGAAATTATAAATGATGACCCATTTAAAATTCATAATCTGGCTGATTATGAATTCACCGAGTTTGTGCCCACAAAATCTGCACCAGAGTTTGCTTCTTTAATTCAGTGATGTCATTGATTATCAGAGATGAAAAAATGGCAGCGGTAACATTGATTCGCTGCCACTCCTGAATCGAAAATGCCCCTTTTCGTTTTTCGAACATGCCGAAATGTGTTGAATTTCTCCATATCTAATACATGAATCATATGTACTTGGTTGACTATTTTCTTTCAAGTGTCATGATGAATCTTTTAGGACGACATGTTCCTCATTTGTATTCATTATCTGAAGTTTTGGGCAATTAATCAGACTATTACAGTCATCATGTCCATATTTTATCTCAGCAAAATGTGTGCATTGTCCGTTAAAAATGACTGTTAGCTGATTACAACTGTTTACTTATCAAGGAGATTAATAATGCCATTACCACTTTGGGGTTTAATAGTTGGAGTAGTAATAGGGTTTATGGCATCGCCCAATCCGCTGCTTGCAGTAATTTGTGGGGGAATGCTTGCCTTAATTACATGGGCTATACAAGGTTTCCCGATAAGCTCTGGAACTGACTCGATATCCAAAGATTCTGGGATAGGCGATAGCAAAGAGCAGATTGATACCACAGATCCAGATACTCAGTTTAAACTTGGGCAAGCTTTTCGTTTAGGAGCCGGTGTTGAAAAGGACGAAGCCGAGGCTTTCAAATGGATAGAAAAGTCTGCAAATGCAGGCCATACAGAAGCTCAAAATATGCTTGGCTTCATGTATAACAATGGAGAAGGCGTTGAAAAGAATGAAGGTGAAGCTTATAGGTGGTATGTGCAGGCAGCTGAAAAGGGAGATGTAAAAAGTCAAACAAACCTTGGATATTTACTTTCAGAAGATTATAGCGATATACAGAATTATGAAGAAGCGGCAAAGTGGCTTACCAAAGCAGCAGATCAAGGTGAGGGCATGGCTCAAGAACAATTGGCATCACTGTATTATTGGGGCAAGGGAGTGGAAAAGGACTTTGGAAAAGCTTTCGGATTGTATGTTCAGGCTTCTATGCGTGGTTCTATGGAGGCAGATCGCATGATCGAAGTAATGCGGGCGAAAGGGCAGATTTAATTTGGCTAACGTTTGTCTATCAATGCAAGGGGCACCATGGAGCTAATCGAAAAATACCGATCTCAATGCTATAACAGTCATTTTGAAAGTGACTATTTATGGGTTAGTTATTCTGATCAGCGTAGTGAATTCATAAGATCTCTGAACAGGTTTCAATCCGGTGATCGAAGTACCAGCAACTTTTCGCTTGGCGACATAGATCATATTTTCAACAAAATCAGCGAGCATAAATTTGACCCTGAATTTACAACAAAGCTCGTTATTCAAACCGCAAATTTTAATGTTAAGCCTCAAACTGTGGCCAATGGATGTACAACAAGATTGCTATTCTTTCTAAAAACTGAAAAAAGCTGGTTTTTTTATGGGCATGCAAAAGGACGATTCAATAATTGGCGCTTGTTCAATATCAAAAGCGGCGAAAAGCTAGGTTACAGCATTTTTCTTTCTATTGGGGAGCAGGACAGAGAAATAAGTAGTGGCGTTCCTGATAACATGGCATTGGTTCGGCGGCTTATTGAACGTATAAAGCAGAGAAATCACAGCTAACAAAGCCAGCCAGAGGGATGCCAAAACCGCCGCTTCGCTCGTTTTGTCACCCCTGCTGGCGGCGTTACTAAAACCATTCTGTCCAAAAGCGTGTCGGGTGGCACATCCTTCAGGTGTGATCTTTCTGACAGATTGGCCTTATATCTGAGTTACGCAACAAGGCCCCTAGTTCATTATAGCTAACATCTTCGCGGCAAATAGCATAAGATACACGGCCTTTACCCAGCACTGAGCTACTCATCGTAATGACAGATAACACACAGCAAGTGGCATTTGCCGATCTTGGTCTGATTCCAACCTTAGTCGAGCGACTAGAGTCCCTGGAATATCGCCAGCCGACCCCAATTCAATCTCATACCATTCCTCACGTACTTGAAGGGCGAGATGTTATTGGTGGTGCTAATACCGGTTCGGGTAAAACTGCCGCTTTTGCGTTACCCATTCTGCAAAAGATCTACCAGCAAGATACATCACCGAATCGCCGTGGTAACTTCGTATCTCATCTGATTTTGGTTCCAACCCGTGAGTTGGCATCACAGGTGGCTTACAACATTAAATCCTACTCATACCATCTCAGAGATAAAATCAAAACGGTTGCGGTATTTGGTGGTGTATCGGTGAACCCTCAAATGCTGGCTCTTCGTGGTGGTAGCGATGTTATTGTCGCAACTCCGGGCCGCCTACTGGATTTAGTCTCTAGTAACGCCATCAAGTTGGACCAAGTAAAAACACTCGTCCTTGATGAAGCGGACCGTATGTTAAGCCTTGGATTTACCCAAGAACTCAATAAAATTCTTGCACTACTACCCGAAAAGAAGCAGACACTGCTGTTTTCTGCCACCTTCCCTGAAAACGTTACGAGCTTGGCTAAGGACTTGCTGCACGATCCCGTTGAAGTCCAGTTACAAAGTGCGGAAGCCAGTACCTTGGTACAGCGTGTGTTTAGTGTCAATAAAGGCCAGAAGACCGCCGTACTTGCGCACCTAATTAAACAGCACCAGTGGCGACAGACTTTGATTTTTGTAAATGCCAAAAATGCCTGTAACCATCTAGCTCAAAAGCTGTCAAAACGTGGCATCACTGCGGAGGTTTTCCATGGTGACAAGGGGCAAGGCGCTCGTACTCGCGTGCTTGAAGAGTTTAAGTCTGGTGAGATTCAAGTACTCATTGCTACCGATATCGCGGCTCGTGGTCTTGATATAGAAAAATTACCCGTGGTTATTAACTTTGACCTACCACGTAGCCCAGCTGACTATATGCATCGAATCGGGCGTAGTGGTCGTGCGGGCGAAGTCGGTCTCGGGTTATCGCTTATTGATTATGATGACTATCACCACTTTAAAGTGATAGAGAAGAAAAATAAGTTCCAGCTTGAGCGAGAGCAGGTTGAGGGCTTTGAAGTGGAAGACGATCAAAGCGAAGCCTACTTTTTACCGATGACACCACGGGCAAAACCTGCTGGTACAGGTAAAAAGAAGAAAAAACGCAATCAGGAGAATTCGTAAACCAGGCGTTGGCGTCGGTTTATCGACGGGTCTGGCGTCCACGAGGTGAGCGCTTCTTAAATGATGATGCTGCTTTAGCCTGTGAGTTGAGAATCGACTCAACAGTGAGCGGCATCGGCTCTTTTGGTTCAAGGCCATGAGGGAAAGTCCGAGCTCTCGGTGACAAATCATATTCTTCTGCACTCGCTCGTGGCATGCGCTTAAAGCGATATAGGTAAAAGTTTTCCAGTTTTTCTCTCGCCCAGTCGGTTTTCTTTAAATACTTAACGCTACTCGCAATTGAGGGTTTAGTGTTAAAGCAGTTAAAGCGCATTGCTGTATCTAGAATGTCCCAGCCATAAAAATCCACCAACTCTTGCAACATAGTCTCTAGTTTCAGCCCGTGCAGTGGGTTATTGCGTTGCAGTTCGATTCTATCTTCGTCAGTCATCATTTTAGGGACCTCACTTATTAAAGGGCGGAGTTTAGCAAAGTATGCAGTGCAGATATATCTAAAGTCACAATAAGATTATTTGAAAAACGTTTGGGGGCAGGTTTTGTATATTTACAGTCTAGGTTTCTCAAATTTCAGTGAATTTAGTTTTTACGAACCATCGGACATGGCTATCCTTTTGACATGCTCAATTCAATGCATCCGGAAGTCTGTGTGCAAGAAAATCCATCATAACTCGTATCTTTTGATTATGCTTAACATCGCGATGACACACCAGAAATACGGGTAACTTAGGTAGCTCGACGTCAATATCGATCCGCTTCAATTGGAATTGCTCTGCTAACTCCTTATGGGTAATGACGACCCCTCCACCTTTGCGTGCCATTTCTACCTGAATCGGCATAAAGTCACAGCGAAACCTAAAGTCCTCATTACTAAGGTTCCACCCCAGACTTCGGCTGCCTTGCTCTATCTGTGTATCTCGGTCATAACCAAGCACTCGTAGATCAAGCAATGCTTCTGGAGAATCAGGTAGGGGCACAGTGTCCAAATAGGTTTGGCTAGCGTAAAAGCCCAGAGAAATATCAAAAAGATGCCTAGATACCAGATCATTTTGAGTTGGCTGAAACATCCTTACCGCTATATCAGCATCACGTTTATCTATGTTTGAAGCATGATTGTTCACTTCAATCTCAACACTGATATCCGGGTAGCGATTAAAGAAATCGGGAAGAATATTGGGTAGGTAATATTGTGCCAGTATTTGATTGACAGATATCCGTAGTTTGCCCGTCAGTACATTACGTTCGCCACTGGCTAAACGCTGTAACCGATTAGCAGACTGCTGCATCAATTGTGCCTCTCCCAGCAGAAGTGCGCCAAATTCAGTAAGCATGACACCTTGGGTACTGCGGTTAAACAGTGATTGCCCCAGTTCTTTTTCCAGCGCTATCAATTGTCTGCTAAGAGTCGGCTGGGATACCGATAGCTTTTTAGCCGCCTTACTCAAGCTGCCACATTCAGCTGTTGTGGTGAAGTAGTACCAACTCTGCCAATTCACATCATCATTTAAACTATTCATATTTGTATATCTGGTGGTTGTTTATAGCCATTCATTCGTTCCTATTTGAATAGTAAAGTTATATTACACGATAGCAACTGAGGCAAGTTCGATGAAAACTGCGTATTCCGGAGCAATCCAGCCACCGATTCCGGGATTGTCCGGACACCCATTCCGTTTTAAACCGGACACCATTTCCGGGATAAACCAGCCATTTTTCGCACCCACTCCGGAATCAGTGTCCGGTTAAGCGGAAACCCTGTCCGGTTACTCCGGAATATTCCTCTTTTCTCTTTTAAATCAATCACTCACTATTCTTGTTATGCATCTTAACGTAGCAAGGAAGTGATAATGCCGAAAAAGAGAACAACTATGACAAACATCAAAGAGGTATTACGCCTTAAATATGAGTGCAATTTGTCGATCAGAAAGATCGCTTCCTGCTCGAAAGTCAGTCGCTCGACAATCTCAGAAATACTAACTCGCTTTGAACAAAGCACAATGAGTTGGCCACTTCCTGAAAACTACTCAGATACTGAGCTGAGCCAGGCGCTCTACCGTGACAAAACAACCAGCGATACAAAGGTAATGCCGGACTTCGGTCAGTGTTTTGTTGAACTTAAACGTAAGGGTATGAGCAAGCATCTTCTGTGGGAGGAGTACCTGGCTGAATATCAGGAAAGAGCCTATCGTTACAGCCAGTTCTGCGAGCATTACACCCGCTGGTTATCGACCCAAAAACGCAGTATGCGCCAGAGCCATCTGGCTGGTGACAAGTTGTTCATCGACTACTGTGGGCCCACCATCCCAGTGATGAACCCAGAAACCGGAGAAGTCCGCAACGCTCAGATCTTTGTGGCGACATTAGGCGCTTCCAACTACACCTATGTTGAAGCCAGTGAAAGTCAGCGACTTGAGCACTGGCTGGAAGCTCATGCCAATGCCTTCGAACACTTCGGCGGCGTTCCTGCGCTTCTGGTGCCGGACAACCTGAAAGCGGCGGTCACCAAAACCGATCGTTACGAACCCAGAATTAACGACAGTTACCGGAAGTTGGCGAACCATTACCGAACCGCCGTTATGCCGGCTCGCGCCTATAAGCCCAAAGATAAAGCAAAAGCAGAAAACGCCGTACTTATCGTTGAACGCTGGATCATGATGCGTCTTCGTCACCGTACCTTCCACACCTTCAAAGAGCTGAATTTATCTATCAGGGAATTAATGGACTCGTTGAACCAAAGACAAATGAAACAGTTAGGTGCCAGCCGAAAAGAGCTGTTCGATACTCTGGATAAACCGGCCCTGAAATCACTCCCGGTACAACGTTATCTTTACACCGAAATTAAACGCGCCAAAGTTGGGCCGGATTACCACATTGAATATAAAAAACATTATTACTCGGTACCCCATCAGTTAGTCGGTCAGCATGTAGAGCTTGAGGCAACGTCCAGGTTGGTACAGATATACCATCAGGGCAATCTGGTCTCTCAACATCCAGCCAGCACAAAAGAACATGGCCTCAGTACCTACTCGGAGCACATGCCCAGTAATCATCAGTACCAAAAATGGTCTCCTGAGCGGTTACTTCGTTGGGGTAGCCAGGTGGGAGCCGCCACGCAGGAAATGGTCAATCGCCTGCTCATGTCGAAAGCCCATCCTGCGCAAGCCAATCGCAGTTGCCTTGGGCTGCTCAACCTGACAAAGAAATATGGCGATACTCGCTTAGAGCAAGCCTGCAAAGATGCGCTGATGGTGAATAAGCCCTATCTCAGGTTCATCAGAAATCTGCTTGAAAATCATCGGGAAGGCCTGCTGTCTACCTCATCGGAATCAACGCCGGACATCCAGCACAGCAATGTGCGTGGCCCAAACTGTTATCACTAGGAGAGTATAATGAACCCGATAAATGAACAGCTAAAATCCCTCCACCTGAGCCATGCTGCCTCCGCACTGGAGCAACAACGCGAGCAACTATCCACCTATGCCGAACTTAACTTCGAGCAGCGCTTAAGTCTGCTGCTTGAAAGTGAGCTACTGGGCCGAAATCAGGCGAAGATCCAACGTTTAAAGCGACAAGCCAAACTCAGGGTGGATGCTCTACCAAGCCAGATTATCTACAAAGAAGAGCGAGGACTTAAGCGCACTCAAATGAGTGAACTATTAACCGGAGGTTACTTGCACAAAAATCAAAACGTTCTGATCACCGGGCCGACCGGGGCTGGGAAGACCTATGTTGCCTGCGCGCTCGCCGCTCAGGCTTGTGAGCAGCTACACAGTGTTCGTTACTACAGGCTCAGTCGATTGCTTGATGATCTGAGTTCAGGTCGTCTTGATGGGACTTACCAAAAACAACTGCTGGCTCTGTCGAGAAAGCAACTTCTGATCTTGGATGATTGGGGTATGGAAAAGTTAAGCCCGGATCATGCAGGCCACTTGTTGGAACTTCTGGAGGATCGTTATCAAACCAGCAGCACAATCATGATCAGTCAACTACCTGTTAAAGAGTGGTACAACATGATAGGTAATGCCACGGTTGCTGATGCCTTGCTGGACAGGTTAATCCACAACAGCCACCGCATAGAACTGGGAGGAGAATCAATGAGAAAACTGGCACAATCCGGACAGGTAGGGTAAAAATAGGGTTAGAGAAAAGCTAGGGATAGTTGGTGTCCGGTTAAACCGGAGCCGGTGTCCGGAATCGCCGGAATACGCAAAAAACGGCGTTGATTCTGGGAATTACGGGTAATTTTGGTCAAGAGATGGGCAGGGCGCTATCTAGACAGGGTTGGAAGATAAAAGCTATTGTACGAAATCGCCAAAAACTGATGGAATCTCCGTTTGATTACGACATTATTGAAGGGGATTTTAAGGACAGGAGCATTCTCTATAACGCATCCAAAGGTGTTGATCTCATCGTTTATGCGGTTAATCCTCCATATCATCAATGGCATGAACATGCGCTTGCTATGCTCGAACCGGTAGTTCAATTGGCAGAAGATAAAAAGTTGCATATTCTGTTTCCCGGCAACGTTTATAATTTTCGTCCTGATACAACAGCGATAACTGAGTCAGCACATGCCCAACCGTCAACGATAAAAGGACAGATTCGGGTAGCCATGGAATTAAGGTTGTTTGAGGCGAGTAAATCCGGAGCCCGTGTGACAATTATCAGGGGTGGTGATTTTATTGGCCGGAATAGCCAATGGTTAAATATGATTCTTAAAAAAAGGTAAATTAATCAATACAGTATGCGTTTTCCACATACCTCAGAACATCGACATTTCTGGAGTTATTTACCCGACTTATGTGCTAATGCAGCTAAGATTATTGAACGAGAAAGACTGCCATTTGAGGTCTGGCATGACCAGGGCATCGTATTAACTCAGGACGATTGGCGACGAGCTTTTGAGCAAAATGGTTATGCTCTCAAAATCACGCGCTTTCCCTGGTGGTGGTTTTCTCTTTTTTCATGCTTTATTCCCCTCATTCGAGAAGTAGTAGCAATGAAATATTTGTGGGAAGAAATGTTGATTCTGGATGGGAGCAAGCTGAAAACGGAACTGGGAGAATGCTACCAACAAACAGACTTAAAGATCATCATTAAAGACGTAACAGCTTGAACTCAAATACTTGGCTGGTTTTACCCAAAAGCTTTTGAGCCAGAGTATTATCGAATCCTCCAGCCCGGTAATATCCTGATTACTCAGAAAATTAACGCAACAGCGACCATTGCTAAAAGATACCAGTTTGCTAAAAGGCCAATCATATAAAAGTAGCTACGCGGGCTCGGGTTCTTTTCAGTTGCAATGAGATAGTAAAGGGCCATATGAATAAGCCTTGCAATCGCATACACCCAAACAACAACGGCTAAAGCAAAGGAATCAACATTGATAAACATAGCAAGTATGGCTGGTGTTATCAGTTGAATGGCATTTTCTAATGAATTTTGATGTGTTCTGTGGCTACGAAATACAAATGACGCATGGCCTAAGTTTTCTGCCAAAACACCAGGGACATAGGTTTGCTGTTTTCGGTGGGCAGCAGTTGCCACTATCCCTTGGACTGAAATCGTTAAAATAATAAAAAATAAGGCGGCAATGGTGGAATGATATTCAGTGAACATAGATTTTACTCCAATAGGGTTCGCGTTCGTACTGTCTGCTGATCTTGTGTAACAGAAATTAAACTACAACAATACGTTGTAGATAGCCCGTGTTTCTTTATATCGCATCAAATCAGAAACTTATAACCTAAAGAAAGCATTAATAAACTTAGTGAGATCGAAATCGTTCTTTGGATCAGTTTTGGCCCATATTTCATTGCTGATGAACTACCAACATGATTGCCCAATAAATTCATCATGACCAGAGGAATCGCTAGCCCATACAAGACATTTCCGGCAAACATAAAGGCGATTAGCGCACCGATATTAGAAGCGAAATTGAACATTTTGGATGTGGCGGATGCGGCAACTAAATCAAACCTAAGCAAGTAGTGTAAAGCTAAAATAAGAAAACTACCGGTGCCCGGACCGAAGAAGCCATCGTAAAAACCAATGACAAATACGGCAGTAGGGACTCCGAATAATATTATGTGTGGGTTTATTGCGGGGCTGTACTCTTCATTTCGGTTCTTTTTCGGGATAAATGACAGCACAATACCTAATGGCAGCATCGCGAGAATAATCTTACCGATGGTATCGGGGGCGAAATATAAAATGGCTTGCGCGCCGACATAAGCACCGATAAGCCCTGCCGGGATACCAGTTGCTACCGCTGACCAGATAACTTTTTTATTCCGTATATAATTCCGTATTGCGGCAATAGTTCCGAGAGTACTGACGATTTTTTCCTGTCCGAGTGCCAATTGTGGAGGTAACCCGGCAAGAATAAACGAGGGGACTAAGATCAATCCTCCTCCTCCGGCCACTGAATCAATAAAACCTGCCGCAAAAGCGGATGCCATTAGTGCGACTAATACCCACGTTGTAATGTCGTTACCAAAGAATTCCATGACCTTCTCCCTAATTCTAGATTTGCATATGTATTGGGCTAGTTTAATTTATAAAAATGACATATGTCAATCCGGTAAGTTTTAAATACATTCCTATAGAGACCTATGTTAATATCTTGGGTGATTGGCTTGTTCTGGGAGAAACTGTGTGAGTAACAGCAAATTTGTTTATATTGCCGAAACAATTGAGCAGAAAATTGACAGTGGTGAATATCCACCCAATGAAAAGCTGCCGACACATCGATTGCTTGCTGATGAACTTGGTACAACGCCAACGACGGTGGCTAAAGCTTATAAATTGCTGCACGAGAAAGGGCGTCTTGAATCCTTTGTTGGCCGGGGGACATTTGTTCGTGGTCATTCTGATCTAGATAAGGCCATTCAAGCGCCAGAAGATGAAGACAGTTTCAATTTTTCGTTACTTCAACCCTGTTTGTATAAGAATTTAGCGGCCTTGAAAAATGCCTACCACCAAACGGCTGAACAATTGACCAGCTCCGCCATCGGTTACACCGAACACTCAGGGCATGAAGCCCATCGAGCGGCAGGTGTTAAATGGGCAAAGGAGTATGGCTTACATGGTGGGAGTAGTAGCAATACCATTCTAACTCATGGTGCTCAATATGCTCTCTCGTTATTGATCGACACGTTGACTCAACCTGGTGACACCATCTTAGTTGAATCGTTGACCTATCCGGGTATTTTGGCGATCGCTAGTCTGTCTGGGCGAAAAGTCGTCGGCGTTGATTTGGATGAACAAGGGGTATGTCCAAAATCCCTGGCTTCTGCAATTGATGAACATAATGCCACATTGGTCATCGTTGTACCGAGTCATCAAAATCCAACCGGAATATCTATGCCCGAGTCGCGAAGAAAAGAGATTGCTCAGATCATTAATGAGAAACAAGTCTGGTTGGCTGAAGATGATATTTATTGCTTTTTGGACGAACCCTCAATTGCACCGATAGCCAATTTTGCACCGGATTATACCTTTCATATTTCTGCTTTATCTAAGGCGATTAGCCCGGCAATGAGATGTGGTTATCTAAAGGCACCAGAGAGACAAGTCTCAGCACTGAATGCTCATATTCGAGCCAATATCTGGCTCTCTTCACCGATCAATTTCATGGCAGCGACGTTACTTATTGAATCGGGTGAAGCCTTTCGTCTTGCCACTCAACAACGACAGGCCGCTCATGAAAGGCAGCAACTGGCCAGATCGATTCTGACTTCGGTTAAGTGTCGCGCATCGGGATACCATATCTGGTTGCCGCTCCCCAGCCAATGGCAGCCTGATCGGTTTACTATGGAAGCTCAGAATCGCGGCATTATCGTTACCAGTGGGAGCTATTTCTGTGCTAACGGCGGAATTACTCCTCATGTTCGTTTATCACTAATGTCAATCAATAGTGAGGAGCGACTGGCAGAAGGATTGAAACAGATACAATCATTGCTCCACGAAGATGTGAGTGTCTTTTTTCCTTAGTAAAATGGGCTCAATTTTCTAACGGGATAGGTAATGTTTCATCATTTCCAGGATCGTATTGCCCCCATAAAATTGTATGCAGTTTTCCTTGCTGAATAAAGGAGATTTCCTTTTCTATTCATCCTATTTGGGCGGTTAATCTGCTTTGTAAATAGTCCACGAACACTTTTAATTGATTAGGAATAAACCTTGATTGAGGATACTGCGCAATTATTTTTCCTTGATAGTTACCATGGATTTCCCATTCAGGAAATAACCTCACAACCTCTCCTGATGTTATTAAATCGGAAATAGAAAACTCGGGGAATATCGAAATGCCGATTCCTCGTAAAACCGCATCTTTACGGATTTCTGTGTGGTTTACAGCGAGCCTCCCATCAATATTGACGGAATGGGTATTTTGCTCTTTTTTAAACAACCATTTTCGATCTAATGACGTTTCGCCTAGGCGTATACATTGATGGGTTGATAATTGCTCCGGTTCAATAGGGTAACCAAATTTTTGAATGTAGCCAGGGCTGGCACATAACACCAGTTTATTGCTTCCCAAAACTTTGGCAACGAGGCCTTCAAGTGGTTTTTCGGTGATATGTATGACCATATCGACTTCATGCCCTATTGGATCAATAAAGTGGTCTTCTACCACGAAGTGAACAGAAACTTTGGGGTACTCTTGCAAGAAATCTAAGATGATAGGAGAGAGAACCTGGTGCGAAAGTGCTCGAGGCGCTGCAAGCCTAATTTCCCCAGATACCTCACTCTGGGATGAAAAAGCGGCATGAGTTGCCAGTCGTGCAGACTTAAGCATATCCACGCATAAACTATGAACGTCTTCTCCTGCACTGCTTAATCTCATACTTCGTGTGGTGCGCTCAAGAAGTTTTTTGTGCAGAGCATTTTCTAACTTGGTCATTGAACGGCTGACTGAAGAAGGCGCAACCCCGAGTCGTTCTGCTGCTTTCGAGAAGCTGCCTTCTTCCAGTACGACAACAAAAATCGCCATTTCAGGTAATAGGTTGATGAGCTTATTAATGTCCACAGAGCAAAATTCCTTTGCATTTAAGGCTATTGTTCCGAAAAAGATACTAGTAGATATTGGTAGCGTCAATTTTATAAATAGTTTCTAGGGGGAAGCCGATGCTTAACTTAGCCATCAGAAGACGAGTTTCGTTGATTACTATGCCCGAATTGTTACTCCTGCTTGTGGCGATTGTTTGGGGCACCAGTTATGGGCTTACCAAGAGTGCGATAGCCTATACAACAGTATCAACTTTTATTGCTATTCGTTTTGGAATAACGTTTTTCCTTCTAGCTCCAATGGTGATTAAAGAGTTCTTCAATAATAAAAATCAAGATTGGTTTGTAGCACTACCAACGGGAGTGATTCTTGCGTTGATTTTTTTCTTTGAAGTATATGGAGTGAGTCAAACAACGGCTTCAAACGCTGCGTTTCTTATTAGCCTAAATGTCATATTTACCGCATTTGCTGACATCATTATTAGCAAAAGGAAACCAGACAGAGAATTAATATTGTTAACGCTATTTAGCACGATAGGTGTATTCTTACTGACCTACAGTTATGATCTTCATATATCTTTCAATCAAGGTGATATTTGTATTATTTCTGCGGCGGTTCTAAGAGCCATAATGGTTACGATGACCAAGAAATTAACGTATCAAAAACAAATTACGAATACCGCACTGACCTGTATTCAATCATTAGTCGTTGCAATCAGCGCTCTTAGTCTCAGTATCATAAGTTCCGGAATACCGACGTCCTTCGTGATACTGCCTTTACATTTTTGGTTGATCATGTTGTTTCTTATCCTATTTTGTACATTGTTTGCTTTCTATGCACAGAACTATGCCGTAAGAAACATATCCCCAACCAAAGCATCGTTGCTTATGGGAAGTGAGCCTTTATTTGGCGCCATTTTTTCATTGCTATGGTTAGATGAAGTATTAACGAGCATTCAGTGGATTGGCGCGATTACGCTTGTCGTTTCCGTACTTATTGCATCAATTAATAAGCAACACTGATTTTTCAGGCGTCCGGTTTATAGATCAAGCCACTGTGAAACTCAGTGGCTTGATCTATTGTCCTTGTTTAGTGGACTCATACGCTAAAATTCGTTACCCACTTTTCTCGAATAACCCCAAACCATTTACCAACCAGCACAATAATTACCGCACCAACCAATACGGGGGTGATTAAAAATCCCCAGCCTTGCCCTGATAACATAATCAACAAAGGGTTAGCGCCGGCTGGTGGATGAGTGGTTTTAGTGACCAGCATCAAGCTGACCGCTATACCTGTCGCCAGTGCTAACGTGAACGCATTGACTGCAACAAATTGGGCAAAGAACAAACCGACAAAAGCGGGAAGTCCGCCAACTGGTTTTACAACGTTTGGAGAATAAGGCTCCGTTGCTAATTGATACCAGGTAAATAGTGCTGTACGCTTAGCCCAGGTGAATTGCAAACTAGCGATTTATTGCCGAATTTTATTCCAGTTCGTAACATTTGCGCGCACATAAAAGAATAATCTCTAAAAAGTCACTTCTTCATCATCTTCGCTAAATCAGCAAATGGATTGTAAGTCGCCCCTTGGTGTTCATCTTCGCCTGGCTTTATTTCGCTACCATAACGTTCATGTTCCAGGTATTTGCTGTGTTCATTATCGTGGCAATAAAGACACAACAATTCCCAGTTGCTACCATCTGCTGGATTATTCGTATGGTCATGATCTTTGTGGTGAACGGTTAACTCACGTAGATTCGAATAGACAAACTCCCGAGCACACCTTCCACATACCCAAGGATAGAGTTTTAGTGCTTTCTCGCGATAATCGGCTTCTTTACGCGCATAATTGGCACTGGTTCCGTAATAATCAGACGACATGTTTGTATTCCTAACCGTTAGTTAAACTCAGATGCTAGCATGATCTCAAATCGGAAAAAGTGACTGCCATTGCGTTGCGTCGTTGTTTGCCTCGCGGCTTCTTCAGAAACAGCGAGGCGTGTGCAAATATTTACTTCACACAATAAAGATGCAGCAGATCCAACGCAATGGTCGCACCGGCTAAAGCGGTAATTTCACTCTGGTCATAAGCCGGAGCCACTTCGACTACGTCCATGCCAACCAGATTCAGCCCTTGCAGAGCCAGCAGGATTTTACGGATTTTATCGCTGGTCATTCCGCCAAATACTGGGGTTCCAGTGCCGGGGGCGAAAGCCGGATCCAGACAGTCAATATCGAAACTAAGATAGACCGGCAGGCTACCAACCCGCTGCTTGATACGAGTAATAATTTCATCAGCGGATAAATCATTGGCTTCCAGCGCATTAATTACCTTAAAGCCGTGCCCCTCAGCTTTGTATTCGGTGCGAATGCCGATTTGTACCGAGTGCTCAGTAGAAATCAACCCTTCTCTTGGCGCATGATAAAACATCGTGCCGTGGTCATATCGGCTGCCATGTGGATAGGTGTCAGTGTGAGCGTCAAAATGAACCAATGCCATTTGGCCGTGAACACGGTGGTGTGCTCGCAGCAGAGGTAAAGTGATAAAGTGGTCGCCACCAAACGAGAGCATGGCTTTGCCACTGGCAAGAATGGCATCCGCAGCCGCTTCAAGTCGTTCGGTTAAATCCTGTGCATCGCCAGTGTCAAATACCAGGTCGCCGGCATCAACAATATTTAAACGGTCACTTAATTTAAATGGCCAGGGGAAGCGGTTACTCTCCCACGCCAGATTTACCGAAGCGCGGCGTATCGCATCCGGCCCCATTCTTGCACCCGAGCGACCGGAAGTGGCCATATCAAAAGGAACCCCCAACACCACAACGTCAGCATCGCATTCGCGCGGGTCACGTAAATACGGAACGCGCATAAAGGTCATTGCATTGGAATAGAGTGAATAGTCCGGTTTATTAAATAGATCGTCCAATTAAAAATCCTCTAAATAGGTATAGCCACTCAGGCCATGTTCAAGCTCTTCAAGTATGCTCTGTTGTTCGGCGGGTTCGACGCGTTGGCTGACCAGTAAACGGTAATTTTCACGAATCAACTCTACGTCGATATGTACGTAACGCATCATATCTTCAACCGTATCGCCTTCATTAATAAAGTCGATGTCCGCTGCGCCATCTTCATTAACATTAACTACCACACTGTGAGTATCACCAAATAGGTTATGCATATCACCAAGGATCTCCTGATAAGCACCTACAAGGAAGAAACCCAGCAGATAGTTTTTGTCCTTATCCCAGGCAGGAACTGGCAAGGTTGTTTCAATGCCCTGACCGTCCACATATTGGTCAACAGCACCATCTGAGTCACAGGTAATATCGAGCATAACCGCTCGGCGATCTTCTGTTTCGGCTAATCCTGAAAGCGGCAATACCGGAAATACCTGATCGATTCCCCACGCATCCGGCAAAGACTGGAATAGTGAAAAGTTGACGAAAAACTTATCCGCCAGACGTTCACTCAGTTCATCCAGAATCGGGCGATGGAAACGATTTTTGGTACTCATCTTGCGCGAAAGATCATAATAAATGCGCAGCGCTAACTGCTCTGCCCATGCCCGATGCTGTAGGTTAATCACCCCGGTAGCAAACTGACTGTGTGCTTCGGCCAGATCACTCTGTGTATCGTTATAAATTTCAATTAAAGCGCGGGCATCAATACCCTGATTAATATTTTCCCAGCTACGCCAGATGTTATGCAGTAGAATTGGTGCATCTTCAGCCGGTGCTTCCACCGCTTCCGGTTTATAGGTTTCAGCACCGATTACATTAGTAATCAGCACTGCATGGTGGGCCGTAATGGATCGGCCAGACTCTGAAATGATGGTCGGTGTTGGCTGCGCATAAAGCTGACACATATCGCTAACTGCGCTGACAATATTTCGTGCATATTCCGCTAGGCCGTAGTTCATTGAATTCGACGATTGACTGCGGGTTCCGTCATAATCAACCGCCAGACCGCCACCCACATCAAAGTAGCTGATCATCGCGCCCAGCTCACGTAGTTCACAATAAAAACGTGCCGCTTCATTTACGCCATTACGTACATCACGAATGTTTGCCATTTGCGAACCCAGATGGAAATGAACCAGTTGTAGCGAATCAAGCTGATTCTCAGCTTTTAGCTGCTCAACAACGGTCAGCACCTGACTGGCAGACAAACCGAATTTAGACTTTTCACCACCGCTTGACTGCCATTTACCCGCACCCTGAGAAGCAAGCCGGATGCGCAGACCAAGCCGTGGTTTTACGCCAAGGCTTTTGGCTTCGCGCAGTACCATATTCAGCTCAGACATTTTTTCCAGCACGATAAATACTTTATGGCCGAGTTTTTCGCCAATCAGTGCCAGGCGAATATATTCGCGGTCTTTATAACCATTACAAATAATCACTGAACTGGCATGTTGTGCCATGGCTAACACAGCGAGCAATTCCGGCTTACTGCCTGCTTCCAAACCTAACTGTTTAGTTTCTAATGCTGCCTGGCTGGCGAGGATTTCATCTACCACTTCTTTCTGCTGATTAACTTTAATCGGGTAAACCAGAAGATAAGGGCTAGGGTAGGAAGAATCCGCAATCGCCTGATTAAAGGCGTCACAAATATTATGCACACGCTGATGTAGGATCTGCGGAAAACGTACCAGTACCGGCAGATTTAGTCCTTTGTCCTGTAGCTGCTGAACAATTTGGCTTAGCTGAACCTGAGAAGGTTGATCTTTGCGAGGGTTAACATAGACTTCCCCCTCATTATCAATGCCGAAGAAGCCCTGGCTCCAGTAATGCACATTGTAGTCATCGCGTACGCGATCAAGATTTGCTTGTTTTTTCACAGGCGTGGCCACTCTTAATCAGAAAAAGAAAAACATCTCGCTACTACCGTGCACAAAAGGTCAACTGACATTGGCTAGTGAAGCGATTTACCGGCGATTTATCAACGATATGTCCTGTCGTTGCTATCGATAAATTTTTGTCGTAAAGATAATGAATCTTTATAAGACTTTAGTGTTTTAATTTTAGACTAAAAAATGGGCTTTGCTTTCTAAATTGTTGCGGATTAATTGATAAGTAAACTATAGATTAGTTGTTATAATTCAATATGTTAATCTAATAATCTTTGTGATGTCAGTTAGTCTTTTTATGGAAGCGTTGTAGACGAAAAGATACCGGATAGCTCCTGATGAGCTTCCGGTATAACCAATTCAAGGCATTAGAAATTTCGCTTTGTTAACTAAGCACATCATCAAACGGTAAAAACGGCACCAGATCGCCAGCCTGCCATTCGCCGCCTTCTGCGGCTAGGAGCAAATAACCCTCACTACGGCTAAACGAGCTGAGGATCCCTGATCCCTGACCGGAAAGTGGCGCAACTTTAGTTGCTTCTCCCGAATGGGTGACCAGTTTCGCGCGCATAAAATCAAGTCTGCCAGGGCGTTTACGTAGAGGTTGTGCCAATGGCAGATTCATCGGGGTAGGGAGGGTAACTTGTTCGCCTGCCATTTTCTTTAACGTTGGAATAGCCAACTGGTGCAGAGTAACTACTGCGGAAACAGGATTGCCGGGTAAGCCCATAAAGCGTTTAACCACGCTTTGGTCTGCTGCAGGAGTGAAGTGACCATAGGCAAAAGGTTTACCGGGTTTCATAGCTACTTTCCAGAACTGCATGGTGCCTAAGGATTCCAGAACTGTTTTGGTATGATCCGCTTCACCAACGGAAACGCCACCGGAAGAGATGACTACGTCTGCCTGCTCAATCGCCCGCTGAAATGCGGTTTGTAGTTGCTGTGGCTCATCTGCGATGATGCCGAGATCAATCACTTCAATACCGAGATTATTCAGAATGGCGCGTACGGAAAAACGGTTGGAATCAAAGATACCACCGGCAGCAACACTGGAACCTGGTTCATGCAGTTCATCACCAGTAGAAATGACCGCAACTTTCAACGGGCGATAGACCAGAGTCTGGTTATGGCCAATTGAAGCCAGCAAGCCGATATCGCAGGCGCTTAAACGATGGCCCTGAGCAAATAATACCGAACCGGACCGAATATCTTCCCCTTTACTGCGTACGTGTTGGCCAAGTTTCGGAGCGGAGCTGAAAGTCACATAATCGCCGTCTTCAACGCTGGCATTTTCCTGCATTTCCACACTATCAAATCCCGGTGGAATTGGTGCACCTGTCATAATGCGCACACATTCACCGCTACGCCATTCACCCTGATAAGGATGCCCGGCATAAACGGTGCCGACCAGTTTGAGTTTGGTGTGTGTCTCTAAATCCGCATGGCAAAATGCAAATCCATCCATGGCGGAATTATCATAATTGGGTACGTTGACACTGGCGGTAATATCCTGAGCCACGATTCTCTGGTGGGCATCAGCCAAAGCGACCAATTCACTGCTAACAACAATCTGGTTATCATTTAATAGTGCTTGTTGGGCTTCGGCAAAGGGTAAAAATTGTGGCTGATTTTTCCTTTCGGTCAAGGTTAGTCTCCTTTCTGATGATTGAGCATCCATACTGCGGCTTCAATACGAGAACGCAAATTCAGCTTTTTTAATAAATGTTTAACATGAACTTTAACCGTTCCGTCTGAAATATCCAGCTCTCTGGCAATCAGTTTATTGCTCAGCCCTTTGGCGATCAGTTTTAAGATTTCAAACTCGCGGCTGGTCAGTGAGCTGAGCAGGTTAGCTTTCTGAGACGTATCGGGTTTGCGAATGGCTTTAGCCAGTACGCCAGTCAGCTTATCACTTAGCACCATTTTTCCTTCAGCAGCCTGTTTGATGCGCTCAAGAATATCTTCAGGATCCATATCTTTAAGCAGATAGCCGTCAGCACCGTAACTGATGGCAGTCAGAACATCCTCATCGTTATCCGATACGGTTAGCATGATAATCCGTGAAGTTACATCGGCGGCTCGCATCGCTTTTAGCGCTTCCAGTCCGTCCATCCCCTGCATATTCAAATCGAGAATAATTAAATCCGGATCGTGTTCAATGGCTAGGGCTATCCCTTCTTTGCCGCTGGCAGCTTCACCAATGACTTCCAGACCATCTTCGAGATCAATCAGTTGGGTTAAACCTTTACGTAACAGCGGGTGGTCATCGACCAGTAAAACGGAGGTAACTAACTCATTCATAGTATTCACTTGTTGGCTCTGTTAATGGATTTATCTTACCCAATCACATTTTGTGAATTTGGTGCCTTGCTCTCAAAGATAGCCCATTACTCATAAAAAACTGCCTGGTGGCTTTTATATTCAATATAAAACAGGTAGTTATTCAGTTTGATACCCCTTAGTAGGTAAATGTCGTTATTTATTGGTGGAAGGTGGTTACCCATCAATGTGCATTGTTGAAGCGAAAATCACCGCTCATAGTGCTTAGTAAATGTAACGAGAAGGAGCCAATTATGGCCGATCTACATAAATGGGAACCCGAGAATGATGTCTTCTGGCAGTCTGAGGGTAAAAAAATTGCTCAAAGAAACTTATGGATTTCCATTCCCAGTTTGCTTTGTGGTTTTGCCGTCTGGCTTTACTGGGGCATTCTGACGGTTCAGATGATGAATGCCGGATTTAAATTCAGTGCAGAAGAGCTGTTTACTTTGACCGCAATTGCCGGTTTGTCGGGTGCTACTCTACGTATCCCGAGCAGCTTTTTTATCCGCTTTTGCGGCGGGCGGAACACCATCTTTTTCACTACTTCACTGTTAATTTTGCCAGCCTTTTTTACCGGGATTGCGTTGCAGGATCCGAATACTCCTTTATGGCAATATCAATTACTGGCGCTGCTTTCTGGTTTTGGTGGCGGTAACTTTGCATCATCGATGTCCAATATCAGCTTTTTTTTCCCGAAAAAGCAGCAAGGCCTGGCATTGGGGCTGAACGCCGGTCTGGGTAATTTCGGTGTAACAACCATGCAGATCCTGATCCCGTTGTTTATGACTTACGGTGTATTCGGCTCGCTTGGTGGTGACCCTGTCACATTGGCAAGTTCGTCAGGTAGTCTGATCGGTAAGGTTGCGGCAGGTTCCGATACCTGGATTCAGAACGGTGGTTTTGTCTGGTTGCTTTTCCTGATACCTCTCTTCTTTGCTACCTGGTTTGGTATGAACAATATTCGTACCGCAGAGGTTTCTCCCGATGTAGGTAACCCGGTTAGCGCAATCGGAATGATCGCTGTAATGCTGGGTATTGGTTTGTTAACCGCGTCAGGTGGTTTATGGCTGATGTTACCTGAATCAGCCAATGGTTCAGGTTTTGGTGTACCGAAAGAACTGGTACTGGTTTTGGTGGTAGCGGTTACGGTATTTTTGCTGAAGATGTTACCGGGGGCAATTGGCGATAGCTTATCTAAGCAGTACCAAATCTTTAATAACAAGCATACCTGGGTGATGAGTGTGATTTACACCATGACTTTCGGTTCGTTTATCGGCTTTTCAGCGGCTTTCCCGCTGGCAATCAAAGTTATCTTCGGCTTCCAGCATGTGATGGTAGATGGTGCGATGACACATAGCACGGTGAACCCCAACGGGCCGAGTGCTTTGATGTATGCGTGGATGGCCCCGTTCATTGGCGCGCTGATTCGCCCGGTTGGTGGCTGGATTGCGGATAAAGTGGGTGGTGCCTTGGTCACTCAGGCTTGCTCAATAGTGATGGTGCTATCTAGTTTGGGGGCAGCCTATTACATGGCAGCGGCCTATCAGTCGGCGACTCCGGAAGAGTATTTTGTTCCTTTCTTCCTGCTGTTCCTGGTTTTGTTTGCCGCAACCGGCGTGGGTAATGGCTCGACTTTCCGTTCTATCGCGATGATCTTCCCGAAAGAGCAGGCTGGCCCGGTACTGGGGTGGACGTCAGCGATCGCGGCCTACGGTGCTTTTTATATTCCGATGGTATTTGGTCAGCAGATTAAGGCGACAACCCCCGAAGTAGCCTTGATTGGATTTGCCATCTTCTATGCATTATGTGTGTTGATTAACTGGTGGTTCTATCTGAGAAAAGATGGCGAGTTCTACAATCCATAGATTGTTGATAAAGCACCTATAAACAAAGAGCTGATAATCGATGAGTTATCAGCTCTGACTTATTTGACAAGTGAGGATACGATGAGTCGATTTGCAGAGTTACTAGCGATGGCCAACTATCAGCAGGAAGCGGTTAAATTACTGTTACTCTTTGCCAAAGCTAGCGTAGAGAATCAGGGAGAACAGGTGACCAAAGGGTCATTGGAGCCCGTGATGTGTGTGGATAAGCTACCTGCTGAACTGGGGTCATTCAGCCAGTTATGCCAGGAAGCTGATGCGATAAATCAAGACTGGGATTTTGTTTTTATCACCAGTATCAGTGCCGATGTGGATGAAAGCCTGATTGATCGCAGCATGAAGTCTATAGTCAGTGATATTCAGACCGGACAGAATACCTCCATGTATATTGTGCTGGATCGCCAGGATAATCTGGTGGAGATGGTAGGGAGTTAATTTATCCGCCCCAGAGATTATAGCTGGGGCGGTAAACTTGTTATACGTAAGCTTTCACCAGCTCGCGCAGTGATTGGGTTGGGTGGCCAATCAGTTTGCTGAGGGTGTGGCTATCATCAAACAGTCCGCCTGTGGCCGCGCCACTGTCGGAGTTGGCTAACAGTTGTGCCAACGGAGTGGGTAATCCCGCACCTTGCAGGGCATTGGCGAAATCAGCTTCCGGCATATCGATATACGGAATCGTTTTACCGGATACTTCGCTAATCACCGCAGCAAGTTCCGCTAACGTGTAGTTTTCGTCGCCAGCTAGTTCATACACTTTACCCTGTTGAGAATCTTCGCTAGTCAGCACTACGGCCGCTGCTTCTGCATAATCTTCACGAGCAGCAGAGCTGATTTTTCCTTCTTTCGCACAACCGATAAATCCGCCGTTGGCCAGCGCAGGTGCGACACTAGCCAGGTAGTTTTCGCTGTACCAGCCGTTGCGCAGTAAAACATGAGCGATGCCAGACTGTTTAAGAGCTTCTTCGGTTGCGATGTGCTCTTCTGCCAGCCCGAGTGGTGATTTATCAGCGTGCAACAGACTGGTATAAGCAATGAGCCCGATACCAGTTTGCTGGGCCGCATCAATCACATTTTGGTGTTGTTGGATTCTCTGACCGACTTCGCTGGATGAAATCAGTAGTAATTTATCAATACCAGTTAACGCGTCAACTAACGTGCCCGGTTTTGTGTAATCGGCTTCACGTACCTGAATTCCTTGGGCCTGTAGTGCCTGAGCTTTATCAGTATTTCTTACCAGCGCAACGATTTGGTCCGGATTGGTTTTTGTTAATAGGTGTTTAATCACGAGCTGACCTAATTGGCCGGTAGCACCTGTTACTGCAATCATGTTTTTCTCCTTGAATGGAATGACTTTAATTTACTCGATTTTTTATAGCTTGCCATTTATACTTACGAATTGTAAGTACGTACTTTTTTGTAAGTATAAAGTTTTTCCTGAGAATGCGCGGTTATAAGGGGTAAAGGCTTGGATAATCATATAGATAGGATAGGAATTGATTCACTAGCTGACAAATTAAGACGGGGTGATGTGCTGGCGAAAGATTGCCCTTCGCGCAGCATTTTGCAGGATGTCACCAGTCGCTGGGGAGTTTTAGTCTTATTCTCACTTCTGGATGGTACTCATCGCTTTAGTCAATTACGTAAAAAAATCTCTGGTGTGAGCGAAAAGATGTTATCGCAGACGTTACAGGCGCTCGAAGCTGATGGATTTGTGTTACGTACCGCCCATCCGGTGATTCCACCGCATGTCGAGTATCAACTGACGGAAAGTGGTGTTGAAGTGGCTCAACGGGTCGAAGGCCTGGTCAATTGGATCGAATTAAATCTGGCCGGAATTCTGGAAGCACAACGTGGTTATGCCGGGCAGAAGGCAAGTTAAATGTAGGTTGTATGATGAATCATGATAACGTTGATCAACTAAAAAGTCCCTGTATCCGACAGTGTTGTCTGGATGAAAAGGATATTTGTCTGGGCTGTGGTCGGTCGCTGGATGAAATCATCGCTTGGCATACGGCGACAGCAGAGCAAAAGGCGCAAATTCTGCTTGCTTGTGAAAATCGGCGAAAAGATAGGGCAAGATAAACAGAGGTAAAGAATGCCGCAGTATCGATAGCCTATCAAACACTGCGGCAGAAGTTTAAGCGGTTAAATTACAGTTTTTCACCGTTTGACTCGATAACCTCTTTGTACCAGAAGAATGAATCTTTGCGGTAACGATTCAGAGTTTTCAGGTCGAATTCATCACGGTCAACATAAATGAAGCCGTAACGTTTAACGATACCTTCGTGAGTTGATACCAGGTCAATCGCAGACCATGGGCAGTAACCCATCATTTCAACGCCATCAGTAATGGCCAACTGAATTTGTTCAATGTGTTTACGTAAGTATTCGATACGGTATGGGTCGTGAATTTTACCGTCTTCAGTCAGTGTATCGTATGCACCTAAGCCGTTTTCAGTCACGATCATTGGCAGGCGGTAGCGAGACCACATTTCACGAATGGTTGAACGGAAGCCCATTGGGTCGATTTCCCAGCCAAATTCTGTAGTAGGCAGGTTAGGGTTACGGAAACCTTTATAGAAACCTTTTTCGCCACGTTGGTGCTGTTGGTCCGAACCGGCAGATTGTTCTTCAGCATCATCCATGTCGTAGTGTTCTACGGTCATGGTGTTGTAGTAGTTGAAGCCGATGAAATCAGGTTTGCCGCCTTTCAGTGCTTCCTCATCACCCGGCGCGAACGTTGGCGTCGCATCATGCTCTTCCAGGTAAGCCCATACCAAGTTGTTATATACGCCATAAACAGACATATCTAGGTATAGCCAGTTTCTAATTGCATTGGTGTTTTGTGACGCAATTACATCTTCTGGTTTACATGTCGCAGGGTAAACCAGAGAAATATTTGGCGCAGGGCCGATCTTACCACCTTCAACCATTTCGTGGCACAGCACCATGGCTTTTGCCTGAGCTACCAGCATATGGTGGTTTTGCTGATAGATTTCTTTGATTTCGTTGGTGCAGCCTTCTGGCAGGTGTAGTGTACCGATGATCGGACCAACCAGGGTCAGCATGTTTTGTTCGTTGATCGTTAACCAGTATTTCACGCGGTCGCCGAAACTATTGAACATCAGTGTGGCGAATTCAACAAACCAATCAACAGATTCTGGGTTACCCCATGAACCACGTTCATCCAGTGCTGCTGGCATGTCGAAGTGGAACATGGTTGCCAGTGGGATGATATCGTATTTTAAACATTCATCGATCAGGTTGTTATAGTAATCAATACCTTCCTGGTTCACGCGACCAGTACCTTCTGGTAGCAGGCGAGACCAAGAAATAGAGAAGCGGTAAACCTTAAAGCCCATTTCAGCCATTAACGCCACATCTTCTTTATAGCGGTGGTATTGGTCAGCACAAACGTCTAAGCCACTCGTATTCGGTGGTAGCTCTTTTACATCCTGGCAGGAAGGGCCTTTACCATGAGTTAAGCTGGCACCTTCTACCTGATAAGCTGAAGTTGATGCTCCCCAGAGGAAGTCTTTAGGAAATGGCTTTAATTTCTTGTGGAACATAGATTCACCCTTGTTGGAGTTGTAAACAGTTATAACGACTGGAGCGTTTAGAAAGGAGTATAGCAATAAATGTAACCGGTTTCTGTAAGCGGTTACATTTTGTAGTTAAAAATGTGAGTTATACCGATTTATTGGAATGATTTTGGTTGAGAAGCGCGATCTTGTTAGCAATTGTCGGGATCGAATTTTCCCTGCAACACCTTCTTATCTCTGGCCGCCAGATTGGCAAATACCATGCACAGGAACGCCATCACCGAAATGATCAGTAGCGGCAGCGTCCAGCTTTCGGTCAGGGTATTGATGTAACCAAGTACAGTTGGGCCGGTGGCGGCTAACCCATAACCGATACTTTGCGCCAGACCAGAAAGTGCGGCAGCCTGACTGGGTGAGGAGGTGCGCAGACCAACAAATGATATCCCAATAACAAAAGTGGCGCAGTTTGCGAGGCCAAAGAGTCCGACCCATAAAATGGCGTAGGCAGGTAGTAACAAAAGACCGATAACCGCAATAAAAACAGAAAAAGTACATAAGGTTATCAAGCCGCGTTGGCTGTTGGTTCTGGATAGAATCGGCACCAGAATGAGTCCGGGAATCATGGTGGAAAATTGTAGGAAGCTGTAGATATATCCGGCATCAAGCTCGCTATAGCTCAGATCATTGAGCATTTTCGGCAGCCAGCCTGCAAAGGAGTAGAAGGTGAAAGAGTTAAGACCAATAGCGAGCGTAATTTGCCTGGCGACCGGGCAACGTAGTAACTGAAGCATCGAACTATCGTTACTTTTTTGCTTATTGGCCACGTTTCCCCGGTCGGATAACACTTTTGGCAGCCAGATAGTCAGTGCCAGAATCGGAAACAATAAATTAAACGCCAAAGCCAACTGCCAGCCCGCGATACTCTCTGTGCCTAGGTGAGAAAGCGGAACCATCAGGCCGGCCCCCAATGTTGAACCGATATTCATGGTAAAGACATACAGGGCAGTCACTGCCGAAATTCGCCCAGGAAAGCTAACTTTTACCACTACAGGCAGCAAGACATTACCCGCAGCGATACCGATACCAATCAGTACCGTGCCGAGGTAAAGCGCGATCCCATGGCCCATCGAACGTGTAGCAATACCTAAGGCAATCGCAATCAAAGCCAGTAGCAGGCTGGGAAATAAACCAAATTTCCGTGATGCTCCGGCAGCCATAGGTGAGAAGAAGGCAAAAGAGAGCAAAGGCAGAGAAGTCAGAATACCTGCCGCCGAAGGTGACAGAGACAGATCTTGCATAATTTGGCCCAGTACAGGCGCTACGCTGGTAAAGGGGCCGCGCAGGTTCAGCGCAAGAAATAAGATTCCGAGGAAAGCGAACAGATGGGCCCGATTGTTGGTTGGCATGTAAGTAATTTCTCCGCTGAGGATCTTATTTTTGCTGCGCAGTATATCGCCTAAACTGTGACCTGGCTAAGAGTTATCAGTTAATTTGATTTTCAACTACGCTATTTTCCACTATTTTAAAAGTAGATGAAACCGGTTTCATTTGTGATCAATATTACTTTTAGTACATAGTAACAATCAAGGACTCTATTTTATGGCGATGAGCAAGCAACCCAGTTTAAAAGGACAGTGTATTGCTGAATTTATTGGTACGGCGTTGCTAATATTTTTTGGCGTTGGCACGGTGGCGACCTTGATACTCACTGATGTCCAATTAAGTCACTGGGAAGTGGGGATGGCCTGGGGAACCGGCGTAGCCATTGCCATTTATTGCACTGGTGCTATATCAGGTGCTCACCTTAATCCGGCAGTAACCATTGCATTAGCGGCTTTTCATGGTTTCGCCAGAGAGAAAGTCATTCCGTATATTGCATCCCAGTTGCTGGGGGCATTTTTTGCTGCCGCAGTGATTTACTTGGTATACGGTAATCTGTTTACTCAATATGAAATCGCCCATGATTTCACCCGAGACAGTTTGCAGGCACTCTCTACGGGGGCAATTTTTTCTACATATCCGCATCCACAACTTTCTTTAAGTGGTGCTTTTTTGGTGGAATTTATCGCCTCAGCTGTATTGATGTTTGCCATTCTTGCCTTGGGAGATGAAAAAAATGGTGCTCCGCGTGGTGCACTTAGCCCGGTGTTGATCGGTTTACTGATCTCAGTTATTGGTTGTGCTGTTGGTCCTCTTACCGGTTACGCGATGAATCCTGCACGTGATTTTGGTCCGAGGTTATTTTCTTATCTGGCCGGGTGGGATTATGCACTTACTGGTGGAAAAGAGATTCCGTATTTTATTCTCCCGATTATGGCGCCGATTGCTGGTGCTTGTTGCGCTGCCTGGGCTTACCCGAAATGGATTGGTGCTTATCTGTCGAGTGAAGAAGAGGGTGGTGTAAATCCTACACATCAGCATTATGACTTTGCTGAGAGAGAAGAAGTATAGGTATTCTTTTAATTTTTAGGGAAATCAGGTTAGTCGAACCGTTTTGTCCATCAATGTGCTAGCTTGTTCTTGGCTAGCACGAAAATGCCCCATTACGTGCCAGCCCAAGATTTAGGACACATTTCTTTTGTCATTAATTGACCTTTTTTTTCTAATACCTGAATATGTACTTAGTTTGGTATGGGCTGATATACCGTTTTTTGATCGCAAATGAATACATAAGGAATAAGCTAAATTATGAATAGTCTAAAGATAGGAGCTTCATTTCACAGTAGCATAATACAGCTTATCGATAGGCTTTATCCTAGAGCTAACCAGCAGACTGCATCCATTATACTGAAAGCTTATTTCACTCAAGGTGCTGATGTGCGTAGGAGAATTACATTAGAAGCCTTAGGTAATCTTGATAGTTTAGAGAAAAAAGTAACTAGAGAGCGTGCTAGACAGATTCTCTTCAAGTTCAAGAATCAAGTTCTGCCAAAAGAGTTCAAGTTGTTACAGCAAGGTATAAGGCATGACGATAACATTCTTGTGGAAAGTAGAAGAGATTTACTCAATCTAATCGAAGTTATTAAAACTATTTGTGAATCACTTAAATCATATTCTTTGCCAGTTTTTGCAGATCGAGTTCAACAAGACTTAAAAGATAATAGCCTAATAGATAGTTCATTATACTTTCCTCTTGTAGTAGAACTCGCGGATTCTGTTTCCATAGAAACAGACTTTGATATTTATGATCACGATGGCTACAGAATTATCCTTAAAAAAGGTTCTAATCAAGAGCATTTTACTAAGGAGTTGATTATGCAAGCGGGTAAAATAGCTACTCACATGGGAGGGGTTTATCCGATTTCTAAGCTTTACAACCCTGACTGGCACCGTAATTTACCAGCCACATTAAATTATATAGATGGAGAGATAAATGAACAATACAAAATAGATTTGTTGAAAACACAATCTGACTTAATTCTACTCAATAATGAGCGGTATTTTTCATTTGTTGAACGTGACGAGCGTATTAGCTCTATGCTTCTACCTATTTTTAAAGTATATGAAGGGCCTATTCCCAAAAATACCCTATTAAACGCGCTTAAAATGGGTCTTACTCAACGATTTATGTCAAAACCGAACAGCCAGTTGAGAGAGCATGAACTGGAAATTATTAATGAATCTATTGAGGCTATTGATGAGTTCTGTACTCGAACTCTGCTTTTGGACTCTGTCTGATCTGCTCCAGCCAGACTGGACACTTCATTAAGCGACATTTTGTTGTTCAAAGTTAACTGGGCTTAGATACCCAAGAGCACTGTGCCTTCTCATCCGATTATAATCAACCTCTATATACTCGAAGATCGTTTGGCGCATCTGGTCTCTCGTCATAATCGGCTCATATTGGATCGCTTCCACTTTCATAGAATGGAAGAAGCTCTCAACACAAGCATTGTCCCAGCAATTTCCTTTCCTACTCATACTTTGTTTTAGATTATAAGCAGTTATGAGATCTCGATAATCTTTTGAGCAGTACTGACTACCTCGATCACTATGAACGATAACCTGCTCGGGGAATCCGCGACGGAACAACGCCATTGATAGCGCATCACAGACCAGCGTAGCCGTCATTCTGGTATCCATAGACCATCCAATTACTTGTCTTGAGTAAAGGTCAATAATGACCGCCAAGTACAGCCAGCCTTCGCTTGTCGCTATATAGGTGATGTCTCCAGCCCATTTTTCATTCGGAGCAGATGCGCTAAAGTTCTGAGCCAACAGGTTTGGAGCAACAGGCATTTGATGCTTGCTGTCAGTAGTGCACTTAAACTTGCGTGCAGCTTTCGGCGTTAAATCTTGACGCTTCATACTGGCCGCAATGGTTTTAACATTGTAGCTATCACCGCTCTCAGACAGTTCTTTTTGGATACGCCTTGAGCCATCTCGGCCTTTGCTGTTGGCGAAAGCTTCTTTAACTTTTGTATCAAGCTGTTGGCGAATAGCCTCACGTTGGATGGCGTTGTGTCGATGCTTAATCCAGTAATAAAACCCACTTCGGGATATCCCGAACACCTTAGCCATACGCACTATACTGAAGCACAGCAGGTGTTCGAGCATAAACTCGTAGCAATCTACTTTAGATTCTTCGCGAAGTAGGTGGCGGCCTTTTTTACAATTTCTAGCTCTTCTGCTTGCTCAGCCAACTGCCTTTTGAGCTTGGCAACCTCTGCGGCTAGCTCTTGCTCTCGCTGACTAGTACTGGTGTCTTTCTTCGAGTTCTTCCGCCACCCGTAGATTTGAGATTCGTGTAAAGAAAGCTGTCTTGCTGTCGCAGCTACTCCCACTTTATCTGCTAACTTCAGGGCTTCTGCTTTAAATTCAGGGGAATGTTTAATTCTAGTTTTCTTAGTTGTCATTGTTCACCTCGTTAGTGATTGTACTCACTTAACTCAGTGTCCAAAACTGCTGGGGCGGATCAGTCAATGAAGTCATGCGCATGCCAGGACAGAAAATTATTGAAGCTCTAGAGAGCTACGAACCTGGCGAATTATACGAAGCGCAAATAAATATAGTCAATGAGATAAGGAAATATGGTAAACCAATTCCATCTATGGAGTTTGGTAAACTATATAGAGAAGTTCTAAATATAAGAGAGTCATTTAAAGTAAGTTTGTATACATATCCTGTGTTGTATTACAAGGAGGGGGCGGGAAGAAGAAACGATTATTACAAAACACTCGATGATGTTTATGAAATAAATAAAGATAGTCCGAAAGAAATTGCAGAAAAAACATTTAACGAGGAGGGTATTAAGTCCCTATATGAGAAACTTAAAGGGATTGCTTATGACGATTTGCCTGTTGGACAACTAAGAATCGAGCAAGGACTGTTGAGAAAGTATTTGATTGATCAGAGTTCATTAGCTTCAAAGCACGGAAGTAAATGTCAAATATGTAATAAATATTACCCAAAAGACTTGTTAATAGCCGCTCATGTGAAAAAACGTAGTCTATGTAATGATAACGAAAAGTTGGATATAAAAAATATAGCTATGTTGCAATGTGCCTCCTGCGATAAGCTATTTGAAAATGGTTATATCTATATATCTGATATGGGTACAATAGTAATTAATGAGTACGCACCTGTTACTCAAGACTTGAGTAAGGAGCTAAGTCAGTTATCCAATAACCGTTGTGATTACTATGATGGGTCTCCCTCGAGACTTTCATATATACAATTTCATAGAAAATTATCAATCAATCGTTTTGTTAAAGTTAACGAAGATGATGAAACCGCATAGTAAACGATTGAGCTTTCAACATACTTTTCCTAATCTGACGGAAGCATTTTAGAGTATTAGTACTAGCACGTTTATGTCCAAAAACTGTTTAGCTCCGCCCCTAGCCAGCCCAAAAGTTCTGGGCCGTTCGATTGGAATGATCCAAAACAGACAGGATTGCTCACGGAACGAGAGCTGCTTTATCTACTCTGGCTGAATAAATAAATCAGCAACAGCAGCGTCACAAACCAGAAACCACTGACTAGTTTCCAGAATACCAGGGTGCTGGCTTCTTTGGGTTCGGGTTCCGGTTTTAAAAATAGCGGATTAGGTACGGTAAGATCGGCAATTAAGGCTTCCACGCTCAGATAGCGTTCCTGCAGATCAAAGCTGACACCCTTTTGCAGTGCTTTGTCGAACCAGACCGGAATAATCGGGTTATGACTATGCGCCGGATGATAGCGTAGCTTGTCGTAATCGCTCATGCTCCGACACTGCTCGACTTTTTCACCGTAGGGCAGGTGGCCGGAAGTAAACAGTTCATAGCAGATGGTTGCCAGACTATAGACATCACCCTGGCGTCCGGAGTTTTTCCCCATCAGATAGTTGGGATCGGAATAGCTGGCAGTGCCCAACGCGCCAAGATGTTCGATAGGCCGATAAAGTTCGGCCACCCCTGCGACAAATACCGAACCAAAATCCACCAGTTTTACCTGATCATCTTTGAGAATCATGACATTTCCTGGCTTGAGATCCTGATGTACCGCATCATTGTTGTGAAAAGCGCTTAAGCCAGTAGCGATCTGTTTGATGATATTAATCGCACGTTTGGGCTTTATTGGTCGCTGATTTTCGGCCCAGCTTTCGAGACTTTCTCCTTCCAGCCACTCCATCAGGTAATAGAGCGCACTACGCGGCCGATTGTGCTGAATAATTTTCACCACATAAGGGGAATCAATCCGGCTGCCGATCCACTGCTCTTTGATAAATCGATCGATATAGTGCGTATCATCTTCAAAATTGATGGATGGGGTTTTCATCGCGAGCTGTTCGCCACTCTCTTCATCTTCCACCAGATAAAGCTGGCTACGTGGCGATGCGAATATTTCGCGAATAATTCGATAACCATCGAGCTTCATGCCTGGCTTAAGTTGCGGAGGAAAGGGAAGTTTGGTCAGTTCCTGGTTGAATTCGCCTTCGTCCTGATAAGGCAGTTCGTCAATCCTAACCAGAGTCATGCTGAGATTGTCATCGCTGCCGTTGGCCATGGCCTGGTTAATCAATTTGCTAGCCAGTTCCGGCCCGGCTTCGGTTGTATTCAGTGCATGAGCCAGATCGGCGTCAGAGATAAAATCATGGATGCCATCGGAAGTGAGCAGATAAATATCCTGCTTGTGTAGCTCAAAGCTTTGGTAATCGATATGCAGATTGTTATCCATGCCGACTGCACGTGAGAGAAAGGATTTACCACCGCCGAGATTGGTTTGGTGATCCTGGGTGAGTTGTTCCAGTTTATCCGCTCTTAAGCGATAGATGCGGCTGTCGCCAATGTGAAATATATGGCCGTGACGGCCTTTGAGGATCAAGCTACTAAAAGTAGAAAGATAGCCTTTGTTATCCTGTTTGAATTGATGGCTCTGGCGGTATAGACGCAGGTTAATCGCGGAAAGAACCTGTTCGCCGCTGTGGCTGACCGACCAGGTATCCGGTGTTTTAAAATACTCGTTCAGAAAGCGTTCTACCGCAGTGTGGCTGGCTTCTCGCCCTGCTTCCGCTGAACTGACGCCATCGGCAACGCAGAATGCATAACCTTTCACATTGGCTAAATAGTCATCGTCCGGAATCATCAGACCGGCACAGTCCTCGTTGACCGGTTTGATCCCCGCATCGGTTTGATAAGCGCAAGTAACCTGCATATTTTGCATCGGCCGCCATTCCTATAGGTAAGTCGCGATCGCTTGATGTGAACGAGCTTAATAGCAAAAGTGTGCAAGAAAGTATCCGTATTATCCATTGCCCAGAGCAACCAATGTACGAATTTGTGAGCGGGAAACAAATGGAGGTTAACCATTCAGGTGATGGTTTCAAGATGGTGCCATTATGCTAACTTTTTGAAAAATATTATTAAATATAAATTTAACTACCCTATTGTGGGTAATGGTGCCTTTGGCTGGTTGTGGCACTAGGGTATTGGAGGTAGAGGCGCCGCTTCTTTGTCTCTCTGGGCTAAACTAGATGCAGAAAATCCCGATCCGGCAAATAATGAGGAATCATCGCTATGGCAAAAGATAAACTGTCGTTAATGCTGGCAACCTTCGCCTTTGCCGCCAATTTTTCTGTCTGGACGCTATACGCTGCGATTGTATTGCCGATTCAGGATAGCTGGCAGTTATCGATTACCGAAGTCGGGTTCTTGCTCGCGGCGCCGATGTTTACCGGGGCAATTTCGCGGATTCCGGTGGGTTTATTGGCGGATCGCTACAGTCCCAAATCTCTGTTTGTCTGGCAGATGGCGTTATCCATTCCACCTTTATTCCTGCTGTTCTATGCTACCAGTTACCAGGCACTGTTATGGATTGGTTTGTGGATTGGCTTTAGCGGCAGCTCTTTTACGATCGGTATCCGTTATGTGTCTGATTTTTTTGCCCGTAGTCAACAGGGCACAGCAATGGGGATTTTTGGTGTCGGTAATGCTGGCGCGGCGATTACTTTAGTGTTTGCTCCTTGGATTATTGAGGCTTACGGCTGGCAATGGGTCGGGCCGATTTATGCGGTCGGCCTGGCTATGATCACACTACTGTTCTGGATAATGGCTCCGGCAGCGGATATCCATCAGCCTTTTGCGGATTATCCTACCGATACGGCACCGTCATTGTTGATTTTGCTGCGCAAAATTCAGATTTGGCGGCTTGGCCTTTACTATTACTTTGTGTTTGGCTCATTTCTCGCGCTGCTGTTGTGGTTACCATTTTACTATATGCAGGCCTACCTGCTGAGTTTAAAAGAAGCGATGGCGTTTACCCTGTTTTTTGTCGCCACCTCCTCGGTGGTGCGGGCGTTGGGCGGATGGTTTGCCGATAAATACGGAGGCCGCAGCGTTAACTGGAGCGTATTCTGGGTCTGTCTGGTGTGCCTGTTTTTCCTCAGCTATCCGCCAACCACGATGACGATTCACGGGGTGGAGCAGGATGTTCATCTGGATATCGCAGTCAATGTCTGGGTGTTTACCTCATTACTATTTGTGATCGGTATTGCACAGGGATTCGGCCGCGCCAGCGTGTATAAAATGATTCATGAATACTATCCGACCCAGATGGGTGTTGTCGGGGGCATTGTTGCTGCGATTGGGGCTTTAGGTGGTTTCAGCCTGCCGATTATGTTTGGTGCGATCGTTGACTGGGTTGGCTTTTACAGCGCCAGCTTTATGCTCCTCTATGGGGTGTTGGCAGTTTGTATGATGGCGATGTATTTCGCGATTAAACATGAACGTTATCAGCGGCGGCTATCCGATGCCGCACGCTATAATTTTCTTGAAGATGATGAGTTATGAGTTAGCAAGAGAAAGCAAGCTAGGGCTTCCACAAGCTAAACTGCCACATATTCTAATTGGTTTAAATAGTGAGTTCGACTCAATATCCATTCAGCTACTTTCTCTACGTGTTCTTTCGGCATAAAGCTATTACGGTAGATATCAAGAATAGCGTCTTGCTTGGCGCACAAATCGTTGATCATTTTTGTAGCCAATTTAGGCTTGAGACCAATATTTTGTGCAAAGGTTAAAAAGTCATATCCAGTGTAGGTACAATGTGACTGATAGCCACTTGTATTGCAATTGTCGCCTTCTTCACTTGCGAGCAGGGGTAATGCTAATGCACTCTCGTTTGCGATGTAGCCTGGGTAAGGCGCTATAGACACATAATCATAGACTGGTGCGAGTTGAGTAGGCTCTTGTTCCGGTAGTAGCAAGCCGATATTTCTAAGATGAAGGTCATTATTCCCGAGGAAATAGGCTACGAGTATTCGATTGAATAACTCCTTTTTAAACTTTAAGCTGCCGTCTACTTTATTAATTAAAAACTTACAGGCTTGCTCATAGCTAACGTATCCCTCTGTATCTCCTTTTATCTTCCCGTACTTTTCAGCTACGCCCATTGCGGCATCCAATTGCTCTTGATGAATAGCTTCGTCACCTGCGTTTAAGCGATCATAGCGCCTAATAATAAATGCGAGTTCATTTTCTTCGTTCTGACCATTAAATCGAACTAATCCAAATGGAGGAGCATCGAAATTGAGGAATTTCATGACTAACATTGTCGCGTGCTCATTTTCAGCCAGATTAGGAAATTCTTCTGGTGAAGGCTTGAGAATAAATAGAGCCTTATTTTCCACGACTCCTAGCTGATTATCTTCATTAATCGCAAGAGAAAGCTTTGGTTGATAACCGGAAATACTCATGCCTTGTTGCTTTTTGGGCAACTCAGTAACAAATTCAGCTCGCGAAAAAGGCAATTGGATCTGGAATTTATTCGATCCTAGGAGGGTTTTGATTTCGCCTTTTTTGTACTCGACTTGTTCTCTATTTTGTTCATTCAGCTCATCAAGGCTAATCAGACTTCTATTGCTCGGATACATGGTCTTCTAATCTCAGCAGTTGGACTGCGCCAAGTAAATTTTTTCCGTTGGCTAAAAGCATGCCTAACGGATCATTTTCATCAATTTTTTGTAGTTCTGAGTAGCGCTTTTTTAGCCATCCTTCGGGTGCAAGACTCAGGAAAAAAGGATGTAGTTCTTTGCTCTCAAATGGTCCATCTTCAAGAGACATGCTCAGTGATAAGCTACGGCCTTTGTAGCTGGGGTCGTATTCGAATGTAAAACCTTGTTTATTTTGAGACAAAACACCGCAAAACTTTCCGTACAAAAGAACTTTTACTTTTCGATCCATATTTTCATTCCCAGTTCGTTAGCAACGGCCAAGAAGTTTTCTAGTGAAGTCTTACTTGGGTCTTTAAGCATTCGCTTTATCGTTGATCTAGAAATATCCGTCTGCAATTCAAGGTCTTCTAATGAGATATTTTTCTTTCGTGCTTGCAAATCATCAATCAGAGTGTTCGTTTCATACACTGAGTAACTTGAAATCGGACGGTTGCTTGAGGTTTCAACGTTGTTGAGCATCTCTTCGAAAACTTGGTGAATTTCGGACTCAAGTTTGCTTGTGAGATTTCGAAGTTGTAGCACTTTAGGATTCATAGTGTCGCCTATAATGTATCAAATATGAGCCATATGCTGATTTTTTATAAATATAAGCTCAAAAAGAGACCCTGTAAACCATTTAAGTTTCATTAGTGACCTTTTGGTCTTCCATTAACTTATTATGGCTTATTTATGAACCTGTTGTTTATTCAGTGTGATAATGGGTGTGTGCCTCAACAGCTTTATGGAGCGGTCTATTCGAATACCATCAACGCATCTGTGAACAAACCGGGCAACCTGGTTGTTTAACCAGTTTAAACTCATTAAAGCTCAGATTTAGCCCATCATATAGCATCAGTTTAGGTGCGGCAGGCGCGATGCCGATCAGTTGCTTGAGTGCTTCGGTTGCCTGTAGTGTGCCAATGGTACCTACCACGGGAGACAAAACACCCGATTCCATACAGGTAAGCTGTTGCTCACCAAACAGGCTGGCCATGCAAGCGTAGCAGGGTTGGTCATCTCCCATTGCAAAGTGAATCAACTGACCTTCCATTCTGATTGCTGAGCCGGAAATCAGCGCAGTGCGCTTTTGCCAGCAGAGGCGATTCAGTAGCAGGCGGGTTGGCAGATTATCACTGCAGTCAATGACCACATCGACGTCGTCAATTAATGCCTGATCGGCTTCTTCAAATGCGTGAGCGTAACTGATAATTTCACAGTAGTGATTCAATTGCCTGAGTGCGTCAGTGGCTGAATCCACTTTTAGCCGACTGATATCGGCTTCACTATGCAGAATCTGCCGTTGCAGATTGGTTAACTCAACGCGGTCGGCATCGAATACGCTGATCTTACCAATACCGGCAGCGGCAAGATAGGGCATTACCGCGCAACCTAATCCACCAGCTCCGACCACGAGCGCGTGGCTGTTCATCAGCTTTTCCTGGCCATCTTCACCCACCAACGGCAGAAGAATCTGGCGGCAGTAGCGCATTGTGGTTGTGTCATCAAGTTCCATAGTGCCTCTGTTCGGTTTATCTCATTAATCATAGCCTAACGGTTTATTACTAAAAAAGTTATACCTCGTTGTGGCTATTAAAAAATAAGGGCTATACAAAAAGAGATCTAAGTCATGTTTTATTGGTGGTAGCAGTTCATCTACTCACTCTTAGCGACTCAATCAGTAATGGGGTACTCGTGCTACCTCTTGGTGAGTAGTTGTCCTGATTGTATCTGCACTGGTGACAATTTCCAATTTAGCTCAAGTAGGTATATGGCCTTTTCCCCTAAAAATTAAGACCTTATAAACATGCGGGTCTTCAAATTATTTTTATCAGTATTGACCAAAATAGCAACCAAGACGTTACTCATTGGAGAATATTATGGTTAGTGAAAAATTCAACCTGTTATCCTTTAGCGGAAAGATGAAGATCCTGCATCTTAGCTGGATCGCTTTCTTTATTACCTTCGTGGTCTGGTTTAACTTTGCGCCATTGCTGCAGGCGGTGAAATCATCGTTAGGGCTAACAACCGAGCAGATAAAGACACTCTTGATCCTCAACGTGGCCTTGACTATCCCGGCTCGGGTACTGATTGGTATGCTGACCGATAAATATGGCCCGAAACTGGTCTATTCAAGCTTATTGGTTATTTGTTCAGTCCCCTGTTTTATGTTTGCTTTTGCTGACAGTTTTGTCCAATTGGCGATTGCCCGCTTCCTGCTTGGTTTTATTGGTGCCGGATTTGTTATTGGGATTCGCATGGTGTCTGAGTGGTTCCCACATCATGAACTCGGTACCGCAGAAGGTATTTATGGTGGTTGGGGCAACTTCGGCTCTGCCGCTGCTGCTTTTACCTTACCAACAATTGCTCTATTAGTTGGCGGTGAAAATGGCTGGCGTTATGCGGTTGCTATCACTGGTTTGATGAGCCTGATTTTTGGTTTTATCTACTATTTCAACGTGACGAATACACCAAAAGGTTCGACTTACTTTCGGCCGAAAAATCTCGGTGCGATGGAAGTGACTTCAAAAGGGGACTTTTTCCTGTTACTGCTGATGAAGTTGCCTATGTATGCGGCGATGGCTCTGCTGACGTGGAAGCTTTCACCTAATGGCGTGAAGATGTTAGAAAGTTCTGTTGCCGATATTATCTATCTATTTCTAGCAGCACTTTATTTAGTTGAGGTGAAAAAAGCCTGGACGGTAAATAAACACGTCTTTAGTGAAGAAGTGCCGGAACTGCATCGCTACAGTTTTAAACAAGTGGCAGTGCTGGATATCCTTTACTTTACTAACTTTGGCTCTGAACTGGCGGTAGTGTCAATGTTGCCACTATTCTTTGCTGAGACTTTCGACCTTGATCCGGTAATGGCCGGGATGGTTGCTGGTGGTTATGCCTTTATGAACCTGATGTCGCGCCCTGCTGGTGGCTGGATCTCGGATAAATTTGGCCGTAAAACTACCTTGTTGATTTTAACTGCTGGCTTAGCTGCCGGATATTTCTTGATGGGCATGGTCAACGGCTCATGGCCTCTGTGGCTGGCCGTAGTAACCGCAATGGCGTGCTCGTTTTTCGTCCAGTCAGGCGAGGGGGCGGTATTTGCGGTAGTACCGCTGATTAAACGTCGCTTAACCGGGCAGATCGCAGGTATGGCAGGTGCTTACGGCAACGTAGGTGCGGTAACCTTCCTGACAGTGCTCTCCTTTGTGGACTATGCAACCTTCTTCTATGTGATCGCTGGAACCGCGATGGTTGGGTTTGTCACGCTATTCTTTATGGATGAACCACGCGGAAAAATTGCGGAAGTTCGTGAAGATGGTACGGTGGAATTGATCGATGTTTCTCATAAATCTTGAGTAAGGTATAATCATAACTCACAAGCAAAGAGCCGATTGTTCTCTCCGGCTCTTTGCGGTTTCGTCATTGTAGACTATTGCTTCGGCCGAAATGGCTTAATCACTTCTTGATTACATTCAAGATATGGCCCTTCAAGCAAATCAATGCAGTAAGGTACGGCTGGGAATACCGCATCCAGGCATTGCCGGATGGCTTTAGGTTTTCCCGGTAAGTTGATAATTAATGCCTGGCCTCTGATCCCGGCGGTCTGACGTGAAAGAATCGCGGTCGGGACGTATTTCAGACTTTCCGTTCGCATTAATTCACCAAATCCCGGCATCATTTTATCACATACCGCTTCGGTGGCTTCAGGCGTCACGTCTCGCTTGGCTGGCCCAGTACCGCCAGTCGTTACAACCAGGCAGCACTGCTCTTCATCAACTAGCTGCTTTAACATCGCTTCAATGTGCGGCTGCTCATCTTCAATCAGACGATAGCAAGCTTGCCATTCACTGGTGAGGTAGTCATTTAATGTTTCTTCAATCGCCGGGCCGGAAAGGTCTTCATACTGGCCACGGGTCGCACGGTCACTTACGGTAAGAATGCCAATTTTTGCAATCATCTGCTGTCTCTTTCTATGTTTATTGCTGACACAATCTGAGTGTAACAAAAGCAGCGCTGAATCCTAGTTGCTCTAAAGGGGTAGCTGTTCGTGACGCATCAGGTAAAATGTTTTTCCACTTATTCTTCTCTCCAGCGTAATTGCACCTCTTTGATCGCATCAAGATTTTGCTTAAAAAGAGTGACCAGATACGGATCAAAATGAAATCCTGAGTTTTCATCAATACAGGCGATGGCTTTGTCGATTGGCCAAGCTTCTTTGTAAGGCCGTTTTGAGGTTAGCGCATCATACACATCGGCAATTGCAACAATTCTGGCTTCCAGTGGGATCTCTTCTCCTTTGAGTCCGTTGGGATAGCCACTTCCATCCCATTTTTCATGGTGCGTCAGTGCTATCGTTCTGGCTAATTTAAGAAGTGGCGAACGATGTTCACCGATGATCTGTGCACCAAATTCCGGGTGCTTACGCATAATCGCCCATTCATCCTCATCTAATTTGCCGTTTTTTAGCAGCACATGATCCGGTATGCCAATTTTTCCGACATCATGCATTGGCGCGGCATGCAGCAGGTTATCGGCTTGTTCATCACTTAAACCGTAGGCTTTGGCAATAATGTAGGAATACTGGCTCATACGAATGACGTGCAGGCCGGTTTCGTTGTCTTTAAACTCCGCAGCATGGCCAAGGCAGCGAACAATCGCCAAGCGTGTTTCTTGCAACTCTTCAACCCTAACGAGAGAAATATGGGTACGGACTCTGGCACGAACTAAAGGCGCGCTGACAGGCTTGGAAATGTAGTCAACCGCACCGACATCAAAGCCTAGTGTTTCATCTTCAATATCGGCCATTGCGGTAACAAAAATAACCGGGATATGGCGAGTGTTGTCATTCTTTTTCAGCAAACGTACCGCATCATAGCCACTCATCACAGGCATCATGATATCCATCAGGATTAGATCGGGCTGCTGTTTTTCCGCCAGTTCCAGTGCCTTTTCGCCACTTTTAGCAAAAATCAGTTGATAATCATTATCCAGAATTTGTTTCAGAACCTGAAGGTTAACGGGTTCATCGTCAACAATAAGAATCTTTTTTAGTGATGAGTTCATTGCTGTTTTTTCCGTAAATGTTCTACTTCTTGTGGGCAAATGGTTTCGGCTAAAGTAAAAAGCAGCTCTATTGCCGGGTCGAAATCAAAATTATCAATGGCGCGTGTGATGGTGCTCAACTCAGTATGGCGTTCTGGAGAATCTATGGCGTGGATGAGTCTTTGCATACTCTCCTCATTATATTCTCCCTGCTCCAGACTGAACTGCAGTTCTCTGATGATTTGGACGATCTCCTGACAGTCCAGGGATAGCCGGGGCGGGTTATGCTCTGCCGGGCTAGGCTCATCAGCTAAACGGCTTTGCAAAGTGTCAATATCTGCCATTGCCGCTGATAAAGCGAGAGTAACTCCCTGTAACGCTTTCCGTGTAGTACTTTGTTTATGCAGGCGGCTTTCCAGTTCTCCGGCGGCTTCTGCCAACGTTACCAGGGAAAGATTACCCGCGATACCTTTAAGCAAGTGGCTTTGCTCTAGGGCGGCTTGTCGATCACCCTGCTCAATCAGTTTGTCTATCTGCAGGGCTAAGTCTTGATACTGTTCGGCAAAGTGTAGCAGGTTTTTGTTGAAAATATCAGCATTGCCCCATCTGGCGAGGCCGGCAGTATGGTCGATTGAAGTGAGCTCAATATATGAGTGATCGGCTCCGTTATTGGCTGAAGTGGCTTTTTCGCAGTGGTGAACGGCATTGTTCTGTGCCAATAGACGGGCTATTTCACCGAATAATTTATCGAACTGAATTGGCTTGGTAACAAAACCGTTCATTCCTGCATCACTGGCTGCATCGCGATCATCCTGAAATGCGCCTGCGGTTAGTGCAATGATCGGTATCGCAGAACGATTTTGCTCAGCTTCCCATTGGCGGATTTTACGCGTTGCTGTTAAGCCATCCATTTCTGGCATCTGCACATCCATTAGAATTAAATCATAGCCCTGACACTGTACCGCTTCGACAGCCAGTGAGCCATTCTGCACCCATTTGGTATGATGACCTGCATCCTGCAAGCGAAGTGTCAGAAGATCGGCATTGGCGGTTACATCTTCTGCGACTAATATATTCAGGGCCGGCAATGAGGATTTTATTGCGTTGAAATGAGGATAAGTGTCGGAAATCGGGCAATCTGTCGTCTCCAGTGGTAGGGTGATGCGGAATCGGCTTCCTTCATCGACTTCACTTTCGACCTCGATTCGCCCGCCCATGAGTTGCGCTAACTGGAGGGCAATGGAAGTCCCAAGCCCTGTACCGCCGAAACGGCGACTGATTGAGGCATCGGTCTGGGCAAAAGGGGTGAAAATAGTATCTAGCTTATCTTGTGGAATACCGATGCCAGTATCACTAACTTCGAAAATTAACGAGTGATCACGATAAAGGGCCGATAAGCAGACTTGGCCTTCAGTGGTAAATTTCATCGCATTGCCAATCAGGTTAGTCAGAATCTGACGTAATCGTGTGACATCGCCCAGGTAGCAGGGTGGAATGGTATCGTCCCATTCTACTTTCCAGATCAATCCTTTATTTCGTGCGGTGTGATTGTAGAGCGACAGCATTTCATCAAGCAGTATGAGTAAATCAAATGGTCGGATCTCAAGTTCAAACGCATTCTGTTCCAATTTGGCCGCATCAAGGATGTCGTTCAGCAGGCGCAGTAATGAATGAGCTGAGCGATGAACAATCTCTAACTGGCGGCGCTGCTCTTGTTCAAGTTCCTTATCCAGCACCATATCTAAAAAGCCGATAATGGCATTCATTGGTGTGCGAATCTCATGACTCATATTAGTCAGAAACTCGGTTTTGGTCTGTGCTGCCTGTTTGGCTTCACTGATAGCATTTAACAGCTGTTGTTCCATCTGTTTACGTTCGGTGATATCGCGTAGAATGCCGATAAACATACTGCCGTCGGGATCAAAAGCTTCGCCAACCGATAGCTCTAATGGAAACTGGCTGCCATCTTTACGCAGTCCGGAGACCTCGCGGCCGATTCCGATGATTTTTTTCTCACCAGTCGAATGATAATGTGCGAGATAGCCATCATGTTTGCCACTATGCTGAGTTGGCATCAGCATTTTTATATTCTGACCGACAACTTCGTCCCGCATATAGCCAAACATTTTCTCGCAAGCCGGATTAAATTCGATAATCTCACCTTTGTGGTTGATCTGAATAATGCCGTCGACCGCCGTATTGTAAATAGCGACTTTACGCGCATGTTCACGACTCAAACTCAGATTATAGGCCCGATAACGGAGAAATAGTGTCAGACCAAGCGTAGCCATTGCAATAATCAGTGTCACCGCAGCAATCGAGGTAGCGAGAAAAGTGGGATAGTTCATGGCATAGCTTTCACAGTCCTGACTGTCGCCTAAAAATATCGCTGCCGCCATCCCGGTATAATGCATGGTTGATGTCGCCAATCCGAGTACTAACCCTCCGGTAACCAATAATGTCATTCCAGATATGCTCGGAAAATATTGGCGCAGGCCAAAGCGAATCCATACGCCCAGGCAAGCGAAAACAATGGCAACTACAACGGAAAGTGCAAAAAGATAGGGGTCGTAATAGAGCGCAGCGGAGATATTCATTGCTGCCATACCAGTATAGTGCATAGATCCGATGCCGGAACCGATAAGTATACCACCGGAGATAATACGATTGAGAGTCAGAGATTCATGGCTTAACAGGTACATGGCGATGACGCTGGCCAGCACACTGGGAATCATTGAAATCAGCGTGAGGTTGATGTCATAGTTTACTTCACCGCAAATTACCTGAAAGGCCAGCATTCCGATAAAGTGCATCGCCCAAACCCCACCACCCAAGGTAAATGCGCCAATAATAAGCAATATTGGCTTTATCTCAGGATACCTATTTAGCCTGATTTTGTTGGCTATTTCGAGTGCAATAATCGACGTGATAATCGAGATAACCAGAGATAAAGCAACCAACCACGGATTGTAAACTCCAAATAACACTACGCCGTTAGTTGGAGGATCTAATAGAAACTGGATATAAGGATGATCTGTCATGTGAACGTCGCATAGAGTCTAAGAGGTTGTGGTAGTTGTTAATAAACGCCACAAGTTACTAACATTTTTCTGACCATATCAAGAATTGATTTTGATGTCACGCGATCACTTTGCATCCAATCATGCAGAAGAAAAGGGTCTATTTACATTGTAAATAGACCCTTAAACAACGAGGATATTACAGTTTAAAGCGGTTGGTGAGTTTTTCTAATTCACCCACTTGTGTGGCGATTTGCTGTGAATGTTGCTGTAGTGAGTGACGAATGTGCTTAGTTTCGTCACTTTGCTGACTGATGTGATTAATCTGGGTAGAAATATCTTTGGTATTGTAAGAAATCTCTTCCACAGCGACAACCACTTGATCCATTTCTGCAGTTACGGTTTGGATGGCTGCTTCGATGGTTGAAATCGCCTCAATTGCGTTATTGGCATTCTCCTGACCAGAACTGGCTAAGCTCATTCCGCGATCCATTAACTCGGTCATCTTAGATGACTGAGCATTCAATGTGTTGATGATATCGCTAATACCGCTGGTTGCTCCGACGGTTTTTTGTGCTAGCGCTCGAACTTCATCCGCCACTACGGCAAAGCCACGGCCAGCTTCACCTGCCCGCGCAGATTCGATCGCCGCATTTAATGCGAGCAGGTTGGTTTGATCAGCTAAGCTATTGATTACATTTACTATTCCCTGCATTTTTCCGTTAGACTCGGACAAGCGGGAAGCTTCGGCATGAGTTTCGTTGATCAGCTCGCTGATATTGATAATTGAGTTAACACTCTCATTGATTACGCTGGCACCCGCCAGTGTTGATTCGGTCGCATGGCGCGAGGTTTCTCGTACATCGCCGGAGCGTTTAGCTACATCATTGACGGCCAGCGCAATCTGCTCAGTGGCTTCCGAGGAATTATGGGTCTGCTTTTCCACCACTTCGCTACTGCGAGCCAACTGTTGTACTACATTTTCCAATTCATTTTTGGCTCGCGCCAGAGCTTGATTGCCGGTGACCACATGTGAGATGACTTCTGAGATATCGCGGGTCATCTGATTACAGGCACTGCGCAGTTGGGTGAACTCATCTTTTTGGTTGTCATTTACCGATAATTGTTTAGAAAAATCCCCGTTGGCCAGCGTTCTAAGGAATTGACTCATTTCGCTAAGCTGGATATTAAGCTGATGAGAAATACGAATAAGAGAAATCAGAATCACCAGACCAACAATAACTGAAGCCAGTAACATGATTCTCACCGAATCGGTACGGGCCTTATTTGCCTGAGCCAATACTTGTACAGAAACCACTTCATCAAGGAATTTATTCTGACTTCTGATCTCCTGGCGTAATTCAGAAAATACTGGCTGCATTTTCTGGTCAAATTCACGTGCTTTATTGACTAACGCCTGAGTGGTTTTGAATTCATTGACATAAGCCATGATGGATTTACCCATCATGTTTTCTTCCCATTCCATATTTTTAATTAATGCAGAAAGGTTAGCGAGTGCATCTTCAATCACTTGTTCATCTTCAACACTTAGTGTATTGAGATAACCACTTTGTGCGCTCAGTGCCAAACTAATCTGTTCTTCGGTCATGGTGAATGACATACGTTTCATTTCGGCAGCAGCAGCTAATAAGTTAGCACGCTCGCCATCTTTCAAGGTAAAACCGAGTTTAATTGAATTATCTAACCAGTTTTCGGCCAGGTTGAAGTAGTTGTCCGCTACTTGACTCAATTTAACCGCACTTTTCTCCATTTGATCAAAATGCAGGCCTTTAGCCTTGTTTGATAGTGTCTTTACTGCCTGACGCAACTGATTAATGCCATCTTTATATTGAGTAGCCGTTGCCGGTGTCAGATTTCGAGCAGAAGCTTCCAGAGATAACAGGTTGTTAGAAAAAGTTAGTGAAAGCTGCTTGTATTCCGAGGTGTCCATTTGTTGCTGAACACTCTCATTTACTTTATTAAAACCAATATAAGCTGAGCCGGAAACAATGACTAAACCTAATAGGGTGACCATAATAATGATGGTCAGTTTTTGTTTCCATGATAGAGAAAACGATGGCATAGAAAACCCTTTTATCAAAAAATGTTTGGTCAAAGAATCATCCCGATACTGTGATTCGTTGAGTAAAAAGTGATCAAATTTTTGAAATTATTGTTGTGATGATAGTGTAGACATAAAGAAAGGATTTGCCTTGATGGATCGCGCACTGTTGAATAAAAGGTTGCAATGAAAATGAAATGGCTTTTTAAAATGCGATATTCATCACGTAGTACGGTAGCTAAAATAGATGTAGAGTCGGTTTACTATCACGTTTTGTACTAACGGTGTAGCAAAAGTGAGATTTTGTGCGCCTTCCTTGGCAGCACATTTCCCATTAGTTCTGGCAGAAGAGCTTAGTGACTGTGCGCCAGCTTTTTCTTTTCTTGCAATGAGATGAGTTGATAAAACACAATCAGTAAAATACACAGCGCTAGCGCAATTTTGGTGCTGCCCAATACGCCTTGCCAACCCCAGCGCTGATAAAATGGTTCCAAGAGAAACACACCTAAACTGGCACCGCTGTAATAAAACAGACTGTATAGTGCCTGCGCACTGCCTTTGGCTTTTTTAACGCTTTTTCCGACCAAAGTACTTGCCTGAGCATGACAAAAGAAAAAGCCAACCGACATCAGGATCATACCAATCACCATTAGTTCGAGTTGTCCGCCGCTCATCAGCAGATTGGCACATAGCATGATCACCGATCCGGTTACCACGCCGGCAACCAGACTGTATTTCTTGGCAAATTTACCAGCTAATGATGAGCTGGTGGTGCCACCGAGTAACGTGAGGAACATCAGGCTACGCAAATCACTGGGAAGCGAGTAAGGAGCTTGCTCTAATACCATCATCAGATAGTTAGATAGGTTAACAAAACAGCCGAAAGCCAGTCCGATGGTTAAATAAATAAGAACTAGTTGTGGCTTATGTAAGTGCTCCGAAAATGCTTTCAGGCTTGGCTTTAGGTGGAAAGCAACAGGAGTGAAATGTTTTTGCTTGGGTAACAGCAGATAAATAGCAATATAAAAAAGAGAAGTCATGCCGGCGATAACCCATCCTGCCTGATGCCAGCTACCTAAGTACTCGGCACTAACGCCACCAAGTAGGCGACTGCAAATACCGCCTAAGGTATTTGAGGCGATGTAAAAGCCTACTGCGGATGGTAGCCAGCTTTTGCGTAGTTCATCCCCGAGTAGTGGCACAGCGACCGCTGGGCATGCCGAAAGTAACATACCTTGTAAGAAGCGGAAGACTAAAAATAGTGAATAATCCTGGATGGCAGGGAGTAGCAGGGATACAACCAGTCCGGCGGCCATTCCGCCGATAAGGATACGGCAGCGCCCAATAGCATCGGACCAACTGGCAAAGATCAGCAGGCCGAGTCCCATTCCCAATAAGGGTGCGGACATAGCGAGGTTGGCTGATAATGCATTAATTTCAAAGTCATTTTTAAGCAAGGGAATCAGGGGTTGCAGCCAGTATATGTTGGCAAAGGTAACAACCGAAGATAGACAAATTGCGGTAATAATACGGCTGTAATGAGTTACTTTTTTCACTGTGGGTTATTCGCTACTCTGGGTTATTTGAAAGCATAAAATGCTGAAGTTATGTATATAGGTTAGCGACTTATTGTGGATAAATAAATATTGTTGTTTTTATCTAATCCATATATATAATTTATACCTATTGGTATCATAGGCAGGTTTTAATCTGGTCGAAAGAGTTACTCGGTGAGTGGCCAACTTTGTTAAATATTCAGGACTGTTAATGGAACTTAGACAACTTAAACACTTTATCAGCGTGGTAGAGACGGGCTCAATTTCCGCAGCAGCCAGAGAGCTAAATCTAGCCCAGCCGGCGATCAGTACCAGCATTAAAAAGCTAGAGCAGGAGCTGAAAGTTGCGTTGTTTCACCGCCGTGAAAGAGGGGTAAGTTTAACCACAGCCGGGGAGGAATTTACCCTTCATGCGCGTCGGGTTTTACTGCAGGCAAATGATGCAAAACTGGCTATGCAGGCGCTAGAAGGATTGGATCAGGGCGAGGTCGAGATCTGTGTGCCTAGTATGTTGGGTTCTTACTATTTTCCACCATTATTAATGGCGTTTAAGCATCGCTATCCGGGCTTAAACCTTAATGTTATGGATACTGGGACACGTAATATTCGTGATTTATTAGTTGCCGGGCGGGTTGAGCTAGGCGTTGTTGCGGATAAAGATTTAACCCCTGAGTTGGCTAGCGGTTCGTTAATTCGGGAAGAGATGGTTGTGTGTATGGCGGCTGATCATCCTCTGGCTGAAAAGAAAACCATCAGTTATAAGGACTTTCTTTCCCATGAACTGGTTCTGTTTCGTAAAGGCTATTATCACCACACGCTTATTGAAAGAATCAGTCGTGAAGTAAATATTAAGCCTAAAGTTGCCTTTACCAGCAATCTATTGCCCTTGACCAAATCTGTAATTCGCCAGGGGTATGCGATTTCACCCATGTGGAAAGTGGCGATTCAAGAAGACGACAGCATTGTCACCCGCCCTTTCGAACAGACGTTTTCCGTCGATCTGAGTTTGGCCTGGCGCCACGACAGCTACCTTTCTCGAGCCAATCAGGTATTTCGTGATTTTGTTCTGGAGCAACGAACGATTTCGTCGTGATTTTAAAACCTGTTTTCAGATCCAATTTCAAGATATTTATATCATTTTCATATAAATAAAAATTTGGCATATTCCAACATTGCGAATAGCTGGTGTGTCATATATGTTAGACAAATGGATAATAAAATATCTGTATGTGACGAAAATTGCGTTTATTTCTTGAGAGAATTTTGGGTGCGTATTTTTAGCCATCAACAGATATAACAAATATAAGTAAAATGGAATGAAAGAGTACTACTGGCTAATCTCTAGCGCCTTACTTGTTTTTGTCATGCAAGCTGGCTTTTTATGCTTTGAATCAGGGCGAATCCGCAGTAAAAACAGTATTAACGTTGCAGCAAAAAACGTAGCCGATTTTATTATGTCGGTAGCCATTTTCTGGCTATTTGGCTTTGCCCTGATGTTTGGCGACTCTCAATTTGGTTTTGTTGGCAATTCTGATTTTCTTTTCGGTGACAGTGCAACCAGTTGGGATATCAGTTTCTTTATTTTTCAAATGATGTTTTGTGGTACTGCAGTCACTATCATGTCCGGTGCAGTTGCTGAACGCATGACATTCAATGGCTATCTCTGGGCCGCGATAATATTAAGCGCACTAGTCTACCCTGTCTCCGGTCACTGGGCGTGGTCCGGATTATTCAGTGAAAATAATATCGGTTGGCTGGAAGCTAAAGGCTTTATCGATTTTGCTGGTTCAATGGTTGTGCATGGGGTGGGTGGTTCAGTTTCTCTTGTCGCCGTTTATTTAATTGGCCCGAGAAGTGGCCGTTTCGATGCAGATAAAAAGATGCCGCAGGGTAGTAATCTTCCGTTATCTGCGCTGGGTGTGCTGCTGCTTTGGTTTGGCTGGTTTGGCTTTAATGGTGGAAGTACGCTGGTTTTTAATGAAAGCGTTCCTACGGTTTTGCTTAATACTTGTATTGCTGCTGCCTGGGGCGGGATTGCCAGTTCAGCTCTCCACTATATATATCACCGTTTTGTCGATGTCACTCTAATTCTTAACGGGATTGTTGGTGGCTTAGTTGGTATCACAGCTTCATGCTTTGCGGTATCTCCTCCAGCCGCTGCTTTGATCGGTATTATTTCCGGCGTGTTGGTTTTTTTTGGTGAAAATTGGTTAGAACGCTTAAAAATAGATGATGCGCTAGGCGTCATTCCTGCGCATTTGATGTGTGGAATTTGGGGCGTTTTATCCGTTGGATTATTGGGTGATCTTGACAGATTAGGAACAGGATTAACTCGTATTGGGCAAATTGAAATTCAGATTATTGGCGCATTAAGTATTAGTTTATGGTGTGTGGTAATCAGTTTCATCGCACTGAAATTTGTGAATATGTTTATTCCTTTAAGAGTAACTCCTGAAGCGGAGGTTATAGGGATGAACGTTTCTGAACACCATTCAGCAACCGAACTGCTCGATCTGCTTGTTTCAATGAAGCAGCAACAATCTAAAGGAGACTTTTCTAACCCTGTACCAGAAGAGCCGTTTACTGAGGTGGGCGTGGTAGCTAATCAGTATAATCAGGTTATTGCTCGGGTCCGTTCAGAAATCATGGCACGAGACAAAGCGATTAATGATTTCCGTGATAGTGAACGACGTAAAAGTGCTATTTTGGAATCATCGATGGATTGCATTGTTACAATCGATCCACAGGGCCATATTCTCGAATTTAATCCTGCGGCAGAAAGGACGTTTGACTGTGTGCGTAGGGTTGTTAAAGGGGAAGATTTTATTTCCCTGTTTATACCGGTCGAACAAAGAGAATACGTTAGTTTTAGTCTGAAACATGAGTTTTCTTCCCATGATGGTTTACTGATTAATCGTCGTAACAGCCTGACGATGTTGCGTAACAGCGGCTCGGAATTTCCAGCCGAAATTTCTATCACAGCATCCAACGATTTTGGTGATTCGCAAAAAGAATACATTCTTAATATTCGTGACGTAACACGACAAAAAAAGCTCCAGGTAAAGCTTCAACAACTAGCTTATAGCGATCCACTCACCGGACTATATAACCGAACTTATCTGGTAGAAAAACTGAAACTGGCGCTGGACAAATTTTCTAGCTCTAACGATAAAAGTTTAATTTTATTGTTTCTAGATCTGGATAAGTTTAAACGGATTAATGACACAATGGGCCATAAAGCTGGCGATGGTCTGTTATGTGAAGTAGCACGACGACTGACTCGGGTAACCAGAGATACGGACGTGATTACTCGTTGGGGAGGGGATGAGTTCATCATTATGATGAAAGGACGGCTCACGCGTGAATTTGCCCGGCAAAAAGCGCGGGAAATGCTGCATGTGATGCGTGAACCGGTTGATTTAGACAACTACGTGCTTAATATTCCCACCAGCATAGGGATTGCCTACCTTGGCCCAGATGAACCTGCAGTTGATGCAGATAGGCTAATTCAACAGGCTGATATTGCAATGTATCAGGCAAAATTACAGGGGCGCGATAGTTATCAGTTTTTCTTACCTGAAATGGCTATAGCCAGCACTCATAACTTTCAGATTGAACGAGATCTTAAAGAAGATCTTTATACTGAGCGTTTTGCGGTGGCATTTCAGCCGAAAGTAACCAGAGAGAGGAAGATCGTTGGGCTGGAAGCGCTTAGCCGGTGGACGCATAAATTAAATGGCCCGATTCCGCCAGGAGAATTTATCAAGATTGCAGAAGAGTCTCATCTGATCTTTGAGTTAAGTGAACGGGTAATCGATTTGTGTTTAGAGCAACTTGTTTACTGGCGAGAAAACAAGTTCAAATTAGTTCCGATTGCGATAAATATATCAGGGCAACATTTGATCTCTAATCAGTTTTTACCATTCTTAAAAAGTCGATTAGAAGAAAGTGGTATTGATGGAGGACTGCTGGAAATTGAAATCACTGAAGGTGTTTTAGTTTCTGATATCGATAAATGTATTGAGGTTATGGCCGAATTGAAGGGGCTTGGTATTTCGATTGCGATTGATGATTTTGGTACGGGTTATTCGTCCCTCAATTATCTGAAACGTTTACCATTGGATGTAATTAAAATAGATAAATCGTTCGTTGATGAATGTGCGATTGTCGATGAAGATGGAAAAATTTGCTCTACTATCATTAATTTGGCTAAAAATCTTGAGTTGAGTACAGTGGCTGAAGGGGTTGAAACGACAGAACAGTTTAATTTTCTGGTAAACATGGAATGTGACATGTTCCAGGGGTATATGTTTTATAAACCGCTAGGGGCCAGTGAGGTGCAAAACTACTTGGATAGAGAATCCGATTAGATATTTTTGGTCGGATTATCATCTCGACAAGAGCAGAAAGCTCTTGTCGAGATACGATTACATCATTAGCTCTGTTTTAATTTTTATTACGACTTTGCGCACATCTGACGTGCCTGCAAAGTCTAGATTTGGCATATGCAGAGTATTTGGGGTAAAGACATAAAACTCACCCGGTTGCATCTTAAAGAAATTCATCTCTGCATCGCTCTCTTTAATAAAGCAAATATCTCGCTCACGGCTATAGGTGTATTGTTCAGTATACATGGCTAGTTCCTGATCACTGGCTAGCGCCCAGCCACACTTTTCTTCACCCTTAATCAAAAATTGTACATCGGTATAAATTTTATGGAATTCAGGACCGAATTGGGTCACAGCATCTGTTTTATATTCCAGTACCATAAAATGAACGTCGTCCATCTCGAACCCTTCTACCGGGTATTTCCCTAACTCGATGTTCTCTAAATCCAGAGAAGCAACAGATGTTATGATACTCAGAGCCGTTGCCGAGAGATTTGACGGGTTATCGGAATTACCAAACTTACTAACGATCATGATTTTCAGCCTTATCTATATGAATTAAAAACTTTTTAACACATTGTACGGAGTAATTTATTGAACTTAATCTTATTTTTAAAATGATGTTTTGAAAATAATTTATTTAATAACGCTCAATGCTAACCACAGCAGGACTGGCATAGTAAAAATGGCAAAGAAATTACCATATAACACCATAGCAGCAACCGTTTCACCTCCTACCTTATAGCGCTCGGCAAACAGATAGTTCATTACTGCCGGAGGCAGCATAGTAAATAGCACCATCATTTGCATCTCGCGGAGTGGCAACTCGACAATAGATTGAATAATAAAGAAGGTGATCGCTCCGGTAATCAGTGAAGTGGCGGTGCTGATCAAGCCAATTTTTAATCCGGAACGGTTGACATAAACTAACTGAGTACCTAACGAAAACAGCATTAGAGGAATATTACTTGCCCCAATCAGCTCTGTAGCTTGTTGCAGTGGGGGCCAGACGGTTATGCCATTCAGATTGAAAAAGAGCGCCAGTGCAGTGGCATAGATAAGCGGTGCTCGAAGCAACAGTTTCAGACCCGCTTTATTGGCACCACTGACGATAAATAATCCAAGTGTCATCTGTAATGTCGCTGAAATGACCAGTAAAAGAACTGCGTCTCCTTTGGCAACTTGGCCAAAAGTGTACACAAAAAGTGGAATGGCCAGGTTACCGCTGTTACGGAACATATGGGAAGGTAACCAAACTCGGATATCGAGTTTTTTAATTTTACACACTATCCACATTAATACGCCTGGGATCAGCAGGGCGAGGAGTCCGGCATAAATTAAATTGATCTGTCTTGCCCCTAACGGCATATCGACCAAAACGCTGAATACAAACGCAGGTGCAAAGTAGTCAAGATTAAGCCGGTTGATTGGAGCCATGTCAATGCCGGTACGTCGAGAGCAATAATAGCCAAGCAAAACCACGCTAAACATAGGAAACAGGATTTCAATTACACGTAAAAGCATAATGGTTACACGGAAAAAGGAAGCGGTTTCTTATTAAAGCACGTTCATAGTTAAGTTGCGATATGGAAAAAGCAAAATAAAACGGTGAAGGTTGTGAGCCTCCACCGTTTGACTTATCGACGTACTACCTTGGCAACAGACATAGACTGAAGTTTTTGCACCGCTTCTCCCAGAGAACGGTTTGTCGTCTGGAAATGGTGAGCCGTTCTGTCTAAATGTTCCTCGGTTCTTTTAATAATTTTAAAACACTCTTGTATTGCTTGTGATTCTAAAAGCATCCTCAATTTACCTCTAACTGGTTAATTCTTAGTGGCGTGAGCCACAAACTATGCTAGCCATAGCGTTGTTAGATATTGAGGTGGGAAAAGTCCCTAATCACCACTAAACGTAGTCTTCCGGTGTCTACGTTAGTGAATTGTATATATGCCACAGATGGCAAATCCTTTTTGATCCGTGTCGTTATTAATATAGTTTGTATATAGCAATAAAAATAGGCTCATATTGGTCGTGGTTTATATTTGGGTAAATTTTACATTTAATTCAATGAATTATTGATGTATTTAAAACTGAAAACTATTTTTTGCTTAGTGATACCCTAAAATCTGGTTGCATAAATTGCTGTCAAATTTTAAATTAATACTGTTCGCGTTTAGTAAGGCGTTGGACATAACATTATTTCGAACTTCAGGGCGGGGCGAAATTCCCCACCGGCGGTAAGTTATTAGCTTGGTTATAGACTCAAGTTAATCACAAGCCCGCGAGCGCTTATCTTCTGTGCCACTATAAACAGAGATAAGGTCAGCAGATCTGGTGAAAATCCAGGGCCGACGGTTACAGTCCGGATGAAAGAAGATCGACCAAGTAAACCGGGAACTACAGATTCAGTAGTGCTGGTCTATTGCTATTGTACTGCTGTACCTGTTATCAGGTGGCGTAGGTACAAGGCTATCCCATTCTTGGTATTTCAATCATCACCCCTGTGCATCTTTATATTTGGAGAATCAAAAGATGACAGGTACTTTCTTTATTATGCTGGCATGCCTGACCTGGGCACTTGATACCTTAATTCGTTACCCACTGCTGGAGCTAGGTTACAGCACACTGCAGGTGGTGTTGTTTGAACATATCACTCTTGTACTCGTTACTGCTCCTTTGATTTGGCAACATCGCCGGGTATTTCAGTCAATGGCACTGAAATCCTATCTGGCACTGTTCTTTATTGGCGGGGTGGGGTCAGCGATCGGGACCTTAGCGTTTACCGAAGCTTTTCATTACTTAAACCCAACCGTGGTTATTCTGTTACAGAAATTGCAGCCAATTGTAGCGATTGTGGCGGCGTTTGTGTTTCTGCGAGAAAAAATCGAGCGCCACTTTATGCAGTGGGCCGTGGTAATTTTAGGCGGTAGCCTGATCATGATCTGGCCGGATATCGTTGGACTAAGCCAGGCGTCATTGTATTACAGCGATAGCCTGAACAGTATTCTCAAGGGTTATGGTTATACCTTATTGGCTGTCTTTGCCTGGGGAAGCGCAACGGTTTGTGGTAAGTATTTGTCACTGAATCAGGTGCCTTCGAATGCGATTATGTCTGGTCGATTTATTTCCGGTTTAATTGTGTTAGCAGTTATTGCCATCCAGACCCCGGCTCAGATCGGCGCAATCACGATCACAGATCTCACTTCACTTGTTGTTATGGCATTACTCAGTGGCTTATTAGGTATGTGGCTTTACTATCGCGGCCTGATTCGTATTCGTGCTCAATACGCCACGCTGGCTGAAATGACTTTTCCGGTATTTGCCGCGGCAATTAACTGGCTAGTGCTTGATATAAGCTTAAATTCGTACCAAATAATGGGGGCGGGGTTGCTAGTACTGGGCAATATTGGTTTGCGCTTGAGGGAGCTCTCTGAACCCGCTAAGACATTAGCTAATGTATAGTCAGACACTGTAATCAATACTCTTGTTTGTTTAGTCGGGGCCAATTGGCCCCGTTTTCACACCAATTAACTAGCAAATGCTATTTAATTGGTGTTGAATATGATAAAACTTAGCAAGTTAAACTACGTTTGTTGGCTTTACGGATGGAGACAAAACATGGATTGTGTAGTTACGGATGAGCAGCTTAATAAAATTCTTACTGATGATGTGCCATATGGAGACTTAACCAGTGAGTTGCTAATCGATAGTAGTAAAAGTGGTGTAATTAATTTGTCTGCCCGACAGTCGATGACTTTAAGTGGGGTTGAAGAAGCAGCGAGGATGTTCGAATTACGAGGTTTAGACGTAACGATTTCTCATGGCTCTGGTGACACCGTTGAAGCTGGCAGATTATTTCTCTCGGCTAAAGGTTCTGCCCACCGTTTGCTTGCAGTATGGAAAATGGCACAGGTTTTGGTTGAATGGATGAGCGGAGTTGCGTCTGCAACTAAGTCATTGGTGGATGTTGCGCAAGGTGTTCCTGTGGCCTGTACGCGCAAGCAGACGCCTGGAACAAAAGCACTTTCCGTCAAAGCAGTTCGCAACGGAGGGGGGGCTATTCACCGGCTGGGGTTATCGGAAACGATTTTAATTTTTGCTGAGCACCGTCAGTTTGTTACCGAACAGGGTGGAGACTTGATTGCTAAAGCTCGCCTGCAAGCTCCGGAAACTAAAGTGGTGGTCGAAGTGCATAATATCGATGACGCAAAATATTGGGCAGCAGAAGGGGCGGATGTATTGCAAATGGATAAATTTACCCCTGAAGCGGCGAAGCAGATTGCGGAATATTGCGCTGAAAATCAGTTACCAACTTTGCTTGCTGCTGCTGGCGGAGTGAATGTTAATAATGCTCACGAGTACGTAGCAGCGGGGGTGAGATTACTGGTCACTTCCTGGCCTTATCAGGCTGCTCCTAAAGATGTTCAGGTGAGTTTTATACCTGATTAGCAGAGAAATCGGTGACTTTCCGCCACGGTTTTGCCAACACTACAAATATAACCAATGCATACAACACTGCCCAGCCTAAGCAGAAAAATACAAGGGTACAGAGCAATAATGACACAGAGGCTAACCATTTTGCTCTACCATGTAGTAAGCGAAATGCCGAATACATCGCCAGCCAATAAACCAGAACGAAGATGCCGTTGGCGAGTTTGAGAAAGAACTCTAGGTCAAGACCTGTGAGTTCGGCGATGGTCATAGAGATGAAAATAGTGACTACAACCATCAAGGTTGCATTGGCCGGGACTCCACGTTTGGATAACCGGGCAATTTTGCCATCTGGCTGCTGCTGACGGGCACGGGCCCAGATCATGCGGGCAAAGCTTTGCACATACAGGTTAATACTGGCAAAACAGGCGAAAAAGCCGACCAGGCTAATCAGGCTGGAAAATTGAGCACCGAAAAGCTGTTCGCTGATCCATGGGATTGAAGCACTATCGAATTCAGGCGTACCGTAAGCCCCAAGCTTTAAAACAACCACTGAGCACGCATAGTAGGTGATTCCGGCCACCAGGCAGCCGATAATAATTGCAATGGGGAAGTCCCGTTGTGGATTTTTAAATTCTTCTCCCATATGAGCGAAGGCTTCGATGCCGACGAAGCACCAGAACATTACGCCTAAAGCCGAAGCGATTGAAGGGCTATGTTCTAAATCAAAAGTAGGTAAAGCAATATCACTCAGATTGGGCTGAGATTCCGATACCAGACCTATGACCAAAGCAAAAATACTTAGGGCAATGACCGTTTGCACCCGGCCACTCGACTTTGCACCCATCAGATTGACTATGGTAAGTAGCACCAGTGTCAGGCACTGAGCTATCCATGGACTATTAAGCGGTGACGGTAGTAACTGCTGAGAGAAACCGGATGCCAGCACGACTGCCGCAGGAATCCCAACCGGAATAACACTGACAAATAACCAGGCAACGGCACCTTCCAGGCGTGGGCCTACGGCGAGTTTGACAAAGTAAGAGGTTCCTCCGGCGTTCGGATACTGTTTACCTAGCTGAGCAAAAGTAAGGGCGATAGGGCATACGGCGACAAACAGGATCAACCAGGCCCATAGAGTATATTGCCCGGCAATACCTGCCGCGATGGCCGGGATCATAAATAATCCGGTCCCCATTAGCGTTGTGGAGAGTTGGGCAATGCCTGAGAGAAGAGAAATTTCTTTATTTAACTGCTGAACCACGATTTGCCCTCAAAACACCGTATTTACTACTTGGTTACATAAAACCGGACGCATATAATACCTTTTTTTGTATCGAGTTGTAGTGTTTTTGCCGGGTATTTGATGGCTACTATTTTAAGGAAAGAATGATGACATTTTCAGTATGGCTTTCTCTGTTTGCAGTGTGTTTATTAGGAGCAATGTCGCCTGGGCCTAGTTTGGCTATGGTACTTAAACATAGTTTGACTGGCGGTAAATTAAATGGTTTAGCCGCAGCTTGGGCGCATGCGTTTGGTATTGGTGTTTATGCCTGCCTGACCCTGCTTGGTTTGTCGATTATTCTGCATAAAGCACACTGGTTGTTTCTGACCATTAGTTACGCAGGTGCTGCATATCTGGCCTATCTTGGCTGGAAAGCGATCCGTTCTCACGGTGGCGTCGCAACTAAACTGGAAGCGCAAGAGCCGGTTCCGCTACATGTTTCGGCCAGACAAGGATTGCTCATTTCGCTACTTAACCCGAAAATCGCCCTGTTCTTTACTGCATTATTTAGTCAGTTTGTGGCCATCGGTAATGAAATTGTTAGTCAGTCAATTATTGTTGCGACACCGATGGTAGTGGACGGGTTGTGGTACACCTTAATCACTTTACTGGTTTCTAACCCGGTTGTTTTCAACAAGATGAAACAGAAAGCGAAGCTGATTGATCAACTATCTGGTGTGGTGTTGCTCGGTTTGGCGTTTCGGGTGATAATTACCGCTTAGTCATTTTGACTTGATTGTGTGTATTTGCTTATTTTTGAAAGAGTTATTTTGACAACTCAATTTAGTATTTGATTTTTTTATTTTATAAAAATCAATGCGTTAAAAAATGGCACGAAAAGTGCCAATACGGCTCCAGAATAAATAAATGATATCTACCAATTAGTTGGATATCTTTCAACCTCATTTCTGGAGCTACTCAATGTTTTGTATTCAATGTGAACAGACCATCCAAACCCCAATCGCTAACGGTTGTGCCTATTCTCAGGGTATGTGCGGAAAAACCGCTGAAGTATCCGATCTTCAGGATGTTCTGGTCTACTCTCTTCAGGGCGTGTCGTACTGGGCTAACCTAGGCCGTCAGTTTGGTATTGTTGATAGTGAAATCGATCAGTGGGTACCAAAAGCCTTTTTCGCAACACTGACCAACGTAAACTTCGATCCTGAACGTATTATTGAATTTGCTCAGAAAGCCAATGGTTTCCGCCAATCGCTGGAAGAGAAAGTTAAAGCTGCTTATTTACAGGCAGACCAAGCATTGCCTGAGCTTTCTGGCGCGGCTCAGTATGTGTTGCCAGCCGATAATTCCGAACTATTGACGTTTGCTCCTCAGGCTGCTGTAAACCGTGGTAAAGATAGTGTCGATGAAGATATTATTGGCCTACGCCTGCTTTGCCTATATGGCTTGAAAGGTGCGGCTGCCTATATGGAACACGCACGTGTACTGGGACAGACCGAACCTGCAATTTATGCAGAATACCACCAAATCATGTCTTGGTTAGGGAGCGATCCGACCGAAGCTAAGCCGCTATTAGACTGTGCGATGCAAATTGGCCTGATGAACTTCCGTGTCATGGAACTGTTGGATCGTGGTGAGACTGAGACTTTCGGTCACCCAGAACCAAGTACCGTGAATGTAAAACCAGTAAAAGGTAAATGCATTCTGGTTTCCGGTCATGATTTACATGATCTGGAAAAAATTCTGCAGCAGACTGAAGGGCTGGGGATCAATGTTTATACCAACGGTGAAATGTTGCCTGCGCACTCTTATCCTGAACTGAAAAAATATCCGCATTTAGTTGGTAACTACGGCAGTGCCTGGCAGAACCAGCAGAAGGAGTTTGCTAACTTCCCTGGTGCAATAGTGATGACATCCAACTGCCTGATCAACCCAAATGTGGGGCAGTATGCAGACCGTATTTTTACCCGCAGCATTGTGGGCTGGCCTGGTGTTAGCCATATTGAAGGGGATGATTTTAGCCAGGTGATTAAATGTGCTCTGGCTCAGCCGGGCTTCCAGCATGATGAAATCGAGCAGATGATCACCATTGGTTTTGGTCGTAATGCTTTAATGCAAGCGGCTCCAGCGGTAATTGATCAAGTGAAACTGGGCAATATAAAACACTTCTTCTTGGTTGGTGGTTGTGATGGTGATAAAGCAGAGCGCAGCTATTACACCGAATTTACTGCGAAAGCACCGGAAGACAGCGTTATCCTGACGTTGGCGTGTGGTAAATACCGCTTCAACAAAAACAACTTTGGTGACATTAACGGTATTCCACGCTTGCTGGATGTTGGCCAGTGTAATGATGCTTACTCGGCAATTCAGCTTGCTCTGGCATTGGCGAAAGAGTTTGATTGTGGCGTGAATGATCTGCCACTGACATTAGTCTTATCCTGGTTTGAGCAGAAGGCGATTGTTGTATTGTTGACCCTGCTGGCATTAGGTGTGAAAGGGATTTATACCGGCCCGACGGCACCGGCATTCTTAACTCCAAATCTGATTGCAATTTTAGAACAAGAGTTTGATATGCGTAGCATTTCAAACGTAGATGACGATCTGAAAACGATTCTGGCAGCTTAGTGTTCTATAACTTCAGGCCCGTAACCGGGCCTGAATCGCCTGATATTATTTCGTGTAAAGAACGAAGAAAAGAGTGATTTGGAGAAAAGAGTAATGGCGTGGTCAGAAACGGATCCCCAACAATTTACCTGTGCGACGATCTGGTCTGAAACTCCGGATGCCGTGAGTTTTGAACTGATAGCCGATAACCCGGATATTGAACTGGCATTTAAGCCCGGTCAGTTTGCCAGCCTGGGCTTTATGATTGAAGGAAAGGAACATTATCGGGCCTATTCCATCAGTTCGACACCGGGACAGGATAGTTTGTCTTTTACCGTGAAGCGCGTGACTGATGGGATGGTCTCCAACTATATTGCCGACCATCTACAACCTGGTGCTAAAGTTTCAGTTCTTAAACCACAGGGGAGCTTTAACAGTGAGGATTGTGCGCATGGTGAAAAAGTAGTCCTGATCTCTGCTGGTTGTGGTATTACCCCGGTAATGTCGATGGCAACACAGTGGCTGAAACAGGGTGGTGTTGACATCGAATTTGTACATATCGCACGCAATGTTGAATACACTATTTACCATCAGGAGTTGGTCGATCTGAATCAGCAACACGAGGCGTTCCATCTCAAGTTGCTGCTTAAGGAAGAGAGTTCGCAAGGTTATGCTACCGGGCGGCTTGATGTGGCTTGGCTACATGACTTGTGCCCGGATATTGCCCAGCGTTCTGTATTCGTATGTGGCCCGGATCGCTTTATGGCCGATGTGGCTGACTATCTGCAGCAACTGGAATGTGATTTATCCCGTTGTTATCAGGAGAGCTTTGTCTCAGCTTCCGCGAAGGACGATTCACAAGCTTTAGCGGGACAGCAGGCTGAAGTAACCATTCATGTACCGGGCTTCGGCGTACTGGCACAAGTCGCCTCTGGTTCTCAGCTTGTTGATGGGCTGGAAGCTAACGGCTTGCCGATAATTGTCGCTTGCCGCAGCGGAATATGTGGATCATGCAAGTGTAAAGTAGAATCGGGTGAAGTGGTTTCTACCAGCCGGGAAACCTTAACCGACGAGCAGGTGGAACAGGGGTATGTTCTGGCTTGTTCGACTCAGGTTATGTCAGATGTGGAAGTTTCTTTAAGCTAACATAAGCTGAAAAAATAGATAATGTCCGTTTTGGTGGAAGAAACTAAAACGGACTTTTATTACATCGTTATTTAGGCTCGTCGATCTCAAGCCAATGTACTGCTACTCCGGCCTGAGCAAACATATCTTCACTCACTTTTACTTTATCCGCCCAGCGAGAAAGGAAGTCTTCACTCTGAATTGGGCAATGTACTGCTGCAATACCAGTTTGGATAATCTTTGCTGCGCAGTTCGGGCAAGGGAAATGAGTGACATAAATATCGCATCCGTCTAAATCGCGTTTGGCAAACAAGATTGCGTTCTCTTCCGCATGCAGCGTTTTGAGGTATTTCATCTCGCGATCATCTATATTCGCGCTGTCGGAAATACCATGGGGGTAACCATTAAATCCCACGGAAACAATACGATTGTTTTTAGCAATAACCGCACCTACTTGGGTAGATGGATCTTTACTCCATGATCCGACCAACTCAGCCATCTGGTAAAAGCGAAAGGCCCATTTCGAAATCATCTCAGTTTTTCCCTTAAATCCAATTATCTGTGCGCTAGGCGATGAACGGGCTTAATCATAACGTTAAATTCTATTGTTGTAGAGTGTTGCTTTGCTGTTGGCTTGGTTAGCGTGTGAGATATCTCTTACACGAGCTGTGAGATATTCATGTTAATTAAGCATGAATATAACAGCGGGGTTTATTGTAACTATCTGTTTAATATCAATAAATTGCATTTTTATTCATTTTCTGCTGAAAATATAGCATCAGATAGTGCTTGTATGAATTTCTAGTTATCGTAATCTGAATAGGTAAACAGGACGTTTACAGAACAGGCAAAATCCACAGGAGTGGTATCTTCAGGATGAAGATTCAGATAAATCAGGATGATTTGTCGTAAAGGACACCGCCAGGATGGCGATGATAAGGACAGTGCTGAAGGAATCAGCGGTATTATCAAGGAATAGATGCAGGGAGCACTTTTAGTAGCTGGATTGCTGCGAAGAGAATGAAAACCCCACCAGGTTATGCTTGGTGGGGTTTTTGCTTATTGGTATGATAGCTCACAGACTATTTCAATCGGTATGTCATCCTATTATGAAAAAAGGCAAAGCCGTTCGGCGTCTTCATCCCAAGCTCTCAATCGAAACGGCGCCAGCGGATATCTTTATGAACTTCGATGCGTTTGTGTCTAACACGGAGACTCGGGTACATAGCCATCCCTGGGGACAGGTACAGCTGATTTCTGGTGGGATTTTGGAGATGGAAGCGGAAGATACCCGTTTTCTGGCACCACCACATCTGGCAATTTGGGTTCCGCCGGGTATTTCACATCGTAGCTATAACCGTAAGCCGATCGAATATTGTTCGCTGAATATCGATAAATCGATGACAAACGCGTTTCCCGGCAAAACCAGCCTGATTAAAGTCACGCCAATTATTAGCGCGATTATGGATGATTTTCGTCAGAGGAACGTAGCGATACCCCGTGAAGACGCGGATATCCGAATGGTACAGGTCATTTTAGATCAGCTCGCCAATCAGGAGATGGAGCACCATTTTATCCCTTCTTCAAATCACAAATATCTGGCGCCAATCCTGGCCGCTGTGGAAGAACAACCCGCCGATGATACCAGCCTTAAAATTTGGGCCGAGCGAGTGCATACTACCGAACGAACTCTGGCACGTTATTGCCAGACTGAATTGGGCATGAGTTTTACTGAATGGCGTTTGCGTGTCCGCTATCTGCATTCTCTTGAATTGTTACGTAATGGTCGACCAGTTAAAGAGGTGGCGTTAACCCTTGGCTATCGTCAGACCAGCCCCTTTATCACTATGTTTAAACGTTATGCCAATATGACGCCGGAGCAATACAAAAATAGGTATTAGCATCAGGTCACTTCAAGTATGCTGAGCAAAACAATTATTTATAAGAGAAAGCATTAGAGGAAGTTATGGCTGGAGCAAGTTTACTTACCCTTCTCGATGATATCGCTACGGTTCTGGATGATATTGCGGTGATGTCTAAAGTCGCGGCAAAGAAAACCGCTGGCGTATTGGGCGATGATTTAGCTCTGAATGCGCAGCAGGTGTCGGGAGTGGCGGCAGAACGGGAGATTCCGGTGGTCTGGGCGGTGGCGAAAGGATCGTTCCGCAATAAAGCGATACTGGTTCCCGCGGCGTTGCTGATGAGTGCTTTTATCCCTTGGATTATCACCCCACTATTACTTCTTGGTGGTTTGTTTCTTTGTTATGAAGGGGCAGAAAAAGTCATAGAAAAGCTGTTTCACCATCAACCACATCACTCATCAGCGAGTGCTGAAATGGACGCATCTCTTTCTATTGAAGAGTATGAAAAGACGAAAGTTGCCGGAGCTATTCGCACAGACTTTATTCTGTCAGCAGAGATTATCGTGATTGCGCTCGGCACGGTGCAAGGACAGTCGCAGCTAAGTCAAATCCTGGTGGTGAGTCTGATTGCCATTGTAATGACTGCGGGTGTCTACGGTCTGGTTGCTGGCATTGTTAAACTGGATGACTTGGGCTTCTATTTGGAGCGTAAATCGGGGGGCAAAGGGGCCTTGTTTACGATTGGTCAGGGTTTTATTTTGTTTGCTCCTAAACTGATGAAATTTCTTACAGTGATCGGAACACTGGCGATGTTTTTAGTTGGTGGCGGTATTGTGGTGCATAACGTGACCTTTGTGCACCATATGACCGAAGCACTGTTACACAGCTTATCATCAGGTTTGGCTGCAATGATTGCAAGCAACCTAAGCAATGGAATTATTGGTTTACTTGCCGGCTTATTGGTGGTGTTGGTGATGAGCTTAGTCAACAAAGTCAGAAACTAAGTGATAGAACATTCTAAAAAATAAGGCTCGATGGAAATATCGAGCCTTATTAAATGATGATAATGAGATCGTTTATTTAACGCTCCACTCAATTTCTTCGCCAGCCTTAATCGGCACCACGACTTGTGAGCCAAATGGCATGGTTTCAGCGACTTTCCATGCGGACTTTTCCAGAGTTACCTGATCCTGGTTCCGAGGGATACCGTAGAAGTCCGGGCCATTCTGGGAAGCAAACGCTTCTAAATTTTCCAGCTTACCAGCCTTTTCAAACACTTCTGCATACAACTCCAGTGCCGCATGGGCGGTATAAGACCCTGCGCATCCACAGGCATTCTCTTTTTTGTCCTTAGCGTGAGGTGCGGAATCGGTGCCAAGGAAAAATTTCTTGCTGCCCGAAGTTGCGGCTTCAATGAGTGCTTGTTGATGAGTATTGCGTTTCAGAATCGGCAGGCAATAGAAATGCGGCTTAATGCCGCCAACCAGCATATGGTTACGGTTAAACAGCAGATGGTGTGCAGTAATGGTTGCTGCCACATTCTCATTGGCATTTTTAACAAACTCAGCTGCATCTGCAGTAGTGATATGTTCTACCACAACTTTCAGATTAGGGAAGTCTTTGACGATTGGTGCCAGCACTGTTTCTAAAAAGGTCTTTTCACGATCAAAAATATCTACATCGTGAGTAGTCACTTCACCGTGAATCAGCAGTAGCATGCCTGCTTTTTCCATCGCTTCAAATACCGGGTAGATATTTTTTGCTGAAGTTACACCAGAATCAGAGTTGGTGGTGGCTCCCGCCGGATAAAGCTTAGCCGCAACAATCAAACCAGTCTCTTTAGCTTTATAGATTTCTTCAGGAGAGGTGTTGTCGGTCAGATATAGCGACATTAATGGCGAAAAGGTAGCGCTGTTATTGTGCGCCAGAATGCGCTCACGATAGGCCAGTGCCTGCTCAGTTGTAGTGGTTGGTGGAACCGTGTTTGGCATAATCAGCGCGCGGCCATTATAACGGCTGATATCTCTGACGGTATCTGCTAATACTTCACCGTCACGCAAATGCACATGCCAGTCGTCAGGACGGGTAATCGTAAGTTTTGTCATTCCAGGCTCCAACCAGTTTAATCCTATTCACAATCGAGAAACGTCTGCCTCAATGCATGGGATGATAGAAGAAAGCCATAAGAATTTCATCTATAAATTGGGTGGATTGTACAAGCTGTAGGTAAAGCATTAGTCAGACAGGTTAAATTTGATTATGATTCAAAATCATCAATATAAAATTCAACGTTAGGAGCAGGTTATGACTCGGGCTAAGCTTTCGCAAATTACTGTCTACCCAGTGAAATCCGTGGCGGGTATTTCCATGTCGACCGCTTGGGTGGAAAAGCAGGGCCTGGCATTTGACCGTCGCTTTATGCTGGCTTTTGTCGATGGCAGTATGATCACTGCCCGGCGTTTTCCGCAAATGGTAAAAATTCGCTCAGCCTTGTTGCCAGACGGTATCCGGTTTAGCGCACCGAATGTAACGGATCTGGTGATTCATTATGATCAGTTTGCTATGCAACCGTTTAATACCACGGTATGGAAGGATACGTTTTCGGCCTTTACAACAGATGAACAGACGGATCGCTGGTTCTCTCGCATCATTGGCGAGCCGGTCAAGTTGTTGTATACCGGTGAGCAGTCAAACCGCTACCGCGAAAAGCTCGGGCACAATGTCAGTTTTGCTGATGGTTATCCATTGTTGCTGATTAGTCAGGGCTCATTGGATGAATTGAACCGGCGTAGCCCTGAAAAGCATAGCATGGCTCAGTTTCGGCCCAATCTTGTAGCTAATGACTGTGCTCCTTTTTCTGAAGATAAATGGAAGCGAATAAAAATTGGTGAAGTTGAATTTGCGGTGGTGAAACCTTGTGAACGTTGCGTTCTGACTACAGTCGATGTTCAAACCGGCCGCTTTAAAACATCGCGTGAACCACTCAAGACTTTAGCTCAGTTTCGAGCTAATGAGCAGGGCGGTGTCTTCTTTGGTCAGAACCTGGTGGCATTAAACGAAGGAATGATTAACCAGGACGATCTGATCGAAGTGCTGGAATATCAGCAAGGTGAGGAGTATGCCGACCATTTCTCCGAGTCAGCACTGTCTCAGTCAAAGGAACAGAGTGCATCCGCTCTGCGGGAACAAAGCACCACAGCTCAATCCAGCCAAACCCTGACACTGTTGTTTAACGACACGGTGGTATTTGGCAATAGTGAAATGACGCTGCTGGAGCAGGCAGAACGTAATGGTGTGGCGATTGCCAATAGCTGCCGCGCCGGGTTGTGTGGTACTTGTCGGGTCAAAGTGGTTGCAGGTGATGTTGATCAGGCTGATGTGCCGGCACTACCACATATCGACAGTGCTAACGGCATGGTTTTGGCCTGCTGTTGTGTGCCGCAGTCGGATGTTAAAATCGAATTTTAATCTGTCGTCTCAGCAACCTAAAAGCAACTGTTTTAACTGCTGGTATTGGTTAGCATTGCCTTGGAACAGTTGCTCAGCTATCACTAACGCTTTCTGCCCCGATTGCTCAAGTTTGTAGGCTTCACGAACCCTCAAAGCTAACAAGAGTTCAGCAGAGAGTGATTGATTTGAATTCGAATCAGAAGTGTCAGACGTTGGCCGCCATTGCGAAATCGCCGTTGTTAGTGGACTCACGGTGAGTTCTGGCTGAAAAGTAGCGGCCTCATATTTCAATATCGTGCTTAACGGTTCAAACAGGGGTTCATTGCGCTGTAGATGTCTGAGGCGCAATAGCGCTTCATGTGCAAGTGGTGAAAGGTGAATTTGCCCCGCTTGATGAGGTAAATTGAGTTGTAATCGTACCGACAGGTCTATCTGACTATAACGGGTATCTGGCATATAAGTTAGTGAAGTCAGGCAATCAAATGGTAGCCACCAACTTTGCCCGGCTTCTGCTGCATATTCCATTTTACCTAATCGAACCAGAACCAAACCTTGTTCCACATAAAGCAGAGTATATTTAGGGTTACGCTTACGAGGCGTGATTTTCATCTGCTGAGTTTGGCTATGCTCGACATTAACGGCGTAATTCATTCTGTATCTCATTCAATTTTGACCGCGTAAGAGTACCGTTTCGCAGCAAAAAAGCCAACAAATCGCCCATTTTTAACAATATTACTGGTCAGACCATGTGGTTTTTATCAATCGATAGCTGCGACTTAGAGGAACTATGCGTAGAATAGGCGAGCTTTTTTTTGACATGTAGTAACTTATGACTTCAACCACCGATCCCTATATTGAAATTCGTCCTTATAATGACGAAGAAATCCCGGCCGCAATTGATCGTTTGATCAACGATGAAGAATTTATCAGTGCCATTGTTAAGCACCGTTTCTCGCAAAAGGCAACCTGGCTGCGTTCATTGATCACCCCATTCGTAAAAATCTATTTAAAAATAAAATGGGCTAAACTAAATTCGGTTGAAGCAATTCAACTGGAGGTGAAAAAGTATCTCGAGCATACCCTGGAAGTCACTACCAAAGGGGTCACTTTTACTGGCTTGGATAAACTCGATAAGCAGAGCGCTTATCTGTTTATTTCTAACCACCGTGATATCGCGATGGATCCTGCATTGGTTAACTACGGTTTGCATATTACCGGGCATAAAACCGTACGTATCGCGATTGGTGATAACCTGTTGCGTAAACCCTGTGCCACGGAACTGATGAAGCTAAACAAGAGCTTTATCGTAAAACGTTCTGCTAAAGCGCCACGTGAAATGATGAAAGCGTTAGGTACTCTTTCCGGTTATATAAAGCATTCACTCGATACTGGTAACTCGATCTGGATTGCGCAGAAAGAAGGCCGGGCAAAAGACGGCAATGATTTTACCGATCCGGCGATTCTGAAAATGTTTCACGTTGAAGGGCGCAAACAGAAGGCCGAATTCGCTGACTATATGCGTAGCCTGAAAATTGTGCCGGTTTCTATCTCTTATGAAAATGATCCATGTGATTTAGCCAAAGCCAATGAGTTGTACCAAAAAGCGACTCACGGTAGCTATGAAAAGGGTGAGTTTGAAGATATCGATAGTATTATTCAGGGTATTGTCGGAGAAAAAGGCCACGTTGAAGTGACGTTTGGTGAAGTGATCGAAGGTAACTTCGAGACACCGGAAGCACTGGCGGAAGAGATTGATCGCCAGATTCACCTGCACTACAAACTGTTCCCGATTAATAAACTGGCTGCTGGTATTGACTCAGTGGATATTACAGATGAAACCAGACAAACGCTGAAAATGAAATTGGCATTATTACCTGACGATGCTCATCAATATCTGCTCAACAGCTACGCTAACCCGGTAGCGAATAAGCCGGATTAATCCATCATGATACACAAGACCTTGCTGGATTGAGGTCTTGTGTTTATTCGTCTTTCTTACTTCTCTGCATCAATTAGCCTCACTTTATACGGAGGAAATTTGTTATCGCAAGTAATGATGGTTAAGCCTTCAGCTTGAGCAATTTCAAACAGGTTAACAATTTCTTCAGATTCATCATTAAAGTTATCTGGAATCTGGATTTGTCCTTTATAGCGGCCAAGCGTTCGCTTATGCATATTGACTTGCATAATAGGCTTCCTATTTTATCTTAGCTAAGTCTAGCTAGATTTTAGCTTATATTAGTTTACCGTGCCACTGCACCACCCAGGGTCAAATTCTTTGGCCATTGAGTGATGACGTTCCCACCCAGGTAAATATTGCCATCCACCGTCATTGTTTCTGGAAATTCGCTGATAGCTGAGCCTCCGATATAAAGGTTTCCCTGAACTCTTAAGCGGTTGGGCAAGCTGGTGAGAGGGGTGCGAATGACACTGAGATCCCCTTTTACCACCAGATTGTTGGGTAATTTATTTAAAGGTGTATCGGTAAAATTAAGAAAACCACCGACCTGAATTCCGTTTGGCCAGTTTTTGATTTGTGAACCAAGAAAATTGGCCGAGCCTCCAATTTTTGTACCACCGGGTACTTTGCTTAAAGCACAATTGGTAGCGGTCAGGCTGCCCATTACATTCAGTCCTTGCGGCAGTTGTGTTATCTCGGTGCGAGAAATATCCATATCTCGTTTTATGGTTAAACCATCAGGCAACGAAGTGTAGGGGCGTTTGCGTAAATCGAGGTTACCGTAAGTATCGAGGTAATTACGAAGCTGAAAATGATCTAAGGGCTGGGCGAAGCTAGCGACAGAGATGGATAACAACAGAAGGGTAATAATATAACGCATAGCTTTACTACTCGTTCCGCTTTCTATAGCAATGGGGTTAAGGATACAAATTCACCGTCTCGTATGCATTCCCACGGATGACCGTGGGAACGAAATCGACTAAAAACGGAGCATAACAACTCCGATTATTACGACTATTTAGCGAGCTAATGAACGAGATTTAAGTTCAAAGATCAGCTTTTCTGCACTGACTTCAAACTTAAAGCGTGCATCAACTTGAGTTGTTCCATCATCAATTGGTGACGCTTCATATTCAACTGCAGCACAAACACTTTTCGCCAGTTCAATATACTTAGTCAACTCAGCTTCAAGTAAATCTTTAGAAGTACCGACAATCTTTACTTCTGCAACATCATCGCCTTCTTTAATGATAAATCCTACTTCAGCAGAACAGCCACACGCTTCACATACTTCATTTTCTACACAACTATTGTCATTCATAACAAATCCTCTTACTTATCTTGTCGTTATTTTAGCGCTGAATTTATGAATAACGCCAGTGCCAGATACGAAATATTTTATTACTAATTCCTAATATAATGGTTGTGTAACAAATGGCATTGCATAGGTGGGTTGTGATTGTCTTCACGAATCCTAAAGTTCATATGCTATGAGGTTAGCATAATTCTGTTTATGGCGTTGCTGATTGGATTCAGCTCAGAGATTATCAGCTTATAAGCGATGTCTAATAAAATAAACATCATCGGGGGAAAACATAGATTCCCGTTCATTACAAAGTCGCTTATGGTTGGAGAAGACAATTATTCTCTCTCGGGATCTATGGACAAATGTTTGGTCCACAAAGCAGTCGTGAGCCAAAAGCCATATCAATTGATGAATGCTCGGCATTGATGTCGTGGCTTAGTCGCAGTGTTTGGAGAGAGCCTGGAATATGCCAAAACGAAGTAAAGAAGATACAGAAAAAACCATCAATACTATAACAGAAGCCGTGGTTGATCAGATGCTCAATCTGGGTTATGACAAGATGTCATACACTACCTTAAGCGAACAGACCGGAATATCACGCACAGGAATCAGTCACCATTTTCCGCGTAAAACGGATTTTACCGATGCAATCGATGATAAGTTATTTACTATGTTAACCGGGTATCTGGTGCTAGATAAGGGCGTTGATCAGTTTAAACAAAGTTGGCTAAGTGCATTGGCCGATACTCAGTTTATCGCCATTATCCGTTTGTTGATTCACCATGTAGTGGTGGCGGAAGGCTCATTAGAATTTGCCAATAAGGGGCTACAGCAGTTGTATGCGTTGGCGGTTGAGCGGCTAGGGGAAGAAGCTGAGCATGCGGTCGACTGGTTATTAGGTAAGTCGATTGTTGAGATGTCTCGTTAAATGTATAAGTTAACTTGATTAAGTGAATAAAAAAGGTCTTGAAAACAAGACCTTTTTTCATGCGATGCTAGGGTCTGTTGACCTTTTGTGTTCATTTCTGCTGCGTTATTCGTCGTTCACTTAGAATACTAAGCTTCTCTCCTCATGCCTTGCCCAAATTGTTTTTAGATTGAACAAAATTTGTACTCAAAAGATCAACAGACCCTAGGGTTAGCGGAAGAAATCCACCTGGTGTTTAAGGTTATTCGCCAGCGTTTGTAGCTCGGATGAACTGTCTGCGGTTTGTGCGCTGGTGGTTCGGCTTTCACTGTTTAGTGTGCTGATTTCTGCTGCATTCTGTGCCACTTCCTGGCTTACATGCGCCTGCTGCTCCGCTGTAGCAGCAATTGCTTCAGCCTGGGCTGCGATGGAACGTACCTGATCAGCAATTGATTCTAACGACTGACCGGCTTCCTGAGATTTATCCAGTACACTATTAGCACTCAGCTGACTGGACATCATCAAGTTGACCGCATTTTGCGTTGATGCTTTTAGTTTACCGATAATCTCTACCACATCTTTCACCGAGGTTTGAGTGCGGTGAGCCAAAGTGCGGACTTCGTCGGCAACCACGGCAAAGCCGCGTCCCTGTTCACCAGCACGGGCAGCTTCAATGGCTGCATTCAATGCCAGCAGGTTAGTCTGTTCGGCAATCTCATCAATCATACGGGTAACGGTTTGAATACTTTCACTATCTTGGTTAACCTGAGTAATGGCACTGGCGGACTCGCTTAATTGATCATTGAGGTGAGCGACATCCATACAAACACCTTCCACTAATTCAAGGCCACTTTGAGTACCGCCATCAGCCTGGCGTACATTATCGGCGATAGCTTCGACCTGTTCAGCCACACCTTTGGCTGATGCGGCCATTTCTTCGATAGCCGTTACAACCTGATCCACCTGAGCTTGTTGCTGATCCGCCTGACGTAAGCCATCATTAGCATCTTTCAGCACACTATTGGACTGAGCACTGACCTGGTCACTGGTATTACGAATTTCCCCCACCAGATTGTTCAGTTTCGCTGCCATAGTTGAAACGCTGTTACTTAAACGAACAATTTCATTTTTTGAGTTGCCTGACTGCATTTCGACTTTTAGGCTCACTTCACCCTGACCAATTCGTTCCATTGTTTGGCTTAAATTAATTAAAGGCTTAATTGAATAGCTTAAAACTAGTGCAACGAATATAAAGGTTGCACTACCAACGACGGCAGAAATCATGCTGATTAGATTTAGCAAAGTCGTACTGACTTTAGTAATTTCGCTGATATAGGTACCACCGAGCATTTTCCAATCCCATCCTGGAACTTCGGTATAAACCATATATTTTTCACCCTGTGGGTCAGCGTAACGTAACAAACCATTAGCTGCCTGGAATATGGGGTCAAATTGATTGATACCCTGGTTATTACGTTCGGCAAGAATAGATGATTGTGCCGTGTTGAGCTTTCCTTTTAATAAATAATTGCCTTTACTGTTTGGATGATTATCCACCACCATGGTATAGCCGGTATCTCCCCAGGTAACCTGACTTAAGCTATTCAATAAATTAGCGGCTGCGTTTTCTACCGACACACCAATAAAAGCAATCGCCACAATTTTGTTGTTGTTTTTAATGGGGTTGTAATAAGTCAGGTAACGAGTACCGAATAAGTTAACTTGTGCGTAATAAGCCTCACCACGCATTAACTGCTGAAATCCCGGGTGAGATGAGCCTAATAAAGTGCCGACCACTCTTTCACCCTGCGGGTTTTTTAGTGAGGTAGTTACTCGAATCCAGTCGTTTTGTGTTGGTAAAAAGAGCGTTGCGATAGCACCGGTATCCCGAGTAAAACGGTCAACGAGCTGATTATCACCAATGACAGATTGGCCTTGATAGATAACATCGTTTAGTAGGGTATTGCGAAACTGTATCGGGTTATTGGTGAATTCAATATCAGTCAGGTAGCCATTTTGAAAGGTAGATTCCAGCGTTTTGGTTGTTTCCAGATAGGCATTAAACTGTTGCGCAACGGAATGAGCGATTCCCTCTAGCTTGGATTTATGTTCTTTTAAGGTGTTATCCAGCACAATGCTGGCGGCGTTTTTGTAGACTAAAGCTGCAATGGCGGTAAAGGAAATTAACAAACAGACCGCGAGGATAAACCTCAGTTGGGTGTTAATACTTCTATTTTTGTAATAAGTGAACATATGATACCTGTTTATAAGCCAACGGGTTTATACCAATAAATGTGCGTATAGTATAAAAGGGTGCTAAATAATCTAAAATGTCGCGTGATTGCTGTGCTACAAACTACCAGTTTATACCGGGTAAATACTTTGATTTAGATTAAAAGCGGAGAATAAAATTTTTATGATAATAGAAACTAAATATAGAAGGATATAAGCCAATTTGCAGTTATTGTTTGTAATAAAATAAGTCCTGATCACAAAAATGACAGTGCTTAGTTCAATATTCTGAAATGGTAATGATTTGACGGGATTGATAGAATTTTAGGAAAACAATAAATTTCTTATAAACAATGAGTTGCAATGATATTAAACTCATTTTTATGTCTCATATGTGAATCAGCAATGAGTGGAATATAAACGGGCAAAGCAAATGTGCCAAGAAAAGAAGTTTGCTCAGCACATATTAATTAAATTGAATAAAACGCCTTGAGTGGAATTTACGCGCACATTTTCAGTGCAACCTGGCGAGATTCTTCAACTTCATCTTCATTAAAGCAAGCTTGGGCTCCTGCTAGTAGCAATTGGCGTTCTAATTCGACACTACTATTGTTAACAGCTTCTAATTTCATTTGTTTTTCCAGCGCGGCTGGGGCAAACGTATAATATTTGTTGAACATATTCATCTCTCCGCAAGGTGACTCATCTATTTCGTAGCAGAAGCGTAAGAAATAGAAAATAATTAGCAAATACAAATATTGATTTGCAAAATCAAAAACGGATGCTCGCTCTTGCTATTTTAATTAAGAGTTCGCATCCGAATTGCGCACTTATTATACTCACCAACTGGTCAATAAATCATCTCATAAATAAGATTGAGAGGTTTTGTTACATATTAACTGCAGTAAATGTGATCTGATAAGCAGATTGTAAGTTCTGCATTTGGAGCCATAATTATAAGGTTTTCAGCCGCAGAGCAGCCGCTGCATCCAGATACCATTCTGTTTCACCGGAGGTGGATTTAATTTTTGCCGCTGGGTAGGGTAACTGCGTTGCAGGGACCGTTGAAATCTCATGGACTATTTCAACTTTCCCTTCTCCAAGCACTAGGTAACTGATTCGCTTCGCTGCCTGAAGTACTTTTGCGGTTTTCGATACCCGTAACTGCCCAGATTCTGGATGGCTGGCAACTAGGGCTAAATTCGGATTTTGGTAATCGGTTGAACCGGGAAATAAGGAAGCGGTGTGCCCATCCGCGCCAACACCGAGTAAAATCCAATCAAATACCGGCGTTCCGTTGTGACAAGGAACCAGGCTGGACATTTCTTGAGCGAAACGTTGTGCCTCTTGCTCTGGATTGTCTTCTCCGCGAATACGATGAATATTTTCTGCCGGAATCTTTATCTGAGTAAACAGTAGGGTGTTCGCTTCGCCATAATTACTTTCTGCATCATCCGGAGCAACACAGCGTTCATCGCCCCACCAGAAGTGTAGATTCTGCCATTGAATAGAGTTTGCGTAGTCAACTGAAGCTAAGCGTTTAAATAGCATCTTAGGTGTGCTGCCACCAGATAGGGAAATATGTACTGCCTTGCCTTGCTGGCTGTAACTTTGCAGTTCATTGGCCAAGGAATCGACGACTAATTCTGCGTTTGGGAAAATCTTATGATTAATCATAGGGTACAATGTCCGTATTAGTTGAGTTGAAGCTAAGCTAACAGCATTTTTCCCGAATAGGAAATCGGTTTTATGATTTTGATCATAAATCGATTTAAACCAGGATCAATGCTGTTATAGAATAGTTGCAGACAAGAGTTCAGATCCTGATAGTTGGCAAGGAGAAAAAATGCAGATAGAAGTTGATACTCATACGCATACCATTGCAAGTGGGCATGCCTACAGCACCATTATTGAAAATGCTAAAGCAGCGAAACAGCAAGGGTTGAAGATCCTTTGTACTACTGATCATGCGGAATTGATGCCTGGAGCTCCTCATCCCTGGTTTTTTGCGAACCAACGTATTTTGCCGAGATTTCTCGACGGTGTGGCGATTATCCGTGGTGTGGAAGCCAACATCATGGATGAAGCAGGGAATATCGATATCGATCCTATGATGGATGAACATTTGGATTGGGTAATTGGCAGTTTTCATGATCCGGTTTTTGCTCCTGATACGAAAGATAGCCACACTAAAGCGCTCATTAATCTGATTAAAAATGGTCGGGTCGATGCATTGGGTCACCTGGGGAATCCGAAATATGATTTCGATTTTGATCAGGTTATCAAACTGGCGGCTGTGCATAATGTTGCGATTGAGATCAATAACAGCACTTTGTTGGGGCACAGCCGAGTTGGCAGTATTGAACGTTGTTATGAGATCGCAACTGTCGCGAAAAAATACGGTGCTTATATCACCACTGGTAGTGATGCTCATTTCTGTGATGCGATTGGTAAGCTGGATCTGGCGAAAAAATTGCTGAATGAGGTAGCGGTTGATCCGGCGAAAGTGATTACCCATAGTTCGGCACAATTTCTCGCATTTTTGCAACAACGGGGTCGTGACCCGATCGAAGAGTTCCGTCAACTGGCGTAAATGTTGGCATAGCAACAGGCTTGTTGTTATGTAAATTGTTTGCAAAAAGATACAAATTGATGCTTGGTGTATTAGCAATATGTAATAGACTGGGTGCGGAAGCAAAATTAGCCTGTTGGAGCAAATAATGAAAAAATCGCTTTTAGTACTGGTCGGTCTGGGTCTGAGTTTTAACCTGATGGCAGCCGAGTTTGATTTAGAAGCCATCATGAAAGAGATGAAGCTGGCTTATCGCCAGGCATCAAAAGCCGATACGGTTGAAGAGATGCAAAAGGCCGTTGACCGTCTTGATGAATTGGTTGCAAAGGCTAAGCAGGGGGATTATTCACCAGAACGTGACGTAGTATATCAGGAAGGGTATCAAAAGCTTAGCGTTGCATTTGCTGAAATTGACGGTCTGCTGGCGAAAGGTGAGTTGGAACAAGCTCAGGATGAGCTGGATAACATTGATGCACTGAAAAAGGAATATCATAAGAAAGCCAAAAAGATTAAGTAGTCCTCAATGACTTTTGTATGAGTGAAATAAAGCGCCTGTGGCGCTTTATTCATTTAATCGACTACTGTTGGTAAATTTCTAACGGCAGCCCGTCCGGATCGGCAAAAAAGGTGAATTTTCTGCCAGTAAATTCATCAATCCGTACCGGTTCAACGTCAACCCCTTTCTCTTCAAGTACAGTTTTTACTTCATCAACATCACTGACGCAAAAAGCGAGATGGCGTAGCCCTTGAGCCTCTGGATAACTTGGCCGATTTGGCGCGCCGGGAAAGGAGAACAGCTCAATCTGGCTACCGTCCGGCAACGCGAGATCCAGTTTATAGGAGTTGCGTTGTTCGCGATAATTTTCAGCGACTACCTTCAGCCCCAACAGATCAACATAAAATGCTTTCGAACGCGGATAATCAGAACAGATAATTGCCGCATGATGTATGGCGTTTAACATGTATTTACTCGTTGATGTTGATATTAAACAATACGTCTATCTTAATGCAAAATTCCCAGCGATTTAAGTTTTCGATAAATGGTATTGCGGCTAAGACCCAATAACCGTGATGTCTGACTGATATTTCCCTGAGTAGCCTGATAGGTGTCGAGTAACTTAGTATCAAGCGTTGTTTTCATATCCAGAGTCCCATTCTCAGTTGTTTCCCAATCGTTAGTGATCAAACATTGACTGATATGACCGGGAACGTGTTCCAGTTGTAGCAGGGGCTCATCGCTGGCGAGTAAACAAGAGACTTTCAGCATGTTATCCAGTTCGCGAATATTGCCCGGCCAGCGATAGCGTTTCAATATATCAAGCAGTTGCGGCGCAATAACTTGCTGTTGCAGGCGATATTTGGCGTGGATATGCTCAATCAGTTCGGCTTGATCCTGACGTTCTCTTAGTGCGGGAAGTGTCAGTACCAAACCTTGAAGTCGGTAGTAGAGATCCTGACGAAATTCTCCATTCGCTACTTGTTGCTGCAAATCTTTGTGCGTGGCAGCAATAATCTGAATATCGACCTGATGGCTTTCATTGGAACCCAGTGGCACCACGGTTTTATCCTGCAGTACGTGAAGCAAGCGAGATTGTGCTTCCAGCGGCATATCGGCGATTTCATCTAAGAAAAGAATCCCTTTATCGGCCTGGCGAATCTTACCCTGGTAACCTTTGCTGTTCGCACCGGTAAAAGCTCCACCAACATAGCCGAACAGCTCCGATTCAATCAGGTCTCGGGCAATCGCTCCACAATTGACCAAAACCAAAGGCTGCTGCGCTCGACGGCTGTTTTTATGCAGTGCTTTAACAAATTCGCCTTTGCCAACCCCGGTTTCACCATGAATTAATATACTGATCTCTTTATCGATCACTTTATTGGCAAATTGCCAAGCCTGTTCAATGCGACTATCACCGAAGTGTAGCTCGCAGGAGGCATAATAGTTTCGGTTTCTTTTTGCGGGTTGATCTTTTAGCGGTTGATGCTCAATCACCAGTGAATTGGCGACATCAGATAATACACGGTCTACTGACAAGCCGATTGCAGTTGGAATATTAAGCAGTTGTGACGCAATATGGTTATGAGCCAATACCTTCCCTGTTTCATCGGCAATCAGCACTCCTTGCCAACCGCTGTGTAGTAAGTGCTGCTCACACGCGATATTGATACGTTCAGCACTATGGGGAATAGCACATAACAGGTGATTTTCGATCAATTGCACCATATTTTGTACCAACACTTGGGTGGAAAGGTCGTGATGGCGCTGTTCACTGGTGATATCGAGAATCGCAATCAGCTCTCCCTGATGGTTAAAAATCGGGCTGGCCGAGCAACTGATGAACTGATGTTGATGAATAAAATGTTGCTTACCGATAATACTGACAGGCTTCGCTTCCACTAACGCCGTACCGATGGCGTTGGTTCCTTTATATTTTTCCTGCCAGCAAGCACCGGAATCTAGGGCTATTTCCAACAACCGTTGTTTAAAGCGAGGCTGCCCCCAACTGGCCAGCACGACACCTTCGTTATCTGTCAGGATCAGGCGGCTATCGCTGTGCGCAAACATCTGATTAAACAGTGGCAATGCGTACCTTTCTATAGCGCTAATCACATTGGTCGCTGACCATTTACGTTGTTTTAATTCACTGGTAGACAACGTGATATGTTCCGGAAGCTGGCGTTGTCTTAACCCTGCCTGAGTACTTCTATCCCACGATAACGAAAGCCAGTCACTGGTCGGTTGCTGTAATTGCATAGCTGTTCCATTTAGTGTCAGTCCGGGTGTGTCAGAATGGAACACCTGAACAGGGTTTCAACAAAAAAGTCTTATAAATCATCTTTCTTCTGATATTGTTGCCAGAATGTTATATTTTACTAATCATAGTGTTACATAAAATTAACATCAACTGTTTTCATTCTGGCCTGTGATTTGCGTTACAACAAAAGAGAGGTGGAGCCAATAACCACCACAAAAAATTAAACGTGAATCAAAAGCCAGAAGGAAAACACTATGATCTATGCTCAACCAGGAACAGAAGGCGCCGTTGTTAACTTTAATAGCCATTACGATAATTACATTGGTGGACAATGGGTTAAGCCTGCTTCTAATGAATATTTTGATAATATCTCCCCGGTTAACGGCAAACCGTATTGCCAGGTTGCTCGTTCTACCGAAGCGGATATCAACCTGGCTTTGGATGCGGCGCACGAAGTCCGGGCGCAATGGGCGGCGACCAGTGTTACGGAACGTTCTAATCTTCTATTGAAAATTGCTGATCGCATTGAAGCCAATCTGGAAATGCTGGCAGTGGCTGAATCGTGGGAAAACGGCAAGCCAGTCCGTGAAACCCTGGCTGCGGATTTACCTCTGGTGGTGGATCATTTTCGTTATTTTGCCGGTTGTATTCGTGCTCAGGAAGGTTCGGCAGCCGAGCTGGATTCAACCACCGCAGCCTATCATTTTCCAGAACCTATTGGTGTAGTAGGTCAGATTATCCCGTGGAACTTCCCGATGCTGATGGCAGCGTGGAAACTGGCTCCGGCGATGGCAGCCGGCTGTTGTGTGGTGATGAAACCGGCAGAACAGACACCCACTTCAATTCTTAAACTGATGGAAGTGATTGGCGATCTGATTCCACCGGGTGTGATTAACATCGTTAACGGCTTTGGTTCAGAAGCCGGTCAGGCGCTGGCAACCAGTGATCGTATTGCTAAACTGGCCTTTACCGGTTCAACTGCCGTCGGTAGCCATATCCTGAAATGCGCCGCTGATAGCTTGATTCCATCAACGGTTGAGTTGGGCGGAAAATCACCGAACATCTATTTTGCGGATATCTTTAATTATGAAGATGAATACCTGGATAAATGTATTGAAGGGATTCTGCTGGGCTTCTTTAACCAGGGCGAAGTGTGTACCTGTCCGTCACGTGTATTGGTGCATGAATCAATTTACGATAAATTTATTAATAAAGTGGTTGAGCGGGCGCGGACTATTCGCCAGGGCAATCCGCTTGATACTGAAACTCAGGTAGGCGCTCAGGCTTCACAGGAGCAGTTTGATAAAATCTTAAGTTACTTGCAAATCGGTAAAGATGAAGGGGCGCAGGTACTGCTGGGTGGTGAAATATCACAGCAGGAAGAAGGTTTTAACACGGGATATTATATTCAGCCAACCATGCTGGCAGGGCACAATAAGATGCGAGTCTTCCAGGAAGAAATTTTCGGCCCGGTTATCGCCGTCACTACATTTAAGGATGAAGCTGAAGCATTAGCGATCGCCAATGACACTGAATACGGTCTGGGCGCTGGTGTATGGACGCGCGATCAAAACGTGGCTTATCGTATGGCTCGCCGTATTGAAGCTGGTCGTATCTGGGTTAACTGTTACCATGCTTATCCGGCCCATGCCGCGTTTGGTGGTTACAAGAAATCGGGTATCGGGCGTGAGACGCATAAGATGATGTTGGATCACTACCAGAACACCAAAAATATTCTGGTGAGTTACGATGTTAATCCGTTGGGATTCTTCTGATAGCGAATCGGTTTGGTATAACCTTTTAACAGCCAGTGTCTTTTATTGCACTGGCTGTTATTATATTCGCATCAACCACTTAATCAGGTATTTGTTGTGAATATCTTCTCGCGCTATTGGCTACACTTAACTCTGATGTTAGCCGTGACTATCGCTGTTCTTTCATTATGGCCTCTGACTACGTTGCCCGAGGTACCTGGTAGCGATAAAACTCATCATTTTATCGCCTATGCATCACTTATGCTGCCTGTGGCGCTGTTTAAACGTGAGCGACTTATTTTTTATTATCTTGGCTTTCTTGCTTTTAGTGGTGCGATCGAGCTATTGCAACCTTATGTTAACCGCTATTGTGACTGGAAAGACCTGTTGGCCAATGGGCTGGGCTTATTGTCTGGCTGGGCGATTGCAATTTCTTTCAAACGTATTTCCTGCCTGATTTATCGATAATAGGCTACCTTATTAGTAGGGGGTGATTCCTACTAGGTGGCTTAGGTATTTAAGTTGCCCCCGTTTCTACAACGGAGATTGGGGGAAAGTATGAACAAATCAGTGGGCGTAAAAAATCTTTTATCGGCAGTTATGGTCCTTTCTGCCTGTACAGCAACCACCGCAACAGCGGCAGATTTAAAAGTTGGCATTGGATATGATCACGGCTTAAGCGCCGTGATGCAGTTTAACGAACGCGTTAATTTGGCGGTGGGTTCGGGGAGTACTGCATTAGATGTACTTTTCAATAAAGGTGGGTTAACGGGCAGTGCAGTTTGGTATGTAGGAGCAGGCGGTTGGCTAACATGGAACGACAACGATGATGAATTTGGTTTACGCATACCACTGGGAATTGAAGCTCAATTGCTGCCAAGGTGGGAGATTTACGGTCAGATCCATCCTCAGTTAAAATTTAAAGATAACAATAATAAAGGAAATGATACTGATCTGGGTATTGGTGCCGCACTGGGTATGAGATATCAGTTTTAACGCCTTACTCATCGCTACACTATAATCACCATATATACACGCTTTCTACTTTCGGTTTTTACTCTGTATGGAGAAACTGGCCGTGGATACTGATTCAACTGAAAAACTGCACTTACGTGATGCGCATCAGGTTGACCTTCAAAGCTTATTTGCAGACCTGAATTCAAGTGAAGTCGGGCTGGCCTCTTCCGATGCGCAAAAACGTTTGACCACCTATGGTAGCAATATTCTGGTTGCCAAAGAAAAAACTTCCGAACTGATCAAGTTTTTGCGTCTGTTCCTTAATTATTTCGCTGTGTTACTGATCATTGGTGGCTTACTGGCACTAGTTGCAGAACGTCTCGATCCGGGACAGGGTAATCTCTACATCGCTTATGCTTTGCTGGCGGTGGTGTTGCTTAATGTGATTTTTACCTACATCCAGGAGCATCAGGCTGAGCGAATCATGGAAAGCTTCAGTAAACTATTGCCGCAGATGGTGACGGTGCTACGTGATGGAGAAGCAACCAGTATACCGGCAGAAAATGTGGTACCTGGTGATGTAATGTTACTTGCTGAAGGCGATCGGATTTGTGCCGACGGGCGATTGATTGAACACTCACAGCTCAAAATAGATCTCAGTAGTTTAACCGGTGAAAGTGAACCGCAACTTCGCCATCTTGAAGCCACTAGCGCCAATATTCTGGCCAGTCGCAATATGGTGTTTTCTGGCACGCTGGTTCAAAGCGGTGATGGCAAAGTTATTGTTTATAGTACCGGGATGAATACTCAGTTCGGTCATGTGGTGCAACTGACCAAAGAAACAGAAGAGGTAGAAACCCCAATCCGACAGGAGCTGCGGCGTTTTACCCGAATCATCGGCTTTATTGCGATTGTTCTGGGGATTTTGTTCTTTGCTATTAGTGTGGCGATTGGTAAGGGGCAAATTTCCAGTCTGATTTTCGCTATCGGGATTATTGTCGCTAATGTCCCGGAAGGTTTGCTTCCTACGGTGACACTGGCATTGACCATGGCTAGTCGGCGCATGGCAAAACGAAATGCGTTAGTTAAAAATCTGGAAAGTATCGAAACGCTTGGTAGTACCACGGTTATTTGCACAGATAAAACTGGCACGCTGACGCAGAATTTAATTCGGGTCAGAACCGTAATACTCAACCATAAAGAATTCGTCGTCTGGGACCGTTCAATTCTGCAACAATCGGGTATCCGAGCGCTTCTTGATGCGATGGTGTTGTGTAACAACGCCTTTTTGAAGGAGGATGGCTTTGGCGGCGACCCGACTGAAGGTGCACTGCTGGTGTACGCCAACGGTTTAACTGATATCGCCGTCCAGATAAAAAGCAGACCGCGCTTACAGGAATTTCCATTTGATTCGGCCAGCAAACGGATGATTACCATCAATAGTGGCGATTCAGATGAAAGTCATATTGCCTGGCTAAAAGGGGCGCCGGAGGTGGTATTGAATCAGTGTGATGCTTACCTACTGGAAGGTGAGGCTCAGCCGATGGATGAAAGCTCCCGCCAACATTTTTTGTATGATTTTCAGCGTCTGGCGAAACGCGGTCAACGAGTTTTGGCATTAGCTTATCGTGATCTCGATGACTCGACTCTGCCTGATGAAAATCATTTTATCCTGATTGGTCTGATTGGCATGCAGGATCCACCCAGGCCAGAGGTACCCGATGCTCTGCAGCGTTGCCGCCTTGCAGGGATTAAGGTGATTATGATCACCGGAGATTATGAAATCACAGCAGAAACTATTGCTCGTCAGGTGGGATTGGTTAAGGATGAGGGAGTAGTGATCAGTGGTGAAGAACTGGCAAAAATGACTGATGAAGAGTTAAAAATCAGGTTAGCTGAGCCAGAAATTATTTTTGCTCGAACCAATCCCGACCAGAAATTACGCATCGTTCGAACACTGCAAGCACAGGGTGAAGTGGTGTCAGTTACTGGTGATGGAGTCAACGATGCTCCGGCACTAAAAAATGCCGATATGGGGGTGGCAATGGGGCTTATGGGCACCGATGTGGCTAAAGAAGCCAGTCATATGGTGCTGATGGATGACAATTTCGCCACTATCGTTGCTGCTATCGAAGAAGGGCGGGCGATTTTTGAAAACATCAAAAAATTCATTGCCTATATTCTTACGAGTAACGTTCCGGAAATTCTGCCGTTTATTGCTTATGTTTTGTTAGATATTCCTTTACCGCTGACGGTTGTGATGATTCTGGCGATTGATCTGGGAACCGATATTTTGCCAGCATTGGGTCTGGGATCGGAAAAACCAGAATCGGATGTTATGCAGCAGCCACCGCGTTCGCGACAGGAACGACTGTTTACTATGAACTTGCTGTTTCGTAGCTATGCGATGATTGGTGTGATAGAAGCAGCTGCGGGATTTTTCAGTTATTTTATGGTTCTGTATGTTGGCGGCTGGCAGTGGGGAACCGAACTGGCAAACAACGATCCTCTGTATCAAACTGCTGTTACTGCTTTCTTTGCTTCGATTATTATTTGTCAGGTAGCGAATGTGATGATCTGCCGTACCCGTCGGCAAAGTCTGTTTGCCATGGGAGCATTCAGTAACCGGTTGGTGTTGTTGGGTGTTGCTGCTGAATTGTTGTTACTAGGTTTAATCAGCTATGTGCCGTTATGCAATGCTTTCTTTGGCACCGCGCCATTACAACTTTGGCAGTTGCTGCTTAGCGTACCATTCGCTTTGCTGATCTTTGCTGGTGATGAGCTGCGGCGTGGTTATCTGCGTAAAGAAAGTTCATTTGTCGCGAAATGGCTGAATTGGTGATCAAACAGACAAAATGGGGAAGTGCAGGGTGGAATTCATAACTCTTTATGCCTATCTTAAAGGGATAACCATAAACAAAAAGGAGTTGGCACAATGATAACGCTACATCATGAAAATGGAGAAATAACCAGGATTGTCGAAAACGGAAATGGAACGATCACAACGTCCGGCTGGTATGGCGGGGCAGTTGGTGTGACATCGCGTTATTCGGTTTCTGATGTGGAAGAACAAATCCAAGAATCGGCACATATCCATTCGAACCGAGTTGTAGAAATCACTAGAAGTTAGAACTAAACTACTCACAACGAAAAAGCGCCGAAGATTTATCTTCGGCGCTACTGTTATCAACTTAGCAAGAAACGAGCGATTAGTTGCTAGGGATGGTTGCGTCGATACCTTCAACGTACCACATCATACCTACTAGCTCTTCATCAGATGCCTGAACACCAGCAGCCACTTTTTCATTGCCTTGATTGTCTTTTAGAGGACCTGTGAACGGAACGATCTCGCCTGATTTAATCTTGTCGTGAGTTTCCGCGATAGCTTTTTTCACGTTTTCAGGAAGGTTATCGTTTACAGAAGCAATTTCCAGGATGTCATCACCGAAGCCACTCCAGTAATCCTGAGATTCCCAAGTGCCATCAAGAACACGCTGAACGGTGCTGATGTAGTAAGGTGCCCAATGATCACGTGCTGAATACATATGTGCATTTGGTGCGAAGTTGCTCATATCTGAAGCCTGACCGATTGCTTTGATACCGCGTTTTTCTGCCGCGATAACTGGAGCTGGGCTGTCAGTGTGTTGCATCATTACGTCAACACCTTGGTCCATCAGTGCGTTTGCAGCGTCAGTTTCTTTGCCTGGATCATACCAACTGTTTACCCATACGATTTTCATTTTAACATTTGGGTTAACGCTCTTCGCACCTAAGTAAGTTGCATTGATATCGCGGATAACTTCTGGAATTGGAAATGAAGCAACATAGCCAAGAACGTTAGTTTTAGTCATCAAACCAGCGGTAACCCCAGAAACATAACGACCTTCGTAAGTACGAAGTGCGTAAGTACCTACGTTTTTCGCACGTTTAAAGCCAGTTGCGTGCTCAAACTTCACTTTAGGGAAACGTTTAGCCACTTTCATGGTTGGGTTCATAAAGCCAAAAGAAGTAGTGAAGATTAGTTCATTACCCGCTTTTGCCAACTGAGTGATAACACGTTCTGCGTCCGCGCCTTCTGGTACGTTTTCAACAAATGTTGTTTTTACTTTGTCGCCAAAGTGTTTTTCCATCTCTTGACGAGCCTGGTCATGTTCATACGACCAACCCATATCGCCAATAGCACCAACATAGATAAAACCAACTTTTAATGGTTCTTCAGCCAGGGTAGAAGCTGAAAATACCGCCGATACAGAAAGTGCTGCAACGGACAACCACTGTTTAATTTTCATGAAATACTCCGTTTCCAAAGGATTGATAATTGTTTTATGTGCCCTTACAGGCGGTTATTACATCTTTACTGCGATTAATGAGCTTTAGGATCAAAAGGTTTACCCAGGCTCATTGGTGTAGATAACTTTTGTCTTACTTTATTCGAGCTGATGATGACCATAACTATAATAGTCGATAAATACGGCGTCATCGCCAGCAGGTTCGGTGAAATATCAATGCCGAAGCCTTGCATCATCAGGTGCATGATCGAGGTAAAGCCGAACAGATATGCACCGAGCATCAAGTAGCCGATACGCCAAGATGCAAATACCACCAGTGCCAGAGCGATCCAGCCACGACCAGCGGTCATGTTTTCCATCCACATTGGTGTGTATGCCAGCGACATATAAGAGCCAGCCAGACCAGCCATTGCGCCACCGAACAATACAATTGCGAAGCGCAGTGGGATAACGCGGATACCTAATGCATTGGCTGAATGAGGGTTTTCACCAATCGCCCGAATGGTCAAACCTAAACGAGTGCGGTGTAATATCCACCATACGATCGCCACCGCGATAAAACTCAGGTATACCATCATATTCTGTTGGAACAGCAATGGGCCAATAAATGGAATCTGACTTAAGCCTGGAATCGAAACTGCTTTAAATCCGGTAATGGTAAAACCGACCAGATTACTGCCTAAGAAGGCACTTAAGCCGGTACCGAAAATGGTTAAGGCCAAGCCTGTTGCGACCTGATTGGTGTTGAGATACAGCGTCAGTGCACCAAAAATGGCGGACATCATCATTCCGGCTACCATGGCACATAAGATACCTAGCGTCAGGCTACCGGTAAAATAGGTACCAGCAAAGCCTGCCATTGCTCCCATTAACATCATGCCTTCCTGGCCGAGGTTAAGTACGCCGGACTTTTCGCATACCAGTTCACCCAAAGCAATCAGCAGCAGCGGTGTGCCGGTTTTTAGTGTTGCAATGGCAATTTGTTGAATTAGTACGATATCCATTATGCTGCATCACCCTTATCTGGATTGGATTGATTTGATGAAACGCGAGTTTTACGCTGGTTTGGCACAAATTCATAGTAAATCAGGAAGTCGCACGCCAGCAGGAAGAACAGTAGCGTTCCCTGGAATAAGCCAGTAACTGCCGTTGGCAGGCCAAGTTCAATCTGTGCCAAGTCACTACCCATGTACAGGGTGCCCATGAAAATCGATGAGAAAATAATTCCGATTGGATTTAGCCTGCCTAAATAAGCCACAATAATTGCGGCATAGCCATAGCCCGGTGAAATAGATGGAATCAACTGACCGATAGGGCCGGTGACTTCTGCAGCTCCTGCAAAACCAGCCAAAGCGCCGGCAAATAGCATCACGCTCCAGATGATCTTATTACTGTTAAACCCAGCGTATTTCGCCGCTGACGGATCTTCACCAAAAACACGCAGTTTAAACCCAGGTAAGGTTTTGAACAGCACCAGACCCGCGATCAGTGCTACGACCACGGCGACCACAATACTGATGGAAGCTCGGCTATCTTCGCTCAGAAGGGGTAACATTACGCTGTCGGCGAACATTGATGACTCAGGGAAGCCGAAGCTATCCGGCGCCTTAAGAGGCCCGTGTACCGCCCATAGCAATACATACAGACCGATATAGTTGAGCATAATGGTGGTCAGGATGATATTGGTGCTGAACAGACGATAAAGCAGAGTCGGAATCCCTGCCCACAGCATACCAGCAAAAATACCTGCGCCAATTACCGCTAACTGGAATGCCAGCCCAGCATCTTCCCCAGCCTGAACGGCAATTGCACTGGCGGCAACGCCACCAATCAACAGCTGTCCTTCGGCACCGATATTCCACATATTGGCGCGGTAACAAAGGGCCAAGCCAACAGCACATAACATCAGTGGTGGGACTTTAACCATTAGCTCGCCGATATTGTAACTATCGCCAAACGGCTGAAGAATAAACACTTCAAACGCTTTAATCGGGCTAACATCAAGCGAGATAAACATCAGGCTGGATACTGCCAAGGTTAATGCGATGGCAATCAGTGGTGAAAACCATTGCATCATTTTAGAACTTTCGATTCGAGGCTGGACCTTAAGCATGAGCTTTCTCCTCATGTTTAATAAATCCACCTGCGATCCATTGACCAATCTCTTCAATATTGGTTTCGCCGGTTTTAACCATAGGGGATAGGTGTCCTTCGTATAGGGCAGCTAAGCGATCTGAAATAATAAACAACTCATCAATATCTTCGGAAATTACCACAATTGCGGCTCCAGCATCACGCAGAGCAATCAATTTACGGTGAATTGAACTGGCAGCACCGATATCAACACCCCAGGTCGGGTGCGCACAGATCAGTACTTGAGGATGTTGATGAATCTCTCGACCGATAATAAATTTCTGCAAGTTACCGCCAGAAAGGCTTTTCGCCTGAGACAGTTCATTGCGGCATTTAACTTGGTTTGAACTGATTAGCGACTTAGCCAGTTCTTTTAAACGGCGGGTGTTGATTAAACCATGACGAGACATATCGGCACTGAAAGTCAGCAGGGTGTTTTCTTCCAGCGACATCTCCGGAACAGCTCCCTGACCTAAACGGTTAGTCGGCACATGTGCCATCCCCATTAGACGTCGGATACCGGCATGTAAGTGGCCAATCGGTGTCTGATTAAACACGACCGCTTCTTTATTGACGCGATCATCTTCACCGCTAAGTGCTTCGAGCAGATCTTCCTGACCATTCCCTGCAACGCCAGCAATGCCAAGAATTTCACCTGCACGCAGCTCAAGGTTGATTTGTTCAAGGCCACAACCAAACGGATGAGCAGGAGGAAGTGTCAGCGCATGGGTACTTAAAATAACCTTGTCGGTATAAGATTTTGGATAGCTTTCTGACAACTCTGCATCATTACCCACCATCATGCGGGCAATGGAATTCGGTGTTTCCTGGGAAGGAATGCATGAACCGCTCACTTTACCAGCACGTAAAATCACCGCACGATCGCACAGTTCGGTGACTTCTTTTAATTTATGGCTGATAAACATAATGCTACAGCCTTCGCTAGCCAGTTTTTTCAGCACCCGGAACAGGCCTGATACTTCTTGTGGAGTCAGCACAGAAGTAGGTTCATCAAGAATCAGTAATTTGACGTCTTGAATCAGACAGCGAAGAATTTCCAGACGTTGGCGTTCACCGATAGACAGACTGTGTACGTAACGGTCTGGCTCTACATGGAGATCGTAACGTTTACTCATATCGATCACACGCTGGCGTAAATTACCAACTTGCTCAACAAATTCTTTATCTAGACCCAGTTCAATGTTTTCTAATACGGTCAGTGTTTCGAACACGGAAAAGTGCTGGAACACCATGCCAATGCCCATTGAGCGAGCTTGATTCGGTGAAGTAATATCCACCGGTTGATTGTTCCACAGAATTTGGCCTTCACTCGGCTTGCTCACGCCGTAGATCATTTTTACCAATGTGGATTTACCTGCGCCGTTCTCACCTAATAGGGCGAGAATCTCTCCTGAGTACAGTTTTATATTGACGGTATCGTTTGCTATAACGCCCGGAAAAAACTTACTCACATTTTGCAGCTCTAAAAGAGGGGTATTCGTCATGTTACGCGAGTATCCTTATAAGCATCTGCAAGCGTAATGCAAAAAATTGACCAAATGTTCAAGGCGGGCGATTGTAACGATCTTCTAAATAAAAATGAATCCCCAACTTTAGATTGTTTAATTAGATTTGTTTTTGATCAGGGTTACGCATATTATCGCCGCTAAACTTGCTGGTTAAATTATCAGTAATGCAACAGTAAAAGACAAAGGACTTCTTGGTAGTATGGGTAGTGAGTCACGACCAACCGCAAAAAAAATCAAACCGCAAGCAGGTGCCATCCGTAAACGCAATGAAGCGAGGATTCTTCAGGCCGCTGCCGATGAATTTGTTAAACACGGTTATAAAGGCACATCAGTGCAGTCGATAGCCGACCGGGTTAATTTACCTAAAGCCAATATCCTCTATTACTTTAAGTCGAAGAAGGGGCTTTATCTATCTTTGCTTGAAGAGATTTTGAACTTATGGAACCAAGGATTTTCCGATGATGCACTCGATCATAATCCGGCTAAAGTTATCGAAACCTACGTGCGCGGCAAGATGAGTTACAGCCGAACGCACCCAAAAGAGTCAAAAATCTTCGCTTTGGAGCTCATTCATGGTGCAACCAATATCCATGATGCGATGGAATTACCGATGGTCAAATGGACTGAAGGGAAAGCGACGATCATTCAGGCGTGGGTCGATCAGGGGCTAATCAAGCCAATTGAGCCACTGTATCTTCTGTTTATGATTTGGGGTACTACTCAGTTCTACGGTGACTGTGATACTGAGATCAACCTGATTAAAGGTCGCCAGTTATCTGATAAAGAATACGAGCAGGCGACTCAGTTTGTGGTGGATATGGTATTAGGTGGATTGGGTTTAGAGAGCTGTTAATTACCTATACCTAAGTTAACGAGTTTCTGGTTCCCATGCGCCCGCGTGGGAACTCATACCCCAGCCAAAGACCGAGTTATCAGACTTCTGTTTTCTCATCTCCTAGCGGATAAATAGTCAGAAATGCCACAATAGCCCGGTTGACTACCTGCCCAATGGTGTCTTGATCCGGTTTACCTATAACACCAAGCAGGAACGGATCCAGCAATTCTGCTTCCAGTAGCGCTTTAAACTGGAGCGCAGCTAGCGATTCATCCTCAACATTCAGTTTACTTTGCTGTTTTAGTAATGCGAAATATTGACTGATACGAGTCCAGCCCTTCTTCGGGCCATTTAAATAAAAGTGACGACCGATTTCAGAGCGGTCAGCTTCTGTAATCGCCATTTTATGAATGGCAGCGAGAGATGGCGTTAATATTGATGCCAGATAGTTACAGCCGAATTGGTTGAGTGCTTGCTCAACCGGTTTACCCACCGCCAGATTCATAAATGCGGCGCTGATTCCTTCGGTTGTCGAAGACTCCATCACTGCGGCAAAGATAGTCTCCTTTGAGTCAAAATAGTTATACAGTGTTGCTTTGGAACCGCCAACTTTCCGCGCTATCTGCGCCATTGATGTCTGTTCAAAACCATTCTCGGTAAACAGCTTGGTGGCTATTTCCAAAATCGCTTGTCTTTTCTCTTCACTTTTAACGCGCATTACTACTCTGCCTTCTATTTCGGTGCACTAAGTTTCGCTTGACGTCAGCGTTATGTCAATAGTATAACTGTACAGTACGGTTTAGTTAAGGGGTTAAATGTGAAACAAAGAACACAAAAAACAGCCGTGTTCAGTCAATCAAAAGGACGAGCTTATCTCGCTGCATTGATCAGTGCGGCTTTGCTCAGCGGCTGTGTTTCACCATCCAGCTATGAGATGGCAGAAACCAAATCGGTATCAGATTTTCAGTACCAACAAGCTTTTAATGATATCGAAACCATGAATTGGCCTAGTGATCAATGGTGGACGGTGTATGGAGATGTTCAGTTAAATCAGTTGATGGACGTGGCATTAAATCAATCTCCTACCATGGCGATTGCTCAGGCTCGTTTAAAAGGTGCAGCAGCGATTGCTCAACAAGTTGGTGCACTGAAGAAACTGCAGGTTGGATCGCAAGCAACAGCATCTATGACCAAAGTTAGTTATGGCTATCAGATGCCGCCAAATTTAGTGCCGGCTGACTGGAATGACTTTGGTACCCTGACACTGAATTTCTCCTATGATTTTGACTTTTGGGGAAAAAACAAAGCCATGGTTGCGGCAGCGGCATCGGATTTAGCGGCGACTCAGGCTGAAAATGCGGCGACACGGCTGATGTTATCTACATCAGTCGCAAATGCTTATGCCGAATTGGCTCGTTTGTACGCCAACCTTGATAGTGCTAATGAAGCGGTATCGGTACGTAAACAAACACTGGATCTGCTGAACCAGCGTTATCTAATTGGTTTAGAAACTAAAGGCGCAGTAAGTCAGGCAACTTCAGCCGCGGCGAGTGTTGAAGCTAATCAGTTAATGCTTGAAGAAGCGATAGCACTACAAAAAGCTGCGATTGTTACCCTGTTGGGGGAAGGCCCGGATCAGGCTAGCGAGATTCAACGTCCATCAGTCGAACTGACTGGTGTTCAGGGGCTTCCGGGTAATATTGCTGCAGATTTGTTGGGTCATCGCCCGGATATCAGCGCGGCACGCTGGAGCGCGCAATCCGCCGCTGAGCGCATTGGTGCGGCGAAAGCACAATTTTATCCTGATGTTAATTTGGCTGGATTTTTTGGTTACCAGGCTTTTGGTGTTGATAACTTATTCAATACTGGTAATGACGCAGGCTCGATCGGCCCGGCTATCTATCTGCCCATTTTCTCTGGCGGTCGCCTAGAAGGGCAGCTATCTGCAGCGCATTCCCATTATGAACTGGCAGTAGCGAGTTATAACCAGACCCTGGCTCAAGCTCTGAATGAAGTGGCTAATGTAATGACCAGTTCTCGAGCCTTAGATGCTCAGTTAGATAAAACCCGTGAAGCGTATAACGCAGCCAAAGAAGCACATCAGATTGCCAGCGACCGCTATGAAGGCGGGTTATCAACCTATTTAGATGTGTTATCTGCCGAAGATGCGCTGATCAACAGCCAACGCGCTTTCGCTAATTTACAGGCTAGAGAATTCAGCCTAGAAATCGCGCTGGTTCATGCACTGGGTGGCGGCTATCAAGCCGACGCACAATGATGTTAAAAGGAATAATTCAATGAGTTCAACAACAGAAAATCAAGCCACTGAAAATTTCGATCCACAACAAGCGAACAAATCTCGTAAAAAAAGCTTCGCTGGCTTAGCAGCCGCGATTGTCATCGCTGCTGGTGGCTACGGCGCCTATTGGCACTTTATTGGTTCGCGTTACGTGGTCACGGATAACGCCTATGCAGCCGCAGAGATCGCGGCAGTAACACCGGCTGTCGGCGGTATTATTGAAAAAGTCAACGTTGTAGATACACAGTACGTTAACAAAGGTGATGTGTTGGTTGAGATCGATAACACTGATGCCAAACTGGCACTGCAGCAAGCTGAAGCGGATTTTGCTTTAGCGCAGCGTCGCGTACAGAGCTCGTTTGCTAACGATGAAGGTCTGGATGCTTTAGTTCAAGCACGTGCCGCAGATGAAAAACGAGCCGCAGCGCAGCTAGAAGTAGCAAAAGCTGCTTATGAACGCGCTAAATTGGATTTGTCTCGCCGTGAGGATTTGGTTAAATCCGGCTCGGTTTCCCAAGAGGAACTGACCAATGCACGTACCGCTTTTACTCAGGCACAGGCGAATCTTCAGGCGGCTAAGGCTTCAGCAAGTCAGGCTTCAGCAAGTCGTTTATCGACTATTGGTAATCAGAAAGCGAATGCTGCGCTGATCCAGAATACAACGGTAGAAACTAACCCGGAAGTTCTGCTGGCGAAAGCCCGCTTTGAACAGGCAAAAATTAACTTTGAACGTACAGTGATTCGCGCACCAATCAGTGGTGTGATTGCTCAGCGTCAGGTTCAGATCGGCCGCCGCGTTCAGGTAGGTAGTCCGCTGATGACTGTGGTGCCAGTTGAGAATATTCATATTGATGCCAACTTTAAAGAAGTTGAGCTACGTGATCTTAAAATTGGTCAGGCTGTAGAAGTGACGTCAGATCTGTATGGTACCGATGTGGTGTATCACGGTGTGGTTTCTGGTGTTTCTGGGGGTACGGGTTCAGCGTTCTCTATGATTCCTGCGCAAAATGCGACTGGTAACTGGATTAAAGTGGTACAGCGCCTGCCTGTACGTATCGAATTGGATCCAAAAGAGCTGAAGCAGCATCCGTTGCAGGTTGGTCTTTCTATGGAAGTTTCGGTTGATATTCAGTCTCGTGTTGATCAGGAGACTGTAGCGCTTTACCGTGCTGCTGCAATGAACGAAGAAGGGTAAGGTGATAGTATGAGTTCACCTAACGACGCTGTTCAACCGCTTAAAGGCGCGGCGCTCTTTTTTGGTGCTCTGTTTCTTGCGATGGCCAACTTTCTGGCCATCCTCGATACCACAATAGCTAACGTTTCGGTTGCTAACATTGCCGGAAGTTTAGGGACTTCAACCAGTCAGGGAACCTACGTTATTACCTCGTATGCGGTAGCTGAAGCGATTTCGGTACCGCTAACTGGTTGGCTGGCTTCGCGCTTTGGTGCAATTCGGGTGTTTGTTACCTGCTTTATCCTGTTTGGTGTTTTTTCACTGTTTTGTGGGATGGCAAACAGTATGTCAGCGTTGGTCGCATTTCGGGTGCTACTCGGTTTCTCCGGTGGCCCGTTAATGCCGTTGTCGCAAACGTTGATGATCCGTATCTTCCCGAAAGATAAGAGCCATGCAGCAATCGGTATCTGGAGTATGACCACGCTGGTGGCTCCGATCATGGGGCCGATTCTCGGTGGTGTACTGTGCGACCAGTTCAGCTGGCCATATATTTTCTTCTGTAAAGTACCATTCGCATTAGTAGCCGGTTATGGCTGCTGGATGTTACTCAAGAAATTTGAAACCAAAACTGAAAAGTCCAAAATGGATGGAGTGGGTCTGGCTTTGCTGGTTATCTGGGTAGCTGCGCTGCAACTGATGCTGGATGAAGGTAAAGACCACGACTGGTTTGAATCCACCCGTATCGTGACGTTGGCGATTATTGCTGCGATTGGCTTTGTTTCATTCCTGGTTTGGGAGCTGACGGAAAGAAATCCGGTGGTGGATCTCAAAGTGTTCCGCCACCGTGGCTTTACCACCTCGATGATGACATTGTCGCTCGGGTTTGGTGCTTTCTTTGCGATTTCTGTGATTACGCCATTATGGTTGCAGATCTACATGGGGTACACGGCAACCATATCGGGGTACGCGACCGCTACCATGGGGATACTGGCAGTATTTCTAGCGCCACTGATTGCTAATATGTCGAGCAAGTTTGATCCGCGGCCATTTGTATTCGTTGGAGTACTCTGGCTGGGTGGCTGGACGTTTATGCGAAGTTTCACCACGCTGGATATGACGTTTGCTCAGGTAAGTTGGCCAATGTTCTTCCAAGGTATTGGTATGCCGCTGTTCTTTGTGCCGCTTACGGCTATCGCGTTGGGTTGTGTCAAAGAGCGGGAAATGGAATCTGCCGCTGGTCTGATGAACTTTATTCGGACTTTGTCGGGTGCATTTGCTACTTCGATGATTAATACATCATGGGAGCGGGAGACCCGCTATGTTCACTCTGAACTGGCTAGTCTCACCGATCAGCACGGGGTGGCGACACAGGCGATGCAGTCTGTGGGAATGTCATTAGATCAGGTACGTGGATCCATTGATTGGCTGGTACAGAAACAGAGTGTAATGGTCGCCACTAACCAGTTGTTTATGGTTATTGCGGTGATCTTCACGGTAGCGGCGTTTGTTATTTGGTTAGCACCCAAGCCGACACGGACGGTTGATCCTGGCGCCGCACACTAAGTTCAAGTTATATATTTTGATAATAAAAACCCGTTGGATTCTGCCTTTTCCAACGGTTTTTTTTTATGGATTCATATTCGCCCTTTCAACCATCAAATAAACTAATCTCAACCCGTTCTTTCCCCTTACCAATATTCTTCCTTTTCAGACGGATCTGGCCTACTTCCGCGGTGCGTTTTAAATGGGTTCCGCCGCAGGGAACCTGGGCAAATCCAGCGACTTTCCAATAGCGTCGCTGCTGCTGTATATCGGAAAAATCACTTTCAATCGTTTGGTCAGAATCAATAATGGCTTGTGCCTGCTGCTGAATATCGGCTAATAAAGGAGAAATAGGTTGAGAAGTGAGAAAGTCGATACGACTTTTATCCTGGGAAATATGAGCCCCAATTTTTTCCAACGCATAGTTTTGGGTTATGAGTTCCAGAACCACTTCCGCTGCAAAGTGGAGTTTCATCAGCGCATAACGCCTTGGCCAATCGATTTTAATTACGACTTCATCGCCCAAATTAAAATCAGGTTGGTGTGCCAGAGTATAGCGAATGGATAAGCCTTGCTTTTCGGCTTTGATTACAGGAATACCACCGATGCTGCCGCTGTCGCTCTCTTGCCCGCCTGATTCGGCGTAAAAGATAGTTGAGGCTAGCTCTACATCAGTTCCATCTATATGTGTGATAGTGGTAGTGAGTTCGGTGAGATAGGTATCCTGCCAGAATACTTTTTGGGTCATGTGGCACTCCTTGCCAGTGGAATATGTATATGTTCAGGCTAACAAAAACAAAAAATGCCCGCTAGTTATAGCGGGCAAATAAAACAAACAAAAAATATAGACGGAATAAATTTGGCTTAACCTTAACGTAAGCCGAAAGCGTGTGGTAGCCACAGGCTGATTTCTGGGAAGTAGGTGACTAAGCCCAGACTAACCAACAATGATACAAAGAATGGCATCATTGGTTTGATTAGGTTTTGCAGTTTCACACCCGATACCGAACAACCAACGAACAGCGCACTACCTACAGGTGGAGTACATAGACCGATACATAGGTTGAAGATCATCATGATACCGAAGTGAACCGGATCCATACCCAAATCTGTTGCAATCGGCAGGAAGATTGGAGTGAAAATCAGTACGGCTGGTGTCATATCCATAAACACACCAACAATCAGCAGGATGATGTTGATAACCAGTAAGATAACGATTGGGTTATCAGAAAGGTTCATCAGTGCATCCGCGATGATGTATGGAATATCAGCGTTGGTCATTACCCATGACATACTGACAGAGATACCAATTAACAGCAGTACGATAGAGGTAGTTACGACCGATTCCAGAATAATTGCAGGTAAATCACGAAGGCGTACTGCGCGGTAAACCATAACTGATAGGATGAAGGTATAAACAACCGCAATTGCTGATGCTTCCGTTGCAGTGAAGATACCACCTAAAATACCACCCATAACGATGATAACCAGTAGCATGCTTGGAATCGCATCTAAGAATGCGGCAATCGCTACTTTCAGCGTCGGACGTTCTGCAATCGGGTAGCCACGGCGTTTAGAGATAATGGTACCGACTGCCATCAAAAGCACACCCATCAGGATGCCCGGTAGGTAACCAGCCATAAACAGCGTTGCGACCGAAATACCACCAGCGGTTAAAGCATACACGATCAATACGTTTGATGGTGGAATTAGCAGGCCAGTGATACAAGAAGTTACGTTTACTGCAGCTGAGTAGGTTGGATCGTAACCGGCTTTTTTCTGTAGTGGGCCCATTGTGCCGCCTACCGCTGCTGCTGCTGCCACTGCAGAACCAGAAATTGAGCCGAACATCATGTTTGCCATCACGTTCACGTGGCCCATAGAGCCAGGCATACGGCCAACGATAACCTGGGAAAGGTTAATCAGACGCTGAGCGATGCCGCCGTTGTTCATCAGTGTGCCGGCAAAGATAAAGAATGGGATAGCTAAAAGTGAGAAGCTATCTAAGCCAGTAGCCATTTTCTGAGCAATTACTGAGATGATAACGTCAAACGGTAACATCATCGCGCCTGCGGAAAGCGTTGCCAGGCCGATGGAGAATGAGATTGGCACACCAAAAAATACTAGGATAAAAAAGCTGCCAAACATAACCAGAGGGACTAACCAATCCATTATGCATTCTCCTCATTATTAGAAACTGTGTGTGAAGAGGCACTCTTCTGTTTCCACACTTTGGCTTCATCAGCAATAACCAGCAGGCTATACACAGCCATGATGGCACCAGCTAACGGTAATACACTGTACACATAACCCATTGGTAGCTGCATTGCAGGCGATACCTGACCGGTACTGAATACTTTCGTCACCAAACGCGTGCCACCAACGACCATGACGCTTGAAGCGAAGAAAAAGATTAAGATGTTGATTGTAAATTGGTTAAAGAATCGCTTACCACCGGTAAAATGTCCGGTAAAAAGGTCGATACACAAGTGACGTTGCGCACCAACGGTATAAGCTGCACCGAGTAAACCCACCCAAATCATACTAAAACGTGCAATCTCATCAGTCATAGTACTTGGTTGGTTAAGAACGTATCGACTGAAAACTTGCCATACAACACATAAAACAAGGATGATCATCACCAAGATTGTTACCGTGGAAATGGCTTTATCCAGCGGCTTCTTGATTGAATTTGTATTCATTTTGACTCTCCAATGAGAGGCGCCGACTAGCGATTCGGCGCCCATCATTATTGATATTGACTTAAACTATTATTGGCCTGCTTCTTCGATACGTGACAGCCATGATGCTTTAGCAGCATCTGCGCGGAAGTCATCATACAGAGGAGTCAGAGCTTGACGGAATGGACCTTTATCAACCTGGATAAATTCCGCACCCGCTTCTAGTGCATCAGCACGAGATTTCTTAACTTGCTCATCCCAAAGTTGCGCTTCATACAGTTCTGAATCACGCGCGGCTTTGTTGATGATAGCTTTTGCTTCATCAGATAGCTTGTTCCACGCCTGAGTAGAAACGATCAGGTAATCAGGAACCGCAGTGTGTTGATCTTCAGAGTAGTATTTAGCTACTTCTACGTGACGAGTTTGAACATATGATGGTTCGTTGTTTTCTGCACCATCGATAACACCTTGTTGTAGCGCAGTATACACTTCACCGAATGGGATTGGAGCTGGCGCGCCACCCAGAAGTTCAATCAGTTTTACTGTTGTTGGTGTTGCTACAACGCGAACTTTCATCCCTTTCATATCTTCAGGAGTATGAATCGGGGTTTTTGAATAGAAGCTACGAGTACCCGCAACATAAGCCGCAAGACCTACAAAGCCTTTATCTGCAGTACCTTGCATCATCTCTTTACCGATTGGGCCATAGATAACTTTTTTGAAGTGATCCTGGTCGTTAAACAGGTAAGGCAGGCTAAATACAGAGTAGTAAGAAGCAAAAGGTTCCATCTCACTAGCACTAGCTTTAGTCATATCCAAAGCGCCGTTTTGCAGTAGCTCGAGTGTTTCACGTGGGCCACCCATCTGACCGCCCGGATAAATGCGCAGGCGCATCTTGCCATCAGACAGTTCTTTAATTTCATCTGCCATTTTATCCAGTGCGCGGTGTACAACGTGGCTGGTATCTAAGTTGTGTGCCAGTTTCAGGGTTACTTTTTCAACAGCATTGGCCGCGAAAGAGCTAAACACAAATGGAGCAGCAACGAGTAAAGAGTGCGTTAATAATTTTAATTTCATAGTAGTAGGCCTTTTGTCTTTCTACAGTTGTCTTTCTACAGTTACAAAAATGAAATGCGTCATCTTTTGTGGGGTTAATATTACAATTGGTAATACAGGTTGGTCTCTATCTTGATTCAAAATATGAGATCTCCGTCGTGTTTTAGGTTTTAGAAGTATGACCAAGTTAACGAAATTGGTAGTTCATTAAGTTTATAAATTAATAAATTTACACTAACTAATTGTTTTTATTGAACTATGGTGTTTTTGATAAAATTTGCCTAAAATCCAACTTAGATGTAAATTTAGCATTATTGGTATGACATCTAGTAAGGTTTAACACAATGAAACCATTTCTTTGCCCAGATTTTCTTTTGACCAGCGACTTAGCACAGCGTTTATATCACGAGGTTGCCGCTGATCTTCCTCTTATCGATTTTCATTGCCATCTACCGCCAATGCAGGTAGCCAATGATTACCAGTTTACTAACCTGACCGACATCTGGTTACGTGGCGACCATTACAAATGGCGTGCCATGCGTAGCAATGGTGTGGCTGAACGTCTGTGTACAGGTGATGCTACTGATAAAGAAAAGTTTTTTGCTTTTGCGAAAACAGTTCCTCATACAATTGGTAATCCTATTTTTCATTGGACCCATTTAGAGTTACGTCGCCCATTTGGTATAACAGATTTAGTTTTAAGCGAGAAGAACGCCGAAAACATCTGGCATCAAACCAATGAAATGCTGGCTACCCCTGAATTTTCAGCTCGTTCAATCATGAAAAAAATGAATGTACAAATGGTTGGCACAACTGATGATCCGATTGATGATTTAGCTGGTCATAAAATTGTAGCAGCCGACAGCGCATTTGATGTAGAAATGCGCCCGAGCTGGCGTCCGGATAAAGCATTTAACATCCATCTGGACACTTTTGTTGATTACATCGGTCAGTTGGCTGCTGTGTCTGACACTGACATTAACTCATTTTCCGCACTGTGCTCGGCGCTGGATAAACGCCTGGAATACTTTGCGCAGTACGGCTGCTGTGCTTCTGATCATGCATTGGATGTTGTGGTATATGAAGAGGCGACCGAAAAAGAGTTGGACACTATTTTAGCGTCTCGCCTGGCGGGGAATGCTGTTTCTGATTCTGATTGCGCTAAGTTCAAAACGGCTGTGTTGGTATTCTTAGGTAAAGAATACGCGAAACGCAACTGGGTACAGCAATACCATATTGGTGCGCTACGCAATAACAACCAGCGCATGTTCCGCCTATTAGGGCCTGATACCGGTTTTGATTCAATCAACGATGGTCTGGTTGCTGAGCCTTTGGCTAAGTTGCTTAATGCTTTAGATAGTACAGATGAACTGCCGAAAACCATTCTGTACTGCCTGAATCCACGTGATAACGAAGTATTGGCTACCATGTGCGGTAACTTCCAGGGTGGCGGTACTCCAGGCAAGATCCAGTTTGGTTCTGGCTGGTGGTTTAACGACCAGAAAGATGGCATGGAACGTCAGATGACACAGCTTGCTCAGCTTGGCCTGCTTAGCCGCTTTGTCGGTATGCTGACTGATAGCCGCAGCTTCCTTTCTTATACGCGTCATGAGTATTTCCGTCGTATTCTGTGTGAAATGATCGCGAACTGGGTAAAAAATGGTGAAGCGCCGAACGATTTTGAACTACTAAGCCGGATGGTTGCGAATATCTGTTACTACAACGCTAAACAGTACTTTGGCCTTGATCACCTAACTGCAAACGGAAAATAATCATGAAACAACTGAATAGAAAAGACTTTTCATTCCCAAGCTACCCAGAAAAAATCATTCAGTTTGGTGAAGGTAACTTCCTGCGCGGATTTGTTGACTGGCAGTTAGACCAGATCAACCAACACACTGATTTTAACGCTGGTATTGTTGTGGTTCGACCAATTGACAGTGATTTTCCACCAAGCCTGTCAACTCAGGATGGATTGTATACTTCCTTTATTCGTGGTCTGAACGAGAAAGGCGAAGAAGTTTCTGATACACGCGTGATCTCCAGCGTAACTCGCGAGCTATCGGCCTATAAAGATTTCGCTCAACTGATTGAACTGGCGAAAAGTGAAAGTATCGAATTTATTTTCTCCAACACCACTGAAGCCGGTATTGCCTATGTAGAAGCGGATAAGTTGGACGATTTTCCACCATCCAGCTTCCCGGCTAAGCTGACCAAAATGTTGTGGGAGCGTTTTAATCATTTTAACGATGATTATGCACGCGGCCTGACAATCGTTCCGTGTGAATTGATTGATTACAACGGCGAAGCACTGAAAGCGATTATCCATAAATATATCGAGCTTTGGGACTTAAGCGCAGAGTTCGCGATCTGGATTGATGAAGCGAATACCTTCTGCTCAACCTTGGTTGACCGTATCGTAACCGGCTATCCACGTGATGAAGCTGAGCAACTGGAAGCACAGATTGGCTACCAAGATACCTTTATGGTAAGCGCTGAAAACTTCTACCTGTTTGTGATTCAGGGACCTCAGTCGTTGCATCAGACCCTTTGCCTGGATCAACTGGGTGAAGATAATGCGCTGAACATTAAGATTGTTGATGACATCAAACCATACAAAGAGCGTAAAGTGGCGATTCTTAATGGTGCGCATACCGCTTTGGTTCCGGTGGCATTCCTTTCTGGTTTGGACACTGTTGGTGAAAGCCTGGCTGATAACCAGATGGAAGCCTTCCTTAAAACGGTTATGTACGAAGAAATTATTCCAACACTGACTCTGCCTGAAGATGAACTGATGGGCTTTGCTCAGGATGTGTTATACCGCTTTAAAAACCCGTTCATTAAGCACCAGTTACTGTCGATTGCGCTAAACGGCATGACCAAGTTTAAGACCCGTATTCTGCCACAACTGCTGACGTATCAGCAGCAACAGGGCAAATTACCGGAAAAACTTAGTTTTGCCCTGGCAGCTCTAATCTCATTCTATCGTGGTGTTCGCGCCGGAGAAGAGTACGGTCTGAGCGATGATCAGCTTTGGCTTGACTTCTATAAAGCGAGCTGGGCTGCAGTTGATGCTGGTTCTATGACGATTGCTGAACTGGTTCATGCGGTACTGTCCAATCAACAGCACTGGGATCAGGATCTTTCTCTAGTTGCCGGTCTTGAAGCATTGGTTACTCGCAATGTAACTGCCATTGTTGAACAGGGTATGCGCAATGCCTTAGCAAATGTTGAGGCATGATCGTGGACTATTTATTAAAAATTCATCCAGGTGATAATGTGGCTGTAGCGTTACAGCCCATTACCGCAGGAACTGAGGTAACGGTTGCGGGGAATACATTTACCGTAAAAGCTGATATTCCTCAGGCAAACAAAGTGGCGTTGGTCGATTTCAATGAAAACGATCTGGTCATCAAATACGGTTCACCAATCGGGCATGCCATCCAATCGGTTGGCATGGGTGAACTTCTTTCTGAAAAGACGATTAAAACCAATTTGAGTGATCTGGACCAATATCAGTACCAACCGGATTTTCAATCGGTTTCAACTCAGCTATCTGATGCCGAAGTGGATATTTATCGTCGCAAAAATGGTGATATCGGTATTCGTAACGAACTGTGGATCATTCCGACCGTTGGCTGTGTCAACGCGATGGCGAAGATGATGAAGCAGCAGCTAGAGGCAGAATGCGATTTAGCCCATATCGATGGCGTACATATCTTTACTCACCAATATGGCTGTTCTCAGTTGGGTGATGACCACCACAACACCAGAACGTTGCTGCAAAACCTGGTTCGTCACCCAAATGCCGGCGGCGTGTTGGTAGTTGGTTTAGGTTGTGAAAACAACCAGATTTCCGTCTTCCAGGAAACACTGGGTGAAGTGGATGAAGATCGCGTTAAATTCATGGTCTGTCAGAAGCACGATGATGAAGTCTCCTATGGCGTCGAGCAGTTGAAACAGCTGGCTGAAACCATGCGCGAAGATATCCGGGTACGCGGCAAGCTGAGCGAAGTTAAATTCGGGCTGGAATGTGGTGGTTCTGATGGCTTCTCCGGAATTACCGCCAACCCATTGCTGGGCCAGTTCTCGGATTATCTGATCACTCATGGCGGTACTACGGTTCTGACTGAAGTACCAGAAATGTTTGGTGCCGAGCGTATTTTGATGAGCCGTTGTAAGGATGAAGCGACATTCGAAAGAACCGTTGCGATGGTTAATGACTTTAAGAAGTACTTTATCGCGCACAATCAGCCAATCTATGAGAATCCATCACCGGGTAATAAAGCAGGTGGTATCTCTACATTGGAAGAAAAATCGCTGGGTTGTACACAAAAAGCGGGTACCAGCCAGGTGATCGATGTTCTGAAATACGGTGAACGTTTACGCCAGAACGGACTGAATCTGCTCAGTGCACCAGGTAACGATGCGATTGCTACCAGTGCATTATCGATGGCTGGTTGCCATATGATCCTGTTCAGTACTGGTCGAGGTACGCCTTACGGTGGTCCTGTTCCAACGCTAAAATTGGCCACCAATACGGATCTGGCAGTACGTAAACCTCATTGGATTGACTTCAACGCTGGTAGCTTGGTGGAAGGTGTACCAATGGATGAATTGCTCCAATCATTTATTTCATCGGTAGTGTGTTTTGTGAATGGTAAGAAAACCTGCAACGAGAAGAACGACTTCCGAGAGATTGCGGTATTTAAAAGTGGAGTAACACTCTAACCACATCGTTTTAAAAATCGTTTTCATAAAGACCTTTTTGCCCGATAGTTCACGTTGCTATCGGGCTTTTTTTGAGTATGTGAACGAGTTTGAGCTGAGCATAAAAAAACCGCTAACAAGTAGCGGAATTCGGTTCAAATGCCAATATTCATATTACGATTCGACCATATCCATAATCGGACTTTCACCATATAGGAAACGGTCGTAATCATCGTTAGCTGCATTAAACAGCATCTGCTTGGTGTTTTCCAAGTGACGCCACATCGCTAGTTTCGCTGCTTTAGGGTCGCGTTGTACCAGAGCTTTTAAGATTTCATCATGCTCTTCACACCAGCTACTGATATCGTTATCTTCGATATGTTCGTGCAGTTTCTTCCAGTATGGGTTGTTAGCACGCTGTTCCCAGAGCATTTCAGCAACATAAGCAATCGCCGAGTTTTGTGTGCAGCGTGCAAGCTGGATATGAAATTCTTTATCCCAGTCCGAATCGCGAGCGCGGTCTTCATTTTTCGCCTGCTCCTGAATTTTCATCAGTGCGACTAAATCCTGTTTGGTTGCCTGAGTGGCAGCAAATTCAGCGATATTACTTTCAATCAGTTGGCGGGCTTGCAGTAGTTCAAATGGACCACAGCTAAGGATGAAGCTGCTGCTATCCAGTACGGAATGGTCTGTGCTGTTGCCATTGGTACTGATGACGCGGATGCCTGAGCCTTTGCGAACTTCAACATAACCTTCGACTTCCAGCATAATCATTGCTTCACGAACTACGGTACGGCTAATGTTCATCTGCTCTGCGATAATACGTTCAGCAGGAAGCATATCACCAACCTTATAGCGACCATTGGCGATCTCTTGCTTAAATTCGTTGGCGATTTTGTTATAGAGCTTACAATTCGCATCCATCAGTAATGTCATCCTTCGATTGAACTTGTTATACCAATTCTAGCACAAGATAGCAGCGTGAACCTACAAAAAGCCAGTATTCATTCACGCTTTTTTGCGTTATTTTTATCCGAGCTTTTACGGAGAGAATGGAACATGAGTAAAAAAACAACAAATAATCAAAACGATAGCCAAATTACCGGTCGAGGCGCCTGGAAAAAGCTGCTATCAACCATTGCAATAATTACTTTTGGTATTCTTTATATGACGATGGGGCGTGAATTTGTCGATTCACACCAGCCACAACAGCAAGCTCAAGCGACTCAATCCCTGAATGTAGACAAAATTGAATCCGGCGTAGGAATAAAGGTTCTGCTACTCAATAATGGTGATGTTTATACTGTGCCGGTTGAATTTGGTATTCGCGTCGAGGTGGGCAGTGCCGTGCAACTGGCAGAAAAAGACGGTGCGGTTGAATTATGTATTGCTGAACATTGTACGGTTGGAACCAAGATGTAAGCATTCTCTCTCCCAACCCATCAGGATTGGGAGAGGGTATTAGAGGGGAGTTAGTTAACGAGTTCACTAACCGTCTGTTTGGCACCAACTAATTCCAGGCGCTGATAAGCCTGAATGATAGCTTCGACGAAGTCATAGTTGGTTGGCAGTTCATTGCCAAAAATCGAGGTAATGTCGAGCAGGGCTTTCACTCGGGCAGCTTGATTTGCTGAACTATGGAAGCGTTGAGAAATTTTTGAAGCAATAAAAGCGAGAGATCCCAAAAAAGCATATAAAGCAATGGAAAATCATCTAAATAACGTAATTATTGAAATAGCTATGTTCCCATTAACTGTTGTTGAATGTGGAACAGCCTGTTTTCGTTAAGGTTTTCTGGCGTATCCATATATCTGAACCAACCAAGATAATGGTCAAGATATTTTGTGGCTACACCGTGAAACCGCTTTATCCAAAGCTTTAAACGGCTGTGGTACGCATTAACATTTTGAATGTGAAAGACTTTATCTATCACCTTTATTCCGCCAGCTACATCTAACCGCTTGTGAATTAAATCATTTTTTTCTGATAGCGCGATGTAAGGCTTATAGCCATCACTACACAACACGCTGTCTTTTTCCAACTTACCAACCAGTTCTTGGTGCAACGTTTCGGTTGTTACGTCAGGCAAAATAGCTTCATACGTGTTCTTGGCTCTGTCCCTGACCGTCAAAACTGGCACCCAATCTTCCTTAGAGCGACCTCGTTTTTGAGCTTTCATCCCTCGCTTATGCGGTGGACGGCTCAATTTCTTTGACCCTTTTTCTGAATACGGAAACAGGGTTTCGTCTGCTTCAATAATACCTTCAAGCCTGTTCGCTTTTAGCGTTGAAGGTAAGGCCAGAAAACGGTGTCGCCATCGGAATGATGTTTTCAGGTCGACCCCACATTCCTCGGCACATACACGTAAGACTTTGCTATCGAGCATACACCGTATGTAATCCAGCCAAAGCTCTTTGTATCTCAGTCTGGCTAGCGGAGTCGCTGTCGTTGCTACAAAGGTTTTACCGCAGTTTTTACAACGATATCGCTGCATCTTATTTACTTTGCCGTGTCGATTAATCAATGAGCTATGGCAGTGTGGGCATTCAGGTTTTTCAACCATCCGCTCCTCTAACTCTGATATCAACTGAGACGTACTATCCGCCCCTTTCAGCCACTTTTCGATATAACGAACTTGGTTATCCGTTAGGTGCTCAAGCTCGGCAATCAGCTTAGTAAATTGTGCTGGTATCATGGGTAAATCCTCGTTAGCTGGATCTACATACAGTGTAGCAACAATTTAAGGGAACATAGCCATTGAAATTACATGATGCCTATTAATCATACTTAGTCGTTTACTAATTGTGCGGATTAGTTTCAATTTTAATTCAATAGGTTAAGTCTTCAACTGATTATGTTGTTATTTAGGGATAGAGTGACTATCCCTTTTTTTGCTTTTTGATTAAATGACCCTAAAGTTGCAGCCCGACTACCCAAAGTTATATATTTGATGTTCAAGATGTAATCTCAGAGGCGCAGCAGTGATTAAACGAGCCGAAAAGTCGGTAACCAGCACCATTGCGAAAGCGATGCTGCTGATTGTATTACTTTCAGTGATCACCACCAGTGTCGCACTCGTGACTCTCGCATCTTCACTTAATGATGCCGAAGCGGTTAACGTATCGGGCAGTATGCGCATGCAAAGTTACCGCCTTTCTCATGATATTCAGAAACAGAATGCCGACTACGCCAGGCACATTAAAGAATTCGAAGTATCGCTTTATTCTCCGTCTATGGCGGCCCTGCAGGGCTGGCTGATCCCACAGGATATTACGCAAGACTATCAGAACATTATTACCCGTTGGGGGGAGTTGAAATTAGTCCTGCAGAGTTCAGATCGTGTGCGATATACCGATATGGTTGCTGACTATGTCAGCCAGATCGATAGGTTTGTGTACAAACTGCAGCGTTACTCCGAGGAAAAACTGATTGGTTTGGCTTGGGTTGGCGGAATTGGTTTAAGTGGCATTTTTGTTGTTTCTATCTATGTGGTGAGTTTTATCCGCCGTCAGATTGTAAAGCCGCTCAAATCACTTTTAATTGCCAGCGGCCGGATTCAGAGTGGGTCGTTTGATGTGATGCTCAGTTCGAATAGTCAGAATGAAATGGGTATTTTAACCAATACCTTTAATACCATGGCGCAGGAACTAGGTAAGCTATATCGGGGATTGGAACTGGCGGTGAATGAAAAAACCATTAAGCTGCAACGAGCCAATCAATCTCTACAAGTGTTGTATGGCGCATCACAGGAACTGACAGTATCGCGAATCGGCAAAGATAATTTTATTGCGATTATCAGCAATATTACTCAGCTAGACGGTGTCGAGGCGGCGCGCCTTGAAGTGGGGATCGCCAATGAAAAAAACTGGTTGGTAGAGCAGGGTGATATCTACGATTCTGAGCTGGAAACGGAATCAATGCCGTTAATTCTCGACAATCAGAGATTGGGCGAACTGACGCTTGGTTTTTCTCACCAGAATTATGACCACGCACTGATTGGTAGCTTTGCACAAATGCTGGCTCGGGCAATTTTCTTTAATCAGGCGCAGATTCAGGCCGAACAGCTACTGTTGATGGAGGAGCGAGCGACCATTGCGCGCGAGCTGCATGATTCACTTGCTCAATCGCTTTCCTATTTGAAAATTCAGGTTTCTCTTTTAAAACGCGGAATGAAAACGCTACCCGAATTGGATTCTGAACAGCCGATTCATTCAGTGATCAGTGATATCGATAAAGGCCTATCTGATGCCTATACCCAACTGCGTGAACTGTTAACTACTTTCCGTTTAACCATTCGCGAAGGAAACTTTGCTCAGGCATTACAAGCGATGATCAGCGAGCTGTCGGTTCAGAGCCCCACGCAGATTGAGCTGGATAATCAGCTCTCATCCTTAACGCTTGATGCTCATCAGCAAGTTCATTTATTGCAGCTGATTCGTGAGGCGACGTTGAATGCGATCAAACATGCCGAAGCCGGTAAAATTAAGATACACTGTAGCGAAACCAGTGAACAACTTACGGTATCTGTGATTGATGATGGTAAAGGCTTTTGTCAGGCGCAGTCGGAGATGAACCACTATGGTATGGCAATTATGCAAGAGCGAGCCGAGCGTTTGGGAGGCATGCTTTCGATTGATTCATTGCCCGATCACGGGTGTGCAGTAACTCTGGTTTATAACAAAAACACACAGCATGGAGCAGCATGAATAAAGTAATTTTGGTCGACGACCACCCTTTAATGCGCAAAGGAATTGCTCAATTATTAGGGTTTGAACAAGATTTTGATGTGGTTGGCGAAGCCAGTAATGGTGCCGATGCCATTGCGCTGGCTCATAGCCTGGAGCCGGATCTGATCCTGCTCGATCTGAATATGAAAGGAATGTCCGGGCTCGATACTTTGCAAGCTTTGCGCGCGGATGGTTCTCAGGCAACCATCGTGATTTTAACGGTATCAGACAGTGCAGCCGATATTGATAAGCTCGTTAAAGCCGGAGCGGATGGTTACCTGCTCAAAGATACTGAGCCAGATGAGTTGATCGAGTTAATTCGAGATGCATTGCGTGGAGATAAAGCCTACAGCGAGCATGTGGCGCGTTATTTACGTGAGCTTTCGGAAGATCAGATCAATGGTTTTGACAGCTTAACTGAGCGCGAATTACAGATTTTGGGCGAAGTGGCGAAAGGTTACCGTAATAAGCAGATTGCGGATCGGCTGTTTATCACTGAATCTACCGTTAAAGTACATATGAAAAGTTTGCTGCGTAAACTTAGGGTACCTTCACGTACCGCCGCTACGGTGATCTATTTGGAGCGCTACGGTGAAATTAAATAATTGCTTTTGATATGTAAGACAATGTCATGATTTAAAAGGAATTATTTCGCATAAAGAAAGATATACCACATCACATTCTTTATAACATTCTCGTCTCAGATATGAAACATGTGGAAATAATCGCTATTCGTGTTCTTGTGGAACCAATTTCGTAAGACTAAGGTGAATTTGTGTTCCCACAAAAATATAAACGAGTTGGCGTTATGAAGCAGAAAATAATCAGTGATCATCGTCATTGTAGTCGCTGCGCTGTTACCGACGGTTTGGATATGTCGATTGCGATTGCGTTTCAGCCAATTGTTGATTGTTTAGAACGACGGGTCATCGGCTATGAAGCTTTGGTTCGTGGTAGTGAAGATCAGGATGCTGAGTTCGTGATGAACAGCGTGACTAAGCAAAATCGTTACGCATTTGATCAGATGTGCCGGGCAAAAGCGATTGAAAATGCCTCTCAACTGGGGATGCAGGACAAGTTCCTCAGTATTAATTTTTTACCCAATGCAATACATAATCCCGAGCAATGTATTTCCTCCACTCTGGAAGTGGCGAGAAAATTCAATTTCCCGTTCGAGAATATTATTTTTGAATTTACTGAAGCAGAAAAATTTACCAACCTTGATTCGATCAAGCAGATTATTAATACCTACAAGGTCCTCGGCTTTAAAACTGCGATTGATGATTTTGGTTCGGGTTATGCTGGGCTGAGTTTGCTGGCAGATTTGCAGACCAATATTGTCAAATTTGATATGGCACTAATTCGCAATATTCACAGCGATATTGTACGCCAGACCATTTTTTCTCATACCCTGAGTATGCTTAATCAGCTAAATATCGATGTGATTGCTGAAGGGATTGAGTCGAAACAGGAGATGCGTTGGCTACGCAGTGTTGGGGTTAGGTTTATGCAGGGGTTTTATTTTGCTAAACCTGAGATTAATGCATTGCCGTTGATTGATACTCGATTGTTTGAACTGCATTAAAGCCGGGTTTATTGCTGGTAGTTCGCAGACTTACTTGTACAATATGAGTGTTGGGGCATGTTGCCTCATTGAATATTGATAAGCGAACCGACTGCGGCCCCATGCTAAATTCTGATTATCTGAAGATCACTTTGATTGCTTTTGTTGCGACTCTATTAGGTCGCTTAGTCTCTCTGCCTTTAATTGAACTGTTTAGTGCTGCTGGTGCTGTGGTGGTGCTCAATAAGTATTTCGCCGCCAAAATAAGAATGCCAGGAGCAGGGCTGGGGCTTGTACAGATTATTTTAGGTATGAGTGCTGGTGCGAGTATGATGTTCAGTGATTTGATCGCCACGATCCATCCACTACTGCTTCTCGGACTGGTGAGTTGTGTTGTGATGCAAACCAGCTGTAATTTTCTCTGGTTAACCCACAAAGAGCGCTGGACGCCATTTGAAGCAATATTGGGAGCGATTCCCGGTGCGATGGCGGCGATTTTGGTGATTAGTGAAGGCCAGTCTAAACCATCTGCTCGCGTGGTGTATTCCCATTCCATTCGTCTGTTATTACTGGTGGTGCTGGCTGGGGTAATTTCTTCCTCACAGCAGGGTGCCCATTCTCATGTGGTGAATATAACATGGCCTGGTGTTGCGGCTATTTTATTGGTGGCGGTGCTTACCATCGTGGTGGGGATTGGGTCGGGTAAACTAGGGTTGCGTGCTCCATTTATGGTTTCCGCACTGTTGGTGACGGCAGCTTATAACGGTACTATTCAGTTTGCCGCTATTGAGATTCCGTTACCCTTGGTCAAGTTTGCTCTGGCACTACTCGGAGTGATGATCGGCTCTCGTCTTGCAATAAGCACACTACGTCAGGCTGTGAGTTATGCCAAAGCCGGCGCGATCGTGACTCTATTTGGGCTACTAATATCACTGGTATTTGCTTTAGCCTGGTCAGAGTTAACCAATCTTAATTGGCTGATTTTATTACTAGCATGGATTCCGGGAAGTGTTGAGGCGATGACGGCCGTAGCGTTATTGCTGGGCCTTGAACCGGCGTTTGTTATGGTCAATCATTCAATTCGGATTATGCTGTTGTATTTGCTGCCGGTAATTTTTAAGCGTCATCTGGAACGGTTACAACAACAATCTGAGATTTAAGAGAGTATTGGGCTGAATGGATACTCACCCCGGTGGCATGAAGAGCCGCTCGGGGTGAATAAAAAGGCGATTATTTAGTGAATACGTCGGTAAAATCGCGTTTAAGGATTGGATCACGGCGTGCTTTCTTGATCTGTTTAATCATATCTTTCACACAATTAACCAGCACTTTATCCAGAATCTGCGCCTGATACTCTTGCTGAGCAGCTTCATCCATATTTTGTTGTGGGGCTGCTGCGGTCAGCTCTTGCATCACATTCACACCGGCAAATGCCTGGCTAACCGAAATCAGGGCATGAAACTGCTCGAAATTGTCCAGAATATTCTGTGCGCTTTTTGGCAGCGCATCCCAGGATTCGCGAACCACTTCTTCAGAGATCTGATGCAGCGATACCACCATTGGGATCATGCCCTCTGGAACGTCATCAAACTCCATAACCTGGCGCAGCTCAGGTGAAAGCTTATCTAGGTCAACTTCTGGTACTTCATTTTCAATTTGATCGGATTGGCTCATGAAATTTTCTCGATACTAATAGGGAGGTGTCCAAACACCTCAAGAATAAAGCGGTAATATAACGTAACGGCTTAGTGAGGGGAAGATTGCTTAGCAGAGCAAAATTGATGTTGCAGATTTTTTTACCATTTTGCGAGGTCATCGACGCTATTTTTTTATCGGTGGATTATGCTCAATATATGCAATTAATTGTGAGGTGTAGTCATGAAGTATAAAAATATCCTGGTGGCACTTGAATTATCAGAAGATAGTAAGGTTCTGATTGACCGTGCTGTTGCCCTTGCTGAGTTAATGAATGCGCAGGTTTCGTTTGTTCACATCGATGGTACAGTCGGTGAAGTGTATTCGGAATTGATGGATATTCAGGCCGATCCAACGCTCAGGCCATTGAATGAAGTTGGCAACCAGCAACTACATAGCTTAAAGGCTTATACCAGTTTCCCTATCGCACACTTTTTTGTCGGTACGGGTGATTTAAGCAACAAGCTGGAAGAAACAATAGTCGCTAATAAGTTCGATCTGTTGATCTGCGGTCATCACCATTCATTCTGGAATAAAATCGTTTCTTACTCACGTAACCTGATTAATCATTCACCAATAGATATTTTGGTGGTGCCGATTTAGGGGTTGTTGTTCTGCCATTAAAATTAAAAAGGAAAGTCACTAATGTTGGCTTTCCGTTCTTTTGTTTATATCACTTCATCTAAAGCAATGATCGGTACATGCATTACTACGGCATTGAGCGCAACGTTGTGAATGATAGGATCAACGCTGGTGCAGCAATCCTTAATAATTGATACCTTATATTTTTCTGCTGATTGAGAAATCGCGGTATGCGTCACGCAGTTTTGCGTCATCATTCCGCACAAAAGCAATTCATTCACGCCATATTGTCTTAAGGTTTCCTCTAAGGTAGTACCGATAAAGCTATCGGCATGATGTTTTTCGACAATTGGAGCATCGGGTACTATCGCTATGATTTGCGGATGAATTCCGACACCTTCACTATTTTGTTCAAAAAAGGCTGCGCTTCCTTTTGGTGCCACCGATACGTGCTGAATCAGTATTACCGGGATATGCTTGCTTTTTGCGGTATTAATCAGAGTCATGATGTTATTCAGAGTTTGAGTTGTATTGCATAACGGATATTTTCCAGAGGGAAAATAGTCATTTTGTACGTCAATAACCAGTAAGGCTTTGTTGCTCATTTTTGCTACTCACATTGATAAATGGGTGTGAGCAATCATTTTGATTGAATTGCAGTTTGCTTTTTAGTGGCATAAATGACATATAAAAGTTAAAAAACGACAAAATGATTTTGTATGACGGCAATAACTATTGGTATTTATCACTACCCATCTGCGTTGAAGTCTGCCATTTATGGGTTGGAGGAGATGTTTTTACTGGCGAATCGATTTTGCCAGGAGCAAAGTATTGACCTTATGTTTGAACCCATCGTAATTGAGCATAATGAGCTGATTCCAAAGAGTTTAAATCTTGTATTGTTACCTCCTGGCTCAAACGATGAGGATTATTTGTCTCCCCACTCAGAGCTTATCGACTGGCTTCGGTTCCAACACACTAATGGTGCTGTTCTCGCTGCTGCCTGTGCAGGTGTGTTTATTATTGGTTCGACTGGGCTTATTGGTAAAAGGGAAGTCACAACCCATTGGGCCTTATCCGATACTTTTAGTCAGAAATTTCCGGGTATTCGTCTAAATGCAAGCCAGATCCTGTTTGACCATGGTGACCTGATCACTGCAGGTGGGATGATGTCGTGGATCGATCTTGGATTTAGAATTATTGCTAAATATTCATCGTTGAATGTTGTGCGCCAGCTCGGCAAAACGTTAGTTATTGATACCGCATCTCGGCAGCAGCGCTATTATCAACAGTTTGCACCATCTCTTTCACATGGCGATGCCGCTATTGTTGCTATCCAGCAGCAAATGAATTTGAAGTACCAAGAAGAGATATCAATTGCGCAATTAGCTAAAAATGTTGCTCTGACTGAGCGCACGATGCAGCGACGATTTGCTAAGGCGACTGGGTACAATCCAATTCAGTATTTACAACGACTCCGGATCCAGAAAGCCTGTGACTATTTAGAAAGCACTAAACACTCTTTTGCATCGATTGCCCATCAGGTTGGGTATGAGGATGTAAGCGCATGTCGGAAAGTATTTGTTAAAATTATTGGCCTGACTCCAGGAGAGTTTCGTAAGCGGTTTGTTTGATAAAAGAGCCAGCACATTATGTGCTGGCTTGATAACAGAAGAAAATTAAAAGAGATCAATTACTTCTTAGCAAAAACATAAGTCCGGTAACCCCCAATCAGGTTACGAGCTTTAAAGCCGTTGTTGGCTAGTTGGCGGTAAGCCACGTTACCACGCAAACCAACCTGACAGTAGATAACAATCTCTTTGTCTTTTGGCAGTTCATTCATGCGCTGACGTAGCTGATCCACTGGGATGTTGATGGCTTCTTTAATAAAGCCGACTTCTTCCAACTCATTAGGATTACGCACATCAAGCAGAACTTGAGCATCAGTCAGGTTATCCATTTCATGGTAATGAATGGCTTTTGCATCACCTTTCATCATGTTCATCGCAACGAAAGCGGCCTGGTTAATCACGTCTTTTGCACTACCAAATGGTGGCGCGTAAGTCAGTTCCAGATGCTGCAGTTGTTCAACCGTCATGCCTGCACGTTGAGCAACGGCCATAACGTCGATACGTTTGTCGATACCATCTTTACCTACGGCCTGTGCTCCCAAAATCTTGCCAGATTTAGGATCAAACAGCATTTTGAAAGAAACAATTTCTGCGCCAGGGTAGTAGCTGGCGTGGCTAGCGGTATGCACGTAGACTTTTTCATAATCAATGCAATCACGTTTCAGTTGTTTCTCATTTTTACCGGTTGATGCTACGGCTAAGTCAAAGATCTTACAGATTGCGGTACCCTGAGTGCCTTGGTAGGTTTCGCTACGGCCTAACATATTATCCGCCGCCATGCGGCCTTGACGGTTAGCCGGGCCTGCTAGTGGAACCAATGTTGGATTACCAGTAACGAAATCTTTCTCTTCAATTGCATCGCCGACAGCGTAAATCGACGGATCGCTGGTTTGCATCGAATCGTTGGTATAGATACCACCAAGCTCACCAATTTGTAATCCGGCTTCTTTAGCCAGTTTGGTTTCAGGACGAACACCAATCGCCATGATCAGAATTTCAGTGGTCAGTGTTTCGCCATTATTCAGAGTTAGATTCAGTGAGCCCTCAAGGTGCTGCTCTTGTGCACTTTCACCGGCCTCAAAGTTCGCTATATGAACATTGGGCACAAATTCTACTGCCTGCAACGCTACACCCAGTTTCAGATCGATGCCTTTATCGCGAATTTCAGCATGGGCAAAGCCCGCCATTTCACGGTCAACAGGCGTCATTACCTGATCAGCCATTTCAATTAGCGTGGTTTTAATGCCAAGCTGGTGGAAAGCTTCCATCATTTCCAGACCGATGAAGCCACCGCCCACAACTGTGGCATGAGATGGTTTGTTCATCTGAATTGTTTTGATGATGCGATCCATATCCGGGATGTTGCGCAGAGAATGAGTCAGCGGATTTTCAATGCCAGGGATTGGTGGAACGACCGGACCTGCGCCAGGGCTGAGCAGAAGGAAGTCATAACTTTCTTGATATTCAGTACCATCCAGCAGGTTTTTCACTGTAACTGTTTTATCTGCGCGGTTAATAGAGACCACTTCATTCATTACGCGCACGTCAACGTTAAAACGTGCTAAAAAGCTTTCAGGTGTTTGTAGTACCAGGTTGCTACGCTCCTGAATCTCACCACCGACGTGATAAGGCAAACCGCAGTTAGCAAAAGACACATACTCGCCACGTTCAAACATGATGATTTGCGCATCTTCACTTAAACGACGTGCACGAGCCGCGGCTGATGCGCCGCCCGCAACACCACCGATGATTACAATTTTGGTCATTTAAAAAACTCCGTTATAGGATTAAAAGTTCAAAACGCTAGCAATCGCGTTATATGATTAAATCATTTATGAGCATATGCTAATTAATATAGAGTCAAGGAAGAGGAAAGGCAAGACGAACGTGAACAAAGTTTTTTGATCTGGGCTGAGTTAATCGAGGATAAAAATAAAGCCAGCACATTATGTGCTGGCTTGATAACAGAAGAAAATTAAAGAGATCAATTACTTCTTAGCAAAAACATAAGTCCGGTAACCACCAATCAGGTTACGTGCTTTGAAGCCGTTGTTGACTAGCTGGCGGTAAGCCACGTTACCACGCAAACCAACCTGACAGTAGATAACAATCTCTTTGTCTTTTGGCAGTTCATTCATGCGCTGACGTAGCTGATCCACTGGGATGTTGATGGCTTCTTTAATAAAGCCGACTTCTTCCAACTCATTAGGATTACGCACATCAAGCAGAACTTGAGCATCAGTCAGGTTATCCATTTCATGGTAATGAATGGCTTTTGCATCACCTTTCATCATGTTCATCGCAACGAAAGCGGCCTGGTTAATCACGTCTTTTGCACTACCAAATGGTGGCGCGTAAGTCAGTTCCAGATGCTGCAGTTGTTCAACCGTCATGCCTGCACGTTGAGCAACGGCCATAACGTCGATACGTTTGTCGATACCATCTTTACCTACGGCCTGTGCTCCCAAAATCTTGCCAGATTTAGGATCAAACAGCATTTTGAAAGAAACAATTTCTGCGCCAGGGTAGTAGCTGGCGTGGCTAGCGGTATGCACGTAGACTTTTTCATAATCAATGCAATCACGTTTCAGTTGTTTCTCATTTTTACCGGTTGATGCTACGGCTAAGTCAAAGATCTTACAGATTGCGGTACCCTGAGTGCCTTGGTAGGTTTCGCTACGGCCTAACATATTATCCGCCGCCATGCGGCCTTGACGGTTAGCCGGGCCTGCTAGTGGAACCAATGTTGGATTACCAGTAACGAAATCTTTCTCTTCAATTGCATCGCCGACAGCGTAAATCGACGGATCGCTGGTTTGCATCGAATCGTTGGTATAGATACCACCAAGCTCACCAATTTGTAATCCGGCTTCTTTAGCCAGTTTGGTTTCAGGACGAACACCAATCGCCATGATCAGAATTTCAGTGGTCAGTGTTTCGCCATTATTCAGAGTTAGATTCAGTGAGCCCTCAAGGTGCTGCTCTTGTGCACTTTCACCGGCCTCAAAGTTCGCTATATGAACATTGGGCACAAATTCTACTGCCTGCAACGCTACACCCAGTTTCAGATCGATGCCTTTATCGCGAATTTCAGCATGGGCAAAGCCCGCCATTTCACGGTCAACAGGCGTCATTACCTGATCAGCCATTTCAATTAGCGTGGTTTTAATGCCAAGCTGGTGGAAAGCTTCCATCATTTCCAGACCAATGAAGCCACCGCCCACGACCGTTGCATGGCTTGGCTTATTCATTTGAATGGTTTTGATGATGCGATCCATATCTGGGATGTTACGCAGAGAGTGAGTTAGCGGATTTTCAATGCCAGGGATCGGCGGAACGACTGGGCCAGCACCTGGGCTTAATAGAAGGAAGTCATAACTTTCTTGATATTCAGTACCGTCTAGCAGGTTCTTAACCGTAACACTTTTGTCTGCGCGATTGATTGCGACAACTTCATTCATTACCCGCACATCAACATTAAAACGAGCCAGGAAGCTTTCTGGCGTTTGCAAAACAAGGTTGCTGCGCTCTTTGATTTCACCGCCAACGTGGTATGGTAACCCGCAGTTAGCAAATGAAACAAATTCACCCCGTTCGAACATGATGATTTGCGCATCTTCACTTAAGCGGCGCGCACGAGCCGCGGCTGATGCGCCGCCCGCAACACCACCGATGATTACAATTTTGGTCATTGGTTACTCCAATTTTTAGTTTCGAATTCTTTATTTGAGACCCATTTTTTTAAACACAGAAGCCGCTGGGCATACTCCGGTAAAGGCACTTTGAATCAGGTTAACGCCAACGAATACGGTTAACCAAACGAAATTAGGATGTACGAAGTAGGTCAGAACCAGTGAAAGCAGAACCATGCTGCCGGCTAAAACTCGAATTGCGTTATTTAGTGTCATGGGATCATCCTCCATTGCGAGATAAATCTACTATATGCACATTATTTAGAAATGTCTAATACAATTTAAACTAAATTCGATCCATCTAAATAAGATTTGACTAATATAGTTTATGCCGTATTATTGCTAGTAATGAATTTGAAGTGGGTGGATCAGAAATGCAGCAACCGGAAATCAATGTCGAAGAGATGCAACTCCGTGCCAAAGATGTTTCTGATTTATTAAAAATAATGGCACATCCTGAGCGATTGATGGTGTTATGTCAGTTAACCAGAGGCGAAGTTGGCGCAGGCCAGCTTCAACAATCCTCTAGTTTAAGTCAATCTGCTTTTTCTCAACATTTAAGTGTGCTGCGCAAACATGGTCTGGTGGTAGTGAGAAAAGAAGCACAACTCGTCTACTACTCACTGGCCGACCAGCGATCCTCCCAGATTATTGAAAGTTTAGAACAGATTTTTTGTGGTAAATAATTTTAAACAATTTAGGTGTAATTATGATGACAAGTGTTCCTTGGGAGTCCCTTTTCGGAGGGATGTTATTGGGCCTTTCTGCAACATTACTTATGTTGATTAACGGAAAGATTGCGGGTATCAGTGGTGTTTGTACGGGTATCCTTCTACCTAAAAATCATGAATTTCCTTGGCGTGTTGCATTTGCAATCGGCATGGTTATTGGTGGATTTTCTATTGCCTTTTTTACCGATATTGCCGTACCGGAGACGTTAGGTTTCTCTAACTGGTACCTGGCAGGCGCAGGTTTGTTGGTTGGTATCGGTACCCGTATGGGGAATGGCTGTACGAGTGGACATGGAATATGCGGCATTGGCCGTCTTTCTCCACGTTCTATTGTTGCAACAGGTGTCTTTATGTTTGCTGCTGCAATCACAGTGTTCATTCGTTTACATATGCTATAAATTGGGTAAGAAAAATGAAAAGATATATCAGAGCTCTAGTTTCATTGGTGTCGGGCGTACTGTTCGGAATTGGTATGACGGTATCGGGTATGGTTTTTCCACAAAAAGTGACTGCATTTTTAGATGTGGTCGGTCAGTGGGACCCTAGTTTGATTTTTGTGATGGGTGGGGCACTCCTAGTGTTTATGCCTAGCTACTTTTTTATTATTAAACCAAGAGAAACACCAATTCTTGGTGAATCTTTCAGTTACTCAACTCTGACCCGAATTGACCGCCGATTGGTTACTGGGGCAGGGATATTCGGGATCGGCTGGGGCCTAGCAGGCGTATGTCCTGGACCGATTGTAACAAGTTTGTCATTTGGCGATTCTGGGTTCTGGGTGTTCTTTGTCAGTATGATGATCGGTTTGGGAACGACTAACCGTGCCTTTGAAAAATACACAGCGATTAGAAGTAAGCCTCAGACTGTTTAAATTGTTGCGAACAACATATCAGACCCACAAAGGGAGAAAACGATGAGAAAAGCCTATTTAACCACGGCTGTAGGACTGTCAATACTGGGAATTAGTTTCTCAGCGTCAGCTGAACAGCATTTATTTACAGTTAAGAACGATTCGATAGCCAACGTGATTGAACTGGATGGTGTTGTTCAGGCGGTAAATCAGGGTACTGTGGCCGCTCAAACTTCTGGTCGTATCGTGGGTTTGTATGTTGATGTGAATGATCTGGTGAAGAAAGGGACGGTTCTGCTGGAAATCAGTGCCACTCAGCAAAGTGCCTCTCTGGATGCTGCTAATGCACAGTTAACCAGTGCAATTGCACAGAATCGTGATGCTCAGTCACAGGTGAAGCGCTATCGCTTGCTGTTCCCTAAAGGAGCGATATCTCGTGAGCAAATGGACAGTGCTGAAGCTCGGGCTAATAGCGCCGCTGCGTCAGTCAGAGCTGCTCAGGCTGCGGTCGAGCAAGCAAAAGATGCGTTAGGGTACACCAGTGTGAAGGCGCCATATGATGGTGTGGTTACTAAGCGTTTTGTCGAGTTGGGTGAAACGGTGGCACCGGGTATGCCACTGCTGAGTGGCTACGGTTTAGATAGTCTGCGTGTTGAAACCCATGTGCCGCAACGTTATCAGCCGCAAGTTACTGACGTTGAACAGTTTCAGGTTCAGACTCCTGCCGGCGATTCATTATGGCCAACCAAATACAGTTTATTCAGTTATGCCGATCCTCAATCACATACTTTCACGATTCGCCTTGATCTGCCGACGGATGCAAAAGGGCTGCTTCCAGGAATGTGGGTGAAAGCAAATTTCAATTATGGCACGCGTGAAGCGATGATAGTGCCGAAAGAGTCGGTTATTCGTCGTGGAGAACTGAGTTCGGTTTATCGTTGGGTCGAGGATCATTCCGTACTGAATCCGATTCGAATTGGCCATGATTACGGTAGTTATGTCGAAGTACTTTCCGGGCTTGAACTTGGAGATCAGATTGTCAGTAAGGCTGTTAGTTTAGAGGGCAAATAACATGGATAAACGAATGGGAATATCCGGTCGTATTGCTGCCATGTTCCAGAACTCAGCGATTACCCCGTTACTGGCAATTGTTGGTATGTTGCTCGGGCTATTTGCTGTTGTGGTGACGCCGAAAGAAGAAGAACCACAGATTGATGTGACGTTTGCGGATGTCTACATTCCTTTCCCTGGAGCCTCACCACAAGAAGTTGAAAGCTTGGTAACCAATCCGGTTGAGCAGATTATTTCTGAAATCCAGGGTATTGATAAGATCTATTCTTTCTCACAACCCGATGGAGCAATGGTTGTCGCTATCTTTGATGTAGGGGTATCACGTAATGATGCGGTTGTTCGTACTTACAATAAACTCTACTCAAATAGTGACTGGATGCCAGCCGGAGTTGGTGTTGGCCAGCCGGTAATTAAGCCAAAGGGCATTGAAGATGTGCCGATTGTCAGCATTACCTTAAGCGATAAAACCGGTCGTCTGGATAACGAACAACTGACTCAGGTTGCGGCTGGGCTGGAAACTGAGCTTAAGCGGATCGAAGGTACGCGTGATATCTATACTGTCGGTAAACATTCAACCATTGTTGATGTACGTCTCGATCCTGCAAAGATGAATGCCTTTGGTGTCACTCTTGATCAGTTGAATCAGACTCTGGTTGCGGCAAACGCCTCTTCGCCAACTCTGAAAATTACACATGATAATCAACAGTTTCCGGTTCAGGTCGGGAAGTTCTTAAGCCGGGTGGAAGACGTAAATCAACTGGTTGTTGGTATGTTCAACAACAGTCCTGTTTACCTATCGGATATTGCTGATATTAAGATTGGTGCCAATACGCCAGATTCAAACGTCTGGACTAGCGACAAACAGGGTATTTATCCGGCGGTGACTATCGCTGTCGCGAAAAAAGCCGGAGAGAACGCAGTTAATGTGGCTAAAGCGGTAGAAGGTCGTCTTGATGAGTTAAAAAACCAACTTATTCCGGAAGGTATTACCGTTGACATTACCCGTGATTACGGGAAAACGGCAGCGGATAAAAGTAATAAGTTGATTGGTAAACTGGCGTTTGCTACCGCTGCGGTTGTGGTTTTGGTAATCCTGGCTATGGGCTGGCGTGAAGCGATTGTGGTCGGTATCGCTATTGTTATCACTTTGATGATCACGCTGTTTGCTTCATGGGCCTGGGGCTTTACTCTTAACCGGGTATCGTTATTCGCGTTAATCTTCTCCATCGGGATTCTGGTCGATGACGCAATTGTGGTGGTGGAAAATATTCACCGCCATATGGCGATGGGCAAGAAAAAACTCAGTGAACTGATCCCGGTCGCGGTGGATGAAGTGGGTGGCCCGACTATCCTGGCAACCTTGACCGTTATTGCTGCACTATTACCTATGGCATTTGTTTCCGGTTTAATGGGGCCGTATATGAGCCCGATTCCTATTAATGCGTCGATGGGGATGTTGATTTCACTCGCAGTTGCTTTTGTGCTGTCGCCTTGGTTGGCAGGGCACCTGCTTAAATCTGCTCATCATGAAGAACAAGCGCAGAAAGACGGGATTTTCCATAAGATTATGGCTCCGTTTGTGTTGGCAGAACGGCAGAAACGTAATCGTTGGCTATTGGTCATTGGCGTTTTCGCCATGATTGGCGGTTCGATGCTATTGCCAGTGACTAAAGCGGTGGTGATGAAAATGTTGCCGTTCGATAACAAATCAGAGTTCCAGGTTGTGCTCGATATGCCCGATGGTGCTTCTTTAGAGAAGACGCAACGCGTTCTGTTTGAATTGGGCGCCGAAATTAACAAGATTCCGGAAGTGACGGATTACCAGATTTACGCAGGAACCGCTGCACCGATTAACTTCAATGGTTTGGTTCGTCATTACTTTATGCGGACGAATGCCAATCAGGGCGATATTCAGGTGAACTTGTTGGATAAACATGATCGGGATAAATCCAGTCACCAGATCGCCAGTGAAGCACGCCCACTGTTGAATGCGATTGCTGAAAAATTTGGTGGCAAGCTGAAAGTGGTTGAAGTGCCTCCTGGCCCGCCAGTGTGGTCTCCGATTCTGGCTGAAGTTTACGGACCGACCCATGAAATTCGGAAAGAAGCGGCTCGTGAGGTTCGTCAGTTATTTAAATCGACCGACGATATTGTGGATGTTGATATTTATCTGCCTGAACCCTATATGAAATGGCAGGTTATCATCGATCGCGATAAAGCAGCGCACTACCAGGTGCCTTATAACAGTATTGTTAACGCGATTTCTACCGCAGTTGGTGGTCAGGCGGTAACTTATCTGCACAGTGATCATAATAAGTATCCGATCCCGGTCCTAGTACAGGCAAGCGAATCTGCCAAAGTACGTTTAGAGCAGGTATTGAATATGATGGTCAGCAGTATGAATGGCAGCCGTTATCCACTATCTGACCTGGTATCTGTTCACCAGACACCAATGGAAGACTTTATCGTACATAAAAATCTGGTACCAATGGTAATGGTGGTAGCGGATATGGCCGGAAGCACAGATAGCCCGCTTTACGGTATGTTCGATTTGTATACCAAGTTGGATAATCTACCGTTTAAAGTCGAGCAGAATCTGATTGAGCAGCCCTCCGGTTTAAGCAATGTTGCTGTGCGTTGGGATGGTGAATGGACCATTACCTACGAAACATTCCGTGATATGGGCATTGCCTATGGTGTTGGTATGATTCTGATTTATTTGCTGGTTGTGGCTCAGTTTAAATCTTACTTAGTGCCGCTGATTATTATGGCGCCGATTCCACTGACGATTATCGGTGTTATGCCGGGCCACGCGATGTTGGGTGCGCAGTTCACTGCTACTTCGATGATCGGTATGATTGCATTGGCGGGGATTATCGTGCGTAACTCAATTCTGTTGGTGGATTTTATTAATCAGCAGGTGGATGAAGGTATCGCATTCCCTCAGGCGGTTATTCGTTCTGCAGCTGTGCGGGCTAAACCGATTATGTTAACCGCGTTGGCAGCGATGATTGGTGCGGTCTTCATTCTGGATGACCCGATTTTTAATGGTTTGGCTATCAGTCTGATATTCGGTATTTTTGTATCGACAGTACTAACGTTGGTTGTTATCCCTGTCCTTTACTTTGTTGCGATGCGTAAGCGATTTACTTAATTGTTGCTGTTTAAATTATCTCTATTTATGGCCTCACTAATTTGTGGGGCCATTTTATAAGTGTCTATCTAATGGGTTGGGGAAGGGGGGCATTTTAGCTTAATTTTTAATAAAGCCAGCCAATTATGTTTACTTCAGTAATTCAAAAAATGCTGTGTTAGGCTATTCTTGTGTTACACGGTATAGAAAGAGACAACGAAGGGACTATACTGATAGTTATCGATCTAGCATATCGAGCCATTATTATTTCCAGCATTCTTGGATAAAAATTAAGGATTATTCTATGAACCTAACCCTAAAATTTAAAGTTGTTCTTACCATGGTAATTGCCATTGTGATAACAGCTTTAACTCTGGTGTTTGTTAGCTATCAGTCAGCAGAAAAAGAGAGTTGGAAAAATATTTTTAGTGAAACAGAAAATACGTTAAAAGCCCGTGCTGGTGGGATTAGTGATTGGTTTTATGACAAGCAGCAGGCGGTTGAAGGCTTAAAAGATGAACTTGAGAAAAGCCAGGATATCGATATCGTTCCTCACTTAAGACAATTAATGAAATCGGGTGGTTTCGGTTTAAGTTACTATGGGAATGAGCAGGGGGAGATGTTTCGCCAGGATCCTTCGTTAAATATGGCAGGCTACGATCCTCGTGTTCGTGGTTGGTATAAGCTAGCGATGCAAGATGGCCACGCTGCTACTACGGATCCCTACGTAAGTGCGACCATGAAAGTATTAGTAGTCACATTGGCTGACCCGGTTATAGTTGATGGTAAAATTGTGGGTGTGGTTGGATCAAACCTGTCGTTAGATAAGTTAACTAAAGATGTATTGTCAATTACTGTTCCGGGGAACGGCCATGCGTTTTTATTGAACAGTAAAGGGAATATCGTTGCTCACCATAATAAGGATTTTGTACTTAAATCAATTTCCGAAATCGATCCCACGCTTTCTACAGAAGAATTAATGGATGCTGCAAAAAATCAACGTCCGGTAGAAGCTAGAATTGATAATCGCGACAAAATTTTGTTAGCTGACGAGATCGAACACACTGATTGGATGTTGGTGATGGTGTTGGATAAAAGTACATTACAAGCGCCAATTAATTCTATGTTAGTCAAACAATTGTTACTGGCATTTGTTGTTCTGGCGATTATGGCCTTTATTGGTTCTTTTGTTGTTGCAAAGCAGTTAAAAGGATTAACGCAAGTAACGGCGGCACTAACCGATATAGCAGAAGGGGATGGTGATCTAACGCAACGAATTCCTGTTACCAGTCAAGATGAAGTCGGTATCCTAGCAACTAAGTTCAATGAGTTTGTTGGTACTTTACATACCATGATTTTAAATGTGAAAGAAATTACCGTTTCTATTAACCGTGGTGCCGATCATGCTGCTGATTCTGCGACTGAAAGAAGTCAGCGCGTTAAGCAGCAGCAGGATGAAATTACAATGGTAGCGACTGCTGTGACCGAAATGGCATCAGCAACGGCAGAAATTGCGAATAATGCGGAAAATACGGCTAAAAGTGCAAATCACTCGGTTGAATTAGGGAATCAGGGTTATGCACAGATGCAAAGAAGTATGGAATCGATTAATGAGCTTGCCACGAAACTGGAAGAATCCGTTAGCATTATTGGTGACTTGGAAACACATACTCATGAAATTTCAACTATTTTGTCTACTATTCGAGGCATTGCAGAACAGACGAATCTATTAGCTTTGAATGCAGCCATTGAAGCAGCAAGGGCGGGTGAGCAAGGCCGTGGGTTTGCCGTGGTAGCTGATGAAGTCCGTGTATTATCACAGCGTACCCATAATTCGACTGAAGAAATACAGTCTAAGATTGAAGGTCTGCAAAAAGTAACCGGTAATGCTGTTTCCGCGATGAATGCTAGTCATTCACTCGTTAATTCCAGTGTTGATGATTTCACTCAGACAGGCGGTCGCTTGCAAGAAATCAGTGACGCTATTTCACAGATAAGTGATATGGCGACACAAATAGCATCGGCAGCTGAAGAGCAATCGTTAGTCACCGCTGATATTAACGGTAATACGGAGTCGGTCAGAGAACTGAGCGATGGTCAGGCAATAGATGCCGAGCAAGATGTTAAACAGGCCCATGATTTGAGAGAATTGGCGAGCCAGTTAGAAAGACAGATATCTCGGTTTAAATTGTAGCCAAATTTTTCCATTGAAAGATAAAAGGTTGGGTCAGATTAAGATGGCTCACCTTTTATCCTTGTAGAGTGCAATTTATGCGGCTTTGCTAAAGTAAATGGTTGATTTTGCATATACATTTATTCATATAATATTGCCTGTATCGGGCAGTGATCACTCAATTTGTATTGTTCAACCCATTCTTTCTCATAAGCAAACTGAGCAACCTGGCTCATTTCGATATCCGAGCTGGCAACGATATGGTCGATCAGGCTGGGGTATTTTATTGATCGGCCATTCTTACCCTTTATGACGCATTCCGCTTTAGCCTGCCTTGATTTCAGCTCGGGTGCTGGCCTAAGTCCAGCGATCAACTCGTTCCACATCCAGTCATTGGGGTAGGCCAGGTTGTGATTAAAATCACCGAGAATAATGTAGGAATCGTTATGTGTGGCGCGCGATTTGAGCCATCTATTGAGCTGTTGAGTCTGCTGCTTAAGCTGGCTACAGCTTGATTTACCGGGGCGATATTGGGTGATGCAGCCTGACTTGAGGTGAACAGAGAGCAGGTGAAGCGGTTTACCTTCGGGGCGGTTGATTTGCACATAGGTGGCAAAGCGCAGCTTGTTGTTATGACTAAGCACAATATCCATGGGATCGGTAACATGGAGGGAGTTAATAACCGCGACGCCAGTGTACTGATTGATATCAGAAAACTGATAACGACGATTCGTTGGCTTAACCCGGTCAGAAAGAAAAATAGTGTAATCGTCGCCAATGATTTTGCGCACAATATCAATGTCGTTCACTTCCTGAAAAGAAAAAATCGCGGGTTTGATTTGAGAGAACACCCGGCGATAAGCATCAATATCCTGATTTGAGCGCTGGCTGGCTTCCATTTTTGCTACCGGACTGGACGTAAGCCATTCCATATTCCAACTGGCTACTGAAAGTGATTCAGCGTAAGCACATTGATTCGACCACAATAGTGCGATGATTGATAGCTTGACCATCTGTTTGATTGTTGTTTTCATCCGGATAAATCCCGCCATTTTATAGATAATTAAGAAATGACAAATGTAATCAATTTTTGCTGATTATGTTAGGGAATTTTGTATCGCTTTGCTTCATCCCTTATCCCAGTTAGCTTGCCATAATTGCAACCATTTTTAGCCCGAATTTTGCGCTTGTACATTTAATTTTCGTAAATGAGATCTTGGATAAAAGATCGTTTTGATCTTACCCAATAGCGGAATTTTGTTGATCAAAATCAATATTGAATCTTGACGATTGGAGTTAAATACGCCACAACATATAGTGTCAGTCTGGATATAAAAAGCCCTATATAGTGTGTTTGTTCTATGCTACATACTAATCAGGGGTAAGGAGAAAATTGTGAAACCTGTTGTTATTAAACGTGATGGATCAAGTGCGGTCTTTAACCGCGATCGTATTCAATCTGCTGTAGAAGCGGCTGCTGAGCATGTCAATAAAGAAATCGCTATTTATGCACTGAATGTTGCTCTGGCGGTGGAACTGCAATTGGAAGGCAAACAACAGGTACACATCGCAGAAATCCAGACCTTAGTAGAAAATGAGCTGATGCAGGGGCCGTACAAGTCACTGGCTCGTTCTTATATTGAATACCGCCATGACCGCGATGTTGCGCGTGAAAAGCAGAGTGCTCTTACTCGAGAAATCGAAGGCCTGATCCAGGAAAGCAACGCCGATCTATTAAACGAGAATGCCAATAAAGATGGCAAAGTGATTCCGACTCAGCGTGATTTGTTAGCCGGTATTGTCGCGAAACACTATGCTAAGACCCGTATTCTTCCACGTGATATTGTGCAAGCACATGAAGTAGGTGAAATTCACTATCACGATCTGGACTATGCGCCGTTTTTCCCAATGTTTAACTGCATGCTTATCGATCTGAAAGGTATGTTGACCCATGGCTTTAAAATGGGTAACGCAGAGATCGATACGCCAAAATCCATTTCAACCGCTACAGCAGTCACTGCACAGATTATTGCTCAGGTGGCGAGTCATATTTACGGTGGTACCACTATCAACCGTATCGATGAAATCCTCGAGCCATACGTTGAGGCGAGCTACGACAAGCATCTTAAAGTCGCGATGGAATGGGATATTCACGACCCTAAAGCATTTGCGTTATCTCGTACCGAAAAAGAGTGTTATGACGCATTCCAGTCGCTTGAATACGAAGTAAACACCTTGCACACTGCAAATGGGCAGACACCATTTGTTACCTTTGGCTTTGGTTTAGGCACCAGTTGGGCATCACGTCTGATTCAGGAATCTATTCTGAAAAACCGCATTGCCGGTCTGGGTAAAAATCATAAAACTGCCGTATTCCCTAAACTGGTGTTCGCTATTAAAGATGGCTTGAACCACAAAAAGGGTGAACCCAACTATGATATTAAACAGCTTGCGCTAGAGTGCGCTTCTAAGCGTATGTATCCGGATATTCTGAACTATGATCGCGTCGTGGAAGTAACCGGTTCGTTTAAAACGCCAATGGGTTGCCGTAGCTTCCTTAATCCGTATGAAGAAAATGGCGAGCTGGTTCATGATGGCCGTAATAACCTGGGTGTAGTGAGTCTTAATCTGCCACGTATTGCGATTCAGGCCAAGGGTGATAAAGCGAAGTTCTACGAATTGCTGGGCCAACGTCTGCATCTGGCGCGCCGTGCACTGGAAACCCGTATCAACCGTCTGGAAAAAGTGAAAGCTCGTGTTGCACCGATTTTGTATATGGAAGGGGCATGTGGCGTACGTTTGAAAGCCGATGATCCTATTTCTCATATCTTCAAAAATGGTCGTGCGTCTATTTCTCTGGGCTACATTGGTGTTCATGAAGCAATTAATGCACTGTTCGGTAGTGATAATCATGTTTATGATGATCAGACGCGTCGTGAAGAAGCGGTAAAAATCATTGAAACACTGAAAAATGCGACCGCTGACTGGGCGGAAGAAACCGGTTATGCATTCAGTCTGTACGGTACGCCGAGTGAAAACCTGTGTAACCGATTCTGCCGTTTGGATGCGAAACAGTTTGGTGTGATTGATGGCGTGACCGATAAAGGTTATTACACCAACAGCTTTCACCTGGATGTAGAGAAAAAGGTCAATCCATACGATAAAATCGATTTTGAGATGCCATATCCGGCTCTTTCTAGCGGTGGCTTCATCTGTTATGGCGAATTTCCGAATATGCAGCGTAACGTTGAAGCTCTTGAAAACGTGTGGGATTACAGTTACGAGCGTGTACCTTATTACGGAACCAATACTCCAATTGATGAATGTTATGAATGTGGTTACACCGGCGAATTTGACTGTAGCAGCAAAGGCTTTGTTTGCCCGAAATGTGGTAACCATGACTCAAGTAAAGTGTCGGTAACCCGCCGAGTTTGTGGTTATTTAGGTAGCCCGGATGCACGTCCGTTTAACTTCGGTAAACAGGAAGAAGTTAAACGTCGGGTTAAACACCTGTAGGATTCACCATGAACTACCACAATTATTATCCAATTGATGTGGTTAACGGACCGGGTACGCGCTGTACCCTGTTTGTTTCCGGCTGTGTACACCAGTGCCGAGGGTGTTATAACCAGAGCACCTGGTCGCTTCATTCGGGACACGCCTATGATCAGTGTATGGAAGATCAGATTATTGTCGATTTGAATGATACGCGCATCTTTCGTCGGGGGTTATCACTCTCAGGCGGTGACCCCCTCCATCCGGCAAACTTGAAGGATGTACTGCATCTGGTCAAACGGGTAAAATCTGAATGTGCAAACAAAGATATTTGGCTGTGGACAGGGTATCTGCTGGCAGAATTGACCGAGGAACAGCAACAACTTTTGCCTTATATCGATGTACTGATTGACGGAAAATTTATCAAAGAATTAGCGGATCCTTCACTGGAATGGCGAGGCAGCAGCAATCAGGTTATTCATTATCTTTCAGAGCAGAATCAGTAAATATTTGGCATTTTTAGGCCTAGTAACCTTTCTTCGCCAGTCGGTGCTCAGCACCGACTGACTTCACCATTTTCCCAAATTGCTTATCTTTGGCATGTCGTTCTTGTAGAGATGCCGCATTACGTGCCTGTTCCGCTAAGAGTTTATGGAAATTAGCCAGCCGACGTATCGACAGATCACCCGTTTCTATCGCGTGCAGAACCGCACAGCCAGGCTCGTTGATGTGCCGACAATCGGCAAACTTACACTTTTGTGCGAGGAATTCAATATCGGCAAAAGTATGACGCACACCCTCTTCGCATTCCGCCAGCTGGAGTTCACGCATTCCCGGAGAGTCAATCAAGATCCCACCACAGGGTAAAAAATGCATCGAACGAGCGGTGGTGGTATGGCGGCCTTTACTGTCATCTTCACGGATAGTGGCTGTTTTCTGTGTGTGGTCGCCGATTAGCGTGTTGATTAGAGTGGATTTTCCTACGCCAGAAGAGCCGAGCAGGGCAACGGTTTGCCCCGTTTTGCACCATCCTGTCAGCTTTTCGCAATCACTATGGTCAAGCGCATTGACTGTCTCAATCATTAATAATGGGTCGAGATTCTGAACCTGATTATATTTTTCGAGAGTATCAGAGCATAGATCCTGTTTAGTTAACACCACCACCGGCTGAACCTGAGCTTCATTAGCTATTGCCAGATAGCGTTCAATTCGGCTTAAATTGAAGTCGTGGTTTAATGAACAGACGATAAATAGCGTGTCGACATTGGCCGCGATCAGCTGTTCGGTGACTTTGTTCCCGGCAGCTTTGCGGCAAAAGAGAGATTTTCTTTCTAACAAACGCATGAAACCTTGCTGTGTATTAAGCAGTAGCCAGTCCCCTAGCGTCATTGCGGGTAACGAATGAGTTACGGGTAAGTGGATGATTTCTTGATCTGTTCGCAATAGATACTCATTGCGGTGCTGGCCAACTATGCGCGCGATCCGCTCTGGTTGGTATTCTTCCAAAGAAAGCTGTTGTTGAAAGAAAGGTTGCCAGCCAAGTTGGGCAAGAGATATCCCATCGTCCATACTAAAAGTACTCAGAGTTGATTTGGTGCTAGAAGTATAGATCAGCCAATAATGAGAGAAAGGATAAATAGGCCACAAAATAAAAAAGCCAGTGAGTAATAAAACTCACTGGCAAAGACCTACAAAAGACCTAATCTAAGGAGCTAATCGAACAGGGGGCTCCAATATCATCGGGATTAAATTATGCTTCAGCGCGCTGTTTGATCATCGCATAACCGAAACCAGTTACTGCTGTACCTGCTGCGATAGCAATGATGTACATGAATACTGGAGTGATTGCACCTGGGATGAACAGTACGAACAGACCACCGTGTGGAGCCATCAGTTTAGCGCCGAACAGCATAGATAGGGCACCAGTTACTGCACCACCAGCCATACATGCAGGGATTACACGCATTGGATCTTTTGCTGCGAATGGAATCGCACCTTCAGAGATAAAGCACAGACCTAGTACGAATGATGCGATACCACCTTCACGCTCGTCTTCATTGAACTTGCCACGAGCAAGGAATGTTGCCAGACCCATACCTAGTGCTGGAACCATACCTGCAGCCATGATTGCCGCCATTGGTAGATACTGTTGAGAAGCCAGCAGACCAACACCGAATGTATAAGCCGCTTTGTTTACTGGACCACCAAGGTCGAAACACATCATTGCGCCAAGGATAACACCCAGAAGAACTGCGTTTGCGCTACCCATGTTAGTTAGGAAGTCAGTCATAGCTTTCATGATTGCTGCAACTGGGTCACCAACAACGTAAATCATAACCAGACCAGTGAACAGAGTTGCAACCAGTGGAATGATCAGGATTGGTTTAAGGGCTTCCATGGTTTGTGGCAGAGATACTTTTTCAGCAACAAACTTAGCCGAGTAACCCGCGATGAAACCAGCCGCGATACCACCTAGGAAACCAGCGCCAAGTGAAGCAGCCAGAGAACCACCAACCAGGCCAGGTGCAAGTCCAGGACGGTCTGCGATAGAGAACGCGATGAAGCCAGCCAGAACAGGGATCATTAGAGCGAACGCTGAGCCACCACCGATTTTCATTAATGCAGCAGCTAGTGTGCCTTCTTCTTTAAACGCTTCGATACCGAAAACGAAAGACAGTGCGATGATCAAACCACCAGCAACCACGACAGGAAGCATGTGTGATACACCGGTCATCAGGTGTTTATACACGCCTTTTTTCTCTTCGGTTTTAGCTTGGTTAGATGCAGAAGCTGTAAATACGGTTGCTTGTGCAAAAGCTTTTTCAAATTCTTGTTCAGTTTTCTTCAGAGCAAGACCTGTGCTGGTTTTGTACAGTTTTTTGCCGTTGAAACGATCCAGTGGTACATCGATATCTGCTGCAATGATAACCAAGTCTGCTTCTGCGATTTCTTCAGCAGTCAGTTGGTTTTTCGCACCGACTGAACCGCGACGTTCAACTTTAACCTGGTAACCCAGTTTAGCGCCTTTTTCTTCCAGAGCTTCAGCAGCCATAAAGGTGTGTGCAACACCAGTAGGACATGCAGTGATAGCAACGATTTTCTTACCAGCTGCTGCTGGAGCGGCCGATGCTGCAGATGCAGAAAGTTCAGTTGCATTGTCGGCAGCGGCTTTCAGGTAAGCAACCGCGTCAGAAGTACAAGCTGAAATATCGCTTTGATATACTTTCTTGCCTACGAAGCGAGAAGTATCAACAGCAGTGTTCGCCGCTACTACAACGAGATCTGCAGCTGCGATTTCTTGTGCAGTCAGAGTTTTTCCTTCAACGACTGAAGAGTGACACTCAACAGAAGCTTCCCAGTTCAGAGATTTAGCAGCCTGCTCTAGTAAGCCTGCAGCTAAAACGCTATTTGCTACGCCGCTAGGGCATGCAGTAATAATGGCAATTTTCATAGTTATGACCTTATGTCCTTAATTACCAGCTTGTGAGCTGTATGGATGTAATTGGATTTGTTGTTGTAGGGTTGCTAATTCCTTAGCATCTGAAAGTCCCACGCCAACTTGTGTAACAGCGAGTGCTGACAGTGCTGTTGCAAAAGTTAGCAGTTCTTCTTTCGGCATTTCTTGCATATGGCCCCAGCAAAGACCAGCTACCAGCGTATCACCTGCACCGACAGTACTGACGACTTCCATGCGAGGTGGCTTGGCGTGTAGCCACTCATTGTTATGCAGCCACATAACACCGTTCGAACCCATAGAAACGACAATATTGTCGATGTCTTTCGAGGCCAGTTGTGCAGCGGCTTGCTGACATTCCGGAATCGATTTGAGTTCTTTGCCAACAAAGTGAGAAAGCTCTTCATCGTTTGGTTTAATCAACCAAGGATGTGCATCTAAGCCCGCCGCTAAAGCATCGCGGCTGCTGTCGAACATGACTTTCTTACCCAGTTGGTGAAGCTTTTCAATCCATGACGCACAAAGCATTGGTGATACGCCTTTAGGCAGGCTACCAGCCATTACGAAGTAATCATGGTCTTGAGCGAGGCGAAGAATGGTACGTTCGAATTGTTCAATATCAACCGGAGTAACTTCTACACCCGGGAAGTTGATATCACTCACTTCGCCATTTTCCTCGACTAATTTAACGTTGATCCGAGTGCTACCATTTACGCGGACAAATGCGTCGTTAGCGCCCATTTCTTCGAACAGTTGGCAAAACATTTCTTGGTTATCTTTGCCTAAAAATCCGGTTACAGTAACTTCAGCACCTAAGTCGCTCAGTACTTTTGCTACGTTTACCCCTTTACCGGCTGCGTGTAGATCGCTTTCAGATACCAAACTGACGGAACCAATATTCAGGGTGTCGATATGCCCAGTAAGGTCCAGTGCCGGGTTTAGGGTGATAGTGACAACTTTTTTAGTCATAACAGAACCTTATTTACCTTCACCCAGACCAGCGTCGATTGCTGCACCAATTGCTGCCAGCGCATCGGCTGCATCTGCACCGTCTGCGGTGAACTCCAGGTTGTGACCACACTTAACGCCCATTGCGATTACTTTCATCAAGCTCTTCGCGTTAACCGGTTTTCCGTCACCATCCAGGTTACGAACTTTAATGCTCGCTTCGAATTTCTTCGCTTCAGCCACCAGCATTGCGCCAGGACGAGCGTGTAGACCATGTGGGTTCTTAATAGTAAACACAACAGTGTTTCCGCCAGCCGGAGCCGATTCAACTAGACCAAGCTGAACCATAATTTGGTTTGCATCACCATCAACCAGAGCACTTTGCTCTTGTTTGAAAACTAATTCAGCGACTTTTGCCAGAATAGGTTGGTGCAGAGCGTTACAAGCAGATACTGCAATTAAGCCTTTCACTGCTGAACCGTTCGCTGCAAATGCTTGAGCCGCCGTTACTACCGCAACACCAGTACGGTTTACTGCATTTGCGCTGCTTACCATCCATAGGCCATTACCCAGATTTGTTGCTGGCTTAGCAACGATATCGGCAACGAAGTCAGCTTCAACGCTGCCTTTGTTTTTTAGCAGACCACCGGCAACAGCAGTTAGCTGAACCAAGTCAGAAGCAGGGAACTGGGTTTGAATCGTAGATTCATCACAATCGATTTCCAATTGAACATCGCCATTTAGCAGAGCGATAATGTCATTCGCAGAAGTCGCTTGTTTCAGTTTTTCTTCTACACCATCAGCAGAGAGAACTTTAGTCAGTTGTTTCAGAATACCAAGGTGTTCATCTGATTTTGCTGCGATACCGATTGCAACATACGCAGTGTTACTGTCGCCCCAATCCACGCCTTCAGCGAAGTGGTGCACTGCAACGCCAGTTTGTTTAACCAGTGATCGTGTATCAGTTGTACCGTGTGGAATAGCAATACCGTTGCCCAGGAACGTCGAGTTCTGCGCTTCGCGGTTTAGCATGCCTTCGACATAACCTGCGTCGACAAGCCCTTTGTTTGCTAGGTCAGCAGCAATAGCACGAATCGCATCTTTTTTGTTCGATTGTGCTTGTCCCAGCGTAATGTTGTTTGGTGTTAGTTGCAGCATTGTTGTTGGCCCCTTTGGTTGCCACTAGTGGCATCTTCTTCATGTTTTCGACATCTCACTGCGGTTCGGTCAAAGTCAGTGCCTGACTCTGGCGAGATTTTAAGCAGTGTGTGGCGTAATCGCCTTCTACCGTAAATGACTGAATCGTTTCAGCAAAAAATTAAAAAATTTAGCAAAGTCAGCCATTTAAAAATAAAAATAGGCTATAGTAACGAATAGTGCAAAAATTTAGAGTTCGTTATCATTTTTGGACTTTGCTGAATCCTTTCAGCTTCAATACTGAATCGATTCAGTTTACAATGCAACTATCTCGTGGATCCAAGTTCCATTTATATGATCCCACGCACATTACAAGAGCATTCCCTATGACATTAGATGAAATTGCCAAATTAGCTGGGGTATCGAAAACCACAGCAAGTTACGTCATTAACGGCAAGGCACAGAAATATCGAATCAGCGCTAAAACTCAACAGAAGGTGATGGCGGTGGTTGAACAGTATGATTATCGTCCGGACCATGCGGCATCTGCTCTACGAGCTGGCAACAGTCGTTCTTTTGGCTTGATTATTCCGGATTTGGAAAACACCAGTTACGCCCGTTTAGCTAAATTGCTGGAACAGATTTCGCGTCAGGCCGGATACCAGATTTTAATTGCTTGCTCCGATGATGATCCGACCACGGAAAAAGAGGTGGCAGCAACACTGATTTCCCGGCGGATTGATGCGCTGTTTGTTGCAACAGCATTACCGGATGGTAATGAGTTTTACAGCAAGATTCAGAGTAGCGGAACACCGGTTATCGCCATCGACCGTTCGCTGGATGATGAATATTTCGCTTGTGTTGTCAGTGAAGACTATGGTGCGGCACTTGATCTGACCAATTCGGTTATTTCGCCCAGTATTACCTCAATCGGGCTGATTGGTGCATTACCCGAACTGAATGTATCTAAGGAGCGTCAGCTGGGTTTTGAATCAGCGGTAAAAGATAAGAATTTGCGCACCATTATTGGCTACGGGCGTCACTTTAATCGCGAAGAGGGGAAACAGGTACTGAGTGAATGGATCCGTTTGGGTTGTGTTCCCGATGCGATTGTAACGACTTCATATACTTTGCTCGAAGGTATTCTGGATGTGTTGCTGGAAAATGAAGAGATGATTGGTAAGATCCGTTTGGCTACTTTCGGTGATAACCGATTGCTCGATTTCCTGCCGATAAAAATTAACTCAACCCCGCAGCAGTTTGAGCTGATAGCCGACAGCGCATTGGCCTTGGCATTGAATGCTTCCGCTAAACGCTATCAAACTGGTATTGAACTGGTTCCACGTCGGTTAAAAGTACGTAAGTAAAACAGCTCAGCTTTTCATATTACTCAGCTTATGGGATCGGTTCGCCTGTCAATTGCAGGCAGATCCTGTATGCTTATGTCATCAGTTTTAATTCATCCAATCTCATGAAATTTATCCATACTTCTGACTGGCATCTTGGGCGGACTTTTCACAATGTCTCTCTGATTGATGACCAGCGATATATTTTGCGTCAACTGATCGAGTATATCTCTGACTCCCCTGATATCGATGCGGTGCTGATTGCTGGTGATATTTATGACCGTTCCGTTCCACCGACGGTGGCTATTGAGCTGCTAAACCAAGTGGTCGATACGCTATGCCGGCAGCTTGGCAAGCCGGTCATTCTGATCCCGGGGAACCATGACAGCGCGGTTCGTCTCGGCTTTGCCGCTTCGCATATGATCCAATCGGGGCTGCATATTTTATCCTCGATAGAAGCCATAGAAAAGCCGGTGGTGATTGAGACTGCTCTGGGTGAACGGGTTGAATTTTTCGGTATTCCTTACGTTGATCCGGAATTCATCCGTAACTATTTTGACATTGAAGTAAAATCCCATGATCAGATGTATCAGTTTTTACTTGAACGAATTCAGTCGAACTGGAACCCGCATGTTCCGCATGTTTTGCTTGCGCATTGTTTCGTTGATGGAGCAGAAGTATCGGAGTCAGAACGGCCACTTTCGTTGGGCGGGTTGGATAAAGTTAATCCGAGTCGGTTTGACGGATTTGATTATGTGGCGTTAGGCCATCTCCATCAACCGCAGAAGCGCGGCCGTGAAGCTGTGCGTTATTCTGGGTCGTTGCTGAAATACAGTTTTTCTGAACATCGGCAGAAAAAATCGATCAGTCTGGTGGAAATTAATGCACAGGGAGCCTGTGAAGTAAGCCCGATTGTGCTTAAGGCCAGACGGGATGTTCGGATTATCGAAGGTGAGTTGCTGAATATTATCGAAAATGCTGCTAATGACCCGCATTACAATGACTACCTACTGATTCGTCTGACCGACAAACATGCAATCTTAGATCCGATGGAAAAGCTACGCGCTGTCTATCCCAATGTACTGCATATTGAAAAACCAGGCTTGTTGGGGGAGAGCTCCGATCTGCCGAGTGCCAGACACAACGAGCGCAGTGAGGTGGATATGTTCTGCGATTTTTATCGTGAAATCCAGGGGGAAGAGGTCACCGAACAACAACTTGATGCGCTCCAAACGGTGCTGAAACAGCTCAATCAGACAGCAGGAGAACAGCAATGAGGCCTTTAAAACTGACTCTTTCTGCGTTTGGCCCGTTTCCCGGTGAAGAGCATATTGACTTCACACTGTTGGGGCAGGCTCCATTTTTCCTGATTAATGGCCCGACCGGCAGTGGTAAAAGTACGTTACTCGATTCTATTTGTTACGCCTTGTACGGTATGACTACAGGTAATGAACGCACCGGCGATCAGATGCGTAGCGATATGGCTAAAGCAGATACGATTACTCAACTGAGCTTTGAATTTGAGTTGGGCAGTCAGCGCTATCTGCTGGAACGCCGCCCGGAACAATGGTTACCTAAACAGCGAGGAGAAGGGCTGACCAAGCATGTGCATGCGGCCACTTTGTCTGAGTATCTCGATGAAAAGTGGCAGACATTGGCCAATAAGCCTTCTCAGGTCAACCAGAAAGTCATTGAACTTATGGGGCTTAGCGCCGATCAGTTCCGTCAGGTAATGGTGATTCCGCAGGGAAAATTTCGCGAACTGTTATTAGCCAGTTCGAAGGAGAGGGAACAGATTTTTGGCCAGTTGTTTAATACTGGTGTTTTTAGCCGTTTGGAGAACGCCCTGGCAGAAAAAGCCGCTGATATTAAAAAGTCAAAAGAAGCGTATGATCAGCAGCTACAGGGGATTTTCGATATGGTTGAGGTCGAAAATGAGCCACAGTTAGAACAGGCGTTGCAGGTGCTTGCCCCGCAACTGAATGACGCACGTAAGCAGCATCAGATGTTGAATGTTCAGCTTGGTCAGGTCAGCCAGACACACCAGAACAACCTTAAGTTGGTCGACCGTTTTGCATTACGCGATAGCATCAAGCAGCAATTGGTAGCGATTAGTCAACAGCAGGAGCAAATCAATATTAAGCGGCAACAGAAAGCGAATGCTCAGGCTGCTGCGAAAATTGATCGTTACTATGATGCGGTGCAGGTGGGGCAACATAAAGTGGTTCACTGGCAGCAACAGGCTAATCAGTTACAGCAGGAGCAGGTTGAATGCATCCAGCTGTACGATAGTGTGAAATTGCAGTGGCAGGCAGCCGACCAGGATCTGCTTCAGCTTCCTGATTTGCAAAAGCGTTTGTATGAACTGGAAGAACAGCGCAAGAAACTCAGCCAGATTAGTAGCCTGAAAACTCAATCGTCGGAGCTAGAGAAAAAACATCAACAGCACCAGCAGCAATATAATGCGAATCAGTTGACTATTGACCTGTTACACCAGCAGGCACAGAGTTTACAACAGCAGGTTGAACAGGCCAATCTCGCTCAACAGCAGTTGGCAGTACAGCAGTTGGAGCTAGAAAAACTGAGTGGAATCGCTAAATTATTTGACCAATTTACAAGCTCTCAACAGGCTGAGAGGCAAGTCGCACAGCAGATCGTTCAGCTGCAACAGCGAGTTGCCGAAGGCGAAATTGAAACTAACCAACTGAAGCAAAAGGCGTTAAAAAAAGAAAAGGCGTGGTTACTTAATCGCGCGGCTGAGATTGCTGCTCAATTAGAACCGTATCAGGAGTGTCCCGTTTGTGGGAGTATTGAGCATCCGCAATTGGCACAATTTTCCGGTGACGCAGTCACTAAATCTCAGGTTGATCAGGCGCGTGAAGCACACCATCGCCATTTATTACAGCTTAATGAAGCGAAGGCGCAGTTAACCGGATATAGTAAAGAGCAGCAGCGATTAACCCAGGAAATCCAACTGTGTCAGAGTCAGCTAAGCCAGATATGGAGTGGGGGTTATGATGACTTTGTCGCAAAACAGACAACAGTGACTGACCAAATTGAACAACTGAGTAACTTTGATTCTTCACCACTGATTAAGCAACAGAAACTGTGCCAGAGTGAACTGGAGCAAAAAGGACAGGATCAGTTGCAGTTGACTAACGTAATTGAGCAATTAAAACTTGATATGGCTTCATTGCAGGCAAAACTCGCTATTCTCAGTGGTGACAATGACAATCCTGTGATAAGCCTGGCAACATTACATCATGAATTTCAGGAGCTTGAACAAAATATTCAGCAGCTCAAGCAGCAGGAAGCGGCTCTAGCGCGCAAGCTTAAGCAGCAGGAAAATCAGCTGACGGTAGTAACGACACAAATTGCATCGGCACAGCAGGAGCTTGCCCAGTGGCAGCAACAACTCATTCACGATCAGCAGAGTTGGCAAAGTGCCCTCGAGAGCAGTCCGTTTACCGTGGCAGAGGAATATATTGCTGTCCGTTTGCAACCGGAACAGCGTGAACAGTTAGAAGCAGAGATAACGCAATATGAATTGACGCTGGCGAGGCTGGAATCGCAGCTGGAACAGCTCAATAGTGAACTGGCTCAAAGCGAACTGCCGGATTTGTCGGAGAGTGAACAACGGGTACAGCAGGTTCAGCAGCAAGTGGAACAGGCACTTGAGGCGGTAACTGCATTTCAGTCTCAGTTTGATGCATTTCACCAGGCTCAGTCACGTTTAACCATTGTCCGACAAAAAAATCAGGCTTTAGAACAACGTTACCAAGTTATCGGCACGCTCAGTGATGTTGCAAACGGAAAAAATCATTTAAGAGTCAGTCTGCATCGTTTTGTATTAGGTGTATTATTGGACGATGTGTTAATTCAGGCATCAACCCGATTACAGCGGATGAGTCACGGGCGCTACCGTTTAATTCGTAAGATCGAACGCAGTAAAGGTAACGCCAGTTCCGGTCTGGAGCTTCTGGTCGAAGACAGCTATACCAGTAAGTGCCGTGATGTGGCTACGCTCTCCGGGGGAGAATCTTTTATTGCTGCATTGTCACTGGCATTGGCGCTATCCGATGTGGTTCAGGCTCACAGCGGTGGCATTCGCCTGGATACGCTGTTTATTGATGAAGGATTTGGCAGTCTGGATGCGGAATCGTTGGATCTGGCAATTCAGACATTGATTGATTTGCAGAAAGGTGGCCGTACCATCGGTATTATTTCTCATGTCAATGAGCTGAAAGAGCAGATGGAATGTCGGATTGATATTAAGCGTGATCGTAGTGGAAGCATGATTTCACTGGTATCCTGACGTTATAATGATACAAATAAATAAAAATAATGATGTTGGCTAGAAGCACTTTAATTTATGGATTTTATTAAACAGACATACCATGAGGCGGAAGTTAATTTAGACTTTATTAGCTGGGTTGCACTTTTCTACTATCCGGTTGCCTATTTCATCTGCCGTTACTGGATCCCACAACCATACGAGAGTTTGCCTTTGCGTATGACGTTTGTTGGGCTGGCTGCGATTATGATTCTGCGACATCGGCTTCCCAAACGACTGCATAAGTATTTACCTTATTACTTTGCTGCAGTCGTCAGCCTGTTTTTGCCTTTCTTTTTTTATTACATGCTATTAATGAACGGCTGGGCGTATGTCTGGGCGATGTCTTGTATGGCGTCTATTCTGGTTCATGTGTTATTGGTAAAAAGTATTCCACTTATGGTGTTGCAGGTAGTTCCTGCTGTGCTATTGGCATATCTGACGGTATTCTGGAATATCGGTTATGAGCCGATTAAATTAGTCGATGGTCCACTGATTTTTGTGTTTATTTTTAACTACGTGCTTTGTTCTGTGCTGACTCATCGTACGCAAAATACCAATGCCGAGAAAGTTTCTATCGCGAAATCTTTTGGCGCAGGGATTGCACACGAAATGCGTAACCCGATGAGTGCGCTGAAAACCTCGGTAGATGTGCTTAAGTCGCTTCTGCCTGATGCTGCTCCAGGCGGAAAAATGGCCAAGATTCCGTATGAGGATCTCAATCAGATCCAATCCATTCTCGATAATGCGGACAATACACTGAATTCGGCTAATGAAACGATCGATATTCTGCTGACTTCGATTGATAAAAATCGTATTAGTTCGGAGCATTTTAAACGCTGCCGCGCCAGTGATGTGGTGAAAGAAGCTCTGCTCAGTTTTCCCTATAAAAATGAGCAGGATAAAAAAGCGGTTAATTTGACTATCTATAACGATTTTGACTATTTTGGCAGCGACAATCTGCTCAAATATACCCTGTACAATCTGCTGAAAAATGCTTTTTACTATAATCAGTCATTCGATTTTTATATTAATATCCAGCTTAATTGCGACGATAAATTCAATATTATTAGTGTGCGAGATAATGGTATCGGAATTGAAAATGCATTGATCGAGCAGATTTTTGCTGATTTTTATTCTTCAGGTAAACATGACGGATTTGGCCTGGGGCTGCCATTTTGCCGCAAGGTGATGGAGTCTTTCAGTGGTAAAATCGGCTGCCAGTCGGAACTCAATCACTGGACGGAATTTACCCTTTATTTTCCACTTTTCGACTCAAAGAAAGTACAGGCAAATAAATCGGAAGTGCTCAAAGTGAAGCATGTCCTCTATATCGGTGACCGGGATACTGTCAGCGGCGACCTGTCTACCTGGTCTTATACGAATGGTTTCCATTATAGCCGTATGCATTTGCACCGGGCCTGCCATATCAGAAAAACTGAGTTTGATCTGGTGGTGGTCGATATTGAAAAGGCCTATTTTCAGTTGACCGATTTTATGGCGTTCGAAAATAATCTAAATTTTGCTAAATCGGCGATATGCTATCTGCATGACGAACGCAGTAATGCGGTACACCAGCTAACCAATAACGTTGGTGCTCATTTGGTGACACTGCAACAGTGGAAACGGGAAGGGCATGATATTCTTGAAAGCTTACTATTGGCGGCAAAGCCGACAGTTCGTACGGGTTTTCATCGTCCATTGATTCACCAGCAGAGTAAAATTTTGCTGGTCGATGATAACCGCTCTCTCAGGAGCATTACCGCAATTATGCTGGAAAAAGAGGGTTATCAGGTCGATGAAGCCCAACATGGCGAGGAAGCCCTAGCCCTACTGCGTAAAAATAGCTATCACCTGTTACTACTGGATGTTGAAATGCCAGTGCTTAATGGTTTGGATCTCGCCCGCCTTATTCGTTCATCGAAAGAGGACTTTAGTAACATGGTTATTATCGGCTATACCGGTAATAACAGCCCAGATGCGATTAATCAGTTGAAAGCTGCCGGTATGAATGACTATGTAGTGAAACCGGCAGATAAGCAGGCTCTGCTGGCAAAAATAGAACAGTGGTGCAGTTCATAAATTGATTCGAATATCAGGCTAATTTCTTGAACAGTAACTACTATTTATGTAGTGTCATAGCGAACTGATGTCAGATAGTTGATAAGTCTTACGTAACCGGAGGGGATATAAGTGTTAGCTAAATTGTTCGCCTCTGTTTCGGTAACCGTTGGATTATTGCTGCTACTGCTTAGCCTCCGTCCTATCTACCGTATCTCCCGCACCGATAAGCATTGGGGCTGGGTGGTCTTAATCTTCTTACTCAGTTTTTTTATTCTCGCCTATGCGTTGTTTGATGTTCATCTGTTTTCGCAGCCACGCATGGATATTTCAAGGGTATTTTTTTCTACGCTGCTACTTGGTGGTGCGATATTTGTCATGCTGGTAGTCAGGCTCTCACAGCACAGCATTGAAAGAAACAACCAAACTGCAGAGTTAGAACGGTATAATTCACTACACGATGATCTTACCGGGTTGGGTAATCGTAAAAGTATTATCGAGGCATTGACCCTGTATATTGAGCAACAGCAGCCGTTTGCTTTGCTGCTCGTTGATCTCAACAGTTTTAAACAGATAAACGATGGGTTGGGGCATTACTTTGGCGATAACTTTTTGGTGGCAGTAGCTAAGCGGTTAAATGAAACAGTTGGTGATGTGGCTCATCTCTATCGGATGGGTGGCGATGAGTTTGTTATCTCAGTGCAAGAGAGTGATATCGAATTAATTAACCAGTTTGTCGCCCAGATTCATCATTCGTTAGATAGCCCGGTTATCGTCAATAATTATCCGATAAAAACTTCGGTTAATATCGGTATCACTCGTTATCCCGATAATGGTGATGAAGTATTTGAGTTGCTTAAGCAAGCTGATTTGGCGATGTATGAGTCTAAGGAAAAGCAGACTAAGTGCAGCTATTATCGCAATGAATTGGGAACCCTGTCGTTTGAGCGAATGAATTTGTTGCTTGAGCTTTCGGAAGCCATTCGTTACTCAGAATTTGAACTCTACTATCAACCCATTGTCATGGCTAATGGCGGCTTAATCTCTAGTTACGAAGTGCTGATCCGCTGGCCGCAGAGCACCGGTGGGTTTATTCCACCAGATAAATTTATCCCGGTAGCCGAAAAAAGCTCTCTGATTACAGCCTTAACGCAATGGGTTATCAATCAGGCGGTGATGGACCTTTACCGATTACGGCAACGGGGGTTTAACGGTAGCCTGCATATTAATTTGTCAGCAAAAGATTTACAGAGCCATGACCTGGTTCACCAGATCGATTCATTGATGGCGTCCGGGCGGCTACAACCTGGTGACTTTGTGTTTGAAATCACTGAAGGCGCGATGTTTGAAGATATGCAACGGGTCAAACAGGTGATGGCTGAAATTAACCAACGCGGCTTTAACTTCAGTATTGATGATTTCGGCACTGGTTTTTCATCAATGTTGCTGTTACGAGAGCTTCCTATCGAACAGATTAAGATTGACCGTTCTTTTGTGATGGGCTTTTTTGACAATGAAACGAATCGTTCGATTGTTTATTCGGTATTAAACCTTGCCCGTGATCTCAACTGCACCACGGTTGCAGAAGGGGTAGAGACCGCTGAAATGCAGAACAAACTTTACGAACTGGGCTGCTCCTATCTGCAGGGCTATTATTTCTCGAAGCCTTTGCCGCTATCTAAGATTCATTACTCTACATCTCATAGCGATCAACCGGCTTAGCACCGCATCATTCCTCTCTTTCATTAGTGACAACCCGACAGACAAAATTGTAATTAACCTTACAAACGCTATGGCATGTAAGGTTTGTTTGTCATGCGACAAATTATTAAGTTATTGTTTTTATTTTAATTTAATCTAAAAATGTGAGTTGGCTTGGATTTCGCAACAGTAAAAGGGAATTGTTTTTTCACATATCCTATGGAGGGAACCATTATGGCAATTCGTCAATGTGCAATTTACGGAAAAGGCGGTATCGGTAAATCAACGACTACCCAAAACCTTGTTGCTGCTCTAGCAGAAGCTGGTAAAAAAGTAATGATCATCGGTTGTGACCCTAAAGCGGACTCAACTCGTTTGATTCTACACACAAAAATGCAAAACACCATCATGGAAATGGCGGCAGAAGCAGGTACTGTGGAAGATATCGAATTAGAAGATGTACTACTAACTGGTTACGGTGATGTGAAATGTGTTGAGTCAGGCGGTCCAGAGCCAGGTGTTGGTTGTGCAGGTCGTGGTGTTATCACAGCGATCAACTTCTTAGAAGAAGAAGGCGCTTATGAAGAAGATCTAGACTTCGTATTTTATGACGTACTGGGTGACGTTGTATGTGGTGGTTTCGCGATGCCTATCCGTGAAAACAAAGCGCAAGAAATCTACATCGTATGTTCTGGTGAGATGATGGCAATGTACGCAGCAAACAACATCTCGAAAGGTATCTGTAAATATGCAGCAACCGGTGGTGTACGTTTAGCTGGTCTAATCTGTAACTCTCGTAACACTGACCGTGAAGATGAGTTAATCATGGCTCTTGCAGCTAAGATCGGTACTCAAATGATTCACTTCGTACCACGTGACAACATCGTACAACGTGCAGAAATCCGTCGTATGACTGTAATCGAATACGATCCAACTTGTAAGCAAGCTGATGAATACCGCGCTCTTGCTCAGAAAATCATCGCGAACCAAATGTTCGTTATCCCAGAGCCATGCACTATGGATGAACTAGAAGACCTACTGATGGAATTCGGTATCATGGAAGTTGAAGACGAATCAATCGTTGGTAAAACAGCAGCTGAACTATCAGACGCTTAAGCAAGAGTTTTCTTGTTATCAGCAAACGAGACAATGAGGATTAACTTATGTCTATGAATAAAGAACAAGCGCAAGCTCTGATAGACCAGGTACTAGAAGTTTATCCAGAGAAAGCAAAAGAAGACCGTGCAAAACACATGTCTGTCGGCGAGGGCAGCTGTGTAACCTCTAACCGTAAAACTGTGCCTGGTGTAATGACTGTCCGTGGTTGTGCCTATGCGGGTTCTAAAGGGGTAGTTTGGGGACCGGTTAAAGATATGATTCATATCTCTCACGGTCCGGTAGGATGTGGTCAGTATTCACGTGCTGGGCGTCGTAACTATTACTCTGGCACTACAGGTGTTGATTCATTTGGTACTTTGAACGTTACCACGGACTTCCAGGAACGCGATATCGTATTCGGTGGAGACAAGAAACTGTCCGCAGCGATCGATGAGCTGGAGCAATTGTTCCCACTTTCACAAGGCCTGTCTATTCAGTCTGAGTGTCCGGTAGGTCTGATTGGCGACGATATCGAAGCTGTAGCGAAAGTAAAAGGCGCTGAAATTGGCAAAACCATCGTTCCTGTGCGTTGTGAAGGTTTCCGTGGTGTGTCTCAGTCTCTGGGTCACCATATTGCTAACGATACGATTCGTGACTACGTTCTGGAAGCGTCAGAAGGTGAAGCGAAGATCGAATCTACTCCGTATGACGTAGCCATCATTGGTGACTACAACATCGGTGGTGATGCATGGTCTTCTCGTATCATCCTTGAAGATATGGGCTTACGTGTGGTTGCTCAGTGGTCAGGTGACGGCACGTTACCTGAAATGAAAAACACACCAAAAGTGGCACTGAACCTGGTTCACTGCTACCGCTCTATGAACTACATCGTTCGTTATATGGAAGAGAAAAACGGGATTCCATGGGTAGAGTACAACCTGTTCGGTCCAACTAAGATCGAAGAGTCTATGCGTAAGATTGCTGCTTTCTTTGACGAGAAAATTCAGAAACAAACTGAAGAAGTTATCGCACGCTACCGTGAACAATGGCAAGCCGTTGTCGACAAGTATCGCCCACGCCTAGAAGGCAAATCTGTGATGCTGTATGTCGGTGGTCTACGTCCTCGTCATATCATTGGTGCTTATGAAGATTTAGGTATGGAAATCGTCGGTGCAGGTTATGAGTTCGCTCACAACGATGACTACGTGAAAACCACACCGGAAGTTAAAGATTCAACACTGCTATTTGATGACGCTAGCGCTTATGAGCTTGAAGAATTCGTAAAAGCGTTGAAACCAGACTTAGTCGGTTCTGGCGTTAAAGAAAAATACGTATTCCAGAAAATGGGCTTCCCATTCCGTCAGATGCACAGCTGGGATTACTCAGGCCCTTACCATGGTGTAGATGGTTTCGCTATCTTCGCTCGTGATATGGACTTGACTATCAACAACCCATGCTGGAGCAGCATGAAAGCACCATGGTTAGCACAAGCGTCTGACGAAGAGTTAGCGAAAACTGCTTAATGTGAGTTGGAAAGGATTTCCAATTAATGTAACCCGAGCCGGAGTTCACAGATTAGTGGCACGGTAGGAGAATACTCATGACTCAAAAAGTTGAAGATATCAAAACTGGTTACGAATTATTTCAACAACCAGAATATCAAGAGATGTTTGCCAATAAGCGCGCATCTTTTGAAAATAGTGTTGATGCCGAGAAGGTTGCTGAAACCTTTGAATGGACAACAACGAAAGAATACCAAGACATTAACTTTGCTCGTAAACACATTACGATTGACCCAGCGAAAGCGTGTCAGCCTCTAGGTGCGGTACTTTGTGCACTAGGTTTTGAAAAAACATTACCTTATGTACACGGTTCTCAAGGTTGTGTGGCTTACTTCCGTTCATACTTTAACCGTCATTTTAAAGAGCCAATCGCCTGCGTATCAGACTCTATGACTGAAGATGCAGCGGTATTCGGTGGACAACAGCAGCTGTTCGAAGGTTTGGAAAACTCTTATGCCCTTTACAAACCTGAAGTGATTGCAATGTCTACTACTTGTATGGCTGAAGTAATCGGTGATGACTTAAGTGCGTTTATCGGTAACGCTAAAGCACAAGGTCATATTCCGGCGGAACTTCCAGTACCATTCGCACATACTCCATCATTTGTTGGTAGCCATGTGACCGGCTGGGACGGCATGTTCGAAGGTATGGCTAAGTACTTTACCGATATGGAAGGTAAAGAAGTAGGCAGCAATGGAAAAATCAACATTGTTCCTGGATTTGAAACTTATCTTGGTAACTACCGTGTCATTCGTCGCATGCTTGATGAAATGAACGTAGATTACTCTTTCCTATGTGATCCATCTGAAGTACTGGATACCCCTGCAGACGGTGAATACCGTATGTATGCTGGTGGTACTACAATTGAAGAAATGAAAGATGCACCGAATGCGAAAAAAACTTTCTTGCTTCAACCTGATCAACTTGTGAAAACTAAGAAGTACGTCGAAAGTGTTTGGAAACAAGAAGTTCCCGCTCTGACTATCCCAATGGGTCTGGAGTGGACGGATAACTTCCTGATGAAAGTTTCTGAAGTCACTGGTAAAGCAATCCCAGCATCACTGACTAAAGAACGTGGTCGCTTAGTGGATATGATGACTGACTCACACAGTTGGTTGCATGGTGTAACTGTGTCAATCTATGGTGACCCTGACTACTTATTGGGTATGTGTAAGTTCCTGACCGAGCTTGGTTGTGAAGTTAAACACGTTCTTTGTACCAATGGTTCTAAGAAGTGGAAAAAGCAGATCGAAGCTCAATTGGCTGAAACACCTTATGGTGCGAATGCTGAAGTTTACTTCAAACAAGACTTGTGGCACCTGCGTTCACTGATGTTTACTGATAAGCCTGATCTATTGATTGGTAACACTTACGGTAAATTCATCCAACGTGACACTAAAGCGAAAGGACCTGAGTTTGAAGTACCACTAGTACGTATCGGTTTCCCTATTTTCGACCGTCACCATCTACATCGTCAGTCTACTCTGGGCTACGAAGGTGCAATGACCATTTTAACTACTTTAGTTAACGCGGTTCTGGAAAAAGTGGATAACGACACTAGTATACTAGGCAAAACCGACCTTGGTTTTGACGCAGTGCGCTAATCTAGTGAATGGGCTGGCAGCATTGGCTGTCAGCCTTTTTTCAGCCTTAAGCAGAGGGATATGTTATGGCTAATGTAATGATTCAGTTTAATGAAACAGGTGATTTTGTACTTTATCTGCCTAAAAAGGATTTGGAAGAAAATATTACCTTCTTTGAATTCGATAGTGATGAAAAATGGGGGGGGGAAGTTCGCCTGGCTAGTGGAGCGATTTACTATATCGATCCGATGAGCACGAAACCGAGATTACCGATAACGGTTAGAGCGAAACGATTACAAGCAGCGTAGAGGGAGGAAACGGTTATGGGACAAACTATTTCAGACCAAGCAGCGTTGCGTGTCGCTTTGGCAGCAAAACAATTGCCTAATATTGATCTTCGTTCTCTGCTTGGATTATTGATTCAGCACCTCGGTGAACCACTGACAGAAAGTAAACTGGTTGGTCTATCACCTAAAGCATTTCGGGTCATGGTCAGTGCATTGGGTGAATCGACCCGAAAAGAAGTGTCCAGTGCTCTGACCATTTTGTGTAACCCGGAGTTAAGCAGTATAGATACGCCAAAAATTCCTGATCGTCCTCCGTTACAAGGAGCAAAATTACGTGTGGCTATCACATCTAATCAGGGTGAGATGGTCAATGGCCATTACGGTTCTTGTCTGCAGGTTCTAATTTATGATGTGAATGCTAATGCTCATCAGCTTGTGGATGTGCGCCAAATGCCGACCGACTCGAAAGGGGAAGAAAGAGCTATTGCAATGTTAGACCGAGTCCGCGATTGCAATATGTTGTTTACCTTGTCAATCGGTGGCCCAGCGGCGGCGCGAGTAACCCGCGCGAATATTCATCCGGTTAAGAAAGCTTCGCCGGTTTCTGCTCAACAGGTGCTGAGTGATTTATCAGGTGTCATCGGCCACAATCCACCGCCATGGATTCAGCGGTCACTCGGCATTGCCCGACCAGATGAATTCGAGCTGGTGTTGGAGGAAAGCTATGAGTGATCTTCCTTGTGAGTCTCAGCTCTCAAATATCGAGCAACTGGTGACACAAAAGGTCGTTGATGAAATCATCGCTTATCTTAAAGTTCAGCCAGAAATCAACGAGACGGTGATGGCTGAACTGCGTAATGATTACCCAAATTTACGTTTTACGCTCTGTTTTGATACAGAAATGGGTGCGCGCGATGCATTTGCTGAATATGACGGCTTTGACTTATATTTGGTAGCACACAGCCAGGTAGGGTGCAGTTCGCTGACAGATACACTTTCTTCCTGTACCGGATTTGTTATTGCGTTGCATGATGAGTAACTTTTAGCTGTTTTGCTGCTAAAGCCGATGCGCTGTTCCATTGCTTTTCAGAGGAATAGCACACGGCTTGTATTTTTATTGTGTTGTGTACGTGCACGTTATACCTCTGAACACACCTCTCGCATGTTAGCGATCACCAACTGGTAAAACAGAATACGTACTTCGGTATAGCTTAAGGTTAGTTGATGTGAGTAGTGCATCCTTTCTCCATTGAGCTGACTCATTGCTACTGAAGACAAGAATTGTGAACCTGCTGGCTTTGTCATGTGGTCTGCATCGCGTAATTCATGAGTCAATAGGTGTAACAGGTTAGCAATTCTGTGATTGGTTAAGGTGCGTGAATTCACGTTATCCATTCTGCCCTCCTTTAAGGGTCATTCCTAGCTTGGTACTGACGTTGTTAGTTATGTTAGTGCGTAAGCTTGTTAACTCGTTTTAGAGTAAAGCTACTAATTATTGTAGCACTAATTTTGCATCGTAAAGTTCCCTGCTGGAATGTTGGACGGGATGTTCTGGTTAGTGGAGCATGGTTAGTTTTATTATCTGCCTTTTGGTCTTTATAGTAATGCAATCGTTTGCTAAATTGATATTTTATACATTTTTATTGCATAACGACCCATTCGTAGTAGTATACGCGCCAAATGACAATTGATGCAGTATTTGAGCATGAGTATTCGAGTTAACCAGATTAATAAGTCCTACGGCACCACTCAGGTGTTGCATGACATCAGTTTTGAGTGTGCTGGAGGTGAGACACTGGTCTTACTTGGTCCGAGTGGCGCAGGCAAAAGCTCATTGTTACGCATATTGAATTTGTTAGAAACCGCAGATAGCGGCCAGTTAGAGATTGCCAATCAGTCATTTGATTTCAGCAAGGACATTTCTGAACAGCAAGGGTTGGCGCTAAGACGCAAAGTCGGCATGGTCTTTCAGCAATACCATCTATGGCCTCATATGACGGTGATGGAAAATCTGATCGAAGCCCCCCTGAAAGTGTCGGGTATTTCCAAGGCGCAGGCGCAGCAGAAAGCGATGGATATCCTGACCACATTACAATTGGCAGATAAAGCCGATGCCTGGCCACTGCAGCTTTCTGGTGGTCAGCAGCAACGAGTTGCAATTGCCCGTGCACTAATGATGAAACCCGATGTCCTGCTATTTGATGAGCCTACCGCTGCGCTTGATCCGGAAATTACTAGCCAAGTTGTGAATATTATCAAGGAACTGAGCGGTAGTGGCATTACCCAGGTGGTGGTTACTCATGAAGTCGATTTCGCCAAGAAAATCGCTTCACACGTGCTTTATCTGGAAAAGGGACGGATTATCGAGCACGGCACGCACGAATCTTTCACTCATCCGCAAACCCCCCAGTTTGCTGAGTACCTCAAACATTAAACCTGCATTATATCGAGTATTGTTATGAAAAAGATTTTATTAGCTTCATTAATTGGTCTGATTTCGACGACTGCTGCTGCTGAGCAAGAAATCAAGTTTGCGATGGAAGCGACTTATGCTCCATTTGAATACATGGATGAGAACAACCAGATTCAGGGCTTTGATGTGGATCTGGCCAAAGCACTGTGTAAGCAGATGAAAGCAACATGCAGCTTTCATAATCAGGCATTTGACAGCCTGATCCCGGCTTTGAAATTCAAACGTTACGATGCGGCTATTTCAGCGATGGATATCACTGAAGCTCGCCAGCAACAGGTGAATTTCAGTGACCCTTATTATGATAACTCGGCTGCTTTTGTTTCTTTGGCAGGTAAAGTTGCTGATCAGGCTGCGTTACAAGGTAAGCGTGTTGGTGTTCAGAATGGTTCGACTCACCAGAGCTATCTGCTGGAACAGTTACCAGGCGTCGATGCAGTACCTTACTCCAGCTATCAGGATGCTTTTATCGATATGAAAAATGGCCGTATTGATTCGGTATTTGGTGATACTGCTGTAGTGACTGAATGGCTAAATGGCGACAGCAACTTGAACTATGTTGGTGAGCGAGTGACCAATGCCCAATATTTTGGTAATGGCTTTGGTATTGCTGTAAACAAACAAAATAAGGCATTAGTCAACCAATTGAACGCGGCACTGAAAGCTGTGAAAGCGAATGGCGAATACGCCGATATTTATAACAAGTTCTTTGGTAACTAAAATGGCGTTGACGGGCTATTCTCTCTCGCTGGTACAAGCTGGCTGGATGACGGTGCAAATCGCATTTTCCAGTTTGTTACTTGGGCTAGTTCTGGCACTTTTTTTTGCCAGCGGTGAAATGTCTAAGGTACGGCTCATTAGATGGGTCACCACTTTGTGGGTGACTATCGTGCGTGGTTTGCCCGAATTATTGGTCGTACTATTTATCTATTTTGGCTCAACTCAGATCTTATTTCTGATCAGCGGTGAATTTATAGAAGTTAGCCCGTTTCTTTCCGGTGTTATTGCACTGGCTTTGATTTTTGCTTCGTACGCTTCACAAACCTTACGTGGGGCATTGAAAGCGGTAAGTAAAGGTCAACGCGAGTCGGCCAGCGCTTTGGGTATTGCTAAACACCACGCCTTTTTTCGTATTGTATTACCTCAGGCCGTTCGGCATGCACTGCCGGGGTTAATGAATCAATGGCTGGTTCTGCTAAAGGATACGGCTTTAGTTTCATTAATCGGAGTTACCGATCTGCTAAAGCAAGCCCAACTGACTTCAGCTGCGACGCATGAAGCATTTACCTGGTATGCGACAGCCGCCGCTGTCTACCTAGTCATTACGTTGGTTACCCAACAAGCGGTAAAGTTAATCGATCATCGATTTTCTGCACAGGGCATTAATATGCAGAAAGGAGCGAACGCGTGAACCAACAACATCTGTGGCAATTACTGGATGGGCTGATGACCAGCTTACAGTTAACGGCGGCTTCATTAGTCGTTGGCTGTGTTTTATCACTGCTGATGACCATCACGTTGATCGTTCGTGTTCCGGGGATTCACTGGCTGAGCCGAGGAATTATTACCCTATTTACCGGTACGCCATTGTTGGTACAGATTTTTCTGGTCTACTATGGGCTCGGCCAGTTTGAATGGATCCGACAAAGTGTACTGTGGACCTTACTCAGTCAGCCTTGGTTTTGTGCGATGCTGGCATTGGCGTTTAATACCGCCGCGTACAGTACCCAGTTGTTTACTGGCGCGTTCAAGGCGATTCCCGATGGCCAATGGCAGGCTTGCCGAGCGTTAGGTATGAATACCAGAGCAACCCTTCGGGTGTTACTTCCTTATGCCTTACGCCGCGCGATTCCCGCTTATTCAAACGAAGTGATTTTAGTGTTTAAAGGAACGTCTTTGGCAAGCACCATCACCATCATGGATTTGATGGGCTATGCGCAGCGTATCAACGCTCAGACTTACGATACACTAACCGTATTTGGCATCGCTGGTGCATTTTACCTGGGCGTGAATGGTATATTCACTTTGCTTTTCCGCCAGGCGGAGAAAAAAGCACTGGCTTTTGAAGCACACTAGGGGCGTAAGAGTATTTTTACACGAGTTATTACTTTTTAAGGGGAAAGACCATGCCATTTTCCCCTGATTGTCACATTCCCTCCCAATGCATTGTTCGTTTTACGACAAAATCATCTTCCACAACTGACAATTCTTAAAAACCTCCACAAGAACAATTAGTTAATTATGGCTCCTTATTTGCAGTTTAAGCGTTAGATCCTTGTTTTGAATCTATCGAGCTACACTGTTGGAGGCGTCATGAAGCAGTCAGAAATAAAATTATTACAGGATGAACCGGCATGTGAGCATAACAAAGGCACAAAAAGTGGATGTGCCAGACCTAAGCCAGGCGCGACTGCTGGCGGTTGCCCATTTGATGGGGCGCAGATCAGCTTGTTACCAATTGCAGATGTGGGACACATTATCCATGGCCCGATTGGTTGTGCCGGGAACAGCTGGAATAATCGCGGTACAAGGGCGACAGGAAAAAACTTATTCCGACTTGGCTTCACCACGGATCTTAATGAGCAGGACGTCATTATGGGACGGGCGGAAAAGCGTTTGTTACATGCGATTAAGCAGTTAATTGCAGAACACCAGCCACCAGCGGTTTTTGTTTATATGACTTGTGTTCCGGCACTGGAAGGTAACGATGTCGATGCGATTTGTGCTCTGGCTCAGGAACGCTATGGTGTGCCAGTGGTACATGTAGATGCAGCCGGGTTTTATGGTAATAAAAATTTAGGTAACCGGATTGCTGGTGAAGTGATGGTAAATAAAGTGATCGGTACTGCTGAGCCGCCACCTAAGCCATTGATGCAGCACGATCCAAGCCGAAAAGTGCACGATATTGTTCTAATTGGTGAATATAACATTGCCGGTGAATTCTGGTACGTTTCTCCATTATTTGAAGAACTGGGGCTGCGGGTGCTGTGCTGTATGTCAGGCGATACTCAGTTTCACCAGATTCAGACCATGCACCGCGCCGATGCGGCGATGGTTGTTTGTTCCCGGGCACAGGTGAATGTGGCGCGTAAATTACAGGAGCGTTGGGACATACCTTGGTTTGAAGGCAGTTTTTACGGTATCGAAGACACTTCCTCGGCCTTAAGGCAGTTTGCGGCATTGCTGAAAGATGAAAAATTGACGGCACATACCGAAGAAGTGATTGCGCGTGAGGAAAAAAGAGTGCGCGATGCGCTTAAGCCTTATGCCGAGGTACTTAGTGGTAAAAAAGCGCTGCTTTATACCGGAGGAGTGAAATCCTGGTCGGTGATCAGCGCGCTCTCTGAACTGGGCATCGAAACCGTGGCCACCGGGACGACCAAATCCACTCAGGCCGATAAAAATCGTATTATTGACATTATGGGTGAAGATGCCTTGATGCTTGATGAAGGTGGCGCACGAAATCTGCTGGATATTTATTACAAGCACGATGCGGATGTACTGGTGGCGGGGGGACGTAATATGTACACCGCACTGAAAGCACCGCTGCCATTTCTACATATTAATCAGGAAAGAGAAATGGCTTACGCCGGATATCAGGGAATGATTACTCTGGCAAAAGAGTTGTACAGAACGATGACCAGCCCGGTTTGGTCGGTGGCTCAAAGCAATGCGCCATGGGACAAGGAGTAAGTTATGGCTAAAATTACCAGAAGCAATTCGCCATTAGCAACGCAACCGTTGAAAACCAGCCCGGCGACCGGAGCGACCGTCGCCACCCTTGGTATCGCCAATAGTATCCCGTTAATGCATGGTGCTCAGGGGTGCAGTGCGTTTGCCAAAGTGTATCTGATCTCCCACTTCCGCGAAGCGATTCCACTGCAGAATACCGCAATTGACCAAATCGCCGCAGTGATGGGCGGCGATGAAAACCTTCATCAGGCATTGCAGCATTTATGTGAAAAATATTCACCAGAGATGATTTCAGTCATGACCACTGGTTTGACCGAACTGCAGGGAACCGACATTTCCCGTGTGATTCTTGATTTTAAAAAGGCCAATCCACAATTTCTAAATACTCGTATTGTCAGCATGAATACTCCGGATTTTACCGGAACCATGCAAACTGGCTTTGCTCACGCGGTTGATCGTGTTGTGCGTCAGTTGGTTCTGCCACCGACCGGAGTAAAACGTCATCGTAAACAGGTGAATGTACTTTGTTCAGTAGGGATGACCTGCGCTGATATTGAGACTTTAAAAGATTATCTGGACGCTTTTAATCTCGATTCGGTGGTCGTACCCGATATCTCACTATCTCTGGATGGCCATATGGGGGATAAAGATTATTCTCCGGTGAGTATGGGTGGCACTTCGGTGCATGAAATTGAAATCATGTCGGAAAGTAACCTTACTATTGCTATTGGTGAATCGATGCTGCCAACAGCAAAATGGTTAGAAAAATGTTTTGGTATCCCGGTAGTCTCTACCCATATGGGAATGGGAATGGCAGAAATGGATCAATTGGTCATGGCTTTGTCGCAGCTTAGTGGTGCGCCGGTTCCTGGTTGGATTACTCGCGCAAGAAAACGCCTGCAGGACGCCATGGTTGATACTCACTTTCATATGACCAATGCCACGGTCTCTCTCGGTCTAGAACCTGATCTTGCGGTAGGTTATTCCAAGATCCTTAGCGAGATGGGAACAAAAATTGCTCGGATTGTCACGACGCTTGATACTGCTGCATTAGCTGAAATTGATACCGATGAAATCTATGTTGGCGATTTATCCATGTTATTACCGCAGAAGACGACCCTTTCAGCGGTGATCAGTAATACTCACGCAGCACATATCTGCGAACCGGACATCCCGGTAATTCGGGCTGGTTATCCATGTCATGATCAGTACGGCAATATGGATGTGCGTCAGTTTGGCTATGAAGGTTCGCGTGAACGCATTTTTGCGTTGACTAATGCCTTACTACGAAACCATCACGATGAAGTAACACCGCATACCAGCCAATACCGGTTTTCAGCCGCTGAAACGACACAGAAGGGGTGGGTATGAAGATCAGCGAACGCAAACTGCATATAGAGCCAATGCCGAATGCGAGTGATTTTATTTTAAAGGTTGGTTTTACCACCATAAGTCGCCAGGACGTAGATCAACATTTTGGAAGTGCAAAATGCGTATTGATTTATGGAGTGAACCAGAGCGAGTGGCATTTGCTGGAAGCCGTTGAATATGCGGATAACTCATCGAGTGCGCACGATAAGCTTCCGACCCGAATCGGGGATTTGTCTGAATGTGCGGCGATCTTTTGTAACGCCTGTGGTCCTTCTGCAATTCGTCAATTGCTTGAGAAAGGGATCCATCCGGTAAAAGTTCACGAAGGTACCAGTATTCACGAGTTACTTAGTGATATTCGGCAGGAATTGAAAACTGAACCTACGGGTTGGTTGGCTCGGGCGATTAAACAGACTCAGGAACATCGACAAGACGATTCAGAAAAAGCGCAGCGTTTGTCGCAGTTAATGGATGAAGATTGGTAACTTAAATTGAAGGGAATGCAATATGGCAAACATAACAGGTAAAACCAAAGGCGGGGATTCATGGGAACCCCAGTTTATTCAGCAAATCGATCAGGATAACTGTATCGGTTGCGGCCGCTGTTACAAAGTGTGCTCGCGTGATGTTTTCAACTTGGTTGAGAAAGAGTGCGATGAGGACGATGACGATGATTTGTATGATGAAGATGAAATGATGATGGTGATGACTATCGAAAACGAAGGCGATTGCATCGGTTGCATGGCATGTGAAAAAGTCTGCCCGAAAAACTGCCAGTCTTTTGCTCCGGTAGCAATGTAATAATTGTTAACACTATAAGCACAGAGAATCCCGGATATTACGTTGGTAATTGCCCGGGATTTTTTTTGTCGATTTGTTGGCTTCTGTACAACAAATTGTCTGCACAACAACAAACAATGTTTGTTGCGTTTAATACAAAGGCGACAAAAAACCGGACAACCTGCAATGTTATATTGCGTAAATATCATACGGTAAAATTGGAACTTGTTGATTTTAGTGACTTACTTCTCATTTCTTAGATGTGGTGCGCCAATTGCAACACTTTCACAACAATAAAGACAAATTGGTTTACAGCGTACTCATAGTTAACACGGGCATCGCTAGCACAGGAAGCGTTGGTGAGATAAGTAAGGAGCACTTATGTGGGATTATTCTGAGAAAGTTAAAGAACACTTCTTTAACCCGAAAAATGCAAAATTAATCGATGGAGCATCCGCTCGCGGCGATGTTGGTTCTATCAGTTGTGGTGATGCACTTAGCCTTACTCTGGATATCGATCCGGACACTGATGTAATTAAAGATGCAGGCTTTCAGACCTTTGGTTGTGGCAGTGCGATTGCTTCCTCTTCTGCATTAACTGAAATGATCATCGGTAAAACGATTGATGAAGCATTAAAGGTAACTAACAAAGATATCGCAGATTTCTTAGATGGTTTACCACCTGAAAAGATGCACTGTTCAGTGATGGGAATGGAAGCATTACATGCGGCAGTTGCTAACTATCGTGGCGAGACATTAGAAGATGATCATGAAGAAGGTGAATTAATCTGTAAGTGCTTTGCAATTGACGATCTGATGATCAAACGTACGGTTAAAGCGAATAATCTGACCACACTGGAAGAAGTGATTAACTACACCAAAGCGGGTGGTGCCTGTTCTTCTTGCCACGAAAAAATTGAATATGTATTAGAAGATACCCTGAAAGAAATGGCTATCGATGCCTGTGGCAGTCAGGCAAAAGCACCAGTGGTAAAAGTTGCGCCGGTAGGATCAGTTTATGAAGCTAAAGCTGCGGCTCTTAAAGATAAAATTGATCTGATTGAAAGCGTAATAGCCGAAGTGAGACCTGGCATCGTGGCCGATGGTGGCGACATCAGACTTGTCGATGTAGAAGATAATATTGTGTTCGTCTCTTTGACAGGCAGTTGTATGGGTTGCGGTTTGTCAGGTCTCACTTTAGCTAACGTTGAACACAAAATCTCTAAAGCATTAGGCGAAGGGGTCACGGTGTTTCCTGTACAAGAAGCGCCAGTAGCAGAACAAAAAGAGGGGACTTATGATGTTTAATGATGTTAATACAGCCAATACATTTGTCTATCTCGACAATAATGCCACTACACGAATTGACCCTCGTGTGCTGGAAACCATGATGCCTTACCTTGATCAATTTTATGGTAATCCATCTTCTATTCATAAGTTGGGTGCCAGGGTTGGTCAGGCGATGGAAATCGCGCGTGAACAGGTTCAGCAGTTAATTGGGGCTAAGCATTCAACCGAAGTTATTTTTACTTCCTGTGCCACAGAAGCCACCAGTACGGCTATTTTATCTGCCGTTGAATCATTCCCGGATAAAAAGGAGATCATTACCTCGGCCGTTGAGCACCCAGCTACATTGCAGCTGTGCCAACACTTAGAGCGTAAAGGCTATAAGATTCATACCATCGGTGTGGATAAAAAAGGCAATATTGACCTTGAAGCCTATGCAGCAGCATTGAGTGACCAGGTAGCGATTGTGTCTGTGATGTGGGCGAATAATGAAACCGGCACGCTTTTCCCAGTGGAAGCGATGGCATTAATGGCCAAGGAATTCGATATTCAGTTCCATGTTGATGCGGTACAGGTGGCTGGTAAACGTATGATCAATGTGAAAGAGACTGAGATCGATATGCTCTCTATTTCTGGTCACAAGTTCCATGCACCAAAAGGGGTTGGCGCGCTTTATCTACGTCGTGGTACTCGTTTCCGCCCACTGTTACGTGGCGGACATCAGGAACGCGGTCGCCGTGCCGGTACTGAAAATGCGGCCTCAGTGATTGCTCTGGGTAAAGCAGCACAACTCGCTTATGATTCCATTGAACAGGATACTCATCGAATCAAGCTGATGCGTGATCGACTTGAACAGGGGATTCTGGCTCGTATTCCAAGTACCTTTGTCACCGGAAATCCGGCCAAGCGTGTACCAAATACCACCAATATTGCGATTGAATATGTAGAAGGTGAAGCACTACTGTTAATGCTGAACCAGATGGGTATTGCCGCTTCGTCAGGCTCGGCCTGTACTTCTGGATCGTTAGAGCCTTCGCATGTCATGCGCGCTATGGAGGTTCCATTTACCGCGGCGCACGGAACGCTACGTTTCTCATTGTCCCGTTTTAACAAAGATGAAGATATCGATCACGTTCTTGAGCAATTACCACCCATTGTGGCTCGTTTACGTGAAATGTCACCTTATTGGGACAATGCGACTAACAAAGGTTCGGTTGAGGCATTTGATCCTACTTACGCTTAGGGTCGATTGTCAGAGCCTGTTGTTAAAGTCGTTTATAGGGAGATAAGGACTATGGCTTACAGTGCGGCAATTCCGAGTGATGTGGTGTTTAACGACACCACATTAAGAGATGGTGAGCAGAGCCCTGGGGTAGCGTTTACCACCCAGGAAAAAGTTCATATCGCACAGATGCTTGAAGCTGTTGGTGTTTCTGAACTTGAAGTGGGGATTCCTGCCATGGGTTCTGCAGAGCAGGCAACTATTCAGGCTATCTGTCAGTCATTAACCACGGCACAAACCATGGCTTGGTGTCGCATGACGGCTCAGGATGTGCAAAGTGCGATGAATCTGGGGCTGGATTGGGTTGATCTCTCGATTCCGGTATCGAAGCAACAGCTGAGAAGTAAACTGAATATTCCGTTTAGTGAACTGTTTAAACGTGCTGAAGCAGTCATTAAACAGGCGCTGGACTGCGGATTGCAGGTGTGTGTCGGTATGGAAGATGCTTCCCGTGCGGATAGTGATGTGCTGGCTCGGGTTGCAGAAATGGCTCAAAAAGCCGGGGCGAAACGGGTTCGATTTGCTGACACGTTGGGTATTCTCGATCCGTTTACCACTTATTCGATTATTTCAGAACTGCGTAGTTACACCGATATGGGGATCGAGATGCATGCGCATAACGATCTGGGATTGGCCACGGCGAATACCCTTGCCGCTATTCGGGCGGGAGCCACCTCTGTCAATACCACAATTAATGGTCTGGGTGAAAGAGCCGGAAATGCACCTCTGGAAGAAGTGGCTGTCGCGATGTCGGTACTCAATCAGGCTTCCTGTGGTATTGAGCTAACTCAGTTACCTTCGCTTTGCCATTACGTCTATGTCGCCTCCGGACGCAGCTTGTCGCCGCAAAAAGCGATTATTGGCGATACCGTTTTTACTCACGAATCCGGTATTCATGTCGATGGCTTGTTAAAGGATATTAATAACTATCAGGGTTTTTCCCCGAGTATTGTCGGGCGTGAGCATCAGTTCGTTCTGGGTAAACACTCCGGAGTTCATGCTATTGATGCGGTGTACCGTAAATTGGGTATTGTACTTTCCCCATTGCAATGCGAACAGTTAAGAGATCCGTTACGCACCTGGTCGGAAACTCGCAAGGCGATTCCTGGTATGGATGATTTAATTACACTGGCTTTAGGTGTTGTGGCGGAAGGTTAAGGAGGGATTATGGATCACACTATGGAAGGTGATTTAGTTCAGGAAATTGATGGTCTGGAAACGGCACAAGATTTTTTGGAATTTTTTGATGTTAGTTATGATTCGGGGTTTGTTGAGCGCAAACACATTCAGTTGTTACGGTTGTTTCAACAAATCTTGTCCCGTCAGGACGGGAGTCATAACTATAGCTCCTACAAGCAGGCGTTATGTATTGCTTATAAACAACTTGAGCTGGGGCGTGAACTGGCTTTGGCTAGTCGTGGTTGCGAAGGTTGTACATCCTGTGATGATTGAAAGGAGTGAATCATGAACGGATTAGGTATCCGCTTTGAAGCGGGAGAAGAAGTTCGGGTTGTCCGTAACATCCGTAATGATGGTAGCTTTAAGCTGGTTGATAAAGGTGAGTTGCTGGTGAAGGCCGGATCACTCGGAATTGTGCGTACCTACGGTTATTTTCTCCAGGATCAGATTATTTTTCAGGTTTATTTCCCCGATATCAATGAGGTCGTTGGTATCAGAGACACGGAACTGATCAAATCTCATTTAGAGTGGGTGCCTTGTTTATTCCGTTCTATGGATATGGCCGCGCTTAGAGTTTCGTTATCCATGCAGCAGAAGATCATTGCCAGCAAAGGTGACTTGGTGGAAGTGTATCGGGTACATCGTAATTTGGATGATGGCACCATTGAATATGAAATTAAACTCAATGATTTAATTTTCCGTTTGGGTTCTCAGGTGCTGGAACTGCCTGAAAAAGTAACGTCAAACGATGTGTAAGAGGATTCGCTAATGGATGAGCAAAAAAGAAGTTATTTAACCGCTAAGGTTTCCACAGAAATGTTTCAACTTAACCCGCAATTTTTGTCCAGCATGCAGCGAGTCGAAGTGGATGAACGGGTTGAGCGGGTATTTCAGATACAAGAATTAATCCTTAATGCTCCAGAAGCGGCTGAAATTGATGTATCAGAACAAGAGCTAGAAAGTTGTTTCCAGGCGAGCTTAGAACGTTTCGAAAATAAGGATGAATTTTTTGCCACATTACAAGCGCAGAACTTAAGTGAGCAAGGGTTGAAACAAGCGCTTACCGATGAGCTAAAATGCGATAAAGTGATGGAGTTTATTGCTCAGGATATTCCGGCGCTGGATCGAGATAAAGCCATTCAGTACTATGAAGCGCACCGCTTGGAATTCTCTCGTGCTAAAACCTGGGAAATCAGCCAGATTTTAATCACCATTAATGATGACTATGCTGAAAACACACGAGCGAATGCTTCTGCACGTATCAACGATGTATATAAAAAGGCGAAAAAATCCAATTTTGCTAAACTGGCTCTGAAGCATTCAGAATGCCCGAGTGCGATGGAAAATGGTTATCTGGGGTGGTGTGAAGAAGGTAAGCTCTATCCTGAAATAATGAATCAATTGTACAAGCTTAAACCAGGGGAAATTAGTCCACCGGTTGAAACGGAAATTGGTTATCACTTGGTGCAGTTTCACAACACGCGTGCTGCACGTACAGCAACATTCGATGAAGTGTGGCCGTTTCTTCAGCAAAAACATGAAATACGGGCAAAGCAGTTTTTACAAAAACAATGGATTAATCAATTATTAAGTCGTCGTTAAAAAGTTAACAATTAGATGGAGATTGGGATGAAGAAACAGGGAGTTTTATCATGCGCATTGTTGGCGCTACTGAGTTCGGGGAATAGTTGGGCTGATTCGGCAATGGTCGCGGTGGCGAATAACTTTTTTGGCCCGATGAAGCAGCTTGCTGCTGATTTCGCCTCAACTTCTGAACATAGTATTGAAATCAGTACCGGTTCTACCGGGCAGTTATATGCGCAGATCACCAATGGTGCTCCGTTTGATCTTTTTTTCGCTGCAGATACCGTTCGTCCGGAAAAACTGGTGGTGGACGGTGCCGCCGTTGATGAGTTTACTTATGCCCGCGGTACTCTCGTTTTGTGGTCTGAAACCTCAGATGTTGATGTAAAAGATCAACTGAGTTCATTGAAATTTACCCATCTGGCGATGGCCGATCCTAAACTGGCACCTTATGGTCTGGCTGCGGAGCAGGCTATGGAGAAAATGGGATTATATGCGAGTGTTAGCGATAAAGTGGTGATGGGTAAGGGATTAAATCCAACCTATCAGTTTGTTGTTACGGGTAATGCCGAACTGGGGTTTGTCGCTAAATCGCAGGTTTATGCCGACAATCAGTACAAAACCGGTTCTTACTGGGAAGTGCCGGTAGATTCGTATCAAGAAATCAAGCAGGACGCCGTGACATTAAATGCCGGGAAAGATAATCTGGCTGCTAAAGCTTTCCTCGATTACTTACAGACTGAGCGTGCGCAGAGCATTATTGCAAGTTTTGGATACCAATAATTAGGGAGTAAGAATGGCGGTAGATTGGTTGGTGGTTGGTACCACTCTGAAACTGGCACTGGTGGTCACATTCTGGCTATTAGTGTTGGGGATTCCTGCCGCCTGGTGGCTCTCAACTTCGAATTTTCGCTATAAAGGCGTGGTTGAATCAGTTTTCTCGCTCCCTTTGGTTCTACCACCGACCGTTCTGGGCTTCTATCTGTTATTACTGCTTGGGCCGCACGGTTGGATTGGGCAACTGTTTAATCAGCTTGGACTTAGCCAGTTGCCGTTTTCTTTTGCTGGTATTGCTCTTGCCTGCATTATTCACTCGTTTCCTTTTGTTATTCAGCCTCTGAAAAATTCATTTGACGCGATCGGTAAGCGGCCAATGGAAGTGGCAGCGACGTTGCGGGCTTCCCCTATGGATACTTTTATTCACGTTACATTACCTTTGGCTTGGCCGGGCGTTTTTTCTGCCGCAATTATGGGATTCTGTCATACGCTGGGTGAGTTTGGGGTGGTCTTGATGATTGGCGGTAACATACCGGGTAAAACTCGGGTGATGTCGGTAGAGATTTATAATTACGTAGAAGCTCTCGAGTTTGGTAAAGCGCATATTCTGGCTGGCGGTTTGGTTGCTTTTTCCTTTGCGTCACTATTATTGATGCACTGGATCAATAGTCGACGTCGTTATCAGATGGCTTGAGTTGGAGTTATTATCTGTGGAGCAGAATTTACACGCCAAATTTGCGATTAATTATCCATCGTTCCGTCTCGATGTAGATTTATCCCTGCCTGCACATGGGATCACCGTGTTATTTGGTCATTCAGGATCCGGGAAGACTACCTGCTTACGGGCAATGGCTGGTTTGGAACATCTTAGCCATGGTTATTTTTCTGTAGGTAATGAAGTTTGGCAGGATTCCGAACAAGAGCTGTTTGTACCTACCTTTCAGCGGGACTTAGGTTATGTTTTTCAGGAAGCGGGATTGTTTCCCCATCTGAGTGTAAAACAGAATCTGGAATTTGGTTGGAAGAGAATTGCCAGTGAAAAACGTAAAATTTCCATGGATGATATTTGCGATTTGCTCGGCATTACTCATTTGCTTGAACGTTCAACGGCGCAGTTGTCCGGTGGCGAAAGGCAGCGTATTGCGATTGCTCGAGCATTGTTAACCTGTCCGAAATTACTATTAATGGATGAACCGCTTTCGGCTCTGGATGTTGGTTTAAAATCGGAAATCCTGCCGTATCTGGAAAAACTCCATCAGGAATTATCCATTCCCATTGTTTATGTTACCCATTCGGTTGAAGAACTGGCGCGTTTGGCGGATCATGTGGTGCTGTTTAATCAGGGTGAAATAGTCGCCAGTGAAGCCGCTCAGGTGGTGATGTCGAAAGCCGAATATCTGCCTATCTTTCGTGATGAAATTGGTAGTATTTTCGATACTCAGGTAGTGGAACATCAAGATCCTCTTATCACCAAGCTTAATATCGAAGGGCTGACCATCTGGGCTCCCGGCCATATTGGATCAATGGGTGATCGCTATCGTTGCCGAATCCTTGCCAGCGATGTGGCACTATCCATCGCCGAGCCTCGCATGACCACCATGCTTAATCATCTTCCGGCTAAAATTCACAGTATCGAGGGGATGGAAAACGGCTCCGGCCAGGCATTGGTCGTTTTAGAACTCATCAACGGACAGCGATTACTGGCCAAAGTGACATTGCGTTCGATCCTCCAACTTGGATTAGAAGAAGGAACCGAAGTCTGGGCACAGATTAAGTCGGTGGCGTTGTCATAAGTAAGCTGTCTTATAACTGAGCTATTGGTACATATGTGTTTTATTCCTGCGAATTGAGCATTATCTATTTAATCATCTCTGAATCAATATCTCACTTTTTACCATACCCTTAGTATGTCCGATCAAAGTCACATCAAATTTATTATCTAGCCGTATTTTTAATAAGGTTTTTAATCTTTTTAAAGCTTAAGCTATTTGATAAGGAGTAATTGAAATGACAGTAAAAAGACATGATTCAAGCTGGGATGTATTGCGTTCCGGTGACTATACCTATGTCATTCGCAATGATTTGGCCAGCGATGAAAGCTACTGCTTACGTTTTCAAGGGGCCGCGGGGGAGATAGGTACACCAGAAATCTATAATGTGTGTGAGGCACTTGAAAAAGGAGATCACTACCTAGGTTATAGCAGTGGCGGGCATGATTATAAATATGTAATTAAAGGTGATCAGTACATCAGAGCGTATGACATTGAAAGTGGCAAAGGTTTAGGCTCTGTGGTTAAGTTGCATCGTGATTTTCGGGGTGGTGATTTCTATTTTCAGCGTGATGGTGAGTTTTATCGTGTAGATGTGGAAGTTGATCGTGATGGCAAAATTATTGGTGGATATTTTGTTAAGGGAAGTCGCCTATCAGAACGCGCTTCTAAGCAATATCGTCTTAACCGAGATGTGATTGCGTTAAATCCACTTGCTATTTGGGGAAATGGTGATTATTACTACATTCTTTGTAATGATGATGTGTTGGGATTGGTAGTTAAACGTACTACAGCTATATCGGATCTCAATAAATCAACATTTCGTAATTTCACAGTACCGGATGCCGTGTCAAGTTTTATGCCTGGAGGATTGGCCAAAGATAGCTCATCAGCAAGCATCCTGTGGGAGCGTATCGCTTATACCAAGAATGAGACCAGTTCGGATATCCATTTTGAAAAGAAAGTCACGACAACTGCCGGGGTAGTAAAAGAAGTTGTCGATAGTGTTGAAAGTCATTGGAATATTCACACCAAAACTAAAGCTTCGGTTGGGGCATTAATAGCTAAAGCAGAAACAACTATTGATACCGATAATGGTGGAAGTGAATACCACAAAGAAAGCCAGCGATGGAGAAACGAGACGTCTTTTGAAACAACGGTAAGTTGTGTCGTTAAACCAGGACATCAGTGGGGCCTGTATCGTGCTCGTTTAAGCCTACCGACAATTGGGGAGGTGTATGTGGACGAAGTATTAATTCCAACAGAAACTGGACATCAACCGGATGATGAAGCGTATTTTTCATCTTAAGGCAGGATGGTGATTTTTAACTTTCTGTAAAGCGGAATATAATTCGATTAACTTTACCTGCTATCGGAATTTAACTCATTTAAAATCAGCAATAGGTCTACAAAATATTATAGGGTATGTAATGCTTTGTAGACATTGTGATTGAAATGGAAATACTTCTTACCAGTTGCCAGACATTCTACCCGATCCAATAAATTTCTCATGCGTTTGCCCAATTGCCAAGCCACTCTATACTTATAGAGTGGGGTAATTGCATGTATTGAGGAATTTTTATGATTACTGAAGATTCTACGTTACCTATGATCGTGCAGCAATGTTTTACCACCTTTCGTACCAGCGGGGCGCTCTTTTACCGCCGTGGTGACGGGTTTGCACCTCTCTCATCCGAATATATTTTGGAAACTATTCGTCGTTTTGCACTTGGGTTGCGTGCTTGTGGTTTAAAAAAAGGAGATGTGGTGATGGTGATTGCACCATCAAGCCCCTGGTGGTTGATGGTGGATCTTGCCATCATGCTTGCAGGCGGGCGCAGCTGTCCCACATTTCCGAAAATAAGCAAAAAGAACCTGCTCTACCAAATCAAAAATTCCGACAGTCGCTTTGCTTATATTGATTCGCCCGAGTTGTGGAAAATGGCGCAAGAGGGCTGTAGCCATCTAAAAACGGTGATTTTAAGAGATGTTGCGCACCAACAAAAAAATAATATTACCCTTTTTGATGACGTGCTGAAAAAAGGTGACCAGTTATCGCTGAAATCGCCAACCCTTCACAATCAGTTGTATGACGAGATAGATGCGAACGATATTGCGACACTGATATACACATCAGGAAGTACTGGTGTACCGAAAGGGGTGGCGTTGAGTCATCGAAATCTGTGCAGTCAAATAGCGGCTGCTATCCAACTATTTCCGCTGGATCACAGTACTGACCGAGCCTTAAGTGCTTTGCCCTTAGCCCACAGTTTTGAACGTGTTGTGGTGTACACCTATTTTTGTCAGGGAGTTCCCGTTTACTTTGCCGACGATGTTCAAAAATTAAAAGAGTACCTTCCCGAAGTTCGACCGACAGTAATGAGTATGGTGCCGAGAATTCTGGAAAAGTTGTATGCAAAATTACAGGAAAAGGTCAGGAGCAGTCACTGGTTGCGAAAACATCTCGGTGAGTGGGGGTTTAACGTTGCGCACAATGAGCATGCGGATATGTTCAGCAAAACTATTACTGATTTTCTGTTATTTAAGAAAATTCGTGCCGGGATGGGTGGAAGGTTAAAAGCCGTGATTGTCGGCGGCTCCGCCTTAGATATGCAACTGTGTCGGTTTTTTATCAATGTTGGCATTCCGATCTATCAGGGTTATGGACTGACGGAAACCTCGCCTGTATTAACGGTGAACTATCCAGGGCACAATACCCCGGGCACGGTAGGGCCGCCTCTTCCGGGGGTAAGGGTAGCCATACTTGGCAGTGAAGGAGAGATACGATGTAAAGGGCCGAACATTATGCAGGGTTACCATAAACTTGCAGAGTTAACGGAACAACGCTATGACCGTGATGGTTGGTTTTGCACTGGTGATTGTGGTGTCTTTGATGAATCAGGAAACCTGATCATTACCGGAAGATTAACCGAAATGTATAAAACATCCACCGGGAAATTTGTTACCCCCGTTCCGATAGAGCAAAGCTTGACGAACCACCCGTTGATTGATGCAGCTATGGTTATTGCCGATGGCAAGTCCTATGTTACGGCACTGTTGTTTGCCGATACAGAGGTACTCCAGTCAATGTTGGAGAGTTATCAGCACTCTAGAGAGTGTGCCAGTGCTCAGGATGCTGACTATCGCATTATTAAAACACTGCAAAGTCATATTGATGCGGTTAATAACGGGCTTAATGGTTGGGAGCAAATCCGATCTTTTCGCTATATCACAGAGGAGCTCACTATCGAATCGGGATTATTAACTCCGACGATGAAGCTTTGCCGAGGTAAAGTCAGTGAGCAGTACAGCGCCTTGATTGACTCAATGTATCAAGAGCAGACAGAACGTTCTGATAAGGAGCGGGCATGAAACAGAGATTGGCAATAATTGAGGGCTATCGCAGCCCGTTTTGCAAAGCAGAAACTGTTTTTAAAGAGATTCAGGCCGATCAACTGGCCGCAGTGATTGTGCGGGAACTGATGGCGCGCTCTCCCTTAGCTTATGATGATATTGATGAGGTGATCTTCGGCAATGTGGCTCAACCTGGACATGCTGCCAATATTGCCCGAGTTATTGCTTTGCAGGGCGGCTTCCCGGCACATACCATCGCCCATACGGTGAACCGAAACTGCGCATCGGGAATGGAAGCGATTACTACTGCCGCCAATAAGATATTTGCTGGTGAAATCGAGACGGCATTGGTTGGCGGGGTGGAATCGATGTCAAACATTCCCCTGTTCTTTGATCCCAGGATGAGGGCTTTGTTGATGAACCTGATGGCGGCGAAAACGCCGCTGGCGAAGCTGCGGGTGCTGCTCAGTTTTCGACCTTCTTTTTTGAAGCCGGTTATCGGTATTGAATTAGGGCTGACCGACCCGGTTTGTGGGCTGAATATGGGTGAAACCGCCGAAGTGCTCACTCGTGAATTTGCGATCAGTCGTGAGGAACAAGACTGTTTCTCCTTGCTCAGCCATCAACGAGCTGCACAAGCACAGCAGCAGCAGCGGCTATTTGAGGAAGAAATTATCCCTGTTCCGGTCGCTCCTCACTATAAAACCATCCAGTTTCAGGATAACGGTCCGCGCGGTGAGCAGACGCTGGAGGCGCTGGCAAAACTTCGTCCCTATTTTGATCGCCTGGCGGGAAGCATTACGGTGGGAAACTCCTGTCCGATCACCGATGGTGCGGTGGCATTTACCGTGATGGCCGAAACAACAGCGCGGCAGCGAGGGCTAAAACCGTTAGGTTATCTTCGAGATTATTGTTATGCCGGCCTCGAAGGTGCTCGGATGGGGTTGGGGCCAGCCTATGCTACGAATGAATTACTGAACAAAACCGGCATGTCTTTGGCAGACTTTGACCTGATTGAATTAAATGAAGCGTTTGCCGCGCAGGTTATTGCCAACGAGCGGGCTTTTTCCAGCAAATCGTTCGCCCAGCAGTATCTTAATCGGGATAAAGCGCTGGGAGATATAGACCGGGACAAACTGAATGTCAATGGGGGAGCCATTGCTCTTGGTCATCCGGTTGGAGCAACCGGAGGTCGGCTGGTCTTAACGCTTCTCCACGAATTACGGCGTCGTGGTTTGCAGACGGGGCTGGCAACCCTTTGTATTGGTGGTGGTCAGGGTGCTGCACTCGCGGTGGAGGTTGAATAATGGAAACGATTCGTGTTGAGAAAACAGAATGGCTGATACGTGTTATTTTTGATCTTCCCGGTGAAAAGGTAAATAAACTATCTAGCGGGGTGATGAGAGAGTTGCGGCAAATCGTCGATGATATTCGCCAAGACAAAAGCTGCGAAGTGGTGAGCTTTGAGAGTGCTAAAAAGGATATCTTTATTGCCGGCGCGGATATTGCGGAGCTGCGTAGTATTGAGTCGCAGGAAGTGGCCAGAGAAAAAGCGCAACTGGGCCAGCAGCTGTTTTCCCGTATTGCAGATCTGCCGCAAACAACGGTGGCGATTATTGACGCGCTTGTGTTGGAGGTGGATGCGAACTGGCTCTGGCCTGTGATTTTCGCTTAGCGACCGATAATCACAAAACAAAAATTGGCTTGCCGGAAGTAAAACTGGGCATCATACCCGGGTGGGGCGGCACGCAACGTTTGCCCCGGTTAGTCGGGCTGCCTGAAGCGTTGAAAATAATTCTCCCGGGCAAAACGGTTGATGCAGCAAAGGCTAAGAAGATTAAACTGGTGGATCAAGTGGCCAGTGCCGCACTGATTGACCAGGCGCGGCAAAGCTTTGTGCAAAACCTGCGTGATAAAACCTTTCGTAGCGCTTTGAGGAACCATAGAAAAGCACGCGGAAGTCTTGCTCGTTTTATGCAGTTTTTATTAACTACCTCGGTTACCCGATATTTCATCATCAGGCAAGCGCGTAAAGGGGTGATCAAAACAAGTAAGGGACATTATCCGGCGCCGCTTGCCGTTCTTGATGTACTGGCCACAAAATGCAGTTTCAGCGAAGGGCTGGAGCGCGAGTTGCAGGCATTTTCGAAACTCGCGGCAAGTGATATAGCGAAAAACCTGGTTGGGCTTTACTTTTTAAATGAAGAGATGAAAAGAGATCAAGGCTCAGAGTTTTGTAGTGCTGTTAGCTTACCCAAGTCCGCGGCAGTTCTCGGTGCTGGAGTGATGGGGGGTGGTATCGCCTGGCTGTTGAGCCAGCGTGGTTTATCGGTACGGATGAAAGATATCAGTTGGGATGCGATTGCTCAAGGGTATGCTCAGGCTAATCATTATTTTTCCCAACTGAGTAAACATCGTCGGATTAAGCGAAAACAGATCGAGCGCGCTATGAATAGGATTGGCGGTTCAATTGATTATTCTGGTTTTTCCCGTGTGGATCTGGTCGTGGAGGCGGTTGTCGAAGATATGGAGGTTAAAAAGAGGGTGCTTGCCGAGACGGAATCCTATATCGCTGATTCTGCGCTGCTATGCAGTAATACATCGGCATTATCGATTAGCGAGATGGCAAACGTTTTGGTGCGGCCGGAAAATTTTTGCGGCATGCACTTTTTTAATCCAGTCAACCGGATGCCTCTGGTGGAGATTGTCCGTGGCAAACAGACCAGTGCAGAGAGCCTGGCTCGTGCAGTGGCGATGGTTAAAGAGTTAGGGAAAAGTCCGGTTGTGGTACAGGACTGCCCTGGGTTTCTGGTGAACCGAATTCTATTGCCTTATATGAATGAGGCGGCTTACCTGTTGCAGGAAGGCGTTGATATTGAACAGGTCGATCAGGCGTTAACTGAATTTGGAATGCCTTTGGGGCCTTTTCAGCTTGCAGATCAGGTAGGTATTGATGTCGGCTATAAAGTTGCCAGAATTCTGGAAACGGGCTATGGCAAACGGATGGCAACTTGTCCGCTGTTGACCACCATCTATGCAGATATGCATTTGTTGGGTAAAAAAGGGGGCAACGGCTTTTATCGTTATCAAGGTAAAAAGGTAACAGTTAACCCTGATATTACCCACGCCGTTGCTAGGTATGGTAAATCACTGAACTTCAATGATAACGAGATTATCGACCGCTTATTATTGATCATGGTGAATGAAGCGGCGCGCTGCTTAGATGAAAAGGTGGTGGAAAGCCCCGGGCAATTGGATTTTGCCATGATAATGGGAACCGGATTTCCACCGTGGCGTGGCGGCTTGTGTCGCTGGGCTGATAGCGTTGGGTTGGACAAAATAGTGGAAAAATGTGCGAGTCTGGATGCGGTGATTGAGGAGCGTTACCAAGTTTCTCCCTATCTGCGTGAATTGGCCATAAGCGGGCGAGGATTCTATTCCTAGCCATAGGAGTCAGTATGAGCGTAAAAGATGAAGATAAGGTGGTTATTGATACTTCCAAGATGAGTGAGGACGAAGCGTCATCACTGAATATGGCAGAAAGTGCACGCCAAACACCCTATGATCACCCTAGTTTCGGCCGCTCCCTGTTTTGGGGGGAATTAGATCAGGCACTTCTTTTCCCATTTCCTCAGCAAAGTAAAGCAGATAAAAAAACTGGGGATGAGTTGATTGCAAAAGTGGAGCAGATACTTCGCCAACAGCTTGATGCAAATCAGGTCGATGAAAGCCGAACAATTCCTACTGAGATAATCAAGGCATTGGCTGATGTTGGCGTTTTTTCGATGAAAATCCCGGAGGAGTATGGCGGGTTAGGGCTATCTCAGGTTAATTATAACCGTGTGCTGATGGCCATCGGCAGTTATTGTGCTTCCACCGCAGTATTGGTTTCTGCACATCAGAGTATTGGCGTTCCTCAACCCTTGAAACTCTTTGGTACTCGTGAGCAGAAGGCGCATTTTTTGCCACTCTTTAGTGAAGGAGCTATCTCTGCGTTTGCTCTGACCGAGCCGGGTGTCGGTTCCGATCCCGCACAAATGAAAACGACGGCAACACTTAATGAGCAGGGCACTCACTATCTTATAAATGGTGAGAAGCTTTGGTGTACCAATGGCCTGATCGCGGATTATCTGGTGGTAATGGCATGTACCACACCGAAGACGGTCAATGGCCGAGAAAGTAAACAGATCTCTGCATTTATTGTTGATGGCAAAAGTCCAGGTATTGAACGTCTGCACCGCTGTGATTTTATGGGGATACGAGGTATCCAAAATGGTCTGATCCGTTTTTGCAACGTTGAAGTCCCGGTAGAGCATAGGATTCTGGAAGAGGGGCGAGGTCTAAAGATTGCTCTGGAGACGCTCAATTCGGGGCGACTCACGTTGACAGCAGCGTGTGCCGGGATTGGCAAACAGTGCGTCAATATGAGTCGACGCTGGGGAGGAAAACGTGTCCAGTGGGGAGCTCCTATTGCTGAACATGAAAAAGGGTCTAATCGTCTGGCTTTTATTGCATCCGCTACTTTGGCTATGGAAGCTGTCACTTGGTTAACCAGTCATCTTGCCGATAAAAAAGATGTGGATATCCGTATGGAAGCGGCTATGGCGAAGCTGTTTTGCAGTGAAATGGCGTGGCAGGTAGTTGATGAAACGGTACAGCTTTTTGGTGGGCGGGGATATGAGAAAGCAAGTTCTCTAAAGGCGCGAGGTGAAGTGCCTTTCCCTGTAGAGCGAATGCTGCGTGATAGTCGTATCAACCGAATTATTGAAGGTACAACCGATATCATGCAGCTATTTTTAAGCCGAGAGGCTTTGGATTTGCACCTTAATCTTGTCTCGGGACTTATTCAGCCTCATGCCAATTTTGCGAGTAAAAGGATTGCGCTGGGTGAATGGTTAAAAGTGTATGCTAGTTGGTACCCCAGACAATTTGTAAATCGGAGTCTCTTCGCCCATTTTTCTCATCAGGGGAAATTGGGTAAACATATCTATTTCTGTCGGCGCAGCGCACATAAACTGGCTCGAAAATTGTTTGTGCAAATGCTATTGCACCGGGAAAAACTGGCGCAAAGGCAGGAGGTGCTAGGTCATCTGATGAATATCGGGACCGAAATTTTTGCAATGGCGGCAACCTGCTCTTACGCCGAAAGTCAGCAGAAGCAGGGCAATAGTAATGCTATTCTGCTGGCAGAACACTACTGTCGTCTTGCTACAACACGCATCAATGATGAGTTTAAAGCACTGTCGTTCCCTCAGAGGAAAACAGCGAAACAGGTTAGCCGCAGTATATTAGCCGGGGATTTCCAGTGGTTGGAAAAAGGGATATATCCGGTAAAAGAGGAAGAGTAATGTCGGAGAAGCATACTCTGGAAAAGGCAAGCCACTCGTTCCGGATTTCAGGGATGTTAATGAGCGCGCTTAAAAAGTTTACCCGTTCATCGGTTTCGGTAGAAGGGTTGGAGAATCTGCGCGCCAATCCGACCCTATTCGTGGTCAACCACTTTACCCGTATGGAGACAGCGATACTACCGCATGTTCTTTATCAGTTTAATGGACAGATGGTCCATTCTCTTGCTGACAGTGCACTTTTTGTCGGTAAGCTCGGACAGTTTCTTCGTTCGGTTGGGGCTTATCCTCTAAATACAGAAGGGCGTAATGAAAAGATAATTTCCGAGCTGATGTGCGGCACCTATAATTGGGTTATCTTTCCTGAAGGCTCGATGGTTAAAAATAAGAAGATAGTAGATAAAGGGCGCTTACAGATGCATTTGCCCAATGTAGTAAGAGGCCCACATACCGGGGCGGCTACGTTGGCTCTAAAAACTTTTCTGGTCAAACAGGAGTATAAACGCGCGATTGCAGATAATAACCGCAAGCTTATTAAATACTATGAGGATACCTACCATCTGAACGGCCCTGGAGATCTCGCTCCGCTGGACCTGTGTATCGTTCCGGTTAATATCACCTACTATCCCTTACGTCCTGGGAAAAACCTGCTTTCTACGGGAGTAAAACTGCTTGTGAAAGAGCTTCCCCCAGAGGTGGAGGAAGAGCTATTGGTTGAAGGAAAACTGTTGATGCAGGAGAGCGATATTTCCGTTTCGTTTGGTAGGGCTATTGATATACGCAACTTTACGCGACCTTATCGACGAGTATTGACTTACCTGATTCCTTTATTGCCCTCCACTTTAAAAATAAACTGGCTGATTTCTATGGTGCGTCATCGTCTTACCCGAGTTTTCATGCACCGAGTATATAGGCGACTATCCATCAATATGGATCATCTTGTCGCCACTGCGTTGCGATACCTTCCGGTGCAAGGGATGTCAGAAGAGAGCTTCAAGCAGGTTCTGTATGTGGTAATTGTGCTGTTTAAAAGCAAGCAGGATCGGCGCGTACATCCCAGCCTCGGTGATGGTACGATTAATCTTGTCGTGGGACAGGGGTATAAACCCTACGATAAGATTATGCAGTTGGTTGAGACCGAAGGCGTTGCCCATAGAGAGAACGGATACCTGTTTGTTGACCATGAAAAAATAAAAAAAACTTCAGCGTTTCACCGTGTGCGGCTGGACAATACTACGCAAGTCCTGGCTAATGAATTTGAGGTTATGGGTAGCGATGTGGCGGCTATCAGGAGGTTGCTGCGCAGGCCAATGGACAAATTGTCTATGCGGGTTGCGGAAATGGTTAAAGAGCGGGACTTTTCTATCTATGAGGAGGAAAGAAAACGTTCATTTGTTGAAAATGAAACCAAAAGTAGCGAGGTAGGAAAACCCCGCCATCTCATAGGGGATAGGAGTAAACCTGGTATTGTTTTAGCGCATGGCTTTTTAGCGTCACCCGCCGAGATGCTGGAGGTAGCGGAGTACCTTAATCAGCGAGGCTACGGTGTGTACCTGGTGCGCCTTGCTGGGCATGGTACTCATGCTTCAGAGCTAGACAAGGCAACGGTGAAAACTTGGTCGGAATCCTTTAAACGCGGCTATGCGGTGCTTTCTCATTATCATGATAAGGTGGTCGTTGGTGGTTTTTCTGCTGGTGCCTTGATCGCTTTGTTACAGGGGGCCTGTTCGGCAGAAAAAGTTGCGGGTATTCTCTTGATTAATCCTGCGCTCAGGTTGCGACAGAAATCTAGCGTGTTATCCCCGATGCTTGATAGGTGGAATAATGCGTTGGCAAGTATTTCTCTACATAAAGCCACTGTTAAATGGTTAGAAAACAAGTCGGAAAACCCTGATACTAATTATGATCGACTGTATATTGGTGGCTTACGCCAATTGTTGTTATTGCAGGAACTTTGTCAGAAAAAGTTCAGTGATATTCGCGCCCCGTTGTTAATTATTCAGGGCAGTCAAGATCCTCTAGTCGATCCGTCAGGTGCGAGAGAAATTATGCAGAAGGTCTGTTCATCAAATAAAAAACTCGAGGAGATTGTATTCAAGCGTCATGTCATCGTTCGCGGCAATGCGTCTATTGAGGTATTCAAACTGATTCCACCTTTTGTAGAAGGGCTTTAGCTAAATGTCGTATGTTGCCTTGCCTATTTAACGTCTTTAAATTAATTGCTCCTTTTTGACATCTGCATAATACTTACTTGCAATGCAAATTAAAAAAAGAGCCCATTTTTAATAATGGGCCCTCTGATGCAATCATAAATAAATACAGTAAGCGATGAACTGTACTATCAATTGATACGCACTGACACTTATTCGCAAACTAGCGGTTCTCTGAAAGCTGCATAACCGTCTTGGATACATTTTCAGCCCCACGATAAATTTCATCCATCACAGCAGAAACTTCAGTGATTTTATCTTTTCCGTTACCTGATGTTTCCGCTACCGTTTCCATTGCTAACGTAAGGCTCTCGGTTAGTTTTTGGTTGGCGGATACAACCTGTGTGATTTCTGCTGTAGATTGGCTGGTGCGCAGAGCAAGGGAGCGAACTTCATCTGCCACGACTGCAAATCCTCGTCCCTGCTCACCGGCTCTGGCAGCTTCAATGGCTGCGTTCAGAGCAAGTAAATTGGTTTGGTCTGCAATACCTTTAATAATGGAAACAATCGCTGAAATATTTTGCGACTGAACATGTAACATCTGCACTTTTTCTACGGTAGAGAGTACATCTTCCGCTATCTGACCGGACAATACTACGGAATCGTTAAGAAGCTCTGCCCCTTGTTTCGCGATTTGAGAGGTTTCAACCGAGGTTGACAAAGCAACTTCAGAAGCTTTGGCCACTGCAATATTTTTGTTCACCCGCTCGGTAATATTCGAAGCAAACTTAATGATTTTGCTTACCCTACCAAACCGATCAATGATCGGATTATACGTCGCTTCTAGCCAGATATCGTTGCCGTAACGATCTTTGCGTAGGAACTGTCCCGATTTAAATTGCCCACTCCTGAGTTCATCCCAGAAATTGGGGTTCTCAGTGTAAAATTGTTCGTGGCATAGCATTCTATGATGACGACCACGAATCTGCTCCAACTGATAGCCAATAACTTCAAGAAAGTTATTGTTTGCATTAAGGATATTTCCTTGTGGATCAAATTCAATTACAGCGAGAGAGCGATTTAGTGCGTTGATCACATCGGCTAGAGACTCATTCTTAACCCTTCTTTCGGTTATATCATTGGCGATTTTCATTACTTTCGTCACTTTCCCATTATGCTTAATCGGAAAGTAGGTGGCTTCAAGCCATAAAGTGTCTCCCTGTTTGCTCACGCGTTCAAATGCGCCACTCTGAACTTCACCGTTGGCCAAATTTCTCCAGAACTGAGAGTACTCGCTTGATGTTCGATATGATTCGCTACATAACATCGCATGTGCACGGCCGACAATTTCCTCAAGCTGATAACCCACCACATCAAGAAAGCGTTGGTTCGCAGTTAAAATTTCTCCTTTAGGCGAAAATTCAATGACGTCAACGCTACTATTGATCGAAGAAAGGACTGATTCGCATTCTGCGATGGATTCTTTTGCATTTTGCAATTCTAATTTTAATTTTTTATTGAACATCTGCACTCCACATCTAAGTCAAAAGAATGAAACAATTCCATAACATGATTTCAGGTGCAGAAATCATCAATTGGATTACCTCGCTAAATCGTGTTGAGACGATATAGAACCGTTCAAAAGCAATACATTAGCTTGTTACCTGTTAGTTACTACAAAGGGTTTGGTTAGAACAAGCGGAGAGCATTTTGCACTACGGTTATGCAATAAGGAGCAATAAATCGGCCAGAAGATTGAGGATGAGAATGACATTAACGATTGGTTACAACTTTGGGGAAATGGGATTGATGAGGCAGATAAACGATTCTTTACCTGCCTCTATCGATCCACTGGACATTGGCAAGTTTCTTCTCAGGTGCAAAGTTTCTTTCCGTTATGGTTGCGTTAGCGGCAATTTTGGCAAGGTGGACCTGATGAGTCATTTATTTAACACCATAAAAATTAATTAATTCTTTGTGACACCTGTGGGATGTTTCGTAGATCGACGACATGCAGTGTTAGCTGAATTTAAAATTTATCCAATGTTTGCATTCCATTTCATACGTGAAAGAGTATGTTTTTCTGATTAAACAGGATGAACTATGAATCAATTACCTGAGCGTGCGTTTAATTACCAAGAGTATAAACACAGAGCAGAATTGTATTCGACTAAAACCGAGTCAATGATTGAGCTGTATGAAAACCATTTGAAAAGCGGCTGTAAAAGGCTGCTTGAACTCAATTCTATTTTACTTAAGTCTGAGCGCCAGCAGCGCATCAAACGAGCCTTCTGCCGACTGGCGTGGGTTGGTGGTATATCGATAGCCGTTCTTCTTATTAGCTATGTGGCTATTGGCATTAATATACTGACGGCGGTTGGATTGTTGTTGGCATACTTTGGTGGGTTGTTGCTGCATGATAAATTTTCTCCACAGGTAGTTTTACCGAAAGAAGAGAAGGAGCTATATCAACTTAATAATTATTTAAGACATCAAATCATTGAAGTTGAACAGGATGAAAAGGGCATTTTGTTTCCGTTGCTGGTACAGTGCGATTTAGAACAGCAGGCCAGGCAGAAAGGTTTACGTCTGACTAAAGGCGTTATCGATTTTGATCAGCTTGATGGTGACGGATTGTATCAGTATCTAGATGGCATAAATTTATTGATGGAAAAGCAACTCAGAGTGAAAGAGAAGTGGGTTGCAGGAAAAAATTGGGAATATCCTGCACCGTCAATCCGTAAGTAATACCCTCAGTAGTGAGGGTAAATTTCGACATTATTCTTGCCTTGAGCCTTAACAGCATATAAGGCTTGGTCTGCTCGGTTGAGCGATTCTCGGTAGTGACGTTTGGAAAAGCTTGAAGCACCGATACTGACACTCAGGCGACGGTCGATATCAAAATCTGCCGAATAGATTCTGCGCGTCAACTGATAAAGTTTTTCTTTTACTTCCTCGAAGTTTTGACTGTGAGATATCCAGACAAACTCTTCGCCACCCCAGCGGGCCACTTTGTCATTTTCACCGAGGCTGTGGCGAAGGATTTTCCCTAGTTGCTGTAAAACCTGATCGCCAATTAAGTGACCATGCTCATCATTAACCGATTTGAAATCATCAATATCTATAAAGGCTATATAGCCATTGTTGTCTTCTTCCAGGAGGAAGTCTTCAATATAACGGCGGTTCGGCAGGCCGGTTAAGGAGTCAGTGGTAGCTTGTTTGAACAGTTTCTCATTGGTGCTGCTCAGGATGTTAAATTCAAACTCGCGGGTTGAGTCGAAAAATGCGCAGATTAACCAAATGCATAGATAGATCAAAATTATTTGGGTGAAACTAACTATCTCAAATGGGGCAGGCGTCCATACATCTAAATTTGTATATGAAAAAATAACTAAAAATAGAAAATTAAGTAAACTTAAATAACTTCCATTCCTGGTTCCCAGCAAATATATAGCTGAGACTGGAGTAATTAATGATAATATTAGGCTATAACCTTGATTACCCCAAGTTAATATTGTAATTGTGCAGATTACACTAATGATTATTTGTAATAAAAAAGCTGATATTTTAAGGGAATTTTTAATTAATACGAAATAATAAATTAATAGATTGATAAATATGGCAATCGATTCATATACAGCTAAATCTAAGTCATTATCAATCCAAATATTAAAGTATACAAAATAAGAAAAAGTCAAAATTGCAACTGAATTTAATAAAACTATCTGTGCCCGAAAGCGAAAAGTCGTATCTGAGCTATTGGTTTTAAGCAATTTTTCTAAAATCTGATAATCGACAATTTGTTTCATTACTTAATTAGCTGTGTTATTTATCATTCATAAGCTTTTTATACCACATGTGTATTACAGATGCAGATGTTTCTTAGTAATATGAGCAATTAATGATGCATTAACATGATTCAGATCGACATTTATATCTTGCTGAATAGTTCAGCGAGGTGAGAGAGGATGACAGATCTTCGTCACCAACCTAACCTAATAATGGTTGGTTGACGAAGATTTTGTTGTAGTTACTTATTTGACTAGATTATTAATGATGTCGTCAGCAGCAATATTGGGGATGGTCACTTTTAGTTTCGGTTCCATTTCCATCGCATTTAATAGCGAAAATAGCCCCATCGTTGCGAGCCCAACTGGGACGGGAAATGCTATTGTTTACATCCCAGTGCAGCATCGATTTCAGTTTGCGATCTGATTCTCCAGTGCCATCGAGCTTCATACCAAAACCACCATTTTTTGCTTGTTGAATCCAAGGAAGGTTGTCAGCAATTTGCTGCGGAATCGTTGGATATTTGCCGCCAATGACAATCTGATTCGGCACGTTTATGTTGCTGGAGAAGCGGTAGTGAGTAATTTTCAGCAGTCTCAAGAGCAACAAGCACGCAGAGATTTTACTGAATGACTAAGGAGATTGTTTTAACTCATTCTCCTTTTTGTTAACCCGGATTGACGCACTGGTGCAGATAAGCGACTATTCAGCCAATGACAATTAACGCCTTGTATAGAGGCAGATAAAAATTCGGGAAATAAAGAAGTATGAGAACAAATTTGATTTCAATGGCTGCGGGTCTGTGGATCACTGCTATTATTCTTATTGCCAATAAAGAATTGGGTGAAACTGGCACTTGGATTTATGTTGGGCTGACCAGTGCTTTAACACTCGGTCTCATTCTGACGAGAAAGAAGAAAGAAAAATCAGATTCTTCTGATAATAAAAAATAAACAGAAATCCCAGCTCAGAACGCTGGGATTTTTTGATCGACTAACGAGTTATAACATCACTTAGATATTACAGGCTAAGATCTGCCGCAATGATATCAACATTGCTATCGATGTTCAGTGTCAGGTTTGCTGAGTCGCCATGTACTTTACATACAGGAACAACAAACAGTTTACCTTTTTCTAAACTACCTTGAGTAACCAGAACACCGTGATCGTGTTGTTCCGTGCAACCAAATTCTGCACATTTATTAAATTCGTTTCGCTTGAAATACTTCCAGTATGTCAACCAATCTTTCTTACTTGTTTCAGTCAGATGGCTTTTTGATACGTTGGTGAGTACCACAGGATTTCCGTTTGGGGTTTTCTCTAAATACATCTTTCTTTCCTTACCTGCTGCCAAAGTAGTAATTTTTCGATCATTTAATTACTTTAACTGGTTAAAAACGAGCGTCAGCTCATAGAATGATCAAATTTATACATCCTTTCGCAGAAAAAAGCAGCACTGTTGAATAAATAAAAGCAAAAAGTGAATAATAATTGATCTAACTCAGGTTTGGGACATAATCGTCGTTTTTATGCAATGGTCGAGATGCTTTGCATAGCAACCGAGAGGTATGAGCCAAGTTGAACTCTGGGTTGTGTTGGTAATTATGCAATCAAGTAAGTGAATTGTTTTCAGCGCGTATCTTATATAGGTATAGGTAACTAGTGTGATAGTTACCAATTAATATTAAATTTATCAACACTATATATGGTAACAGTAGCATGTTGTTCATATACTTGGAATCAGGGCGAATTCTTATATTGTGCATTGGTATATGCAGATTAGTAAGGACAACATTATTGTGAAAAAAAAGGGTACTTTATCCTTGAATCAGTTGGTTAAGTGGTTATTGATCTCTCTGTTTACGGGAATTTCTTCTTGTAATGCCGCCTATTCAGGAAATAATGAAATCGTGGTTCAGCTACGCTGGCACCATCAGTTTCAGTTTGCTGGCTATTATGCTGCGTTGGAGAAAGGCTTCTATAAGGAGGAAGGTCTTAACGTCCAGATTCGTCAAGGAGATCCACACCATCAGCCTGTTGCTGAAGTATTGGCTGGGCGGGCTCAGTATGCTGAAGGTAATAGTGAAATTCTCTATCAGCGTCTGTTAGGTAAACCGTTAGTTGCTCTGGCTGCAGTTTTTCAGCATTCCCCATCAGTTCTGCTCTCACTGGAAAAATCTGGAATTCGCTCTGTGCATGATTTGATTGGCAAAACCGTTATGTTTGCCAATAAAGATGAAGATGCGGATTTTCTTACTATGTTGCTAAACGAAGGGCTTGAGTTATCTCAGGTTAATATTGTTTCGAGTAGCTATCGAATCCAGGATTTGATTGAGGGAAAAGTGGATGCTTTTAACTCATACACCACCAATGAACCTTATCTGCTGCGGCAACTGGGCATCCCATATAACATTATTGACCCCATCTCTTATCGAGTCGATTTTTATAGTGATATTCTGTTCACTTCTGAACAGGAATTGAAAGATCATCCATTGCGAGTGGCGGCCATGCGCCGAGCAACGTTAAAAGGGTGGAATTACGCAATGGAGCATCCGGAAGAGGTCATTGACCTGTTAAAAAATAAATATCAGATAGCAAAATCTCGCGATCATCTGCGCTTTGAAGCGGAGGAAATGCGCAAACTGATTTTACCAACACTGATTGAAATCGGTCATATGAATCCGGAGCGCTGGCTACACATGGCTGATACTTTTGTGAGGTCGGGTCTGGTCGAAGATATCCGGCATTTTGATGGATTTTTGTATGACGAGAAAGCTGATCCTATTCCTGTTTGGGTAATGCCGACTCTGGCTGTAGCACTGCTACTGGTCTTTTCGATTAGTTCAATTACCTTTTATCTGCATCGGTTTAATCGCCAAATGACGGTGGCACAGGATACATTGCGCGAAAGTGAAGCGCGGTTTAAAGCCTTGAGTGACGCTACTTATGGCGGAATTATTATTCACCAGAATGGTACTATTTTAGAATGTAATAACACTTTAGCCGAAATGACCGGTTTCACTTACGATGAATTAATAGGAATGAACTGCTTCGGTTTTGTTGTTAGTGACCAAGATTTTGATGTGGCTATGCTTCATGCACAAAAAGATTTACCGGATAGTTATGAAGTAACGGTAATGCGTAAAGACGGGACTAAGATTCCTATCTCGGTTAAAGGTAAAAATATTGTTTACAAAGGAGAAAAAGCAAGGGTAATCGAAGTTATTGATATTACCGAGCGTAATAAAACCCGAGAGAAACTGCAGCTGGCGGCCAGTGTATTTACCAACGCACGCGAAGCGATTGTTATTACTGATGCTAACGGCAATATTATTGACGTAAATGGTACTTTCAGTGAAATCACTGGTTATAGTCGCGATGAAGTATTAGGGAAAAATCCGCGTATTCTTAATTCCGGGCGTCATTCCAAAGAGTTTTTTGCCAGCATGTGGCATTCATTGCTGGAAAATAAAGAGTGGTCGGGTGAGCTGTGGAACCGACGCAAAAATGGTGAGATTTATGCAGAATTGGTCACCATTGGTGCAGTGGTCGATCAGATGGGTAAGACGCAAAACTATGTAGCGCTGTTTTCGGATATTACCACCATGAAACAGCATCAACAGGAGCTGGAACATACGGCGCATTACGATGTACTAACTCAGTTGCCCAACCGTATGTTGCTTGCCGATCGACTGCAGCAGGCGATGGTACGGAGTAAGCGCAACGATACTTCCGTTGCGGTCGCTTATCTGGATTTAGATGGTTTCAAACTGGTTAATGATACTTATGGCCATGATGTCGGTGATGAGTTGTTAGTTAGATTATCTTCTATGATGCAGGGGACTTTACGCGAAGGTGATACACTAGCCCGCATCGGCGGAGATGAGTTTATTGTGGTACTCGGTGATATCGAACGAATTATTGATTGCAAAATCGTACTGGATCGTCTTCTTGGCGTTGCAATGAGTCCGGTACAGATTCGGGATATGACGCTTCAAGTTTCAACAAGTATTGGTGTTACCCTATATCCACAGGATGGCGTTGATGCCGATCTGTTGCTGCGTCATGCCGATCAGGCAATGTACATTGCTAAGCAAACGGGCAAGAACCGCTATCATATGTTTGATGTGCATGAAGATCGTAACTTACAAAACCAGCGAGAAACCATTGAACATATTATTCATGGTTTTAAGCAAGGGGAGTTTAGGCTGCATTATCAGCCGCAGATCAACATGAAAACCGGCAAAGTGGTTGGCGCGGAAGCGTTGCTACGATGGCAGCATGCGGAACGCGGTCTGATGGGGCCGATCGAATTTCTGCCGACCATCGAAAACCATCCGTTTAGTTTTGAGTTGGGTACATGGGTTATCAATACAGCACTCGACCAAATGGTGCAATGGCAGGCTGCCGGACTGGATCTGAATGTCAGTGTTAACGTGGATGCTTATCATTTGAGGCAACCTAATTTTATTGATGTTCTTAGCTCTGCTCTAGAAGCGCACCCCACAATTAAACCAAGATCGCTACAATTGGAAATTCTGGAGACCAGTGCACTGGGCGATATAGCTGAAGCGCTTTCTACAATCCGTGCCTGTATTGATTTAGGTGTCAGTTTTGCGCTGGATGATTTTGGTACGGGCTTCTCATCACTGACGTATTTGAAGCGTTTACCAGTTGAGCTGCTGAAAATTGACCGTACTTTTGTACGCGATATGCTGGACGACCAGGATGACCGGGCGATTGCTGCTGCGGTTATTGGCCTAGCCAGTGCATTCAATCGTCGAGTGATCGCCGAAGGGGTTGAAACGATGGAACATGCTAATCAGTTGCTTGCAATGGGCTGTGTACTGGCACAGGGATATGGTATTGCTAAACCTATGCCAGCAGAAAATGTTCCTGCTTGGGTCGAAGAGTGGCAACCCGTTGCTGTTTAACGCCTTTGTTATTCCGAGATAAAACATTCATGGTAACTGCTGCAGGTTTCACAGCTTGGTGAGCGACAAACATAGTCGCCGCCATTCTCGCATAGCTGTTTATACAGGAAACGTTTCCAACGCATATTGTTACTATTCAATGCTGTTAATTCGGGGAAGTAAAAAGTAAAAAACTCGGTCAGACGAGGGCGTTCCGGGAAGCCTAAATCATGCCATAAGTGAGCACTGCCTAAACAGCCGCAGCTAATTAGCTGGCAGGCCAACTGAGCTTCATTCTCTAATACTGATAACTTATTGTCGTTTATGTATTGTTCCAGTAATAAATAGACCTGGTCAAATTCTGCTTTGCGCATCACCATCAGTTCCCTACGTAATTGACGACCGGGAAGTTGATGTTGTTCTGGAACATCACAGATGTTAAGAGCTTCAAGTAAGGAAAAATAAGCCGTCTCCTCCAAACCGAGGAAAGGAGGTAAGACGGTGGCACCAGTAAGGAATTGGTTTACGATGGGGCGCCAAAAAAGCTCTAGTGAATCTGTTCTATTCATAGACGTTGTTCCACAGAGATACCGGTTAAACTTCCCAATGGATTCACCGGAATCTGCATTTCATTAACGATGGCTTCTTCAATCGGACAGATGCTTGCGCATTGCGGTTCATCGAATTTATCTTCGCATCCGGTACAGCGTTTTGCATGAATCTTAAACTTGCTGCTGTCATCCGGATCGGCGTACACAGCCTGACTCGGACAAACTATCTGGCAGGCATGACAGCCGACACATTTATCGGTTATTGCGTACTTCATGCTGGCTCTCCATTTTAGTAGGTGTGTGGGTGGTGGAATCCTGCAGCATAATGGCTACCTGTTGCAGTGCCAGAGAAGTCTGTTGCATTGCAAAGTCAACATTCGGCGATACGCCGAGTTTTTCCAGCTGACGCCAAGGCGAGATCCCCATGCGAGAACAGAGTACCAGGTCGCAATCGGCTACAGCCTGAATGCTCTGATCTTTCTCTTCTTCATTTTCGGCACATTCCATCTCTCCAGTACAATACTGAGCAACATTACGTTGTTCGATGAAATTGAAGCACTGATCTTCAGCCGAGTAGCGGTAGATCTCAAATACCTGTGCATGACCAAAATGTGTTTTGATAATTTCAGTGCCATCGCTGGCAACGCCGACCTGATAACCTTCATACAGAGGTTTTTCAGTAGTTTCAATTTCTGGTTCATCACACTGGCTTGAGCAACCACCTAGTGTACCAACCGCATCCGCACGGCACTGCTGACAGTGTGTCATTTGTGCCATATGGCTACCTGAGTCTTTGCGCGCGGCTTCGATCTCTTCTTCGTTTGGACCGCGCTGACCTGTCAAGCCGAAGTAGGTACCGTGGGCAGGATCGGAAATCAGCGGCATGATGTTGTGTAGCAGGGCCCCACGTTTTTTCACTTCTTCCGATACCGCTTTTACATGGTGATCATTAATGCCCGGAATTAATACTGTATTCACTTTGATCAACATTCCGGCTTTTGCTGCAGCTTCTAGACCACGCATTTGTTGTTCGATCAACGTTTTTGATGCTTCGATACCACGTAAGCGTTTGTTGTTGTAGTAGACCCAAGGATAAATTTTGGCGCCAATTTCTGGATCGATACAGTTGATGGTGATGGTCAGGTGATCAACGCCCAAAGCAGCCAAACGGTCAACGTAAGGTTCGAGCATTAATCCGTTGGTCGAAATACACAGTTGTACCGATGGATCCGCCGCTTTGATTTTTTCCATCGTTTCAAAGGTCGTTTTGGGGTTAGCTAACGCATCGCCTGGGCCAGCAATACCCATTACCGTCAGATTCGGAGCGCGTTTTTTCACCGCAAGGTATTGTTTTAGAGCTTGTGGGGGATCCACAAGGCGAGAAACAACGCCAGGGCGAGATTCGTTACTGCAGTCATATTTGCGATTACAGTAGTTACACTGAATATTACATGCCGGAGCGACGGGTAAATGCATACGTGCATATTGATGCGCTTGCTTCGAGTAACAAGGATGTTCGGCGATACGGTCTTGAACTTCTTTGGAGAAAAAGTGACTGACTGTTTTCTCTGACTCGTTTTCTTGAGGCTGCGCTGAGTGACGACGACTTTCCATGTCCACCTCTTCCTTAATTAAATTCCAGTGATTTTCCTATATTTAATTATGTAGCAAACAACGTACCTGAAATAAGATATTGATTTTATTGAGATGAAGGGTGGTGTCGGGTTTGAAAGTATGACAATTGTCACAAACCCGACACCGGGGCTGAAAGAGAATTGTTAGATTTGTTTCACGTCTATATTCATGATTTGTATGCGATAAGCAATCTGACGCGGAGTCATGTTCAACAAACGAGCTGCTTTGGCTTTTACCCAACCAGAACGTTCCAACGCATCGATGACCATCTCCCGTTCATCTTTAAACTGTTTTTCTTTGCTGACACTCGGCAGATCATTGACCGAGGTAGGGGCTGAATAGGTTGGTACCGAAGGTGGCAGGTGTTGGCTCTGGCCAAAGGTTGCAGGCATCGGGGTCGGTGATGCTTCTACATGACTGAACGTTATCAGTTCTGGAACAATGAGTCCCGATTCGCTTAGTACCGATGCACGCTCCAGCGTGTTTTCCAGTTCACGGACATTCCCTGGCCAGCTATACGCCATCATGCTGCGAATTGCACTATCACTGAGAGACAGTTTCCGTTGCTGAACTTTCGATATTTTCTGCATCATAAACTCGGCCAGTTCTGGAATATCCTGAATCCGCTCCCTCAACGGTGGCAGATTCATCGGCATCACATTCAAACGGTAATACAAGTCTTCGCGGAAATTGCCTTTAGCGACTTCTTCTTCGAGATTTCGGTTGGTTGCGGCAACAATACGCACATCGACGTGGATAGTGCCGGATCCGCCCACTCGCTCGAATTCTTTTTCCTGCAGAACCCGTAAAAGCTTAGCCTGAAATGCCGGGCTGGTTTCCCCAATTTCATCTAAGAAGATCGTGCCGTGATCGGCCAGTTCAAAGCGGCCTTTACGCTGCTTAACAGCGCCAGTAAATGCGCCTTTTTCATGGCCGAATAATTCCGACTCCAATAGGTTATCCGGCAGTGCAGCACAGTTGAGTTTAACAAACGGGTTATTCGCTCTGGGTGAGTTGTAGTGAATCGCATTGGCAACCAGTTCTTTACCTGTACCGGATTCGCCTCTGACCAGAACGGTTGAATCCCAGCGTGAGACCAGGCGGATTTGTTCGAAAATCTGACGCATTGGTTTGGTATGGCCAACCAGATTTTTGAAGCTGTAGTTGTTGCGCACTTTGCGACGTAAGCCGTCACGTTCATCAACTAGTTGCTTCTGCTCTTTCTCAACACGATAGGCGAGCTGGACGTTTTTCGCGATTAGATTGGCGATCATATCGAGAAATTTTGTTAGCATCGTAATGTGATCATCATTGAGATTCGGTGGCTGTGCCGACAGGGCTCCAATCACCTTGGCTGTGCCATCTTTTAGCGGCACACAGATAAACGGTTTATCGTAATCATACAGTGCCAGTTTATCGGCAAAGCGCATATCGCTGCCCAGATTACGAATCACTACCGAACTGCCTTGACGCAACACTTCACCGACAATTCCTTCACCAATTTTATAGTGAACCTGCTTTTGTTCTGCCGCGGAGTTGGGCTTCGGGGTATGAACTGATTTAATTAATAAAATATCTCGACTGTTATCTAAAATCGTGAGCATGCCACACTGTAATTTGCACTCATCATGCAGAATTTTCAGAACCTGATCTGATGAGTCACAGTAGTCGAGACTGGAATTCAGCACACTACTGATTTTGTACATTGCAGCCAGTAACTGCCGTTCAAGATCGTGCATAGAATATTCAACTGACATAATTTACTCATCCATTATTTCAAAGGAAAGGGTTATTCGGTAACGCGTTACCAGGAAACGTCAGGCAGATTTTAGCTCCGCCCAGTTGTTCACTATCTTCAATTGAAATAGTGGCTGAATGTTCATTCAGTACCTGTTGCACGATAGAAAGACCTATGCCACGACATCCTGATTTATGGCGCGGTTTGGTGCTGAAAAATGGATGGAAAATTTTTAGACGAATATCCGGAGCCACGCCGCTACCGCTATCTTCGACACAGATATTGATTTCGCCATCGTTTTCAAACGATGAAATAAGCAGAGTGCGTTCACTTTTCTTTGAGGTTTGAATGGAATCAAGCGCGTTATCCAGTAACTGTTTAAGAGCCAGTACTAAGCGATGGGGCATTCCATTGATGGTTGGTAGTTTTGCTGACAAATTAAGGTCTAATTTAGTCGACGATAGAAGCAGCTCGTCGGTACTGATTGCGGTAACATCACGAATGACCTGATTAATATTGACTGGTTGAAGCGCTTCGCTACTGCGTTCCGGAATCGCTTGCTTAATATCATCCATTGCTGCTACTGCATTACCCATCGCTTCGTCCATTGCAATTAAGCCTGGGCAGTTAGCGTTGGTCTGTTTAAGAATGTTGACCGCAGACTCAATCATATTAAACGGACCCTGCAGTTGATGTAGCGTGGCCATTAGCGCTTCCTGCATGGCATGCACGTATTTGTTATCTCGGGTCATTAACTTAACGGAATTAATCCGGCGTTCTTCTACCAGCAGCTTTTCACGTGTACGTTCGCTGATGGCTACAACTGTATAATAGTCATCTTCTTGGCTGAAATAGGTTTCTGCTGTCGTATCAGAAACAGGTATTTTTACCAGAATGAAGTCAAACCAACGCTCGCGAATCGGGCCGTGGTTTTCAATATGAATCCCTTTGTATTTTTGTTGTTTGCTACCCATAAACTCGCTGAGCGAAGCAAAGCCGTACTCTTCTCCAATATTTTCCAAAAGGAGATCAATCGGTTGCTGGTCTATGCTTTCACCTAGTTTGGCAAACCGCTCGTTGTTGAACAGTATTTGGTTATTTTTGTCCGCCAGTGCTATAGCAATCGGTGCGGCGTTTAAAACCGCTTGAAACATAATGTACTGGTTTTTTTGGTGAGTTTGAGTGCCGTGCTGTTCGGTAATATCTTTTTGAATCGCGTAGTAGCAATACTCTCCGCTCTTATTAGTGAAGCGAGAGATTGAAATATCCGCGATATAAGGAACTCCTGATTTCTTTTTATTTACTAACTGTCCGTGCCAGTGACTACCAGTATTGATTGCCGCCCACAATGCTTGGTAAACACTGCGAGGTGTCGCCTTATACGAGAGAAGTGATGAATTACGGCCAATCAAATCGGAAACCGAATATTCGGTGATATCACAGAACGTTTGGTTAACAAATAAAATATTTCCATCTTTGTCGGTGATACTAATTGCCACCGGTGCATTGAGTACAATCTGCTCAAATGCTTCATAACCGAAAATGGGTTCACCCACATTTTCCATTATCGTCTCAACTTGTGCCATAGGTGCCTTCCTAGCAATATTTCCCTTAGTAGAAAGGTCTATGCATTTTTTATTCCAATTGAAAGTGATTGTTATGTTTGGCCCTTTAAAGACGGGGATTGTTTGATTTGAGACAAAACCGAATCGGTTAATTAAAATTGTTTGCTTTGTTATAAAGCGGACAATTAACAAAAAAGTATTAAAAAACAACCAAGTTACTGAACGAATAAGGGCTTATGGCCTTAATTTAGTGCAATGCTCTGAAATGGCACACCTAATGCAATTTACCTATCAACTTGCTAGTTAAATTTCATTTTAGGGACGAAATGTATGTCGGAAGGGTTGCTAATCTTGCTCAGTGCTTCGTTTGTTAATAACGTCGTACTGGCGAAATTTTTGGGATTGTGCCCATTTATGGGTGTTTCAAGCAAAATCGATAGCGCGGTCGGGATGGGTGTTGCTACTACATTTGTGCTGACACTGGCCGCAGTCAGCACTTGGATCATTGAGTTTACTATTCTACGTCCGCTGGGGCTGGAGTTTATGCGAATTATCGCCTTTATTCTGGTAATCGCTGCGGTGGTACAGTTTACCGAACTGTATGTTCGTAAAGCTTTCCCGGCGCTCTATCAATCACTAGGTGTCTTTTTACCTCTTATTACGACCAACTGTGCCGTGCTGGGTGTAGCGCTGCTTGCTGTGCAGGATGATCTGACTTTTCTTAATACCATTATGTTTAGTGTCGGTTCTGCATTTGGCTTTCTTGTTGTGATTACCTTGTTTGCTGGTCTGCGTAGCCAGCTTGCATTAAGTCGTGTACCGGAAACGTTTAAAGGCAGTCCCATCGCATTTATTACAGCGGGAATACTGTCTATGGCCTTTATGGGCTTTTCCGGAATGGTCTAGGGAGGGATCAATCATGCTTATTTCATCCGTTTTATTTTTTCTTGTTCTCGGCGCTGTGCTTGGCACGGCGCTGGGTTACGCTGCGATTGTGTTTCGTGTCGAGAGTAATCCGCTCGCTGACAAAATCGAAGCCTTGCTGCCTGGTGGTCAGTGTGGCCAGTGTGGTGAAGCCGGTTGCCGTGCGGCCGCAGAGAAAATGGTCGATGGCTCATTGAGTCCTAATTGCTGCCCTCCGGGTGGCGCAGCATTAGCCATTGCGGTGGCTGATATGTTGGGCGTTTCGGTGGAAATGAACGAGGAAGATAAACAGTTCGTTGCCAAAATTAATGAATCTGAATGTTCGGGTTGTGGTCGTTGCTATAAAGCGTGTCCGTTTGATGCGATTGTCGGTGCACCTAAACAGATGCATACAGTTATAAAAGACGTTTGTACCGGCTGCCAGCTGTGCAGTCAGGTTTGCCCACAAAAATGCCTCAATATCGTTGAGGTTGAACCGGATTCTACAACCTGGTTCTGGCCAAAACCTAAACAACCCGTTGCCGTATAGGAGTGTCAGAGATGTTAAGTCTATTAAGAAAACCGTTTAGCGGCGGCATTCATCCTCACGCATACAAAGAGTTAAGTAACGATAAAGGTATCGATACCAGTTTTTGGCCACGCAATGTTTATCTCAATTTGCAGTTACGCAATGGGGCGCGATTAAAGCCATTGGTTGCTGTCGGTGACGCTGTCACACGTGGTCAGCAGGTTGCGGTGGGAAGAAGTGATATGGTTTCCCCTATTCATTCTCCAGTGAATGGCATTGTGACGGCAATTACTGATCATATCACGTCTCATCCATCCAAGATGAAATGTGAAACCATCATTATTCGTGCGAATCAGGATAAGTCTTGGGGCGATATTCATCCGGCAGAGAACATAACTTCGCTGGATGAAGCTGAACTGATTGAGCGTATCAAACAGGCGGGCATTGTAGGCTTGGGTGGAGCGGGTTTCCCAACTGCGGCAAAATTGAAATTTGCCAGACAGGCGAAAGTTCACACTCTGGTGATCAATGGCGGTGAATGTGAGCCTTATCTGACCTGTGATGACCTCACCATGCAGACTTATGCGGCAGAGGTGGTAGCTGGGATCAAAATTCTGATGAAAGCATCAGGTGCATCAAAGGCGATTGTCGGAATTGAGGACAACAAACCTGAAGCATTTGAACAAATGGAAGTTGCGGCAAACCAAGAACCTGATATTGAAATAAAGATGGTTCCCAGTGTTTATCCGATGGGTTCGGAAAAGCATATGATTAAAACCGTGACCGGGAAAGAAGTTCCACCCGGAGGCTTGTCTACTCAAATCGGGATTCTGGTAAACAACATTGCTACGGCTAGGGCGTCATATCATGCGGTACGTTTTAAACATCCTTTAACGACTCGTATTGTAACCGTTTCTGGCCAGGGTGTTGCCGAGCCCCGTAATGTCGAGGTTCCGGTGGGAACACCCGTCAACGAAATTATTGCCTATTGTGGTGGTTTAAGTGAACAGACTGAACGTCTTATTTTCGGTGGCCCGATGATGGGGCAGGTTGTGTGTTCTCCGATGGTGCCCATTGATAAAACGGTTGGCGGCATTCTTGCGTTAACCGAAGATGAAGTGGTTACTGAATCTAAGCACCAGGAGTGTATCCGTTGTGGTCAATGTGTCAGAGCATGTCCAATGGGGTTGATGCCTTTCCAGATGGCCGCGCAAACTCGTATTTCCGAATTCAAGAAAGCCGAAGAATTGGGAGTGCTGAGTTGTCTTTCATGTGGCGCCTGTAGTTATGTTTGTCCTTCGCATATTCCTTTAGTTCAGTTCTTTATGCATGCGAAAGGAACGATTAACGCCAATAATCTGCGAGAGAAAAAATCAACCCAGGCTAAAGCATTGACCGAAGCGCGCAAAGCTCGTTTAGCACAAGAAGCAGAAGCGGCAAAAGCGGCGAAAGAGGCCAAAGCACAGCGTCCGGTACGAGGTGCAGCAAAACCTGCACGTCCAGCGAGAAACAGTGGACCTGAGGCGGCAGAAACTTCGTCTCGTCCTCAACGCCCGGCACGTCCTGGTACTGTTGCCTCGGCTCCTGCCGAACAGCTTCAACGTCCTGCGAGACCTACAGTGGAAGTTGCTGCACAACCAGAGCGTCCTGCCAGACCTGAACGACCAGTAAGACCGGCTCGTCCAAAATTAGAAGTGGTTGCTGAAAGCAACGATGCCCCACAAAGGCCGGTTCGTCCGGTACGACCAGCGCGCCCAACAAGGGTAGAGAATAAGGAAATGGAGGAAGTGACCCATGATTAAATATGAATCAGCAGTAGGGCCATTTGCACATAATGACAATACCAGTGTTCGCATCATGTATACCGTCGTGTTGACATTGTTACCTGCGGCATTGTTTGGTGTATATCAGTTTGGACTGAATAGCCTGATGGTATTAACTGTCGGCGTGGGTTCAGCGGTGTTAACCGAATGGGTTTGCTTAGCGGTAATGAAAAAACGCCTGCTTGCTTGTATGGATGGTTCCGCGATCTTGACCGGTTTGTTGCTGGCAATGAGCTTGCCGCCGACATTCCCGATGTGGATGACTGCATTTGGTAGCGTTTTTGCGGTCGTCGTGGGTAAACAAATATATGGTGGATTGGGCCAGAATTTATTTAACCCTGCGATGCTGGCTCGCGTAATGTTGATTGTCTGCTTTCCGGTAGAAATGACATCCTGGGCTGATCCGGCACCAATAGATTTTGCCAATAACCTGGTTTCTGTTCCTGATGCCTGGTTCCATTTTGATGGGGTCACTTCTGCGACATCATTGAGCAGTGAACGTACACAACCGATTGTTTTGCTGGATCTATTACTCGGTAAGCAATCGGGTAGTCTGGGTGAAACCAGCGCTATTTTTATTCTGCTTGGTGGCTTATATCTGCTTTATCGTGGCATTATTCACTGGGCAATTCCAACCAGCTTTATGTTAGGCCTCGCTATTCCGGCATTAATTTCTCATGCGGTCGATCCTGAACACTATCTCCCCGTACTCACTCACCTGTTTAGTGGCGGTGCTATGTTAGGTGCTTTCTATATTGCAACCGATTTGGTTACCTCACCAACCAGTGTCAAAGGTCAACTGGTTTATGGTGTCGGTTGTGGCTTGTTGATTTGGCTGATTCGTAGTTTTGGTAGTTATCCCGAAGGCGTGGCATTTGCCGTCTTGATTATGAACTCTGCCAGTCCATTAATTGATCACTACCTGCGTCCGAATATTTTCGGTAGCCGTTCAGCTGTGGAGAAGTAATTATGTTAGCGAAAATTGAAGTACTCAAAGACAAGATTGCTTATCAGGCCGGGTTACTGGCGGCAACCTGTGGATTAGCTGCGGTATTGTTAGTTGTGACGGAAACAACGACTCGTCCCATTATTGAATTACGGGTTGCAGAGGATCAGAGCGCATTACTTAACGAGGTACTAAACGGTATTGCATATAGCAATGATGTTTTTGCTCAGGGTCGTCAAATTGAATATCAGGGGACTATATACGATCTGTTTCCGGTAAAAAATAAAGCGGGTGAATTGGTTTCCCAAGTAATTCGCGGTGTACAGGATGGGTATAGTGGCGCAATCACCTTTTTACTTGGCGTTAATTTGCAAGGGGAAATTACCGGAGTGCGAATTATCAGTCACAGTGAGACTCCCGGATTAGGCGACAAGATTGAACTGGCAAAAAGTCCATGGGTATTAAGTTTTAACCAACGTTCTTTGCAAAATACGCCGCTTTGGGCTGTAAAGAAGGATGGTGGAGATTTTGATCAGTTCAGTGGGGCTACGATTACGCCAAGGAGTGTCGTACGTGGTGTCCATCAGGCGATGTTAGCGCTGGCGAAAGACAAGGAGTAACGTCATGAGTAACGATAAAAGTGTTTATCCACAAATAATTAAAAATGGCTTGTGGGACAACAATATAATTCTTAAGCAATTTTTAGCTTTATGTCCTTTGCTTGCGGTAACCAGTAGTGCAACCAACGGGTTAGGGCTAGGGTTGGCGACAACAGCGGTAATGATTATGTCAAACATGCTCAGTGCGCTGACAAAAGACATTATTAGTAAAGCTGTGCGTATCCCGGTTAACGTTATTATTATCGCCACATTGGTTACGTTGATCGATGCATTGTTAAATGCATGGTTACACCCATTACATAAAGTGCTTGGCCTGTTTATTCCTCTTATTGTTACCAACTGCGCCATTTTAGGACGAGTAGAATCCTTTGCCAGCAAAAATGCCATCTTACCGTCCATGGTTGATGGGATCTTCATGGGGATTGGTTTTACCTGGTTCCTGACCTTTTTAGGCGGTGTACGAGAAATTTTAGGCAGCGGGACTTTATTTTCCAATGCCAGCTTATTGCTTGGTGATAGCTTCTCATTTCTTGAAGTTACTGTTATTCCTGATTATCGCGGCATGTTGTTAGTTATTTTGCCTCCTGGCGGGTTCTTAATGTTGGGCGCAATTTTGGGAATAAAACAAAAGTTAGAGTTGGTGGCTAAACGAGCCAAAGAAAAGCAGGAACTGGTAGAACAGGGAGGTAACGCATGAAAGTAAGTGTGGTGTATGCCTTACCAGAAGAGCAGGTGTGGATGCCGGTGAATGTTGATGAACATGCGACGGTATTGTCTGCGATCCATGGGTCAAAAATTTTAGAAATGTTTCCTTCAATTAATCTGGAAAAACAGAAAGTCGGTATTTTTGGCAAAGTATCTTCACTTGATGCTGCCATTAAAGAGGGTGACCGGGTTGAAATTTATCGGGCGATTACCTGGAAACCTGATGATGACGACGAGGATGACGACGATTGATTGTCGGGTTTGTGACAAATTGTCGGTTTGTCTTGAAATTGGCACTAGAATTTCATTTTAAAACAGTAGGTTATCATTGGCTTAATGTTTGCAATATTTAAATTACGTATTGCAAACAATACAACATGTTAGGCGCCATTTTATTTAGGGTAATGTTTTTCAAGGAGCGAACCATGGCTAAAGTAGGAATTTTTTTCGGAACAGATACCGGCAGTACTCGTAAAATTGCTAAACAAATTCAAAAGCAATTAGGTGATGAGATTGCTGATAAACCAAAGAATATCAACCGTGTAGAAGTGGCTGATTTTGCTGCTTACGATTGTCTGATTCTTGGTACACCAACATTAGGTCAGGGCCAATTGCCAGGGATTGAATGTGATTGTTCTGAAGCAAGCTGGGCTGAATTTTTACCCAATTTTGCTGACTTAGATTTATCAGGTAAAAAAGTCGCGTTATTTGGTCTGGGTGATCAGGTCAACTACACTAACGAATTCGTTGATGGCTTGGGTGAATTATACGATTACGTGGCTAACTGTGGCCCCGAAATGGTTGGTCGCTGGCCATTAGACGGCTATGAGTTTTCTGCGTCTAACGCTGTCGATGGTGATGCCTTTGTTGGTTTGGTGATTGATAAAGATAACCAGGCAAGTTTAACCGAAGAGCGTTTATCGACTTGGTTAGAGCAGATTAAATCAGAAATGGGTTTATGATTATTTAACAAAGCTCGGGATGTAAAAAAACGGTCGAATGACCGTTTTTTCTTTAAAACATACCGTGATTTAATGAGTTGCTTTGGTCGTTTCTACGCAAAGTTTTTTCGATTGAGTATTCAGGACCCAAGCTTGAAGGCGATTACCTAAGATACCTCCGGCGATCAGTACCACTAGGAAAATCCAGCCAGAAAGAGAGAAGTTTGCTACTGGAGTAAACAAGGCTCCTACATTACAACCGTTTGAAAAGCGCGTGCCGAAACCCATCATAAAGCCGCCCAGTGCAAACAAACTGTAGTGTTTCAGGGTATATCCTTTATTCAAAGATAAGGTAAATTTACCCATAAACAGAACTGTGATTAATGTACCAGCTAAAATTGCCAGGTTTTGCAGACCAACTGGGTTGGCCAAAACAGGTTTAGTAAACATAGCTTCAGGCTTGTGAGTAAATGCGGCAATTTGAGCCGGTTCAACACCAAATGCCATGAGCAATTTACCGAACCATAAGCCATAAGGTGTTGATGCACCCCAACCAGAACCCGTTGCAACCATCATAATTGCAACAATAATAGCAATCATCAAAGCCGCTGTGCGCATTTGCCATACATTACCAACCCAGCGTTGGTAGCTTTCAACACTCCAGAACTTTTCGATTTGTGGTTTGGGTTCCATGGCCACTTTATCTCGCAGTTGCTCACCCGGTACGCCTAAATAGGTGCCATTTTTCTCGCAAGATTGTTGATATTTACGAGCAAAATAGATAACAGTGAGGCCAAAAGCAATACTTAGAAGTACAGAGAAGAAGTAACCATTCATTGGATCCCAGCTAAATAGATCAGGTAAAAATACCCCTTTCCCTGCGTAGCTTTCAGTGGAAATTAATGATTGTTTAATCCAGCTCTGTGTGGATTGAAGTGGCATACCGAAAAATACACCGGCACCAAAAAAGATTAATGTGATAAAGGCGCGCGGAATATCATCGACCATTTCAACCATCACGCCACTGGCACAACAACTTGACAGGCTCATACCAGCACCGAATAAGATACCACCGACAACCAAACCAAGGTTAATTGGACGAATCCATAAGTTATATTCCCCTGGTTGTGCATTAAACATCAATCCAGCATTGATAATACAGGTGACGATAAACAGAAACATTAAAATCTGGATCAATTTTGTTGAGCCGCGGCGATAGGCTCTATTGACACTTCCGGCAAAACCAATCGATCCCTTAGTCAGCGCAAAGCCCAGGCCCAAGCCTAACAATAGGCGTAAAAATAGATCAGCGTTATTTAGATACGATGCTCCGAATGCAAGCACGGCGAGCGTTACTGCGACAGCAGCATAAGCTTGTTTTTTATTCATACGAGTTTTCCTAAGTTTGTGGTAATTCTGTGCAGCACTAATTCTCCTTATCAATACTTTTTCGTTTTTATTGATTCGTGTATTTGCTAGAAGCTTGTGCTTAAAACTAATTCTTGGAATGAATAGCAGAAAAATTTATTGCATATGCTATCCAATTACGTGGTTGGATAATAGCAGTAAAAAATCTTGGCCATCAATATGATAAACTACTAATAAATGATTTATTGATTTAGATCTAACTAATATTTTGAGCTGTGAAAAATTAGTGAGTGAAATGTAAGTTGAAAGTGAAGATGTGGTGAAGATAGTAAAAGCATGCAAACCATCTGTTAAATATGGTTTGCATGCTTTTATATTTATGAGGAATAAACGTAATTACCGGACTTTATTTAGTGGGCGATTGAGAGTTTTGCTCTTCTTCAATCTCATCTGGCAAATCGCGTTGGCGCAGTTTTTCATTACGAAGAGTACGACGTAACAACTGGCTGTAAATAGGCTGGCCGCCAAGTAGCTGGGCAAAAATAACTGCACCAAGTCCCGTAATAATAAGAGGCAGAATCAGATAGTAGTTATTGGTCATTTCAATAACCAGCAAGATCCCGGTAATCGGTGCGCGTACCGTTGCGGAGAATAGAGCACCCATACCAGCGATAGCAAACATGCCTGGGTCGATATCCAGGCCTGGTAATAAGCTTTGTGCGATTAAACCAAACGCATAACCAAACAGGGTTCCCAAACCGAGCATTGGGGCAAAAATACCGCCCGGTGCGCCGGAGCCAAAACAGAGTAGTGTGGTCATGATTCGGCCAAGAAACAGTAACAACAGTATATTAGCGGTATAGCCACCGTTGGTAATGGTCGGGATTAACGCAATACCTCCGCCAGTTAGCTCCGGAATATACAACAACGTCAGACCAAAGCAGCCACCCAACATCGAGCCAACAAACAAGTAACGTTTACGATCATGACGGTGAATTTTGACAAACAGATCCTGAGACAGAGTGATCAGTTTATTAAAGAAAACCCCAAAAATACCAAATAGAACACCGAGTAAAAGGAATAGCCAAAGAGCAGGGAGTTCGGGCGCGGAATATTGCGGCATGGTGATGACGGCGTCTTGACCATTAATGCTACGAAACACAATGTTGGCGGCCACGGCGGAAATAATTACCGCTTTAATTGAAATCAGCGTGTAACGAAATTGCGGGCGCATTTCCTCAACTACAAACATTATGCCTGCCAAAGGAGCATTAAACGCGGCGGCAAGCCCCGCTGCAGCTCCCGAGGCTAGTAGTGAGTGGCGGGCATCATCATCTTTAACACGGAAAATATCCGACACCATACGTCCGACACATCCGCCCATTTGAACAGTCGGGCCTTCACGCCCGAGTACCATCCCTGAACCTAATGCGCCCATACCACCAAAAAACTTAACCGGAAGAACACGCCACCAACGAACCGGACGCATACCATCCATCGCCCCTTCAATTTCCGGAATACCGGAACCTGCAGCCTCGGGTGCAAAGCGGTGTACCAGGTAATAACCAACAAATGCCAGGCCAGCACTGATTAAAAAGGCGGCTAAGCCGAGAGGGAGCATGTTGCCGACTTCACTACGTAACCACTCGGTACGTGATTCAGAAACCAAATGGACCGCATGCTCAAAATAAGTGCCAACTAAACCGGCAAGAACACCAACAATAACGGAGAGAAGAAGTACTGAAATCGGCGTTTTGTCTTTGGAGAGAAACTGATTGATCGCATCTTTTGGAACTTTTGCCAGCATGGCAGGACGAAACTTCTCTCGTTTGGACATTTTAAATGTAGCCTCTCTCTTCAGCTTATATCAGGTTAGTCAGATGATGCGGGTGGATTATACGCTCTTCAAACCCGAACCGAAGCAGTATTATTGAAAAGTAGCTTTTCAGTACTTTGTTGGTGGTTGCGGGGCACTGCAAGGTTAATATTCATGCAGTTTCTGGAGCATATTCATCGGCGTGATTATATCGCAAATTAAACTGTGATCTACATATAAAAATGGTATGTTGGAGTTGTTATTCCAGCGATTTGTACCATAGTTAAAGTGTAAGGCAAATGAATGATTTTCTTTTTGGAGGACACATAGCCTTACCTACAATTTGAAACGCAATACAGTACAAATGAGTACGTTACAGCAACAATGAGTAGAAGATCCCCGAATTCGCCAGATACTTGTTACTGGATCGCAAAGCTCTCGAACAGAGCACCGGGGAGTAAAGGCGCGCTAGCAATTGGCGCGCCTTTAGTATATTTGTAAACTGACACAATTAACCTCTGGATACCCCATTTCTTTTAGATATATACTCAATAAAAACGGAGTTGTATGTCATGCCTAACAGAGTTCCTGCAAATATTATCACTGGCTTTCTCGGAGCCGGAAAAACTACTGCTATTTTACATTTACTAAAAGAGAAGCCTGAGGATCAGCGTTGGGCGGTTTTAGTCAACGAATTTGGCGAAATCGGTATCGATGGCGCAATGATGTCGGAAGAAGGGGCAATGATTAAGGAAGTTGCGGGTGGCTGCATGTGTTGTGCGGCAGGTGTGCCGACTTCTGTCGCGATTACTGCCCTGTTGCGTCAAAAACCGGATCGTTTACTTATTGAGCCGACAGGATTGGGGCACCCTAAACAGATCATTGCTATTCTGACGTCTGAACAATATCTGCCTTATGTTGATCTTAAAGCGACGATTACTATCGTAGACCCACGTAATTTAAGCGATCAGAAATATACATCGAACCAGAATTTTATCGATCAGCTCGGTTGTGCAGATGTGGTCATCGGGAATAAAGTCGATCAGGCTAGCATCAAAGATGTTGATACCTTTAATGATTGGGTGACCGATCAGCAACCGGCGAAAATTTTTCATAAGCTGGTTAAACAGGGCAAGATTCCGTTGGAAGTGTTGGATATTGAACGCGTTCATGACGGGGCGTCCGCTCATATTGAGCAACACCATCACCATCATGCTGACCTTGAACCTAAATTTGAGCTACCGCCGGGACAGGCGTATTTAAAACGTGAGAACTTCGGTCAGGGCTATTTCAGCTGTGGTTGGCTATTTGGCGCGGAATATCAGTTTTCGTTTGATGAACTTTTCTCACTGTTCACCAGTTTAACCGCTGAACGGATTAAAGCTGTGGTTAATACTGAGCGAGGATGCTATGCGTTCAATGTGTCTAACGGTGTGATATCCGTTAACGAAATGACTCTTGAAGGCTTTGAGTCACGCATTGAAGTCATTGATTCTCAGCTGATGCCCTGGAATGAGCTCGATACGATCCTGGTTCGTTTGGCTGGGTGTTGAGGCGATGAGTTAGGAGGTGGATGTCATTAATGAAATCCACCTCAATTTAGCACTGAAACGCTCGGATATCGCATTATTTCAAGGAGGGCGTAATAGGGTGTTTCTCAACTAAGTTAACGTTTATTACGCAAATAACGTTTACGCCGCTCTTCTTTTCTCTGCGCTTTTTCTTCAGCTTTACGCGCTTCTTGCTCTGCCACTTCGACCAGTTCTTGGGTAATCATCTCTGGTCTTTCAAGGGTAATTTGGCCAAGAGTACCAGAGCGCAATTCATGCAGCAGGATTTCTGAAGCTTTGTGTAGATCGATCCGGCCTCCGGCGCGCAATGCACCGCGTTTACGGCCAATCGCTTCCATCCACTCAATATCGGACTGCGGGTCTTCATCAATCTGATAACGTTCTGTTAGACGTGCTGGATATTCTTTAGCCAGATACTCCACGGTGTAAAATGCAACTTCTTCATATTCCATTGCAGTATCTTTCACTGCTCCGGTAGCGGCCAGACGAAAACCACTGTGTGGGTTTTCTACTTTGGGCCACAAGATTCCCGGAGTATCAGATAATACAATCCCATTTTGTAGATTAATCCGCTGTTGACGGCGAGTTACCGCCGGTTGGTTGCCCGTTTCAGCAATAGAACGACCTGCCAGCGTATTGATAATGGTCGATTTGCCCACATTGGGAATACCCATAATCATGGTGCGAATATTTTTACCGATCTCTTCGCGGTGAGCAGCCAGTTTGCGACATAAATCCAGGATTTTATGCACTTCCTGTGGGTTTTGTGTGGTGATCGCCATCGCGCGTACACCTTGCTCTTTTTCAAGATGCTCTATCCAAAGCTCGGTCATTTCTGGATCGGCGAGATCACGCTTATTCAGCACTTTAACAACCGGTTTATCGCCACGGAGCTGAGCAATCATCGGATTCTCACTACTAAACGGAATGCGGGCATCCAATACTTCGATGATGACATCAATTTGCGGAATGACCTCTTCAATTTCCTTTCGAGCTTTGTGCATATGCCCAGGAAACCACTGGATATTGTTGTTAATCATTTGATTTTATTGCCTTTAATTTATATAAATCTCTTGGGGTATCATGTGGGGTACCAAAATTTTTCATCACAAATATTCAAGTTCAATGTGTGCGGTACCAACAAAAGAGAATGTTTTACTACTAATGGGAGGATTGTAGCACTATAAAGTCCATCCGGGTAATCCGGATACATAAGCCGTTTGTTATAATTTCTTTCTGATTCCAGCCTGTGCTGAATGCTCTGTTCTAATCATATCTTCTATAATTTTGTTCTTTGATATGCCTAGCCAACGAGAGTGTAGTAACAGCAGATCTAAGCACAGATCATACCTTCTCTAATTCATACTAGCTAAGTTGCACATTTGAGACTAATACTTACAGAGTCACAATGGCAAAACAATACTAAAGGAGCTAGGTATGAAAATGAGCAGTGTATGCCTGATGGTGCTTGCTGGTTTGTGGTCTGGAACGACGCTAGCGCAAGGGTTTGAGCAAAAATTTGAGCCACATCACTATTGGGGGTTGGGATATTCTTATCTTGACGGTGAAGTTGATCTTACCAGTGTCGGGTCCAGTGAATTCTCATTTGATAATGGTTTAGTCGGTGCCATCGTAGGTTATCGATTCGATGAATATTTCGCGTTAGATTTCCGTGGCTATGGAAACGTGTCTTACGATGAAATTGGTGTAGCAGACATTAAAGTGAAACGCAGCTTTTCACTGTTAGGTCGCGGAATTTTGCCTGTTGATCATAATGTTTATTTTTATGGTATGTTGGGGATTGCAACCTCGAATGCTTCACTAAGTAGTTCTTACGGAACAGTTTCCGATATTGATGAGGATATTCAATATGGTATCGGTATGTCGATCAACAAGGGGGGGCAGTTAGAGCTGCAAGTGGAATGGCTTAAAGTGTACGATGAGGATTATGTTGATATCAGCGGAATCAATGTCAACCTGGTGTATAACCTGTAAAAATCACCAATCCGTAGCGTAATTCGGTAATTTGACTGTATACGAGTAGCATAAGGTTAAATTGCCGATTTTTGTAACAGTAATCGGTGTCACTTCCTGTATAATTTCTTTATCTATTTTACTAATTATGGTTATACTCAATATAGGGTAACTCCTTAATAAAAAGAAAATTTCTATTTGTACTAAAATAGCGTTGGTTGCCGGATTTGAATATGCTTACAAATTTATATCGCAGGAAATATCAATTTTTTGCCGGGTTCACTGTTCTGTACCTGATCCTTGCATGTTTTGCTATCGAACTGACGGTTAAGTTATTTACCGATTACCACACCAACACCGTTAAAGATGACATCAAAGGGCACGTTGCTATTGCTCGTTCTAATCTTGAAGCAACTATGTATCATGATGTCTATGTTGCTGACAGCCTTTCTACTCTGGTTACTCTAGCTCCCGAATTTGCCATAGAACACTGGGACTCAATTGCGGGGCGCATAGTCGCTAAAGCCAGCAGTGTGAGGAACATTGTTCTCGCCCCTAATGATGTGATGTCTTACGTTTATCCTCTGGATGGTAATGAGAAAGTCATCGGTGTCGATTATCGTGCTGTTCCAGAGCAGTATGAAAAGGTAAAAATAGCGCGTGAAAAGAAAGAGATGGTACTTGATGGCCCGTTGCAGCTTGTTCAGGGTGGAACAGGATTAATTGCCCGCTACCCAATTTTTTCTGATTCACCACATAATAAGGAGTACTGGGGGGTAATCAGTGTTGTGCTTGATTACGATAAGTTACTTCAACAAGCTGGAATATTTTCTCTTGATGGAGCCAATCTGGCTATTGAAAAAGTATCCTCAACAAATAACGAATTGATCTATGGTGACACGGCAGTTGTTGAGCAGGCTGAAATGGACTTTCCGATTCATTTACCCAATGGTGATTGGGTTTTGTACGCTTCCTATCAGGATGAACAGATGAATCAGGATACACCAGAGATTGTCACTTTAGCCCGGATCAGCGGAACGATTGCATTTATACTCGGATATATCTTAATTTTCTTGCTGTTCCGTAGTTATCTTGAGTTATATAAAACCTCAATTCAGGATGAATTGACGGGCATACCTAACCGTCGCTTTATATTAAGCCAACTTGATCGTATAGCTGCCAAATCAAATGACAACCTTAGATTTGCTCTACTCAGTATCGATATGGATGAGTTTAAAAGTGTCAATGATGCTTATGGTCATGAAGCAGGGGATGCTTTGTTAAAGCACGTGACCAAACAACTCAATGAATGTCTGCGGATTTCGGATACTATTTGTCGTTTTGGCGGCGATGAGTTTATTGTTCTGCTACACCGCGTGTCCAGTGAAGATGATGTTCAACAGATTATTGCTAAGCTGCATGAACGACTTAACAGCCACCCTCTGGCATGGAGTGGTTTACAGATTGTACCTTCTGTCAGTATTGGTTATGCGTTGCATAAAGGGCAGCTTAATACGGTTAAAATCCGTGAATTGTTCGCTCGTGCAGACAAAAAAATGTACGAACAGAAAAATGTCCGATAGCTGATTCCAATTTGTATCTCCAATACCTGCCATATACAAAGTAGTTGAATTAACAAACAGCGACTAAACTTTAATCGATATAATAATATTAAAGTTGGTTGGCTATATGACAAAAATCTTAATCTCATTACTCCTCTTTTTATCGGTGGTGGTTGGTCTCTTCCTGTTTTTTGACCGCGATCCTACATTACCGATTGAAAACGCTTCTTCAACTGCAACCCTCAAGATTGCCGTCTCGCCAACCCCGCTTTCAGCGCCGTTGATTGTGGCAAGTCATAATCACTATTTTAGTCAGCTGGGCATCAATGTAGAGCTGATTACCTGCAATGGTGGTGCCCAATGTGCGCAAATGTTATTCGAGCAACAGGTTCAGATGGCAACATCATCGGAGTCGGTGGTGATGTTTAATAGTTTCGAACGCGATGATTTTTTTGTGCTGACTAGCTTCGTCGAGTCAGATAACGACTTAAAACTTCTCTCCCGGACTCATTATGGGATCAGAGAGGTGAGTGATCTTATCGGAAGAAAAGTCGGTGTGGTTAAAGCGAGTGCTAGTGAATTTTATCTTGATTCTTTGTTGATCATTAACAATATTCCGAGTGACGTTGTTGAAAAAGTTTACTTGCTACCAACTGAAGCGATTCCTGCGCTGTTTAATCGGCAGGTGGATGCTATCTCAATTTGGGAGCCATTTGGCTATCAGGCCGAACAGAAAATTGATGCGAATATTATCAATCTTGGTTTATCGGGTGTATATCAACTCTCGTTTAATTTACTTGCTTCGCAAGATATGGCTAAGGATAAACAGGCGAGTATTAAAGTTTTACGGGCATTAAATCAGTCAGTTGCATGGATTGATGACAATCCTGATCTCGCCCAGGCGATTGTTAGTGAGGCATTGTCGATTGATCCTAAGCAGCTCGCATGGTCGTGGCATGATTTTGTGTTCCGGATGGCGTTAGGGAACTCATTGTTATCAAGTTTACAAATGCAGGCCAGATGGGCATTAAACCTGGGGTTAGTCAATGGTAGCTCGCCCCCTGATTTTCGTAATTATTTGCAAATCGAGCTGTTTGAAGCAGCAATCCATCCAGAGGATTAACCTATGCTGCATTCAATTAGCCGAAAACTGGGTCTGCTTGCGTTAACCGCATTGGCGCTATTTATCTTGATTATTTCTTCCATTTGGGGATTGTTTCAACATCAGCAGAAAATTCAAAATGAAATGGATGCACTGGTCGAAGTGCAGCTCAGTATTGATCAGTTACGCAGTCAGTTATGGGTATTTCTCCAATATGATGATGCGGATAGTCTGGAGCAAGTTTATATTGCTCAGACCAATCTGGCACAGCGTTTGAGTGAAGCACAACCGGTAATTTCTGAGATTGTGGTCTTGAAAAAAATGAACGATAACCTATCACAACTGATCGTGCAGGAGCGGAAATTGAACCAACATGCACCAGTGGATAGTGACAAATTTATCGAAGCACGTCATTTTCTGCACTCACGATATAACATGTTGATCCAGTCGATGACCGAAGAATTACTTTATATTCAACAAGCTGTGACGACCAACAGTACTGAGTTGCAAAAATCGACCTTAATCTCCAGCGCGATAAAACTGACCGTATTTTCAGCTGTAGTGGCACTAATTGCGCTGTTTATATTTCGTCGATTTCATACGGGATATATTGCCCTTAAGCTGGAAATGTTAAAAGTGGGCAGGGGAGATTTGGAAATTAGGAGAGTGAACAGTCGACTGGATATGGAATTCCAGTCCTTGCTGCACTTTTTTGATCAGATGAAAGAATCACTGCAAAAAATCACCATAACCCGTGATCAGATGCAGCAAGAAATTGACAGTCAAACAGCTCTACTAACCCGACAAAAAGATAAATTACTTTTCTTATCGGAGCATGATCATCTTACGGGGTTACTTAACCGGCGCGCTTTTGAACAACGGATAGAAGCGTCAATTAAACATTGTGCCAGAACCCAACGTAAGTTTGCCCTGCTATTTTTGGATTTGGATCGATTTAAGCTGATTAATGATAATGAAGGGCATGATGTGGGCGACCATATTTTACAAGGGGTTGCGCAACGCATGAGTGCACATACCCGTAATACTGATCTTCTGGCCAGGTTGGGTGGTGACGAGTTTATAATTTGCCTGACGTTACTGGAGGATTTTTCCGGGGTTGAAAGCAAGATGCAACGGATCAAATCTTCTATCGAACAACCGATGACAATTAATGGTAAACCCTACCAGATTGGTATCAGTATCGGTGTCAGTCGTTATCCCGATGATGCGACCGATCTTGACGGACTAATGAAAAAAGCCGATGAAGCAATGTATTTGATCAAGAATCAAGGAAAAGCAGGGTAGTGATTAATCAAAATTCACTACCCTTATAGTTATAGAAAGATGTTATGGCGAAAGAAGCCTAGTGAGCCCTGAAGGACTTACCTAATGAGGCAAGCAAGCAGGATTTTTCCTCAATCGCTTTGGCTAATTCAGCAACGCGGTTGGCATCGTCGAGATTGCTTTGTGAGGCGTCTCGAATGATGGTGATATTTTCATTAATCTCTTTACCCACTGCCGTTTGTTCCTCGGTTGCGGTAGATATCTGAATCACGGAATCGTCGATTAAAGCCATCATCGTCTGAAATTCTTTAACCATCTGTTGGGTTTCTTCGGTATTTTGCAGAGTTTTTTCGGCTGTCGACTGGCCACTACGCATCACTTTAACCAGTGAGCTAATCGAATGATTAACGCTATCCATCGTTGCCTGAATATTTTCAGTAGTATTGTGGGTACGTTGGCTCAATGCCCGAACCTCATCGGCCACCACGGCAAAACCGCGTCCTTGTTCGCCGGCACGAGCTGCTTCGATAGCGGCATTCAGGGCTAGCAAGTTGGTTTGCTCGGCAATGCCTTTTATTTCATTCATTAACGATGTTACTGATTCAAGTTGCATTGAGAGCGCTTCCGCAGAATTGGCAGAACTATTCACTTCTTCGGCTAAATTGGCCACCATGGCTTGAGTGTCGGTCATCTTAGCGGAAGAGAGATTGGTTTGCTCGACAGCCATATGAACCTGTTCCGAGGCGTGAGAACTGTTACGAGAAACTTCATCAATAGTGGCAACCATTTCTTCCATTGCTGTCGCTACTTTTTCCAGCTCGATGGTCTCTGTTTCTACGTTCTGTTTGGCATGCGCAGATGAATCCTCCAGTAATTTCACTTGCTGGCTCAGGGAACGGGCACTGTCTGCTGTTCGTCCAAGTATGGTTGTGATACGCCCATCTTTCATCTGTAGGTGGAATTCAGCTGTGTTACTGGGGTCATTACAATAAATTAAACGGGAAACGCTGTCATAATAATCGCGAAGTTTAATGTCATAACCGGTGCGAGTAATCAGCTCGTTATACAATAGGGCAATGAAAACAAAAGGAACAACAAGTGATATTAACGGTAAGGTGAAAGCTGAAATTATTGTTATGCCCAGCGAAAGGATAACGGCGAATCCCAACTTAGATCTTGAGGTTGCGAGTTGTTTAATGCGAGTCGTTAAACCGGCTTGTTTATCAGCCGATTTGTACAACTCAATGGCTCGTGCGCGGTATTCCGGCTCAAGAAAACGACGAACGGACTGGTAACCCGTCAACTGATTGTTTTCATAGATTGGTGTAACGAAAGCGTCTACCCAATAATAACGACCATCTTTGCAGCGGTTTTTTACTGCTCCGCGCCACGCTTCTCCTTTTTTCAAGTGCGCCCACAGATCGGCAAATGCCGCTTTAGGCATATCTGGGTGCCTCACCATATTATGGTTGTGAGAAACCAGTTCCTCTAGCCTGTACCCGGCAACTCGACAGAACGCGTCGTTTGCATAAGTTATGACACCACGCGTATCGGTAGTGGAAACCAGTTCATCCTCCCTGGAAAAAGTCACTTCTTCATCAATAATGGTCTGATTATGTTTGGCCATAAAATATCTCAGTTGAGGTTGTCTACTTATTAAGTGGTATTTTTAGTATGGCTATGTTCCCATTAACTGTTGTTGAATGTGGAACAGCCTGTTTTCGTTAAGGTTTTCTGGCGTATCCATATATCTGAACCAACCAAGATAATGATCAAGATATTTTGTGGCTACGCCGTGAAACCGCTTTATCCAAAGTTTTAAACGGCTGTGGTACGCATTAACATTTTGAATGTGAAAGACTTTATCTATCACCTTTATGCCGCCAGCTACATCTAACCGCTTGTGAATTAAATCATTTTTTTCTGATAATGCGATGTAAGGCTTATAGCCATCACTACACAACACGCTGTCTTTTTCCAACTTACCAGCCAGTTCTTGGTGCAACGTTTCGGTGGTTACGTCGGGCAAAATAGCTTCATAGGTGTTCTTGCCTCTGTCCCTGACCGTCAAAACTGGCACCCAATCTTCCTTAGAGCGACCCCGTTTTTGAGCTTTCATCCCTCGCTTATGCGGTGGACGGCTCAATTTCTTTGACCCTTTTTCTGAATACGGAAACAGGGTTTCGTCTGCTTCAATAATGCCTTCAAGCCTGTTCGCTTTTAGCGTTGAAGGTAAGGTCAGAAAACGGTGCCGCCATCGGAATGATGTTTTCAGGTTGATCCCACATTCTTCGGCACATACACGTAAGACTTTGCTATCGAGCATACACCGTATGTAATCCAGCCAAAGCTCTTTGTATCGCAGTCTGGCTAGCGGTGTCCCTGTAGTCGCTACAAAGGTTTTACCGCAGTTTTTACAACGATATCGCTGTATCTTATTTACTTTCCCGTGTCGATTAATCAATGAGCTATGGCAGTGTGGGCATTCAGGTTTTTCAACCATTCGCTCCTCTAACTCTGATATCAACTGAGACGTACTATCTGCCCCTTTCAGCCACTTTTTGATATAACGAACTTGGTTATCCGTTAGGTGTTCAAGCTCGGCAATCAGCTTAGTAAATTGTGCTGGTATCATGGGTAAATCCTCGTTAGCTGGATCTACATACAGTGTAGCAACAATTTAAGGGAACATAGCCTTTAGTATTATTTTTGAACGGTGGTATATATGGAAAAGATAGTGGATTGTCCACACTAAGAAAGAGGACTGAGTAATAGTTGTGATCAATGTTTTTTAATGGTGATATTTTCTTAAAAATGTTACATAAAGTTAATAACTTATGACCACTGTAAAACAGCAAATAATTGAATATATTTACGCACTAGCTGCTGTTGTTTCGAATTTTTCAGTGGATGGCCATATTTTGAATAGCAGGGAGAGATGCCAAACTGACTTTCAATCGTTTGGGCAAATTGCGATTCGCTTTCGAACAATGTAATGCCTTGTGCACTGTATTGTTCGATATCATCAGGAAGTTCACCCATCCACCAGTGGATCAGTTCCCGGCTTTTGGTTGCACGAGAAATCCAGTGATCATTGACCAGAATGAGCAGATCACAAGGCTGAATGGCATAGCCATATTCCTCTTTCCACGAATTTACCGCTTTAAACAATTTTCTTCGGCAAGTTTCGCCAGCACTGATCATATGGTGAGTAATCACCCACACGGTGCCTATATCGGAAGAAATGCGGAAATGAGGTGGCAGTTCGTTGGTAGGGGTGATTTCAATTGGGTGGTATTGGCAATCATGTTCAAATTCCGTCAGTGTACGAGCCAAACGGCGGGCGAAAGTCATGCCCAGATGATGCTCTTTCATTCCTTGATTATGAATAGTCGGATAGTTTTTCTCGCAGATTTTTAGACAGTCTGCCTGAAACTCATTCACACTTTGTATCACGATATCCAACAGCAAAGGTTTTCTCTCTTAGTTTTGTTTTTGCACTAAGCGACTATTATAAATAGGAATCTTTTTTTATTTGTGTCTTATTTCCGAAAAGAGATTAAAAATATAAAAAAACCGCATGTGTTTCCACATACGGTTTTTGTTATGCCACTATAGGTTATTCATTATAGCCAAGCTTTTAAGCCATAATCAGTATTTAGCATACCTACTGCAAGCATTGCAATCAGACAGATAACTAACACACCACCTGGGATAATGATTTTATCTGCGAATGAAAGACGTGCTGCGCGCTCTTTATCGCCGATTAATCCGTTGTTATCTAAGAACATGGTGATTGCCCAAGCTAGTACAGGGTTAACTACCGCACTACCAAAGATACAGATACCAGCAGCCTGAGAAGACTTAGAGTCTTTAATCATCTGCATACCAGCTTCAAGCAGTGGTAGGAATACACCTACAAGCAGTGCGATACGCATTACTGGTGGCCATACTGCTACGTCCATAGGGAAGCCTAGGATTGCGATAACGATAACCAGAGTACCCAGAATGATTGAACCCGCTGGAATTGGACGTTTTGCGATCGCAGCAGGGATCATGTAAGTACCCCAAGAAGAAGTGATGTTACAGCCACCCAGTGAAGTACCAACCATTTGGCGGATAGAACACATGGTCATTGTGTCATCAACATCCATCAAAACTTTTTCAGTTTTCTTAGGATAGTTAAGTTCCTGGAAGATACGGTGACCGAGGAAGTCTGGTGACCACATCGCAACAGCAAGAATCGCAAATGGAATTGAAGCGATGATGTGCGACAGGTTAGGCATACCAAGCATCCAACCATGTTCAGTGCTACCCCACCAGTATACTGGACTTAGGTGAGGAAGACCGGTTTTAGTTTCGATAACCAGATCAAAGCCAGCGCCACAGATCAGTGCAATTGCTAGACCCAGCATCGCACAGATAGGGATAGCCAGCCAACGCATGTTGATTTTTGCCAGATAAGCATAAAGTGCAATGTTAGCAACCAGTACAATCAGAGCGATATAACCCATGCTTCCTGCTGCAATATCAGGACCTTGTAGTCCCATTGCCCAGTTCTGTACAGACGTAATCTGACTGATGGTCCCGGTAAAGCCAAGGTAAATCAACAGACCACCGGCTGTCCCTTCGGAGGTGAGGTTAACTAACTTCGATCCTCCTTTGAAGTAACTGAGCAGCAGACCAAATACACCTAAAAGGAATGCAAGAGCAAGAGGGTGTGCACCAGCCAGTGCAATAGAGCTGATCAATGGAATCATTGGCCCGTGGTTACCCGCCAGGTTAGCTCGTGGGTTAAAGAAGCCAGACGCAAGTACGCAGAAAAGGAGAGCAGGAATAAGCATTTCGACTCGCGCAACTTCAATCGCAAACTCTTTACCGAGTTGTACGTGTTCCCATGCCTGGCTTAGACCATCTGCCCAAGACATAGATACTGCTGAGTACATCGAGATAATGCCGATAGTACCTGCAATTGCTGGTACAAAGTCTTCGAGTTCGAAACGGAAATCACGACCTGGCAGGTTTAAGCCGTAGCGGCGTGGTTTCATGATTTGCAGTTCGTGGTTCAGGTAGTCAGAGCGGGTAGCAAATTCAGATGATGGACGATGAAGCTCCTGATAGCTTTTGGTCTCGATATCTGATTGCCCCTGATTTACAGCGTCTGGCATAGATTCCTCGTTATATAAAAGTTAAATATTCTGTAGGTGTTATTGGATAAATAGTAAGGAGTGAAATGCGATTTTAGCCATTCACCACTCACTATTTGCGTCAAACTCAACTGACAGAAAGTTCTAGTCATTGTTGGCGAGTTTAACGTGCTTAAGGGGGAATATGCTTGATCTTGATCATTTAAATAACATTAGTGTAATTTAACTACATCTTTCCTATGAATTCAGATGCTTAGAACAAAGTTTGGCTGTAAAAAAATTTCAAAAATATAAGTAAATTTAATTCATAAATAACATATTGCATTGTGATTTGTGCCTATATCAGCACGAAAATCAGGTGTTTCCGTTAGCCATAGTAACAACGCGTTTTAATGTCCAACGCAGCAAGACAGGAATGCTGTCTGTTCCTTGTGCTTCACTGTGTTCGACAATAGCCAATGCCAAATCGGGTTTTGCCCATTTTTTTAACACTCTGGAAACGACTTTTTTTGCGGGTATCGGATGATCAAGTGGTACTTTTATCATAGATTTAAAAAATTGTTCAAAGCCATGATTATAAAGAAAATGTTCGATATCATGATCGGGAAGTTCAGTAAGGCGGTGCCTTTCCTGATCGCCCTGTAACTGTGAGCGCACGGTAGCCGCGTATTTTTTGCCAGCGGCATCGCCATCCGTCACAACATGCCAGTCGATACCGAACGCTTTAGCGACTTTAATTAATGATTTAAGACCCGATTGAGCAAATTCAATGATTTGTACACCTTCTGCTGCCAGATTGTACCCGCACTGGTGGGCCAGTTCGTTAAATAGCCAAACTTCGGTTTCACCTTCAACCAGCAACCAACAGCGAGCAAACAGGGCACTTGAGCGGTGAAAACGGATATGAAAACTCATCCTGCGTAGCTCATCACGCGAAAGCGTTTTAGGCTGTAGTGATAAGGCATGGGTTTTATCGGAAGCGCGTACCAGACGGCGAATGGAATGTACCGGAACCGACGATAATAGGTCGCCACTGTTGGTGGTCAGGATTTTTTGCATCGGTAGTAATTCAAGCAGATTCCAGGCACGGGCTAAATGGGTCGGGTGCAAACGGCCTTCCGGATCTTCGAGAATCAGGATTGGCCTGGCTCGGCGCCTTAAATCGTTTGGTCCTTTTGCTTGTAAATAGGCGTTTAACAGACCCATAAACAACAGTCGGGTCTGCTTACTATGCGGCTGGGCGAGAAATTGGCTGAAGGACTTATCCGAACCGGTAGAACTGGATCCCAGATTTTCTCGCTCGTAGCGAGGGTTACCCCGGGTGTACTCTTTAAAAGCGAAGTAGTGTTCAACCAGAGAGTTCATGGAATTAAGGCTGCTACGAATTTCCCCTTTATTAACATGTCCCGGTGTGGCTAATAAACGTCGACAGGTATTATTAATCCGCTTTTCAGCTCTGCTTTTGGCATCACGATGATTGTTATTACAGTTAATTGGCCGTTCAAACCGACGTGAGTCTTTTAGGCGGATTACCGGATGCAGTGAAGCCAGCTCCTGAACCAGTTTTTCACTATGATGGAGCATTAATGGTTTGCCGGTAATATCGAGAAAACTGTATTGGGTTTTTATATTGAAATCGTCTCGTGAAGCGCTAAGGCAGTAGATAATCTGTGCCTGGTTACCTTCGACAACGCTTTGCCAGACTGGCTTGAGTTTACGATAGCGACCGGCATTGACTTCATTATTTTCGGTGGTAACAAACCGTAGGATGATCTGTAGATCCTGAGTCTGCGGAAATGAGATTGAATAATCGACATGAAAGTCCTGCATATTAAATTGATACAGCTTTCCGTCAGTAGGCAGTGCAATGCTCAGCGCATCGAGCAGTGAAGATTTACCCCAAGTGTTTTCACCGATGAGGGTGGTGAGCTGATTGAACTCGAGTGACAGTCGGCGGATGCCGCGAAATCCGGCAATCTCAATATGCGCAAGTTGCATAATCTCACTCCCCAAGTCTATTTTTATTATTGTTACTTTAACTATATAAACAAATTCCAATAATTCTATAGAGTTAGATTTGATTCGTGAAGCGTGCTAAATTTACGCTTCAATTCCGTTAAGCTCAGGAGTTTCATGCCAGCTCACAAAGCTTGCCGATTATCGGTGGCTCACATCAATGACACCCATTCCTATTTTGAACCTTCATTAATCCAGTTGAACGTTGTTCTGGTTGATAAAGATGGTGTTGAACAACACTACGATCCGTACATTAGTGTCGGTGGTTTTGCCAGAATCAAAACACGAGTTGAGCAATTGCGTCAGCAGGCTAGGGAGCAGCAACGTGGATTTCTGTTTTTGCATGCAGGTGACTGTTTTCAGGGAACACTCTATTTTTCTTTGTATAAGGGCTTAGCCAATGCGGATATGCTAAATCGCCTTGGCATTGATGCAATGGCAGTAGGCAACCACGAACTTGATTTGGGCAATGAACCATTTGCTCATTTTGCCAGGCATGCCAATTTTGATCTGCTTGCTGGGAACTGGGATTTGAGTGGTGAACTTGCCGATAAAACAATCAGGCTGGTCAGCAATGAAAAGATTCTGAGCTACGATCCGATAACTCAGACTGCGCGGTATAAAATTTATTCATGCAATGGTGAACCGGTCGCCCTTTTTGGTATTACCCAAGATCACATGAATGATATTTCTAACCCCGATCCTGACACGCCGTTTGTTGATGCAGTTGCTGTCATCAGAAATACGTTAAATCTATTTAAACAAAAAAATATTAATAAGATCATATTGTTAAGTCATCTAGGCTATGAAGAGGATAAGGCGATTGCTCGTCAGTTTAATGAGATCAGCCTGATCATTGGCGGGCATAGTCATATGTTACAGGGTGACTTTAGCCAGCTTGGTTTGGCGAACAATGAACATTACGGGCAGTGTATCGCTGGTACCTATGTTGTTCAAACGGGGCTTTATTCTCAGGCAATTGGGCATTGCGATATTGACTTTGCAGCAGATGGTTCGGTTACCCGTTTTAATGGAAAGAATCAATTACTCTGTGGTCGCAGGTTGTTTTTCAAGCATCAGGATCAGGTAGTTGATGGTTCTGCTAACCTTTTGTTGAAGGAGTTTATCCAAAATCACCCAAATGTTTCAGTGGTTGCTAAAAATGCTGACTTACACCGTTATCTGCATGAAACGTATACTTATGAAGTGAGGAAACTGGAAGCAGACAAGATAGCTTATCTTCCAGTCAGCCTACGCCATATAAGAATTCCCGATCAGAGCGGAGGAAGTGACATCGCGCCATTGGTTGCCCGGTCGTTTCGTCATATCCTCGCTAGCCGTGGTTATCCGACGGATTTTTCAATTCATAATGCGGGTGGTGTTCGCTGCTCTTTAAACAGCGGCGAGATCACCAGTGCAGATATTAGTGGCAAGCTGTTGCCATTTGCGATTCCTATCGGTCGTTATAAAATTCGCGGTGAACAGATCAAAGCCGTGTTGGAAGGGGCACTGAACAATGCCTTGAATAATGGTGTTGTTGGTACCGGGAGCGGTAGTTACCCCTATTGTGACGGATTACGTTTTGTTTATTGTGCGGAAAATGCACTAGGCCAGCGTATTACCGAATTATTGATTTTTCAGAACTCGGAGTGGGTGCCAGTCTTGATGAAGCAGGCTTATTATGGGACATCTACTATTTATACTATGAAGGGTAAAGAAGGTTACGATGCGATTTTGCAACTGGAAGAGCCTGCATTTATCTCGGATATTACAATGGCTGAAGCGTTTGTTATATGGCTGAAAAATTCCCAATATTGCCTTGCTGATAGCGATACTTAGCTTAATATTCTGTGGCGTTGCATACGATTTTATTGTGGTTCTGTTTATATTAGTTGTAACTAATGCGTTTGATTTTTGCTTATTGACTTCTATAGTTAAATGAGTAAAGGGTCAATATAGAGATCGCTCTATGGCTGGTTCCCATTTTTCTGATTATCGCAAAGTGTTAAGGCAATTCAGGCAAAGGCAGTTTGTTTATGTTGCTAAAAAGGATCCGTCTAGTAGTGAAGAACAGTCTGCATTTGAAGCAGAACTAGAACAATTGGCTTGTTGGCTACATTCATCCTTTGCTCAAGCAGATAGATTAAATCAAGTGACTACTCAGATTATCAGTGGTCGGACGTTAAATGATGTTCTGAATCTTTCTTACGAGAATTTTCGCTCATTGATTCCGTTCGATCGGATGGGGTGCTCATTAGTCTCAGAAGATGGTAACTACATTACTCAATACTGGGCTCGCAGTAATTATGATTCGGAAAATGCTGTTGGTAACGGGTATACCGTTCCCTTTAATAAAGATAGCTTAAATAGTTTTACTAAAGAACAAGCACGTCCACGGATTATCAATGATCTTAAAAAGTTTTCTATTGCTCGCCCTGGGTCGAAAGTGTCTAAATTGCTTTTAGAAGAAGGGATCTTATCTAATCTGACTTGCCCATTAATTGTTGATTCTAAATTAATTGGTTATCTGTTTTTTTCGAGTCGTAAGGCAAATGTGTATAGTGATATCCATCAGGAAGTTTTTCTTGCTACGTCATCCAATGTTGCTCACTTGGTTGAAAAAAGTCGCCTTTATGAAAATGTTAATCGGTTAAACAATCAGTTATCACAAGCGCTTGAATCATTAAAAGTGAAAGCTTCTTATGATTCGCTGACTGGCGTTTATAATCGTGGTTCGGTCATGGACTTTCTTAAAGAATCGCTTAGTTCCGCGGCTCAAAAACAGCGAGTTATGTCTTTAATTCTATGCGATATCGATTTTTTTAAATCTGTTAATGATGTGCATGGGCATGTTGTTGGTGATGTTGTGTTGAAAACTGTCGCGCAAAATCTATCGCATGGCTTACGAGAATATGATGCTGTTGGGCGTTATGGTGGTGAAGAATTCCTGATCATATTACCCGGCACTGAAAGTGGCGGGGCGATTGTGGTGGCTGAGCGTATTCGTAACACAATTTCCGAATTAGTGTTTGATGATGCCAAATCTCCCTTTAATGTAACGATCAGCATGGGGATTGCCACGACCGGGATCAATTCTGAATATACAGATGAAACAACATTAATAAAACGAGCTGATGAGGCGTTATATCAGGCTAAAGAATCCGGGCGTAATCGGGTTATTTTGTATCGGTCGAGTTGATTAGTTCTTTGGGGTAAAATTGGGGCAAAACGAACCGTCAAATAGGGTTACAAACGGCTAAACGCGACAATGTCACTTTTTGGGCGACACCCTAAAAACCAATAAAAAAGGCGCTAAATAGTAGCGCCTTTTTCCATGTCTTATCCGCGTATTTGACCGCTTATTTCTTACGGCAGTACTCTGCAATAATGTACATTGACTGGCCGTTTGCTTTACCTGAAACCAACTTAGGATCATCGCTCAGGCTAATACCACGAACGACTGTGCCTTGTTTGATGACTTGAGAAGAACCTTTCACTGGTAGGTCTTTGATGATAGTTACGTCGTCACCTTTCTTAAGCTCAACGCCGTTAACATCACGTGGTTTTTCAGCGTCATCATCCATGCCGATGATAGCCCAGTTCGCTACTTCTTCTTCAAGATACATCATATCCAGCAGTTCAGTAGCCCACTGTTCTTGTTCAGATAAACGCTTCAGCTGACGCCATGCCAGAACCTGTACAGGTGGTACCTGGCTCCACATGCTGTCGTTCAGACAACGCCAGTGATTTGCATCGATGGTTTCAGGGTCTTCAATTTGGCCTTTACAGGTGTCGCATAGCATTACTGCATGATCTACAGTAATTTGTGAGTGTGGTGCAACAACAAAAGGTGAAAGTGAAGACTCTGAAGAGCAAAGTTCGCATTTTGATTCGCAGCGAGCAAGTAAAGTAGCTTCTGTAGACATATTCATTGGTTCCAAAGGTAAATTGAGGGGCGTATTATCCACGATACGCCCGCAAATTAAAGGGTTTTTAGCGTTTGCCGGATATTATAGCTTAATTGAGCCACAATTTGGCGGGCTTGCCTGGGTTTTTGGTAGTGTGCGGATTTTATTGGTCAAATCTTTAATCCGGGTGCTGTGCGAAGGGTGGGTCGATAGTAGCTCAGGAACTTGCTGACCGTTGGAAGCGGCGCTCATATTTTTCCACAACTGAATACTGGCTTGGGGATCAAAGCCAGATTTCGCCATTAATTCGACCCCAATCATATCGGCTTCAGATTCCTGGCTGCGACCATAAGGTAAAACAATACCGTACTGAACGCCGATGCCTAAAGCAGCAACGGCCACATCATGATATTGCGCATATTGGCTAGTTCCAATAACCAGTGAGCTTAATTGCAGCCCGGTTGAAGCCAGCGAACTTTGCGACATGCGTTCATTGCCGTGTTCTGCAATGACGTGCGCGACTTCGTGACCGATAACCGTCGCCAGTTGATCCTGGTTTGTTGCGACTTTGAGTAGCCCGGTATACACGCCAATTTTTCCACCGGGTAGAGCAAAGGCGTTGACCTGTTCACTCTCAAAAACGACCACTTCCCAGTTGGCGAAACCTGTTTTAGCAACATTTTGGGTCACAGTATTGGCTACACACTGAACGTAGTTGTTGATCTTTTTATCGTGATTGATTGGCTGTGATTGCTTCATCTGCTCAAAAGATTGAGCGCCAAGGGAATTCATCTGCGAGTCAGAAAAAAGAAGCAGTTGGTTACGCCCGGTTGGTGATGCGGTACAGGCCATTAGGCTGATGGATGCAAAAAATGGGATGACATTTTTTTTCCAGTTCATGGTATTTTGTTCTCTGAATTGCCGTAGGTTACTTCGGTATATGTTAACGGCTGGTATGTCTAACTCAAAGAGTAAAAAGTGTCTGCATTATGAAAATATGGAAAAAAAATATCGATTTGCACCGTTTAAACGCCACTTCGCACAATACTTTGATTGAGCACCTTCAAATAGAATATAGCGAAGTAACTGACAATTCGATTAGTGCTACTATGCCGGTCTGCTCTTTTACACACCAACCTCTAGGTATGTTACATGGCGGTGCTTCTGTGGTGTTGGCTGAAACCCTAGGTTCAGTCGCTGCAAATTTTTGTGTTAGTGATGATTATTTCTGCGTTGGCCTTGATATCAACGCTAATCATATTCGTTCGATGCGAGAAGGTATGGTTACGGGAACCGCAACACCGATTCATCTTGGAGCAACCACTCAAGTATGGCAAATCGAAATAAAGGATCAACGAGAGCGTTTAATCTGCACCAGTCGTTTAACCGTTGCGGTGATGAAGAAAAAACAAAAAGACATCGGATAAATCAAATCTCTGCTAAAATAAGGAACATCATTTTATATCAATAAAAGACCGATTTCCCCTTTATGAGTAGCCACCGCCTTAGAATCCAGTTTGAAACCCTATTCGAGCATTTTCATGGAGAAAATGTTGATACGCAGATCGATGAGATCACCGACGTCCTATGCTGTACCCGGCGCAATGCACGTATTGTATTGAATAAACTGGAAGAGCAGGGCTGGATTGAATGGCATCCTGCGGCTGGGCGTGGTAAATCTTCTCAGCTTGTTTTTAAACGAAGCCGCAGTGACGTTAGCGAAAATCTCGCGCGCCGTTACCTTGAAGAGGGAAAGGTCGGGGCTGCTTTGACTGTCTTGGATCAGGATGCAGCAAAGTTGACTCAGGTGATTCAAAATTATCTCGGTTTACAACAGCAAGAAGGGCTTCAGGTGGTTCGTTTGCCATACTACCGGCCACTTTCCATGCTTAATCCGCTAAAACCCATGCGTCGTTCTGAGCAGCATATTGCCCGGCATATTTTTAGTGGGCTAACCCGTTTGGATGAAGAGGAAAGCTTGCAGCCTGATTTAGCGCATATGTGGCAATCCTTAACTCCATGTCACTGGCGTTTTTATATTCGCCCGGGAGTGCGTTTTCATAATGGTGATTTACTCACCACCGAACATGTCATTCTTAGTCTGCTCGATCTGCGCCAATTTCCTCTTTTCAGTCATATTGAGAATGCGTTCAGTAGCAATGATTGGGTGGTTGATGTCCAGCTGAGTAAACCTGATGTTCATTTGCCCACATTATTAACTGAAGCATGCGCTAAAATTGTGTTGCCTGCCCATGAGCGGGGGGAGGACTTTGACTGGTTGCCGATTGGTACTGGTCCGTATAAAGTGATGGCCAATGATGATAATAAATTAATATTGCATGCTTTTGATGGCTATTTTGGTTTCAGGCCGCTGTTAGATAAAGTGGAAGTCTGTGTCATTGAAGAGCTCCATTCCGTTCTGATTTATCCGTCACTGGAAAACCGACTTAAGAGCGGGTGTAGCAAAATTGTTGAAGAAGAAGTGAAGCTTGATCCGGGGTGTAGTTACCTGTTGCTGAATCGGGCAGATGGTGTTGCTCGGGATAATAATTGGGCCGATTATCTGACCACCAGACTAAGCGCATTGAATCTGTTTCGTTATGTCTCGGATGAATCCATCATTGCTTACGGATTATTGCCTGCGCATGGCCTGAAACCTGGGTGGTATCATCAAAACTCCTCGTTGAACCCGGTACCACCGCAAAAAAATTGTACAATTACTATTGCTTATCATGCTAAGCATCCGATGTTTCCTGAATTTATCCAGGCGATAGAAAGCTTGCTCGCTACGGATGATATATCAGTCAAAATCATTCCATATGAGCATTCGATTGAAACGGATAAACCAGTTGATCTTTGGTTAAAGGCCACGGGGATAGCCAACCATCGGCTTGATGCATTAGCTGGTTGGTTATCAAACTATTCGGGGATTAAAGAATATAGCCAATCTGGTGATTTTGAACAGTGGATGGCGCTGATTGATCAGTGGCGAGAAAATGAGCAGACCAATTTTCCTGCTCAGGAACTAGGTAAGTCATTGATTGAAAACCGTCAAATTATCCCGCTTTTTCATAACTGGTTGGGAGTAAATAAAGATCAGTGCGGTGCTCTGCAGAATGCGAAATGCAATGCATTAGGTTGGTTTGATTTTAGTTCTGTATGGGTTAAGCCTGAATAATAACCCGTTGATAACCGTTATTCATGTTATAACTTATGTTGTTTTCTCAATAAAAAGGATCGCTTGTGCATAGCCCAGTCACTCTTGAAGCTTTACATATTCTTGATGCCATCGAACGTCGGGGCAGTTTTGCAGCAGCAGCCAATGAATTGAATCGTGCGCCAAGTTCACTCAGTTATCAGATTCAAAAACTCGAGCAGGATCTGGATATTATGATTTTTGATCGCTCCGGGCATAAAGCTAACTTTACTGAAGCCGGGCGTCTGCTATTAGAGCGGGGACGCGATATATTAGCAGCGACTGATAAGTTAGTCTCCGATGCTACGCTCCTAGCGAATGGCTGGGAACTTGATTTAACGATTGCATACGATGGACTGATCCCAGTTAAATGTTTTTTTCCATTGGTTAAAGAATTGGGCAACATCAGTAAAACACGGGTGCGTTTACAGGAAGAAATATTAGCGGGTGGCTGGGAGGCTCTTACCACTGGGCGAGCCGATATTTTGATTTGCCCGAATACCGATAGTTTGCCTCATGATGTTAAAGCAGAAAAGATAGGCAAAGTTCATGCGATTTGGGTTGCGGCAAGTGATCACTATGTACATAAACGTGTTGGCGAATTTGATGAAGAGGCGCGGCAGAAGTATCGTGTGATTGCGATTGCTGATACTGCCCGAGAGCAGCCGGCAATTTCGGTAAATATTCTGGAAAAACAGCCACGCCTTACCGTGACTAATTTCAATGCCAAATGCCAGGCGTTGGTGGATGGTTTAGGTATAGGAACTGTGCCGAAAAGTGTTGCAGATGAGTTGATCGCTCAGGGCAAACTTAAGGTAATAGAAGGCGCCACGCAGCTAGAACTGGATATTATTATGGCATGGCGGCGTAATAAGATCGGTGAAGCTAAGTCTTGGTGTATTCAATATCTGAAAAAACATTGGGCTGCCAATGGCTGCTAGGGTCTGTTGACCTTTTGTGTTCATTTTTGCACCGAGTTATTTGAACTCAAAAGATCAACAGACCCTAGGACAACAGCCCTAGAGTTTCAGTACCATATCTGCCGTGCCATCTTCGAAGTGCACATCAATATCAAAGCCCAGCCGTTTGGCCAGATGCAACATGCCGCGGTTGGTCGGCATTGTCATCCCGCTGATTTGGCGCGTCTGTTTACTTCGGCAATAATCGATAATTTTTTCCATTAAGTGAAAACCAAGCCCGTTTCCTTTTAGATCAGAGCGAATCAGAATCGCAAATTCCGCATCATCGTTATCTGGTGCAATCAGTGCACGTGAAACACCGATAATCTCAATACCATTACCTTGCTTTACTACCGCAACAAATGCCATTTCACGGTCAAAATCGATCTGGGTTAAGTTGGCTAGTGCTTCATGGTTAAATTCACCGACCTCTGTAAAAAAGCGCTTATAGAGATCTTCTTTCGAAACGTGTTTGATAAAGTCAGCATGGATAGGTTCATCTTCAGGCAGGATAGGGCGTAGCAATACAGGTGTACCATCGCGTAGCTGAATCATGCTTTCAAGCTCACTGGGATACGGGCGGATAGCCAATCTTTCCTGACCACTACCCTGGTAGTGTCGCAGGGTTATATCGGCATCAAGTATGGTAAATGTGTCGCCATTGGCCAGTAATGGATGGAAATCGAGTTCATGAATTTGCGGGCACTCAATCAGCATCTGAGAAATTTTAACCATTACTTCAGACAGGCGGTTAATATCTACAGAATCGGGCTGCTGTTTAAGGCGTAATTTACCATTTTTTATCGCTTTTATGATGACATAACGAGCCAGAGCATTATTTAGCGGCGGTAACGAACACTCCGCGTCAACGGACACTTGCCATTCCGATCCACCTTGGCCAATCAAGATCACCGGACCGAAAATCTTATCATTCACGACTTTAAGGCGAAGTTCTTCGCCACCGGCGGTTGGTGCCATTGCCTGTACAATTAGCCCTTCGACATTCGCTTGCGGATAATTTTCCTTCACCCGCTGTAAAATTGCTAGAGCTGCATTTTCCACTTCAACCCGGTTGCGCAAATTTAGCATCACGCCATGCACGTCTGAATTGTGTAAAATATCGGGTGAGCGAAGTTTTACGGCAACCGGATAACCGATCTGGTCTGCAATTCGAGTGGCTTCCAGATGATCATTTGCAATCCAGGTCGGCACGATATGTAGGTCGAACAAGGCCATAAAATCGCCGATTTGATGGGTGTCTAGTGACACGCTTTCGTGATTAGTCAGTTGTTGATCCAGCCAGAGGTTGGCCTTATCTAACTGATCCTTATTCGCTGATCTTGCGGTCGTTGGCGTTTGCATCAATTGCTTCTGATTACGTCTGTATTCCACCATGTGCATAAAGGCTATGACCGCACTTTCCGGCGTCCGGTAGGTTGGTATTTTCGCTTGGTAGAACAAATTGCGTGCCGTTTTGGTCGTGGTTTCGCCCGCCCAGTTAGTCAGGACATTAAACTGGTTAGACTTAGGATGATTTTGTAATGTGTCAATGACTGCTTGAGCCGTCTGATCGGACTGAGCTACTGCTGATGGACTATGCATAATCAGAATCGCATCGGCAACATCAGCATCGAGTATCGCTTTTAATGCTGTCACATAGCGTTGATGGCCGGCATCGCCAACCAAATCAATTGGATTACCGTGCGACCAGCTTGATGGTAATAGCGTATTCAATTGTTCAATCAATTGGTCATCTAACTTCGCGAGTTTTCCTCCGCGGTCAAGCAAGGTATCTACGGCCATAATTGCAGGTCCGCCACCATTGGTAATAATGGCGAGACGCTCACCACGTAATGGGACTGAGTGGGTTAATGTTTCCACTGCGGCAAATAACTCATGGGTATTTCTAACACGTAACATCCCGCTACGGCGGATGACCGAATCATAGATAATATCCAGTGAGTCGACCGCGCCAGTATGCGCACGGGCCGCGGCAGCGCCTTCTCTGGTGCGGCCACCTTTTAATACCAGTATACGGCGGTTACGAGAAGCTGCTCTCGCAGCGGAAATGAAACGGCGCGCATCACGGATTGAATCCACATAGAGCAAGATCGCATCGGTATGGTTGTCGGTACAAAGAAAATCAAGCAAATCGGGGAAATCAATATCACTGGCATTGCCAAGAGAAATAAACGCAGAAAAGCCAATTTTTTTCTCATAGGCCCAATCCAAAATGGTGGTACAGACGGCGGCAGATTGAGAGACAAATGCAATGTTTCCAGGTAGAGCAGAAAGTGGCGAGAATGAAGCATTAAATTTTTGCCATGGAAGAAGGATCCCAAGGCTATTCGGCCCAAGAATACGAATCCCTGCGTCTTTAGCAATTTGTTGGCACTCCTGCTGAATGGTACGTCCTTGTGCGTCCTGGGTATACATATCAGAAGAGAGCACAATCACCGCCGATACGCCAATTTCAGCCAGTTGTTTAAACAGTGCGATATTACGTGAGGCATGAGTGCAGAGGATTGCAATGTCTGGAACAATCGGAAGTGATGCCACGTCACGATAAGCATATACCCCACATACCGCTGTGTAATAGGGCGTGACGGGCATGATGACACCCTCAAATCCACCTTGAAGCAGGTTGGTCATTACCACATTTCCGGCACGTAGAGGACGATTGGATGCACCGATAACGGCAACCGATTTGGGACGAAAAAAGGGAGTGAGTCTGGACATTACACATTTCCTATCGTACTGTTTTTCTTATCGTAATCGCTAATGGACAAGAATGCTCAGTTCGTGAGCTGAAAATAGGACGAGGAAGCGTAAGAATGTGATGACTTTGTGCCTCATATCACATGTTATTCGGACTATTCAGAGGGTTAAACTTGATTATCCTCGTACCAGTCGGCATAGTAAACCAAATGTTTTCTCAGGACTTATCGTATGAACAATAAACTTATTCTCTGTGCATCCATTCTATTAACTGCCTGTTCATCCGGAACGTATGTTACCGACGTGAAAACCGAAAGCTATCGTGAAGATTTTAAGATTGCGAATGTGAAACCGTCGATGGTTAGCGAAACCCAACCATTAACAGAAACGGCAATGACAGTAAAAAATATCGATACACAGCAACCGCGCAGTGCCCAAAATGAGTTTAAAATAATCAAAGCTCCGGAGTCGAAGCCGGTTAAAATTATTCCGCCTACGGCTAAACAGGTTAAAGCAGCTGCAAGATTTGGCTATACCGTTCAGGTAGTTGCGGTTGGAACGGAAGATAAAGTGATTCATTATGCGGCGAAACTACCGCAGCAAGTTCAGCCGATCTGGCAAAATTATAAAGTGGTTAAAGGCACCAAATGGTATACCGTCCTATTTGGTGACTATGCCACTGCACCTGAAGCTCAAGAGGCAATTAAGACCCTGTCGAATGAGCTACAAGCAATGAAGCCTTTCGTTAAAAGCATCGATTCAATTAAAAACTCCAGCTATCCACAGTTGAAAAAGTTAAATTGATTGCATAACCCTATGTAAAGTGCGTTTAATAACTGGGCAAACGCACTTTAGATGGAAAATTAACACTGTACCTCAGAGCTATACAAGCTATTATAAGCATTGCTTTAAGTCAGTGAATGCGGAACCAAGGTAATGAATCAACTAAATATACTGCTGCTGTGTGGCGGAGGCTCCTCCGAGCATCAGGTTTCACTCGTTTCAGCCAACTATTTACAGTCAGAGTTAAATAAGATCGAACAATTTAACGTGATTCGTGTAGAAATGAAAAGCGAGGGTTGGTTCTTAGATGATGATCATTTGGCTTATCTGGATACCAACTCCGCCACGCTTAATACTGAGCATGCCTCCTATAAAATTGATTTTGTAGTTCCCTGTATCCATGGATTTCCTGGTGAAACAGGTGATATCCAGTCAATGTTTGAATTGGCGGGCATTCCTTACTTAGGCTGTGGCCCTGAAGCGAGTTGCGTAAGTTTTAATAAAATTACCTCCAAGCTTTGGTATGACGCCTTAGATATACCTAACACACCTTACATTTTCCTTTCCGAAATTAGTGAAGACTCATTGGATAAAGCGCAGCAAGCATTTGCAAACTGGGGTGGAAAGGTATTTGTTAAGGCAGCTTGCCAGGGATCATCGGTTGGGTGTTACAAGGTCACTAAAATTGAAGATTTAATTCCTTCAATTCAGGATGCTTTTAATTATTCCAGCCAGGTTCTTATTGAAAAAGCAGTAAAGCCGCGTGAACTAGAAGTCGCAGCTTATCAGATCAATGGCGAACTGTTTGTTAGCAAACCTGGGGAAGTCGTAGCTCCAGAGGACAAATTTTACTCTTACGAAGAGAAATATAGTGCAGATAGCCACTCGTATACCAAAATCGAGGCAGAAGCTTTGACGGCGGAGCAGCTAAGTAAAATCGAAACCTATTCTCGTAAAGTATTTACTCATACCCACTTGCGTGATCTGTCGCGCATCGATTTCTTTTTAACGGCAGAGGGTGATATCTATCTTAATGAGGTAAATACCTTCCCTGGCATGACCCCAATTTCGATGTTCCCTAAAATGCTGGAAAACAATGGCCATAAGATTGACCAATTCTTGGCTGGCGTAATTTTTTCTCGTGTTAATCCAATTTCTTAAACGATTTAAATACCATCTTGCCTAACGCTGCCTGACTGCTGTTCCCTAAATAGTAGTTGGGCATCACTGGCGTGTTCCAACGACCAAATAATTGAATTTCTTTGACTTTATAGCCCTGTTCATACAATTCTTTAACTGCTCCGACACGAGCGGATTGTCCGGAAAAACTAAGATTGTGTGGTAGCCCAAGCAGAGTAGAGGCTTTCTGAAAAATTCGGAAGATCGATGAATCATTAAGTTTGTTCCGACTGATGTTTCCATGTTTGTCGATGGCTCTGAATACAGCTGGGCTGTCGTCCTGAATCAGACCTAGCCAGTGCGATAAATAACCTGAGCTGCTGTGGGATAATTTATAAATATTACCTTGTAACTCAACTTTATAACTCTCATCACTTGATGTTTGGCTAAGTTGTTCTCGGCAGAGATCTCGTAACTCGCTCCGTTTCAGAGCGCATTCAAACATCAGCGAATAAAGGGTGAGATCGCGAATCGATACCGAATCACGCTGCTGGCTAAGTTTATCTTGCAATAATTGTAAATGTTGTTTTGTAAATGCTGTCGTTGTTCGTTCATCACCTGATTTTTCTAGCTTATAGTGTTGTAGTAGGAGGTTAACTTCCCGGGTTGAGGTTGGGTCAGGATATCCCAGTATCTGGTGGATATTGGATATAGTCACAACGTAACGTTTTAGGGTGGAGAATTTCCTTTCGCGTGCAGTTACTTCGATATACGCCTTTAGTGAAAGTGTCGAGGCGGGTAATACCCGATGACCGGATTCATTGCAGAAATCAACAAAGTGAAGCCAGTCCTTGCGCATCGCTAACAAAGAGTTGTGCGAATATTGATTTCGGGTGATTTGTGTTAGTTGCTCCAAAGATGGACCAATCGTTAGCCAACGGCTGTAACGTTGAATTTCAAACTTGCTGGTGATCTCAATTCTCTTCTTCATAATGCACTATAACTAAATTAATTAGCATAACAAGATAATAACAGGTTAATTGCTCGACAACACGAATCTTATCAATGCAGTGAGATTTAACTATTAATCTGCAATCATGCTAAAATCTACAACGCAAAAAAATCAAAGAAAAGAGAGTGGGTATGACATTAGTTTATTCAACAGAAACTGGCCGAATTAAACCAGAAGAGCCTAAACTTCAGCGCCCTAAAGGCGATGGTATTGTGCGTATTCTACGTGAAACCAAAGGGCGTAAAGGGAAGGGGGTTTCTATTGTTACAGGCCTGGATTTGGATGATGCTCCGCTTAAATTATTGGCGGCAGAATTAAAGAAGCAGTGTGGTTGCGGCGGTTCAGTTAAAGATGGATCAATTGAGGTTCAGGGTGATGTACGCGATAAACTAAAATCCATTTTGGAAAAGAAAGGTTATAACGTGAAGCTGGCTGGTGGTTGAAGAATTTACGCAGATCGCAGTTGATCATGCTCGATCAATAGTGTTTATATGAAATTGCAGAGTTTAATTCTGCAACAAAGGAAAGTAGATGACTGAAAAGGTTGTAGTGTTAGTTGACGTGCAAAACGTTTATTACACAACTAAGCAGGCTTACCAATGTAATTTTGATTACAACGAGTTCTGGCGTCAGGTAACGGAGGGTCGGGAAGTCGTTAAGGCGATCGCATACGCCATCGACCGTGGTGACGAAAAGCAGCGCCAATTTCAGAATATTCTGCGTGCTATCGGTTTTGAAGTGAAACTCAAACCATTTATCCAACGTGCTGATGGCACGGCTAAAGGGGATTGGGACGTCGGTATCACGCTAGACGCCATTGAATATGGTCAGAAGGCTGATACGCTTGTGTTGGTTTCTGGTGATGGTGATTTTGATCTATTACTCAATAGGTTAATTGATAGTTACGGCGTCACCACTGAAGTTTATGGTGTGCCACAACTTACTGCTTACTCGCTTATTAATGCGGCAACTCGTTATTTTCCTATTGAGGATAATCTTTTGCTAGACGGTAAATAATATATTGATGAATATTGTTTGCATATGCCAAATATGATGCTATACTTTCTAAGTGTTTTTACTCACGTTCTAAAGTGAGTTTTTTTAAATTCTTTACATTAGTGTCATCTAATGTAGAATATTCGAATGGATATTGGTAAGTAGGTGCAGGGTTATGGAATCATCAACTAAACAAGAAAATGAGCGTTTGCGTTATTTTCCGATTTCTTTTTTTGCCATCGTTATGGGACTTAGTGGATTAACTATTGCATGGAAAGCTGCTGGTGGAAGCATTGGCAATTATGTATCACTGATTTTGGCTGGGTTTACATCTTTAGTTATGTTAGCGATTACAGTTTTTTATGCGTTAAAGATCTTGCGTCATTCAGATGACGTAAAACATGAATTAAAGCATCCGATTCGTATTAATTTCTTTCCCGCTTTTTCAATAAGCTTGTTATTGCTATCAGTTGTTTGGCGCGACTTCCCAACGGTTTCATTTACGCTGTGGGGAATAGGGGCCGTTGTTCAGTTGACTCTGACATTATATGTAATGAGTAGTTGGATTCACCATACTCATTATTCGTTGGCTCATGCTAACCCGAGCTGGTTTATCCCGGTAGTGGGGAACATTATTGTGCCAATCAGTGGTGCGGCCTTGGGATATACTGAACTTAGCTGGTTTTTCTTTAGTATCGGTATCATCTTTTGGTTAGTTTTACTTACCATCGTGTTTTATCGACTATTTTTCCACGATCCTCTGCCGGATAAACTGGTTCCGATGCTGTTTATTTTACTGGCTCCACCATCGGTTGGTTTCGTGTCATATACGGCATTGGTCGGTGAGATAGATAATTTCGCCCGAATTATGTACTACATCGCGCTATTTTTAGCCATGTTACTCACGATGAATCTAAAGCGCTTTATCAGACTGCCATTTTTCATTTCGTCCTGGGCTTATTCGTTCCCTGTGGCTTCTCTAACAATTGCTACGGCTAAGATGGGGCATTTGACTCAAAGTGCAGTATTCAGTCGCTTATCGCTGCTATTACTGTTTGTATTATCCATTCTATTAATCTGGCTGGTTGTGCGAACTTTAAAAGCAATCAAAGCAGGCGCTATCTGCCAGCCAGAATAGAAAGTTATTATTTCATTTACAGGAGATTTGTTGTGTCTAAAAGTTATAAAGAAATCAATCAGGATCAACGCCAATACGGCCGTAATTTTATGGAAGCTCGTCCTGAAACTATGAATGCATTCATGCAGTTGGTAAAAACTACCATGGTTGAAGGCGATGTTAGCGCGAAACATAAAGAGTTAATTGCAACCGGTATTGCGATTGCGGCTCGTTGTGATGGCTGTATCGCAGCTCACGTAGCTGCTGCATTAAAAGCTGGCGCGACACGTCAGGAGTTGATTGAAACCATCGATGTTGCGATTCTTATGGGCGGTGGACCGGCTATGGTATACGGTACCCAAGCATTAGCAGCCGTTGATGAGTTGTCAGTGTAATTTGTAGTAATTGAGCTAATAACCAGGCTATCCATCTTTGATGAGATAATTGGTTATTAGCTATTTTATGGTAAATAATAATTATGTTTAATCAAGAGGAGAATGGAACAAGCTGAGCATCAGCGTAGAAGCAGGTAGGCTTATAAATATTTTATTTAACATAATATACCTAATGCGAAGTTAAACGCCAATCCAAAATAATGACTAATAATCAATTAGTTATTATTATCAAGGCCTTCTTAAGTCCTTATCAGGATAATAATATCAACACATCCGGTCTTATAACGTTATAGCATTTTTATAAGTACTGTTCATTTGAATCGTAATGCTTATTCCAAAACCATTCCGTGCATGGTTGATTAGTAAAGTTTTGCGAAAAATTGAGTTTTAGGCTGGGCAGTTTAATTTTTTTGTCACTATACAGTTAGTTATGGTGCTTTATTTGCGAGGATCTTTATTTGGTGGATGATGTTGTTACAACTATATGATTTTCATTGAATTAATAACGCTGATGCAATAAATTTTTGCCCAGATCCTTTTTTAGGTTACTAATTTCGCATCAAACAATAAGTTTCGTATGTGAACATTCACTTACGCTCTATCGCAGATAATCAATACTATTCGTAGTCTGAGGCAATAAAAAACCTGGAATTAACCAGGTTTAAGAAATTGAAATAGGTGCTGGTGGTACAGAATTAAAAAGTACTTAAGAAATTAATGTACGCGCCTTTTGATGTTGGGTTGGTATAGCTAACGGAAAGATCCAGATTATTTACGCCTAAGGGTGAAATACCTATTCCTGCTGTGTATGTGGGTTCTGAATCTTCATATGCCATGTTCTTTTTGTAGCCAGCTCGTATTTTTAACTGATGCAAAACATCAAATTCAACACCAGCGCGAAACATTTGCGTATTGTCATCAAAATCAACGAACTTCGGTTCTTCAGTTAAATCGTAGTCTGCGCTTAAGGTAAAATAATCAGCTACGATACCCGCACCGACAGTATATTGTGGTTTAACCTGATAGGTGTAGGTTTGGCTGTTAGCTTCTTTGCTGGTTATGTTACGTGAAAATAGGTTCATTGCTGTGAGCCCTACCCTAAATGGGCCATAGAACCAGACACTTCCAAAATCCATATTAAACATGGTTTCGCCGGTTAGGTTATCACCAATATCAAAAGAATCGAAACTCGACAATTCACTGCCTTTCAAGCCATAAGCATAAGTATAAAGCCTTTGTAGTTTTGGGGAGATACCGATAGCGATATGCTGACGTAAATAGTATGAATATTTGGCCAAGGTTAATCCCACTTCACCAACACCGATAGATACAATATTAATTTCTGTGTTATCCGCATCGGTGAGTGTATTCCCGGTAGACGGCACGGTCGGTGAAACATAAGACTCAGTATAGAGTTTAGCAAATGCATTTAATGACACATAAGGGTTAGGTAGTGCGACAGCTGCAGCTAGGCCAAAATCAGATCGAATCTCGGTACCCGCTAAGTCGTCTAAAGCCTGTTGAGCTGCGGTTGGATCAGTATTATCAATTGCGTCAGCTAATGATTTAAACGCGCTGGTTGCATCATCTGGATCTTCATAAGCAAGCCCAAAACCTGGGAGCAGCATCCCAACGTCATCATTGCGCCGATAGACTGCGGTTAACGCCGGATTGTAAAATGGTGCGGATAAGTAGCTAGCTGAAACCACACCAACGCCGCCCATTGCAAATCCTCTTGCTTCTACTGCGTAAGAAGCGGCATGGGTTGAACCAGAAGCAGCACTGACTAACAGGGCCAAGTAACTAAGGCGTCGAGTCATAACATGTAAACCTTTGATGAATAATAGTGTTATTAACGGCTACAATACACCAACCTTTAGCCATTAATCATTAGTAAGGTCATAAGTTTTACTGATTACTTGTGATTGCTCAATAAGAATTGGGCCCTGCCAACGTAAATAATTCATTGAAACGGCAAGTATATACCGATTTGCTTCAACTATGTTACGCGGTAATGTTTGTGGGTAGTTGGATTCATAGGCGTTGTGCCAGATCTCAGCATATTTTCCTGAATCAAAGCTATACAGTGAAACGTTGAGTTTTGGTAACGGGCAGAATGAATTGGGTAAGGCACTTTTTTCTACCACCCACTCATCTTTTGATGTCCAGTGAACCGTATGATTGGATTTAGGATCGTCTAAAATAACCCACTGGCTCCAGGTCGTGCCGTCATTTTGAGTCACATTAAGTCGGTACAACCCGACCGCAAGTTTATGCGATAAATTGTAGCGTCGGATATATGTAGTGACGCCGTCACTACTAATGGTTGACATCGAATTTTCACGCGATGGAACCTTATCTACCCACTGGTGTATAGAAACATCTTGCAATTCAGCAGTGCTTCCGACGTCAACGATAAACTGGTATGTGTCCCGGCCTGGACTTTGAATCTCAATACGACGGATTGTGACCGACTTTATCCATTCAGGCAGTGGCTTGGTTGAAAATCCTTTGCCGCAATCCAGTTCTAATCCTTGTAATAGCAGATCATTCAGATGATTCTTTACGTTAGTGGATTTACTGCCTTGCCACAGCTCGATCAATGAATCGAACATATTTCCCAGATTGCCACTCAGTAGGTGCTGGTGTGCCTGAGTTAAAGGCGTATTTTGCTGGAACCAGTCGTTACTGGATGAAAAACCAGGCATACTGATCAGCATGCCTAGTGTAAAAACAGCACGTTTCATCAATTAAGCTTTCATCTTATAACCAACGCCACGCAATGTTTCTATCTCTAGCCCTGGCAGTTTCTGACGTAGCTGCAGTACATGGGTGTCAACAGTTCTGGTAGTTGGAAAATGATTGTAGCCCCAAACGTGGTCAAGCAATTCATCACGGGTAAATACGCGGCCCAGATTACTGGCTAAAAATAGCAATAAATCAAATTCAGTACGGGTTAACGTGATTTGCTGATCTTTGTAAAACACTTCACGAGTTGCTTTATCGATCACTAGATTAGCGGTAACGACCTGGCTATCTTCCTGCTGGCCATCAGGTGAACGAAGTTGAGCTCGAATACGGGCAAACAGTTCGGCTTCAGCAAATGGTTTAGTCAGATAATCGTTGGCACCTGAATCCAGCCCGGTAACTTTATCTTTGACAGTCACTAATGCAGTCAACAGAATAACCGGAACCTGCTTAATTTTTTTCCAATCTGGTAAATGACTTACCGAATCACCATCTGGTAGCTGACGATCTAAGATAACCAGATCAGCTTTATCCCAATGCTGTTTTACTTCAGAAATACGTTCAGCATGTAGGACGGTATAGCCAGCCTGTTCCAAACTTACCAATAAGCCATCGGCTAAGTTTTTATCGTCTTCAACAAGAAGCAGCGTCTGTTTCACAAGGAATCTCCAAAATAAATGTTGTTGGCGGACCAATCAGCGACATCTTCCCGCCCATTCGCCTAACCATAGATTCAACAATGGTCAACCCAAGCCCTAACCCACTTTTACTAACAAATGGTTTTCTCAGTTCACGCCAGTTTTTAGCGTTTAAGTCACCTTGGTCAATGACTTTGAACGTGACCGAGTTGCTTGAGGTAATGACTTCCAATTTTACGGGTGCAACACCATATTTAAGCGCATTGCGTAATAAATTATCGATACAGGTTCCTAACCAATATACGTTCAGTTTTGCTGCAACATCATGGTTAATAACAAATTCAACCGATTGTTCAAACTCTTCTTCGACTTTAAATTCCAACCATTCTTTAATCGAAGGAACCCAGTCAACGGCCAGCGGCTTGTCTTCAGACTGTAAGTAATCTTTACTCGCCTCGGCCAACTGACGTAGGCGCCGGGTATCTTCGCATAAACGGCGAAACTCATCGTAAAGTTGCTCGGGTAGTGCTTCGAATTCCCGGCGGAAGCCCTCTACCGTGAGCGAAAGACTAGCAATCGGCGTCCGCAGCTCGTGAGTCAGTATCTGTAAGACTAGCATACGACTCTTGAGTTCCTTACGTTTAGAATTCCAGCGATAAACAAACCAACTAAGAATTAAAAATAAGTTGGCAACAACCAACGCAATCATTACGTAGCGCAGGAATTCCGATTGATCTTTCAGTTCCCAGCAAAGATTGCCACGCTGTACAAAACAAGCTGCAGTTTGTTCGGCAAAGCTAAAGTTCAGACCAGCACTGTCTGCTTTTGCTGTCCATTCAACCTCTGGATAAATATAGTACCTATCGCCTTTACGCAGCCAGAATTCATCATTGCTACCAAACATGGATGCACCACTCAGTAACGAGGCTATAGCGGGTTCATCCATTCTTTGTAGTCGGCCAAGTAAGGTATTCTTGGCGGCTAATGTCCGCTCCTGAATATGCATATATTTAGCGAACTGCTCGCGAAACTCAGGGTAAACTTTGACAAAACGTTCCGCATACGTACCACCACCTGGGTGAATCAATGAGCTGCGTGCAAACCAGCGAGATGTCAGCTTGGTTCCATTACACATCGCTCGGGTAAACACCAGTGGCTCAGTGATTAGTGGACTAAGCGGAATGGCTCCGGTACAACTCTTGGCTAATTGGTACAATTGCTGAATATCCTTGATCGGATAGTTAGCGGTTTGCGGCAGTAAGGATTCAGGTGTCAGCAAACGAGTTGGATAGTCGGCTTCAATTGTACGGATATCATAATTCACACTCGCTTTTTGATAATTAAAGAGCGTGACGAATTCGTCGATTCGTTCTGGTAGTGAATCTGCATAAACATTGGATGATAAGATAACTAACAATAATGATTTAAACTTCATGCAGTCGCGAACTCTACTTCTCATCACCAGCAGCACATTAGAGGCTGTCATTATTCCTTATTGATCTATAGCGTTGTTATGCCGCTGTCAATAATATGCTTATATTAGTAAAAAAAAGCCAGCGCATATAACAGCGCTGGCTTTTAAGTATTAATTTTAAGAACTAATTAAAGAGCTTTAACAATCGCATCAACGCTGGCTTTTGCGTCACCAAACAGCATAGAGGTATTCTCTTTAAAGAACAGTGGGTTTTGCACGCCGGCATAACCAGTATTCATGGAGCGCTTAAATACGATAACGTTCTGCGCGTTCCAAACTTCAAGCACTGGCATGCCAGCGATTGGGCTATTTGGATCTTCAAGCGCCGCCGGGTTAACCGTGTCGTTTGCACCGATAACCAGAACAGTATCAGTTTCAGAGAAGTCTTCGTTAATTTCATCCATCTCTAATACGATATCGTAAGGTACTTTTGCTTCAGCAAGCAAGACGTTCATATGACCAGGTAGACGACCCGCTACCGGGTGAATACCGAAACGCACGTTTACGCCCGCAGCACGCAGTTTTTCTGTCATTTCATATACAGGGTACTGAGCCTGAGCAACCGCCATACCGTATCCTGGAGTGATGATAACTGAACGAGAGTTTTTCAGCATATCCGCTACATCTTCAGCCGAAGCTTCGCGGTGTTCGCCCTGCTCTTCATCGCCAGAAATTACGATTTCCTGGCCAAAACCACCGGCAATAACACTGATAAATGAACGGTTCATTGCTTTACACATGATGTAAGAAAGAATCGCACCCGATGAACCAACCAGAGCACCGGTCACAATCAGTAGATCGTTTGCCAGCATAAAGCCTGCTGCTGCCGCCGCCCAACCAGAGTATGAGTTAAGCATCGATACAACTACTGGCATATCTGCACCACCGATAGAGGCAACCAGGTGGTAACCGAACGCGAACGCAATTAACGTCATCACGATCAGTGCGAACATGCTGCCGTCAACGTTGATGAAGTAGATCATTAACAGTGTTGATACAACAATCGCTGCCAGATTCAATTTATGTTTGTGTGGAAGGTTCAGTGGCGATGATTTGATCACACCACGTAGTTTACCAAACGCAACAATAGAACCGGTAAAAGTTACTGCACCGATGAATACGCCGAGGAACACTTCCACCATGTGAATAACGTGTTCAGCATGAGTTGCTGTTTCCGGAGCGGCAAGATAGCTGTTGTAACCAACTAATACCGCAGCCATACCTACGAAGCTATGTAGAACCGCAACCAGTTCTGGCATTTCGGTCATTTCGACTTTCTTCGCCAAATACATACCGATCGCACCACCAATAACCATCGCAAGGATGATCCAGGTAACGCCAGCGGTATCGTGACTAAAAATAGTCGCAACCAGCGCGATAGTCATACCAGTAATACCATAGTAGTTACCGGCTTTTGCTGATTCCTGCTTAGACAGGCCAGCCAGACTCATGATAAAGAATAGAGCAGCAATAATGTAAGCTGCTTGTACTAATCCTGCAGACATTAGTGACTCCCTTAATTCTTACGGAACATTTCAAGCATACGCTTGGTAACAGTGAAACCACCGAAAATATTGATACTTGCAATCAATATTGCGATGAACGAAAGAAACGTGACAACGCCACTTCCTTGTCCAATTTGCAGTAACGCACCCAATACGATGATACCCGAGATAGCATTGGTTACTGACATCAGTGGTGTATGAAGTGAGTGAGTCACGTTCCAAACCACGTAGTAGCCAACCACACAAGCGAGTACGAAAACGGTAAAGTGGCTTAGGAATGCTGCTGGAGCAACAGATGCGATCCAGGCAAACGCGCCCATACCGATAACCAAACCAGCAATTTTCTTCGCTGGAGAAACAGGCTTCTCTTCTTTTGGTTCTGGCTTTTTCGGTGCTGCTTTAGCCTGCGGCTGAGCAGATACCTGAATTGGCGGAGCCGGCCAGGTTACCTCACCAGCTTTAACCACGGTTACGCCGCGCAATACAACATCTTCAAAGTTGATATCGATGTTGCCATCTTTCTCTTTACAAAGAAGTTTTAGCAGGTTAACCAGGTTAGTTGAGTAAAGCTGAGAAGATTGCGTTGGCAGACGACCAACCATATCGGTATAACCGATAATTTTCACCCCATTCTCTGTGGTGATGACTTTATCTGCTACGGTATATTCGCAGTTACCACCGTTCGCAGCAGCCAGGTCGACAATCACGCTACCTGCTTTCATGCTGTCTACCATTTCTTTGGTAATCAGCTTAGGTGCAGGACGTCCTGGGATAAGTGCTGTAGTGATGATGATGTCAACATCTTTAGCTTGAGCAGCATAAAGCTCAGCCGCTTTCTTGTTGAAATCATCAGACATTTCTTTTGCGTAGCCGTCACCAGAGCCGGATGCTTCCTTAAAATCAACTTCAAGGAATTCAGCACCCATTGACTGAACCTGTTCTTTTACTTCAGGTCGAACGTCAAATGCACGAACGATTGCACCAAGGCTACCGGCAGCACCGATTGCAGCCAGGCCAGCAACGCCAGCGCCTGCAACAAATACTTTCGCTGGTGGAACTTTACCTGCTGCTGTGATTTGGCCAGTAAAGAAGCGACCAAATTCGTGGGCAGATTCAACCACCGCGCGGTAACCCGCGATGTTAGCCATTGATGACAACGCATCTAGCGCCTGAGCGCGAGAAATACGTGGCACACAGTCCATCGCTAACACGTTAATGTTCTTGCTCGATAGTTTTTCCATCAGTTCAGCATTTTGTGCTGGCCAGATGAAACTCACTAACGTAGCGCCTTCTTTAATAAGAGCAATCTCTTCATCAGAAGGTGCATTAACTTTCAGAATTAGATCCGAAGACCAAACTTCTGATAATGATACAATTTTCGCCCCGGCAGCTTCGAAAGCACTATCTTCAAAGCTCGCCTTTTCTCCGGCATTAGATTCAATAACGACTTCGAATCCAAGTTTTAACAGCTGCTCAACCGAACTCGGTGAAGCGGCGACTCGCGACTCTCCCGCAAGTGTTTCTCTAGGTACACCAATCTGCATAGCAAATCCTTGACTATTGGCCTTATGGATATTCTGTTTTTATATAACGACTGCGATAACTTCAAGTATTTTGTTATAAAAATCAAAAATTTCATTATTTATAACCCAGGGGCATAAAAAAACACCTGAATTGATTATAAATTCTGCAACTTTGCGAGTGTTTCCAGTCGGTCGGTCATTAAATACTACTTAGACCTTTGTGTAAAATGTTCTGTTAAAAATAAAGCCACAAGCATATCGGCATGTGGCTTTATTCCCTATGATTTCCATCAAGTTAGAATTGGGTTAATCGAAAATCTTTTCACCCATCTGGTCAATGAATAACTTCGCTTTTGACACCATGATCTCATTGGCATCTGATTCACTAACTAAAACATCGGAACGAATAAATCTGTGAGTCCGAACCGTGTCACCACCCTGTTGTTCAATTTTGCCAGCCACTCGGTACTGGCCGTTCTCTTTCATGGCACTGGCATAAATCAGAAAACCTTTATACACGACAGGTTCAACATTCTGATATTCATCTTTGACCGGAGCCTCTTTGCCCGAACCACCAAATAAACGAGATAAAAACCCCACAACTTATTCCTTATATTCTGTTACTGGTGATGGCCTAAAATAGGTTTCTCATACCATTCAAGCTCAAGGTCTTCGGAACGGTAGCTATTTACCACTATTGGCACATCATTTTCTCGGTGTTTACGACGATCATTGACGATCATGGATTCTGCCGCTGCCACCGCGTCTGTGGCATGCTGTTTTAGCATCGTGAGTTTATCTTCCGGTAATGCGGAAAGAAAATCAATGTCATAACGGATATAGACCGGGCGAAGCTGGCTTAGTGCCAGGCATGCAAGATCGGCCAACTGTTCATCATTGTACTTATCAGTGTAATGATTTACTGCAAGTACCTGCCCTACTAACGTTTCCATATAGTTGTGTACATCTACACTAATCTGCATATTTCCTCCGGCTAACCTGCTGTCCTAAACTAAGTCTAATACTCATCACACACAGATGAACATAATTTTTTTCTACTGATCGTTGAGTTGGTGCACCAAGTCGCATAATCAATTACTTACGTCAAAAAAATACGCCAATTTTTTGTCAAAAAGCTTGGCAATTATTCAAATAATCGTATCCTTAGTAACCATATTCTGATTAACCACCCAATTCGAGCGGCCAGTAGTAAATCATGCCTAAAATGTTGTTTAACGCTCCTTGGTTCCGATTCAGCTTGCCACTGATCATCGTGATGACCGGGTGGGTTATCAGTAGCAAAAATTTGTTAGTAACCAGCGCCAACCAGGACGTTGTCGAGCATTTGCCTTATGTTCTTCTGGTGGTAACAGTATTTATTGCTCATATATTCAAACAAAGCCGTATGGGAATGCTGGCCGCTGCTCAATTGGTCAGTTACTACATTATTCAAACTCGTTTGCAGGTTCCGCTTTCCAGCGGAACCGCATTGCTGGAACTATCACTGCTTGCGCTACTAATGCCGATCGCCTCAATTCTGACTTATTTGTTCAAGAATGGTGGACTGATTAATCGTAGTTACTTTATCTATCTGTTACTGCTAGCCGCATTCGGTCTTTGGTCGGTGTTAATCGTTGATCATTCGTCACAGGGAGGATTCAGCCACATCTGGAATGGTGTTCTGGCCAGTATTCCTTCTGTATCAAGGTTGCCTTTTCTGTTGACACTCTATCTGGTGGCTATCATTGGGATTACAGGAATCTATGTGCTGAATAAAAATCGCATTATAGATACCGTTGTTTATACCTCTATCCTGATGAGTTCATTTACCTTTATTCTGTTTCATATTCCTCATATATCTTCCACGTTGTTTTCAATTAACGGTGTATTACTGATCCTCTATCTGATTACGGCCGGTCAGCAAATGGCGTTTAATGATCGCTTGACCAATCTTCCCGGGCGACGTGCTTTAGAAATTGATATGAAAAACCTCGGACGCCGCTTTTCCATCGCAATGCTCGATGTCGATCACTTCAAGAAATTCAATGACACTTACGGGCATGATACTGGTGATGATGTATTAAAACTGGTCGCCAGTCGCATTGATTCGGTGAAAGGCAAAGCGAAAGCCTATCGCTATGGTGGAGAAGAGTTCACGATTATTTTTAAGGGCAAAGACGCCAAAGAGGCTGAGGCGTATCTGGATGCATTGCGTGAAGATATTGCTAATTATGAGATGGTGTTACGTAACGATGATGCCCGGCCAAAAAATGATAAGCTGGGCGCATTAAAGCGGCGCAAAAATGGCAAGACAGAAACGGTTAACGTCACCATCAGTATTGGTGTGAGTGATCATCAGTCAAGTAAACGGGCTAACGAAGTGCTAAAGCTCGCTGATGAAGCGCTGTATAACGCTAAAAAAGCCGGCCGTAATCGAGTCGAAATTAAGCAGCTCCTGGCTTAGCCTCTCAGCGTTACTCTTGTTGTTTTGCTTGTTCAATTCGCTGCTTATCGTCCTTGGTCAGTTTTAACATCCAGAACTCACACGCTGCCCTAGTTGGTGTGGTTGGATTTCCCCATGCCCCACATAAATCTACAGGCTTATCTTTTGCACGCTCAAACTGACGGCAATTGCCGCATACCATTTTCATTCCAATCAATCCTTTTTCATTTTATTAGCGGTCGCTAATTATAAAAACTCACCAACGTGGCGAAATGATTTGCATCAAATGGCGCTGCGGCAATTGCCGATTTACTTAAATGCTTTCCGGTTTACTACGTTTATGTTTCGGAACGTAGTTAAGGATAGAGATCGGCACCTCTTTACGTGGCTCAAATCCTTCGATAACGCGGCGTTCCAGTAATTTGCCTAAGCGACTTTCTATCATGCACAAATTTTTAAAATCATCTTTAGAAACCAGAGAAATCGCCTGCCCTGCACTTCCGGCACGTCCGGTACGTCCTATGCGATGAATATATTCATCTGCCGGGTAAGGCAAGTCGTAGTTAATCACACAAGGAAGTGCGTCGATATCAATACCACGCGCTGCAACGCCAGTTGCGATTAAATAACGGACTTCGCCCCGTTTAAACTGCTCTAGGACCCGAGTACGCGCGGCCTGATTGCGTCCGCTATGGATGGCTTCTGCTGTGATGCCTCGCTTTTCTAATTGTTGAACCAGTTTAGCAGCACCGTGCTTGGTTTCGATAAATACCAGAACCTGTGACCAGTCGTTATTCAGCAATAGATGGCTGAGTAAAGCTGACTTCCTATCCTTGTCAACGGTGGTGATCCACTGCGAGATATTTTCTTTGGAAGCATCATATTTAGCCAATACTATTTCATGTACCTGGTCAATTGCCGTTTTCGCCAAATCGCGTACAGGGTTAGACAAGGTCGCCGAGAAAAGCAGGTTCTGAATATTGCGCGGCATACAGTCGATAAGCTTATTGATATCTTCGATAAAGCCCATATCCAGCATACGGTCCGCTTCATCCAGCACCAGGACTTCCACTTCTTCAAAATAGACAGATCGCTGCCCATAAAGGTCGATCAATCGCCCGGGTGTCGCAACGACAATATCCAGTCCTTCGATTAATGCCTGTTTCTGCGCGGCATATTCAACACCACCATAAATCGCGCAAGATTTGAGTTCAATAAATTCACCATAAGCGGTGATGGCTTTATCAACCTGAATGGCCAGTTCACGCGTCGGAACCAGAATAACGGCACGAACCCGCTTTTTTTTCTGCGTTTCACTACCGGCCAGGCGCTGTAAAATGGGCAATACAAAACTGGCGGTTTTACCGGTTCCAGTTTGGGCGGCGGCAATTAGGTTCTCACCTTTTAGTGCGATAGGGATCGCTTTATTCTGGATGGAAGTAGGCTCTTTATATCCCTGTTTATCCAGTGCTTTTAAAAGTGGTTCTGTTAAACCTAATGAGGCAAAAGAAGTCATGCTGTTCTCTGTTGTTAGCTAATATTGTCATTCGACGAGAAGTGTAGCCTGTTTTGCGGGCTACTCACAGAGAATAGTGACTTTTTGCTTAAGCTCACAACCTGCCAACATAAATTCAATAATAGGGTGTTAGTTTTCATATTTTTAAAAACCAATTTTAAAAATACTGGTTTCACTCGTCCACGCAGTTATAATGCTCATAATTAATTTAAAATAGTGAACAAGAGATCCATAAGCGGAGCTTGATTCACTGAACAATAAAAGTGGGTGTCATGGAAAAAGCGAACCAACCGGAAGCCGTTTCATCGGTTTTAAAAGTATTTAATATTCTACAGGCTCTTGGCGAACAGAAAGAGATCGGGGTTTCTGAGTTGTCACAACGACTGATGATGTCAAAAGCAACCACTTACCGTTTTCTGCAAACCATGAAATCGTTAGGCTATATCACTCAGGAAGGTGAAGCCGATAAATATGGACTAACGCTTAAGCTGTTTGAATTGGGATCTAAATCGCTGGAATATGTTGACTTGATCTCTATCGCTAACAAAGAGATGGCTATTATTTCCGACCAGACGCTAGAAGCTTTGCACCTGGGGACATTAGATGAAAATGCGATTATCTATGTGCATAAGATCGATTCTAAATACAATCTTTGCATGCAGTCCCGTATCGGTCGACGCAATCCACTGTACAGCACAGCGATTGGCAAGGTTTTACTGGCAGAACGTGATGAATCATTTGTACGTCATACTTTGAAAGATGTTGAATTTGTCCAACATACTGAAAACACAATTAAAAATATCGATGAATTATTAGCAGAACTGGCACAAGTGAGACAAGATCACTATGCGCAGGATAACGAAGAGCAGGAACCAGGTATTCGCTGCATTGCTGCGCCAGTTTATGACCGTTTTGGCTCAGTAATCGCTGGATTGTCTATCTCGTTGCCAACGATTCGTTTTAATGATGAAGATCTGCCCCGCTATGTCAAATTGCTCCACGATGCTTGTAGCAATATTTCCAGCCAGCTAGGCTTTGAACAGTACCCAGATTAGGGTAATGAATCGATGAAACAGCAGCGCTTTGCCGTGTGCTGTTTCATTAAATAAAAATAATCGAAACGACGTTTTAAAATTATAGATTAATTCTGCAACAGTGCTAATATAGTGAGACTTAAATCACTCTTTTGGCACTGTTGTATGGAAATATGGATTGCTCAGGCTCTTGGTTTTGTCAGTTATGCACTGGCTATGTCAACCTTCTATCAGAAGGATGATCGTCGGTTAAAGATCGTGATGTTTATCTTTAATATCAATCATGTACTTCACTATTTCTTACTGGGTTCTAACGTTTCTGCGCTCAGTTCTTCCCTTTCAGCGATACGGACCGGTACCTCTATTTTTACCAGTTCTAAATATGTCGCTTTTGTCTTTATTGCAGTGACAGCGTCACTTGGCTACAGTTTTGCGGAGCACTGGTGGGAACTTTGGTCGATCTTCGGCACCATCATTGGTACTTATACCATGTTTATGATGAAGGGAATCCCAATGCGAGTTGGCTTTCTACTCGGTTCTGGATGCTGGTTAACCAACAATATTTTGGTGGGCTCGATTGGTGGTATGATGTTGGAAGTCACGGTAATGGCGATGAACCTATTTACCATTTATCGCCTGGCAAAAGATAATAAAAGGCTAACTTCAACTCAAGCCGCGTAAATAAAAATGCCGCCAGTTATAAATTGCTTGGCGGCATCACCACATTGTTAATCTGTGAGCCTTATTGATTGTTGTGTTTCGCTTTGAATTTCCGCACCACGTAGATAACACCGATGAGCATCGCCAGATAATAAAAGCCCTGGCTAATCCACAGTATTAAATCATCACTATTCGGCAATGGACTTTCGCTCCATTGAAGCAGCAGATCATCCAACTTACCGGTATCGATCAGGATATAAAAGGTAAAGGCGATAGATACGATGATAAAAGCCCAGTTTCTCACAACGTGTTCTCTCTTAGAATACAACCATTAGGTCTACTGTTTAGCACAACAGGAGGCAAAGCTATAGCAAAAGCTACCAGCAATGTGTCATAGAGTGATTGAGCCGACAAGATATCACTTTGTTACACTTTTACCGGGTCAACTTTGCTCACCAATACTTGTTCGACCCGAACGCCTTCAAGATCGAGCACTTCAAATTTATAGCCCTGAAAAACAAAGCCATCGGTACGTTTAGGCAGTCTCTTCAACTGATAAATAATAAATCCAGCAATAGTCTCGTACTGATTACGCCCCGGAAACTCTTCAATATCCAGGTACTTCATTACATCATTAATTGGCGTTAGGCCTTCAATTAACCAGGAGTTGGCATCGCGCTGCACAATTTGCTCATCTTCCTGATGGGTAATCAGTTCACCCATAAAGCTGCCTAACAAATCTTTAACCGTTGCAATACCAACGACCGTGGCGTATTCATTGACGATAACAGCGAACGGTTGAGGCGCAACTTTAAAGCTATTCAAGGCTTCTGAAAGCGACAGTGTTTCTGGCAAATAGAAAATATCTTTATCGATTAACGTTGGTTTAATCTGCTCCAATTCCCCTTTCAGCACCAGGCGCAGAATTTCTTTTGATTCGATGGCACCAATAATCGTATCCAGGCTGCCGTCACAAACCAGAAAATCATTATGCGGGTGGTCGATGATCTTCTGGCTGATATCTTCGCTGCAATCCTTTACGTCGATATAGATAATCTGATCGCGCGGTGTCATGACGCTAGCAATGGTTCTTGTTTCAAGTTCAAACACGTTACCGATAAGCTGATATTCTTGTTCCTGCAAACTTCCGTGTTTAGCCCCTGCTTCCATCATCGCCAGAATATCTTCGGTGGTCACAACCTCTTCCCGTTCAGTCGGTAGATTAAACAGTTTAAGAATCAGGTTGGTCAGGACATTAAACAAAATAGCCAATGGCGAAATTGCCTTAGTGACAAACAGCATCACTGAGATAATCCGCATCGCAATCACTTCCGGAATAATGATAGCGACGCGTTTAGGTAACAGATCAGCAAACAGAATAAACAGTGAAGTAACCGAGAAAAATGATAGTAAGAAACTAATTTTACCCAATAATGGGCCAGTGTAGACCAAGCTTAATGCGCCCTCGATGTAGGGTGTGAGTGCCTGTTCACCGATGATACCACCTAAAATCGCGATGGCATTCAGGGCAATCTGAATCATCGCAAAAAATGCGCCAGGATCATTTTGTAGTTTGAGTACCGCCTGTGCTTTGACGTTGCCTTCATCGGCCATGACGCGTAACTTAATTTTCCGTGCTGCGGCGATGGCGATCTCTGACATAGCAAACAGAGCACTGACCACAATTAACAAACCAATACTGAGTAAATCACTCATAACTTCTCCAGCCCCAACGGGGCAAAATGCAGCAAAAATATTTGGCGCGATTATAGCCAGCAATGATTAAAAAGAAAGCGTTTTTAAGGGAAAGATTTACATATACCGAAGTGACCTCAAGACGCATTTTGAGGTTACTTCGGTATATACAGAGTGGGATATTCTGCATTGTCTAATGTTAGCAGAAACAAACGTATTTCTCGGTGATTTTTGCCTAATTTTCTTAAGTTAATCTTAATTTAACACTATGATTTTAATCATAAATTCAAATAATTTTAAATATGCCTAAATTTTTTATTGCGCAATTTAAAAACTGGTCTTATTATCAGCCCGCTTCTTGATGATAGCCAATCCGAGTACATCACAGATTGTTTTGTGGCAAGGCGATAGAGCAACTATCCAAGAGTGACTTTGACGGCGTGTATGCGCTTTTATTTTCGCTCAACTTTCCACATCAAACACGATAAAGATCCGTGGAAAGTTTGCTAGTTCTTAGGAGGCCAACCATGGCAAACTCGGTTTTAGACTTTTCTGCATACTCATCTCCGCTTTCCGCTGAGCAAATTTCACTTATTGAATCTTCCGTAGAGCAGTTTGGTGCGCCGCTGCTATTAGTAGATTGCGATAGCGTTCGCCGTCAATATCGTGCTCTGAATAATGCGCTGCCAAATGTTACACTGCACTTTGCACTGAAACCATTCCCTCACCCGGCGGTGGTCGATACTTTACTTGCAGAAGGTGCAAGTTTTGACTTGGCGACTACCGGTGAAGTTGAACTGGTTCAGTCACGTGGTGTCCCTGCAGAAAAGACCATCCACACTCACCCTATCAAGCGCGATCGCGACATTCGAGATGCACTGGATTATGGTTGTACCGTGTTTGTGGTAGACAACATTAACGAATTAGAAAAGTTTGTTGCATACCGTGATCAAGCTGAACTGCTGGTTCGTTTGAGTTTCCGCAATACTGAGTCTTTCGCTGACTTATCGAAAAAATTTGGTTGTTCGGCACAAGGTGCGATGGAAATCATTACCCGCGCACGCGATTTGGGTATCCATATTAAAGGTTTGTCATTCCATGTTGGTTCACAAACCACCAATCCACAAAAATATGTTGATGCGATTAATGCCTGCCGTGAGGTGATGGAACAGGTCATCGAAGCTGGATTACCCGCATTAAGTACACTGGACATCGGCGGCGGTTTCCCGGTGACTTACACTGAATATGTAATGCCGATTGATGAATTTTGCCAGCCGATCAATCAGGCACTGTCGACACTACCAGAAACGGTGCAGGTATTGGCAGAACCAGGACGTTTTATTGTGGCAGAAGCAGTAACCAGCGTCGCTTCAGTAATGGGGCAAGCTGAGCGTGAAGGCGAAACCTGGTACTACCTGGATGACGGTATTTACGGCACTTTCAGCGGTATTATGTTTGACCATGGTCATTATCCGATCATTGCGATGAAAGATAGCGTAGAAACCTATCAAAGTGTGCTTGCCGGCCCGACCTGTGACAGTATCGATGTGATTGCAGAGCATATTATGCTGCCAAAACTGGATAACGGTGATCTAATTGTTGGACGTATGATGGGCGCATATACCAGCGCAACGGCAACAGATTTCAACTTCTTTAAACGTGCACAGACAATTGTCCTGAACGAAGAAGTTGAAGCCCAACGTATGTTGGGTTAATTCGGCTACCAAACACCCATTTCATTATTAACCGGCTCTAATCAAGCCGGTTTTTTATTTCAGTTTTCAGTCAACATTCACGTACAATGACATTGAATATCGAACTATCTTCATAAAAGTCAGTCATACTGATAACTAGTTTATGTATTGTTTATTTAGGAATTCAATGATTAGAAAACTTGCTTTCACTTGTTTATCTGCAGCTTTAATGCTCACGGCACCGGTTTATGCTCAAAGTGTGGTCGGTAGTGCACCTCAAGCAGAAAGAACCCATCAGCGTTTTGTGTATGATGTTTATTTTCGCAGCAGTAAAATTGGCAAGATTACGCGTGACCAGAGAAAAAACGATGATAAGTATTACCTGAGCCTTTCTGCGGATCTCTCCTTTTTGTTTTTGAAGCTCGGTGGCTACCAAAATTCAACAGTCAGATGGCAGGAAGACCAGCAATGGTATAAACCGGAAACGTTTGAGCGTCGCACTAGCGGGTTGGAAAATATCAGTGTCTCTGGTTCTATCAGCGATGATTCTCATCATTCACAAATTACCAAAGATGGTATTACTAAAAATATCGTTAATAATGAAGGTAAAATTACCGAGTTAAACTCAATGTTTCTTCAGGTTAGGCATGGGTTACTTGTTGGTGAGAATAGCTTCGATTTCTATATGCAGACATCAAATAAAGTCGAGCACTATTATTTTGCAGTCAAAGGTAAAGAGAAAGTTAACACCAAATATGGACAGTTCGATACCATTCGTATCGAACAAATGGACGTTAAAGATCGTTCCCTCTCGGTATGGTTTGCGCCGGCTTTAGATATGCAGATGGTTAAATTTAATTACCACCGTAAGGTTGTTGATATTAGTGGTGAGCTGAACGCTTACTACGAAGAGTGATAAACAATATTGTCCATAGATCATTAAATGAATTTAATCCCGGAAGTGGTACTCTCCACTACCGGGATTTTTATTGCTAAGGCTATATCGTAACTCTATAGCCGATAAATTCGAGCTTCAAATGGAAGTAGCTGCTGATTACTGCGCTGATGCGGTGCGATATTGCTTAATACCATCGTGGCCGCCTGCAACTGGCCATCAAACCAGGCTAAGCTCGCCTTACTATCACTCATATTAACGATAACCAAAAACTCTTCATTATCCAGTTTTCGCGAATAGGCATAAATCTGCGGATCATCTTTTAACAACAAATCACAGTTACCATATATCAACGTCGGATCACTTTTACGTAATTGAATTAGCTGCTTATAAAAGCTAAGTATTGAACCTGGATCCGATTGCTGATGATCAGCGTTGATTGCAACATAGTTCGGATTTAATGCCAGCCATGGCTGGCCTGTACTAAAGCCGCCATTTAACTCACTATTCCATTGCATCGGAGTTCGGGCGTTATCGCGGGCAATGATGCTTAGCGTATCGATAATCTCGGTTTTTTGAAGCCCTTTTCGTTCCAATTGACGATACTGGTTTTTGGCATGTATACAGTCAAAATCGTCGATCGACTTAAACTGGGTGTTGGTCATGCCCAGTTCCTGTCCCTGGTAGATAAATGGTGTTCCCTGCATCATAAAGTACATGGTTGCGATAGCGGTGGCGCTTTGATACCAGTAGTCTTTCGTGTCGCCCCACTTCGAAACCACTCGCGGTACATCATGGTTTTCAACAAACAGCGCATTCCAGCCAATACCATTTAATCCTTGTTGCCAGTTATTTAGTGTGGTTTTTAATTTCGGTAAATCCAGCTCAGCGCCTGGGTTGTCATTCCACAGCATGGTAGTTTCAAACTGGAAAATCATATTTAACCGTTGGTGTTCTTCCCCAACCCACTCCTGCGCCTGAAGTGGATTCACGCCATTGGCTTCGCCGACGGTGACAATGTCGTAACGATTAAAGGTCTGTTTACACATTTCATCCAGATGGTCGAGAACCCCATCAACATTCATCATGCTCTCCCAGGCCGGAACGTAGTCCAACTTTTTAGGATTCGGCAGATCTTTCAATCCCGGCTTCTTCTTAATATGACTAACTGCATCCAGGCGGAAACCATCGATACCTTTATCTAGCCACCAACGAATCATGGTGTATAACGCTTTACGCATTGCCGCGTTTTCCCAATTAAGATCGGGTTGGCGACGGGAAAACAGATGGAAAAAATACTGCTCGGTTAATGGATCTTTTTCCCACACAGAACCATGAAAAATGCTTTCCCAGTTATTAGGCTCGTGATTGTCTATGCCATCACGCCAGATATACCAGTCTCGTTTTTCGTTATCTACGCTTGCCCGTGACTCAAGAAACCACGGATGTTCATCGCTGGTGTGGTTAACCACCAAATCCAGGATTAGCTTCATTCCCCTTTGGTGAACTTCATCCAACAACTGTTCAAAATCAGCTAAAGTGCCGAATTCAGCCATAATGTCCTGATAGTCACTGATGTCATAGCCGTTATCATCATTGGGTGATTTAAAAATTGGGCAAATCCAGATCAAATCGATGCCTAAATCGTTCAGATAATCGAGCTTGCTAATAATTCCCTGAATATCACCAATTCCGTCACCATTTGAATCCATAAAGCTACGTGGATAGATTTGATAAGCGACGGCTTCTTTCCACCAGGATTGCTGAATTTTATTTATCTGATTGATTGGCATAGTTAAACCTAAATGAGGATAAAGAATTCACTATAACCTGCTTTTTTATACAATGACGTTAAGTCACTTACAAAATGCTGAGGCTGCGGTTCTGCTGATATTGTAACTTGGGCAGATTACGTGAACTACCTAACACACTGTGCGGTTAGCCGAGTAGTTTAGTAATTTTTTATGGATATAAAACCTGTGAAGGAATAGACTATCGCCAGGTGCTAAATCGTTTCAGCACAATGTAATTGGAGTAAAATAATGAAAATTGCGGTCGCAGGTGATCACGCTGGTTTTAAAATGAAACAAGAAATCACCGAGTTATTACAAAGTCAGGGCCATGAAGTGATCGACTTTGGCCCTTTTAGCGAAGATTCGTGTGATTTGCCTGACTTTATCTATCCAGCTTCTCTGGCAGTAAGCAAAGGCGAAGTGGATCGTGGCATTTTTATCGATGGCGTTGGTTATGGCAGCGCGATGATCGCCAACAAAATCTACGGCGTGTATGCGGCGATTTGCCAAGACCCGTTCTGTGCAGGTCTGGCCCGTTCTCACTCAAACACTAACGTGCTATGTCTGGGCGGTAAGATCATCGGTTCTGCGATTGCAACGGAAATCGTTAATACCTGGATGACAACGGATTATCTGGTTAACGAAGCCAAGTACGTCAATCGTGTGGAAAAAGTGAAAGCTATCGCGGAAAAACACCTGGTCAAATAATCACTTTTCAGTACGATTCTGTTTAATAGATCGGTAGGTGGAGTTAACGCCTACCGATTTTGTTCCGCTTATCTTTTACGTTTTCCTGTCTGGTTTTCCCCTCACCCATTTTTCTTGCGCCCAAAATCATTTACAGTATATGGAGATTTAAAATCAACACAGCCAATTACTGAGTATAAATATGAAGAAAAATTTCTACCTGATGCGCCATGGTCAGACCCTGTTTAATGTACGGCGAAAAATTCAGGGTTGGTGCGATTCTCCACTGACGGAAAAAGGTATTCAACAGGCAGAGCAGGTGGCCGAGTTTTTCGATAATATTGAGTTGACTCATCTTTATTGTTCTACTGCAGAGCGATGTTGTGATACGGCAGAAATCGTGACTCGCAACCGTATGCCTTATACTCGTCTTAAAGGGTTAAAAGAGATGAACTTCGGTATCTATGAAGGGGAAAGTGAAGATCTTCACCCAGATGCAGAGGCCAGAGAGACCCACTACCTACAATTTGGTGGCGAATCGCGTCCGCAGGTACGTGAACGAGTGGTAAATACCTGTATCGAGATTATGGAGCAGGACAACCATCACACCGTTCTGGCCGTTTCTCATTCAGGAGCGTGCAAACAGTTCTTAACTCATTGGCATGATCCGACTGAACAGACCGAACTGGGTTTCCCCAATTGCTGTATTTTTCACTATGAGTATGAAAATAAAACATTCAATTTGCTCAAAGTTTATCGTTTGACGGAATAATTTTGCGCGGATTTAAAGGACACCTACTTGGAACTAGAAAAAACTGATTGGTAGGTAAAAATCGAGTTCAAATTCCTCATTCTGGTTGAGAAAGTGGTTTTTCTGGTAATGAACATAAGCAGGTGTTGAACCCAGCTTAAACCCTGATTGAGGAAGCCACTGTTCCAACACCATGCTGATCTGCGGTAACAGTTCCCCATAAATTCCTACCAAGTGAAATACGGCATGCAAACCTCCGGGAATAACCAACTGATTAACTACCCCGCGAATTTTGACTGGGCGATCAATTTCAATACAGGCTACATAGCGACATTGCTCCAATTCCGTCCAGGCTGGATTCGAGTGGTGAAGCCCAAACTGATTGGATGCATCTCGCTGTTCACTTGCAGCCCAAGCTTTTAAAATCAGCCAGGCATTCGCAATGCTGCGGTTATAGCCAGTATGGCGCACATACGCGACGTTTCTCTTTTCAACTTCAATAATTTGGGGTTTGGTCAATGGCCGTTGGGCAACCCGCTGATATCCGGCGGCTATCTCCGGATCACTTAAATATGGCTTATCAGAAATCTGCAGATCATGGCGTCGCCATTCTCCGGGAGCCATGGAAAAGGTCGCTTTAAAAGCTTTATTAAATGATGAAGCCGAGTTAAATCCACAGCTGTTGGCGATTTCCAGAATCGAAGTTCCGCTATCAAACATTAGCTGGTTAGCTGCATATTCCATGCGAATACGCCGGATATACTGGTGAAGCGACTCTCCTACAACTTGCTTAAACAGACGATGAAAATGTTGCTCTGAATAAGCCGCCACGTCGGCCAGCTCCTTACCTTTCAAATCGCGACTAATATCCTGATGAATGTAATAAATCACATCGTTGATACGTGAAACATGCTGTTGGCTCATTCTCTGCTTTCACCCTGAAAAATCACATAAATGGACATATTTATCAGCATAAACGGACAATTATATTTCAGCAACAACTTGTACCATGCAAGCAACTTATTCGGGCTTATATGGGATACAAACCAATGGAAATCGCACAATCGTTACAACAGATTGAATCTTCTTACATTCGTGAAATTCTTGCGGCTGCGACCGATAGCAATGTTATTTCACTGGCGGGTGGTTTGCCGGATGAACAGACTTTCCCTATTGAACTGATGCAGGCAACATTCGAAAATTTAGTCAAAATGCCTGAAGTTTTCCAATATGGTACGACAGCGGGCTATGCGCCACTATTACAGCATCTTCGCCACCGTTTTCAGTTACCTGATACTCATAGTGCGGTGATCTGTACCGGGTCTCAGCAAGGCCTGGATTTAATCGCGCGTGCGTATATTAATCCTAATGATACTGTAGTGATGGAAGCTCCCAGTTATTTAGGTGCAATGCAGGTTTTTGGTTTGGTTCAGGCTAATATAGTTACAGTGTCGCAAACTAATAATGGTCCGAATATCAATTTGTTAGAACAATGTTTTATCGAGCATCAGCCAAAAATGTTTTACGCAGTTCCTGATTTTCATAATCCAACAGGTATATGCTGGAATCTGGAAACTCGTCAGAAAGTTGCGGCATTGTGCGAACAATATCAGGTAACTTTGATTGAAGATGCGCCCTATCGAGATCTTCGCTTTGCTGGTGATCCGCTTCCTCAGGTTTCTGATTTTTGTCCGCAGAACTCTATTGTTCTACGTTCTTTTTCTAAGATTGCTTCGCCAGGCCTGCGTGTGGGTGTTGTTACCGGCAAGCACGCCTTTATTAATCCGTTAATCAAAGTAAAACAGGGAGCTGATCTTCATTCAAGTGTACCGATGCAGGCTGTATTGCTCGGGTTACTAGAACATCCTGACTTTGAGCAGCATCTGGAAAAAATTCGTGCGCTTTACCAGTCCCGCTATCAGGTTCTTTTTGCCGCTTTGCAGGAGCATCTGCCCGCTTGCTGTAGTGTGAAACCGGTTGAAGGTGGCATGTTTATCTGGTTAACTCATCCTCAGTGCGACACGTTTGCTCTGGCTCAGACCCTGCTTGCCAATGGTGTGGCTGTCGTTCCCAGCCCTGTATTCTATCCGGATACTGCCAGCGCCAGTGCCGGAATGCGGCTTAACTTTACCAATGCTCAGCCTGAACAACTAACTGAAGCGGTTAAACGCATCAGTGATGTACTAAAAGCCACCCTGGTATAATTATTAACCATTAAAGAGAGAGTAACCGTATGCCATTACGCGACAAATTACTGGCCCTGCTGATCGTCATGGCCTGGGGGGTAAACTTTGTGGTGATTAAAGTCGGCCTGCAGGGAATGCCGCCACTGCTACTGGCTGGATTGCGTTTTGCCTGCGTGGCGTTCCCGGCGCTATTTTTTGTTAGGCAACCGAATTTGCCGCTGCGCTGGGTTATTGCTTACGGACTCACCATCAGTTTTGGCCAGTTTGCCTTGCTGTTCTGGGCGCTGAAATTAGGGTTATCGGCCGGCCTTGCTTCGTTAATTCTTCAGGCTCAGGCTTTTTTTACTGTATTACTTGGTGCATTGCTGCTGCAAGAAAGGATACGCTCGCATAATCTGACTGCCATGTTGATTGCTGCGTTTGGCATCTATCTTCTGGCAACCGCGCAGGCGCAGGACAGCGCTTCGATTACTGGTCTGACACTAACACTGATTCTGGCCGCCGCAAGTTGTTGGGCACTAGGTAATATCACCAACAAAGTGATTATGACACGCTATCCGGTTCCGACTCTGTCACTGATTGTCTGGAGCGCTCCTGTCCCGTTCTTTGCCTTTGCCCTCGCCTCTTATCTGCTGGAAGGCGGTGATGTCATGGTTGCTTCGCTGATGAATATTGAATGGCATAATATTTTTTCTATCCTGTATCTGTCGCTTTTCGCCACCATCATTGGTTACGGCGGATGGAGCTATCTGCTGAGTCGCTACGAAACGGCATTAGTTGCGCCACTGTCTTTGCTGGTCCCGGTATTCGGTTTATTAAGTGCTATGCTGTTTCTCGGTGAAGCCTTTACCTTATACCAGTTAACTGGTGTGGTAGTGATTGCGATTGGCCTGGTATTTAATGTGTTTTATCCGCAAATCAGGCAGAGAAAAGTAAGAGCAAGTCTTTATATATTATTTGACCAGTTCCTGAGATAAGTAACGATTTATGTATCTGTTTAAGCCCAATCATTGCTTCATTCCTGTGCAATAATATTACTTTCCGCTCCACAATCTATCGTTCATGTTGCTATTCTGGTATATACCGCTCCGGTATGCCAAAAAGTTTTTCGGCTAACATATTGTTATATAACATAACATCAACATCAATTTAACTTTGCTTGATTTTATTTGTCTAATTGGTCAGCTTTTTGCTTTCCCTACCTAAAACAAAAAAACAGACCATACTAAATATGTACACAATCATTTAGTTGGCAGGGGAAGTTATGTTAGAGCTCATGATTAATGCCGACGTCGTCAAGGTGACTCAGGCGAAAGCTGACACAATGTTGTTGAACTACTTACGTGAAGAACAACATCTGTGCGGAACCAAAGAAGGATGTGCGAGTGGTGACTGCGGTGCCTGTACCGTGGTGATGGTTGATTGCGACGAAAATGATCAGTTATGTTATCGGCAGATCAATTCCTGCATAACGCCAATCCATTCATTGCATGGTAAGCAAATCATTACCGTTGAATATTTAAAACAAGGTAATCAATTACACCCGGTACAACAACTGGTGGCTGATAAACATGGCACTCAATGCGGTTTCTGTACTCCTGGTATAGTGATGTCGCTGTATGCCCTCTCTAAGCAAGCACAAGCTCCCGAACACCCAACGGATTATCTGGCTGGAAATTTGTGCCGCTGTACCGGCTATGGACCGTTGATAGAAGCCGCCAATATTATCGCTGCGCATCCTATTAATGATCCATTGGCAACGCAGGAAGCTCGAGTTCTAGCCTGGATGCAAAGCGTAGCCCCATTAGCCAGTCCTAATTATCTCAGACCAACCACCCGTAGCGAACTGATGCAAGTAAAAACTGAATTTCCCAACGCCAGATTGATCGCCGGAGGTACCGATTTAGCACTGGAAGTGACACAACAACACCGATCATTAGACCAACTTATCGACCTATCCAACGTGGACGATCTGCTGGGAATAACCGCAATTGATAACGGCTGGCGCATTGGTGCGGCAACGCCTATGCATCAGATGCATCAGTTTATGAAGCACTTCTTTCCTTCTACCGATGAGCTGATTGAACGATTAGGCAGCTTAACCATTCGCCATCGGGCCACTATTGGTGGCAGCCTTGGCCATGCTTCACCCATTGGTGATATTGCGCCCCTACTGATTAGCTTGAATGGCCGTATTGAAGTCGACAATGGCCGCGAGCGGATTCTCTATTCGCCTGAAGAATATATTGTCGATTACCGCAAAACCTTAATTAAACCGGATCAATGGATCAGTGCGATTCATATTCCTCATTTAGAAACAAACCAAAAACACGCTATCTACAAAATCAGTAAACGTTATGAAGATGACATCGCTACCGTCGTATTGGCGCTCAATATGACGTTTGATGATAAACAAAATATCTCTCATTGCATTATTTCAGCCGGAGGGGTAGCGGCCAAATCGGTACGACTAGAACAATTAGAACAGGTTTTTCTGAATCACCCTCTTAGCCAGAGCGTATTGGATCAGGCCAAAGCGTTGGTGCCGCAGGTACTCCACCCATTAAGTGATGTACGAGGCAGCGCCGAATATCGTCTTACCCTGGTGCAGAATCTTATGCAACGTTATTACTATGAGATGCAACAGGTCGCAACCAGGTTGGTGCATCATGCGTAAATTAACTTCTATCCAATCAGCAGCTCTTGGCCAGAACGTAACGCAGCCAGTAGGTCAGCCGATCAAACATGAAAGTGCCGATCGTCAGGTCAGTGGTGAGGCGCAGTTTGTTGATGACTATGTCACCCCGCAGGGCTGCTTGCACGGCGCAGTGGTCACAGCAACTATCGGCAAAGGTAAAATCAGCAAGTTAGATATTAGTCAGATTAAGCAGGCTGAGGGTGTTATCGCGGTACTGGACTTTACCTCAATTCCCGGTGAAAAAGATATCGGCACCATATTCAAAGGCGATCCACTGCTCGCTATCGATGGTGAAATTCGTTACTACGGCCAGCCGATAGTATTGGTGATTGCGACCAGTCACCAAAAGGCCTGGCAAGCAGCGCAGTTAGCGGATATTAGTTATGTAGTAAGTGACAATGTCACCATGAGTTACCAGCAAGCCAGCGAACATCTTTTGCCCCGCCACCAAATGGGTAATTTGATCAATCAACAGACCTTTGCACATGCTGATATTGCCATTCAAGGGGAAATGCATATTGGCGGGCAGGAACATTTCTATCTGGAAGGTCAGGTAAGTCTGGCGGAAATTACTGAAGAAGGTGGCATTTTCCTCCGCTCTTCAACACAAAACCCAACTGAAGTGCAGAAACTGGTCGCAGAAGTATTAGCCATTGATTTTAACCGGGTTACTGTAGATACCCGACGCATGGGCGGAGCATTTGGTGGTAAAGAAAGCCAGGCGGCGCAATGGGCCTGCCTTGCCGCCCTTGGTGCTAAATACACCGGACGCGCAGTGAAAGTACGCCTGCCACGCAGCATTGATATGACAGTAACAGGTAAACGCCATCCTTTCTATCAACACTACCAGTTAGCTGCTTCTCCTGACGGAAAAATTAATGCCGCGCAGATTGATGTGAATGGTTTATGCGGCCATTCTGCCGACCTATCTGATGCGATAGTCGACCGGGCTATGTTTCACGCTGATAATGCCTATTTTCTCGGTCAAACCTGCGTTATTGGCAATCGCCTTAAAACTGATACTGTCTCTCATACGGCGTTTCGTGGTTTTGGCGGGCCGCAGGGCATGATCGTGATAGAAAAGGCGTTGCAACAACTCTCCATTGTGATTCAGCAGGATGCGCTGGACGTGCGCTATAAAAATCTCTATCACGCGGAACAGAATATTACTCCGTATGGAATGGAAGTGGTTCAGCACGAAAGCATGCTCACCCTACTGAAACAGTTAGAACAGAGCAGCGATTACCGGGTGCGTCGTAAAGCGGTTACAGTATGGAATAACACCAATCCGGTATTGAAAAAAGGTTTAGCCCTGACGCCGGTTAAGTTTGGTATCTCTTTTACCGCCAAGCACCTCAACCAAGCAGGTGCATTGATCCATGTTTATACTGACGGTTCGGTACAAATCTCGCATGGCGGAACGGAAATGGGTCAGGGATTACATACCAAGATCCAACAAATCGTTGCACAAACTTTAGGTATTGAACTGAATAAAATCCTGGTTACATCGACCCGCACAGATAAAGTGCCCAATACTTCGCCGACAGCCGCCTCTTCGGGTGCCGATCTTAACGGAATGGCGGCGCACAACGCAGCATTAACCATTAAGCAGCGATTATTGGAATTCGTGCGTGAGCATTACCAACTAAATGAAGGTCACTCGCTCGACATTCAATACGGACAATTAATCGGTCTGGATAAACCACTCGAGTGGCAAAAACTGGTGCAACTGGCTTATTTGAACCGCATTTCACTTTCAACTACTGGGTATTATCAGACACCGAGCATCGGTTATGATCGGCAAAAAGCATCCGGACGCCCTTTTTATTATTTTGCATTGGGAGCAAGCTGCTCTGAAGTGACGATTGACACACTAACAGGAGAAATGAGTCTTGAGCGTGTCGATATTCTGCACGATGTCGGCTCCAGCCTCAACCCAGCGATTGATCGCGGCCAGATCGAAGGCGGATTTATTCAGGGCGTTGGTTGGTTGACCACTGAAGAACTGATGTGGAATGCACAAGGAAAATTACTCAGCAACAGCCCGATGAACTATAAGATCCCTACCGTAGGCGATCATCCCAAACAGCTCAATATCGAGTTATTCCACGAGCCTAATCCGGAATTCAGCATCTACCAATCCAAAGCTGTTGGTGAACCGCCGTTTATGCACGCGATCAGTGTCTGGTGTGCGATTTATGATGCGATCGCTTCAATATCAAATCACCGATACGCGCCACAGCTGCACGCGCCAGCGACCGGGGAAGCAATATTAAACGCTTGTCAGGAGCAGTTGCATTGGTTAGGTCAATCTAAATCGGAGGGCAATGATGGCAATCTCTAATTCGCCTTTTTTACGCAGTCCAGGATTAAACTGGCTTAATGCTTGCCAGCAGTTAGAACAGCAAGGCCAAGCGTATGCGATTGCTACTGTGATAGCCTACGCAGGTTCAGTTCCGCGAGCCAGCGGCGCCAAGATGGTGATCACTCAATCGGGCCAGTTCGATACTATTGGCGGAGGTAATCTGGAATATCAGGTGATCGCTACCGCTCGCGCTGCTCTGGTACAACGCCATTCACAAATCAGCATCGAGCGTTATGTGTTAAGTGCTGATCTTGGCCAGTGCTGTGGCGGCGCAGTTCAGGTGTTGTTTGAATATTTTAATACCCAGACGCCAGTAGTCGCTGTTTTTGGCGCTGGTCATGTCGCTCAGGCGTTAAGCTTAATTCTGACATCGCTACCCTGTCACGTAAAAGTAATAGACTCTCGGCCTGAGTGGCTTGAATTTTTCAGGCAACAGCAAGTTGAAGCACTGCTATATTCTGACCCACTTGAAGCACTAGATTCTCTACCCACCGATTGCTACCTGATTGTAATGACTCAGGATCACAGCCTGGATTATAAATTAGTAAAGCAAGCATTGGAGATGGATTGCTTTACCTACATTGGACTGATCGGCTCACAAGGTAAAAAGAAACGTTTTGAATTCAGGTTACGTGAAGAACTGACCAGTCCTGACAATATCTCCAGTCTCACTTGCCCGATTGGCGATCCTAATATCACTGGAAAACTGCCAATGCAGGTGGCTGTTTCCATCGCAGCGCAACTGATCCCCCTTTTTGCCGGGCATCAACCACCGCGCTCAATTCAACCACAGACACAATGGCAACAGGCTAATACTGCCCGTAAAACAACCTCGGGGCAGATAAGTAACAAAGATAAGGAGAATCTGCATGAATAGTCATGGCTTTCCATTGGAACTGGAGAGTGATCAACTGGCAAAAATCTGCACCAGTCAACGCTGGCAGCAACGAATGAAAGCCGCTATGCCATATGAAAATGCACAAGCTTTTATACAGGCAGCACAACAGGCTTTTGCCTTTCTCGAAGAAGCGGATTGGTTGGAAGCCTTCGCCGGCCATCCTATGATTGGTGATTTAACCTCACTGAGAGAAAAATACTCGCAAGGAAAAGCGCTCAGTGAGCAAGAACAAGCGCAGGTTAATCAAGCGTCGGATGAGGTATTAAAAGAGTTACTCGAACTGAATTATCGCTATCGTGACAAGTTCGGCTTTATTTTTATTGTTTGCGCAACCAATAAAAGTGCCCAGGAAATGTTAACCATCCTCAAGAAGCGGATTAATCATAGCCGGGAAGACGAGCTATCACTGGCAGCATTAGAACAACAGAAAATCAGCCATATCAGAATGGGAGCCTATTTATGAATCAATTAAGTTGCCATGTGCTTGATACCGCTACCGGGCAGCCTGCAGCCGGAATAACTGTAGAACTGTTTATGTTGGGTGATAAATCCAGTCTTGCCAGTGCTATCACAAATTCTGACGGCAGGGTTAAGTTTGAGCAAATCGAACTAAAAGAGCAGCCTTACACGTTACGCTTTTTGGTTGCACCTTATTGTATCAAACAGTTTGGGTCGGCATTTTTCCCATTCATCGATGTTAACTTCAATGCAACTCAAGGACGAAATTATCACATTCCTCTACTACTTTCGCCTTACTCCTATTCCAGTTATCGCGGCAGTTAACAGGATGTTGATTGCCCTTTAAGTCAGCAAATACTCAAAAGGAAATTGAACTATGTGGCCACAGCTTTATGAATGGTTAGCGTTATTTATTAAATGGTTTCATGTGATTTGTGGAATCGCCTGGATCGGGGCCAGTTTCTATTTTACCTGGCTGGACAACAGCCTGGAAACACCGCCCGAATGGAAGAAAAAGAAAGGGATTAAAGGCGATCTTTGGGCGGTACATGGTGGTGGCTTCTATGAAGTGGCCAAATATCAGGTTGGCCCAGAGCAGATGCCGGAAAAGCTGCACTGGTTTAAATGGGAAGCTTATACCACCTGGCTGACCGGCTCAGCTTTGATGATCTGGATGTATTACTTTAATGCCCAGGCTTATCTGATTGATCCGAGAATTATGCCTCTTTCCACGGCAAGTGCGATTGGCTTGGGCATCGGTATTATTCTATTGGGAGTGATCGCTTACGAAGGGCTAATACGTTCGCGGTTAAGTCGGAATACGTTGGTGTTTTCTGCCAGTCTGGTTATTTTTTCCGGTCTGTTCTTTTATGCTTTTACTCACTTGTTTAGCGGTCGAGGTGCATTTATCCATATGGGGGCGTTAATTGGCTCAATTATGGTCAACAACGTCTTCCATAAGATTATTCCCGGCCAAAGGAAAATGGTGGCTCAGGTTGCCGCGGGTGAATCGGTTGACCCGGCTCCGGGACTGGAAGGTAAACGTCGATCTATTCATAACAACTATTTCACGTTGCCCGTGATTTTTCTGATGATCAGTAATCACTATCCAATGATCTACCAACATCCACAGAGTTGGTTGGTCGGGATGGTAATTGTGTTGATCAGCGCGTATATCAGGCACTATTTTAATCTTAAGCACTTGGGTAAAAACCAGCCGTTGGTTTTGCTTTCTGGTGCAGCAGCAATGTTGGCGCTAGCGATCGCATTGAGTTGGCCGGCAGAAAAAGCACCATTCAAGTCATCTGCAGCTACACAAATGGATAAGCTTGAGCAGAAGAAACCATCACAAACCCACGAGAATCAACAAAAATTGGCGATGGAGATTATCCATACCCGCTGTAGCCAGTGCCATAGTGCTTCACCCAGTGATGACATTTTTACTGTAGCGCCGGCCGGTGCAATTTTTGATAACTGGCAGGATATCCAGCGCTGGCAGGCGCGGATTATCGCCCGTTCGGTTGACAATAAAGATATGCCTTTTCTGAATAAAACGCAGATGACGGATGAAGAACGTCAGCAGTTAAAACAGCTACTGACAACAGCGCACTGATACCAAATTGAAGCAAATGCACTAAAAAAGCCCATTATTTATATGGGCTATATTCACATGATGAGGTAATACACTGATTAATCTGACTGTTTGGTCAGGTATAAAGGTGGCACACTCATTGCTCATTTTTTAATACCAAATTGTAACACCCATAAAACATTACATTCACAATCAGCAAGGAAGCTATTATGTCTCAACCATCCAATCAAGATCTCATCTATGAATTAGATGATAAACCAGCGGCAGGACCGGCACTTTATGCCGGACTTCAACACGTACTAGCCAGTTTTGTCGGAATCATTACCCCGACACTGATTATCGGTGGCGTGCTCGGTTTAGGTGAACATGTCCCCTACCTAATTAGCATGGCGTTAATTGTTTCTGGTGTAGGCACCTTTATCCAAGCTCGACGTATCGGGCCAATTGGCGCGGGTATGATCTGCGTTCAGGGTACCAGTTTTGCCTTTCTAGGTTCAGTGCTAGCGGCTGGCTTTATTGCCAAGGCCAAAGGCGGTGGCCCGGAAGAGATACTGGCGCTGATTTTCGGTGTCTGCTTTGTTGGTGCATTTATCGAAATTTTCCTTTCCCAGTTTATCGGTAAACTGCGCCGCATCATTACTCCAGTCGTCACAGGAACCGTCGTAACCATTATTGGGATTTCATTAATTAAAGTCGGGATGACTGATTTGGCTGGCGGCGTGAAAGCCGCAGACTTTGGTCAACCACATAATCTCTTGCTTGGCGCAATCGTGTTAGTGACTATCATTGCGCTGAACCGATCCAAGAATCTGATGGTACGTCTCTCCTCTATTTTGGTTGGTATGGTTGTCGGTTATATCGTGGCTGCGACGATGGGTCTGGTCAGCATCGGCAGTGCTTTTAACCAACCACTGATGAGCATCCCGGTTCCCTTTAAATTTGGTTTCGATTTCGACTGGTATGCTTTTGTGCCAATCGCAGTGATTTATACTATTACTGCCATCGAATCTACCGGGGATATTACCGCTAACTGCATGATCACCAAGCAACCGGTGACCGGGCCAAATTACCTTAACCGAATTAAATCGGGCATTTTAGGTGATGGTGTGAACTCAATGCTGGCTGCGGTATTTAATACTTTCCCCAATACCACGTTCAGTCAGAATAACAGTGTGATTCACTTAACCGGTATTGCCAGTCGCTATGTGGGCTATTTTGTCGCGTTAATCTTATGTGTACTAGGACTGTTTCCGATTATAGGTGGCATTCTGACCACTATTCCAAAACCTGTGATTGGCGGAGCAACGCTGGTGATGTTTGGTACGGTAGCGGCAGCAGGCATTAAAATCATTGCCCGAGAAGAGTTAGACCGTCGTAACCTGATGATTCTGGCCGTATCCTTTGGTATTGGTCTGGGAGTAATGTTAGTTCCGGATATGATTAAAGAAATGCCAAAACTGATGCAGAGCGTATTTGGATCACCGGTGACGACCAGTGGTATTGCTGCGATTATTATGAGTCTGGTTTTGCCGGAGCAGGACGAAACATGGGTAGCCAGCAAAGTAGATAAATCTCTTACCTCAGCGGTAACCAGCAAGTAACTGTTCGAGACAAAAAAAGGGTTCGCTGATTAATTCCGCGAACCCTTTTTTAATCGCTAAACTTAAGTTTTTTAGCTTTAAGCTAATGCGGCGTAATGGGATTCCTGATCTGGCTGTTCAGCGTCATCTTTGCTGGAAATAATTTCAACCAGATCCTGCTCTAATCCCAGTGATTTTCCGGTCGCTAAGAGTACTTGTTGATTCAGTTCAGGGTTATCACTCAGCTTCTGGCCATATGAAGGCACCATTGCCTTGATTTTCTGTTGCCACTTTTGAGATTTGATCTCTTGTGCAAAACAGCATTCGAGTAGCTGCAACATCACAGCAGTAGAAACGGAAGCACCTGGAGATGCCCCCAATAGCGCAGTTAATGTGCAGTCAGCAGAATGGACCAATTCAGATCCAAGATGAAGCTCACCACCTTTACCAGGGGCGTACTTAATAATTTGTACACGTTGCCCTGCTTGCAATAGTGACCAGTCTTCATCTTTTGCCGTTGGATAAAATTCACGTAATGCTGCCATACGGTCATCATTACTTTGCATTAACTGACCCACAAGATATTTGATTAAGTCGAAACTTTTCAGACCTACCTGCGTCATCGGGAAAATATTATATGGATTTACCGAACCGAATAGATCAAATAAAGAGCCCTGTTTGAGAAACTTGCTGGAGAAGCTAGCAAAAGGACCAAACAGTAGTACTTCTTTACCATCAATTACGCGAGTATCCATGTGCGGTACAGACATAGGTGGCGCACCAACAGGAGCCTTACCATAGACTTTAGCACGATGTGCTTTAACTATCTCAGGTTTGTCGGTGACTAGGAATTGGCCTCCGACTGGAAAACCGGCATAACGGCGGGCTTCACGAATGCCTGATTTTTGTAATAGCGTCAACGCCGCGCCACCCGCACCGATAAATACGTATTTACTGTGTAATGTGCGCTTGTTGCCATTGTTAGCCAGATCTTTAACTACAATTTTCCAGTTTCCATCTGGCTGGCGCTTAATACTGCATACTTCATGCTGAAGATTAAGTGTGAAGTTTTTGTTTTTCTGGAGATGATCAACCATCAGATGAGTGAGTGCACCGAAGTTTACATCGGTACCAAATCTCGAACGCGTAGCGGCGACGGCCTGATTGGATTCGCGCTGTTCCATAACCAATGGTGCCCAGGATTTAATCTGTTGTGCATCTTCAGAATAAACCATGCCATCAAAAAGACGTGATTTTTTCAGTGCCTGATAACGCTTACGTAAAAATTCGACATTATCTGTGCCTGAGACAAAACTCATATGGGGAACAGAATGAATAAAGCGACCCGGATCGTTAATGATTCCCTGCTCTACCAGATACGACCAAAATTGACGAGAAAGCTGAAACTGCTCATAAATATCAACCGCTTTACTGATGTCCACTTCACCATTTTGCTTAATTGGCGTGTAGTTGGATTCGGCTAAGGCTGCATGGCCGGTCCCGGCATTATTCCAGCCGTTGGAACTTTCCTGAGCCACATCGGCGAGTTTTTCAAACATCTCTATACGCCAGCCCGGCTCAAGCTGTTGTAGTAATGTTCCGAGCGTTGCGCTCATTACACCGCCACCAATCAGCACCACATCAACCAGCTTTTCCGTTTGCGCGGCTTTATGCTGGTTCAATCCATTATGACCAGATTCATTTTTCATGGGAACTTTAACTCTCTCAATCAATCGCTAACTTTTACAGATAGATACATCGTTCTTTTTATGCACACACACACTCAACCCTTATAACCATTTGTTGGCTAAATAAGATAAGGGCGTGAAATTGTTTTTATCTATTGAACGAGGTATGACGGTTCTAACAGCTAGCACTAATGGCTAGATAACAACCGAATTGATGTAATTTTACCACCATTTGAAACGATTTGGTAAATAAATATGTTTATTTATAAGAATCAGAATTAAATGCTGTAGCACGAACTAATCGCGGACATTGTCACTTATTATAATGCAATTAGGCAAACCAAATTTATCAACAAGCTAATTTAACGCCTGTACTAATACTTTCTCCAACTGCTTATCTTTTGAAGCGATCGCTTTGAGTTTGTGCAGATCAAACCAGATGATTTCACTCGGTGTGATGGCTTTGGCATTAGACTGATAAGTGTCGGTGATAAAAGCTTCACAGCCGATCAGTGTACCAGATTCAGCTACCCGCTCTTTCTCTAAATTTGCCAGCAAAATGCGGCCGTGAACGACTAATGCCACTGCTGATGCATGGTGACGCTGCGAATAGATCAATTCATCTTCATTGATGATTTGTCGCTGAGCTATTTTACCCATCGCCATAAAGCTGGTTGTTTTAAAGCCAGAGGTCCACTCCATTTCTCTGAGTTGCTTCGCAATATCGCGGGAAGAGACATGATGCTGTTCCTGCTTCAGGCTTGCGAGTTTAAACTCTACTTCGTTCACCATTTTTTTCGCTTCGCTTTCATCCAGTACCCCCTCATCAACTAACGCAAGTAGATGGCTGCGTTCCATATTGAGCACCAAGCGATGAGCGGTATGCGTTTCCAGGCTGTAGGACAAATCCGGAAAATATTCACGCAACCCTTCAATATGTGAACGGGTTTGCTGTTTGTTCGCTTCAATATCAGCCAGTGCTTCCTGCGCATCTTGAACACTCGGTGCCAAGTTGTGAATATGCTTAATCACTTCATTCTGCGCCTGATAAAACCCTCGAGCGGTATCGTAACTCAATGCTAATCGGTTAAATGAAAATGAAACGACAAAGTGATTCATAATCGGAATCCGGTTAAAAAAGTGGATATAGGGTGGCGTTTTCCAGAACTTAAACAGAGCTTCGCGCGGCGACAGCTTAGGCTCGCCATCAAGGGCCAGCTCAACCGCATTGACTAATTGTGCTACAGACTGTCCGGTTAAGGATCCATGTTTATATTGCGCCCAGTAAAAGTTGCGTTCGGTCTCTAGCAGGCGGCGCAAGAACGCCACACGTAATAGGTTGGCATCAACATCGCTAGTGATATCGCATTCTTTAGGCTGCTTGATGTTTTCAAATGGGATACGTAGCGCTTTCCAGTTGGCACGGCGCAATAACTCATTACGTTGTAACTTATCTAAATCTGATAATATCCGTAATTTGATTGAGTAACGGGCTTTATCAATGGTTAGCTGTTTGGCTGGAGAGATTTGGTTCAGCCCCACTTTGCCCAATAACCAGGTCATGGAAGTTGAATTAATCACAATGGTCAATGCCACAATTCCCGCAGTTAAAAACAATATTTGATCGCCGAGTTCACCACTAAGTGAAGTATCCTGATTAATAATCAGAGCCAAAGCCAATGAAACCGCGCCACGTAAACCGCCCCAGGCGAGTACAATCCCTTTGGCCCGATTAATCCCCACGCCAAAACGTTTTAAAACTGGCATAAAGAACCAGATCGATAATCCCCGCACCACCTGAATACCAACATACAGCACCACCAGCGACCACCACCAATCAGCCACATCTAAGCGGATACGCGTCGCAATGATAATACCAACCAGAACGAAGATAATCGTATTGGCGATATGCGCCATCATATGCCAAAAGTGGTGCAAGAAGTCGGCAACTTCCGGTGAAATCCGAGTTCGGCCAAAGCTGGCCAGCATCAAGCCTAATGCCACCACAGCGACCACACCGGAAACATGGAACAGACGTTCGGCAATAAAATAGGCGATGTAGGCGGCAGAAATCGTCAGGGTAATTTCAACCACCGGCTGATTGAATACCCGGCCTACCCAGCCTAATACCAAGCCTCCGACAGCAGCTCCAATCAACAGGCCCAGAATCACGACTAATATAAACTCACCGCCTACTTCAAATACGTTAGTTTGTGTCTGCCCGGAAAATGCCAGCAAGCCATAAAACAGGGTAAATAGTACAATCGCGGTTCCGTCATTAAGTAGTGATTCACCTTCCAACAGGGTTTCCAGGCGTTTGCTGGAACTCACCTCTTTCAGTAATGAGACAACAGCCACTGGATCAGTCGCGGAAATCAATGCGCCAAACAACAAGCAGACTGTCCACGACCAACTCCAGGGAAATGCATAGTAAGCCAGAATCGCGGTGAGTCCGGTGGTTAACAGTAATCCGGGAACCGCTAATATGGTTATTTGGCTGAACATGCGCTTAAACAGATGTGCGTCCATACCAAAAGCCGATTCAAAAATCAGTGTTGGGAGAAACAGCATCAGGATTAAATGCGGATCAACATCAGACAGAGTCAACAATGAAGCATTGAGTAAAGGTACATGACTTAAACCGACTTCAGAGCGGCTGAGTAACCCTACTGTTAATCCCAATACCAATAATATGACGCTGTAGGGTGACTTAAGCAGATTTGAAAAAGTTTTGATCAGCGCGCCGACCAATAGTGAAAGAACAACGAAGACAAGAATGACCACACCGGTTTCAGATTCCATAGTCACCACCAGTTGACAATGAATAGCTAAAGTTAAGTATAGACATTCTGGTTTCCAGATATGCGATGCAGTCACTAAATCAGGTAATTTATCAACTTGGCGATTCAATTAATGACAATAATGTTATTTATAAAGCTAACTTATTGAAGTTGTTTTAAACCTCTAGTTTAGAGTAAATATTCTACTTGGCGAATATACACTCATAGGCTAGCCTTTGGATATATAAGTATAATAAAGGCTAGGTTTTATGAGTATTCTAAGATGGCCCCTGCTTTGCATCGCGTCTTGTTGTCTGCTATTTTTCAGTATCAATAGCTGGGCAGATGACTCTCACTCAAAACTAGCCAAGCAAAAGCTGATTATTCTCAACTGGGCAGAATATCTGGACCCGCAGCTGATCAAAAAGTTTGAGCAGCAATTCAATGCCCAGGTTTCTGAAATCTATTATGAATCTGATGAACATCGTACTCAGATTCTGATCGACAATCAGGCCCAGGGATTCGACGTTATTTTATCTTCCGGTATCAACCTCGAACCTTACGTCAATCATGGCTGGATTGCGCCCCTTGAACTCTCATTAATCCCGAATAGATCGTATTTATCAGCGCGTTGGTTAATGGCATTTCCCATGGCCGAAAACTACGCTGTTCCCTATTTCTGGGGAACAACGGGGATTCTCTATCGTCAGGATTTAGTGACTCAATCGATTGATAGCTGGATGGATTTTTTTGCGCCTGCTAAAAATCTGCAAGGAAAAATCGGTATGGTTTCCGATGGTAACGAGATTATTAGTCTGGCGCTAAAAGCTCTGGGATATTCGATTAATGAAGGTAGTGCTCAGGCGCTAGCTGAAGTGGACAACCTGCTCTCTCTGCAGCAACCGTATGTCCGTTCTTATCAATATATGGGGGTAGAAGAAGATTCGGAAATTCTTTCCGGTGATCTCTGGATGACGCTCGCCTATAGTGGTGACGCATTAATGGTGATGGAAAATGACAAGCACAATCAACTGGCGTTTATGATTCCTAAAGAAGGAACTAACCTTTGGGTCGACTACTTTACTATCGGAGCTCACTCGCAGAATCCTCAATTAGCTCATGCTTTCCTCAACTTTATCAATGATCCACATAACGCAGCGCAAGCGGCTCTGTACACTTATAGTGCGACACCTAACGAAGGTGCTAAAAAATATGTAATCGCTGATTACCTGGATAATCCGATTATTTTCCCGCCTCTGGAGATCATGGAAAAATCAGAACAATTTCACCCAATCCCTGCCCAACAATTAAGGCGGAGAAATATGATCAGCAGTAAATGGGTAGGAGGCGGAAAATATGCGATTAAGTAGCCGGATTAGCCTCATTATCATCCCATTTGTGACAGTGCCACTTATTTTGGTCGGTATTTATTCCTACTATCTACTCTGGCACCGCAACATTGAAAATAGCCATGCTCAGCTAGAGTATTACGTCGATAATATGAGCATTCATTTTCATGAGCAGCTCACTAATGCCACCGTTAGCCTGAAAACATTAAGTAAAAATCAGTTGCTTGAGCAATATTTGCTTACAGAGAATGAACAGGATCGCTATATGCTGATGCAAAAACCATTGCTGGTTTTATTTGCATCGATTCAGAACTCAAATCCTAAACTCAAAGAAATTAGTCTGCTACTCAATAGCGGCTATGAAGAGTTACGGATATCTAATCGTAATGCGATTAATTTTACCGAAGATGAGTCTCAATCGGCTTTCTTTAAATCAATGGCCAACAATAACACCAGCTTTTACTATTATGTTGGCAGCAATCCGGATACCAAGCAACCCAGCCTTTATGTTTCAGTGCCTGTGGTCTTTCGTGATCGAATGCGCGGTACCTTTACCACTCAACCAGTAATTCGAGGCTATCTTACCGCGGTGCTCGAATTGAATGAATTGCTGTTTCGCGACATCCCGGCGCCCTGGGATAAAGCAACCACCCTAGTGGCCGATGCGGATAATATCTATTTATTACACTCCTCAAGCAATGCTATTTCCAGTGTGGAAAGCACACTTGCCCAACTAAATACACTGCCGATTAATCAATGGAGTAGCATTAGAATTGAACAACATAGCGCCCAGCACTACGCAATCGATCTGCTTAACGGGCTTGCTTTTCATGTTTATATCCCGGAAGGAATATTGCTTTCATCATCGTTGAGCATTAACAGCTTTATTCTCGCGGTAGCGGTACTTATTCTAATCATCGCAATTCCGTTAATGATTCGTTTGCTTCATCATTACCTGTTGCAGCCTATCGAATCGGTCAACCTCGCACTTACCCAACTGCGGCAGACTGGCAATGTAGACAATATTCCTCCCAGTAATAGCGACGAACTAAATAAACTCGTCGATTCTTTTAACCACGTAAATAATGAGCTATATCGTTCGAATCAGCGTATCCGCAATCTTGCGTATATCGACTCACTGACCGGGTTACCCAATCGTACCTTGTTCCAGCGAAACTTACTGCGCGCAATCAACTATGCAGAGTGTCATGATGAGATGCTGGCTCTGCTTTATCTCGATCTGGATAATTTCAAATTTGTGAATGACAATATGGGGCAGGCCATTGGTGATACCCTGCTCCAGTCGATTGCCAAAATTTTACGTGAGTTACTGAGAAGCGATGATATGGCCACCCGAGTTGATGAATATATGATGACCCGGGTAGAAAACGACAATGAACTAGCAGGTTGCCAGAGTAATGAAGAAAATTTTTCCCGCCTGGGCGGTGACGAATTTACTATCTTGCTGCCTCACCTCAAAGCTCCTTATCAAGCAAGTATTGTTGCACAACGCATGATTGATGCTATCAAACACCCGATTACTGTAGAAAATGAAACTATTTATATTACCGGTAGTATCGGCATCGCCATTTGGGGCAATGATACCCATTCGGCAGATGAGCTGATTACCTGTGCTGACCAAGCAATGTATCAGGCCAAACAGAACGGTAAAAATCGTTACTGCTATTTCTCCCCCACTATCAGCAAGCAGACCAAAGAGCGTGCAAAAGTAGAACAGCGTTTGTATAGAGCAACCGAACGAGGTCAGTTTGAGATGTATTATCAGGCGGTAGTCGATAGCGTTGATCTGAAAATTTGTTCTTACGAAGCCTTAATCCGGTGGAATGATGAAGAATTAGGTCAAGTACCTCCGGATAAATTTATCCCGATTGCAGAAGAAAATGGGTCAATTAATCGTATTGGCAGTTGGGTGATTGACACTGTCTGTGCCCAGATTCGGGATTGGCGTTACGCCGGATATAAACAGGTGAAAGTGGGGATAAACCTCTCAGCACTTCAGGTAAACGATATTGATATTGTTAAAGAAATTGAGGCAGCAATCAGGCATTACGATATCCCTTATGACAGCCTGTATGTCGAACTCACGGAATCATCGGTGATTAAAGCCGATTCCAGAGTGATGAATAACCTGAAACGGCTGCGCGAAATGGGTATCAAAGTCGCTTTAGACGACTTTGGTACTGGCTACTCGTCGCTCGGTTACTTACGGACGCTACCGATAGATATCTTAAAAATTGACCGGTCGTTTATCAACGGATTACATGAAGGCAACAACAGCACCATTCTTTCTGCCATTATCACGATGGCGCACGCGCTTAATTTAAGAGTCATTATGGAAGGCATTGAAGAGCAGGAACAGTTGAATTACCTGCCGAAAAATAGTGATGTTCTGATTCAGGGCTACCTCTTTAGTAAACCCAAACCTGCTGAAGAGGCGATTTTATTGCTGAAAGAACAAAAAGAGCTGAATGAAAAATGGCATAGCCCCAATTAATAACGCCCTTTACTTTTAAGGCAAAGGGCGTTTCTCATTATCGGGTAATGCGATTAACCATTACTTATGACGTAGATAAATAAGCCAGTAGCCCAAACCTACAAACAGGCCACCACCGATGATATTACCGATGGTTACCGGGATCAGATTATTGAATACAAAAGTTGCCACGTTAAGATCTGCAAACTGCGCTGCTGTAGTTCCAGTCATCTCCCAGAATTCTGGAGTAGCGAAATTTTTGATCGCAATACCCATCGGAACCATATACATATTAGCAATACAGTGTTCAAAGCCAGCGGAAACGAACATCGCCACCGGAAGAATCATGATCAACACTTTATCGGTCAGGCTACGACCACTAAAGGTCATCCATACGGCAATACACACTAGTACGTTACACATGATACCCAGCGCGATAGCGGCTGAAAAGTCGTGGTGTAATTTATGTTGTGCGATATGCATAGTATTTAATCCGACCTCACCATGATCGAACAAATACTGCTTGGACACCAACATAATGCCGACCAGTAACATCGCGCCGATAAAGTTACCAATGTATACAACCAGCCAGTTGATCCACAGGCTTTTCCAGCTAATTTTTCCGCTTGCCCGGGCAACAACGGTCAATACCGAACTGGTAAACAGTTCACCACCCGTTACAACTACAAGGATTAAACCGAGGCTGAATGCCAGACCACCGATAAAACGGCTCATGCCCCAAGCCATATCACCCGCACCTGTAGTAATGGTGGTATAAAAGACAAAAGCGATACCGATATGTACCCCTGCAGTTATTGCTAACAATAAGGATTTAAGCGGGTCTTTGGTTGCTTTGCCAACGCCGGCTTCAGCAGCCTTTTCTGCCATTTCTGGCGGTAATAAGGAATCAAAATTCCCTATAGTATTTAGATTAAAGTTACTCATAGTGCTCGAATTAAATTGGGAAAGAAAAAGGGGAATATTAAAATTTTTGTTGCTGGATATTCCTCCAAACCCATACCGATTGCAAGTGAACTTTTGGGTTTGATCACACTTTTTTATTAGGCTACTTGCCACATAAACAATTTGCTAACAATCGATAGAATTTTTTGACAATTACCTCTCACATTTGAGTATTTAGTCCAATCTGGTTTCGACAGAATTTGAATCATTGACCATACTTTACTTGTCACATCGGCTCATAATTAAGACGAGTAAAATATCTATTTTTTATAATTATGAATAGAGAATCACAGTTTGTAAGCGAGGCAGTAATGCAAAAATTATCTCTAAAGGAATTGGCAATTCCAATGATCAAAGCGATAGACAGCTTTAACTATCTGCTTAAATCACACCACCGTAGAGTCGCTGTGATCTCTTATCATATCGGTAGGCAAATGAATCTGGCCGACGAAGAACTGTTTGAACTGGTGGTTGCGGCTGCACTGCACGATATTGGCGCATTATCCGTTCAGGAACGAGATATGCTGATTCAGGAAGATGTAACTAATCCACAACCACATTGTACGATGGGTTTTCGGATGCTTTCCACCTTTGATGCTTTTGTCGACATTGCGCAGATTATTAAGCATCACCACATTAATTATCAGCATTCGCAGTCCATGCCAGTTGATGAGGTTCTGTTTCAAAGCCACATCATTCACCTTGCCGACCGGGTTGATATTTTGATTTCGCCTGATGAGTTTATTCTCAATCAGAAAATTAAGGTCACAGAAAGAATCCGCGAGAAAGTCGGAACCGTTTTCCATCCGGAGGTTTTTGCCGCATTTGAACAAGCTGCCAAGTCGGATATTTTCTGGATCGACATTAATAATTTAACGATTGAGCAACTATTCAGAAAATTCAACTTCTCTATAGATTTTGAACTAACCATTGATAACATTATCGACTTCGCTCTAACTCTGTCGCGCATTATCGATTTCCGCAGCCGCTTTACCGCATCACACTCTTATACGGTGGCGCATTTGGCCAACTTACTCGGCAGTTATTTCGGCTTTGATGATGAACAATGTAAAAAGTTGATGGTCGCAGGTTATCTGCATGACATCGGCAAGATTGGTATCGACCCGGGAATTATTGAGAAAAAGGGCCCTCTGACTGACGATGAATTTAATCTGATGAAATTACATGCCTATTATACCGGCCAGATCTTAAACGAGCTCAATAGCTCTGAATGGTTTGCGGAAATCGTCACCTGGTCGGAAAGGCACCATGAAAAAGCCAATGGCAGTGGCTATCCTTTCTCCCTTGAGGGCGCAAGCCTGGACCAGGGGGTAAAAATTCTCGCCTTTTCCGACATTATTTCCGCTTTAATGGAGGAACGGCCATACCGCGAAAGCCTCTCGATCGATACCGCTTTTGATATTATTGAGAACAAAATCGCCGCTTCGCTGTCCTGTGATATGTTTAATGAGATCAAACTACATAAGGAGGAAATCAACCAGGTAATTCAAGAATGTCAGAATCATACCTTTGATGAATATAAAGACATTCTTAAAATGGTAGACGAGGCGTGATCAACGATCCTTCATGCCAATTTTACGGGCAGCGTCCATACAGTTCTGCCCCAGCCAGAATTGTGGATTATACGTCGGTTGTTCAATATGCCGATAGGCATTGTTCTCGATCCGTAGGTAAACTTTATAACCTACTAATCCAATAAAGAGCAGCGCACTTAACATCAAAAGTCCGTGTGCGCTGCGTACAGCGAGCCTATTTGCCCCTGAAGTTTTTAGCGTATAACGCTTACGGCGGTAAATTTCTCCCCAGAACAAAGCGATTGCTAATACGGCACCTAACTGACTGAGTGGTGAATCGAGAACACCAGAGACCAAGCTATAGGCGAAACCGGACAACATGGTGATTCCGGCTACCATTACTTTTCGATTTTTCTCTTTGAGTATAGAAGTAAATCCGTACAACATGAGTCCTATATAGCTTAACGCTGCAATTACTCCCCAGCTAACAGCCATCAACAGCACCGAATTGTGTGGTCGTGCATGAGCAGTGGAATTACATACAAAAGTATCTCCACCATGACCAAAAACAGTAATCATACTAATCGCTTCTTTCCACAGTGCGATTCTTCCGGATGAGTCAGCCCGCACTTCCAATATATCAGCTAGTTCACCAAGCACGATATAAGCTGGCAGCGGAGATAGGAACACAAATTTGATTAAATAACCCGCAATCAACGCTTGTACGGTTTTACGGATAATGTCTCGGCGAAGATAAGGATCGACACTCGCCCAAATGACCACTGAACCGATAGCGGAAATGGCAAAACCACGGGCATCTGAGGCAAACATAATCGCAAAATTAAGCGACAGTGGAATCATTGCCATCCAACCACGCTTTACATGGCGACGGGCAATAATCGCCATATAAAGTGTTGGTATCAAGGTCCAGATCATTAGCTGGTTCAGCATTCGTGGATTAGTAAAATTAACAATGCTAAAAACGGTAGGTTGTGTATCCAGTATAAATACTGAACCTAGATGTCCCATAGCCACTGAAACGAATGAAAATACAACAAATAACGCATAAAAGGCGTAACTGGCGCTACGATATTTAGGTACCACTAACGCCAGATTAAAGGTTAAAATAGCCAATCCAATAAAATAGAAAAAGTCGGTTTGTGCGCGTAAAAAGTACCAACCTGTGGCGTTGGCAAATATGGCGCTTAAGCCAATGACCGATAGTAGATATTTTACTGGACGTGAGAGTGAAAATATCTGCTCAATCACCCTCTCCCGATACTGTGCTGAAAACAAAACACCTACTGTTGACAGCCCCGTCACCAATACAACAAACAGCCTTTTTGTATCGTAGAGTGATTTTGCATCGCTGCTGAACGCGAAAAAAAGAAAGCAGAAAAAGGCAATGCCTGCTAGGGAGAAAAAAAGCAGTCCACGATTAAACAGGTTACTGCTTTGTTTTGAGCTAATTGTATAGTCGACGCCAAATGACATAAATTATTCCTTGATGGAGACTCGCTTAATCTCAGCCATAAAAAACTGTTTATGGCAAAGGCGAATTTTGTTGCGGTATGGTATCGCTAATCTTCCATACCGAGCAATCTCCCTTTACGACTAATTAGCGTGTTTCGCATGAATTACACAGTTGTATCCTGGGCTGAACCTAAAGGTTGCTGGGTCAGTAATTGAGACAAGGCAACAATTGGCAATGGTTTACTAAATAAATAGCCCTGATAATTGTGGCAGCCTAACTCGATCAGGTGATCACGTTGTTCAACCGTTTCAACCCCCTCAGCGATCACATTCATTCCCAGTTCCTGCGCCATAACAACAATCATTTTTACAATGGACTGATCATTGGCATCGGTTTCCAGTCCGGAGATAAATGAACGGTCAATCTTTAGCTGACTAAGCGGCATCCGCTTAATATATTGCAATGACGAGTAACCAGTGCCGAAATCATCGATAGAAAATTGAATGCCCAAGCAATTAAGTTCACTCATTCGGGAAATCGCGGTTTCGATATCATCAACAAAAAGAGACTCGGTCAATTCGAGCTTTAGCTTGCCCTTCACCAATGGAAATTGTTCGATTAGCTGGCGGATTTTCTCAACAAAATCTGCCTGGCGGAACTGAACGTAACTGACGTTAACCGCCAGAGTCAGCTCCTGTGTTTCAGCATTCTGTTGCCAGAGGCTTAGCTGCTGACAGGACGTTTGCAATACCCAATCACCAATAGGGATGATTAGGCCAGTTTCTTCCGCCAGTGGAATAAAACTGTCCGGGCTAATCATCCCGCCTTCAGGATGAATCCAACGGATTAACGCTTCAGAGCCGACTATTTTTCCAAGGTGATTCACCTGTGGTTGATAGAAAAGTTCAAACTGCTGGGTTTTTATCGCCTGGCGTAATTCGTTCTCCAGAATGACGCGCTGTTTAATCACCTGCTGCATCTGCGGATCGTAGAAACACGCAGTATTTTTTCCGGCCTGTTTAGCCTGATACATCGCAATATCAGCCTGTTTCATAAGTTCAATGGCTCGGTTTTTTTGGTCATTAAATAGCACCATACCAATACTGGCACTGACATTACATTTGCTATTTGAAATGAGGAATGGCAGGCCAAGCGCTTTAGCGATTTTATCGGCAACCGATTCAGTCTTACTTGCCACTTCCATTTCATTGCCGCTGAAATTAGACAAGATAATAACAAATTCATCACCACCAATACGTGACACTGTATCACCCTGATGTAAACAAGACTGAATACGTTGTGCGACCTGTTTAAGCAGTTCATCTCCGAATTCGTGTCCATGGCTATCATTAATGGTTTTAAAATCATCGATATCCATACATAACAAGGCATTGTAGGTCTGATTGCGTCGGGTCGTCGCAATGGCTTGGTTCAGACGGTCAAGCAACAAGCGGCGGTTAGGAAGCTGTGTTAGCGGATCATAGTAAGCCAGTTGGGTGATCTGCTCTTCATCCTGTTTACGGTCAGTCACATCCTGAACGAAACCTGACATTTTTTCCGGCGTTCCATCTTCCGCATATATCACCTGACCACGACACTCTATCCAGCGCTCTGCGCCATCGTTTTGCCGTTTTATCGGACATAACATGCGATGCTCTTCACCCGTATCAAAACTGTTCTGAACTGAGCGCAAAAATGCATCATGAAAGTCGTTATTCATTACGAAAAAGATGGAATCGAGACCAGGAATCGTATCTTCAGTAACACCAAATAGGTGGTACATTTGTGGTGACCATTCGATCTTTTTGTCTTCATAATTTAATGTCCAGTGACCGATTAAGGCATAATCCATAATTGCATTAAGTTGCTTTTCGCTCTCCAGATGCATTTCTAACGCTTGATTCTTGGCTTTAATTTCACGCATCAGACGAATTGCATTTGCCGATAAACTTTTGTAAGCATCAAGAATAACATTGATTGCGCTTCTTCCATTAGCACGCATCTGGTCTTCAGCGCTTTTGAGTGCTTCGTCCATCGGCAAACCGGACTGAACGGCTCGCGATAACAGCGCCATATATTTATCACTTTCCAGAATATGCGAGGCCAACCAACCAGCTAAAAATGACAGTAATTCATCCAGCCACTGTTCTTCCGATAGAGTGTTTGCTTCTTGCTTAAATTCAGCAATACGGTCGATAAAAAGCTGATGGCTGGCATGATGCCTTTCAGTAGAGGGGGAATTGGTAATGGTCGAAACCCAATAGGTCTCTTCTGTACTGAAATGATAAATTGCATAATCGACCAGCTCGGCGATCAGCGTATCTAAATCGAGGTTTTCATCCTGAAATGAAATAAAACCAGCAACCTGATTAAGCAACTGAACCAACTTCTTGTGCTGCTCATCAATTTCCTCTACCCCGATATTAAAACTGTCATACCAGGGAAAAATATCTATATGGTCGCCCGTCATCTATTATCGTCCTATTCCAATTCACTACATTGAAACACTGGCGCGTCTCATAGCTAAGAATAACACAATATTTAGAAATTTAATGATTGACGTCTATAACTTATTGAAAATATATGACATCAACAAATCGGTTTGTTGATGTCTTTTGGGAATAGAGAGAAGAAGACTAAATAACCCTATATCTGTTCTTTATAATGCACATCACTCAAGTCACGCAATCTTGCTGCGGCTTGTTCTGCCGTCAGATCACGCTGTGCTTCTGCCAGCATTTCGTAGCCAACCATAAATTTACGCACAGCTGCGCTACGTAACAATGGTGGGTAGAACAGAGCGTGAAGTTGCCAGTGTTCGATTTCAGTTCCCTGCTCGAAAAATGGTGCATAGTGCCAACCCATTGAGTAAGGGAAGGAACATTCAAATAGGTTGTCGTAGCGGCTGGTGAGCTTTTTAATCGCCAAAGCTAAGTCATTACGCTGCTCATCAGTCAGATCATTCATGCGACGAATATGCGCTTTAGGTAATAGCATGGTTTCAAATGGCCATGCCGCCCAATAAGGAATAACCGCAAGCCAGTGTTTGGTCTCGACCACAATACGTTCGCCAGCTTGCAGCTCTTGCTCAACATAATCGACCAGCAGGTTGGAACCATATTGCAGGTAATACTCTTTTAGCAACTTGTCTTTACGTTCGATTTCATTGGGCAGAAAACTGTTTGCCCAGATTTGCCCATGAGGGTGAGGCTGAGAGCACCCCATCGTCTCACCTTTGTTCTCAAAAGCCTGAACCCAGACATATTCCTTACCCAGTTCTTCAATTTGTTCATTCCAGGTATCAATTACACCGCGAATCTTTTCAACTGGAAGTTCAGGTAAGGTTTTGCTGTGATCAGGAGAAAAACAAATAACTCGGCTCAGGCCACGTACACCCATAGTTTTAAACAATGGATTATCTGATTGCGGAGCTTCCGGAGAATCGGCCATTAGTGCAGCAAAATCATTGCTGAATACATAAGTTCCTTTATAGTCCGGGTTTACATCACCGGAAATTCGGGTGTTGCCAGCACAGAGGAAACATTTTTTATCATGACTTGGTAACACTGCGGTAGAAGGCTTTTCATCCTGACCACTCCATGGGCGTTTTGCCCGGTGTGGAGAGACCAGAATCCATTGGCCTGTTAACGGGTTATAACGGCGATGTGGATGATCCACTGGGTTAAATTTGTTGGTTGACATACAGTTCTCGATATCAGATTAAATTAGTAATAACCATGCGGGTTGGCTGATTGCCAGCGCCAAGTATCTGTGGTCATATCGGCAATGTTTCGGGTGGCTTTCCAGTCTAAATCTTGTTCTGCTTTTTCTGTACTGGCCCAGCATTCGGCAATGTCTCCGGCACGCCGTGGAGAGATGGAATAAGCAATTTGGTGACCGCAGGCATCACTGAAAGCGTTAACCATTTCCAGTACGCTGGTTCCCTGCCCGGTTCCCAGATTATATATATGCAGCCCGGCTTTCCGGCCAACCCGGTTTAATGCGGCAATATGCCCATCCGCCAGATCCATGACATGAATATAGTCGCGCACTCCGGTACCATCCGGTGTCGGGTAATCGTTTCCAAACACCGATAATGCATCACGCCGCCCTACGGCGACCTGAGCAATAAACGGCATCAGATTGTTGGGGATACCCTGTGGGTCTTCACCCATTGTGCCAGATGGATGGGCGCCGACCGGATTGAAGTATCTCAGTAACGTGATGCTCCAGTCGGGTTGCGCGTGAAAGAAATCACTCAGGCACTGATCGACCATATATTTGCTGCGCCCATATGGGTTGGTTGTCGCCCCTATCGGAGAATCTTCGGTAATTGGCACAACTTCAGGATCGCCATACACGGTCGCCGATGAACTGAACACGATGCTTTTTACTCCGGCTTTACGCATCGCATTAACCAGGACTAAAGAACCATTGACGTTGTTATCATAATATTCCAGCGGCTTTTGTACCGACTCACCGACCGCCTTTAATCCGGCAAAATGAATTACACTATCGATTTGATGTTCTGCAAATACCTGATCTAAAAATTCCGCATCACGAATATCGCCGTGATAAAAAGCCGGGCATACACCAGTCAGTGCTTTTATTCGCTGCAGCACTTCAGAATTACTGTTGCATAAGTTATCGACAATAACGGGTTCAATACCCGCTTGCAGCATTTGCACACAGGTATGACTACCGATATAGCCCATACCACCCGTTACTAATATTTTCATCTCTAACCCTCTGTTGTCGCTATCAGCTATCGCTTACCGGTATTGGATAATCCAATTCTACCAAGCTTTGCACGCCTAATTATGTGATCAAACCCAATTAGTGTAAACGTTACCACTAATATTTTATATACGATGACCCATTTTAGTTCACCATGCCAACTAAGAGTGCATTGCATACAATGGTTTATACGGTTTTATCGTAACTCCATATTAAAATGAATATAGATTAGATTTTAATTCATTGATTTAAAATAAATTAATGGTTTTACATATCCAACCCCAATAAATGGCACAGTCAATGCATAGATAAAGTCAACAGGATTGTATACAAGTTAAATTTTAATTGTGGACAAAAATACCCTGTGAATTATATACACCTAGCCGCCAGTCGGAGACTGGCTAAACAGTAAGAAAAGACTAAACGGAGTTTTACAGATGAAAACAAATCGCTTTCTTAAAGCTGGTCTGCTAGCCAGTATGGTCAGTGTTGCCCTTTCTGGTTCGGCGTTTGCTGCAAATCCAACCCTTAAAATCGGTTTTGTTGGTGTAACTTCTGGGCCAGCTGCGGCTTGGGGAATTTCAAATCAGCGTTCTATGGAAACACGTGCTGACTGGATTAATGAAATGGGTGGCGTGACTATCGGCGGCACAACATATGATATTGATATCGTTGCTTTCGATGATCAGAAAGATCCGAAGCGTGCTGTAGCCGGCATGGAAAAAATGGCTCAGGAAGGCGTTCACTATGTAGTAGGCCCTAACGTTGATGATGGTGCAGCGGCGGTACGCCCTGTTGCAGAGCAAAAAGGAATCATGTACTTCCCATACGCTTTCCCTAAATCTTTATATACTGCTCCGGCTTCCAACGCAGTATTGGGTATGGTCGCTAACTATCAGTCAGGCCCTGCTATTTATAAATACCTTATGGAAACAAAAGGCATCAAAAACATCGCGTTTGTTGCAGCGAATGAATCTGACCCATTAAGCCAACGCGATGGTGGTGTTGAAGCTGCTGAAACACTAGGATTAAACGTTGTATCAAGCAACGTAACCTATCAGGTTGATACTACCGACTTTACTCCTGTACTTCTTCCTGTTGTTAAAACTCAGCCTGATCTATTAGTGCTTTCAGGGGTATCTCCAGCTAACGCACCTCAATTAATTCGTTCTGCCCGTGAACTTGGTTACACCGGGCTGATTTCAACTGAAACTGCTCAGGATGCCAATGTTCTGCAAGAAGGCGCCGGTGAGTTAGCAAATGGCTTTATCTCTGTCGGTGGCGCATCAACACCAGAAGTCGCCTCTGATGAAATGCGTGAGTTCGTAAAGCGTTACACTGAAAAGTTTGGCGAATATAACGATGAATCAAACACCAAAGTGTATGCACTTGAATACATTATAGAAACGCTGAAAGCCAATCCAGAAGCAATCACTGATGTTGCAGAATTCCAGCAAACCATGGATAAGTTTGAAGCACCTAACCCATATATGGTTGGTGATGCAAAACTAAAGTATGTTGGTTCAACTTCATTTGGTCAAAAACGTCAGCTTTCAGTTCCACTGGTTGTGAACACCTATCAGGACGGTAAATTCGAAACGCTGTTCATCGCTCAGGTCGACTAATTTCCCGACTCTTGGCTTTAAAAGTGGCACATCAGGATGTGCCACTCTATTTCATACAGGATTTCTTTATGGAACAGATTGTTGTAAATGGGCTTTATCTTGGTGCGCAATACGCCTTGATTGCCCTCGGTCTGACATTAATTTTCTCACTAATGAATGTAATGAACTTCGCTCATGGTCAGATGTACGTACTGGGCGGATTCGTTACCTATACAGTCGTGTCACAATTTAATATCCCGTTCTTTTTTGCACTCATTATATCGGGGGGCACACTCGCTATTATCGGCGCTTTGATTGAAAAGTATCTCTTTCGCCCGGTTATCAAAAAGTCCAAGCGGGACGAAAGTACCATGTTGCTTGCAGCCGGCATCGGCTTTTTCCTTGATGCGGTTATTTTATTAGTTTTTGGAGAAAAGCAGCGTGGCGTACCAAAAATCATTGATGGCGTATTTAACTGGGATTTTAAGATCATCATGCCTTACGACCGCATTGTGATTGGCGCAATCGCTATGGCGATGATTGTCGCATTTATGCTGATTATGCACTATTCCAAAGCAGGGAGAGCTATGCGAGCACTGGCTCAGGATAAGGTTGCTGCGACATTAATGGGTGTTGATGTTGACCGTTATCAGATGATCGGTTTTGCTCTTGGTGCCATGCTGGCAGGTATTGTTGGCGGCCTGCTGGTGACGATTACGGGTGTTAACCTTGGCATGGGTGGCCCTACTTCAACCAAAGCTTTTATTATGATCATGATCGGTGGCGCTGGTGTTATTCCAGGCGCGATTGTCGGTGGCTTCATTCTGGGCATGATGGAAAGTGTCGGCCTTTCTGTTCTATCTCAATATGGTGATATTACTTACCTGGTGATTTTTGCTTCCTTGATGGTATTTCTGGCTATTAGACCGCACGGTTTAATGGGTAAGCCTTGGGGTTAATATGATGAATAATAAAATACTGACTCGTATCGCGATTTTCATTATCGCCATTTATATCTTGGTACCGCTATTTATCAGCTTAACCGGACGGACTGATTTCTATTACACACTAACGTCTGTTGCACTACTTTCTATTTCCTCTGCAGGGGTATGGCTGACGTTTTACATTGGGCGGATTAACATTGGCCAAGGTGCTTATTCATTGGTTGGTGGTTATGTTTCAGCCGTGTTAATCACCCAATATGGTTACAGCTTCTGGTCGACATTACCGTTGGCGGGTTTGTTCTGTGCCCTACTCTCAATCTTCATTGGTCTGCCGATTCTGCGTCTGCGGGGCGTTTATTTTGCGATGGTGACTTTGATTTTAACTGAAGTCATGCGCTTAACCGCATTGGCGTTGCCAATTACCAACGGGGCAAAAGGTATTACCTCACTGCCATTACCTGGTGAATTTGAGTTATTTGGCATAACCTTAATTCCTGATTTCGCGACTTTAGAAAACCCGAAAATTGCTTTCTATCTGATGGCGGTCACTTTCATGATCATTGCGTATGCGGTGCTATGGCGTATCGTTAATTCACGTCTTGGCCATTTATGCCGTTCACTACAGCAAAACGAAGAGCTGGCTTCATCCATTGGTGTAAACACAACTTACTTGCGGGTGCTTACCTATTCAATTTCATCTTTCTTCGGGGGGATAGCGGGCGCCAGTTTTGTTGTCATTACTCAATCCGTTTACCCATCATCATTCCAGGTCGCTGACAGTATCAACTTTATGCTCAACTGCTTCCTTGGTGGGTTGGGCTATGTCTTCGGCCCTATGTTGGGTACGTTAATGCTCTATTTCGGCTGGGATTTACTGTTTACCGTAGGTAAATACCAAATGCTGATTTACTCAACTCTGTTGATTATTCTGATGCTGTTCTTACCAAATGGGGTATTAAGCCTGCTTGAAAGAAAGGAGAAGCGCTAATGTTACCTATTCTTGAAGTTCGCAATGTCACCAAACGATTTGGTGGTTTAACTGCGGTAAATGATGTTAGCTTTTTAGTCAAGAAAGGCGAAATATTGTCGGTTATTGGGCCGAATGGAGCGGGAAAATCAACCCTGTTTAAATTGATTTCTTCTTTTCTGAGAACCAGTAGCGGTATGGTGTTGTTTCGTGGTGAACGTATCAGCAACCTTGCTCCTCATACGGTGGCACGCCGTGGTGTAGTAAGAACATTCCAGGAAACGACGATTTTTAAATCTATGACTGTCCGAGAGAACATCATGGTTGCTCACCATCTTCAGTCAAAAGCGTCGTTATTCGGGTTCTTTCTAGGAACACGCGCTGCGAAAGCGGATGAGGCAAGATTTGGTCAGTCCGCAGATAAAATCATAGAGCTCCTGGGCTTGGAGTCCATTGCTAATGAGTTAGCATCGAATCTGCCGCAAGGCCATCTGCGCGTACTGGGCATGGCAATTGGTCTGGCAACCGATCCTGCTATTATTTTGCTTGATGAGCCTTTTGCAGGGCTTAACCATGATGAAACCATGCGTTTGGTCACGCTCGTTCAGCGTTTAAGAGATGAACGGGAAGTCACCGTGCTTTTGGTTGAGCACGATATTCCGGCAGTAATGAAAATTTCTGACCGTATTGTAGTGATTAATTTTGGTGAAAAAATTGCTGAAGGTACACCCCACGAAATCCAAAATGACCCAAAAGTAATTGAAGCGTACCTGGGTTCCGAAGACGCAGCGGTAGGGATTTAGACGATGAAAGAAATATTGAAGCTGGACAATGTAGAATTGTATTACGACCACGTTTATGCCCTGAAAGGAGTTTCACTCAATCTTAATCAGGGTGAAACGGTTGCACTTATCGGTGCAAATGGCGCGGGTAAATCGTCTATCCTGAGAGCCATTACCGGGCTGTCTAAAATTAAATCCGGCGAAATTTACTATCAGGGAGAACGCCTTGATGGAACACCAGCCAGTCAGATTGTCAGCCACGGTATTGCTATGGTTCCTGAAGGTCGTCGAGTTTTTCCTTATATGTCGATTAAAGACAATTTGCTGATGGGTGCCTTTACTCGTACTGATAAAGCTGGAATTGCCCGTACTCTGGAGAGTGTTCTCGAACGCTTTCCCCGCTTACGTGAACGTTATCATCAGCAAGCCGGTACGCTATCTGGTGGCGAACAACAGATGATGGTGATTGGTCGTGCTCTTATGGCTGCCCCCAAAGTACTGCTATTGGATGAGCCTAGTCTTGGTATTGCACCAAAACTCGTGCAGGAAATTGCCCGTTCTATCGTGGCTATTTCACGAGATCAGGATGTGAGTGTGCTTCTGGTTGAACAAAACAGCCGTATGGCTATGTCGATTTCCAATCGAACCTACGCCTTATCAACCGGTTCGATTGTGCTTGAAGGTGAATCGAAAGAATTAATGAATGATAAAAGAATCAAAGAAGCTTATTTAGGTGGAGATATTTAATGATGAAAATTCTCGTTGTAAATCCTAATACTACAGCCAGTATGACTGAAAAAGCCTGTATCGCCGCTCGTCATGTAGCTTCACACGGCACTGAGATCGTAGCAGTGACTTCCCAGTACGGACCGGTATCAATTGAAGGTTATTATGATGAAGCAATGGCAGTGCCAGGCATGTTACAAGCCATCCAAAATGAAAAAGATTTTGATGCGGTAGTCATTGCCTGTTTTGACGATACCGGGTTAGATGCCGCACGCTGCCTCATCGATAAACCAGTGATAGGTATTGGCGAGGCGGCCTACCACGTGGCTTCTATTGTATCGAATAAGTTTAGTGTTGTTACTACGTTGGCCCGTTCTGTTCCGGCACTTGAACATAATTTACATCGCTATGGTATGGATAAACGCTGCGTGCGTGTGCGTTCTTCAGAAATTCCTGTGCTTGAATTGGAAGATGAAAATTCCGATGCACTGAATAAAATCTCTCTGGAAATAGAAAAGGCGCTAAAAGAAGATCGTGCCGAAGCAATTGTCCTTGGTTGTGCCGGGATGGTTGATTTAGCAGCAAAATTATCTGAGAAATTTGCCATTCCCGTTCTGGATGGTGTGACTTGCGCAGTTTCACTGTGTGAAAGCCTGGTACGGTTAAATACAACAACAACTCGTCAAGGTGGTTATGCACCACCGCCTGCTGAAAAATTAAGAAATATTGAACAGGTATTTAGCTAAAACTACTGACAACAACCTTGCTACCCAGCATTTGGGTAGCAAGATGATGAATAGTTGATCTTAGAACTTTCAATTAACCAAACCTGGCAAATAATTTGGCGTAAGCAGGTTTGAGGGAAGATATCGCCTTGCTGATTGCCTGAGGATCATTCCCGTCTAGCGAACTTCTCAAGGTTGCCAGTGAATCCATTAAACCCTCGAGTAATTTATTAAAGGTCTTATCTGACTGATAATCCTGCGGCGCATTCACCTTAATATCCTGCGCAAGAAAATCCAGTACAGCCAAGCGCTCTCGAATGGTCAGTTTAGCCTGGTTGTTAATGTTTTCCTCTCCATATCCGGCTTGCAGAAGCTGTTCCATTACCGCATGGAAACGGTTTACATAATCACTGAAGAAAACGAGATGGTTACGGCTCCTTAAATCCGCTAACTGCTCGCGAATTGCTTCAAGGGTTTCATGGGCATGGGATAGCTCGCCAGACTTAATCTGTTCGGTACTCTGTGCGGCAATTTCGCTAATTTTAGTCAGTGTCGCGCCCCACTCTTCATCAGCAGCAAAAATCTCCGGTGGATGGCCGGCAAACTGAGTCACTAGCTGATTCCATTTTACGTTAAAGCCATTAATACCTTTTAGTGATGCGGTTTGATCGTTCTTATTAGTCTGAAATAGCGCAGCACGATAACTGGCGTATGCACTGTTATGTTGCTGATAAAACTGTTCAAACGCCGATTCAGCCGCGACGGCATTAAATCCACTCCAACCCAAACAAACAGTGATGAGCAAAGGTAACGTTTTTCTGTTCATAATTTCATTCCCTTATTAATTTGTAACCGTATTTATATTAGAAAATATTAATATTTATCGAGTAAATAATGAATAGGGATTCATCACGTTTATGCAACCTTATACAATTTGGTGAGAGAAGAGATTGGGCGTTTAATCGATTATGCTGATATATTAGTTTCATCTCGGAGCAGATTATTCAGGTCAGCATTTATTCCGACATTTGGTCATAAACTCTGAACTCATAACTACTCTGATTACCATTCCTCTAAGAAGGCGTCTTCATGTCCGAACATTTAATTAAATTAACTGAATACAGCCACGGCGCTGGCTGTGGCTGTAAGATTTCACCGGAAGTACTGACCACGATTCTTTCATCACAGCTACCTACCTTTACCGACCCAAATCTGCTGGTTGGTAACCAAAGCCGCGATGACGCAGCCGTATACAAACTCGATGACCAGACCGGGATTATCAGTACCACTGACTTTTTTATGCCGATCGTAGATGACCCGTTCACCTTTGGTCGTATTGCGGCAACTAATGCCATCAGTGACATTTATGCCATGGGTGGCACTCCTATAATGGCGATTGCGATTCTCGGTTGGCCGGTCAATAAACTGTCAGCGGAAGTCGCACAACAAGTCGTTGACGGTGGACGCCAGGCCTGTGCTGATGCGGGAATTATGCTCGCCGGTGGCCATAGTATTGATGCACCAGAGCCAATTTTTGGCTTGGCCGTAACCGGTAAAGTTGATTTGGCACATATCAAACAGAATGATACCGCTCAGGCTGGTGATAGACTTTACCTTACCAAACCTCTCGGCATTGGTATTCTGACTACCGCTCAGAAGCAGAAAAAGCTGGCTGAGCAAGATAGTCAAATTGCGCCGGATGCCATGTGTCAGTTAAATAAAATTGGCGCACAAATTGCCTTGTTAAGCGGTGTTCACGCCATGACCGATGTTACTGGATTCGGCCTTGCCGGACACCTATTGGAAATGTGCCAGGGTTCTGGATTAACTGCCGCGATCGATGTTAACGCCTTACCACTCCTACCAAAAGTTGAAAGCTATCTTACACAAGGCTGTATTCCGGGTGGCACGCATCGTAACTACTCTAGTTATGGCAACGATCTTCCTGAACTAACCGAACAACAAAAAGCACTGTTATGCGATCCACAAACCAGTGGCGGGTTGATGATTGCGGTGTCAGCTGATGAAGAGTCAACACTGGTTGCTTTGCTTGAACAACATGACATACAAGTTTGTTGTATTGGTGAACTAAAACCTTATCAGCAAGATAACCATTGGATAGAACTGCAAGCATGAATACGATCCCAGCCAGTGAATTTGAACAGTTATTGACTTCATCCCGGCCAATGATCGATGTTCGTGCACCAATAGAGTTTAACAAAGGCGCTTTTCCGGCCAGTGTTAACCTACCGTTGATGCAAGATGACGAACGGGAAAAAGTTGGGACCTGTTATAAAAATGACGGGCCAGAAGCGGCCTTGCAGTTAGGGCATCAACTTGTTGGCGGCAAAATTCGTGATGACAGAATTGCCGCGTGGGCGGATTTTATTCGCCAGCACCCAGACACTTATCTCTACTGTTTTCGTGGCGGCCAGCGTTCACAAATATCCCACCAGTGGATGAAAGAAGCCGGATTTAATATTCCTTATATCGACGGCGGTTACAAGGCGCTGCGCCAGTATCTGATTCAGGTGCTCGAAGACCCTACTCTAGCAACAAAAATGGTAATCCTCAGCGGAATCACCGGCTCTGGAAAAACCGACTTCCTGCATAGCAGAGTTAAAGAATCGGTTGATCTGGAAGGGATAGCCAATCATCGCGGATCCAGTTTCGGTAAAGAAGTTACACCGCAACCTACGCAGATTAACTTCGAGAATCAACTAGCTATTGCGCTGTTACGTCACCAGCAACGTAGTGCTAACTGCCTGTTATTGGAGGATGAAAACCGATTAATAGGAAAAAATTCCCTGCCGCTGGAATTTTATAACCGTATGCAAGCCGCTCCTATGGTTGTTTTGGAAGAAGAGTGGGAACAGCGTTTAAATCGTTTGTTGGATATCTATGTTCATAAAATGTGCAATGATTTTCAGCAGCGAGATGGTGGAGAAGCTGGATTTGCTGCTTATGCTTTGTTTTTGAAACAAAGCCTGCGAGGAATTACTAAGCGTTTAGGCTATCAACAGGCTGCAGAAGTCGAGCAATTAATGACTCAGGCACTGGAAGAACAGCATCAACACAGCTGTACCTGTCTGCATCGAGAATGGATAGCTCTACTTTTAACCAAATATTACGACCCGATGTACAACTATTGGCTTGGGAAAAAGTCGGAACGGATCGTCTTTAAAGGAAATAAACAGGCTATCCAACAATGGCTCAATGAATACCAGTAACCTTAATGCAACGAGCTTTTAAACATCGCAAATTTGCAGAAATATCGTATATCAACGAAATCATCCAGTGGGTCGATACGTTATTTATGAACAACCAACTGATAATTACTCTTAACACTAATAAGCAACATATAGATTGCGGTAGCCGTCAGGGTGATAAACAGAAAACTGAAGAGCCCATTCGCTGACGCCATAAAATAGTGTGCCACCATTGGGCCAAATATTGAACCAATGCTATAAATAAATAGCATTTGCTGAGAGGCAGATACCATGTGCTGCTCTGGTATGGATGAACTTCCAAGGTTAATCGCAATCGGGTAAAAAGCAAAAAGCGCCATCCCCAAAACAAACATACAAGCAGCAAGCTGATGGAACATCTGTCCGAGAATGCCGATACTGGCTGAACCCAAAAGCGCAAACATACACATCAGTAGAGTACGGGAAATTCGCTTAGATAACAGGCTAATAACGGGTTGTACCGCCATCGCCCCAAGGATTAGTATTGCCATTAGATTGCCGATTTCGACTTGTGACTTACCGAGTTCAACTAATTGAATCGACATCAAACCATACACCGCACCAAGCAGAATCCCGGAGATTAAACAGCCCATCATAGCCGGAAGCTTTACCCGATGTTTACCAGATGGAGTGAATTCAACCTGAGCCGGACTCTCTTCAGCCTGATAGGTAGGTAACAAGGCCAGACTTAATGCAGCAACAACCGATAATCCGGCTGACAAAGCAAAAGGCAGTATACCATGAGCGCCAAACCAGCTAAGCGTCAGCTGTCCCAACGCAATGCCAGCGTAAAGCATACCCATATAAATACTCAACCGTTTTCGTCTTCCTTCGCTGGTCCCTTTCAACAACCAGGATTCAATAGATACAAACGATCCTCCAATCAGCCAGCCACCGATAAAACGGTCCAATAGCCAAAAAGATTGATTCATCCATAAAGGTAGCAGTACTAAGGTAGCGGCAAAGCAGAGCTGAAAGAAGATAAATCCACCTTTATGCCCCAAGCGTGCGATTAGCGGCTTACTGGTGAAAGTACCGAGAAGTAGCCCGGCATAGAGCGCAGAGGTAAGCCAACTGGCCAATAATGATACCGATAACGCACCATTAGGAACGAGCAACGGTAAAGCGCTCATCGAATAACCGGATGCGATAGCATAAACAAATATCGCCAATACCGGTGACGGCACAACGCTGCACAGCTTGCGAACAGGAAGAATAAACACGGCAGATGCCCTAAATGTAACAGAAGCGGGAAGGATAACGTCGCAATTCTGGAACCGTTCTTACTTATGATAAAACTAATAATTTTTACCCTGAAGAAAAAGAATATTTATCAAAAACTCTGCCATACTTTCTACTATGCTCATAGGTAATGAGGTGTGCATAAAATGACCAGATATATCTTTATTCTTCTCTCTCTAGGCATCGTTCAGCCTTCTTTAGCCGTAGGCCACTCAGCGGCGACGAATCTGATTGTGCAGACAACACCGGCAGATTTTTTATTGCAGCACAAACAATCCGTCGAGCAAATTTATATCGCCAACAATAGCCAATTGATTTGGCAAAATGAGCATTCAGTGCAAGCCTTCGAAGCACTGTTGGAAGTGGTTGCAATCGCCGATCTCAGCGATCATTTTTATCAGCGCCTAGTCAGGCTCAAAGAAGCCAGAATGGCCAACAATAAGGAACAATATGACGTCCTGGCCACGGATACCCTACTCTCGTATATCAGCTATAGTGAGTTGTCCGTAGATAAGGGTAAGGCGTGGTATTTTGGTTCCCGGGTTCCTGAGCTGTTACCAGAGCCTTCAGCCCAGGCAAAATTACGCTTGCTAAGCGCAATTAAAGAGCAGCGGTTAAGCGAGTTTATTCGTCACAATCTTGCTGTCAGCCAAGAGCAAACAGCATTCACGCAGATGCTTGATAAACTGCTTAGCGCACAATTTGTCTATGGTCGCTATGTTCAAAACGGCACCAAGCGACTCGGCGACTTCCTCGAAGATAAAGCCGCCTTGGTTGAAAGACTCAATTTAGTTGGGATTGATACCACCGCCATTGATGTAACCAGCAATCGTTACGATTCAGCAACAGAACAAGCTGTTATTCAATTTCAACAAATTCATGGCCTGAAACCTGACGGAATTATCGGTAAGAATACATTAAAATGGCTCAATACCTCGATTAAAGAACGAGCCCGAATTCTCGCCCTTAATTCGGAACGGCTGAGACTCTGGAAGCTCGATGCAGACAGCACCATGGTGGTTAACGTACCTGACTTCCGCCTGCGCTACCGAAATGATGGCGAAACTTACTTTGAGGCCAAAGTTATCGTTGGCCGAACATCAAGAAAGACACCATTAATCAATACCAATATGGATGCGGTGATTCTTAATCCGACCTGGAATGTACCGCGCAAAATCATGGTGAGCGATATTCTGCCAGCAGTTAAGCAGGACACCACTTACCTTGAGAAAAATCACTACAAGATTATTAAAGACTGGTTTTCTGATCAGGCGGTCGATCCTGATGAATTGGATTGGAAAACAGTTGTTCCTCAACATTTTCCTTATCACATTCAGCAGAATTCCGGGCCAACCAATGCGCTAGGACTATATAAATTTAATACGCCAAACCGAAATGCGATTTATCTGCACGATACGCCAAGTAAATACCTATTTAACCAAGAAACCCGAGCATTCAGCTCAGGATGCATTCGTGTGCAGAATGCCGATAAATTGGCAGATTTACTGGTGAATTCTCACACCAGTGATCGGGAAAGGGCCAAAATGGCAGAAAACGAAGATGTTAGCGAGTCGAACTATACCATTAACCTGCGCAAACGGATTCCGGTGCATATTATTTACCAAACCGCCTGGGTAGAGGCCGGCCAGGTACAGTACCGTAATGATATTTATCAATATGACCGACTTAACAAAAGTAACTCTTTCGAGCAAAAATTTGCCAAACTCTCACAATTAGACAAACTATTGTCAAAACAGTAAGTAAGCTTCAATATCTCTCGAAAGGCCGCTTTTACGCGGCCTTTCGTTGTTTGACGCTCCAAAAAACATCCGATAGATTGGCCTCTTGTTCGTCATTATTTGGCTTGTTATTTGCTTGTTAATAAAGTAGGTAATAGACCGTCATGTTTTTCTGTCGCTTGTTTGTATTGGATGTTTTTTTGTATGCCTCTTGTTGATTTAAATCGTCGTCGTTTTCTTACTCACACTGCGTGTGGAGTGCTTTGCTCAGCTTTCGTGCCTCAACTCGCGTTCGCCGGTAGCCCGGCAAAAGAAAAAATCATTAGCATGAATAACCTACATACCGGCGAAACTCTGACAAGCTGCTATTTCGATGGCAGGCAATATATTGAATCCGAACTGGATAAAATCGATCATTTATGCCGCGACTTTAGACGCAATGAAATCTTCCCTATCGACAGGCAGCTATTCAGCCAACTTAATGCAATTCAAAGAATACTTGGCGTCAACAAAGAAGTTCAGATCATCTCCGGCTATCGCTCGCCTGCGACTAATGAAATGCTCAGATCTCAATCTGGTGGTGTCGCAAAGAAAAGCTATCATATGCAAGGCAAAGCCATTGATTTCCGTCTTCCTGGCGTTGAATTAAGCCAGGTACGCAAAGCGGCGCTATCTTTGAATGCAGGCGGTGTCGGTTACTACCCTGAAAGTAACTTTGTTCATATCGATACCGGACCGGTTCGCCACTGGTAAGTAAGATTATACCCAAGTAACCAGAAGTTAAATTTGGGTATAACCTTACGTATTATCTATTCACTATTCATCATCGCAGTTTTTGTTACCGCGGCATTGAAATCTGAAGATCGAATATGTACGTCTCTCTGCGGGAATGGAATTTCAATCTGTTCTTGTTGGAATACCTTGCTGATTTGACGGTTAATCTGATCCCTTACCGGTAAAATGTTGTCAGGTGATGAGACAAACACTCGCAATTCAAGATCCAACGAGCTTTCACCATGTTGGATAAAAAATACTGAAGGTGCAGGGACCATCAACACTTTCGGCTGTTCGTTGGCGATATTCATCAATAGTGCCGTCACTTTGTCTAAATCACTGCCGTAAGCAACGCCAATAGTCACCACAACCCGGTTAATCGTATCGCTACGCGTCCAGTTAATAACTTCATTGGTGATCAAATTACGGTTAGGCACCATGACTTCCTGGCGATCAAAGTTAACGATCGTGGTCGCACGAATATTAATATTACTCACCGTACCAGACAGCGAGCCAATGGTGACTACATCCCCTGGCTTAACTGGCCGTTCAGCTAACAGAATCAGCCCACTGACAAAGTTAGAAACAATTTCCTGCAAACCGAAGCCCAATCCAACACCAATGGCGGCCATCAACCAGCCTAATTTCGCCAAGTCGAGATGAAGTTCTGAAACAATATAAATCACACCAATTAAAAACAGAACATAACGTGACATAGTTGTAACTGCATACTTCACACCGACATCGGTATTCCAGTATGGAAAAATCCACAGCCCCATAAAATTAGGTAGACTACGCATTGCCCAATAAACCACAAATATTGCCAATAAACAGCGCAGATAGCTTCCTAAAGTGACAAATTCTGGCTCCGAGCCGGTAATCTGAACTTTATACAATTGAATTTCATCCAGGGTTATTAATGCCTGCTCATCGATGCCCCAGATGCGAAGTAGCAGCAGAATGCCGAGAACTATTGACGCCACTTTTAATAACCTAACAGCATGGCTTTTATGCTCTGACTTTGTGGTAACGCTATTATCAATCACTACACTTCTTCTCATGCGCTGCTCGACAAAATGGAGCATACTCCCACGCAGCAGACGATAAATTGCTGGTAATAAAGCGAACAGCAGCAGCGTTTCCCACAATCGGTAAATGATGGTCTGCGATGCAAACTGATAGCCCATACCACTGAGTACGATAGCAGAGCCAACCACTAACAAAAAACTACGGGAAATAAGCCCCCAGCCGGACGTAATCCGTTCAACATTCAGTGCAATAAGCTGATGCTGAACAAATTCACATTTTGGCCGAGTCAATCGATAAACAGAAATTGCCGTCATAAACAGAAAAATAATGCTAAACAGTTGCGGTACGATTTGATTATTAAATGGAACATTGCGCAAAATTGTCGCAGGCAATAACAGCAGATAACCGAGCATAAACCAACGAAATCCCGAATAAAGTGAGTTAGCTGCTGCGCGTGGTAAATCAAACTGAACTTCGGTGATGCTGCGCCCGGCAAAAAATGAACGGCTCAAGAACCAAAGCAAAAAGAACAAAGCGAGATGATCACACACTTCACTGGTGATCAGACTAATGTCCCCTGGTAACCGACTTAATTCCGCGATACGGGCAACCACAAAAAAATAGGCCGGCAATAATGCGGCACTGAGTAGCCCGGTGACCAGAACAAACATCGCCAGATAAACCAATTTACCTTCATTCTGTACCCGGTCATTAATTCGGATACTGATTCCGCGTAGATAACGACGTAATAATGTGAGTGCCATCGGCAGCAGAATAAATAGTGTGATCAAGTAAATAACCGTCTCTGCGGTTTTCACTTGGTTACTTAAGCGTTGAAAATTCTGGACGGAAGTAAACTGCCTTAGCCAGTTAAGATCCTTGTACAGTTCATTGGGAATCGCGAACAGTGACTGCAGATTTAACGGTTTACTGTCTTTAATCCAGAAAGAAGTGCTCTGCACCAGGCGTTCAAACTCATCGAGTTTATTCAATCTTTGCTCTGTAGCCAGAGCCAGTTTTTGCCCGTTACTGATCACCTCGGTCAACGCTGCTTTTTCGTCTCGTAAAATATTACGATAATCAGACAGCAGAGTTTGACTGGCACTCTGAAATTCGCGTTTACCAGCCTCATCCAATTGCGCAAGCACTTGCTGCTTTTGCCGATCAAATTCATCATTCAGACTGTACAGAATATCGGTGATCTCAAAACTTCGCTCACGGTACTCGCTCAGACGAATGAATTTTTCATCCCGCAACAGTTTTTGTAGCAGGTCCCGTCGCACGCGTAACTGTTGAAGGGAGCGCCGAATTCGCTCAGCGGCATCGTAGTTATCCCGACCTGAAAGCAAGTTAATGATCGATGCAAATTCATCACTTTCCAATGCCAGCCATTTTCGCTGCTCAGTAACCTCTTTAGTTAAGCTAATATTCATCGCCTGGTAGGCACTGATGTTTTTTTGTGATCGGGCTATTGTTGCGGCCCATTCAGCCAGAAAACGAGCATCGGGATCGATCGCTTGTTCAACCGTACGCTCCTTCGCCTGAAGCTCTTGCTCGGCCAACTTGGCTCTGCTTTCCAGTTGTTCTTGCATGATCTGGTGGTAGATGGCGAGTTTCTGCTCCAGGCGATCAATTTGATTTTCAGTCAGCTCTAACTCAAGCTGCAGCAGCGGCTCACTATTGCGAAACCATTGACGCCGCGCTTCAAATACGGCTTCTGCTTGCCTGGCGATCAACTTATCAAGCTGGGCATTTTCTATCTGCTTATCAACAATCGCCAACGCCGCAAGGCTCTGTTCACTTGCCCGGGATTTAATCAGCATCGATTCACGCTGCTCCGCATCGCGGTAGCGGCTATTGGTTGATTGCAGATAACCCGGTAGTTCACTTTCAAGACTTTGTTGCTGAAGCTGTTGGTTAACCAAGCTGCTTTTTTTCTCCCGAGCATGATTCAACTGGTTTTCAACCAACGTTAATTCTGCGGAGCTTAGAGTCGCCGATTTTAATTCGGCGCTGACGGTGGCTTTATTCACCGGTTCGAGTTTCATCAGTTGATTAAGTTGGCTGCGTGCTTTTTGTAACGCAACTTTATTGTCTGTACTGGATGAGGACAGCTGGATCAAGGTATCTTTCTGGCTAATATACTCTTCTAGCAAACTGATTTGACGTTGCAGCGTCACTTTACTCTGCTGATTCTGCTCGTTGATCTCCCCTTCGGAAACGCTAGCCAACACTCCACGAACCGTTTCCACCTTCAATGTTAGTTGTTCTCGACTGAGTTGAGCAATATTCTCCGAACGAAAAGCTTTCCCTTCTTCTGCCGCCCAAACTGAAAATGCAGAGAGACTAGGAATCGCCAAGACTAAGGCCAAACCCAAACAATAACCGATTGTAAGAAAATGTATCTTTAATTCTAACCTGGTATGGAGTCTATACATTTCTACCTCGCTCAGCGTTACGAATCCGAAGCAATTTCGCACCGCAAGGCTAGCCGTTATCATTGCAAAAAGTTTAGAGCTACTGGATAAGAAAATACGTGATACCAACGTAACTACGGATAATAGAATGAAAATTTTTAGCCAAATAATGAAACAAACCTGAAAAATGCAGTAATGTCGGCAGCGAAAAATTGGCACCGTTTATAAGTAATGAATCTAAGTTAACCCCTTTTTTATTCCCAGAAAGATATTAAAATTTTTCGAACAAGATCATCAGTTCCAGCTGCTATTCCCTTTTCCTCTTTTCAGAAATACTAATTAAACAAATTCAAAACAATCATTGCATAGATTTGATCAATGCAATAAACGGGGTGTGATGATGAATGCACAAGTTAAAAACTACAATAAGGTAGCGATTTTCCTCCATTGGATATCGGCCATTGTGATTATTGGTATGTTTGTTCTTGGTGTATGGATGGTTGGGCTTAATTACTATAGCTCTTGGTACAAAGAGGCGCCTCACCTACATAAATCCATCGGTTTACTATTAGCCGCAATGACTCTGTTGCGCGTAATTTGGAAAGCGAAAACATCATCACCGAAGATTGAAGGTAAACGTTATGAGGTTGTTGCCGCAACGGCAATACATCATCTGATTTATCTGGATCTTGTACTGATTTTTGTTTCCGGCTACCTAATCTCCACAGCCGATGGCCGCGGAATTGAAGTATTTAATTGGTTTACCGTTCCGGGAGCTGGTGAGCTTTTTCTCGGACAATCGGACCTTGCGGGCTTGGTACATAGTATTGCTGCGTGGGGTCTAATCAGTATGGCAGCGTTGCATGCGCTAGCTGCAATCAAACATCACGTTATCAATAAAGATAACACCTTACGTAAAATGATAGGGGTGAACAAATGAGAAAGGGATTAATCGCAGCTGCACTTGCAGCAACTATGGCAGCACCATTTACCGCATCCGCTGCAGACTATGTCATTGATACACAAGGTGCTCACGCCTCGGTTAACTTTAAAGTTAGCCACCTGGGGTACAGTTATATTCAAGGCCGTTTTAATACTTTTAGCGGTGAATTTTCCTACGATCCTAGTAACGTTGCTGCTGCAAAAGTGAACGTTACGATTGATACCACCAGCCTGGACTCCAACCATGCAGAACGTGACAAACACTTACGCTCTGGTGATTTTATTGATGCGGGTAAATTCTCCAATGCTACCTTTGTCAGCACCAATGTAAAACCGCTGGATGGTAAGAAGCTGGCGATCACTGGTGATCTGACGCTACATGGCAAAACGGCACCAATTACTATTGATGCTACCTTTATCGGCGCAGGTGCTGATCCTTGGGGTGGTGAACGTGCAGGCTTTGAAGGTACAACTACACTACAGCTAGCCGATTTTGGTATCGAAGCTATGGGAATGGTGGATAAAGTTGAAATGCAACTTATCGTTGAAGGTGTTAAGAAATAGGCTATGTTCCCATTAACTGTTGTTGAATGTGGAACAGCCTGTTTTCGTTAAGGTTTTCTGGCGTATCCATATATCTGAACCAACCAAGATAATGGTCAAGATATTTTGTGGCTACGCCGTGAAACCGCTTTATCCAAAGCTTTAAACGGCTGTGGTACGCATTAACATTTTGAATGTGAAAGACTTTATCTATCACCTTTATTCCGCCAGCTACATCTAACCGCTTGTGAATTAAATCATTTTTTTCTGATAGCGCGATGTAAGGCTTATAGCCATCACTACACAACACGCTGTCTTTTTCCAACTTACCAACCAGTTCTTGGTGCAACGTTTCGGTTGTTACGTCAGGCAAAATAGCTTCATACGTGTTCTTGGCTCTGTCCCTGACCGTCAAAACTGGCACCCAATCTTCCTTAGAGCGACCTCGTTTTTGAGCTTTCATCCCTCGCTTATGCGGTGGACGGCTCAATTTCTTTGACCCTTTTTCTGAATACGGAAACAGGGTTTCGTCTGCTTCAATAATACCTTCAAGCCTGTTCGCTTTTAGCGTTGAAGGTAAGGCCAGAAAACGGTGTCGCCATCGGAATGATGTTTTCAGGTCGACCCCACATTCCTCGGCACATACACGTAAGACTTTGCTATCGAGCATACACCGTATGTAATCCAGCCAAAGCTCTTTGTATCTCAGTCTGGCTAGCGGAGTCGCTGTCGTTGCTACAAAGGTTTTACCGCAGTTTTTACAACGATATCGCTGCATCTTATTTACTTTGCCGTGTCGATTAATCAATGAGCTATGGCAGTGTGGGCATTCAGGTTTTTCAACCATCCGCTCCTCTAACTCTGATATCAACTGAGACGTACTATCCGCCCCTTTCAGCCACTTTTCGATATAACGAACTTGGTTATCCGTTAGGTGCTCAAGCTCGGCAATCAGCTTAGTAAATTGTGCTGGTATCATGGGTAAATCCTCGTTAGCTGGATCTACATACAGTGTAGCAACAATTTAAGGGAACATAGCCAAGAAATAATATCTTTCGCTAAATAACCGATCCAGAAAACTGACCGGAAAATCTCAGGTCAGTTTTTGTTTTGGCCTCGTGCCAGAGCAACCGCTATCTGGCCGAGTGCCAGTCCGTTATCTCCACAAGAATAATTCTGATGTTCCAGTAGTTGAATTTTATCGGTTAATAACCTCTTCAATAATGTTGTCAGCAAGCAATTATGAAAAACGCCCCCGGTAAGTGCCAGGTGGTTGACCTTCGTTTCTAACTGGGCATTAACCACCATTTTTGCCAGGGCGTTAGCCAAAGCCAGATGAAATAAGTAGGCTTTTTGTTGCGTGCTTCCATTATGCTCCGCCCATTGGTGCCAGAAACTCGCTAAATCCAGTATCCCATCCTCAACCGGTATCAATATTTCTGCCTCGGTCAAATCGACGCACTGCCAGGCAAGGGCTTCCAACTGACAAGCAGCCTGCCCTTCATACTCAATTTCATCACCTACAATGCCTAATGATGCTGCTACCGCATCAAACAGCCGTCCGGCAGAGCGAATTGAATGGGTGTTCAGCTTTCGCGCCATTGCGACAGCCAATGTCTTAAGCGGCTTACCAGGTAATAACTCTTGTAATTTCTGCTCAGACAGTTCCGGTAGAAACGCCTTAAGATGGGCATAATAAGAACGCCAAGGCTGTCGAGCCGCAAGATCACCACCAATTACGGTTACTGCAGGAACTCCACCAATGATCTGGTACTGCTGATAATCCGCCAGCATCAGTTCACCGCCCCAGAACCTAGGATACTCGTTTTCACTATTGTCATTATTTTCCGCATCCGCAAATCCCAAACCATCCAGTGCCAGCGCCAACACTTTCCCCTGATGTAAACGCCAGCCATTTTCCATCAAACAACTCGCTACATGGGCGTGATGATGCTGAACATACTGAATAGCCGTTGAGGCTTCTGCAGAAGCCGGTTCTACTGGTGACTTAGTTAAGTTCTGTTCGGCTAATTGGCGACTGAAATAGCCTGGATGCAAATCAGCGACACGCTGACGAATATCGATCTGGTATAAATCTAAGTAATGCTCCATTGTCTGCTGATACTGCTGCTGGATTTCAATATTCGACAAATCTCCCAAATACTGACTAACGATAATCTGCCGCCCTTTGCCAATAGCAAAAGCACTTTTTAGATCGCCGCCATAAGCCAGATAACCGTCAGCGTCCGGAAAATCATCCGGTACTGTCAGCGCATCAGGAACTAGCCCGCGCGAACGGCGAAGAACTTCGAGCTGACCATCACTATTAATCCGCATCAACGAATCATCACAACGCTGGATAATTTCTCGGTTATGCATAACAAACCCGTCTGCTAAGCCGCATAGCTGAGTCAAAGCACTATCATTATCCAGCGCAGGAGGAAGTCCGGTGGAGTTAGCCGATGTCATAACCAATGGTTTGGCAAATGTCTGAGCCAACAAATGTTGCACAGGATTAGAGGGCAACATTACCCCTATTTCTGCCAATTGTGGGGCGATATTTTCCGCCAGAATCTCCGCTGTTTTTTTCGCGAGCAAAACAATTGGTGCGATCCGACTGCAGAGCAACTCTTGCTGTTCAGCATCACATTCAGCAACGGATGTAACCGCTTCGATATCTTTCACCATCACAGCGAAAGGTTTGTATTGGCGTTGTTTACGATTTCTCAGCAATTCCACCGCAGCAAAGTTAGTCGCATCGCAAGCCAAGTGAAATCCACCCAGCGATTTGATCGCAACAATTTTCCCTTGTTGTAATGCTTGAACCGATTCTTCCAGCCAATCACGCTGGCTAATTTCACCTTGTGGATCAGTAAAAAAAGTCATCGGGCCACACTGTTCACAGGCTACTGGTTGAGCATGGTAACGCCGGTCTGCCGGAGAAAGGTATTCTGACCGACAATCAGTACAAAGCGGGAAACAAGCCATGACGGTGTTGGGCCGATCATAAGGCAATGATTTAATAATGGTGAAACGCGGGCCGCAATGGGTGCAGTTAATGAAGGGATAATGATAGCGTCGATTGTTTCTGTCATTTAACTCCGCCAGACATTGTGGGCAAGTGGCTGCATCAGGCACAACCTGTGTATCCATCGCCGTCGACTGGGAAGGCAGAATCGTAAAGTTCTGAGGAATCATCGGCCAGATAAAATCCGAGATACTGATATCATCAATTCTGGCCAGCGGTGGTAATTCATGGGTTAATTGCTCTACAAAAAGAGATAGGCGTTCGCTGTCTTGCAGGCGAATCAAAACCCCAGCGCCATCGTTCAGTACGTCACCAGACAAATCGAGACGATTCGCAAGCTGCCAGACAAACGGACGAAAGCCGACCCCCTGGACTTTTCCTTTTACTCTGATAGTAGAACCTTTCATCAGCACCTGACTTTATTATTGTTTGATTAACAAATCCGCGGCATTGGCTCACTAGACGGCAAATCGAGCCAACGATGACCGCCAAAAGTATTACGCAGTGTCACTCGACCACTGTCATTCACCTGACCAATAATAGCGGCTTTCGCCCCGCCACTCGTTTGCTGTAATGCTGCTAATGCGGATTCAACATCCTGTGGTGAAACAATCGCGATTAGTTTCCCTTCGTTAGCAAAATTAATTGCCTCCAACCCAAGTAATTCACAAATTCCCTGTACTTCTGCATTAACAGGAAGAGCCGATTCATTGATCTCAAAACCGCATCCGGACATTTTGGCGAATTCATGCAGTACCGCATTCACCCCGCCGCGGGTCGCATCGCGTAATGCTTTAATTCCCGCTATCGGCAGCAATGCCGCTACTAACGGGTAAAGAACCTGACAATCACTCTGCAGTTGCCCTTCCAGCCCAAGGCGTTCACGCAGATTAAGAATCGTCGCACCATGATCGCCCAACGTACCCGAAACGATAATCTGATCACCCGGTGAAATTTTGCTTGCTCCCCAACAAATATCATGGGGAATCGTGCCGATACCACTGGTGTTAATAAACAGTTTATCCGCCGCACCTTTCTGCACGACTTTGGTATCGCCAGTAACAATCTGAATACCACTATCACTGGCTGTTTTCGCCATTGAACCAATGATGAATTCCAGGGTACCTAGCGGCAAGCCTTCTTCAATGATCAGCGAGCAGGAAAGAAAGCGCGGTTTAGCGCCGCTCATCGCCACATCATTAGCCGTTCCGCACACCGCGAGTTTGCCAATGTCACCACCAGGGAAAATAAGCGGATCAATCACAAATGAATCGGTGGAAAAAGCAAGCTGTTCCCCCGAAAGTGCTAGTTGTTCGAGTGGTATCCGCGCTTGATCTTCCTGCTGATTGAGAAATGAATTAGAGAAGTAACGAAGAAAAAGCTCATCAATTAACTGCTGCATTGCCTTACCACCACTGCCGTGAGCCAGTGTAATTCGATCGGACATACAACATACTCCTTATCAGACTAATGGCGATTGTAATGGTAGTAAGCCGCGCACGCCCCTTCAGAGGAAACCATCAGAGCGCCGACTGCTGTATCGGGTGTGCAATCACGTCCAAATAAAGGGCAGTCTGTTGGCTTACAGCGCCCCGCCAATACATCGCCACAACGGCTGTTCTGCGGATCAGCTTGATTTGTGGCGTGTGGCTGAAAATGCACTTCTGCATCAAAATCCCGGTAAGCTGGAGTCAGTTGTACACCGGAGTGTGGAATATTACCCAGACCGCGCCATTCACTTTCTTGTTTACTGGTAAACACTTCGGCCATTGCCTGTAACGCATTAGAATTGCCGTCAGGCACAACTACTCGGCTGTATTGGTTTTCGATTTCGCAGCGCTGATCTTGTAGTTGCTCAACCAGCATATCCAGTGCCTGTAACATGTCCAGCGGTTCAAATCCCGTCACAACACCGGGCTTATGAAAGTGGTCAGCCAAGGGCTGATAAGGCTTGGTGCCAATGACTACAGATAAGTGACCAGGTAACAAAAAACCATCAATTCGAACATCGTTTTGGCTTAGTAACGCAGTCAGGGGCGGCATAATGGTAATATGCTGACAGAAAAGCCAAAAATTGGTGACCTGCTTACGCTTTGCTGCCTGCAGAGTCATTGCCGTGGCAGGCATAGTGGTTTCAAACCCAAGAGCAAAGAAGACCACTTTTTTCTGCGGATTCTGCTCAGCCAGCTTCAATGCATCCATAGGAGAATAGACCATTCTCACATCACAACCTCTGGCTCGGGCATCTAACAGAGAACCACAAGAACCCGGAACACGCATAGCATCGCCAAAGGTGCATAAAATGGTATCACGCTGTTCGGCAATGGCGATCACCTGATCAAGACGCTTTTGCGGCAAGACACAAACCGGGCATCCGGGACCATGAACAAATTCAATATCGTCGGAAAGTAACTGGGCAATACCATATTTAAACAAGGTATGCGTATGCCCGCCACACACTTCCATAATCTGTAATGGTTTGCGTTCTTTTTCTATATCCGCCAAAGTACGGTTAATATTAGACACTAACGCCTTTGCCAACTCAGGATCGCGAAACTCATCGACATACTCCATTTTTCGCCTCCTAATTCTGATTGATATGAAGTTCTTCCAACTGTTGCATCTGATGCAATGTTGCTAACGTTTTCCTTGCCTGGCCTTCATCAATCACACACATCGCAAAGCCGACATGAATCAACACCCAGCGATCAATCAGTTCTTCAATCGCTCCCGATACCACACAAGCCAGATTTACCTCGCGCTGAATACCACTGATATCCACCAGACCCAACTGGTCTTGTGCATTGGTGATCGCCACCACTTTACCTGGAACGCCAAGACACATACTTCAACAGCTCCCTAACCAATCAAGCCATTCCTGAACTCCGGCACCGGTTGTGGCAGAAATCAGCAAGGGTTTAATGTCGGGATTAATCCGTTTTGCGTATTTCACACACCGCTCAAGGTCGAAATTCAGGTATGGTAGTAAATCAATTTTATTAATCAGCAGCAGATCGGCCCGGGCAAAAATATCCGGGTATTTAAGCGGTTTATCTTCCCCTTCTGTCACAGAAAGAATGACAATGGTGTAACTTTCGCCCAGATCAAACGCAGCCGGACAAATGAGATTGCCGACGTTTTCGATAAACAGCAGGCTGTTTTCTTCCGGCATCAGCCGCGCTATGGCTCCCGCCACCATATGGGCATCAAGATGACACCCTTTACCGGTATTAATCTGCAATGCTTTAACGCCTGTGGCACGGATACGGTCAGCGTCATTACTGGTCTGCTGGTCGCCTTCAATGACTGCGCACTTTTGTGGATCGAGATGGCGTAATGTTTTCGTCAACAAGGTGGTTTTACCTGCGCCAGGACTGGAAATTAGGTTAAACGTTTTAATATTGTGTGCCATCAGAAATGCTCGGGTCTGTTCGGCAATAGTGTTGTTCTTACCCAGCAGATCCTGTTCCACCTGAACCATCCGTCCCGGCTCCATTCCCTCTGCATGAGTATGCTCTGGCTTGTGAGCCATACTCTCTTCCACTTCTTGCCCTTCGGGATCATGGGTATGGGGATCAAGGGTATGGTGATCGTGAGTGTGGTGGTGATTATGTGTGTGAGGTTCGCTGTGCTGGTGAATATCGCGCCCTTCACTCTGACTGTCATAGTGATAATGAATCTGAACCGGCCCATAATAGTGATGATGATGAACCACAGTTGTCGCCGAATTCTCTTTCTTATGAGGATGGTGATGAGAATCACCGTCCTCCATGGTTACTTTGCCTGATTCACAGCCACATGTGCTACACATTAGTCGACCTCCAGCTTGTTGATCCGCATTTCATCGCCACTCAGATATTGTAAATGGTAACCATGACACCTTGGACAGGGTGTCAGTCGGTCTGCAAGAGTAATCGCTTGCTGGCAATCGAGACACCTAGCTTTAGCCGGCAGTTGATTAATCACCAGTTGCGCAGAATCAGCGATGGTTTTCTGGCAGACGATATCAAAACAGAAATGCAGTGAATCAATTTCCACGCCAGCAAAAACACCGATATCGAGAAACACGGTTCTGACCCGGTGAAAGTTTTCTATCTCTGCCTGCTGTTCAATAATCTGCACCAGGTTTTCACACAAAAACATTTCGTGCATCGTTGATCTGCTCTATCCCATTCATGATCACACAATTAATCCAATAAGTTGCGCTACTAAATTAAAGATAGTTGATGTTGGCAAATGGTTACATTTATTTGACCTATACTGATAGAAAAGAGCATCGAGGGATCACAATTGAACGCCAGTGCCAGACAGCGAAAGGATTCCACACCTCACAAGGATTTTTTAGCCAGAGACCAATTCCAGTCTCTGTTTGATGTGTTACAAAAGCAAAACTATAAAATTATCGGGCCGGTAATTCAGGATGGTGCCATCGTGTTTGCACCAGTCAATAATGTATCTCAGCTCGCCTTCGGGGTTATCGACACACAACAGCCCGGCAGTTATAAACTCATCCCAAGTGATAATGATCGTTATTTTGCATGGGTTTGCGGCCCACAAGCTTTGAAACCTTTGCTATTCAAGCCGTATCAACCACTCTGGACCTGCCGCGCAGATGACCAGCAACTCTCATTCAAACAGCATTCACCTGAAGCCGAAGCTCTTGCTATGATTGGTGTGCGCGCCTGCGACCTTTCTGCACTAGCACTGCAGGACAAGCATTTTCTCCACGGTAACTACGTGGATGCGTTTTATCAGGCGCAGCGTGAAAAAATGCTACTGATTGCCGTTAACTGTAGCCGAAGCGGTGAGCAGTGCTTCTGTGCCTCTACCGGCGATGGTCCCGATATCTCATTTTATTATGATTTGCGCCTGGATGAACTGGAGGAAGGTTTTTTACTCGACAGTGGCAGTGAACCAGGACTGGAAGTCTTACAGGATTTAGCATTATTGCCCGCAAGTTCAGCACAGCTAGATAGAGCTCAACACCAGATAGTTCAGGCCGCCAAACAACAAACCAAACAGATGCCGGGTAATAAAGAGCTAGCCACATTACTAAAATTAAATAAAAGTGATAACTGGAAATCCGTTGCCGAACACTGTCTTAGCTGTGGGAGTTGTACTCTGGTCTGTCCAACCTGTTTCTGCAGCAAACAGGAAACTGATACCGATCTCAGTACCGGACAATCGTCCCAGCTTCGGATCTGGGACTCCTGCTTTAGCGAAGAACATGGCCATATTGTCGGCAAAAACTACCGGCCAGAAATAGCAGCCCGTTACCGGCAGTGGATGCTGCATAAATTGGTTATTTGGCGTGAACAATATGGCCGATCGGGCTGCGTCGGCTGTGGTCGCTGTACCACTTGGTGTCCCGCCGCGATTGACTTTGTTGAACAAGCAAAACATTTAATCGCACAAGTTCCATCAGATACAGAAAGCGGAGTTAGCCATGAATAAGGGAATCGATAATAAGATGACTCCTATCACCGCGACTCTGATGGATAAAACTGAAGAAGTTCTGGATATCGTTACATTGTCACTAAAAATGGAAAGCGATACTCCTTTTGATTTTCAGTTTGGCCAGTTCAATATGCTGTCGTTATTTGGCGTTGGTGAAGTCGCCATATCCATTATGGGCTGGAAAGATGGCCTGTTGCAGCATACAGTTCGTTCTGTAGGACGTGTCACCCATGCGTTAACAGCGATTCAACCCGGGCAGCAGATTGGTCTGCGCGGTCCGTTTGGCCGGGGCTGGCCATTAGAACCTGCAATGGGTAAAGATCTGGTGTTCATTACCGCCGGCCTTGGCTGTGCTCCTGTAGTGGCCGCAATTAACTATGCAGTCCAACACCGTAATGACTTTCGTAAGATTGTTATATTGCAAGGAGTGAAACACCATCAGGATATGTTGTGGCTTCCACAATATGAAAACTGGCGGGATCAGCATAACTGCCAGGTATTATTGGCAGCCAGTGAAGAACAGAAACGCAAAAGACACTGGAAACTCGGCGTAGTGACTGAATTGCTGGATAACGCTGAGTTTGCAATCGATAACTGTATCGTAATGATGTGCGGCCCGGAAATTATGATGACTGCGGCCATAGATAAGCTAAACAGCCTGGACGTATCCGAAGAGTGTTATTACCTGAGTATGGAACGTAACTTCCAGTGTGGTCAGGGCTTCTGCGGCCATTGTCAGATTGGCCCCTATTTTGTGTGTAAAGACGGGCCGGTATTCCATTATCCACAAATCAAACCCTGGTTAGGCCGAGGAGGTTTCTGATGGAAAAAGTGACCGTTGCCATTCACAAGCTCACCTCTTGCTCCGGCTGCCAGCTCGCCTTTATTAATCAGGGAATGACACTGTTGGATCTGCTTAACTACGTTGAGATTCAGCATTTTATTGAAGGGGGTATCAATAATCCGGATTGTCCGGTTGATGTCGCTTTTGTTGAAGGAAGTATTTCGACACCGCATGATCTGGAACGGATCAAATCAGTGCGTGAACAAAGTAAACTGGTGGTAACCCTCGGCGCATGCGCCACCTCGGGTGGAGTTCAGGCACTGCGTAATATTTCCGCTCTATACGGCTCCGCGCAAACGATGAAAGCCGGGGTCTATGCTTCACCAGATTTTATTGCAACGCTGGATAATTCTGAACCGGTTGCCAGCTTCATTAAAGTCGATTACGAATTATGGGGCTGCCCGGTTTCAGCTGAACAGCTAAGCCACTTTTTGTCGCAATTGTTACTCGGTGCAGAACCCAAAGTGGAAAAAGAAAAACTCTGTATGGAATGCAAACGCAAGCAAACTGTTTGTGTATTGGTGACGCGTCAAGCACCCTGCCTGGGTCCGGTTACCCGAACTGGTTGCGGCGCAATGTGCCCGTCTTACGGCAAAGCCTGCTATAACTGCTACGGACCATCAGAACAGCCCAATATTCATGCCTTGGCAAACCGATTACACGGATTAGGCATGGTTGAGCGAGAGATCGCCCACCGCTTTGCTCAAATGCATAGCCATACACCGCAGTTCCGTAAAGAGATTGAACATTGGGCTGAACTGTCTACGAAAGGGGAAAATAAATGAGCACAAGAAATATCAACATCAAAGTGCCTTTTATTACCCGGCTGGAAGGCGAAGCTTCATTAGAGCTAAGTAGCAATGGCGATCAGCTTGAAAAACTGCACATGAAGATTTTTGAGCCCCCTCGACTGTTTGAACAGTTTTTAGTCGGCAAAAGTTATAGTGAAGTACCTGAACTGACTGCCCGCATATGCGGGATCTGCCCAATGGCTTATCAGCTCACCTCAATACTGGCACTGGAAAAATTGTTTCAGGTAGAGGTTGAAGCCGCGATTACTCAATTACGCCGGATTATGAACCTGGCGGAGTGGATTCAAAGTCACGCACTGCATATCCATTTTCTTGCACTGCCTGATTTTCTCGGGTTTTCCAATGGTCTGGAAGTCGCTAAATCCCATCCCGATATTTTTCAGCGTGGGATAAAAATTCAGGCCTTCGGTAATCAGATTCTGACTTTGCTAGGCGGGCGTAGCGTTCATCCCATCGGGCTCAAAGTCGGTGGCTTTGAAGGTTTGCCTAAACTGGCACAACTCAGGGCTCTACAGCAAGAAGCACAACAAACGGCTCAACTTGCGGAAGCATTAGTGACTTTTTGTTCCTCACTGGAACGGCCTGACTATCCACAACAGTTTGATTATGTCAGCCTGGCTTCACCGCAAAATTACCCGATCAATCATGGGCAGATCGTCAGCGCTTCCGGGTTAAGTATTACTGCCGAGCAATACCCGGACTATTTCCACGAGCATCAGGAACCCCATTCAACCGCTTTATATTCACTACTGAATGGTAAAGATTATCTGGTTGGCCCGCTGGCCAGATTTAATAACAACTTTGCACTGCTCGACAGTGACAGCCAACGCCTTGCCGCGCAGGCCGGGATTAAGGGTAAAAGCCTAAACATGTACGACAGCATGGTGATTCGCGCTATTGAAATTTACTACGCATGCCGGGAAATAGAACATATTCTCGATGATTTCACCGCACCCGATGATGCGTTTGTTCCGGTTACGGTGCGAGCGGGTATTGCCAGTCACGCAACCGAAGCTCCCAGAGGATTGATATATCACCGTTATGAAATCGATGATCAGGGACGGGTGAAAAATTGCACGATAATTCCGCCGACCAGTCAAAATCAAGCGCGGATTGAACAGGATTTAAAAGATTCTGTGCAGCAGTTTGGCTTGAGCCATAGTGATGCAGAGTTAAAACAGTTCTGTGAACAGTTGATTCGCAATTACGATCCCTGCATCTCCTGCTCCACTCATTTCTTAACCCTCAAAGTGAATCGAAGATGATTCATATTATCTGCTTTGGCAACACACTGTGCTCCGATGATGGTGTGGGCTATTTAGTATTTGAACTGCTTGAGCAAAAACTAAAATCAATTGCCGATGTAGATTCATCTGTACAATTGTTCTATGCCGCAAATTCCGGACAAAAAACATTACCGTTGTTGATGAATTGTTCTGAGCTAATTCTGGTTGATGCGATTGTGGCTGAAACACAAAAACAGCCGGGTGAAATTCATCGCTTTACTGCCTCCGATATCATCAGTCAGTTGGAGAATAATAAGCGTACTGAATATAGCAGCCACGCATTTGATCTACATCTTAGCTGGGAATTAATAGAGACGCTTAATCCTGTTACTCCGGAACTAACCATTTATGCGATAGAAATTGATAATGCACAACCTTACCGTGAAAAGGTCAGCGATCCGGTTAAGCATGCCGCTCAGTTAGTTAGCCAGGAGATCGTAGAACAATGCATCACGATTCTAAAGGATAACCAGTCGCTTACCGGCTTTTATTGAAACATCTGCTGTGCATACCGAGCTAAACCGGCAGTGACCGAACCAAAATAATTTCCGGCCACAACTGGAATCCCTGGCACCTGTTTTTCAACAACCGCACGCAAAATAGGCGAACGCGCACTCCCGCCAGTCATATAAATGACATCCGGCGTTTCATTAGTTTGTGCTAGTACTTCATCAATCAATTCCACCATTTTGCTAACTGGTGTGGCAATGGCTTGCTCTAGCTCATCACGGGAAATGTTTGTATCAATACAGCTTGCTCCTAAATTCAGTGTTGAATTAAAGCTATCCACATGCGACATGGCGATTTTGCTTTGCTCAGCATGCAATACCAACTGATACCCCAATTTCTGCTCATATACGGTTATTAAGCGCTCGATCAATTCAGGCATCTGAGCATCTTTTTTCAGTTGCTCCAGTACTTTCCGGTTGCTGGCCTTATAAAAATCAGTTTGGGCAACCACATCGTTAATCGCAATCGGGTTCCAAAACTGTGTTGTAGGCATAAAAATTCCGCGTTGCTGAACCGAGTCTCGTCCAAAAGCAGGCATTAACTTGTTAAATGCCAGATGAATATCCAAATCGTTACCACCAACGCGACTACCGCTATGACCAATCAGGCTTTGTTGACGCTCAGCCTGGTTTCTATAACTCGGTCCCATTCTCAGTAGCGAACAGTCGGTAGTACCACCACCGATATCAACTACCAATACGGTTTTATCTTCCGTTAACTGGCTTTCATAATCCAGTCCGGCAGCAACGGGTTCAAATTGAAACAGAACCTGGTCAAACCCGGCCCGTTTTGCAGCTTTATAGAGAATGCTTTCCGCCTGCTGGTTAGCTTTCTCGCTTTTAAGTCCCTGGAAATTAACCGGGCGACCGATCACGGTATGGTTAATTTCATGCTTAAGCACAGTTTCAGACTGACGCTTAATATTCGCCATCATGGCACAAACAAGATCTTCAAAGAAACGAATCTGGATATCGTGTAGCCCATTTACACCCAAAAATGATTTGGGAGATTTGACGTAGTAAACAAACTCTGGATCGGCCAGATAGCTATCTAATGCCGCCTGTCCAAATAGTAAATCCTGCGATTCCAGTACAATACCTTCCTCTTGATTGGCTGCAATGGCATTACGTAATAGCTGTTTACCTAATGGATCGATTGGCTCAATAGCAAAAAAACGATAAAGGTATTCACTGACAGACTCACGGGCCGGTGCCGATAAGGTTGAGGGTATAAAATAATTATCACCTTCCAACGGTAGCATTCGAGCGGCAGTACCTTCCATCACCGCGACAGAACAGTTAGCGGTACCATAGTCAAATCCGATATACATGAGTCATCCAGATAGCCAAAAAAAGGGATTGTACGGATACAGAATGAAAAGACAAATATTGCAGAGACTCATAGATACATTTATATCGAATTTTTTCTGGTTAATTCAACAAATGCCATAAAACCACAATAAATCCGCCGATTTTTCAGCTATATTTAATGGTCTTTTTGTCGGTAAGGTGTTTGGAGTTAGTAACGCTATGCCTAAGTTTGCCTTTCAGCAGCATTTATCAGATTTGAATATTCGTACCAAGCTCATCATCCTGTTTACTTTTATCAAAGTGATTCCGCTGATCATTCTTGCGTTAGTGACCTTGGTTGGTATTCACTCGTTGTACGACTTTTTCACCGAAAATACCGTGCAGTTGGAGCAAACAGCAGAAGATGTGGTGAAATCTACCGGTGAAATCGCGGTAGAAGACAGCATTCTGGCATTGGACAGAAAATCTCAGGAATCGCTGGAAAAAATGAGCGGCCAAATTGCTCAGTCGGTAGCCGATTTCCTATATGAAAGAGATGCTGATTTGCGACTCCTGGCCACACTCCCACAAACCGAGGCTGTTTTTAATGCCTTTATGACCAGTAAAACCCGTCAGGTAATACAAGATGAGAGCAATCTTTATGACTATGATACCCAGACAAATCAGTGGTTGCGCACAAACGAATTAAGGCAAGAAAGCGTAAATAAGCAGGCAACACTTGAAGACAACGCCCGAGAATTTAACCGCATTGATCCGGTTAAATACGCAAAACAATCGCTACCACTTTATAAAGAGATCGTATTTTTTGACCTGAATGGTCAGGAACAGGCCAAAGTTTCCAAATTAAATCCGCGCAAACTCAATATAAGCGATCCGGCCAATACCTACATTAAGGCAGAACGCTATTTCCCCGAAATTCAGAATCTTGGTAAGGGTGAAATTTATGTCTCCGACGTTATCGGTGCCTATGTGCCAAGCCAAATTATCGGTTCATTTACCAAGCCAAAAACAGATAAAGCCGGAATCGATTTTAAGCCCGAACAGCATGGTTATGCCGGGCGAGAAAACCCCAAAGGAAAACGTTTTTCGGGCATTATCCGCTTTATCACTCCGGTGTATAACGGGGAAAATAAAATCGGCTACTTATCAATGGCGTTGGATCATCAGCATATCATGGCGTTTACTGATACGGTCGATCCTCTGAGTTACTCGCCAATGGATGCCTCAGACGCTAGTGCTGGGAATTATGCCTTTATATGGGATTATGCCGGGCGTTCCATTTCTCATGTGCGTGACTACTTTATCGTCGGCTTTGATCCACAAACTGGAGAACGAGTTGCGCCATGGCTATCCTCTGAGGTGGCCGAAGCTTTCGCTAAATCCGGCGATCCGGATATCAACCATTTCTTAGCCTCTTACCCTGAGTTTGATGCCCAGTCGTTAACCAAAAAGCCATCTTTAGAAAGTATCAAACAGGGGAATATCGGCCTGGATTGCCGATACCTGAACTTTGCTCCGCAATGCCAAGGCTGGATGCAACTGACCGAAAATGGCGGGCTAGGTTCTTTTATTATTTTCTGGAGTAACGTCTGGAAACTGTCAACAGCTGCAACAGTTCCTTATTACACCGGCCAGTATGGTAAAACGCCACGAGGTTTTGGTTTTGTCACCATGGGCGCCAATGTTGATGAATTCCATAAAGCGGCTCTGCAAACCAAGGATAATCTTGACGTGCTACTGCAAGAACAGTTGAATCATGTCAACCAAATCGTCCAAAAAACCGAGCAGCGTACCAAGCAAGAAACCGATATCTTAATCAATCAGTTAACCTACTCTACTGCCTTTATGGTGGTGTTGATGATCGCGATTGCGGTATGGATTTCCAATCTGCTGCGCCAACGTATTCAAAAACTGGTTCTCGGCGCCACTCATTACGCCGCCAATAATCTGAGCTATCGGATTCCAGTTGATTCAAAAGATGAAATCGGCACCCTTTCTCAATCATTCAATGATATGGCAGATGCACTGCAGCAACATGTAAGAAAAGAGAAAGAACACAGTGAACTGCTTGAGCAGCGTATTGAAGCAAGAACCATACAGCTCACCCGCCTAAACCAGCAAGTACAGGACCAGTTACAAGAAAAAGAGTGTCAGGAGCAGCAACTAAAGATCTACGCCAGTGTGTTCAGCAACACCACTGAAGCGATCGTAATTACCGATTTGCGCGGCATTATTCAACACGTCAATCAGGCCTTTACTTTAATGACAGGTTATCAACCTATGGATGTCATTGGCCACACCCATCAGATACTAAAATCATCGCAAAACGATGCTGCATTTGAGCGTACAGTCTGGCGTCACATATTAGCCAAAGAGAGCTGGGAAGGTGAAATCTGGACAACGCGAAAAGATGGTTCGGTCTTCCCTTCACTGGTCATTATTATTCCTATTCTGGATAGTGCTGGCAATATCATCAATTTCGCGGGTATTCAACATGATATCTCGGAGCGTAAACAGAATGAGCAGATTCTTCATCAGCAGGCGTATTATGACCCACTAACCAGCTTGGCGAATCGCTCATTGGGATATGATCGCCTAGAACATGCCATTTTCAATGCCCAAGCGAATGAAACTAAGGTTGCCGTTCTGTTCTTAGATTTAGATAAATTTAAACAGGTTAATGATGTCATGGGCCATAACGCAGGGGATATGCTGCTGTGTGAAGTTGGCGACCGTCTGAGCCAGGTATGTCGGGTGAGTGATACCATCAGTCGATTAGGTGGGGATGAATTCCTGATTATTCTTGAAGCCATCGAATTTTATGAACAAGCAATTCATATTGTCGAAAAGATTATTGAATCACTGGCTCAGCCATTCACCATCAATCAACAACTGATTCATACTTCCACCAGTGTTGGGGTCAGTTTCTACCCGGATGACGGTTTAACAGTACCTGAACTGCTAAAAAATGCGGATATTGCCATGTACCGGGCCAAAGCAAAAGGGCGTGGCGTGTATGAAATATTTACCGAAGAATTAGGCCTGCAAGTGCAGGAGTCGGTATTACTTGAACAGGCATTAAAAGAAGCAGTGATTAACCACGACTTTTTTATGCATTATCAGCCCATTATAGATTTTAAACAGCAAAAAGTCGTCGGCATAGAAGCGCTAATGCGCTGGCAACGCAACGGTAAAACTTATTATCCAGATTCGTTTATCGAACTTCTGGAACACACCAAGCTCATTATTGATGCCACAGAAAATATGCTGATCAGCATATTTGATTTTGTTTCTGGCCTTAATCAACGCTCCGCTACATCCATCTATGCTTCGGTCAATATATCGGCGGTACATTTTGCACTTGACGATTTTTGCGATCGTTTAACGGTGTTAGTCAAACAGACCGATATTGATGTTTCGTGTATCTGCCTGGAAGTTACTGAAACCATTTTCCTGCATGATATTGACGTGGTAGCCGATAAACTCACGCAACTCAAAAAACTCGGTTTTAAAATTGCTCTGGATGACTTTGGTACAGGGTACTCTTCACTCAGTTACCTCAAACGCCTGCCTATCGATAAAATTAAGATCGACAAAGCATTTGTTCAGGAACTACCAGGCTCTAAGGGAGATGAAGCAATCACCACCTCTGTTTGCTCTTGGGGAATCAACTTTGGTATGGAAGTGATCGCTGAAGGGGTTGAACGCGAAGAACAACTGGTCTTTTTAGAACAAGTCGGTTGTCACACTGTTCAAGGCTATCTGTTTGCCAAACCGATGAGTGAAGCTGATTTGCTGGTTTATTTGGATAGCCATCCTTTTGTCACTACAGAATGAGACTTACATCAAAAAAAATCAAACAACCAAAGGCAAATAAACATGCTCGTAGCCAATTGAGAACGACACATACACCAATAAGGCCGCCATCAGGTGATTAAATGAGCGAAAATACTTGGGGCTCTTAATGCGTTTGCCAAGAACCATACCCGCTAATGAGTAACTGGTCGGCGCGCCGAAAGCAAGCACTGAAAGTATCAGAGACCAAAATAGAATCGCACCACCAGATATCCCGGCATTTGGAAACTGAATGGTCGAGATTGGCAGGGTTGCGACCAAAGCCTTCGGGTTTAACAATTGCATGATTAAACCTTCTTTAAAGGTCAACGCATTACTCCTATCACTATCGTCTTTCAGGCTGATATTGGAGCGGCTAACCTTCCAGGCGATATAAAGAATATAACTACACCCAGCCAAGCTGATAAAAGGCAAGAGATGCGGATTAACCACCTGGAGACCAACATAACCGAGAAACGCAAACAGGATAAACATTGCACAGCCCACGCCAGCAAAAAATCCGATATGACTGCGGGTTCGACGGTTTAAACCACTATGTAATCCCAACAGATTAATCGGCCCCGGTGTGTACATGATGCCGATGGCATAGGCAAAGATCGCCAACATAAATTACTCCGTAAACTTCAACTAAAACCGCAGGTTAGCTATCGAACCCACTGCAACTGGAATTGTTTCGGTGTCATGCCAAACACTTTTTTGAAGTTACGGTTGAGGTGGCTGGCATCGGCAAAACCCGACTCCACCGCCGCCTGAGTAGCATTTACCCCAACCTGTAGCGCCTTTCGGGCGTGATTGATACGACAATTCAAAACATATTGATGAGGAGTAATGCCAAACTGAGCGCGGAACAGGCGAATAAAATGATACTTCGACATATTGGATGCCGCTGCAATCTGACCAATGGAAATATCATTGTCCAGATTGGCGATAATATAATCTCTCGCTTTCATAAGCAGCGTATCGGTACGAGTGCGATACGCTGGCAGATCTAAGCTACCGTGTTGCTGTACCAGCGCCTGAGACAACATCAACAGCCCAGATTCATACTCGATTTGTGACAACTCATGATGCTTTAGCATATCGGCCATCGAGCATACCCGGTAACGCAATATCGGGTCATAAAAAAGAGTTCCATTCAGCCTCAGCGGGCTGCTGCCTTTATACCCTAGCGCATGAAACAGCGGCATCATTTCGTCCGGATGAATGTACAACATCACATATTCAAGGTTTTGCTCCAGCCCTGAATGCCCGTCATGCACTTCTTCCGGATTAAAAATCATCACCCCGCCCGGTGTGCTTTTATGGAATTTTGTTCCGCAAAAGAAATCCTGCCGTCCCTGCAACGTTAAGCCAATCGAATACTCTTCGTGGGCATGTTTTGCATAGGTAAAATCACTCATCGTCGCACTAAGCAACGCAACATTATTGAGTCGGCTACTGTTGGTAAACTGAAAGTGATTCTCTTTTTTCAAAGGGCAATTCCGTTATCTGTTTGTCATTAATCTTTACACACTATAAGCAAAGACTCGACCCAAAAATTGAACAGAATTGCGCAATTGAGCAACATTATTACTTGAGGCAATCTTCAACCAGTTTATTGATCAGATCACGATCTTCGAGAGAAAGGTAGAATTTAGCCGCTTTACGTTTACTTAACTCGTTGTTGTTCTGGAGGATCGTTGTAACTAGTAGTCGGAGTTCTTTTGCGCTTAAATCGATTCTGTCTTCAGATGCCAATACTTCGTAAAGCTTATCAGCGAATACCATGGTATCAACTTCTTGCGGAAGAACGTTTGTTGCGACATCCACCATAAACTCAGCAAGTAAGGTCGTGTAATTGGTAACATCCAGATCTCTAAAGAAGTTTTTATTTTCTGTTTCAATGTATAACTGATGATTTTCTTCTATGTAATCTGTAATAGATTCGATTTTCGATGATATTTCATTAAGTGCTTCGTAATAACGATGTATGTTAGTCAAGATCCCATTGGAAACCGGAAGTATCAGCCCTTCAGGCAGTATTTCACCACGGCATAGACATTCTTGTATGATATATCGAGATATTCGCCCATTACCGTCCATATAAGGATGTATGTATACGAACGTTGAACTGAGGATACCAGCCTGAACTGGCCCGGGAATATTTGACTCCAATAACCGCTCATAAAGATGAAACCAACCATCCATTAGATCTTCAACATACTCAGGTTTAGCGGTAGGAAGTTCCACACCAAAAGCACCACCGATCCAGTTTTGTTCTGCTCGATAATCCAGTTCTGCTCGATCACCTTTTATTATTGAGTGAATAAGAGTGAAGTGTTCTTTAGATAAAGGCGTCTTACCCGCACGAAGCAAAGCTTCATTAAACCGAATGGCTTTATTCTGGGCAAATCGTTCCTTTTCGATTTCTCCGGAAGAACGCGTCTCTTTAGAGACTAAAAACCGGGATGCTCGCGCAACCAACTCAGGACTCCATGAATTAATAATCGCACTAGTCCTACCCTTTAGTGATCCAATATCTGTTGCATCTAACTCACTTGTTTTACGAACGATTACCGTGTAATCAGACGTACCTATGATATTGTTCTTGAGGCGGTGCCGAGTACTATTAACTGCGGGGCATGTGTAGTATTTATCTTCATCCAAAATCGTAACATAAGGGGATGGGATACAATCTTCAATCGGCAGTTCTCGCCCTGACAGCCACTCACACAAAAACCAGATAATCCGGAGGAATTTCGATGTCGATTTCTCTTTGAGTGACTCAACCAATCTATCTGTAAAATCGGGAATTTCGGCCAGACAGCGGAAATAAGATATTTCAATACCCTCGCGTTTAATAGCAAATACAGCATGTTGCACGGGACAGTCCGCATCAGGGCGAAGATTATTTGCAAAATTCTGGAGTGTAATGCCATGTGTGACGCGCACATTTGCACCTTTTGTTCCGATTAAGCCTCCTGTATATGACTTAACGTTTCTTTCAACAACCTTGAACTTATAGTGAGTTAGGAGCCATTCATAGCCTATTGGGTTCTCTTTCATCAAAATCTTAAATCCAATTGAATTTTCTTAAATACTAGCATAAGAAAACCTTAAAAAATTAAATATCACCATGGAAATTTAACTTTTTACACACGCAATCACCCAAATATAACTTTTTGACGGACAATTTAAGATTTTGAATTTCTCTTCATACCCGAATCTTACGACTTAACAACATAGCAATGAAAATTAACCCCACCACGGCGTAAAGCGCATTAGCCAAACCAAACAGTTCCGAACCAAAACCCACCAATGCCGGGCCAGCCAGTACGCCAACATAAGCAATGGTAGAAACTGCGGTCACCGCTAACGACTCACTCATGGCGTCCTGTTTACCGGTAGCGGAAAACATAATCGATACAATGTTTGAGCAACCAATACCGATCATGGCATAACCGACCAAAGCGCTCTGCCACTGCTCAAAGGAAAGGCTGACTAAAAATCCAAGTATCGCTGTTGTTGTACCGAGGAGGAGCATCCGCTTCGCCCCGATCTTGCTAACTGCACGATCGCCAAATAAGCGGCCAATAGTCATCGCAACAGAAAAGCAAGCTACACCCAGCCCTGCGGAAGTTGCAGGAATTGCCCGGTATTCGCTTAAGAATATGCCGCTCCAGTCGAGCACCGTCCCTTCAGCTAGGAAAAAGATAAAACAGACAAGGCCAATAAGCAGTACGGCCCCTTTGGGTAGCGCAAATAATGGCCCACTCTCTTGTGACTTATCATTCAGTAATCCAGATTTAGTCCGGGCTAACAGCAGCAAAACAAACAGTGAAGTCAAAAGACACGTTGCGAGTACCGCCAGCCCTGTCGATAACAGTAACGTGAGCACCAAAGCACCGCACATCCCACCAAGGCTGTAAAAACCGTGAAACCCCGACATGAGAGGTTTTTGTGCCGCCTTTTCTACCACCACAGCTTGAATATTCATAGTGCAATCGGTAATTCCGACACAAAGCCCAAATAAAATCAGTACCACCGCTAATGTAAAAGAGGAATCAATCAGGATGAGTAACGGAAACAGCGCCGCAAATCCACTGATAGAGGCTAAAAGTACTAGTTTACAACCATACTTACTGGTGAAAACACCAGCAATCGGCATACCCAGTAATGCCCCGGCACCGAGGCAAAGCAGCATCAATCCCATGGTTCCATCGCTGATTTGTACATTCGATTTCACAAACGGAATGATTGCAGCCCAGCCGGCGGTAACAAACCCGGCACTAAAAAATGCAGAACGAGTTGCAACTCGATCTATGTGAGTGCGCGCCATTAACAATGCTGACAGCATATAATCTCCTATTATGAAGTAGAAACTGAATTAACGTGCGGTGGCTTTTATTATTTTAAGTAAAAACCAAAGCATAATGAACAAATAAGGACCATTTAATGTTCATATTTATGTTTTTATTTTTGAATTCGTTCTTATTATAGCCGAATGAAACCGCTCCCAGCAATAGAAAAATATTAAAGAAGATTAAACGTACAGATATGAACACAAGTCATCATCGTTTATACTAACTTAAACTCACCCGCTATAAATAAGTGATTATGGATAAATTTTCCCCTGAAGAGCGTCATCAACTCATTCTCAATTTGCTGCAGTCGCACAATAAAGTGATGGCTAACGATCTGGCAGTCCAGCTAAGTACAACTGAAGCGACGATTCGCCGTGACTTACGTTTTCTGGCCGATGAAGGCTTGTGCCGTCGAATTCACGGCGGTGCACTTTCTCTGACTCCCCCGACCGGCACTCAAGAGCAGCGTTTGGAAAATCGCAATAGCGAAAAACAGGCGCTAGCGGTTGCGGCTTTATCGATTATCAAGAAAGAGCAGGTGATTTTTCTCGATGCCAGCAGTACTCACATGTTACTCGCCAGCCTGCTGCCCAATAACATCGGTCTGACTGTGGTCACCAATAGCCCGGCCATTGCCTCACGTTTATTGGAACGGCAGCATATTCGTACCATTCTGATTGGTGGTGAACTGAATTATGCGGTTGGAGGTGCAATTGATATTACCGCGGTAGAAGCGCTGAAAAAATTCCACTTCGATCTGTGTTTTATCGGCGTCTGTGGCTGGTCATCGGAAGTAGGTTTCAGTGCAATTCACTACCAAGATGGAGAGTTTAAACGTATTGCCGCCACTCGTGGGGGCGCCGTTGTGGCGCTATGTACCGACGATAAAACCGAAGCACTGGCTCCCTATCCGTTTATGTCTTCCGAAAGCCTCGATTACTTGATCTGCTCACCAAGTAACTTGATGGTAAAGGACTATTTTAATCGACTGAATTGTACAGTGATCACCAGCAATTATGATCAGTAATGGAAAACAGCCTCACAAATCGATAAGGTTTAGGTCTAAAATTGGAAAAACAGGCAAGATATCAAGAGGATTCGGCATTCTGTTCTATACTTGTGTGACTTAAACTGGATCATAATATTAATAACTTATCCGCCTATACGTGTACGTCGGCGGGCTAGAAGGAAGTGAAGATGCAATTAGATTTCTCCTATTACAATCCCACTACTATCCATTTCGGTAAAGCATCACTGGCTAAATTGAAAGATGAATTAGCGAATTACGGCGACACCGTGATGTTGACTTATGGTCGAAATGCAATCAAAACCAACGGCCTGTACGACGAAGTGATGCAGATCCTTAGCGAAGCAGGTAAAACCGTGGTTGAATTGTCTAGCGTAATGCCAAATCCGACTTACGACAAGATGATGGAAGGAGCAAAGCTGGTTCGTGAAAATAACGTCAGCCTGATCCTTGCTGTTGGCGGTGGTTCAGTTATTGACTGCGCTAAAGGTATTTCAGTTTCTGCCTATTGCGATGATATGGATCCGTTCCAAAAATACTGGGTAGAATTCCAGAACGTGAGCAACCAAACTGTGCCAGTGGCTTCAATTCTGACCATGGTCGGCACCGGTTCAGAAATGAATGGTGGTTCAGTAATCACACACGAAGCGATGAAATACAAAGCGGGTCGTGTTTTCCCTGCTAATGTCTATCCTAAATTCTCGATTCTTAATCCTGAATATACTTTCACCGTATCTCAGTATCAGATGATCAGTGGCGTATTTGACACCATGTCACACCTGATGGAACAGTATTTTTCCGACCAAGGTGCGAATACCACCGATTACGTGATCGAAAGCCTGCTGAAATCATCAATTGATAACCTGCGTGTGACATTGCAGAATCCACAAGACTATGAAGCAAGAAGTAATCTGATGTGGAATGCGACACTGGCCCTTAATACAGTAACTGGCCTGTCTAAAACTCAGGACTGGCAAGTGCATATGATTGAGCACCAGTTAGGCGCTTACACAGACTGTGCTCACGGTATGGGACTGGCGGCAATTTCTCTGCCTTATTATCGCTTAGTCTATCCATTCGGTCTGGATAAGTTTGTACGTTTTGCCACTGAAGTTTGGGCTGTTTCGGCTCAGGATAAAACCAAAGAACAAATCGCAAAAGAAGGCCTGAATGAGCTGGAAAGCTTTATGAAAGAGTGTGGCATCGTTACGTCTATCGAAGAACTTGGCGCAACCAAAGATATGCTGCCAAAAATTGCCGAGTCGACCATTATTCTTGGCAATGGCTATAAAAAGCTAACTACCGATGAGGTGCTTAATATTTTGGAAGACTGCTTCTAAGAATAATTCATTATATTGATGTAAAAGCGGATAGGACTCTCAACCTACCCGCTTTTAAATATCCAATCCAAAAGTTGACGTGTTCTGGTCTAATTTGGCAACAAACTCGGTGATTAATTCGTTAACCTTGATAATGTCTGGTCGTTCGCTGTTCTCGATGCGAGACCATAGGGCAATATCTTTACGGCTGCAATAGTGATCTTCGCCGGTGAGCATTTGATCCAACTCCACTTCCCCGGTCATCAGTGTCAAACGTGCCGGTAACTGCACCAGCATATCTGAACAATTCAGCAGATGAAGAATAGAACGAATACTACCAGTAAACGCCACACTGGCCGCTTTTACATCGGTAATATCGGTAGAACTGTCAAGAAATCCCGCATGTACGCCGGCTATCATCCAGTTTTGCTTAGCTAACAATTCACTATCAATAGCTTGTTTTGAACCTCTCAGTTTTGATTTTTTACCGGCAAAGATGGCTGATCGATCGCGGAATAAAACCTGGCGTTGTAATGTCCCCTGAGCCACGGTCAAATAAGCCGGACCTATCAGATAATCCAGCATTCCTTGCTGTAGCAGCTGAATCTGTGCGGCCGCTGATCCGGTTTTAAAATGAAAGGCAAAACGCTTCTCTGCGAGGAAAAATTCCGCCATTGGCTGGCAGGTGGCAAATTCCCACAATGGGTCAATACCAATTACAAACTCACTTTTATAGCCGCTATGAAACTGACGAATGATCTCATCGCCGTGCTCGGATTCCGCAAGAATACGCTCACCGATAACAGATAAACGTAAACCGATCTCCGTTGGAGTGACGCCGTAACGACTTCGGGTTAGTAGCGGCGCGCCAACCTTAAATTCCAGCTGCTTGATGCTACGGGTCAGGGTCGGCTGCGTCACATGTAACTGCTCGCACGCGGCACTTAAAGAGCCTTGCTTAACGATAATCGCCAGTTGTTTCAATAAATTAGGGTTCATCCATTCACTTTCTATTAGTCTGAAGACAAAAACTGATTATTAATTATAGCTAAAACCACCTACATTGAATGTGAAAGTAAACCATACCTATAAAAACATGACGTATAAAAACAGTCCCGATACAAAATGCCTACGTGAACAAAAGGAAACAACCTATGCAATACTATCTGAATGGCTTTCATGGGGTAGATCCCGATAAAAAAATTGCGCACACCCAACGTCGCGAATATGGAGATTTTGCACCACTGCCTGAACAAGTCGATGTGCTCATTGCCGGCAGTGGTCCTGCTGGCCTCTGCTTAGCGGCTCAGCTCTCTCAGTTTACCGATATCCAGACCATGATTGTTGACCCGGCTCCAGGCCCATTGGAGAAAGGTAAAGCCGATGGGATTAACACCCGCACCATGGAAATGTTTCAGGCCTTTGGCTTCGCCGACAAAGTAAAACGTGAAAGCTACTGGGTTAACCAAACCAATTTCTGGATGCCTGATCCTGAGAATACCGCCAACATCAAACGTGTTGGTCGGGTACAGGATGTGGCAGACGATTCCTCTGAAATGCCGCACATTCTGATTAACCAGGCTCGTGTACATGATCTGTTTCTTGAAGTAATGAAAAATGCGCCAACCCGCTTGCAACCGGATTACAACTGGGCAGTAAAAGATCTGCATGTTGATACCACTACTGACGACCATCCGGTGACTGTAACGTTAGAAAATACCGGAGTGAATAAAGGCGTAACCAAAACCGTACGCGCAAACTATGTGGTTGGCTGTGATGGTGCACGCTCTAAGGTAAGGAAAGCGATTGGTGGGGAATTACATGGTGATGCCGCGCATCAGGCGTGGGGAGTAATGGACATTCTGGCCAATACTGATTTTCCGGATGTACGCCAGAAATGTCTGATTTCCTCAGCACAGGAAGGCAATGTACTTATTTTGCCACGTGAAGGCGGTTACCTGTTCCGCATGTACGTTGAGCTGGACAAACTTAATCCAGATGAACGTGTTGCCAATCGCAACTTTACTGTAGATAACCTGATCGCCAGTGCTAACCGAATTATGCATCCCTACTCTATCGAGGTAAAAGAGGTGGTCTGGTGGTCAATTTATGAAATCGGTCATCGTATGACTGACCGGTTCGATGATGTACCTGAAGATCAGAAACATGTACGCAATCCACGTGTATTTACCGCAGGAGATGCATGCCATACCCACAGCCCAAAAGCCGGTCAGGGTATGAACGTATCGATGCAGGATACCTTTAACCTCGGTTGGAAATTAGCGCATGTGCTACAGGGGCGTTCTGATGCCAGTTTGCTGCAAAGCTATTCAGCAGAACGATGGGCTGAAGCTAAACGTTTAGTGGATACCGATCATGAATGGGCGCGCATTATGTCTGAACCCGCAGGTGATCTGGTTGAAGGTGAAGAACCGCGCTTTATTCGCCAGTTTAAAGCTAACCTGAACTTCACCGGTGGTTTGGAGGTTCATTATGCCCAGTCTAAATTAACGGGCGCAACGACCTACCAGGCATTAGCCACCGGAGAAGAGATTGGTCGCCGTTTTCATTCAGCTCCGGCAGTTCGTGTCGCTGATGCAAAACAAATGCAGTTAGGACATCTTGCTGAAGCTGATGGGCGCTGGAGAATCTATGCCTTTGCTGGCAAACAGGACAGCTCGGATCAAGGTTCGGCTATTCATAAGCTGGCTGACTGGCTGGAAAGTGGTGCGAATTCACCCGTACTGAAATATACGGCCAAAAATGAAGATATTGATGCTGTTATCGATTTTCGTGCAATATTCCAGCAAACTTTTGATGAGTTGGCGTATGAAAAATTGCCATCACTGCTATGTCCGACGAAAGGGAAACTTGGCCTACAGGATCATGAAAAAGCATTCTGTGTCGATCATAAAGGACAAGGGAATTTCTACGATATGCGCGGTATAGACCGTGAACAAGGCTGCATGATTATTGTGCGTCCGGATCAGTACATTGCTCATATTCTTCCGCTCGATGCCTATGATGAGCTATCAGAGTTCTTTAGCGGAATTTTTCTCGAAAAAGCATAATGTTATAGTAAAAGCCACTAACATAAAAAGGAGCCATCGGCTCCTTTTTGATTAAGGTCTACTCTTATATTTTTTGGCCGTCGTTTCCGGTGGCAATGCTTTTTCAGCTATTATTTTTTATAAAACTATTTATTTCAAACTACTTACTTAAAACGGAAAGCTTGAGACGGACAGCTTATGAAACAAGGTCAAACTGGCACATATCACAGCCAAGTTGCTGAGCTTTGTTCTCAATAGATGTTGCTTTTACCGATGGTGCTGACACTGATTGATTGCTGTGGGCAAAACCATTCCAGAGTGACGCTAAAGCAGAAGATAATTTTGCAGCTAAGCCATTAGCAGATACTTCTAACGATTGCTTTTCAACATATAAACTTTTCATAATTCGACCTCAACTAGATATTCAGTTAATTAACATCAACCTAACAATGGAGCGATTTATACGACCTTGCTGCATTGGTGATTTAGTTCACACTTTATTCGATTATATGATCGAGATCAATACCATTTTAGAGGCTACAAAAAGCAAATAATCTTAATTTTCATAAATACTTCATATAATTCAACATATTATAAATTCAAATATTTTTTAATAAATTCAATTTTAGTTAAGAGAGTTAACTCCTAACTCCATGAAAGTCTATTCTTCTAGTAAGAAGATGGGACAGATAAACTTCACTCCTTAACAAAATCAGAACAACTCAGAAATAAATATCGACTTTAATCCAATCTTCGAGTGGCAAAAACACTCTCATAAACCATACTTTCAGCATGGCTATCACCCTTTATGAAGGGATTAATCACATACGTGCAGGATGGCAATTATGGTTAAAAGTATCTTTCACCAAACGTTGGCAGACAACGCAAATCTTAAAGACCAATCACAAACTGATCTATCTGTTCCACCATCGCCCAAAGGGTTAACTGGCGGTGGCCTGAATATCTGCTACGAAGCGCTGGATTCTCATCTCAACACTGCGATACAAGATAAGCTGGCTTTACGCTGGATCAGCAAAGATGATCAGGTTATTGACTTCAGCTATTTGGACCTAAGCAAGCAAACCAGTCGTTTTGCTGACATACTGATGCAGCTTGGTCTCCCTAGAGGCAGTCGGGTATACAGCCTGGCCGGACGTAGGCCAGAACTTTATATTGCCGCACTAGGCACTCTAAAAGCGGGTTGTGTTTTTACTCCTCTGTTTTCTGCCTTCGGTCCTGAACCTATCCGTTCACGGATGGAAATCGGCAGTGCAAATCTGGTGATTACCACGCGTAGCTTATACCGTAAAAAACTCAAAAACTGGTGGCAGGAGCTGCCCCATCTTAAAGCTGTACTGCTGATCGATGGTAATCCGGACGATGAACCGGGCTGCTATGACTATACAACACTAATGGCATCAGCCAATCCTGACCAAGCATGTGAACCAACCCAGAGCGAAGATATGGCGCTACTGCATTTCACCAGTGGCACAACCGGAAAACCTAAAGGGGTTATTCACGTTCATGAAGCGGTAAAACATCATATTAACTCCGCTTACTATGCACTGGATCTCAAACCTGATGACATTTACTGGTGTACCGCTGATCCAGGCTGGGTAACCGGAACTACCTACGGGATCATTGCACCACTCTGCCTTGGTGTGACCATGATTGTTGATGAAGCAGAATTTGATGCACAGCGCTGGTATAAGATATTACAAGATCAGAAAGTCACTGTATGGTACACCGCACCAACGGCAATCAGGATGCTGATGAAAGTCGGTAACTCGCTACCGACTCAGTATGATCTGTCACAGCTTCGCTTTATGGCCAGCGTCGGTGAACCGCTTAATCCAGAGGCCGTTGAGTGGGGCGAGCGGGTACTAGGAATGCCATTCCATGATAACTGGTGGCAAACCGAAACCGGCGGCATTATGATCGCCAACGTTCCAAGCCGACCGGTTAAACCCGGCTCAATGGGTAAGCCATTACCCGGCGTCGTCGCCACTATCCTCAATCCGGATAGCGATGGTGTTCTGCAACAAGAAACCAAACCAATGCAGGTTGGCGAATTGGCGGTTCAGCCTGGTTGGCCGTCCATGTTCCGCGGTTACCTCAACCAACAGGAAAAGTATCAGTCTAGCTTTAGTGGAAACTGGTATCTCAGTGGTGATTTAGCCATGAAAGATGAAGACGGCTATTTCTGGTTTGTCGGTCGTAAAGACGATCTGATCAAATCGTCTGGCCACCTGATTGGTCCTTTCGAAGTAGAAAGTGTTCTGATGGAACACCCTGCGGTCAGTGAAGCAGGTGTAATCGGTATACCAGACCCTGTTGCTGGTCAGGTAGTCAAAGCCTTTGTTGCGCTCAAACCTGATTTTTCCTGGGATGAAACCCTCCAGCAAGAATTACTGGCCCTGGCGCGCAAGCGTCTGGGAGCAGCGGTTGCCCCTAAAGAAATTGTCTTTCGTAATAACCTGCCAAAAACACGCAGTGGCAAAATCATGCGTCGCTTACTCAAAGCACGAGAACTCGGTCTGCCGGAAGGTGACATTTCAACTTTGGAGAGCGATGAAAAATGAAACCAAGACTCCATATCAATCGCGAGCATTTACTTGGTCATCTGGAGCAAATGTTGCGCATACGTCGTTTTGAAGAAAAATGTGCCGAACTTTATGCGCTGGAAAAAATCCGCGGCTTTCTTCACCTGTATATTGGTGAGGAAGCCATTGCGGTTGGCGTAATGTCGGCACTGCGGACACAAGATCAAATTGTCGCTACCTACCGGGAACATGGCCATGCACTTGCCAGAGGCATGAGCATGGATAGCGTAATGGCTGAAATGTACGGGCGTACAAGCGGTTGTAGCCGAGGTCGTGGTGGTTCAATGCACCTATTCGATAAAAATCTCAATTTTTACGGGGGTAACGCGATTGTCGGCGGAGGATTGCCGTTGGCAACCGGACTGGGGATGGCGAATAAAAAAATGCAGCGAGATGCCGTAGCGGTGTGCTTTTTCGGTGATGGAGCTGTCGCTGAAGGGGAATTTCATGAAAGCCTTAATTTAGCGGCGTTGTGGAAATTACCGGTTTTGTTTGTCTGTGAAAACAACCGATACGCTATGGGGACTGCCCTCGCCCTATCTGAATCTGAAACCAACATCGCCAATAAAGCACGAAGTTATGGCATCGAATCCCGGCAAGTCGATGGTATGAGTGTCGTTGATGTCGAAGCCGCTGCATCTGATGCAATGAGCTATATTCGCGAACAACAGCGCCCTTATTTTATTGAATGTCAAACCTACCGCTTTCGCGGTCATTCCAGTTTCGATAGCCAGTTATATCGTGACAAACAAGAAATCGCCCAGTGGGAAGAAAAAGGCCCGGTTAAACAACTGATTCAGTGGCTGCAGAAAAACAATCATTTTCAGGACCAGGAACTGGTTGCTATTGAAGCGAAAATCGCTCGCGAAATCGAAGACGCGATGGCGTTTGCTGAAGCGGGTGAGAGGGAGCCAGTCGATCAACTGAGCCAGTTTGTACTGAGTCCGGGAACTGTACCGCCTCCTCAACCAGAACCTTCAAGCCAAAAACCCGCAACCATTACTTATCGGGAAGCGTTGCGCGAAGGGATTCGCGATGCCATCAATAATGACTCGCGTACCTTCCTGATGGGCGAAGATGTCGGGAATTACGGTGGCTGTTATGCGGTCAGTAAAGGTTTGCTTGAACAATTCGGTGTTGAACGTATTGTCGATACCCCTTTGTGCGAATCGGGATTTGTCGGCGTCGGTATTGGCGCAGCGCTTGGAGGAATGCGGCCAATCGTAGAGGTCATGACGGTCAATTTCAGTCTGCTCGCCATGGATCAAATCATCAACACCGCTGCATCGTTTCTGCATATGTCCGGTGGTCAGTTCAATGTTCCGCTGGTCATTCGTATGGCGTGTGGTGCGGGTAAACAGCTTGCCGCCCAACACTCACACAGTTGGGAAAATTTCTACGCCCATGTACCGGGACTTAAAGTTCTCAGTCCAGCAACACATAACGATGCTCGCCATATGCTGAGTCAGGCATTAGCTGATCCTGATCCAACCCTGATCTTTGAGCACGTGATGCTGCTCAACGAAGAAGGTGATGTTACTGATATTCCGGATGCAACAATGGACAAAGCCTTGGTTCGCCGTGTAGGTAATGACATTAGCCTGATAACTTATGGTGGAAATCTGCATAAAACGCTGAAAGCGGCTGAGCAACTAAAAGAGCAAGGAATTGAAGCCGAAGTGATCGATCTGCGCTCATTAAGACCTCTCGACAACGAAACCATCGTTCAAAGTATTAATAAAACACATCGGGCAGTCGTTATAGACGAAGGCTGGTATACCGGAAGTCTGGCGGGAGAAATCAGTGCGATTATTATGGAACAGGCTTTCTGGCAACTGGATGCTCCTGTAGCCCGCGTATGTACTGAAGAAGTTCCGATTCCATACCCACATCATCTTGAACAAGCCGCTATACCTCAGGTAGATAAAATTGTTCTCGCGGCCAAAAACACGCTAATGGCTCCTGACTGGCAGAATGGCGCAGGGAGATAAGCAAATGGATAACAATGAGCACAACCATTTTCTTATTGATATCACGATGCCGGCTCTCGGAGCTGATATGCGCGAAGGTACGCTGATAGAATGGCTGATCAAACCAGGTGACAGCGTAACTAAAGGTCAGGTTATTGCGGTTATTGAAACCAACAAAGGTGCAATCGAAATGGAATCCTACCATGAGGGAACCATTTCTGATCTGTTGGTCGAACCGGTTATTAAGCTTCCGGTTGGCAGTGTACTGGCCCGGATGGAAAGTGATACACCAGTCACCGCAACAGCCGATACGAGCGTATCAGTGACTGCTGTTGTGCCGAAAATAGCAGATATAACGGAATCTGCGATCAGCCCGACTCCACAACAACCAATGACTGAACGAACCTTCGCTTCCCCAGTCGCACGTAAAGCGGCTCATCAATCTGGAATCGATCTGGCATCCTTAACGGGCAGCGGCCCACAAGGAGCGGTTTTACTACGTGATATCAACGCCCATCAAACCAGCGAATCTAAACCACAAGTTGCCCCGGTTGAAGCAACAAAACCTCCAATGTCGCCAATGCGTCAGGCAATCAGTGATGCAATGGGTCGCTCCAAACGCGAGATTCCCCATTACTACCTGTCGTTAGAAATCAATCTAAGCAAAGCCCAACAGTGGCTAGTTGAACAAAATCAGCAAAGAGAGCCAGAGCAACGGCTACTGCTTCCGGCCCTGCTGATTACGGTAATAGCACGTCAATTACGTCGATTCGCGGATCTGAACGGCTTTTACACCGAAGGAAACTTTACCCCTTCAGCGGAGATTAATATCGGTAATACCATCAGCTTACGCGAGGGCGGTTTGGTGATCCCGGCAATTCTCGGTGCCGATCAACTCACTCCCGATCAAATAATGGATGCACTACGCGATTTAGCTGAGCGCAGCCGCCGAGGAAGGCTACGCAGCTCAGAAATCAGTCAGGGCACGATAACCGTAACCAGTATTGGCGAACGTGGAGCTGACAGTATCACCGGGGTAATTTATCCGCCGCAGGTGGCCATTATCGGTTTAGGACGTTTACGTCAGGCAGCAGTCGTCGTCGGAGATCAGCTTGAAATTGGTGACGTGATGACAGTAACACTCGCCGCTGATCATCGTGTCACTGATGGTATAACCGGTGCTCGTTTTCTCCATTCCGTTGCAAAACAACTCCAACATCCGGAGGATTTATGAACAGTATCAATATACACGCTATGATTGCGGATGCGCTCAAACATATTGCGCCAGAAATTGAAATAGACGACATCGACCAGGACGAAGATCTGAGAGAAGAGTGTGACCTGGACTCGATGGATTTTTTAAATCTGCTAGTTGCACTTAAGAAAAGTACGGGAGTAAATATCCCGGAAGGCGATTACGCCCAAGTGCGCAGTTACAATCAGCTACTGGCATACCTACAAGCGCACGGCTAATAACCAAGGGAGTTTTTTACCCATCATCATCCAGGCTACCGGCACTGAGCAGTATCACTTCAATTTCTTCGGTGATCTCTTCGCGGCGCAGGACATTGGATTGCTGAGCCAGTTCCTGCGCTTTGTTTTCAAGATGTTTCACCGCGCCTTCAAGATGTATGATCCGCCTGTGATTCTCTTCAGACAACGAGCTATAAAATAGCTCATGCAAAGCAGCAAAAAGGTATTGCTCAGCAACGCCCAGCAGGAAATCTGTCGGAGGTAAATTTAGCTGAGGTGGAATTTGAAATTTCTCGCCCGTCTGTATTCTTTGCTGAAAAGGGGGCAATAATTTCTCTGTAATGATCTGTTGCCGATCACTACTATGATAAATGCTATACAAACTCATCAAAGGCTGTTGCTGTTGCAGAGCGGAAAGTATCTGTACTGTTTGTTCCAAAACCGTTGGCACCTCTTCGACAATATTCGGCCCATTGATATGATCATATAACAACGAATTATCCTGAAGTAAGTTATAGAGCTTACGGCCAACCGTAATAACTATTGGCTTGTCGCTGCTATTCGCACTTATAGACTGCTCAAAGTACTCCACCAGATCCTGATTGAAATTGCCACAAAAGCCTCGCTCTGAGCCAATCAAAAGATAAACGGGTGTGATGTTGTAATCCTCCGGCAGCATTTGGGGATAAAAGCTGAGAAAATCGTTGGCGGCCTGACTGATGGTTTCGAATGCCTGATGCTGAACACCGCTAAATGCACTCAGCTTATGTGACTCCATATACGAAAGCATTTTCATCGCATCTAAGATATTAATAATCTCGCTCAGACTATTGCGGTGACGTTGTAAATCCTGGCGCCGGGTCATGAGGTGTTCTCCGGTTTGTGATTTACAGCCAACCAGCCCGATACGGCATGACTCCACTCTTCCCTGGGGCTATCCAGACTAAGCTCGCATCCTTTAACTTCCCGTTGCAGAGTTTCAAGAATGAAATGAACGTTGTCCCTGTCATTCTCTTTAAACTGCCCGTCATTAAAAGCCACCAACCAGGCTAGTTGGACTGTCTCATGCAAAGGTGAAAATTGTTCCTGTTTGAGGATCTCTCTTAATATCAGGCCCCGCTTAATCGCCTCTTCCATTGACGCTTCAAGTCGGGCACCGAAGCGGGTGAAACTCTCCAGCTCTACAAACTGCAGATAATGTAACTTCATACTCCCCGCTTCAGCTTTAATACTCGAATGTTGCGCTTGTCCGCCAATCCGGGAAACGGAGAGGGCAATATCGATAGCCGGGCGAAAACCGGAGGAAAACAGTTCACGATCCAGATAAATTTGCCCGTCAGTAATAGAGATCAGATTGGTTGGGATATAATCGGCAATCTCCCCTTGTTGGGTCTCAACGATGGGTAATGCCGTCATACTGCCCCCACCATGAGACGGACTCAAACAGGTTGTTCGTTCCAGCAATCCAGCATGTATGGAAAAGATATCGCCCGGATACGCTTCCCGTCCGGGCGGGCGACGTAGAAGCAGCGACAGTTCGCGGTAGATTTTTGCATGGGTACTAAGATCATCGTAAACCACCAACGTATCATGTCCCTGCTGCATCCAATATTCTGCAATCGCACAACCGGCAAACGGCGCTAGGTGCTGCAAACCGGGTAAACTGCTCGCTTCAGCCACAACCACAGTAGTGTATTCCAGCGCATTAAACTCACTCAATACCTCAATGGTTTTGATTACGGTTGAACGCCGCTGACCGATCAACACATACACACAACGTACGTTTCGATTTCGTTGATTGATAATTGTATCGAGGGCAAGCGCACTACGCCCCAAACCTTCATCACCAATCAGTAACTGCCGCTGTCCTTTGCCTATTGGAACTAATGTATCAATAATCTTAATGCCAGTGTACAAAGGCGAATTGACAAAATCACGGTTAATAATGGGTGGAGACAAGGTATCCAGGCATTGCCAGGCGGATGGAATCGGCGGCACTTTACCATCATTGGGGTTACCTAAAGGGTCGATAATTCGACCAAGCAAACTATCGCCTACGGGAACGCTCAAGGGATGGCTGGCATGATGAACCGGCGTCCCTGATGTCAACTGGCTGGTTTCATGTAATAATACAGCACTGACTAGACCTTCCGTTAGGTCAAAAACCATCGCACGGCTGCCATCTTCCATGGTCAGAATATCATTCATCGCAGCAGAAGGAAGTCCGGCAATACGGGCAATACCATCACCCAAAGAGTGAACAATTCCCCGCTCTTCAATACGTAAACCCGGCTTATATTTTTCCAGCCATCTGGCTTGTTGCCTTATCGGGCTATTAAATTCCTCTTTATCGGGCAACATGGGCAAACTCCATGAATCCTTTTAAATCATCCCGGACATTGGCATGTAAGTGCCAGGCACCTATCGTAATACTTAATCCCGCCAGCAATTCAGGATCTTCATGATACGCTATCGGAACCGACAATTGGCTGATGCTTTTAAGTACCTTATCCAGATCCTGACGTTGCTCGTCGGGTATCGGATAAGCGCTACTTACTTCAATCACTTCCGGCGTACCACCCCATTGAAGTAACAGGTTCTTAGCATCTTCGTCAGACAGAGCCGACAAATCATCAAGCAGGATATTTAGTAAGCGAGCTTCCAATTCCGGCCCAGAGGCTTTACTGAGTATCGATGTTGCAAACCGGGCACTTTGTTGCAAAGCGAACATTTCGCCTTCCCGAATTGCTTCACTACGCTGACGCGCTTCTGCCACCTCCGTTTTTTTCTTCTCTTGCTCGATAGACTGCATCAGCAGCTCTAAGCGGGATGTGCGTTCAGCATCAATCTCCTTACCCAGTTCCTTTCGGGCCAACTGACACTCATGCTCCCAGTTCGCCAAGCGATTCTCATACTCCTCTTTCAAAGCTTCAGATTCGTCATTCAGCCGCTGCGATTCCGCAAGCTGTGTATCGATATTCGCCTGACGCTGGCTAATCACCGCCATTACAGGCTTAAACAGAAAGTGCTTGAGAATCCAGACTAATACCAGAAAATTGAGGATTTCCAATAAAAATGTAGACCAGCTAAATTCCACGGGATTGCTCCTCTATCGGATTACTTTAACAGATATTCAAGCAACGGATTACGGAACAGTACGATCAGCACGATAACGAGAACATAAATAGCTAATGATTCAATCATTGCCAGGCCGATAAATAACGTCCGCATAATAGATTTCTCCGCTTCTGGCTGCCGCGCCAGTGCATCCATCGCTCGACTGATCGCCCACCCCATCGCAATCGCCGGCAACATGACACCAATAGAAATGCCAAAAATGGCCGAAGCGGTGGAAGTAAGAATAAAAGTCGATAGTTCATTCATTAGGATCTCCTTCTTGCCGTTGTTGATATTGTAAGCTGCCCGCAATATAGATTAGCGCCAGCATGCCGAAGATATAGGCCTGTACCAACGCTTCAATAATATGGAGCATTAAAATAGGTACCGGGGCGAGAAAACCCGCCACCATTAAAAACATCAAGGCAGCCATTTCCAGGCTCATCATATTACCGAATAAACGCACGGCTAAAGCGACGGTACGGGTCACTTCACCAATAAGATGGAAAGGCAACAGAATCGGACTCGGCTTTACATAGTGGCTTAAATAGTGACGAATCCCCTGTAGGCGAATGCCGTACCAATGGGTGGAGAGAAAAACAACAATCGCCAGTGCAGAAGTCGCCGATAAATCACGGGTTGGGGAGTGCATACCAGGGATAAGCCCGACAAGATTTGCAATAACCAAAAAAATCCATAAACCACCAATAAATGGGGTCAGGGTTTTAACATGCTGCGGAGCCACTTCTTTAATCGCATTTTCAATACTAGTAACAATCCCTTCAACCGCCGTCTGAGCCAGGCTAGGATTAACCGATAGCTGACGCGACAGCAACCATGCAAGCAATCCGATTACCCCCATAATCACCCAAGTCGTAACAACGGTGTTCTCTAACATAGTAGCTCGCTTAGCGTATGACTTGTTCTGCGCTTTCTATTGACATTCATGGCATCATTCCTTAATCAGAAGATAGACATTAACAGCTCCCACCATGACACCTAGCAGGATCAGGCTAAGCGTCCAACGCACTGAATAGCCATCCAACAGACTATCGATCCAGTAGCCGAGATAAGCCCCACCCACAACGGGTAAAACAAAGACCAATCCCAGCGTTCCAATGTAAATGGTTTGTCCCACAAGCGTATGCCGTTCATTTTCTGCCTTTTTCATTCGGTAGGCCTGACGATCAATTTTGTTTTTTAACTCATCAAGTTTTGACATAGCGTTAAATCACTTCTCTCTTGCCCATTTCCCAAAGCCGCATAAACACAGTCTCTTCCATACGGTGCAAACTGGCTTTGAACGCTTGTAGTTTTTCTTCGTCTGCGAGTAGTTGTTGCTCCAGTGCTTCACTAATACGGTGATAATCATCATCGAGTAAAAAACGATCCGTACATAACGTCAGTACATTATTTTGAAAATAAACCAGCCCACCGGAAACGGCCAGATACTTCCAGGCACCGTTAGCAACGCGAAACTTTGCAATACCAAGCGAGAGCACCGTCATAAATCGACTATGATTGGCCAACAGACCAAAACTTCCGCTCGTATCCTCTCCGGCAAAGGAGGTGACATTTTCAATCTGTTCAGAATGCGTAGCATCCAGAAGGCAAAGTGTAAATCCATTCATCTTGGCCGTTTCTCCATACTGCCCTGCATATAGCAGTAATCCTCCGGAATATCATCGTAGTGCCCCAGCAGAAAATGTTCACAATCCTGAATTGTGCTGGCCAGTGGCACCGAGACGCCCGGCATACCAGTATGAGTCGCCGTCGTCATAAATGGCTGGGTAAGATATTTCTGCAACTTGCGCGCACGCATAATGATTTTACGATCTGCCTGCGATAGCTCTTCGATTCCCAGCATGGTCATAATATCTTCCAACTCGTGATAACGGGCTAGATGCTCGCGCACACCTTCGGCAACGCTGTAATGGCGGGCACCTAGTGTATGGCGATCCATCAGCTTATTACTTGACTGTAAAACATCTACCGCAGGATAAATGCCTTTACCTGCTTGTGCGCGGGACAGAATAACCGTGCTATCAAGATGACTGAGAATCGTGCTGACGGCAGGATCCGTCATATCATCGGCCGGAACATAAACCGCCTGAACTGAGGTAATGGTGCCATTTTTAGTGGATAGGATTCGATCTTGCATTTCAGCAATATCGGTTGAAAGTGTAGGTTGATAACCAACGGTTGCGGGCATCCGGCCAAGCAGACTGGAGACTTCACTCCCCGCCTGAACAAAACGGAAAATATTGTCCATCACGAACAGGACGTCTTTACTCAGAGTATCGCGCAGATATTCAGCATAAGTCAGCGCCGACATTCCCACACGAAAACGCACTCCGGGAGATTCATCCATCTGGCCAAACACCATTAAGGTCTGCGGCAATACACCCGCATCACGGATCGCATGCCACAATTCATGCCCCTCTCGAATGCGCTCACCAATGCCGGAAAAAACCGATACTCCCTGATGCAATGAAGCCATCGAATGCATAAACTCCATGATTAACACCGTCTTACCCACACCTGCGCCACCGAGCAAACCAGTTTTGCCGCCGCGGATAAAAGGACAGAGCAAATCGATCACTTTGATGCCAGTTTCTAAAACATCACCTACCCCCACTGATTGATGGATCGGTACTGGGGCACTGTGAACATTACGAAAGGTTGAGGTGTCGAGTTGGCTACCACCGTCGAGCGGCTCACCAAAAATATTGAGTAAACGCCCCAGGCAGTCCGGTGTTACCGGAACATGAAGAGAGGAGCCTGTATCATAAACAGCAACTCCACGGTGCAAAGCGGCATTTTTGTGTAGGATAATTGCCCTAATATGGTGTTTATCAAGATGTTGGTGAACCTCAAATAGATAGGTTTCACCGGCCACAGACGCAGATAGAGCCTGATGCAGAGGAGGCAGCACATCACAGGCAACCACAGTTACCGGGCCGTGAATCTCGGTAATTACACCTATTGGTCGTTGCGCCCTTTCTGACTCCATCGTTGATACTCCGGCATCGGGCATCCCTGCATTAAGAATTTTTGTGGCTTAGATTCCTTTCACTTTAGTTTTGAGTATAGACTATGACTGTTGAAGATGAGGGACGGACAGAACAATCTAAGCATCATTTATAATAAATAATTTTGTATATAATGGCCTGATTCCTTTCACATCGTTGATTTTTCCAAGTAAGACGCCATTTCATTCGCTGGTACCATTCCACCACCGGTCGCCCAGACAACATGAATGGCATTCTCCATTGCGCTGTTATCCAGATTCAGATGCTGCTGATACGCAGGATTTTTTGTGACCAGTACCGGACCCATCATTCCCGCCAACGCGGACGGTTCTAGCTGAATACTTTCATATTTATTCAGCTCACCCAGGTGATGGTACATCCGCTGGTCGGAGATAGTGTAGAAACCGTCGAGCAATCTTTGCATCGCTCTGCCAACAAAACCGGAAGCTCGCCCAACAGCCAGCCCGTCCGCTGCGGTAATATTATCGATACCCAGATCCTGAACCGCTATCTCATCGTGCAAGCCGGTATATACACCCAACAACATACAAGGCGAATGAGTGGGCTCAGCAAAGATACAATGTACGTTATCGCCGAAAGCCATTTTCAATCCAAATGCCACCCCACCCGGGCCACCACCAACACCACAGGGTAAGTAAACAAACAGCGGATGCTGGGCATCTACAGCGATGCCCATATCCTCAAACTGTTGTTTAAGCCGCTCTCCGGCTACAGAATAGCCAAGAAACAATGTAGTGGAGTTTTCATCATCAATAAAAAAACAGTTGGGATCTTGTTCGGCTTGTCTGCGCCCCTGAGCCACAGCGACACCATAATCCTGCTCATATTCCACCACGTTGACGCCATGAGAACGGAGTTTGTTTTTCTTCCATTCACGGGCATCCGCAGACATATGTACCGAAACAGAAAAACCCAATTTTGCGCTCATGATACCAATCGACATGCCCAAATTACCGGTAGAACCGACCGCTATACTGTATTGGCTAAAAAAGGTTCTGAACTCATCGGTAAACAATTTGCTGTAATCATCGGTTTCATCTAGCAAGCTGGCATCAATTGCCAGTTTTTCCGCATGAGTCAGTACTTCATAAATTCCGCCCCGGGCTTTAATAGAGCCAGATATCGGCAAATGGCTGTCCTTTTTCAGCATCAATCGACCTGAAATAACGACGTCATATTGTTCTTCCAGCTGTTTTTTCATCTGTGAAATATCAACAACTTCAGATTCGATAATTCCCTTTGCCACCACAGTATCAGGGAAAGCCTGCATCAGATATGGGGCAAAGCGTTTAAGCCTGTCACTGGCATCTTTAACATCGCCTGCATCAAGTCCAACATAAGGTAAACCCACAGTCACAGAAGTAGAACCGGGGTTAAACCAGCAAACCTCTTCCAGTTCTATCAACTTTTCAACTAATGGGTACTTATTCGTAAGCGTTTTTACATCAAGTGCAGTCATGGTCTGATAATTCCTTTTTCGGCATTTTTCGATTCATTCAGTCAACCGAATGGCATTCGCTATCTGCCCAGCAATCAGTAAATAATTTTCGTGAATCAGAATATCACGTGGAATTGCAACACACGACTGTCGATCAACATAAAGTTATGTGCCCCTCTGACTGAATTGATCGCATTCAGCACGACGGAATCTTCATCAGTAGCGGGTTGATAATTCTAGTACTCAATAGCGATATCGTCATGCGGAACACTACAGCAAGATAGGATATAACCATCAGCGACATCTTCATCAGTAATTCCGCCATTATGGCTCATTTCCACTTCACCCTTAACTTTCTTAACTTTACAAGTACCACAAATCCCCATACCACATGCTTTGGGAATGGTCAGACCAACTTTAGCTGCCGCTGCATGTACCGTTTCTCCCGGAGCGATTTGAACCTGTTTATCGCTTTCGGTAAACATCACCTGAATTAAGTCGCCCGGAGCAAGAGCCTCTGCCTCTTCGGCCGCAATTTCCGCATCCTGAACAGCTTGTTCTTCGACGCTTTCTGGTGTCGAACCAAAGGCTTCTTCATGATAACGATCCATATCAAAACCAAGATCCAACAGCATCGCTTTTACCGCGCGCATATAAGGCGTTGGCCCACAACAGAATATTTCCCTCTCATGTAAATCAGGCGTGGTCATCAAGAGCTTAACTTCATCCAGATAGCCACGATAGCCTGACCAGTTTTGACCTGATTCGATTCGTTCACAAATCAGATGCAGATGAAAATTAGCGATTCGCGAAGACATAAACTCCAGTTCCGAATGGAAAATGATATCGCGTGGCGTGCGAGCACTATGAACAAACGTAATATCAACGTCGGTATTGGTATCATACACCCAGCGTGCCATTGACATCATCGGAGTGATACCTACTCCACCAGAAAGAAGTAACACTTTTTCAGAGGGAAAATCGATACTATTGAACGCACCTACCGGCCCATGAACAGCCAACTCAGCACCTTCATCAAGATTGTCGTGAATCCAGTTAGAGACTTTACCTCCCGGAACACGTTTCACCGTGATAGAAAAGCTATACGGTACCGATGGAGAGCTGGAGATGGTGTAGGATCGGAAGACTTGTTCGCCTTCAATTTCCAGCTCCAGTGTCACAAACTGGCCGGGCTTAAAAAAGAACATCGTCGGCTGATCCGCCATAAAACAAAATGTTTTGGTATCCCAAGTCTCTTGAATTGATTTAACGCAGCGGACTGCATGACGGCCGTTGTCCCAAATCTGAGTTTCAACAGGAATAAAAGAACCACTGGTGGTTAAAGTGTTAGTTGAGGTATTCATATCCGGCATCTCCGCAACGGTGTGTTTAATTTACATCCCTCCATGGGCTAAGCTCATTGTTGAGTTATCTCGGTTGTGCGAATTATCTATTCACGACACCAACTTATCCAAAACAGTCACAGAGTAAAAACTTTTCGTTGGCATGTCTTAAATAGAGTTATTAGATGTCGTGTTTAGACTACTTCACCCAATAGCAATAATGGCAGGATAGCCTCAAGCCATATATTTACCCACAGAAAGTAAGGTAGTTGGCTCAAGCAAGGAAGCCCACGATGGGCATATCGTCCACATTTTCTAGAAGAAGATAGAGCAATGACACAAAACGATATACTCAACATCAGCTACCCGAGCATGGATATTGCTCGAGAAGAGATGAAAAAGATGCTAAGTGAACGTCGGCCCGACTATTCACTTCCTCGTCCTTTATACAATGATCCACTTCTGTTTCGCATTGATGTCGAAGAGATCTTTCAGAAAGAGTGGTTATTTGTCGGCATGACCAGTGAAATCCCTTCTAAAGGAGATTATTTTACGGTTGAAATTGCACAGAATCCGGTACTGATCGTACGTGGTGCCGATGGTTCTGTGAACGCATTTCACAATACCTGTCGTCACCGGGGATCTCGTATCTGCCTGGAACATAGAGGCAAAGTGGCGAATTTAGTCTGCCCATACCACCAATGGACTTATGATACAAAAGGAAATTTGCTGTTTGCCGGTACTGAAATGGGCGAAGAGTTTGATATGCAGCAGCATAAGCTCAAGCAAGTTCACTGCAAAACCGCCGGTGGCTTTATCTTTATTTGTCTGGGTGATACTCCTCCAGATTCCGACTTCGAAGAATTTTTAGCCACGCTCGAAGAATACATGGAACCGTACGATGTCGAAAATACCAAGCTGGCCGTCGAGTCTAATATGTATGAAAAGGCTAACTGGAAACTGGTTATTGAGAACAACCGTGAATGTTATCACTGCTCAGGAAGTCACCCAGAGCTACTGAATACACTTCTGGAATGGGATGGCGCAACAGACCCACGCGCGACTCCAGAATTTGTTAGTTATTGTGAACGCATGGCCACGGAGTGGGACGCCGAAGCGATTCCACACCAGCATAAAGAATTTGGTAAACGTAACCGCCTGGTTCGCATGCCACTGAAGGAAGGCACGTCAGTAATGACGATTGATGGTTCACAAGGTTGTACGAAAATGCTGGGGCGAATTAAAAACGACAAGCTAGGCTCGTTGCGTATCTTGCATTTACCAAACTCCTGGAACCACATGCAAAGCGACCACTTTATCGTCTTTCGGGTATTGCCTATCTCAGCTCAGGAATCAATGGTCACCACAAAATGGTTTGTACACAAAGATGCGGTAGAAGGCGTAGATTATGATCCAGAAAACCTTCGTCGCGTCTGGGACGCCACCAACGACCAGGATCGTAAACTAGGGGAAGAAAACCAACGCGGGATTAATTCGTTAAGTTACCAACCTGGTCCATACTCGAAAACGTTTGAGTTTGGCGTCATTGATTTTATCAACTGGTATTCAGAGCGCGTTCAGGAAAACCTGTAATCAACCTCCGGTATTCTCTCTAAGGCCTTATCTCTTCGGTAAGGCCTTTTTACATATAAAAATAAAAGAACCATTGTACCTCGTACGCTCACAGAGCCATAGATAGTAAAGTACGGTAATATTATCTACATTTCATGATGACTTATTGGTCTTTTATATGGTATTCAATAGGTTAATTCAAATGCCGACGACAGAAAGTAGACCATAGACAGAAACCATAGAAAGCAATATGCTGTCTAATAACTGTTAGCTTTCAATGAGTGTTTTGTGGAATTGTCAGATCTTACAGAAAAAGAACTATTGCAGCTGCAAGCTTCTGCGACAAATGAGCTACTAGAGCGTGATGTCGTTCGAACACAAAATAATCCGCTAGGCGATTACACAGAATGGTTGGTAGCGAATGCTTTCGATCTAGTTCTGCAATCAAATTCCAAAGCGGGATATGATGGTATTGACAGTAGTGGAACTCGCTACCAGATAAAAGGACGTCGTGTTACGCCAAAAAACAATTCTCGTCAGTTGAGCGCAATTCGAAAGTACGAAGAGAAAGATTTTGATGTACTTGTTGCTGTTATCTACGATGAAAATTTCAATGTCATTGAAGCTGTGCAATTTCCGTATGAAGTAGTAGCGGACTATGCGATTTATCGTTCTCATGTTAATGCACATATATTGACCTTGAAAGGACCAATACTTAGTGACCCAAGAGTAATAAGTATTGTTTCCCAACTAAAAAGCTTACAAACGCTTTAAGATGGATTCGCAACGCTCGGCGGTTTTGGTTTGATTTGGCTTTTGTGTTTACGGTGTAATAGTTGAGTGTTGTGGTAGTGTTGCTCACCACTTACGCGGGCGTTATACGTTTAAGGAGAAATCGTGGTCGTCATATATGGAATAAAAGATCATTTGAATCCAATTAAAGCTGAGTTGTCCGATGTGATTCAGAACTCAATGACTCAAGCTCTAGGCTTGCCCGAGGATAAACGAGCTCACAGGTTTATTCCGCTTGATAAAAGTGATTTCTACTATCCTAGCGGTCGCACTGATGCCTACACGGTGATTGAAGTAAACATGATGGAAGGTCGCAAAGTAGAAACGAAAAAGGCACTAATCAAAGCGCTTTTTAGTAGCATTGAATCTCGATTAGGCATTTCACCCGTTGATATTGAAATCACAATTAAAGAGCAACCTTCCCATTGTTGGGGTTTCAGAGGCATTACAGGTGACGAAGCCGCCGACTTAACCTACAAAGTTCACATATAACGCGGCGTTGGTGCTTAGAGGAAAATCGGTAGTGATAAGAGAAATGGATATCTCAGATTACTCGCAAGTAATCGGTTTGTGGTCAACAACAGAAGCGATGTTGTTACGAGATGCAGATTCAAGGGAAAACATAGATAAGTACCTAAAACGCAATCCTAACCTTAGCTTCGTTGCATTGGATGGTGACAATATTATTGGTGCTATTTTAGTTGGGACCGATGGTCGTCGAGGTTATGTGCAACATCTGGCTGTTGATTCAACTTTCCGAGGTAAAGGTGTTGGTGCAAAGCTCATATCGTCAGCAGTGGAAGCTCTATCGAAAGTAGGCATAGCCAAAACACATCTATTCGTCGCAAATGAAAACATTAATGCGCAGTCTTTCTACGAAAAACTAGGTTGGTTTCCTCGCGATGAAGTTCGTATGTTTTCTTTCAATTCTTCTAACAGTGGCAACGTTTAGTGCGCACATAACAAATAAGGATAAGAGTGATCCACAACGCGGTTTAAGTCCTGGTCCATCGACGTGTCGGCTTACGCTTAGCAGATTTATCACTTCGTCGTGATTTGATTTATTTTTTATCATGTTAACGTTGGCTACTATGTTGGTACTCTAGGCATTCCCATAGTGTTCATTCTGACCAGATTTTAAGGATACTTGTTGACTAATTTGTCAGTCTATCCGAATATTATGTGTCACCACATAGTTACCAGTTGTATATCTGCCCCACTTATTCTAAGCAAAGAAGTAGTGATTAATTCAAGTTCAAGCCTTATCGATTTTGCCAGCATCATAAACAATATTGTTTGTGGTACTGTTGGCTGTATATTTTTATCTCAAATTCGTTCTGGGTTGTCTCACTATCAACGTCAATCAGCACGTTATTTCTTTTATTTTTTCCTACTGCTTGGTTTTGCATTTACTGCAATGGCTATTCGTTCTTGGCTTCCGCTTATTTATTCTGTTTTATTAAACAACTTTCTGTATATGACGGTTGCGTATTTATTGTTATTTGGCTCTATAAGCTGGTTTAAGCAAGATATTAAGCCGTGGATGTGGAGGCTTGCAATTCTTCATATCTGTTTGTATACAGCGATGCAGATTCTTATCTATCAATATATACCAAGTTCTCTTGAATTACGTGTTCAGCTAGCGTTTGCTAATTTTTCTGTTGTGTATGTTTCAACTTTTTTACTTTGCTACAAACATAGAACGTCAAATGGTAAGGGTGAGCTTATGCTGGCTTTATCTGCACTGGTTTGCCTTGTTGCTGCGGGGTTTCCTACTTTTGCATTGGCTTTGACGGGTGAACCTGAATATTACCGCGTCGCTGTTGTTGTGACTCAAAACATCGTCTGCTTCTTTTTGTTAGGTGGACTACTGTCGTTATTTCTTTTTAATCAAATTGACTGGCACTATGAGAGATCCATTCGGGATGAACTGACAGGGTTGTTTAACCGCCGTTACATGAATGAACGTATTTCCCACATACTTCAAAGTGACACACCTATTCAGGGGACTCTGGCCATTGTCGATATTGACCATTTCAAGAAAGTGAATGACCGCTTTGGTCATGACGTTGGTGATAATGCTATCGTTTGTGTTTCTAATATTCTGTCTAACAGTGTCACAAAGGGCGATTTGGTTGGTCGCTACGGAGGTGAGGAGTTTCTTATCTTTATTTTTGATCAAGATTCGAATCAGGCTTTGGTCACGTTACAGGCAATCAATTCATCGGTTGAATCACAAAGCTTATTATCAGATATGAAGGTTCCCATTACTGTTAGCATTGGCTACTGCAACTTAACTTCTCAGGATACCTTACAAAGTGCCTTCATAAGAGCTGATTCAGCTTTGTATATGGCTAAAAGCCAAGGTCGTAACTGTATTGTTGGTCATTAAATTTGTCGATCCCATCGTTTTCATAATTTGGAATGAGCTAAGTTTGATTTTTTATGAATTGAAACTGTCCAATTTCGAGCTACGGCGCAATAACCCTTACAACCACACTGTATTTATACACAGCTGCATTGAGGCATTATTCTTTGCATTATTCCCATCAACTTTCCACTCTTTTAATCACTCAACATATCCAGCACTTTTCTGGTGATAGCTTCTGCCATAGCCGCATGCTGATCTACTGGCCAGTGAACCCCTTCGCGGGAACAGGTACGAACGACTTTACTCGCATCAAAAAACTCACAACCCAGCTCCTGTGCTCTCAACCTGTAGTGATGTGCCAACTGTTTCGATTTTTCTTCACTGCCGCTGAAAAACAACCGGGCAAAGCTCCCTTGTTCATGAATAGCCGGAGGAGAAACAAGCAGAATTCCCGATGTTGAACACCCCGCCCCTTTCACTTCTTCAACCAACTCGGCCACAGAAAAAGAAACCTCTTCTGCAGATAAGCCAAAACTGGATTTTAGATCATTAGTGCCAAGCATAATGATAACAAGTTGTGGAGAATACTCTTTTAAAGCTAACTTCAATGCCGACAAGCCACTGGTAAAGCCGCACTCTTTATCTTCATAAACAGACGTCCGCCCCGGTTGTCCGTTTTCCACAAGGCTCCATTCTTTGGGAAGATTACATGCCAGCAGCCCGGTCCAACGCTCATCGAGGTTATATCTCCTGTTCTCATTTGGAACAAAACCCCAGGTATTGGAATCTCCAAAGCATAAGAGATTAGTCATCTATACTCCTTAATACAGTTACCATACTTTCGTTACTTTACCTGTTGAAAGACAAAATTGTTCAGTTCAGCAACGGTTTTAATTATATAAACGTCCTTTTCGCCCGATTTTGCCAGCAACCGAAGAGTGAAGTCATCATTCCAGAACCCAGGACATAACTTTAAAATCTTGTAGCTTTCCAATGTACCTTTCAGTACTGAGCTTCCATCTGGCCAACCTTCTGGCTTTATAAACACTCCTTTCAGGAGGCGTTTTGTTACAAACCAATAGCTGACTGAGTACGGCAGATCGATATAAACTAAAGTATCTGCGGCTTCTACACGTTCATAAAATGAGTCAATGGGGCCGAAACCATCGATAATCCAACTATCTGCACGCAATAGTCGTTCGTGATCCTTATCGAATATCTCTCGTTTTACGTGCTCACCATTTGCTTTATACACAATAGAGTCTAATTGGTGAAGTTCGATACCAGTTGCAGCCGCTAGTGCTTTGCTTAACGTAGATTTCCCGCTGCCTGGTTTGCCAAAAACGGCTACCTTTTTCATGTAAAATCCTCCAACAGATAGATTTCCCACAAGGTAGGTAATAAAAAACCCACCTTCTCCGGTGGGTTAATAAATGAAGCTCACAGCAAATCCCACCACTCCTAAGGAATGATGATAATTCGTTCTTTGCGTTGCTTTAGATTCATTTTCATACAACTACCTTCATATAATAGAAAGGCATTGTCAACATCACTGACGCGAAAATTGTCTATGGCTCCAGTTAATCACCTGTTCGACTTCCGGAAGCAGGATACCTTCCGCTTCAATACGTAATATTGTATCCCAGAAGCTATCACTTTTCGCCACGTCAACACCCTGTAACCAATGCTGAATACTGGTTTTAACACTGCTAATTTCATTGGACAAGCAGACAATCCCAAGCCCTGCTAATGCAGTAACAAAATCATCCATATCCACAAGATCTGCATACATCATAAGCCCCATCCCTCTCGAGAAAACGGCGGCCGATGGCCGCCGATTATTCATTTATCAACTGTAAAGATGCTTTTCTGAATTCAGCCCCTTATACAAACTCCAGCACATCAAAATCAGAACTAGGGTAAACGGGAGTCCGGTTGAAATAGCCCCGGCCTGTAATGCAGTCAGCGCCTCAGAACCACCACCTAATAACAAAGCAACCGCGATAATACCCTCAGTCACCGCCCAGAATACGCGTTGCCCAACAGGCACATCCTCTTTACCTCCGGCAGTGATACTATCGATCACTAACGAACCCGAATCAGATGAAGTAACAAAGAATACGAGTACCAGCACGACCCCCACGACAGACAGAAGACTGGTCATCGGTAAGTTATCAAACATTTGATACATAGCCAGTGACACATTACTGATACCATTTGCCAATTCACCAATGCCATTTGTCGCCTGATGTATCGCGGTTCCGCCCATGATACTCAGCCACACCATTGTAACTAGCGTTGGGATAAGTAATACCGCAACCACAAATTGACGAACAGTACGTCCTTTCGACACCCGAGCGATAAACATACCGACAAAAGGTGACCAGGATACCCACCATGCCCAGTAAAATACCGTCCAACCGTGGAACCAAGTGGTATCATCACGTCCAATCCAATTGGATAACGGAATAAACTGTTCGGCGTAACCCGTTGCAATTTCGCCAAAAGTATCAAAAATCGCCAGAGTCGGTCCTACTGCCAAAATCAGCGCAGCTAACCCAGCTGCAATAATCATATTAATATTGCTCAGCAATTTAACCCCACCATCGAGACCACGAGCAACGGATATAACAGCAATCGTGGTAACAACAATAATGAAGCCAATTTGCGTACTAATACCACTTGATATACCAAACAAGTGACTTAGCCCGCCAGCCGCTTGTTGCGCACCAAAACCCAGTGATGTTGCTAAACCGAATATCGTGGCAAGAACAGCAAGAATATCGATAAAGTTGCCGATAAAACCCCAACAACGTTCACCAAAGATAGGGAAAAATGCAGAACGGATGGTAAGAGGTAACCCTTTGTTGTAGGAAAAGAACGCCAAAGCTAAACCGACAACGGCATATATCGCCCAAGGGTGGAGTCCCCAATGGTACATTGTTGCGCTCAGAGCCATGTTTTTAGCTTCTTCCGTTCTGGCTGCCACGTTCAGCGGCGTACCGTACCAGTCGGTATAATATGCCACCGGTTCAGCGACGCTCCAGAACATTAGACCAATACCCATACCAGCGGCAAATAACATACTAAACCAGGATAGATTGGAAAATTCCGGTTTAGCCGTTACCCCGCCCAAGCGAATTTTTCCGATTGGCGATACAAGTAGAAATACGCAGAACAATACAAATATGTTACATGCAACAATAAAGAACCAATCAAAATTATTGATTGACCAACTACGCGCCAGAGTCAAAACATCTTTAGCGCTCTCAGGAAAACTTAAGGTTAAAATGATAAAGAGTAAAATTAATCCGGCACTGGTGCCGAATACCGGGTTGTGGATATCCATACCCCATAATTTTACGTTGTCCTGCCCTGTACAATAGTCAGTATCATATTTAATTCTGGAAACTGACTTATATTTCATCTGGCTATCTATCATACTTTTCATACGATCCCTCTATTTATGATTGCCTTTCATTCCAATGAATAACTTCGACTCAGTGAGTTGCAGTACTTCCCTTCCCTGCATCCTCCTACTACTGATGTATTACGCCCTCTTCGAGCAACAAATCAAAAACCGCCTGAGCCATTTCTTCTATCGGCTGGTTGTTGAGCACTTTACCGCCCGACGATTCGGCTTTAGCTGTTGCGGCTTTAAATCGATCTGCTGCACTCTTGGCTTTTACCACTTTCAGTCGCTTCGCTTTTGGCTTAGCTTCACTTACCTCCCAGTTGACTTTTTCCTGATCTAAAATTCTTTCACTCGGCTCTTGCGTGACAATGTCACAATATTTTACCCGACCAAATGCACTCTGCCTCGGTTCCTGTGCCGCAAAATCGACACTCGCTACAAACGGCAGAGATACATTAATCGCCCGTCGCTGTCCTCTAGGCAAAGCCTGCAACACGCGAGCTTTACCGTTCTCAACCGATAAAATTTCTGCAACCCCCATTACAATCGGGCACTGCAATTGATACGCAAGAAAAAATGGCAACATGCCGGATGATTCACCGCTTTCGGCTCGCATGCCAGTGAGAACGATGTCCGGCATATTGTCCCGAAAATAGGATGACAGAGTGGTGATTGCATCATCCTGCTCTTCCTGTGCAAGAACGCGCAGCTGCGATAACCCCATACCACTATAATAGGAAAGTGCAGGCTCTCGCGGGTTCCCGGCATGAACCACTTCCACCTGGTGACTACCCAAATTAAGCGCCAGTTCAACCGCTCGCGCATCAGTCATTGAGCGACGGGCACGACCCGTATCGGGGTGAGATCCAATAGAAACTAATGCACTGACACGCAGTGTCTCTGTCTGATTACGCTGCATCCTTCAGCTCCTCTGATTGAAATTGTTGTATTAGCGATACCAGAGCTTGTAAAAACTCATTACTGTCAGCAATTACACTCAAATCAGCTCGCTTCACCATATCGCAACCAGCATCGGTATTAATGGCGATGACTTTGTCACACGCACCAATTCCCTGCAGATGCTGAATTGCTCCGGATATCCCCACTGCTATATAAACACGTGCAGTCACCCAGCTACCGGTTGCACCTACCTGACGATGACGGGGCATAAATCCGTCATCGACAGCCACACGACTTGCCCCTTCCGTCGCCCCCAGTTTCTGAGCCGCCTCATGGAATTTATCCCAATTGTGAATACCATTACCGGCAGACAAAATGAACTCGGCTTCGGTGAGAGGAATCGCCTGCGGGTCAACGGCAACCGCACCGAGATCTTCGATATATGACTGAGAAACGATCTCTCCGCTAAATTCGACTGGCAGTACTTCGTGGCGGGTTTCATCAATTGGTAGTGCACACTCTTCCGCTAGCAGTAACACACGTGGTGTAGCACGCTTAATATCATTCCTGCCACCACCGGCACGGCATACGGAATATTCTGCATTTACCGACCAAGCCTGCGTAACCGGCCGTTGATCAATCAATGCTGACAAGCGAGCCCCAATCTCAAATCCGCCATGGATACTATCTGGGAACAACCAATGTTTGGGCGTAAATTGTTGTTCAATCTGAGCCAGAATGTGTGCTTTTTGCTCGGGACAATAGTGGTCAAATAACTCATCTTCAACCAACATCAAGCGGTCAACGCCAGCCCGGTCAAACTGTTCCTCTTTATGAGCACCAAAGACAACAGCCATCACTGCACCGTTACCCTGATATTGGGCAACCAACTGATGTGCCTGACCCAGTACATCTTTATCATGACTGGTCAAACGGCCACCGGCCATATCCGGAACTACAACAATATAGAAATCAGGTGACTCAACTTTATGCAAAGGTAACTCTGATTCAGACTGAGCAGATTTTCTCATTCCAAACATGGCAACCGAAGCATGACTATTCAGACGATCGATTCGTTTAATTCCATTTGGTCCTATAAATCCGACTCGATGTGGGTAGCGACGTATTAAACCATTCGGCCCCTGCTCTTCAGTCGGCTTAACCGATAGACTTTCGTGCTCAGGATGCAGTCGGTTACGCATAATCCATTCGGCACGAGGATCTCGTCGTACAATAAATTCACCCATACCCTTCTCCTAGACCACTTCCGTCTCTACTTCTGGTGACCACACATCAACATCAGAAATATCTCCAGATTTTTCCACTAGCATCTCGGCCACCAGTTCTGCGATATCCTTCACTTCAGGACGAGGTTCAACTACCCCTTCCAGCATGGCGGTACACTGCTGACAGCCAACCGCAACCAGCTCAGCTTCCGTTTCCCGAATATCATCCATGCGCATATCAGCAATACGACGCTCACCAGGGATATCAGTAATCGGCGCACCACCACCGCCTCCGCAGCAACGCGAACGGAAGCCGGAACGTTCCATCTCAGCGATTTCAACGCCCATTTGCTTAAGAACTGCACGAGGGGCGTCATACTCACCGTTGTAGCGACCGAGGTAACATGGGTCATGGTAAGTCACTTTCGCTGTAGGCAGCTTACCAACACTGATCAGCGCTTTTTCTACCAATTGATTGATAAAGGTAGTGTGATGCCATACCTGATACTGAGGTTTTTGGCCCTCCGGATAAAAATCCGGATACTCATTTTTCAGACAGTGAAAAGCGTGAGGATCTGTCGTAACAATGCAGTCAAAATCATATTTCATTAATGTTTTAATATTGCACTTCGCCAGACGTTGGAATGTCGCGTCATCACCGAGACGACGAGCCACATCACCACTGTCCAGTTCTTCGTCCCCAAGGATCGCAAAATCGACTTTGGCTGCTTTGAGTATTTTTACAAAAGATTTAAGTATGCGTTGGCTACGCATATCAAATGCACCATCCGACACCCAGAACAGGACATCAGCACGTTTCACATCGGCCATTACATTCAGTTCCTGGTCAGCAGCCCAATTGGAACGTTTGTTCGGAGCATGGCCATTAGGGTTATCCGTGAAGATGATATTTTCTAGCACCTCTACCCCTTTATTAGGCGTAGCACCTTTTTCCAGGGTAAGAAATCGTCGCATATCGACAATAGCGTCGACGTGCTCAATCATCATAGGGCACTCTTCAACACAGGCCCGGCAGGTAGTGCAGGACCATAATGTTTCTGCATTAAGAATTCCGCCAACAATCGGCTTATGCGGGTCGCCTTTAGCACACCCCGACTCTTTCCCCGGATATGGGCTCCCAGCGTATTTTTTATCAGTTCCAGCGGCTAAACCAACCACCATATCCTGAATCAGTTTTTTCGGATTCAGCGGCTGCCCGGCAGCAAATGCAGGACATACCGCTTCACAACGTCCGCACTGAACACAGGCATCAAAACCCAATAGTTGATTCCATTTAAAATCCGATGGTGTTTCTACACCCAGTTTGTCAGCATTCAGATTGACCGCTTTTAGCCCGGTAGAACGTCCGCCGCCGAATCGCTCAGGACGACGGTGAAATGCCAAATGTAATGAACCAGCAAAGGCGTGTTTCATCGGACCACCCCAGCCCATGCCAAAGAACATTTCCCCCAGTCCCCAGATGATAGCGACGAACAAAACCACTGTAGAAAGCAGATTAAACGCATGATCCGAAATTATCCCGGATGCTGGCAGAGTGACGAGGAAGAAACTGACCGAAAACATCAGTAAGCTCTTAGGGAGTCGCATCCATGGCCCTTTCGATAAACGGGACGGAGGATTAAGGCGACGACGAATAACGAACAGAACACCACCAAACATCATGGCCAACGATGCCAGTAACACCCAGGAGAGAATTTGAGGAGCCAGGCCAAACACATGCACCGCAAAAATCAGCACAACCGAGAGAACAAAACCACCCGCCGTTGCAACGTGGGTATTGGACATCACTTTATCGCGTGCGACAACATGGTGTAAGTCGACAAGATAGCGACGAGGCATCGCCGCAAGTCCTGTCAATATTGCAACCTTTTCAGGCTGCCCTTTACGCCACATCGAGATACGGCGCACCATGCCGATAACAGCCAGCAACCCGGCTGCTATCAATAAAACGGGAAGTAACGAATCCAGGAACATAGGCCCCCCTTACAGATCTTTACACAGACGAAGTGCGTCATAAATCGCAGCGTGAGTATTGCGTTGTGATACGCAATCACCCAGACGCCATAAAATCATGCCGTTCTGCGCTTCTGATAAAATCGGCTGAGGTTGTGCGGCAAATAACGTCTCATTGTCGATCTGACCTTTATTCACAGATTCCGCTTTTAACTCGTAATAAAGTTCCTCATTAGGGCGAATACCGTTTTCGACAACAACCTGATCAACGACACGCTCTTCTTTCTGACCGGTGTATTCGTTTTCCAGCACTGCAATCAGGTTTTCCCCTTCGCGGTATACTTTCATCAGCGCAAGATCTGACGTCATAATGACTTCTTTTTCATATAGGCTGCGGTAATAAGTCGGGAATGTTGTACCACCAATACCCACACCCGGTTTGATATCATCCGTCACCAACTCGACTTTCGCTCCTTTTGCAGTCAGGTAGTCTGCTGCTGACATGCCGGAGAATTCACAAATAGAGTCAAACACCAATACATTTTTACCCGGTTCAACCGTTCCGTTAAGAATATCCCAGGAAGAGACGACTAACCCTTCCTCCGCACCCCAGTCCGGATTTTGCTCGATAAATGGTGTACCTCCGGTAGCGAGAACACATACATCAGGTTTTAGCTCACGAATCATATCGGCATTAGCTGCGGTATTTAAAATCACCTCAACATTAAGGCGATTCAGTTCCATTGCCAGCCAGCGAGTAATTCCGGCCATCTGATCTCGCTGAGGTGCTTTGGCCGCGATATTGATTTGCCCGCCCAATTCAGCGGCTTTTTCAATCAGGGTCACTTTATGGCCTCGTTCAGCCGCAACACGTGCGGCTTCCAGCCCGCCAGGCCCACCACCAATCACCACCACATTACGAATCTGGCCAGTGGTTTTTCCAATAATATGCGGCATTCCCATATGTTCACGAGAGGTCGCGGCGTTCTGGATACAGAGAACATCGAGCCCCATATACTGACGGTCAATACAGTAGTTGGCACCGACACATTGACGAATTTGATCGGTTTGACCCAATTTGATTTTAGTGATCAGATGCGGATCAGCGATATGTGCGCGTGTCATTCCGACGAAGTCAACATAACCACCTTCCAGAATACGTTTTGCCTGATTCGGATCTTTAATATTTTGCGCGTGAATGACCGGTACAGAAACCACTTCCTTAATGCCAGCCGCCAGGTGAAGAAACGGCTCTGGCGGATAGCTCATATTTGGAATCACGTTGGCTAACGTATTATGAGTATCACAACCGGAACCCACCACACCAAAGTAGTCAACCATATCGGTTGCATCGTAATACGCCGCGATTTGCTTCATATCATCATGAGTCAGACCATCCGGGTGAAATTCATCACCCGTAATACGCATGCCCACAACAAAATCCGGACCGACTGCCTCGCGCACCGCTTTCAGTACTTCCATACCAAAACGCATCCGGTTTTCAAACGTTCCGCCCCATTGGTCAGTTCGCTTATTAACCCGTGGAGACCAAAACTGATCAATCATATGCTGGTGAACGGCAGACAGCTCTACCCCATCAAGGCCACCTTCTTTTGCGCGAACGGCTGCTTTAGCAAAATCACCAATGACGCGCCAGATATCTTCTTCTTCAATTGTCTTACAGGTCGCACGGTGTACGGGTTCGCGGATACCGGAAGGCGACATAAGATTAGGCCAGTGCTCACCATCCCAACGCGAACGACGTCCCATATGGGTAATCTGGATCATGATCTTACCGCCGTGCTTGTGTACCGCATCAGCCAGATTCTGAAAATGTGGGATAATTTTGTCAGTAGACAGATTAACCGAACTCCACCAGCTTTGTGGGCTATCAATCGACACGACGCTGGACCCACCGCATATACACAACCCGCAACCGCCTTTTGCTTTTTCTTCGTAGTATTTAACGTAGCGATCCGTCGTCATCCCCCCATCGGTAGCATAAACTTCAGCGTGAGCCGTACTGACAATACGGTTACGAATTGTCGTTTTATTAATCTTTAATGGTTGAAACAGAATATCGAACTGGGACATACTTCACCTCTGGGTTGTCTTCCTTGACAATGCTTACTTTACTTATTGTTTTTATCGTAATGATTTACGCAATTGGCGTGACTTCAAACATTCCGTAATCACACCCTTCCTCTGCACCACTTTGCGTTTGGACTGCCTGAGTTTTTACCGACAACCCGAGACTTTGGGCAATCTGATCTATCGCTCCGGCAAACCAGCCAGTGAACATGTAATCAACTTTGCGGTTCACTTTTCCGTACTGATAAACAAAGCAGGAGTTTTCCAGACGAACCCGCGCTTCACCTTTCGCTATATCCAGGTGCTCAGTAACAAAGAAGCCCCAACCACGTTGAGATAACCGTTTCATGTAATGCTCAAATACAGCGTCACCAGTTAAGCCATGTTCTTCTGCTTCCTTTTCACACCAGTAATAAGCAGATTTATACCCCGCCTTGTACAGAATTTCCGCGTAACGTTCTGCACCAAGTTCTTCTTCAATTCCCATATGATTGTTAACAAAAAAATGGCGTGGAACGTACAACATCGGCAATGCATCGGTTGTCCAAACCCCGGTTTCATCATCAACACTAATCGGCATTTCAGGTGTATGTGTACTCATCTCAAATTCTCCCTTTCAACTATCCATTTCCCTTGTCGGTGATGAAATTATTCACCCCAAACTTCACCCAGTACGCGCAGCCAGTTTTCGCCCATAATCTTGCGCACCTGAGTTTCACTAAATCCATGGCGTAATAACGCTTCGGTCAGATTAGGGAACTCGCCCAGCGTCCGGATACCTTCCGGGTTAATAATTTCGCCAAAATTGGTTAGCCGCCGTGCATAACCTTTGTCGTGAGTCAGCCATTCGAAGAACGGTTGACCATGGCCCTGCGTAAAATCGGTACCAATACCAATCTGGTCTTCACCGACTAAATTGAAGATGTAGGCGATCGCTTCAACATAATCATCAATCGTTGAATTGATGCCATTCTTTAAGAAAGGAGCAAACATGGTGACACCAACAAAGCCGCCATGGTCGGCGATAAATTTCAGGTCTTCGTCAGATTTATTACGCGGGTGGTCTTTGAGACCACTTGGTAAACAGTGGGAATAACAAACAGGTTTCTCTGAAGCCAAAATAACTTCTTTTGAGGTTGTGGCCCCCACATGCGATAGGTCGCACATGATGCCGACTTTGTTCATCTCAGCGACGATTTCATGCCCAAACCCAGACAATCCGCCATCGCGTTCATAACAACCAGTACCGACTAAGTTTTGAGTGTTGTAACACATCTGCACAACACCCACACCGAGATCTTTAAATACCTGAACATAACCAAGCTGGTCTTCAAAGGCATGGGCATTCTGAAAGCCCATCATGATTCCGGTTTTACCCTCTTGCTTAGCACGGCGAATATCATCAGTGTGACGAACCTTAACAACCAAATCGCTGTTCTGTTCAAGCAGCCCATTCATTTCGACAATATTGTTAACGGTGTTCTGGAAGCCTTCCCATACTGAAACAGTACAGTTAGCCGCAGTAATTCCGCCTTTACGCATATCTTCAAATAGCGCACGATCCCACTTCGCTATAACCAGTCCATCAACCACTATCGCATCGTCATGCAAGTCCGTTGCATTCATTTTGTCACCTATCCCATCTGTGCCTTGTTAGTATTCAGAATAGGTATTACTCGCCAGTAGAAGTGTTCTGAAAACGGCATCTAAAATCCCTTTTGCGTACTCCTTACCTTAAAAAAAGCCACAAAAAAAAGCCGCTAACCATCAGCTAGCGGCTTAATCAATTTTATTCAGATATTACACAGAAACGGATCCATATGTCGGTTCGTACTGGGCTTCAAAAAGCACCTTAGAAGAACGTAATGGTGCAATATTATACTGCATCATATCCATAACATTTGGCCTATTTAAGGCAACTGGTGTTAACTGAATGTCAGCCATATCAACCCCTTGTGTACCCAGCCGTTCCGCTTTCGGAGAAATTCCGATATGAATTCGATAGCACTTACTAAAATGCGGAGAAGAGACAAAACCACAGGCCGTCGCAATTTCAATAATTGACATCGACGTTTGTCTTAATAACTGCCTGGCTCGGTATAATCGAAGTTTGAGGTAATATTTAGAAGGCGAACAGTGCAGATACTTCTGAAATAACCGTTCAAGTTGACGACGGGATAAACCGACATACCCCGCCAGCTCATCCAATTCGATGGTTTCTTCAATATTGGCTTCCATCAATGTAATTGCTTCTGACAATTTTGGTTGAGCCGTACCGATCATATGCTTAAGAGGGATCCGCTGATAATCATTTTCGCCACGCACCCGGTCGCAGATAAACATCTCAGAAATACCCGAGCCCAATTCACGACCATAATCTTTCTGGATCATGGTGATCATCATATCCAGTGGAACAGAACCACCGCTACAGGTCATACGATCACGATCAATAACAAACAGATGATTTAGGCAATTCACTCTAGGATGTTGTTCCTGGAGCGTCGCTAAACATTCCCAATGAACACTACACTGATAACCATCCAATAATCCGGCTTCAGCAAGTAAATAAGGGCCTGTACACACCGCCCCAAGACGCACATGCTTGCGTGCAAGCGACTGTAACCAGCTAATTTGGCGGCGGGTATAGCTACGCGTGATATTGACCCCTCCCACCACAATCAGTGTATCCAATTGAGGAGCTTCACTCATTGAGCAGTCGGGAGTGATAGTAATACCATCACTCGCTCTGACCTGACTTCCATCTTCAGTAATAGTGTACCAATCGTACAGCTCCTTACCGGTCAGTTGGTTCGCCATACGCAGAGGATCGACAGCCGAGGCCAATGCTAGCATGGTAAAATTGTTTAGTAGCAAAAAACCAATGCGGTTTACTTCTTTGTTCGATTTTTCATCGAACATATTCATTGAGACTGACATCGCGCACTCCATTACTTATTTAAATTGTGGAGATTTATTTATTAACGGACGCCTTGCTTTTTTTGTCGGTCATCCGCCTTGTTGAGCACTAACGATTCAGCAATAACTATGCCTATAATTTAACATTTGATGATCAATTTGTTTCTTAATTAATAAACTGGCATATCGTATATTAATAAATTGATTTTATTGGCATTTAATACCACATGCCGATAGCTTAGATTAATCAAACAAGCAGAGAAGCAACCTATTACATTCAACTAAACGGCGCCAACTGCACCGTTATGGTGATTAGTGTTAAATATATATGAATTTTTGGTGCGTAAGACTCGTTAACATTCAATCGTGTTAACCGCCAATCCACCGCGTGATGTCTCTTTGTACTTGTCCTGCATATCCCGGCCAGTCTCTTTCATGGTGCGAATCACTTTATCCAATGAAATAAAATGTTTTCCATCACCACGTAACGCCATATTCGCGGCATTAATTGATTTGACTGCTGCAATGGCATTTCGCTCGATACACGGAACCTGAACCAATCCACCAACCGGATCACACGTTAAGCCCAAGTTATGCTCTAATGCGATTTCTGCTGCATTTTCAACTTGTTCAGGTGTACCACCAAGTATTTCCGTTAAGCCAGCAGCCGCCATCGCACTCGCCGACCCAACTTCTCCCTGACAACCCACTTCAGCTCCGGATATAGACGCATTCTTCTTACATAATGCACCCACAGCGGTAGCGGCTAAAAAGAACTTGATCACATCTTTTGGCTTAGCTTTGGGATGGAATCGCATGTGGTACATCAATACCGCGGGGATAATTCCGGCTGCACCGTTGGTTGGTGCCGTCACCATTCTACCACCCGCCGCGTTTTCTTCATTCACCGCCAAGGCAAACAGATTCACCCAATCCATGCCGCTCAGCGTAGAGTAGATGACATTACTCTCCGATGCTTCCGTTAGTGCATTATGTAACGAAGCTGCGCGGCGTTTTACATTGAGCCCGCCTGGCAATATCCCTTCATTTTCGATTCCGTTGGCAATACATTCCTGCATAACCTGCCACAAATGATAGACATTAGCCTTAATTTCTGACTCTGGTCTTAAAACACGTTCATTGCTCATTACCAGTTCACTAATTTTCAGATTATGTTGTTCGCATAACTGTAATAACTCGGCACCTGTCGCATAGGGATACGGTAAATCACTAGTTGCACGGCCCGGCATATCGTTGTGGATCTCGTTTTCATCGAGTACAAATCCCCCACCAACAGAATAATAAGTTTTTTGTTTTATTGGTTGGTTGGCATCATCGTAAACCGATAACGTCATTGCATTCGGGTGATAATCCAGAACCTGTTCATCAAAAATAAGCTGCGTTTGCCAATCAAAAGAGATCGATTTTTTATTCGCTAACATCAAGGTATTCGTCTCGCACACGGCCTGAATCGCCTGTTCAATTAACGATGGATCAATCAAATCCGGCTGATGTCCCATTAGCCCCATAACAACCGCTTTGTCGGTGCCATGCCCGGCTCCCGTTGCACTCAATGAGCCAAATAAGCGAATAATCACTTTTTCTACCTGACGAATCTGACCGGATTTTTCAAGTTCTTCGACAAACAAATAGGCCGCTTTCATCGGCCCGACGGTGTGTGAGCTAGATGGTCCGATGCCGATTTTAAATAAATCAAATACACTGATATTCATAACTCATTCCTTGAGGACTGTTGCCCTAGAATTCCATTTTCCATTTGAAGAAAGATTATTCATTAACGACAGCTTCTAGAGGTGTTCTGAAACGACATTTAACCCACTAATGTCGACTTATAGGCGTGGGGAGTACTCTAAATGGGGAGAACAACTCCCCAGCACAAATAGAATTAATGGCTGAATACGACAGTTCGTTTACCACTTAAAAAAACGCGTTTTTCAACATGATAGCGCACGGCATTAAATAGCGTAATGCGTTCAATATCCTGACCTCTTGAAATGAGATCTTCCGGATAATGAGCATGGTCAACCGATTGAATTCCCTGAGTAATAATCGGTCCTTCATCCAAATCATTGTTAACATAATGAGCCGTTGCCCCGACCATTTTCACCCCTTTCTCCCAAGCTTGATGGTAAGGGCGAGCCCCCTTAAAACCAGGTAATAGAGAATGATGAATATTAATCGCTTTACCATCGAGTTTTTCGCACATTTCTGGTGACAATACCTGCATATAGCGGGCGAGAACCGTTAAGTCTATCTGGTACTCTTCAAGCAACGAGAGAATCTTCGCTTCTTGTTGTAACTTCGTTTCTGCAGTAATAGGTAGGTAGTAGTAAGGGATATTATGCCATTTGGCTAACGGCTCAAGATCAGGATGATTGGATATAATCACTGGTATATCAATATTTAATTGCCCGGTACGCACTCGGAATAATAAGTCGTTCAGGCAGTGATCAAATTTAGAAACCAGAATCGCAACCCGTTCTTTTTTAGCAGACGGAGAAATAGCCCACTGCATTGCAAACGGTTTCGATCGAACCGCAAACTCATGGTTAAAATGTTCGACAGAGAAACTATCATCGTACGGAGTGAATTCAATCCGCAAAAAAAATTGTTTTTGCACCCGATCATCAAACGAATGAATTTCATTAATATAATTGCCGGATTCCGCCATAAATCGGGTAACGACATCCACGGTCCCTAACCGACTGGCGCAATGGCAGGTAAACACCCAGGTATTAGAATGAGTTGTAGTCATGAGAAACTCCATAAAATAAAGCCGAGCTTTCAGGCCCGGCTTATATCGACTATTTTTCGATGGCTAAACCGAATTCTTTACCAGCGTCCGCTAACCAACGCCAGATATAATCAGCAAAGCTTCTCCTCACTACGATGCGCCACTGCTTTTCACCCGCATGGTAGAATAGCGCCGAGCTTTTACCCAGAACCGAAGTCGCCGCTTTTCCAACGGGAAAATGTTTGGGATGGACATCCAGTGGAGTACTTTTCTTCAATACATCAATGGCATTTTCGCCTGAAAGCTCGATGATGGTTTGCCCACCACTCTGGTTAACCAGTGAAAAATGACCAGTCAGCTTAGCGCGTAATGCCACCTCAATATCAAAAACCATATCGCCACCGGACATAATCAGCCATTCATCCGGTCCCAGCCATAGAATACTGGTAACATCATTAGCAGATGAAGTCAGCGGCTTAGTCGGAAGTTCAAGTCCTAATACCGCTGAAACTGCACTGACAAATTCGCGGTTATGGCTATCGCCTCGCAGGATAAGATGTCCCATTAGTCCGACTTCTTTCATTGCGATCCCAGCCTGACTGGTTGTCGGTTGAATCGTATAATGCTTGTGGCTGTCAAAAACCGGAGAGTGTGCAGGTAAAGTACAATATTGATCCATTACCGCAACTAAGTCTGCTGGCTTGATTTGTGCTTTTTCAGTTGAAAGTACATCAGACATTTTGGCGCTCTCCTTCTGGGTCAAAAAATACCGGGCTACAGATTTCGGCTTCAATTACCTGACCGTTGGCTAACGGATAGAAAACCTTATCACCCATTTTGTTGTGTCCATCTAAAATGAATCCCATAGCAATGCTCCGTTCCAGATTGGCACTCCAATAACTGGAACTGACGTGCCCCAGCATTTTCATTGGTATTGGCTGATTCGGGTCAGCGACTGCCTGTGCTCCTTCCGGTAGTACAACATTCGGGTCTAGCGTCTTCAGACCTACCAATTGCTTACGACCAGGACGGGCATTCGCTGCCAGTGCCATTCCTCGTTTGCCAATAAAGCTGAACGGCTTTTTCAGTCCGACACACCAACCCATACCCAGATCAAACGGTGTAACCGAACCATCAGTGTCCTGACCAGCGATAATGAAACCTTTTTCAGCACGTAGGATATGCATGGTTTCCGTGCCATATGGGGTTAAATCATATTTTTCACCATGCTCAAATAACTTATCCCATACATACTGGCCATAGTTGGCCTGAACATTAATTTCAAACGAGAGTTCACCAGTAAACGAAATACGGAAAATACGAGCAGGAACTCCGGCAACTTTGCCTTCTTTCCAGTCCATGAACTTAAAGTTTTCTGCACTGATATCGATATCCGTCAACTCTTCGAGTAACTTACGACTGTTAGGACCACCAATAGTCATGGTAGCCCAATGGTCGGTGACACTATTGAAATACACTTCCAACTCAGGCCATTCGGTTTGATGATAGAGTTCCAGCCACTCAAGAACATGGGCCGCACCGCCGGTAGTTGTGGTCATCAGGAAGTGATTTTCGCCAAGACATGAGGTTACCCCGTCATCGAAAACCATACCATCCTCCCCGCACATCAGGCCATAACGACACTTACCGACACCAAGTTTTGCCCAGGCATTGGAATAGACACGGCCAATAAATTCACGCGCATCTTTACCCTGAATATCAATTTTACCCAACGTCGAGGCATCCAGAACACCTACACTGGTGCGTACCGCTTTACATTCACGATCCAGAGCTTGTTGCATGGTTTCATCGCCTTGCGGGTAATACCATGGACGTTTCCACTGACCAACATCTTCAAATTTCGCGCCGTGAGCTACATGCCATTCGTGCATTGCTGTATAGCGAATCGGGTCAAACAGTTCGTTACAGTTACGTCCTGCGATAGCACCAAAAGTTACTGGCGTATAATTGGGTCTGAAGATTGTAGTTCCTGTCTCAGGGATCGTCTGACCCAGTTTCTTCGCCGCTATTGCCATCCCATTGATGTTGCCCAACTTACCCTGATCAGTACCGAAACCCAGTGCGGTATAGCGTTTAACATGCTCAATAGATTCAAAGCCTTCACGGGTAGCTAGCTCAATTGCTGAAGCGGTTACGTCGTTCTGATAATCGACAAATTGTTTCGGCGCCCGTGATGTCGGTTTGGTATGTGGAATATGGAATAGTGCCATCGGTTCACTACGGTGAATCGTTGTTACTTTCGGACAACTGGTTGCGCTAGCCGTCAATTCCAGCAGTTCTACCGCTTTCTGACCGACATCAAACCCTTGTTTAATCACCTCATCAAGTGTCTGTAACCCGTTGATTGAACCGGCAGTTAACTGACGCTGAACGGTTTTACCGGGCACAAAACCAATTGCCTTTTCATCCCAAACCGGACGACTACCTGTGTGACAGGATAGATGAACCGCAGGGCTCCATCCACCGGAACTGGCAATGGTATCGCATTTAAGGATCTGCTCCTTACCTGTCACGGCATCACCAGTAGCATTAATGCTGGCAACAACCGCACCAGAAACACGCTTGGAACCATTGACATCAATCACAGCACTGCCAGTGATAACCTTAATGCCGAGCTTTTTCACTAGCTCAGAGAGATCACCAGACACATTTTGTCTGGTATCGACAATCGCAACCACATCTTTACCAGCATTGAACCAGTCGATAGCTGTCTGATAAGCGTCGTCATTGGTTGTCATCAGGACAAGTTTTTCGCCAGGAACAACCGCATAGCGATTAATATATGTTGAAACTGCACTGGCCTGCATACAACCCGGAACATCATTATTGCCGTAAACTAACGGGCGTTCATGAGCACCCGTTGCCAGAACAACCCAACGAGCACGGACACGGTGCATTCGCTGACGTACCTTATCGGGTCCAATCAGATCAGCAACGTGATCGGCAATCCGTTCATGGATGGTTAAAAAGTTATGGTCATGATAACCGTTAACTGTAGAGCGACTTAACATAATAACATCAGGATATCGAGCCAGTTCATCGATAACACTTTCAACCCATAATGCCGCGGGTTTACCATCTATAAAATCATGAGTTGATAATAAACTGCCACCAAATTCATTCTGTTCATCGGCAATAATGATCCGAGCACCAGCACGAGCGGCGCATAACGCACTCATGAGACCAGCGGGGCCTGCACCTACTACCAGCAGATCGCAATGCTGATTGATGCTATCGTAAATATCCGGGTCATTTTCCATTGATGAACGCCCGAGACCAGCCGCTTTACGGATATATTTTTCATAGGTCGGCCACATTTTTTGTGGCGACATAAACGTTTTGTAGTAAAAGCCCGGTGGCATCAGATTCGCCCCAACTTTACCAACGATGCCCATAAAATCAGCATCCACATTCGGCCAGCCATTGGTTGAAGAACATACCAGGCCATCGTACAACTCTTGCTGCGTTGCACGAACATTCGGAATTTGCGTCGCTTCCGTTGCACCAACCTGCATAATTGCATTCGGTTCTTCCGCACCGGCCGCTATGATGCCGCGCGGACGACTGTATTTAAAACTGCGACCAACAATGCTAATACCGTTAGCAAGTAAAGCCGATGCAACTGTATCACCTTCAAAGCCCTGATATTGTTTACCATTGAAGGTAAATTTCAGTGGATTAGACCGTTTGATCCGACCACCTGAAGTTAAGCGATTAGGTTGTTTCATAATTCCGCTCCTTGGATAGCATGCTCTGAGCCTTCTGGTTTCTCTCCCATTTTGTAAACCAGTTTTATTTCATAAGTCGCCGTATCACGTGCAACATTGAAATATTTACGGCAGCCGATCGCATGGTGCCAGATTTCGTGATGAAGCCCTTTAGGGTTTGAACGGAAGTGAAGAAATTCACCCCATTCTTTATCACTACAACTATCGGGATCTAAGGGACGAGCAATATGAGCCTGTCCTTTGGCGTGAAACTCTTCCTCTTCACGCATTTCCTCACAATATGGACAATAAATATGGAACATTGAGCTCTCCTTAGCTTAGTGTGCAACACCCGCAGCACCGTGTTCATCAACCAAAGAACCATCGTGGAAACGGAACATGGAAAATGGCTTAGCCAGTTCATGCATTTCACCTTTGGCCAGCGAAGCGGCAAACACGTTGCCAGATCCAGGTGTTGCCTTAAAGCCCCCCGTGCCCCAGCCACAGTTAAAGAAAAGGTTTTCAACCGGTGTTTTAGAGATGATCGGACTGGCATCATTGGTGGTGTCGACAATCCCCCCCCACTGGCGGTTCATACGAACCCGGCTGAACATCGGGAACATCTCAACAATTGCCTGAATGGTATGCTCGATCGTCGGATAAGAACCGCGCTGACCATAGCCGTTATACCCGTCGATCCCGGCACCAATAACTAAATCGCCTTTATCAGACTGACTTACATAGCCATGAACGTGGTTGGACATCACCACCGTATCGATAACCGGTTTGATCGGTTCAGATACCAGCGCCTGCAGCGGATGAGATTCAACAGGAAGCTCAAAGCCAGCCATTTTTGCCATCACACCGGAATGACCAGCAGTGACGCAACCAACACGGTCAGCTTTAATTACACCATGACGATTAGTTTTAACCCCTACGACGGCACCGTCTTCCATTTCAAAACCAATGACTTCAGTCTGCTGAATTAAATCAACGCCCATCGCATCTGCACCACGCGCATAGCCCCAGGCAACGGCATCGTGTCGTGCGACCCCGGCTCTTGGCTGCCATGATGCCCCCATGACCGGATAGCGTCGATTCGGTGAACAGTCCATGCAAGGAACAATTTCTTTAACCTGTTGAGCATCAAGCACTTCACCATCGATACCATTCAACCGGTTCGCATTAACCCGTCGCTCAATATCACGCATATCCTGTAGCGTATGCCCAACGTTAAGACAGCCACGCTGGGAAAACATAACGTTGTAGTTGAGATCCTGTGATAAGCCTTCCCACAACTTGAGTGAATGCTCAAACAGATGAGCCGCTTCATCCCACAGATAATTAGAACGAACAATGGTGGTATTCCGGGCTGTGTTACCACCACCTAAATACCCTTTTTCAATTACGGCAATATTAGTAATTCCATGCTCTTTTGCTAAATAGTACGCCGTAGCTAAACCATGACCGCCACCACCCACAATAATCACATCATATTTTTTCTTAGGTTGTGGGTTGCGCCATAGACGCTGCCAGTTTTCATGGTAACCAAAGCTGTGTTTTAACAACCCAAATCCTGAATAACGCTCCATAATTGCTCTCCTGATTTTCCTTGCTAACGTCCTGTTAAGGCCTAGCTATACACAGGGAAGTCAGCGCATAATGCGATAACTTGTGATTTTATTTGTTCTACTTTTTCGTCAAGTTTCTCTTCATCATCTAAGACATCGAGAATATCGGCGATCCATCCGGCTAAAAGCGCACATTCGTTTTCTTTAAAGCCTCGTGTAGTGATAACCGGAGAACCGATACGCAGACCCGAAGTAACAAATGGAGACTGCGGATCATTCGGTACTGCATTTTTATTAACCGTAATATTGGCGCGACCTAACGCAGCATCAGCGGCTTTACCGGTTAAGCCTTGCTTCACCAGACTTAACAGAAACAGGTGATTGTCAGTACCGTTCGATACGATTTCGTAACCACGGCCGCTCAGCACTTCCGCCATCACTTTTGCATTGATTAACACCTGTTCCTGATAGGCGATAAATTCTGGCTGAAGCGCTTCCTGAAATGCGATGGCTTTCGCCGCAATGACATGCATTAACGGGCCACCCTGACCACCAGGGAATACGGCGGAATTCAATTTCTTTTCTAGTTCAGGATTTTCTTGTGCGAGAATCAAACCACCGCGAGGGCCGCGTAAGGTTTTATGTGTTGTGGTTGTTACAACATCGGCCCACGGCAACGGACTAGGATATAATTTTGCCGCAATCAGGCCAGCCACATGCGCCATATCGACAAACAAATACGCATCGACTTTGTCGGCTATTTCTCTGAATTTAGACCAGTCGACTTTGCGCGAATACGCAGAAAAACCCGCAACGATGACTTTTGGACGATGTTCTAAAGCCAGTTGTTCGACTTGTGCATAGTCGATTTCTCCGGTGTCCGGAGTTATACCGTACTGCACAGAATTATAAATTTTTCCGGAAAAGCTCACTTTAGCGCCATGTGTCAGGTGACCACCATGGTCAAGGCTCATACCCAAAATGGTATCGCCCGGTTCACATAAAGCGGCGTATACAGCGGCATTAGCTTGGGACCCTGAGTGAGGTTGCACATTGGCGTAGTCTGCACAGAAGAGACGGCATGCACGTTCAATCGCCAATTTTTCTATCTGATCGACATAGGCACAACCACCGTAATAGCGTTTTTCCGGATAGCCTTCAGCGTATTTATTGGTTAACACCGAACCTTGAGCTTCCATAACACGTGGGCTGGTATAGTTTTCTGACGCAATCAACTCGATATGTTCTTCCTGGCGTTTTGCTTCTAGCTGCATGGCTGCCCACACAGCATCATCAAACCCTGCGATAGAATCTTTTTTGCTAAACATCTCTTCTCTCCATGCTGACCTTCAAAATGAAGCGGCCTTCTTCCTTGGTGTAAAGTAGATGTTATAGATTGAGCCAGTTACGAATATGCTTAGTAGCGTCTAGCGAATGTCGATTTGCGACATAGTCCCATGAGTTAACAATTTTGCCAGCAAGACAAAAAGCATCAGGGAGAACTGTAAGCTTTGGTAAAAAACCGGGAAAAAATCATGACAAGGGGCTTTATTCGTTATAGAACTAGGATGCAGTTATCGGCTAACTAACTTGAGTATATTCTATGCAGCAACGGTATTTGTCGTTACCCGACTCGTTATATCAAACCATTACACCAAGCCAGGTGGAAGATCCTGCCATGCTGTTATTTAACCAAGAACTGGCGTTACAACTCGATATCCCAAAGCAATTACATGGAAAAAATGCGGCGGAATATTTCTCAGGAAATCGCTTAATTGCACCTGAACTGAGTCTGGCTCTGGGCTATGCAGGTCATCAATTCGGCCACTACAATCCGCAATTGGGGGATGGCCGTGCCCATATGCTCGGGCAGATAAACGGCTTTGACTGGCAGCTGAAAGGCTCCGGACGAACAAAATATTCTCGTAGTGGAGATGGTCGTTGCTCGCTTGGCCCGGCCGTGCGTGAATACATTATGAGTGAAGCGATGCACATTCTCGGGGTTCCGAGTATGCGTACTTTGGCAGTAGCCACAACCGGTGAAACGGTGTATCGGCAACCGCCTCAAGCTGGAGCGGTTGTCAGCCGCATTGGTCTAAGTCATCTACGGATTGGTAGTTTTCAATACGCTTCAGCTATGGGTGTCATCAAAGAGATAGCGGATTTCGCCATAGCGCAACTTTGCCCGGAGGTAGCGGGTGAAGCTAACCCCTACTTACAGTTCTACCGGACCGTACAGAACAACCTGATTAACACCTTAGTGCACTGGTATCGAGTCGGATTTATTCATGGGGTCATGAATACCGACAATATTGCTTTAAGCGGCGAGACTTTCGACTTCGGGCCTTGCGCCATGCTGGGTGAATACAAGTTGGATCAAGTCTATAGTTCAATTGATCAGCAGGGCCGCTATGCCTTCGGCAATCAGAAATCTATCATGCAATGGAACCTGGCTCGGTTTGCTGAAACACTGATTCCTTTAATGCCAGGCAATGAACAAGAAGTGATTGCGTTACTGACTGAAGAAGTAAAAAGTTTTTCCTCTGCGTTCGATCAAGCCTATGATCATATGTGTGCCCATAAGCTGGGGTTCGAGCAAAGTAACCACCCATTGATCGCCGAGTTTTTTGCGTTGTTACGCATCCATGCATGGGATTATAACCAGATTTTCCATCAGCTATATCAGTTGCTTAGTGAAGAAAATTGCCAACTACCGGATGAATTACAAGTTTGGACAGAGCAATGGCAACAGGCAATCGATCACCAGCAAGCGTTAATACTGATGCAGGCCACAAACCCTAAAGCGATTCCCCGTAACCATGAAGTTGAAATGTTAATTACAGCTGCCGAAAATGGACAAAAAGATGTTCAGCAGCAAATCGATGATTATCTTAACTATCTAAAAGGTAATTTAAAAGGGAATACAGAGACCAACCGTTTGTGGGGTAATCCGGATATCGATTTTGATCGGCAATATCAGACCTTTTGTGGTACATAAATGGAAGCAAATTGATTACCTATAAAAAACTCACCATTGCGACCGCTAACTTATTCAACTTCATAGAACCACCAGGTGCGTTTTATGACTTTGAAAATATTTATGACGGCAAAGCATGGCAAGAAAAGTGCGAATGGACGCAAAATCAGATCCAACAGCTAAATGCTGACATCATCGGTATCCAGGAAATATTTAGTGTTGATGCCGCACGAATACTGTTTGAAGAGATCGGATATCCTCACTTCGCCAGTGTGGATCTTCCTCATATAGAACAAGACTATATCTACTCCAAGCCTGTCGTCGCGGTAGCATCTAAATATCCTATTACTCATTTTGAAGCGGTTACTCCATTAACTGATATACAGAGTGGTTATCAAATCCCCGTTCCCGAATTCAGCCGCAAGCCTGTTTACACGATAATTGACACACCAGACATTGGAGAAATCGCGGTTTACGTCTGCCATTTAAAATCGCAAAGAGCAACGGAAAGTAACACTCCCTTGTATTCTCATCCACTTATTGGTCGTTGGATTTCAAGTCAGCAAAGAGGTTGGGAAGCCGTGATGTTACGCCTGTTTATGGAACAGAAATATCTGAATCATCCTGTACCAACACTATTAATAGGGGATATGAATCAACCGCTGGTTAGCGATATAACCGGATTGCTGACAACAGAACTACCCACATATGGATCGAGTGATGATTATCGGCAACTTATATTACAAGACAGCTGGAACATATTCAGCAATAGTCAGACAAAAGTGGAGCGCCAGCCGACTCACTATCATTTTAGCAACGGCAATGTTTTAGACTACATTCTGCTCTCGCAGGAATTTCAGGCTCACTCCCAATATTCTGTTGCTGACGTTACAGCCTATACCGTTTTAGATAAGCACCTGATTAATCCAAGCTATGAACGAGATAAACAAGCCAGTGATCACGCATTTGTCGCAATCACAGCTCATTTTGTTCTCTAATTAGCTGCCGCTCTAAACCAACAAAAAATAAGCGCCAAACAACATCCAGGAAATCGCTAAAAGAATCCATGGTAAATAGTTCTTTTGTTTCTGAACATCATCTCCGGCAGGGCCCTGTTCTATCGACTGAGCATCAATTTGTGCGACTTTATTTTTGAGTGATTGCTTTTTTGCTTTGTCCGCGGCCCGCGCCTTAGCCTTTTGCTGTTTCTTATACTGTGCAATCCCCTTTTCTATCCCCTGAGCGATCAGTTTTGTTTGCTCTTTTGTTTGGCCTGGTTGCTGAGTTCCACGAGCGATTTGCATTGCCTCGTCAATCGTTTGCTGGGACGGCTTTTCATCTATTTTTCTAACCATAAGTTTGTCTTGTCGTTCAACGTGTAAATCAGATCATACTACAACACGAGTCATCACATTCATCAGATCATACTTTTTCATTACGCAGCATAGCTTGTAAATCATCGATATAGCTCTGACCTCGTTCTGAGTAATTTAGTAACCCGTTCGTCAGTTCAATCGCTGCATCTTCTGATAACATATCCAGATTGGAACGTCTTCTTTCGGCCCTAATCTTACGCAGCTCTTTATAAGCATTATTTCTATTCACATTTAGGAAGTAGTTACTAATCGATTCCTGAACAGAGGAAAATTTGGCGACTTCATGCGTCATTCCTGCGGTTCGAGATAGAGGAACTAAACCACATCCCTCTTGGTAGCACCATTGCCCGAAGTAATTATTCCCATCGCGAGCAAAGCGTGAAGCTCCCCAGCCGGATTCATTCGCAGCCTGGATAAGAACAAGTGATACGGGGAGTACATCTATTTTTTCAAGAAGACGATCAACCCACTTGGCACTAAATTCTTCGCCGCTGTTCCGCTTCACCCGATAGCTTTTTGCCAATTTTTCCAGGTATTGTGTTTCCATTTGACTGAGCTTTCCAGCAGAAATGTGCTTTCTGATCGCTTCTATTTTTCCTCGTTGCTGCAGAATCAGGCTGTTTTCATATTCAATGCCTGGCTTAAGATAATTGAAAAATGCTGACTTCTTTTCTTGGGTATCCGTAATGCCAGAAAAATCAGGAGCAGATCCCACAGAATGCCCAGCTGCGACATTGACAGTCGAACTTTCAGGAACGGGGTTAAGCTTATAGTTGACATATGCGCCACCCACCAGCAAGACGGAAAATACCGTATATATTGACCATGCTTTAGTCATGATTTTCTTTGTCAAAACGTCACCCTACATAATGTATCTAACAATATGCTGTTATATCTTTCACTCCAGCTAAGAGCGCGGAATATTCTCTTAGCTGGAAGTGCTTTTCACTAAATGTAAGTGCTAATTATTTATACTGGTGGAATTTTTGTGCCAGGTATGGGTCCCACATTGCAGCGGTAGCACTCATTACCAAGTCAGCACCCATATCAAGTCTGCGGTGCAGATCGGCGGCATTCATCATTCCGCCCACAGAACAAATAACAAACTCATCCTTCCACTTTGTACGCAGATCAATAAGATTCCGCGTGACTTCTTCAGCCAAATCACCAATCGCAAATCCACAAGTACCACTGGACAAGCGCCCCTCACCAGGTAGTGCAGCGTTGCCATCCGGAGTAATCACTTTGCGTGGAATGGTATTGATAGCCGCAAAACCATCAACAAATGGTCGGTTTGCCTCAATCACCTTTTCTAATTGCTCTGCGGGCATCCAGCCCAGCTTGATCATTAGTGGGGTATCACCGATGGATTCTCGGATCTTTTTCGAAACCAACGCTGAGTTTTCCGGATCGGAGAACAGAGCCCCTTCCTTACTTCCGCCCAAGTTAGGGCAAGAATAATTCACTTCGATCACTTTGGCCCCGGCTTCTTTGGCCATTGCCGATACATAGCCATAATCTTCAACCAGATTCCGCTCTGCCAGACCCGGAGTACCATTCACTGAGACAATCATTAACTGACCTTGGCCCATTTTACGGTTACCCGCTTCGATATCCTTCATCCAAACCGACGGAGCTAACGAAGGAACACCAAAAGAGTTGGTAATGGTGATCAGTTCATCCTGCAACGGACGAGATCCGGGATGAATTTCAGTATTAATCTCACTGTTGTTAAACTGCTTATCGGTATCCAGGAAAATGCAGTTGGGTGCAGGGTGACAGGCGCGCTCAACGCTCCTTACTGTTTTGTATACCGGAAGATCAAAACCAAGTTGTGCGTAGACATCACACCAGTGACTGTTCAGCAGTGGTCCAGCCGGCACACCCAGGCGAGAATTGACTTCAAAATCAAATACCTTGTGAGTTTTGGTGATCGGCGGACGAGTTGGGATCTCGGCATCAAAAAAAGGGCCGTTCTGGTAATTGTCCTCATAGGTTTTGAGAATGTCATAAAGTTCGAACTGGGTTGGTGTAGTCATTAAAAGCCTCATAGCGAGTGTGCCAATATAAAATTGGGCAGATTCTACCGTTTATGAGGGCGGTTGAACATAGTTGTTAGACATACTCTGCTGGCGTAACTGAGTCAGCTCACCGAGTCGCATATCGACTTTACCGTTAACGCTCTCATCCGAATACTTACCGTCGGCCAATTCTCCGATAGGTAGATTTGTAAGTAGTTCCATCGCTTGATCAACATGCTCTATCGCCCAGATATTGAATTTCCCCTCTCGTACGGCTGCCCGGACTTCGGACCGCAACATCAAATGAGGAATATTCGCCGCCGGAATAATGACCCCATGATCACCTTTAAGTTCGCGTGCCTGGCAAATATCAAAAAAGCCTTCAATTTTTTCGTTGATACCGCCAACCGCCTCAATCACACCATGCTGATTAATCGCACCGGTGATGGCCAGTGTCTGTTTTAGCGGGATCCGGCCAATAGCCGATAACAAGCAGCACAGTTCTGCAGCAGACGCACTATCGCCTTCTACCCCGCCATAGGATTGCTCAAAAGCCAACGAAGCACTGAGGGAAAGCGGCTGGCTCTGACCATAGCGCTCTCCCAGGAAACCACTTAAAATCATTACTCCTTTAGAGTGAATTGAGCCGCCCAGATCGACTTCCCGCTCAATATCAAGAATTCGCCCATCGCCCAGACGAATGGTCGCGGTGATCCGTGAAGGCATTCCAAAAGGATGATCGCCAATGGCAACAACCGACAGTGCATTAATCTGTCCCACAACCAACCCTTCGGTATCGATTTTTCGAATTCCCCGTAATACACTTTCCTGTTGTCGCTCTTTAAGGTAGCTAACGCGGTCACGCTGTGCCGCCACCGCAGTTTCAACAGCCACTGCAGAAATCACTTTCTCATCTCTCCGTTTTGACCAGTAATTCGAATCACGTAATAAATCTGTCAGCGAATTCATATGCAGGGAGAGCTTTTCCCGATCATCGACCATCCGACTACTGTACTCAATTACCCGAGCAACCGCTTCACGCGATAGAGGGAGCAATTTTTCCCGATTCTGTACTGTTGTAATAAGCCGGGCATACAAGTGGGTTGATTTTTCATCCCGCGGCAGTTCTTCAGAAAAGTCAGCCTGAACTTTGAACAGCAAACTGAATTCCGGATCATAATATTTAAGTAGGTGGTACAGCAATCGATCCCCACACAACACCACTTTCACGTCCAACGGAACAACTTGTGGCTCGATCGAGGTGGTGGTGGCCAGACTCAGCATCTGCTCGAGAGACTGAATCCGGATTTGGCTCGAGCGCAGAGCTCTTTTGAGAGAATCCCACAGTAGTGGGTTGTGTACCAACCGGGCCGCATCCAAAACCAGATAGCCGCCATTGGCACGATGTAAAGCGCCGGGTTTGATCAACATAAAATTGGTGAACAAGGTGCCCGCATGGCTAAGGTGTTCCACCCGTCCCATAAGGTTGGACACGGTCGGCGTATCCTCATAAATTACCGGTAAGCCTTGAGTATTACTATTGTCGACCAGTAGGTTCACTTGATATTCAGTAAAATACTCCGTTACTTGTTCACTTTTATGCTCTTCCGCCAAGCTGTTCAGGATTTGTTGAAAGCGATCAATATTTTCAATTAAGTCTTGCTTAAAACTCTGCAGATAATCAACTACTGATTGGTATGCAGCGAACTTTTGCTCCAATTCCAGAAACAGTTGGCTGATAGTAATCGCCACCGTATCTCGTAACAGCTCTTTAATAACGTGCTGATTCTGCCGCTGCCAAAGCGGCATATCGTGAGATATTTGCTTGAGTTCCTGACGCAGAACGTTGAGATCCGCATCGATTTGATTCTGCTGTTCCTTGGGTAACTGACTAAACTCCTCATGACTCAGCACTTTACCGTCTCGTTCAGTCAGAAGGGTGTAACCTGTCTGGCTTTTTTGCAGCGTAATATGACGCTCTTGCGCATGTGCTTCGACCGTTTCAAAGGCCCGGCGGGTACGCTCACTGAACTCTGCTTGTATCGCCTGTACCCGCGCCTGAAGCTCGTCACTTTGCAATGTTTCCGGTATCGCCTGAACCAGGTACTCCATCAGTTGCTGCACACTTTGTCGCAACCTTAGCCCATCACCAGCCCGCAATTGTAATACCACCGGTTGCTGTGGGTGCTTGAAATTATTAACATAACACCAATCATCCACAGGCGAAAAATCCCGGGAATGGTTCAACAGCAAGCGGTCAATGAGGGTATGTTTGCCCAAACCCGTTGAGCCGGTGACAAATATATTGTATCCGACATGGGGCATGTCGAGCCCGAAACTCAGGGCTTCCATCGCCCGTTCCTGGCCCAGTGGTTCTGCCAGAGGCGTCAGTTCATCTGTAGTCTCAAAGTTCAGCAGGCTGAGATCGCAAACGTGATAAAGCTGCTCTTCCTTCAGAGCTGGGTACTTATTCTGCACGCTGTTACTCCTTAGGCAATGAACGCTATTGCGTATGATGTCTTAAGTATAGTACAAGCGGACAAAATTAAATTCAGGAACGGAGTAGTTTGTTAAATCTCTAACATAGACAGGATCTTAAGAGATAACCTGCTTATTTAGATAGAAAAATGGCTTTATTTATGATCAGATAATCGTCGCCAAACCATCACTAAACACGAATAAAGCCGATGACGATTATCTCCTTAAAAAAGCAGTTTAAACAATTCTTTAATTCCGATTCTCTTCAAAAAACTGCAAAAAATACGGAACTCATGAAACGGTGCCGAGCAATCCTACCCGATAAGTTGGCTAAATTTGATGATGTGTTGCTTCAAGATGGAAGCTCTTTTCATGTTCATCGTGACCTTGCCAAAGAGTATCCTAGCCGATTTAAACGAAATCCAGCGGCGGTTGAATGCCATATGACCATGTCTTTAAAACACTTTTCTCCCGTGGAAATGACTATCACTGCAGATACTGCATCCGAAAGAGACTTTTTACCCAAGCCAGAAACCATGCGTAACAAATTGCTACTTGCTGACGCCGGATATCCTGACTTTAGTTTTTTCACTGAACTTGAAAGACACGGAGGCTTTTATATTTTCCGTGCGGCTAAATCCCTTAATCCTACCGTTATTGAGGCCAGAATTAGTCAAGGTCGGCGGCTACCTAAGCTCGAAGGAAAAAAGCTCAAAGACATTACACGAGGCACTAACCGTTCAGAAGTACTTGATCTCAGTGTTCGTCGGGGTAAACAAGAATTCAGAGTCATAAGACGTTGGTTTGCAGAGGAAAAGCGATATTGCATTTGGGTGACCAACTTACATTATGATTCTTATTCAGCTGATGACATCATGGCGATTTATCGATGTCGTTGGCAAGTTGAGCTACTGTTTAAGGAGTTAAAATCTCATACCAACTGGCAGCGCTTTGTCACCGCTCAAAAAGCAATCGTAGAGGGACTGATTTGGGCAAGTTTACTCGCGCTGATCATCCGGCGTAGTACCGCCCTGCAGATAATGCCTGGGGTATCGCTGTTTAAAGCAGCAAAGAATGTAGATGTGTGGCTGTTACCAATATTTGAGTGTATAAGCCACAAGGCATGGTCAGAAATAGGCGAAAAACTCGCGTGGGCAACGAGTTATATATTAAAAAACGCTAGCAAGTCCACTCAGAGAAAATCTAAGAAAAACATCACATTAGATGGCATTTATGCGGGACTTAATGCTTAAGGTTCAGTCTATGATTAGAGGTAATATTAATCATTTTCTGCTTATGCTTATTTTGCGTAAAAGTGAAATGAAAACACAAAATAACAATAAGAAAAAACTAGCAGTTTAATATAATTGAGTATTGCCCAATATAGGTCACAATCTCTGGATTAATATCAAACACATATATTCTTCACCAATCACAATAAATGAATTTAACCATTTACAAAATTGATTTCAGAATAGTTTTGGTACAACCTTTTCTGTGTAAAAGATACTAACAAAACTCATCCAAGACGAAAAATAAGTTAACGTTATGGCGACATTACATTCGCATGATTTAGAAAAATTTTGTATTACATAAAGGTTTAAATTCTGGGAATATTTAATTTTTTCGTTATTTTTCAATGATTTAAAATTTTTTATTTTTGTTTTTGAAAAATGATATTTGCGATATATATGCTAAAACTAATTTATACATAAATTCGACACGTGATTGTCGTCACGTAGTTGGGTCATAACGCCGAGAGATTGTCGGTTTGATCATCGACGAACGGTTTAGTATAACCTACCTAGATGGTGATCAACTAGTGCGTGTCAACCGTGCGATCTACATGTAATTGGTCAACGGAGAGACGAAATGGTTCCTCAGTAAATGAGGATTGCAGTCCCAAGACATGTCGTGATGCGATAGTAAATTTACCACATTGATTGTTGATAGATAAAAACGGTACTTCAGCAATACCAATTTTTATTTTTTACCTTACATTCACTTACGCAAAAGGTAAGTATTACCTCAATAAAGATGAATGGCTGGACAACAATCGGAATCGCATGATGACCCAAGAAGAACGTCTAATTGAATTGGAAGCATTGGTAAAAAGTCAGGGCAAAGTCACACTGGAACATATATGCCAGCAATACCAAATTTCTTATGACTCAGCACGTAGAGATCTGGTCAAGTTAACTAAGTTGCCGGGGATCATGCGTATCCGAGGTGGAGCAATTCATGCGAAAAAGCAAGCCAGCATCCCCTACAGCCAAAGAAACACGCTGAATCCGGTTAAAGAAAAGCTGGCACAACATGCGCTATCCCTGATCAACCAGGACGATATTCTGTTCCTTGATGCAGGTACCACGATTGCTGCTCTGGCTCGATATTTACAAACACCCACCAACGTCATCACTAATTCGCTGGAAGTTTTAAATGAATTGAGTGGTAAGGAGAACATCAATAAATGCGTATTAGGTGGCGGATTTGACGACTACTCCCATACCATTCTGGGCAATGTCACAATAGAACAGATTAAGCGCTATCAGGCTGATAAAACCTTTATCGGCGTAAGTGCCTTGTCAGAAACAGGTATAACCACAGATACGGAACTGGATGCCATTTTAAAACTAACCATGGCGCAACAGTCTAAGTTGGTTATCTGTATCACGACGTATTCAAAATTCAATACTCAGGTTATGCATCAATCCTGTGGGTGGTCTGATATCAATTACATCATCACCGACAAGCAGCCACCAGAAAATATTCTCAAACTAATTGAAGCAAATGATGTAGAGCTGATGATCGTCAGCGGCGATACATAAGTTCTCGTGCCAGGTTTCCTCCATCACAAAAGCTTTTTGTAACCATAAATGACAATCATTGATAAAAAGAAGAACCAACAATAAAGCAGAACGACAGAATCGGAAAGCGCATAATTTAGAAATGACTGATTAGCAGACTGGCGACGGTCTATAGGCAAGCGTTCACCAGCTAAGTGCTTTGCTACAGTAACTCTTCCGCATACTTCTCCACATGCTTATTGAGAAAGTGCATTCCGGCGGAGCTCAGAACATAGTGCTTATCCCCACAAGGATAGAGAAAATTACGGTCAGCAAGATAAGTAATCGCTTTATCCCACGACTCGATACCCAGCGCTAGGCGAATATCATTGTAAAGTTCTTGCTCTGCGATCTCGTCTAATGCGGTTCGGCCTAAGCCGATAACGGGAGTTGCCAGATCATCAAGATCGAAACCTTTATCAACCCAGTAACGGGCAATAATCAGTAACATGGCCTGGATTTTGGTCGCGTTGGTATCGGCATCTTCCTCATCTTCACTACGGCTGATATAGAAGAATTCACCCTCGACATTAAAGTTGAGGTAATAGCCGATGTGCAGATAAAGTTGGGTGAAATGATCCAGATTACTATACACCTCGGTATATAGCGGATCGTCGATAAACACCTGCTGGTAAATGTCGTACACCTGCTTGGTTAGCACTTTTCCGTTAACAAAAGTGGCGTATATCTGTTGGCTTTTCGCCACATTGATTTGTGCAAAAGACGTCGTCATCACTTCACCCTCTCGGTTCGGATTTTACGATATAAATAAATGGTATCACCCTGAGCTAAACTGTGACGGAAGTTAGTGACTTTCACCTCGTGCCCGTCAAGCATCTGGTCATTACGCAATACAAAGTTGAGCCCTTCTAACAAATCGACAAAATGATAACCGTCGAGATGAGCTTTAAGCCTGCGGTGTAGCGCCATCGTCAGGTCCTGATAGTCCGCCATTTGCATCTGTTTGACCAGATTGTAGATCTGTTCAGCACGCGCCAGCCTGATTGCAGTGGTATTGTCGTGAGAACTGGCGAGTTCTACATATCGATTATGTTTAAGCAGAGTCTGATCAGCCACCCGCGCTTCAATATCGCTAACCACATTGTTAAGGTAAGCTTCGGAACTGCTGATCCGCAACACCTTCGGCCTGGCCTGTTGCATCAACCCCATAAACGCGCCGTTAGTGCGGGCAAACTCACCATCAATCAGACTTCGTTTGAGGTTATGCCGAGTGGCATCCAGAGCATCGGTAAGTTCTGCAAACGCCGATTCAATTGCATTAAACTGTTTAAGCCGTTTTTTAGAACGCGCCAAAAACTGATCAACAGAATGCGACACTTTACTGATTTGATTATGAAAACTGTTAAAGCTGATCTCATATCTCAGCATTGCCGTTTCCCGCTGATGATCCTGATGCCGTTCAAACTGGCGGCGTAATTTCTGCAGACACTCAAATAAATTAGGCCCATCTTTCAGGCGACTTTTTTCATCCAGAAATTGCCGGGTTGGCAGAATATGCCGTGACAACAGATGCGAAATTTTTCCGATAGATTCGCGCTGCAACAGTGAAAATGCCTGAGGATTATCCGTTTTCGCGGCCAGTTCGCTTGCCTCGCTCAGCTCCTGGTTGATGGTCTGCATCTTAATCAGATTCAAGCGAATATTATTAAGCAACTCGCTTAGGCGGTGAAACAGTTCATCCATTAGCTCCTTGTAATCAAGATCGGCATCGCTAAACAGCAGCGAGCCCGATTCTAACTGAGCAAGCAACAAGCGAATTCCACCCAGTTGGGTTTTGAGTGCCACATCAGTCAAATCCTGAAACAAACTACGATCAAACAGACGGAACACGCCAATCACCGAACGGTCAAAAATCAACCGGCTTTCGCCACCAAACTCATCTTTGTCGACCAAAATATGCGCTGCTAATAGGTTTTCTGTAGAAAATGCCGCACGCAACTGTTTGCGTTTTTCCTTACCCAAGCCCTGCATACAATGATGTAACCGGGCAATAAATTTGGCCTCACGCACATAAGGTTCTCCTGACTCATCCATCTCTCGGATCACATCCCGCATAATGGTGTGATGTTCCAGCATGATGGAGAACGTCGGAATGGTCAGCAGTCGTTGGTCACTCATCTGCTTCCCCAAACATATCCAGTTGCTCTCTGTCCAGATCGCTACCTTTAGCTACAAAGCTATCCGGCATACCGGTAAAGGCGATGGTCCGAGCCGGATGATATGGCGTCCCCGTGCGCATCGCATCCAGACGGAAATGCTGACCAAATTTGAAAATAATTTCACTGGATGCTGAATTGGTTGATGCGCTCAATACCCGAAATCCGGCCTGCTTCAAATTAGGCAACAGCCAGTCAAACTGAGAGCTGTCCACCGAAGCGCCCTCATCAATAATAAGCGGGAAGTGAGTGGTACAGGCTTTATTTCTCAGGCGACCAAGCAGGATTTCCACCAGCTTAAGGTTAATCAGCATAATGGTTGAAGTAGACTGAGATTTGCGTTCCCAGCCGCTCTGGCCCTGCTTTTTCACCCGGTAAGCAATACCGGCCACAATCTGCTCCATTGTCAGCAAAGCAGCTTTGCCATCCGGGAAGAATTTCTGGCTAAAAGATTTCAGTCGTTCAATAAACTGATCCGATGCTTTTTGATCGGAATGGGTATCCAAATGTTCAATTTCACCAACCAAATCACTGAAGCGGGCTTCAACTTTGATTTCCGCTTCAACCTGCTAAATCATTAATCGTCACACCAGCAAAGGCCCGGTTAATGCTTTGTTCAAACTGGCGAACCAGCTCCCGGTTATTTTTCAGTTCATTAATAATGCTGTGAATCGAATGTTTATGCTCAACAAAGTTTTTGCGCAGAATATCAAACTCTTCTTCCAACCCCAGATAACGGGACTGCAATTGTGCAAAAGCATGTTCCAGCAGTTCGTCTTCGACAAACGAACGCATTAACTGATCATCGTTTTCCAAAACCTGATTTCGCACAAAGCCTTGGATTCGCTCAACAATATCCGCTCTGGCTTGCCGTTTATGTTGCACGTTATCAATACGAGTCCGCAGAGTGTCACTGGTCAGCTCTAGTGACAAATCCGGCATAACGGAGAAGTCATGAGTAGGTAAACCATGGGCATCCAATTGTGCTTTGGCGGCAAGCTGGTACTGGATCAGTTTTTCCAAATCTGCCTTAAGGCTCGCCACTTTTACTGCTTGAGCACTATGATCTTGTTGTTCCTGATTCAAGACTTCACGCTGGCTTTCAAGCTGTTTAATTAATTCCTGCTGCTGATTTGCAACAATTTCTAATTCTTCGTTGAGGGTTTGTAACTGCTGGGTATTGCTATTACAGGCAAGTAGCAATTCAATTTCCGCTTTCGTGCCACTAATTTCCTTATTCAGCGCTGTAGTAGATTTAATCTGTTCAAAGCGACTCTCTTTATCCATTGCAACCAGTTTAGCCGCATGTTTACGTTTGGTTTCCAGTACCGCTCTAACTTTATCTAATCGATTTTGATCCGATTCACGCTGATTAACGGATACCGCATCCAGTTTTACCCCAAATAGTTGATAACCCGGCTCTTCAGCCAGCACCAATTCGGTAAAAGCTTCAATTGCCTGGAATTCCTCTGCAGACAGTGCGCGTCCGGGATTGGCTTCCGCCACCTCTGAATTCAGTGCAGCCAGTTTCAGCCAGACGGGTTCAGGCAGTTGGTTAAACAACTTAAATTCCTGATTTTCAACCGAGGCCTGCAATCGCAGCTCCATGGCTTCAAACTTACTGATCTGCTGATTCAGTTCATACTGCTCTTGCTGGCGTTTTTCACCATCTTGTTTAAGTTCGAGTTCATTTTCATAGTGGGCCAGATGTTCACGGTGGCCGGCAATGATCTCTTCCAAAGTTTCATTTTCATCATACTGACTCACCAAAAGCTGCGTTTTATGTACTACTTCGTCAAACTTGCTTTGTTGACGGGCAAGAGTATTGTGTGAACCTTCCAGCTTTTTCTGCCGACTTTCCGTTTCCTGGCATTCCTTGCGCGCACCCCGGACACGATTTTCCAACAGCGTTAACTGTGACTCTTCCAGCCCGACATCGGTGGTGGCTTTGTCGATCCGACTCTGTGCCATCATCGCGTATTGCATTAACTCATCTTCAGCGTTTTTATTGCGCATTAATGCCTGATGACTAATCAGCAGTTGTTCAAACTCCGGACGCAAGCTGTCGATATTTTTCAGCAGTCTTTCGCGGCGACCCAGTGCCTCATTGTGTTCGATAAACGCATCAATATCGAAGTTAAGTTCATCTTTACGTTCTTTTTTCTGTGATTCGATAATATTGGCGACCGCAAGACGTACCGTGTCCGAGCCGGTTTTCATATCAAATAGCAACCGCACTAACGCCCGGAAAGCATCCACATTTGCATCATCCGTGGTACTTAACGGAAACAGACAAAAGCGCATCGCATCAATATCGAGCAGTTGATTGGCGTAGATCACTTCTTTGATCGCCGCTGAGCGCATTAAAGTCTTAAAGTATTTATCTTCGCGTTTGAGAAAGGCTTGTACTTTACTCGGGCTTAATTCATCAACCCGGCCACCAATGCCGTCATCCCCGGCATTGGCATCCCAGAACAGATGACGAATCTGCTCATAACGCAATGATGTGAACATCCGCCGATAATCAAGCTTATCGACACTTCCCCGATACAAAATCTGACAGTGCGGCAAACGCCCGCCCAGGTAGTTATCACACTCTAGGATCAAAAAGCTGCTGTTACTGGGGAAATAGTGCTCAAAGCTTTCATCATCAGAAAAGAACTTGCCTTCTTTATCCGAAAAACCGAATTTCTTTGCCGAGTTTTTGAAATTTTCTTCAGGAAGTAAGAAAAGCCGGATGGCATTGAGAATCGAGGTTTTGCCAATATTTCCTCCACCTATCAGTATCCCTCCTTCGCGAAGGTCGATTTCGGCGATGGCCACACCAGCTGAATCCACTGCAACCAGGCGTGAAATACTGATCAGCAGATTGTCTACAGCGTCATTTTGCATAACTTAATCCTGTGGTAATGCAGGGAGCAAAGCTTCCTGCTCTAAAAAAGCCCGGGTTTGATTCATCAGATCCGCTTCCTGAATGAGCCCTAGATTACGTGCAAGCGTGATGGCTTTGGCTAACTGAGCGGCATTTTTGGGAGCAAGTCTGAATTTATCTTTATGGGCTTGCCAGTCAGGCGGCGCCAACCAGACTGATTGCGGTAATGATTTTTTCAGCGTTTGATAGATAGTTAAGCCACCCAAATCAAGATCTTGTGCACAATAGATCGCCTCATAGCCCGTCAGAAACGGAAGATTTAACCGATCACAAATCTGGTTCCCCGATCCAAAAAATATATCGCAACTGTCTGCCAGCTCTGAGCGTTCAATCGCAGATAGAAATTCTCGATAACGATAAAAATTTTCAATATTTTCAACAATCACCGCTTGTTTTCCGATAAGCCGACCTGCTGTTTTAAACTCGTCCACATCAGAAACAACTGCAAATGGGATCATAGAATTGTAGTGATGATTGAGCACTAGAATATGTGCATAACTACTCGATAAGTCATGAGAGCGACCACGGTTTGCAGCACCTACTCTATCCTGTACATCAGGCCTATACAGCGCCTGATGCCGGTCAGCATCAATAATAGTCAGGCAATAACCACCAGGAACACGCTGTGCCTGATAGATGTTGCGCCATTCGAGAGGGTCAGAAAACGGCAAATGAACGATAAAACTGTCAAGATTTATCGTTTTTCCCTGTTCAATTTTATTGAGATACTGATTGAGTTTCATGGCGATAATTTTGTTATCTTGTTGTCAATTAGCGTAACGGTATGCTGCGTAAGTGCTTATCAATGGCTTCAATCATCGATTTGGTCAGTGGTAAGTGGGCTTTTTCTAGCGCCCATATTTCATGAAATTCTGACACTGTTTTTTTTGCGGTATCCAACACCAATTTTTCTGGCAGCATCGCTTTAGCCGCTAAGTGTGATAATTCATCCAGCGTAAAATCACTGAACTTTTTGCTACGACTAACTTTTAGCGAAGCACTATCATCGGAGATATAGGCAATAGTCGAGATAAAGTCATACGCCGGCGCAATAGATGCTGTACATTTATCATTGTATATCACAGACCAATTCTTCAAATGCATATCAGCATTACCAATTAACGTGTTGAACACCAATCTGCGAGTAAACTCTGCAATGTCTTCTTCTTGGCCTTCTATGCCAATAACCTGAGCAATATTACGCATACTGGCTTTTTTGTATTTATCTTCTGGATATACACCAAAGACTTGCGCAAAGTCCTCAATATGTATTGCTCGGCCATCAAAACGGTCAAAACGCTTGATCACAAAGGCACTGTCGCCAAACTTTCCGATTCCTTCTGGGATGTTAGCAATCTGGTTAATAGGTAGCAGTTGAATCTCTGGCACATTCATTCCCAACATTCGTGCTAATTCCATCATCGAATATTCATTTTCCGGCACGGCTTCAAAACGAGATGACGGCAATTTCACAATCCATGAGCCACCTTGACCTGTAGCGGGGATCGTCAAACCCCCGTTAGCCTGTTGAACGGCCGAAAATTTCAACTGTACGCCCGCCAATGAAAAGCGCATTGGTGCCTCGTATTTTTTTTCATCTGATATTTCTTGATGAATATTAGGTGGCAGCACTTCACCATCGGCAGGTTCAACAGTGATCGCTCCAGCTAAATCCTGTCCTAACACCCACAATAGAAAAAACTCTCTCGCTGGGTCCACACCAGCACGCTCTGCCAGATAGTTACGCATCGTTTCTTCTGGCAGTAGATTGGAAAAAAACGGTATTAACTTAGTTTGAGTAGGTTTGAAATGAGTAAGCAAGCCACCTAGCGAATCTTTAAAGCCAAGCCCTAATATCGGTCGCGATTCATCATTAATGTATGCTTCTGTGAAGGCAAAGAGCGTTCTGTCATTACCAACGTTGGTGATCGTTGCGATGGCTTTGCCATAGAGCAAAACGTTTAGAGTGGATACATTGTTACTCATCGCTGTCTCCATCTAAATGGTATGCAGGTAACATTTGTTCATCGTCATCGTTAATACCATTGCTATTTCGAATAATCGACTTTATTGCAGAAACAGATTTTTTAGGCGCGAGAAATAGCTCTAGGTCGAGCACACGCGCGAGTGCAATCAAACTGGAAATTCGTAGATCAACACCGCCAGACTCGATTTTCGATATATGACTTTGCGGCACACCCGAGCGTGCACTCAGCTCTCTCTGGCTAAAACCTTTACGTAACCGTGCTTCTCTAAGGCTTTCCAGTATCTGCTCTGTTACATAGCCCATATTGATATACCTTCATATTTCATTGAAATAAAAATATATGTATAAACATATCATTCAAACTCACAGAACACAATTTATGATTAGTTATTACATATCAATTGTTAGTTATGATATATAATCATAGATTAAATGATATGCAATAGCTAATAGCATTCCGATCGTTCAATAACCTCACGCCGACCACGATTTATCTTTCCACGTTTACAACTAAATTATTCAGGCGTCCTTTTATCAACCAAAGCTAATAGTTTTGCCGCAACAAATAGATCTTGAATTGCAATACCAGAGCTATCAAAAATTGTGATGTCCTTATCCGTCTGTCTTCCTGAAACCTTTGCAGCTATAACATGACCAATCTCAGTAATGGATTGATTTACTGAATGCTGAAACTCTCCTATAGCAAGTGACTGTAATTCATTGTCGCAAAAGAGCGTCGCTGTGTTATACAGGTCTACCGGAAGCTCATGCTTCCCTATTTTATCCGCACCCATAGCAGAAATATGGGTGCCATTTTTTACCCATTTAGCATCGAATAAAGGCTCCTGGGCTGTTGTCACTGTCACAATAATATCAGCTTGTTCACAACCAATTTGCGCACTGGCGCTTTCCGCATTAATTCCTTGTTGCTTTAATCTTTCAACAAATGTCCCTGTACTGCTTCTGCCAATGACCAACACTTTTTCAATATTACGAACTTCACAAATCGCTAATACCTCGTATTCAGCTTGGTGCCCTGTACCAAATACCGTCAGAACACGTGAATCTTTTCGGGCTAAGTAATCAACAGCGACAGCATCTGCCGCGGCCGTTCGGTAGGCATTTACCTCACTTGCTGCAATAACCGCCTGTAATTCACCTGTATCCGGTTTTAATAAAAAGACAGTCGTTCCATGGCATGGCATATTTAGTGCCCTGTTATTGGGCCAATATGTACCGGTTTTCCAGCCTACTAAGGTGGATGTACAGGCTGACTTTAAAGAAAACATTGAACCTTCTTGTGAGCCTGCTGCATTGACTACAGGAAAGAGTGTGGTTTCATTGTCATCACTCACTGCCGCTATAAACGCCTCTTTCACCGCATCATAAGCCAGTTGACGAGAAATAAGTTGTGAGGTTTGTTGTTCATTGAGATAAATCATTTACCACCCCTGAACTCGATTCCAAATCTCATAAGTTTCTTTCTGAATATCAAATATATGATACTGCTTATGCATTGATGCCATAGCACAAGCGTGGTTAGGCAACACATGTATACGGCAACCAATTGGGAAGTCAGAGAAGTCGATGCTTTCACCATCCATTGCTTCAATAATACCGTGCTCTTGATTGACACTCGTGACTTGCACATTAGACATTAGTAATCCATTATATTTTGTCACTAGGCCATAACCGCAATCAGTGGGCTGTTCAGCCGTGCCACGATCGGCTGACAACGCCATCCATCCCGCATCGATGAGTACCCAGCCTTTTGCTTTATTATGTCCAATGACCGTAGAGACTACGCTTGCGGCAATATCGCTACGCTGGCAAACACCTATCCCAACCATAACCAAGTCAAAAAAGGAATAGACACCCGCTCTTACCTCTGTAATACCAGTAAGATCTTGATAATGATGTGCAGTTGGTGTTGAGCCGATACTGACAATATCGCAGCTAATGTCATGTTCTTTCAATATATCAACGGCCTGCCTTGCAACTTTAACTTCATTGGCCGCACTGTTTTGTAATGAGAGTAAGTCAAAACATTGATATGACTCTCCGGCGTGACAAAGTATTCCGGCAAAATTAGCCTGCCCACCGTACAATAACTGTGCAATATTTAGTAAGTTGGGGTCTTCAGGAGGAATGCCACCTCTATGACCATCACAATCCACCTCGACTAACGCCGCAATAGTGCACTGATTTTCTCGGCAAAATTCATTGAGTTCGTTTGCTTGCTCAATACTATCCAGTAGTACTGTAATCTCTATTCCTTTTGAAATTAGTGCAGATATTCTGTGTAACTTTTGCGCAGATATGCCGACAGCATAGACGATATTGTTATACCCGATACCAGCAAGCGCTTCCGCTTCTTTTACCGTGGAAACGGTGACAGGAGAAGATGTATCTGGCAACAGGTATTGAATAGCTTCAAGCGATCTAACCGTTTTGAAATGCGGTCTCAAGCTTGCCCCTAATGACTCGATTTTACTTCTCAATCGGCTCAGGTTATTAAGAAACGTATTCTTATCAACATACATAAACGGTGTATCTATCTTTTCATACTGATCCAACAAGGTAGTGGACTTGTTTAAGCAAAGCATTATCTCGTTATCCTAATTCGTTAAACCCCAGTGTTAAGATCAGTATTCACCAATTTGGTTTTATTTTATATTAATAACAATTAACTTATAGATTAGGTTTAAACCAAATGATTACCACTGAAGATTTGAAATTCATTGTGACCATCGCAGCTCACCGAACTCTGGCAGAGGCAGCAAGAGCTCTCAACATCACGCCTCCCTCAGTAACACTTAGGTTGCAACATATTGAAAAAAAACTGTCAGTGAAACTTATTCAACGACCATCCAGAATTGTCTCTCTAACCGAGGAAGGTCAGCTTTTGCTCGACAAAGGACTTTTAATCCTTCAAGGCTTAGACGACTTGCAAGAGCAGATTGACGAAAGGAAAGAACAAGTGTGTGGAAAGTTAAGAGTTTTAGCTCCACTTGGGTTTGGTAATGACTACATAGCCCCTTTGCTCGGTGAATATAAAACCATGCATCCGCAGTTAGATATTGAGCTTGAACTCTCTGATAATCCTAATTGGGCCAAGCATCATAAATGGGACATCATTATCTATATTGGTGAACTAAATGATTCGTCACTCAAAATGATCACACTGGCTTCAAATCAACGCTTTATCTGTGCATCACCTAAATATATCGAAAGAAGGGGAAATCCCACAACGCCAAATGAATTGACTAAGCATGAATGCATTGCACTCCGAGAAAATAATGAAGACGTGACGTTATGGCAATTTGAAGATGAAAGGGGACGTCCTGACATCGTGAGAATTACGCCTACACTAGCAAGTAACGAAGGTAGAGTGATCAAAGATTGGGCGCTATCAGGACTCGGAATCATTATGCGGTCTGAATGGGATATTCTGCCTCAAATTAATAGCGGTGATTTAGTTCGGTTGTTACCTGACTATTTGCTACCCAATGCCAATATCGTGGCGCTATTAAGTAGCCCAGATAAAGAGCGTTCAGCTCGAATTTCAGGTTTTATTTCATTACTGAAAGAGCGAATTACACCGATGCCATGGAAATTTAGTAATAACTCTTAACCGATAACCTTCTAGCATCTGCAACACCGTGTTGGTAAGCGCCTGGTTAACCAGTGAGACCTTATTCAGACTCACTGATTTCTACAACAGGGCGACTCGGATATGGACATTATGCAGTACAGCGGTTCCGTCAGATTAGGAAAAGTATCTGGAAACCTTAAAACTTGTTATACACTTGTGCTGTACCTATATTCTATGCGCATAGTTTACACACATAGGTTGCTACCACCATGAGAAACACATATAGTACGCAAGCACCAAAAAAAGCTGCAAACTTGAGGTTAAATAGTAAATTATTAGCTGAAGCTAAACGCCTCAACATAAACCTTTCCGCAACAATGGGAAATGCACTTGAAAAGGAAGTAACTCAACGCCTTAAAGCTGAATGGCTAGAGCAAAATGCTGATGCTATTAGCGCTTGCAATGAACTTACAGAAAACCACGGGCTATTCTCCGATTCTTACCAAGTATTCTAATTCCGCAATGTACCACTACACAATTCCCCCCTCTGGCAGGATTGTTGTCACTGTTAAAATTTAACCAGTTAGGGGCGTTAACAGAGTAGAGAATGTCTCGTTATCCGCAGGAAAGAAAAGAAGCAATATTGAAAAAACTATTACCGCCATACTCTCGATCAGTGGCGGAGGTGGCAAAAGAAGAAGGCATCAGTGAGGCAACCCTGTACAATTGGCGTAACGCATTAAGACTATCAGGAGCCGTTGTGCCAGAACACTAATACTTCTTCCGACCAGTGGTCAGCTCAAACTAAATAGGCCGTCGTCGCTGAAACCTTTTCCATGACCGAGCATGAGCTGAGTCAGTATTGTCGAGAAAAGGGCCTTTACCCTGAGCAAATAAATGAGTGGCGCAGCGAGTGTATGCAAGGCTTCATGACTCAAAAAGAACGAGAAGCGGAAGTTAAGAAGCAGGCAAAAGCGGATAAGTGTGAAATAAAGGAACTGAAAAAAGAACTCCGTTACAAGGAGAAAGCGCTGGCAGAAACCACCGCGCTTCTGGTGCTGAGAAAAAAGCTGAGAGCCTTTTACGGGGAAGAGCCCGAGGACGATTAACCTCTACCGATGAAAGGCAAAGCTTGGTAGTACCCATCCATGAGGCTCGCCAAAACGGTTGTCGGTTAGAAAAAGCCTGTAATGAAGCTGAGATCGATTTACGAACATATCGCCGTTGGTATCAGAATGGCAGGGTACAGGAAGATCAAAGGCCGATTGCGCCACGACCAGAGCCCGCCAACAAGCTTTCGGAACAAGAGCGGCAAATGATTATCGAAGTCAGTAATGCACCTGAATATGCGAGTTTACCGCCGAGTCAAATCGTACCGACGTTACTGGATAAAGGGGAATATATCGCGTCAGAATCGAGTTTTTATCGCGTTCTGAAAACAGCAGGACAACTGAACCGTCGAGGACGCCAACGTAGTCCAAAAAAGACTTCCCGACCAATAAGTTATACGGCGACGGGGCCGAACCAGGTTTATACCTGGGATATCACGTATATGCCGTCAGAAGTCCGCGGCCAGTATTACTATCTGTATATGATAGAAGATGTCTACAGCCGAAAAATCGTCGGTTACGAAGTCTATGATCGCGAGTGTGGAGAATTGGCCTCGCAGTTATTGCAACGTACCTTGATGCGAGAGCAATGCTTTAATCAGTCACTGGTTCTGCACTCGGATAATGGCGCACCGATGAAATCATTGATGTTCAAAGCGAAGATGGAAGAGTTGGGAATAATCTCGTCCTACAGTCGTCCACGAGTCAGTGATGATAATCCGTACGTGGAGTCGTTGTTCCGCACGCTGAAATATGTGCCGAATTGGCCGTCAAAAGGTTTTGGTAGCCTTGCAGCATGCCGAGCTTGGGTAGCTTCATTCGTTGTCTGGTATAACACCGAGCATAAACACAGCCGATTAAATTTTGTTACGCCCTCCGAGCGCCACAGTGGAAAAGACGGAGAAATATTAAGGCACCGAGCGAAGGTGTTGATGGAGCATCGAGAGAAAAGGCCAGAACGTTGGTCAGGAAAAATCAGGAACTGTGAACCGATTGGAAAGGTTCATCTGAATCCAGAAAAAGAAGCTGCTTAATAATTAAGCAAGTAGTGACAACTACCTTGAAAAACGCCGCTATTCCCCGGAACTGAACCCTATAGAGCAAGTATGGAGTTGGCTGAGACAACACTACCTAGCCAATCAGTCATTTGCTGATTATAACGACATTGTCTCTAAAATTTGTATGGCATGGAATCAATTTCTGGAATGTGGTGAAAGGGTCAAAAATAAGTGTTCTAGAAAGTGGATAGAGCTGACCAGTTAATTTTCCAGATTGGTATAACCCGATTTTGAGGCATAAAAAAACCCGCTTTTTCAAGCGGGCTCTTAGGGATTCAAAGCCTGGCGATGTCCTACTCTCACATGGGGAGACCCCACACTACCATCGGCGCTATTTTGTTTCACTTCTGAGTTCGGAATGGAATCAGGTGGGTCCAAAATGCTATGGTCGCCAAGCAAAATATGTTAATTCGGAAAGCTGTTCTTTCTTTATAAAAAGTAGGTTCTCATTACACAATCAATTCTGTTCTTTCATCAAGTCCAACAAAACCTCTTCGGTGTTGTATGGTTAAGCCTCACGGGCAATTAGTACAGGTTAGCTCAACGCCTCACAACGCTTACACACCCTGCCTATCAACGTTCTAGTCTCGAACAACCCTTTAGGACGCTTAAAGCGCCAGGGAAGACTCATCTTAGGGCTCGCTTCCCGCTTAGATGCTTTCAGCGGTTATCGATTCCGAACTTAGCTACCGGGCAATGCGATTGGCATCACAACCCGAACACCAGAGGTTCGTCCACTCCGGTCCTCTCGTACTAGGAGCAGCCCCCTTCAATCTTCCAACGCCCACGGCAGATAGGGACCGAACTGTCTCACGACGTTCTAAACCCAGCTCGCGTACCACTTTAAATGGCGAACAGCCATACCCTTGGGACCGACTTCAGCCCCAGGATGTGATGAGCCGACATCGAGGTGCCAAACACCGCCGTCGATATGAACTCTTGGGCGGTATCAGCCTGTTATCCCCGGAGTACCTTTTATCCGTTGAGCGATGGCCCTTCCATTCAGAACCACCGGATCACTATGACCTGCTTTCGCACCTGCTCGAACCGTCATTCTCGCAGTCAAGCGGGCTTGTGCCATTACACTAACCTCACGATGTCCAACCGTGATTAGCCCACCTTCGTGCTCCTCCGTTACTCTTTGGGAGGAGACCGCCCCAGTCAAACTACCCACCAGGCACTGTCCTCACCCCAGATTATGGGGCTAAGTTAGAACATCAAACATACAAGGGTGGTATTTCAAGGACGGCTCCAACACAACTAGCGTCATGTCTTCAAAGCCTCCCACCTATCCTACACATGTAGGGTCAATGTTCAGTGCCAAGCTGTAGTAAAGGTTCACGGGGTCTTTCCGTCTAGCCGCGGGTACACTGCATCTTCACAGCGATTTCAATTTCACTGAGTCTCGGGTGGAGACAGCGTGGCCATCATTACGCCATTCGTGCAGGTCGGAACTTACCCGACAAGGAATTTCGCTACCTTAGGACCGTTATAGTTACGGCCGCCGTTTACCGGGGCTTCGATCAAGAGCTTCGCTTACGCTAACCCCATCAATTAACCTTCCGGCACCGGGCAGGCGTCACACCGTATACGTCATCTTTCGATTTTGCACAGTGCTGTGTTTTTAATAAACAGTTGCAGCCACCTGGTATCTGCGACTCTCAGTAGCTCCATCCGCAAGGGACTTCACCGCCAAGAGCGTACCTTCTCCCGAAGTTACGGTACCATTTTGCCTAGTTCCTTCACCCGAGTTCTCTCAAGCGCCTTGGTATTCTCTACCCGACCACCTGTGTCGGTTTGGGGTACGATTTCTTGTGAACTGAAGCTTAGAGGCTTTTCCTGGAAGCAGGGCATCAATGACTTCACTGCCGTAGCAGCTCGACATCGTGTCTCAGCCTTAAAAAGAGCCGGATTTTCCTAACTCTTAAGCCTACGCACTTGAACCTGGACAACCGTCGCCAGGCCCATCTAGCCTTCTCCGTCCCCCCATCGCATTCACAAAAAGTACGGGAATATTAACCCGTTTCCCATCGACTACGCTCTTCAGCCTCGCCTTAGGGGTCGACTCACCCTGCCCCGATTAACGTTGGACAGGAACCCTTGGTCTTCCGGCGTGGAGGTTTTTCACCCCCATTATCGTTACTTATGTCAGCATTCGCACTTCTGATACCTCCAGCATGCTTTACAACACACCTTCAACGGCTTACAGAACGCTCCCCTACCCAATGTGATAAATCACATTGCCGCAGCTTCGGTTTACAACTTAGCCCCGTTACATCTTCCGCGCAGGCCGACTCGACTAGTGAGCTATTACGCTTTCTTTAAATGATGGCTGCTTCTAAGCCAACATCCTAGCTGTCTGAGCCTTCCCACATCGTTTCCCACTTAGCTGTAATTTGGGACCTTAGCTGGCGGTCTGGGTTGTTTCCCTCTCCACGACGGACGTTAGCACCCGCCGTGTGTCTCCCGGATAGTACTTACTGGTATTCGGAGTTTGCAAAGGGTTGGTAAGTCGGGATGACCCCCTAGCCTTAACAGTGCTCTACCCCCAGTAGTATTCGTCCGAGGCGCTACCTAAATAGCTTTCGGGGAGAACCAGCTATCTCCGAGTTTGATTGGCCTTTCACCCCTAGCCACAAGTCATCCGCTAATTTTTCAACATTAGTCGGTTCGGTCCTCCAGTTGATGTTACTCAACCTTCAACCTGCCCATGGCTAGATCACTCGGTTTCGGGTCTATATCCAGAGACTGTGCGCCCAGTTAAGACTCGGTTTCCCTACGGCTCCCCTAAACGGTTAACCTTGCCACTGAATATAAGTCGCTGACCCATTATACAAAAGGTACGCAGTCACCCCACTAAGGAGGCTCCTACTGCTTGTACGTACACGGTTTCAGGTTCTATTTCACTCCCCTCACAGGGGTTCTTTTCGCCTTTCCCTCACGGTACTGGTTCACTATCGGTCAGTCAGGAGTATTTAGCCTTGGAGGATGGTCCCCCCATGTTCAGACAGGATATCACGTGTCCCGCCTTACTCGTTTTCACTCAAACTGTGTCGTCGACTACGGGGCTATCACCCTTTATTGCGTCCCTTTCCAGAGACTTCGTCTAACACAGTAACAGCTTAAGGGCTAATCCAATTTCGCTCGCCGCTACTTTCGGAATCTCAATTGATTTCTCTTCCTCGGGGTACTTAGATGTTTCAGTTCTCCCGGTTCGCTTCATTAAGCTATGTATTCACTTAATGATACTTACTTATGTAAGTGGGTTTCCCCATTCGGAAATCGTAGACTCAAGTGGCTTTTACTGCCTAATCTACGCTTATCGCAAGTTAATACGTCCTTCATCGCCTCTGACTGCCAAGGCATCCACCGTGTACGCTTAGTCACTTAACCATACAACCCGAAGAAGTTTCGGATTGGATGACAAATCACCAAGGTTTTTCGTTCTCTCTCATTGTTTGAATAAGCGAGAGAGATGATATTTGCCGGACTCAATTTTTGAATACTTACTTTAAAAGTAAGATTCCCAAGAACACTTGATTGTGTGTTGGTGTTTATCCTTTCCTTAAATAAGGAAGCGATAAACATTGAGAACTTTTTACAAACAATCTTCATTGAATCAATCAATAAACATTGTTTTGTCAGCTTTCCAAATTGTTAAAGAGCAAGATAACGAAACGTTACCATTTCTAAAAATACTCAAGAGAATACCTTTAAAGATGGTGGAGCTATGCGGGATCGAACCGCAGACCTCCTGCGTGCAAGGCAGGCGCTCTCCCAGCTGAGCTATAGCCCCACTGAAAACTCTATTAAACCGTATCAATCTGTGTGAACACTCATCAATGCACAATCATCGTTTAAGGAGGTGATCCAGCGCCAGGTTCCCCTAGCGCTACCTTGTTACGACTTCACCCCAGTCATGAACCACAAAGTGGTAAGCGTCCCCCCGAAGGTTAAACTACCTACTTCTTTTGCAGCCCACTCCCATGGTGTGACGGGCGGTGTGTACAAGGCCCGGGAACGTATTCACCGTGGCATTCTGATCCACGATTACTAGCGATTCCGACTTCATGGAGTCGAGTTGCAGACTCCAATCCGGACTACGACGCACTTTTTGGGATTCGCTCACTTTCGCAAGTTGGCCGCCCTCTGTATGCGCCATTGTAGCACGTGTGTAGCCCTACTCGTAAGGGCCATGATGACTTGACGTCGTCCCCACCTTCCTCCGGTTTATCACCGGCAGTCTCCCTGGAGTTCCCACCATTACGTGCTGGCAAACAAGGATAAGGGTTGCGCTCGTTGCGGGACTTAACCCAACATTTCACAACACGAGCTGACGACAGCCATGCAGCACCTGTCTCAGAGCTCCCGAAGGCACATCAACGTCTCCGTCGACTTCTCTGGATGTCAAGAGTAGGTAAGGTTCTTCGCGTTGCATCGAATTAAACCACATGCTCCACCGCTTGTGCGGGCCCCCGTCAATTCATTTGAGTTTTAATCTTGCGACCGTACTCCCCAGGCGGTCTACTTAACGCGTTAGCTCCGAAAGCCACGGCTCAAGGCCACAACCTCCAAGTAGACATCGTTTACAGCGTGGACTACCAGGGTATCTAATCCTGTTTGCTCCCCACGCTTTCGCATCTGAGTGTCAGTATCTGTCCAGGGGGCCGCCTTCGCCACCGGTATTCCTTCAGATCTCTACGCATTTCACCGCTACACCTGAAATTCTACCCCCCTCTACAGTACTCTAGCCTGCCAGTTTCAAATGACCATCCCGGGTTAAGCCCGGGGCTTTCACATCTGACTTAACAGACCACCTGCATGCGCTTTACGCCCAGTAATTCCGATTAACGCTCGCACCCTCCGTATTACCGCGGCTGCTGGCACGGAGTTAGCCGGTGCTTCTTCTGTTGCTAACGTCAAACAATTACGCTATTAACGCAACTGCCTTCCTCACAACTGAAAGTACTTTACAACCCTAAGGCCTTCTTCATACACGCGGCATGGCTGCATCAGGCTTGCGCCCATTGTGCAATATTCCCCACTGCTGCCTCCCGTAGGAGTCTGGACCGTGTCTCAGTTCCAGTGTGGCTGATCATCCTCTCAGACCAGCTAGGGATCGTCGCCTTGGTGAGCCCTTACCTCACCAACTAGCTAATCCCACCTGGGCATATCCTGACGCGAGAGGCCCGAAGGTCCCCCTCTTTGGTCCGTAGACATCATGCGGTATTAGCCATCGTTTCCAATGGTTATCCCCCACATCAGGGCAATTTCCCAGGCATTACTCACCCGTCCGCCGCTCGTCAGCAAATTAGCAAGCTAATTCCTGTTACCGCTCGACTTGCATGTGTTAAGCCTGCCGCCAGCGTTCAATCTGAGCCATGATCAAACTCTTCAATTAAAGTTTTTTGAAGCCTAAGCTTCGACTCAGTGATTACTGTTATTCCAACCGAAGTTGGAATGAATTGACTGTGCCAAGTCTTCTTCTGTTGCCAAAAGAAATCTTGATTGGTCACTCAGTTCACTGATAAATCTTTTCGATTATCATCAACGAGTGCCCACACAGATTGATAGGTTTAAATTGTTAAAGAGCTTTGCTTTCAATGTGTTAGCACTTAAGCAGGACGCGCATTCTAACGAATTAATATTTTGTGTCAAACACTTTCTTAAAATAATTTTTCAAAAGTGAATATCACTCATCAAGTCACCAATTCACCACTAAAGGGGAAAAGTTGTGACTCTCATCACGTCGAGGAGGCGCATTATAGGGAGGATGATTTTTTTAGCAAGAGTAAAAAACGGGAAATGTTGAATTTTAGATTCAGTTGGTCAGATTTACATCACAACAGACTATTTCTGCCTATTTTACGGTCAATGTTATTCTAGAAGTACCGCCTGTACTTGGCCGTTTTATTCATATTTAGATCAAAAACTTTAGTTATGGTGCGTTAATACATGAGATTAGTCAGATATAACTGCTTTTAATTCGACATAAACTAGTCAGTGACTTGGCGCATAATGAACCGATTATTTATGGGATTACACAAAATCAACTCCCGCCTATACCGACGATATAAACGTTGGCCACCGTTGAAAATCAGTTCCTGAAATACAGCTAAAATTGAAATGTAGAAAATAGAAAGTTACGCAACAAAGCGTTTATTTTTCAGTTAATTAGGGGAATTCAACTAGATAGAAAAACTTGGAGCGCGTAGCGAGAATCGAACTCGCAGCTTTAGCTTGGAAGGATTACGTCCAAAATTACAACACACTCAAAATATTATTTAAAATCAAATACTTAGGTTAAAACCCCCAAAGATAATCCAATCCCATAATATGCCATTTTTCAACATACCATCGCATTTTTTGGTCTCCAACATTCAAGCAATTTACCAGCTCAAAAAATGACAAAAGATCTTAAAATGATCCAAATTATCTGATTTTACATGTCGCATTTTTGCAACATTGTAGCACGTAAATTTCGTTGATTTTTACTACTCTACCCTACTATAAAAATCAAAAAATACTCGGTTCTCAAAACCCATAGTGGGAAGCTAACCAATATAGCTAAAAGCCCTAAATATGCACATTATGCATATCCGTGGAATAAACGTGCTAAATGATAGCTGAAAGTTTGATCATTGCAAGAAAAGGCAGGACAGATATTTTGTACACGAGGTTAATCAAGCCCAGATCCGAATCACCCTTTAATTTAGCCAATAAAACGACTTATTCTCGGGTCTATGCCGGTGAATCTCTTCCGGAAAATAGCCCTGAGCGTGAAGTTGGTAAGTTCCCTATTACGCTAACCAAAGATGGCATTACCCATCCACTGTTTGACCATTTTGGCACCGTTCTGGAAGTGGGCCATTGGCACAACGATATGCCGGGACTGGCTCCAGATGCAAAAGTCATTGCGTACAGTGCAGGCTGTCCTCGATAAATCGTTGCTTATAGCTGTTTGGCTGTTTGGTTTTCAGTGTCACATGGAATTGACTAAAGAAGTTGTAGCATCGCTCATCGAAAATGATGATCTCAGCGAGGCAGCAAACTATCGTTTCGTTAATGAGCCCAAAGTGCTACTGAATCATGATTATGATGAGATGAACCAAAAGCTACACGAATTTTTGGATAAACTAACGATAGCTTACCAAGCATATAGTTAAGTTTCTGATTGTTTTTTTTATTTTATCCCCGGCTCATTGAGTCGGTTTCACGGTAGCTCAGCTTATAAGAAACGTAATAACGAACAGCCTAAAGAATGATGTCGGAAGGAAAGTGGCGGCCTGTCAATTTCGGCGTTTTTCAAGGTAGTTGTCACTACTTGCTTAATTATTAAGCAGCTTCTTTTTCTGGATTCAGATGAACCTTTCCAATCGGTTCACAGTTCCTGATTTTTCCTGACCAACGTTCTGGCCTTTTCTCTCGATGCTCCATCAACACCTTCGCTCGGTGCCTTAATATTTCTCCGTCTTTTCCACTGTGGCGCTCCGAGGGCGTAACAAAATTTAATCGGCTGTGTTTATGCTCGGTGTTATACCAGACAACGAATGAAGCTACCCAAGCTCGGCATGCTGCAAGGCTACCAAAACCTTTTGACGGCCAATTCGGCACATATTTCAGCGTGCGGAACAACGACTCCACGTACGGATTATCATCACTGACTCGTGGACGACTGTAGGGCGAGATTATTCCCAACTCTTCCATCTTCGCTTTGAACATCAATGATTTCATCGGTGCGCCATTATCCGAGTGCAGAACCAGTGACTGATTAAAGCATTGCTCTCGCATCAAGGTACGTTGCAATAACTGCGAGGCCAATTCTCCACACTCGCGATCATAGACTTCGTAACCGACGATTTTTCGGCTGTAGACATCTTCTATCATATACAGATAGTAATACTGGCCGCGGACTTCTGACGGCATATACGTGATATCCCAGGTATAAACCTGGTTCGGCCCCGTCGCCGTATAACTTGTTGGTCGGGAAGTCTTTTTTGGACTACGTTGGCGTCCTCGACGGTTCAGTTGTCCTGCTGTTTTCAGAACGCGATAAAAACTCGATTCTGACGCGATATATTCCCCTTTATCCAGTAACGTCGGTACGATTTGACTCGGCGGTAAACTCGCATATTCAGGTGCATTACTGACTTCGATAATCATTTGCCGCTCTTGTTCCGAAAGCTTGTTGGCGGGCTCTGGTCGTGGCGCAATCGGCCTTTGATCTTCCTGTACCCTGCCATTCTGATACCAACGGCGATATGTTCGTAAATCGATCTCAACTTCATGACAGGCATTCTCTAATCGGCAGCCGTTTTGGCATGCCTCATGGATCAGCGCAACCAAACTTTGCCTTTCATCGGTTGAGGTTAATCGTCCTCGGGTTCTTCCCCGTAAAAGGCTCTGAGCTTTTTTCTCAGCACCAGAAGCGCGGTGGTTTCTGCCAGCGCTTTTTCTTTGTAACGGAGTTCTTTCTTCAACTCTTTTATTTCATGCTTGTCCGCTTTTGCCTGCTTCTTGGCTTCCGCTTCTCGTTCTTTTTGAGTCATGAAGCCTTGCATACACTCGCTGCGCCACCCCTTTATTTGCTCAGGGTAAAGACCCTTTTCTCGACAATACTGACTCAGCTCATGCTCGGTCATGGAAAAGGTTTCGGCAACGACGGCCAATTTAGTTTGAGCTGACCACTGGTCGGAAGAAGTATTACTGTCTGGCACAACGGCTCCTGATAGTCTTAATGCATTACGCCAATTGTACAGGGTTGCCTCACTGATGCCTTCTTCTTTTGCCACCTCCGCCACTGATCGAGAGTATGGAGGTAATAACTTTTTCAATATTGCTTCTTTTCTTTCCTGCGGATAACGAGACATTTTCTACTCTGTTACCGCCCCTAACTGGTTAAATTTTAACAGTGACAACTATCCTGCCAGAGGGGGATTTGATGGTCATGGCGTTGGCAGTAGTGAATCTTGATGAAGAGCTTAACCGCTCACTCCAGTTTGCGACAGAACCGATTGGTTTAAATAATTGAAATTATACGGCGAAATCCGCCGCAAAATCCTAAAGAGATAAACTAGAGAAAGGGTTTGGTGTTTAGAAATGGTTAGTCATTCCCAGCGCGAAACGGTAAAAGAGTCTTATAAACAGTTTCTTAAAACTCTTTTACCTTATGGCATGTTAGCTACAAAGTTTTAGACATGCCAATCATAGTTCATAACTGGCAAGCAGAATAAAATTAGCTCTGAACAGTATGGGCTTTTTGGATAGTTTTGTTTTGAGACTCTGTCGCTGCGACAATGACGCGCTTATAAACCTTGTTTTTATCACCCGCAGATGCGTTACGAACAAATCTCGCAAGTGGTGAGATAGCATTGTTGGCTTTAGAATCAATCATCACACTTCTCCTGGTGCCTGCTAGCACCTACGATTTCTCTTACAACGCCCAAAGTATACGCTGGATCCAAATACGGTTGCAAACTGATTATATCGCTGTGATGACTGTGAGTTATTCCATCGTTATCTTTAAGAAGTAAATCAACCTGAATTTGGGAGCCATATTTTTCTTTAAGTTGTTCTATAACTTGCTGAGAACCAAAGAACTGTTCAACAAAATGCTCTGGTAAGATTCGTCTTCCTTCGACCTTCTCTCTTGCCTTTACGAAGTTCCACGCCAACTCTGGTCGTTGATAAACAAAAACCACTAATACCATCCTGCCCTTTTTTAGCGAGCGGCCAATGTTTTTATCCGCGACATGAAAGCTAGCGAACGTTCCATCCAGAAGAAAACTCTGGTTATTCTTAAAAATCATATCTAGGGCACGTTCGACAAGTGTAATCACCGCTGCTTGGAATAAGTATGAATTATTCCCATTGTAATCTTCAAACTCCGCCCTTAAATCATCGGGATCTAGGCGCAAAACATGCCCACCATCCTCAGTTAAAGCTGTGACCAATTCCTTAGAAGACTCTGTTTTCCCAGCGCCTGGAGATCCGCTCATAAACACAGAAACTGGCCCCAGCTCTGGAGCGTAGAGACTGGTGTTGGTAAGCCTCCGACAAATCCTAGTACGATTTTTCTTTGCAAAATCCAAGGCCTTTTTCTTAATAGCCAACTCGCTGGGTAAAAGTTCCAATTCATCTTCTCCAGTGGAAAGAAATCGCTTGATCCCCAAAAGAGGCACAGGCAATTTGCACGTTGTATAATTTATTCAGCTTTTAGCTAATCAATTTCTTCAAAACGGATTATACCAATCACACATCTAGATATCCGTATCATTAGCCCTGTATATTAATAGTCACCATGCTCCACCTCCATCGGTTATTCGAGTGACATTAGTGAATTTTAGAAATGACAATTTTGGATAATTACAACAAATCACTCATTTCCGGTACACCTTGAGCTTGCTCTAGTAAATGCTCACATTCTTTCTGGATCAACGCTTCGCATAAGTGAATGTGTTCGCGTTCATCGTCATTGATGCTCTGCTCGATGGTCTGTTTCACTGCACCTTTAATACCATTCTTAATCGCATTAATGTGATCTTCGATTAACGAGGCCATTCTGATACCTGAATATCCGAGTAACTCACCGAACTCCGCTAAGTCATAGCTAGAAATAGGACGCTGAAAATTACCTTTGGGTGGCGCCATAAATTCTTCGCGCTCCCATGCGCCAATCGACATAGCAAAGTATTTAGGGATACTCATAGCGCGGCCTTCTTCAACCGAGAATTGCCCACTTCTTGAATTACGCTTAGCGCCTTCTTGCGCGATCGCTTCGATGTTGACGAGGTCATAGAAAGGCGCAAGCTCTACTCCTCTCGGTCTAACAAAGAAACTGATATTTTTGCCGTGAGCATCATAATTCAACGTCGCCAGATTAAAGAGCATCCACTGGGTTAACTTCAGGTTTGTTTTTACTGTGTCGGTTGTCTGGATTCCAAGCAAGCGAGGGAATGAAACGCCATCTCGCAGATACATGCCTTCGCCAGAATCGCCATGTTGTCTCTCATACTTGTAACCTGGAGGGAGATCTGTGGCCTGGCACCCATCTATAACATGCATACGTTGGACAACATCGCGATCTTCAATGAAATTTCGATCAAATCGCTCTATCACTAATGTTCTGGTTTTACCAATACGAGTCAGTTCTACATTCGCCACGTCCATCCCCGCCAGTTTAGCGAGTGTCATGCAGAAGAACTCATTAACGGCTATACATGGCGCTTTTCCACTTTCAAACTTCAGGATGTAATTAGAACAGAGTTTACCTTCACCAAAACCCCACTGGCCATTTCTTCTGAGCAAATTCAGCTTGTCCTGAACACCGGCAACAGACAAGCGAACTTTGCCATCCCAATACACTAATGGCTTATAATTTCGTTCTAAACGATCCGCCAACTCTTCTTGAGGTACATGCCTAAAGCTGGTTTCACCCGGTTTTGTATTAGGGACTCGAAACGACAGCGCTCCGGATGTTTCGGAGCCGAGCTGATGAATAAGTGCAAAGGTATTGCTCTTGGATAGGGTCGTATTCTGCACCATCTCATCAAATGCTTCTCCTTCAGGGAGCAGGTTTCGCAGGTAATTCTCGATACTGCGCGAATTGCTCTGACCATTGAAAGGAATAAATGGTGAAATTGGAAAGCCAGTCTTTATCCATTCAGTGTCATAAGTAAATGAGAAATCGGTCTCTGCGCCAACCGGAAGAACCAAACAACCGACTTTGGTATTAGTACCAATAAACACATCTAACTGCTGTAATTTACTCATACCAACCGTCCTCGTTATCCACCTTGTGCAGGTTAGGCTCAATAACAATATTTAGCTGGCTTAAATCAACAACGCGTAACGACAGGCCCAATATATCCATTAATAGCATGATATTAGCAAAAGAAACCTTTGGGTCACCCTTTTCTATTTTCATGATGGTTCTACGAGATAAGTCTGCTTTCAACGCAAGATCATCGATACGCCAACCTTTCTCGCTACGTTTCGATCTTATTGCATGACCAAGCATTTCCATGCTGAATTCTGCATTCAAGCCCGGCATTGGCGTTGCCTTCACCACTTTACCTTTTCTCATAAATACCTTTTTATGCATTTTTAAAGATGCCTAATCACCTCAACTACAATAAGAGCATTATAATGCACTTTTAAGAACTAAGCATAAATAAATACAATATAGGTGAACAATATTTCACTTATAAATAAGCCATTTGCCACTATGCTTAACAATGACAACTCGGCTATTTCCTTCTTTAGGGACTACATCCCGCAATAAGTTTCTTTCCTTGATATAGCAGGACAATATAGAACTAGCCAAGAGCAAGACTTGTCCCTACAACTATTGGAGCGATTTCCAGTGATTAGCTTCCTGCGAAGAGGAGCAATTTCCTTTCTAACAGAAATCTACAAGCAATGCTTTATATGCAACTTGAATTTTCATGGCCAAGGCTATATCTTGTAATTTGTGAATGTATTGAATCAATATATTGTACTTTTCTGTACGTTAGGTACTGATGTAATTTATGGAATCTCAATTGTTGTAAGAGTCGTTCGAAGGTAAGTACCTACCACTATGGTTGCTTGTTTATACTCCGAACTCAGCTTTGCATCTGTTTTGATGAACCAAATAACTGGAGGCCATATGCCAAGCTCAGAGGAGCATCTCAGCTCTCAAAACCATGTACGTATTCTCAGTTTAAATGGTGGCGGAGCAAGAGGGCTATTTACAATTAGCCTGTTAGCTGAAATTGAACGCATCATTGAAGAGAAGAGTGGCATTAATGGTTTCAGAATTGGAGATTACTTTGATTTAATCACTGGCACTTCTATCGGAGGTATTTTAGCTCTAGGTTTGGCCTATGGCAAAAGCGCCCGAGAATTAGAAATGGTGTTTAGAGAACAAGCAGGACATATTTTTCCAGAGCAGAAATACCCTCGAATTTTTCCAGCCTTCCGCAGAAAATATCGATTAGCTAGGCGTCCACTTTATGGCAGTGAAGCTTTAGCTACAACAATTGCAAGTATGGTTGGTGAAGAAACCACTTTTAATGATTTGAAGTGCCGAGTGCTCATTCCTACAGTCAACCTATCTACTGGTAAGCCTCAATTTTTCAAAACACCTCATAACCCTGAATTTAATAGAGATGGTCGTCTTAAACTGATTGATGCAGCTTTAGCTACCTCAGCTGCGCCCACTTATTTTGCTCCCCATTATTGCGCAGATTTAGATGCTTATTTTGCTGATGGTGGTTTAGTTGCTAACAATCCAAGCTTTATTGGCTTACACGAAGTATTTCGCGACATGACGGCAGATTTTCCTAAAGCAAAAGTCAGTGATGTAAAGATACTCAACGTAGGAACACTCGGTGAAGAGTATAGTTTGAGCCCTTCCAGTTTAGCAGGGAAAAGTGGATACCTAGGCCTCTGGGGAATGGGGGAGAGATTAGTTCTTAGTACTATGACCGCCAACCAACAGCTTCACAAAGCGATGCTATTAAGGGAGTTATCAACGAACGGTTCTTTAAGTAATTATATATACTTGGATGACACCATTCCCCATGAAGCCGCAAGCGATATCACGTTGGATAATGCTTCCGAAAGCTCACTCAGTAATTTGGCAACTCGTGGCCGACAATTAGCTACGGAGGAATTCACCAAGAACAAATTATTGCAAGGGTTCTTCAAAACTCCTGCACGTAAATTTAAGTAAGTCTCAGAGGAGAGTGATAATGACTTGGAATTTTCACCAGTACTACGCTAACCGAAATGATGGGTTGATGGCGAAGTTAGTTCTTACCGATGACGAGAAAAGCAATCTTAAAGCACTACGTAAGATTATCCGTTTGAGAACGAAGGATGTATTTGAGGAAGCTAAAGGCATAGCCAAGGCCGTTAAGGGAAACTTCCTAACATTTGACACTGTTTACTCGAAAATTGTACAGACTAAGATTCGGTACCTTTCGGATAGTGATCAACGTGAAGTGGCCAAGTTGATTTACGAGCTGGATGATGAAGCTCGTGAAGAGTTTTTAGATCTTACTCCAAGGTTCAGCACTCAAGGTAGTTTTCAATATGATACTTTGAATCGTCCGTTTCAACCTGGACAAGAAATGGATATTGATGATGGGACTTACATGCCTATGCCGATTTTTGAGTCAGAACCCAAGATAGGCCATACATTACTTATACTTCTGGTTGATGCATCTCTCCAATCACTTGTAGCAGAAAATCAAGGGTGGAGATTTGAAGCTAAGCAAACATGCGGACGAATAAAAATCGATGGAAAGAAAACTCACATAGATGTACCTATGTATGCAATACCGAAAGAAGAGTTCTTAAAAAAACAGGCAGCATTGGCAGCCAATCGATCTATTTTCGAAAGTGTTGGTAATGAATCCTATGCTTATGATTTCAATGACAGTGATTCCTATAAAATTGATTCAGATAATGTAAACCTTGCTCTTAGGGAAGGTGAAAAAAAATGGGTCAATAGTGATCCAAAAATAGTTGAGGATTGGTTTAACGATAGTTGTACACGTATTGGTAAACACTTGCGCAAAATTTGTCGCTTCATGAAAGCATGGCGTGATGCACAGTGGGAAGTTGGAGGTCCATCTTCGATAAGTCTTATGGCAGCAATTGTCAATATACTTGATAAAGTCTCTCATGATCCTAGCGATCTCGGAGAGACCATGAAAATAGTCGCTCAGCATCTGCCTAGTGAGTTTTGCAAGGGAATCGAAAGCCCTGACGATACCGATGAAAAACCACTTTTCCCAGCGTCTTCTGAACATGGTCTTCGCGAGCAGGATATCATTAGTAAACTAGAGAACTTGCTTGGTATTTTACTTTCTGCAGAATCAACTAGCTCAAAGTCTGAAGCATTAACTAAAATTAACGAAGCATTCGGAAACCGAGTTGTTAACTGTGAGCTAATTGTTCTAACAAAGGCTGCCCCTGCGTTTTCTCAAGAACCAAGTACAGCACAAAGCCCTGCCAAAATTAGCACGACGATGGTGAGTGGTTGAAATTGAAACACGAGTTACATCATACCTTACTTGGTTGCGGATTTTGTTATACACCGGCCAGACAGATGCCTAAGGGGATCTGTCTGGATATAAAAAGCCGTCGAAAAGGCTACTATGTGAAGGACTACTCTACAAAAGGTGGAGTATTCTCAATAGCTTTAGTGCTGTGGGATGACCCTCACACTAAGCTGCCATTCGCATATATTCTGCAGCAGCCTGAGTCGTATAAAGGTCGGTTACTTCCTCACATCAATTTTGGGTTCTATCTGTGTTACGTTTCTCAAATGGAGGCTGACTGGGACCCTAACGATTTAAGAGCAACTTATCAAGATGTCGATGAGCAAATACAGCGTACGTTGGATAACTCAGTTGCATCAGTGGAGAGCGAATCTACAAATGATGTTGAACTCGAAGCTGAGTTCAGTGCCTATTGGCAAGCGGAAGATAACCTATATCTATTAACCACACCAAAAAGAAAAATCCAACTAAAGACTCATCTCATAGAGGTTGAACTAAGGAGCGGGTCTATTCGGAGAGAGTTCGTAACTGCTTGCTCGGAACACCATGAAGAATTAGCTAATTGGTTAACCCAAAGAAAGTTCGATGAAAATTCTCTTAAAGAGATATCTATTGCCACACATTGTATATCAGTGAGGCCGAACCGTTTGGCTGGAGTAAGTTGGCCTCCATCCAGTTTTCGCGAGGTTTTGGGATGGCTCAAAATTGTTGACCGTTCAGCTTATGATCAGACGGTCAATCTCATGATAGCAAAAAAAATAAAACGTCATTTATTATTGCTTGATGTGGAAGGTCAAGATGAGTTAGCTGTCTATTTAGAGCTAAATTTAGATGTTATTGGTAATCGTCATTGTGGTAAGAAAGGCTCTGGAAAGCGTAATATAAATGATATTGCTGCATTGTTAGGTGGTAAGTTGGCGAGCACTAGCTTTAAGCGGTTAGCTGTGACTAGAGCAGACAGAGATACCTTGCTAAGCCGAAATCGGCCACGACCAGATGTTGGGAACCTAAGTCATAAACGTATTGCTCTCGTTGGATGCGGGACTATAGGTGGTTATTTGGCTGAATTGCTTTTGCGTAGTGGTGCTGGCTGCGGACAAAAAGAGTTCCATCTTTACGATGATGATGAGTTTAAACCGCACAATTTTGCTCGACATTCTCTGACTGCCAGTTATTTTGGCCAAGCTAAAGCAACGGCTCTTGCTAGCAGCTTAAAAGAAGCTGTCCATATTGCACAGAATATCAAAGGAATAAATAAACAGTTCCAGATCCACCCAGCAGTTCTATCCAAATATGACATCATTATTGATGCAACTGGCCGCCCTCCCGTTTCTAAACGCCTTGCTGCAGTAGTCAGAACTTTAGAAACAGAGAAAATGCCTGTAATTATTCATGCATTTAATGATGGTAATGGCCGCGCTTCAAAGGTTTTTGTTGATGATGGGAGTTGTTGCTATGGTTGTATGGTTGCTGATCCTGCTGTTTATCGGAATAATGTAGATCTGCGTTTTGAAAAAATTGATCAAGCGAAAGAGAAATATATAAGTTGTGGGAGTACATATACACCATATGATGCCGCAGTAAGTCACATAACGGCAGCTTTAGCTCAGGAGGCTGTATTGAATACCTTGGAGCGTAACCTTACATGGAATTACAATGAACATCTGTTGGATGGTTCTCGTTCGAGAAAACCAAGAATGTTAACGTGTCTCTCGGATTGCAATATTTGTAATGCGTGATGTTGAGCTTATTTTTAAAGATGAGAGTGGTCATCTTGTTGTCATTATGGAGCATGTTGTAAAACGATTATTGTCTTATAGTCAACTTAATCATTTTACACCCGAATCAGCTGGCGTTCTTATAGGTGAGCGTCGAGGGAAACATATAGTTGTTTGTACTATATCGGAACCCGGACTAGGCGACATTCGACAGAGGTATCGAGTTGATCGTAGAGGAGCTCATCACCAGTCTATAGTGGATGCAGCTTTCGAACAAACTGGGGGGGTCCACCAATATCTAGGCGAATGGCATACACATCCGGAAGATAAGCCATCACCCTCATCGACTGATATATATTCATGGAGACAAAACATTGTTGCTAATGAAGTGATGCTTCTGCTAATTGTTGGCCGAAAAGGTTATTGGCTTGGTCAGAAAATTGGTGTTTCAATTACTGCATTGAAACAGCTTGAACCTTAGTTGAGTACAACAATATGATCTGCTCCAGCCAGACTGGACACTTCATTAAGCGACATTTTGTTGTTCAAAGTTAACTGGGCTTAGATACCCAAGAGCACTGTGCCTTCTCGTCCGATTATAATCAACCTCTATGTACTCGAAGATCGTTTGGCGCATCTGGTCTCTCGTCATAATCGGCTCATATTGGATCGCTTCCACTTTCATAGAATGGAAGAAGCTCTCAACACAAGCATTGTCCCAGCAATTTCCTTTCCTACTCATACTTTGTTTTAGATTATAAGCAGTTATGAGGTCTCGATAATCTTTTGAGCAGTACTGACTACCTCGATCACTATGAACGATAACCTGCTCGGGGAATCCGCGACGGAACAACGCCATTGATAGCGCATCACAGACCAGCGTAGCCGTCATTCTGGTATCCATAGACCATCCAATTACTTGTCTTGAGTAAAGGTCAAGAATTACCGCCAAATACAGCCAGCCTTCGCTTGTCGCTATATAGGTGATGTCTCCAGCCCATTTTTTATTCGGAACAAATGCGCTAAAGTTCTGAGCCAACAGGTTTGGAGCAACAGGCATTTGATGCTTGCTGTCCGTAGTGCACTTAAACTTGCGTGCAGCTTTCGGCGTTAAATCTTGACGCTTCATACTGGCAGCAATGGTTTTAACATTGTAGCTATCACCGTTCTCAGACAGTTCTTTTTGGATACGCCTTGAGCCATCTCGGCCTTTGCTGTTGTCGAAAGCTTCTTTGACTTTTGTATCAAGATTTTGGCGAATAGCCTCGCGTTGGATGGCGTTGTGTCGATGTTTAATCCAGTAATAAAACCCACTTCGGGATATCCCGAACACCTTAGCCATACGCACTATACTGAAGCACAGCAGGTGTTCGAGCATAAACTCGTAGTAATCTACTTTAGATTCTTCGCGAAGTAGGTGGCGGCCTTTTTTACAATTTCTAGCTCTTCTGCTTGCTCAGCCAACTGCCTTTTGAGCTTGGCAACCTCTGCGGCTAGCTCTTGCTCTCGCTGACTAGTACTGGTGTCTTTCTTCGAGTTCTTCCGCCACCCGTAGATTTGAGATTCATGTAAAGAAAGCTGTCTTGCTGTCGCAGCCACTCCCACTTTATCTGCTAACTTCAGGGCTTCTGCTTTAAATTCAGGGGAATGTTTAATTCTAGTTTTCTTAGTTGTCATTGTTCACCTCGTTAGTGATTGTACTCACTTAACTCAGTGTCCAAAACTGCTGGGGCGGATCACTATTCAAAACCATTAAGTATCATCCAGCTTGGCCTGCTGATGGGTTCCAGTCACTCGACGATTCCAGGGCTTGGGTTGCGGACTTTACTCATTGGTACAACGAAGAACACAAACATAGTGGCATCAAATATGTAACTCCGCAGCAAAGGCATAACGGTGAAGATATAGGCATACTAATCAAACGCAAACATGTGTACCGGCAGGCTCACTTAGTTAATCCGGAACGGTGGAGCAGGAAAACAAGAGACTGGGATTATATCAACGAAGTGTTACTAAACCCTGAGAAGCAAGCCGCGTAACACATTTTGTTATCACAATGTAAAATCGGCGACATCTAGCTTGAAAAACAGCGGGAATGGATGTTCAAGTAAATCGGAATCCGCAGAATTGAGCTTAGAGCACCGAATTCTCAAAGATATCGTGGAAAAAAAGCTGTAAAGCCAGCGACTAAACGTGAACTCGTTGATTATGCTCGACAGGTGCATAACGTCAGTTTACGTCTAGCTTGTCGCGCAGTTGGCATCAGCGACTCTGTTTATCGATATCGGCCCAAAACCAATAATGACCAAGAGGTGATTATTGAATTGCAAAAGGCTGCTGAACGGTATCCAGCTTACGGGTTTAGTCTGTTGCTCAAAATCCTTCGTCGCTGGGGTCATACATGGAATCACAAGCGGATATATCGGATTTACTGCGAGCTGAAACTCAATAAACGCCGTAAAGGGAAAAAGCGTCTGCCAAATCGTCACCCAGTGCCGCTGAGTGTACCGTTGTCAGAGAATCAGTGTTGGTCTATCGACTTTATGAGCGATAGCCTGCAATGCGGACGTCGGTTCCGAACCTTCAATATTGTGGATGATTTTAACCGAGAAGCATTAGCCATCGAAGTCGATCTCAGCCTACCAGCTCAGCGAGTGGTTCGAGTACTTGAACGAGTCATTGCCTGGCGAGGCTACCCTGAGAAACTCCGCCTTGGATCAACGCATCGTTGGCTAAGTAATTTTTACCTCAACTGTTCAAGTGACGTCAACATCCGCCAACTTTTTACGCATAGATTCTCCCTTCAGTTTTATCCGATGAGCATTGTGCATTAGCCGATCCAGGATGGCATCTGCCAATGTGTTATCACCGATAGATTGATACCATTGATCTGTGGGTAATTGGCTGATCAGTACAGTTGAACTACTACCATGTCGATCATCCATGATCTCCATTAAGTCATTGCGCTGTGCTGCCTTGAGTGGCTCAAGTCCCCAGTCATCAAGGATGAGCATATCAAGCCGAGCAAGGCTCTTCAGTTTCCGGCTATAAGTACCATCGGCTTTGGACTGAGCTAACTCCATCAGAAGCCGACTGAGACGATAGTATTTGACAGTAAACCCTTTCAGGCAGGCTGTGTTTGCCAGGGCGCAAGCGATGTAGGTTTTTCCTGTTCCACAGGGGCCTGTTATAAACATGAATTACGCAAAGTCCTGCATAATCATAGCTATTACCATATAAAAATCAGCGAAATTACAGCTTATATTTTTGATGACGAATCATGTATTGCTGAACAAGAAGGAAAATTCAGTTCTACTAACTGCGCTAATATCGCTTTTCAATATGAACTGAACCCTGATTGGAATAAGCAATCAGGCGCTTAAATATCTACGCCTGAGCCAATAGAGCTAAGGTTCTTTTCAAAGCCGTTTTCAAGTAACGGCCGAAAAAAGTTCGGACATATTCAACTTTCAAAGAAGCCCGTTGTTGCGACCTCTTTAAACCAAATTCCATGTTTTTTAGGGATACGATTACCCGTTTGTAAATCAAGTCGATAAAAGCCATAACGACGCTTAAATGAATTAATCCATGACCAGTTATCGATAAAGGTCCACTGATGTACACCAAAGCAGTTAGCGCCCTCTCCTATTGCTCTGTGCAGTTGTACCAGATGTTCCTTCATCAGTTCGGTGCGGAAGCTATCATCAATAATGCCATTTTCATCAGGCTCGCCTTCTGAAACCTCGTCCATTGCGATGCCGATTTCAGCCAGAAACCATGGAATATTTCCGTAGTGCTCTTTTATGCTACTGGCAATGTCATAAATAGCCGTTGGTAGGATTTCATTGTTATCACGATATGGGTTAAAGCGGCCATTCGGATTGATGTAATTCTCGAAGTAAACCTCGGGAGTAAAGTATTCTAACTCATACTCTTCCTCGCGAGCTTTTACACGGCGCGGTACGTAGTAGTTGACACCAAGAAACGCAATTTTTGCTGAAGTAATTGTATCCAGCTCCTGCTGAGTGGTTTCGGGAATTACGCCCTGCTCTTTAAGCACAACACACAATTCCGGTGGGATTTCATTTTTCACCATAGGATCGAGAAAGCTACGGTTAAACAGCAGGTCAGCGTACCACGCCGCTTTCTTGTCAGCTTTGCTGTCGCTACGGGTATATGAAGGCGTCAGATTCAGAACAACTCCAATCTTCGAGTTTTCCAGATTAAGCTTGTTAAAGGCATGGACTGCTTTTGCATGTGCCAGAATGATATTGTAGCCAACCTGTACTGCTAATTTACCATCTTGCTTACATGGATAGTGGAAGTCGTACAGATAGCCGCCTTCGACCGGTACAATCGGTTCGTTAAAGGTGATCCAATATTTCACCTTGTGCCCAAACAGCTCAAACGCCTTTAAAGCATAAATAACATAGAGATCGACCGCTTTTTTGGATTCAAAGCCGCCATACTTTTGCTGGAGCTCTGCCGGCATATCAAAGTGGTAGAGGTTAATCATCGGTTCGATACCATTTTTGATCATCTCATCCAGATAATTGTTGTAGAACTCAACCGCATCCGGACACACCTCACCCGTTTCAAAATTTTTGATCAAGCGGGACCACTGAATCGAAGTGCGAAATGAATTAAAACCCACCTGTTTCATCAGTTGGACATCTTCTTTATAACGATTATAGGTATCCGTAACTACCTGAGAACCAATACCCTGATAAAAGCGCTCGGGTGACTGCTCATGCCACACATCCCAGATGGAATCGTTGGCTTTATTGGTTACACCTTCAGTTTGAATACCAGACGCGGCTGCGCCCCATAAAAAATTTTCAGGAAAAGCGTAGGTTTTCATCTTACTTACCTTGTCTGTCTAAATAATGTTTCAGCGCGCCGATAAGATTGGCATCATTACCAAAGCGAGCCACTTGAATGTTTGGTCGGATCTGAGCGATAGAAATAGAGGACATTAGCTGATTGAGTTTTTCGTTAATTTTTGTAAGGAAATTTTGCTGCTTGCTGACTGCACCACCAATCAAAATCCTCTCTGGATCAATGGTATACTGAATGTTATAAATGGTGATAGCCAGGTAACGGAACCAGTTTTCAACGACAGAAATGATCTGCTCGTCTCCACTGTTGTAGCGCCGGAATACTTCCATTCCATCTAACTCTGCTGGTGCTATATTCAGAGCCTCAGCTGCACAGTTAACCAAAGCCTGAGTGGATGCAATTTCACTAAGAATAACCGGCTTACCGTTACTAAAATAAGCAACGGTGTAACCAAATTCCCCACCATGTAGGTTATGCCCTTTTTGTACCAAATGATTGGTGACAATCGCACCACCAATACCACTTCCGATCACCAGTGTACAAAAATGTTCTGATTGAGCCCCGGCCCCTAACCAAGCCTCTGCCAGAGCTGCGCAACAAGCATCATTTTCAAGCTCTGTCGGAACATGAAACTTCTGTTCGAACAAAGATCTGACATCTATACCGTGAATGTAGGGCAAAGCACTCGAACCATGAATGATACCGGTATCGACATCTACGGCACCACAGCTGCTGATGGCAATACCTTGTATTGCGTATTTCTCATTACACCGTTCAAACTGCGGAGAAAAACGCTCAAACCATTGCAGATAGGAGTCTGCTTTACTCTCTACCTTAAATTGCTCAAGAATTCGCGCCTCTTCAGTCATGACTGCACACTTAACAGAGCTACCGCCAAAATCCAGAACCAGATAATGCATACTTGTTTTCCTTTTCTGACCTAAAGTGAATGAAGAAACGCGGCACCACGGACTCCTGATGAGTCGCCATGTACGTTTTTCACGACTTTGGTCGCGACAGATTTGGTAAAAGTATACTTACTCAAATTTTCCTGAACCTTGGGGTAGATCTCATCTACGTTAGACATACCACCACCAAGAACAATCACTTCCGGATCGACAAAGTTAACGATAGATGCCAGTGTTCTGGCCAGTTGGTCACAATATAAATTGAAGTGTTCCAGTGCATCCATATTGTTTTCGCGAACGAGTTGCATAATCTGTTTTGAATCAGCAAAAAAATATTTTTCACTGAATGTGCGGCTGAACCCCGTACCAGAAATAAAGCTCTCATTACAATTCATCGAACCACAATAGCATTGCACCGCACTGCCATCTCTGTTTTCATTAAAATTTGGTAACGGGTTGTGGCCTATTTCACCACCTAATTTATTTAATCCGGTCACCAATTTGTTATTGATAATCACGCCTGAACCACACCCGGTACCGATAATGATGGCGACACAAGAGTGAACGGCGTCTTTTGCTGCACCGTCTTTAAATTCGGACAGTGCCAAACAGTCTGCATCATTTGCAATGGCAATTGGAACATCGAAGTACCTTTTTAAGTCACCGATAAAGCCTTGCCCGTTTAATACAACTACGTTAGCTCCCTGCATCAGGCCGTTAGGACCGACCGAACCACAACACCCAATACCAATTGATTCGATTGTTCCATATTTTGCTACTTCATCGATTACGCGAATTACAGACTGCAAAAATGCCTGATAACTTTCTTTGGCAGTGGACTCGCGATGAGTAATAACGGTGTGATAATCGCCACTCGTTTCAATTTGGGACAATCCGACGCCTTCAATCTTAGTGCCACCAATATCTAATCCTACAATCATCTTTTATTCTCTCTGGTTACTGAGTGTCAGAGTCTCAGCTCGGATTGCAGTAATACTGACTGGATCGGACGCAATAAATTTATATCCATATTGCTCCAGTAATGGAATTAAAATACATAATGCTCTGAGTGTATTTAAGCGATTCTCATCATCTGAGCATTTAAAATTAATTACACTGTTTACTTTGGTTCCGAACATAATGGTTCCCACGTAATTTAGAACTGATTTATATTACGTTATTTAAAATTTTATTAATCATGAGTTTATTTCAATAATATTTTCTTTAATTCCGCGAGTTCTTCTCGCAATGTAATAATTTCAAATGCAATTTCTTTCGCTAGCATACCAGTCATAATATGATCCTGAATATGAGTCAAAATAAGTGTCATAGTCACTTTCCCTTCTCCTTCATCAAAACCGATTAATGCTGTTTGAGTTTTATGTACTTCGGTAAAAGCCTCTTCAGCCTGTTCTATCAACTGCTTAGCGACTTCAAACTCGCCCTGACGAGCCTTAATCATCGCCTCTTTAGCTGATGATTCACCCATTGCCGCCTGAGTGAGCAGCATCATCAAAAATTCTTCTGTAATATCTTCGGCACAATTAATTTCAATATGGTCTGACATATTAACCTCCTTTTTTTTAGATAAATTAATACTATGCTTGAGTATTTAATTAATAACCCAAACATAGTATTGGTGCTATTTTTATTCTCTAAACAATAATTAGTATATATTTAAGCAGTTGCGTTATTTGGTATTACTTGTTCAGATTGAACGGATGCCATTTTTGCCTCTTCAGCAAGTAATTGCTTTTCATGAATTTTCATAAATGGATACCAGATTGCCATTGCAATCATATAGTTGACTGCCACTGTTGCAATTGCCATCACCGACCAGTTTGTTGCCCATGCCGCACCTAATGGCGATGGAGCTGTCCATGGTGGAATTGCAATAATGCGGTGCATTAATTCAAATTTGAACATACACCAAGTGAAGATACCGCAAACTTGTGGAACCAGAATCCATGGAATGAAGTAAGTGGGGTTCATTACAATTGGCGTACCAAATGAAACAGGTTCATTGATATTAAAGATCCCTGGAATCAGAGACATTTTACCGATTGCTTTTAAGTGAGCAGCACGCGATCTCAAGAATAACAGCACTAACGCGAATGTTGCACCTGAACCACCAGCCATCATAAAGAAATCTAACAACGGCTGTGCAAAAATAGTTGGTAGATGTGTACCTTCGACTCCCGAAGCCAAAGCTTCTTGGTTCGCAGTTAGGTTTGCCAATACAAACGGAGCAATGATACCGCCAGTAATAAGAGAACCATGTACACCTGCCCACCACAAAACCTGAGCAATAAAAGAAATTAGTAATACGGCCGACAATGAATCTGATGCGGAAACCAGCGGCTTAAATATTTCCATGATGGCTTGCGGAATAATAAAACCAGTCTGATCAAGCACAAACAAATTCAACGGGTATAAGGTAAGAATGACAATGATGATTGGGATGAACAGGTCAAAAGATTCACGTACTTTTTCCGGAACTTGCTGCGGCAGTTTAAAGCCAATATTGTTCTTTTTCAGGAAATGCATCAACTCCGGAATAAATATCCCGACTAACAGTGCAGTAAAAATACCGGCCCCGCCCATATAAGACATTTCAAGTTTGCCATCCGTTACTGGTGCAGAAATCATTAAAAATGTCGATAAGGAGAGTACGCCTGCCAATAACGGACTTTTGATGGTTTTATCATAAGCCTTCGCGAGGTTATACCCCAAACCCGTCACGATCCAAAGGGTCATAATTCCCATTGTAAAACTGAACGGATGTAAGATTTGGCTTCTGTGCTCCCGGGCAAACGTAGCCCATACATTCGTTGCACCTTCACCAAAAGGAGGAAATGCAATAACCAGTAAAAACGAACCCACGATAATAAATGGAATAGCAGTAACAAAGGCGTCACGAATTGCACATACGTGACGCTGAGATCCGACCTTACCTGCGATCGGAGCAACCACACTTTCTAGGAAAGTATAGAATTTGTGTTGTCCAGACATATAAATTGCCTCAAGTTATTTAGAATTAACGCTACTCATCTTTGAGCAGCTATTGGTATTGATAAAAACTTTTGTCTATTTTCAAGTACACTACAGAGCCAGCGCCGCATCTAAAATTGCTGCACCATTCATCATTCCGTATTCCATCATCCCGATCTGGCCACATTTCAGTCCCTTTTCACCACAAACACGATTCAGGCGCTCAAATTCATATTTGATCTGCGGCGCTACCATGCAGATATCGTATTGGCTTACCACATCAGCAAACTCAGAGACTGAGTAAGCTTTGATCTCAACTTCAAGTTCTTTTACATCCGCAGCTTCGCGCATTTTGTTTACAACCATGGATGTAGACATACCTGCAGAGCACACAAGGAAGATTTTTTTGGTCATATTCGGCTACCTCTATTTAAGTTATCTCTTAAGGTGGCCCGACATTACAGTAACCATGCAGAGCTCCCTTAGTTCGCTATTCAATAAAGCAAATCTTTTCTAAATGGAAAAGCAAGTTGATCCGGATCTTCTACTCAGATCACACAAAACCATATATGTTTAAATATAAAACCATATAGTTATTTATATTGAAGACATATAGTTTTATATTAAGGATTAGCAGTTGTCAACATAGGTATTTTTCATCAATTTTTTGTAGATGGGCTCGTAGTTACCAGAGAATGTTGGACAAACAAAATGATATTTGCTAAAGCTAAGGTGCTGAAATAATGACGGAATTAACCATGGTTAAATACCTAGAAATATATGAAACAATTAAGCACCGAATCCTTGAAGGACACTATCAGACTAACCAAAAGCTGCCGGATGGTACGTCTCTGGGTCAAGAATTTGGCTGTAGCGAATTAACGATAAAAAAGGCATTGGATATCCTGGTTAATGATGGCCTCGTGGTTCGAAAAAGGGGATCAGGTACCTATGTGAAGAGGCCTCTGAGTAAAGAAGCACCTATGCATCTTTATGGCACTAAAGCTAATGCGGCTGCGGCAGGGCAAAAGCTCAAAACCAAAGTGCTCAACTATTCCGTTGAACCGGCTAGTGACTTTTTGGCCGAGCGATTGAATTGCGAAGAAGGCGATATGCTGTTTTACCTTATCCGGGTTCGTGTCATAAATGGAATTCCGTCAACCATTGAATACACCTACATGCCTATCAACGTCATCACGGGTTTATCAAAAAAACATGCTGAGAGTTCGGTTTATCAATACATAACCGAAGAACTTGGACTAAAAATTCACAGTTCCACCATGGAGATTTCGGTGTGTCACGCCGATGAATTCGAAGCACAAGAATTGCAAATCGCCGAAGGTGATAATTTAGTTCGGGTCGAACAGATCGCTTACCTGGATAATGGTGATATTTTCGAGTACTCAAACTCGAAGCATTTATGCAGCAGCTTCAAGTTCTCTACCAATTTTGTGCGAATGTAAAATTTTTAGCATATTAATGATCGTTTTCTATCTTGGTTGCTGCTCATTATTAATGGCGAGCTAATACATCGGCCCTTTATTAATCTAAAGGGCCCTAATTTATTGTTTCAGTTACACGGTATATACAATGGAAAATATAAATTTTTTCAAAATGAATAACGTAATTCAGGACTACCCTTGGGGAAGTAAGAGTTCAATTACGGAGTTGTTCGAAATCCCCAATCCAGAACATAAGCCAATGGCAGAGATATGGATGGGGGCCCATCCAAAAGCAAGCTCAAGCATCACGATTAACAACAAGTCGATTCCCATTTCCCATTATGTTGCTGAAAATAACGAAGCCGTATTGGGAAAAGAAGCCAGTACTCAGTTTGGAGAACTACCCTACCTTTTTAAAGTATTAGCGGCGGCACAAGCATTATCTATCCAGGTTCATCCAAGCAAAGAAGATGCACAAATCGGTTTTGATAAAGAGAATCAAACCGGGACCCCTCTTGATGCGTTTAATCGTAATTATAAAGATCCCAATCATAAACCTGAGTTGGTTTATGCTCTAAGCTCCTATCTGGCAATGAATGGCTTTCGCCAATATGAGCAAATACTTAGGCTATTTTCCAAGTTAAATAATTCAATTTTACAGGCGGATGTCGAGAGATATGCCGAGCATTGCAATGCCGACGGACTGAAAGATTTATTTCAAAGGATCCTGGGACTGGCAGAAACAGAAAAAGAACAGGCTATGAGCAACCTGCTGTTTTGGGCGAAAAACAGCGATGATGAATTAGCAAAACTGGTCTTGAAATTAAACGCTGTTTATCCTAATGATGTCGGCCTGTTTGCTCCATTTATGTTAAACGTTATATTACTGCAACCCGGTGAAGCCATGTTCCTTGATGCTGGTACACCACACGCATACCTTGAAGGAACCGCTCTGGAAATCATGGCAAATTCGGATAACGTACTACGTGCGGGTTTAACGCCAAAGTATATTGACGTTCCTGAGCTGATCGCTAGTTGCCGTTTTGAGCCGCTTGATGGCAACACAATATTGACGAGCCCGGTGACCAGCGGCTGCGAACAACGTTTTCCGGTTCCGGTTAATGATTTTGCATTTGCAATTTACACTCAGCCGAGCCATCACTCAATAAGCCAAAACAGAGCAGAAATCTGGTTTGCCATCGATCATGATGCAACGTTCATGGCTCCTGATGGTGGCACCCTCACTATTTCAAAAGGCGAATCGGTATTCATCCCATTTTCTACCGCTAGATTTAGCGTCAGCAGCGCAGGTCGAGTCGCCCGTGCCTACTAGTCAAAAAAATCCGCTTAGCACAGCGGATTTTTTCTCTTAACATCTGCAGATGTAGACACTCAATTATATACCCTGGCTAATACTCCATTCCCACTAACCCGATAATATTCGGCATAAGCCGGAATAAATACCGACTCACCTTTGGCGAGTACCACTTGATCATCACCATTGAAGATCATTATCTAATGAGCCATAATTTTTTCCAAGCATGATTAAGAATAAAACCACGACTAAACCAATAGCCCGTTGGATGTTTTTAAAATTTGAAGGCATAGATACACTTGAATTTAATGGACAACGGTTTACCACTGAAATACAAGACCACCAAAATCAGTTACTCAAATTACTTGGTAAGCTTTATGAAGCCGTTTATTCCTGAATTAGCTGCGAAATCTCGGATTAACGTATGCGCCCAACGATCCCACGGGGCGATTTAGTGCGACAAGTTCCAAGGAAGAAGTGAGTCGATATCTGGCTCCGCCTTTGCCGTTTCAATGATGCTGTTCAATAATACACTGGCATCGGCACCGTTTGGCGAGCATGACCAAGAGTTCTATTACAAAGAATTACGTTTTTAAAACCAGCGAATAATGATACCGATAATTGCCCCTTTGGTTATGAGGGGCAATACACATCATAGTATTCCTACCAGTCCAGCACCATCTTCTGCTTTACATACATAAATGGTCTCTTTCAGCCCGGTTAGTTGTTCATACTGAGACTCAACCACAGTGGTAACTTTTCCAACCAATGCCAGTGGAACCAGAGCGACAATACATCCACCAAAGCCACCACCGGTCATACGCACCCCACCCTTGTCACCTACAACCTCGTTGACTAACTCAACTAAGGTATCAATTTCTTTAACGGTAATTTCAAAATCATCACGCATAGAGATATGAGACTGAGCCATCAACTCACCCATTAGCTGCATATTCCCTTCTGCCAAAGCTTTTGCAGCTTTAACCGTACGGCTGTTTTCTGTAATAACATGACGCGCACGCTTCGCGACTACTTCATCCAGTCCCGCTACCTGTTGCTCAAACTGTTCGATAGAAACATCACGCAGAGCTTTTACGCCAAAGAAACGGGCCGCGAATTCGCACTGTTCACGGCGGGTATTGTATTCGCTATCAACTAAACCGCGTTTTTTATTGGAATTAATAATGACCACCGCCATATCTTCAGGCACAGGGACCACTTCAGTGTCCAAAGAGCGGCAATCAATCAGCAGCGCATGATTCTTCTTTCCTTCTGCAGAAATTAGCTGATCCATAATCCCACAATTACAGCCAACAAATTCATTTTCTGCCTGCTGACCATTTAAGGCAATTTCAGCCTGAGTAATTGCAATGTTATAAAGCTCTTTTGCTGTTTGGCCAATTACAACCTCCAGCGCTGCTGAAGAGCTCAGCCCGGAACCCTGGGGAACATTACCGCTGACAGCAATGTCCATACCACCGAACACATAATCTCGGCTCAACAGACATTTTATCACACCTCGTACATAGTTTGCCCACATACATTCAGGTAAAAATTCGATATCTTTAGTCAGATCAAACTGATCGATTTCGTTAGCATAATCAACAGAAATTACCCGAATAATACTGTCATTTCGTTTAGCAGCCGCAACGACTGCCTGATAATTGATCGCACAAGGCAGAACAAAACCATCATTGTAATCGGTATGCTCACCAATTAAATTCACACGCCCCGGAGCCTGAATAAGATGCGTCGGGTTGTAACCACAAACAGATTTAAATGCGTCTGTTACGCTTGATACTAATGAGGTCATATCTGTATTCTCAATTTACACTTCATTTTGTCTGTCAGATGTAGGCGGAGTAGCACCCGTTATTGTTCTTTATAGTGGACATCACTTACATCTCTTAGTCTTTGTGCGGCTTGTTCTGCCGTGAGATCGCGTTGTGATTCAGCCAACATTTCGTAACCCACCATAAACTTGCGCACAGTCGCACTGCGTAATAGCGGTGGATAAAATAATGCGTGCAGTTGCCAGTGCTCGATATCTGTACCTGCTTCGAAAAATGGCGCATAGTGCCATCCCATAGAATAAGGAAATGAACACTGAAATAGATTGTCGTAACGACTGGTCAGCTTTTTGATGGCTACGGCTAAATCATCACGCTGTTCGTTACTAAGCTCGCTCATCCGACGGATATGTGCTTTAGGCAATAACATGGTTTCGAAAGGCCATGCTGCCCAGTATGGAACAACCGCGATCCAATGCTCCGTTTCGACCACTATTCGCTCACCGCTATCAAGTTCAGCCTGAACATAATCGGTTAGAAGATTTGTACCATTTTTGAGATAGTACTCTTTGAGTAGTTTCTCTTTGCGTTCAATCTCATTCGGTAAAAAGCTATTTGCCCAAATCTGGCCATGTGGATGGGGCTGGGAGCAACCCATCGTTTCACCCTTATTTTCAAATGCCTGAACCCAGATATACTGCTTACCCAGCTTCTCTATCTGCTCATTCCAGGTATCAATCACACCGCGGATCTTGGTAACAGGTAGCTCGGGTAACGTTTTACTGTGATCGGGAGAAAAGCAAATAACGCAGCTTAATCCTCTGGCCCCCTGAACTTTAAACAAAGGATTATCAGATTCCGGTGCATCCGGTGTATCAGTCATTAATGCGGCAAAGTCATTGCTGAATACATAGGTTCCTGTGTAGTCTGGATTCTTATCACCAGATATACGCGTATTACCGGCGCACAAAAAACATTTTTCGTCATAGCTTGGCAGCTCATTACTGCTCGGCTTTTCATCCTGGCCGCTCCAGGGACGCTTTGCTCGGTGTGGTGATACCAGAATCCACTGACCGGTTAACGGGTTATAACGACGATGTGGGTGATCAATTGGGTTAAATTTCATGGCGAATCTCTTCTGTCTGATGAATATTAGATTCAATTAATGGCGGACTCTGAAACTCTATAGTTTCGGTATAACCATTCGGGTTTCTCGACTGCCAGCGCCAGGTATCTTCAGCCATATCTGTTAGTGTGCGAGTCGCTTTCCAGCCAAGCTCCTGCTCTGCTTTCGCGGTACTCGCCCAACATTCAGCAATATCACCGGAGCGCCGTTCACATATCTCATAGGCGATCGGGTGACCACAGGCATCACTAAACGCTTTCACCATTTGCAGTACACTTGAACCAGTACCCGTACCAAGGTTGTAAATATGCAAACCTTGCTGATTACCTAAGGCATTCAGCGCTGCTATGTGACCATCCGCCAGATCGACAACGTGAACATAATCACGCACACCTGTACCATCCGGAGTCGGGTAATCATTCCCAAATACAGATAGCTTTTCTCTTCGGCCAACCGCCACTTGCGCGATAAATGGCATCAGGTTGTTAGGTATGCCCTGAGGATCTTCTCCCATGGTGCCCGATGGATGAGAGCCGACAGGATTGAAATAACGTAAAAGTGTGATACTCCAGTCGGGTTGAGAGTTATAAAAATCGCGCAGACATTCTTCAACCATAAACTTGCTACGACCATACGGGTTAGTTGTCGCGCCTATCTGCGACAATTCAGTAATCGGTACTTCGTCAGGATCACCATATACTGTGGCGGATGAACTAAACACCAAGCTCTTAACCCCAGCCTTACGCATTGCTCTGACTAAAACCAAAGATCCGTTAATATTATTATCGTAATATTCAAGAGGTTTAACTACTGATTCACCCACTGCTTTTAGCCCGGCGAAATGAATAACGGCATCAATATCGTGAGTATTAAATACACTATATAAAAATGCTTCATCACGAACGTCACCTTCATAAAATAATGGTCGAGTATTGGTTAGCGCTTCAATACGATCCAGGACCGCTAGTTTACTATTACAAAGATTATCAACAATAATGGGTTCCATACCTGCTTCAATCATCTGAACACACGTATGACTTCCTATATATCCCATACCACCAGTTATTAAAACTTTCACGATTTTCCTCTCTTATCTTTATAAGATTCCCCAATCGTATTAATTAAAGCAATAGTCATGGGGAAATTATTTTCATATAGATAAAAGTTAATAATTTATCTTCAGATAATTGTGATAAATACTATCCTAGTATCTAAATATAACTCTTACCACCATGCTTCAAACTGAGCTCCAATCCGAATATCTTTATCTTCGGTATTGCTATTAAATGACTGCGTTTCGTTATCTTTCACATAACTAACATAAAAACGAAGCTCAGGACGGGCTAAGAATGATTTTCCTGCGCTAAGAATTTGGGATAGAGTTAGTTTTGAACCACTATTAATGCTCTCACTACCCGAGTCCCATGTTTTAGTATCTTTGAAATAGCCAACTTCAAGTGCGGTTTTACTAAAATCTGACCAGATATAAGAGGGACGCGCAACGATAGACATCAGAGTTTGATCATCAAGCCAGTCAGCATGATCCTGTGCATAACCATAAGTAATCACATGGTCGATCATAAAATTATCACTCACATTAATATCACCACTGGCTATCATGCGATATCCCTTGGCTTTACTGGCTTTATCGTAGTCGGATTGCCAGATGTCATACCATCCTCCACCTTGGGAGATCATATTTTGAGCTAATCCTTTATTCGCATACTGAAGCGTCAGCTTGTTCCAACCAAACGAGAAACCATAACCCATTTCACCAGTAAGCATAATTCCATTATCCAGTTCCATGCCGGCATCTTTCTGGGCATCAGTTGGATTGGTTATCGCATAATCGATACCAACTTCCGCCCACGAATTATCAATTGGTTTGCCAGCCAAACGTACATCAGCGAAGTAGACATTATAATTGCTGCCATTCGCATTAGTAACGTATTCATCACCATCGCCTCGAATAATCGCAACAGATAAATTACCAGTATCACTTTGGATATTCTCAATACCAACACCATAGCCTGATACGCTCCAGTATTTGGTATCAATGATATGTAAATCATGCCGCTGATAAAATCGTTTACCGGCCCAAATTGTCGCTTCTGGAGCAAAGGTCAAATAACCTTTGGCTTGAATATTTACCTGCGCAATGCCAAAATCCGCATCAGTTTTTGAAGTAACTTCTTTGGTTTCATCACCCTCAGATGTCATAGAAAACATGGAGTCTATATACATAGATCGTCCATCTTGATTAAATATCTCCTGTCCAAGGCCGATTTCAGCGTAAGTATCAAATTCATTACCCAATCGCCCTAGTTTATTTTTGTAAAACTCGTCCCCTCCTTTAATTCCGCCATTCGATGATATTCCAACACCTGCACGTGTATAACCACTAAAATCCACAGCTAATGCATGAGTGCTTAGTAAAGCAAGACTTATCGCGATAGCTAATTTTTTATTTTTCATTGTTTTTCCCTTTTGTTTCAATGTAGTTTTTTATAAATGTTCATTTTTTATTTACGAGCATCCCTGCGTAGGAATGCCAGAAATAGCACCAACGTATATACGAATGCTTTTAGATCGTCTTTTACATAATTACATTTTTAGTAAGATATTTTACTGCAAGGCCTTTCTAAAACTATAACTTCGTAAGGTTTTAAAATTAATTTCCTTTTAGTTACATCCTTATTATCAATTACATTAACCCAGTCAGAGTCTGGGATTTTAAATTCATTATCAACACTTAAAAAGTTCATAACAAATATATATTCATTCATCTCATCTTTACGTGCAGTTACCGATATGCCGTAAGGAATTTCATCGAAAATTCGTCCTACTCCAGACAATTTAGCAATTGATGAATAGAATTTATTGTTAAATACATGTTCTGTTCTACCAGCTAGATAATAAGCGCAACCTTTCCCATAGCTGTTTTTGGTTACAACAGGCTTACCAACAAACGTCTGATCTGTATAAGTAGCCAAAGATTCGGCACCTTCAAGGTGAATGTGCTCGAACAGATGCCTGATTTTATACTCACCTAAGAAATCGAGTTGATTACTATTATTCATCGAAAAATGTGCAAATTCATCGTCATACAAACAGTCAATTTCCTCGGCCCAAATACCTAACACTTTTCGTAACGGGCTACCGTCACCACCGGGGAATCCACCCAAGAAACAGAGGTCATTCTCATTAACAATTGCAGACCAATAAGTTACGACCAACGTCCCTCCGGCTTCTACAAATGCAGCCAACCGCTGTGCAACTCCTGGCTTTAAGAGATAAAGCATCGGCGCAACAACCACTTTGTAACGGGAGAAATCACAAAGCTGTTCAATAATATCGCAGTTAATACCCTGTTCCCAAAAACCGCGGTAGTGATCAACAACGGTTTGCTCATAGAACATACCTTCGTTGCGCGGACCCGATGCGTCATCCATCGCCCACCGACTTTCCCAATCGAAAATAATGGCGACTTCCGACTCAGTGCGGCTACCAGATACCAATTTGATATCCTCTAACATTTCACCAAGCCGAGTGACTTCTTTGCCTACGCGTGTATCCGCATGTCCAACATGATCAATGACGGCACCATGAAACTTTTCAACCGAACCACGGCTTTTGCGCCACTGAAAGTACTGAACAGAATCGCTTCCATGGGCTACCGCCTGCATAGAGGAAAGAATATGCATTCCATCTTTCTTCAATTTGGTAATCGGTTGCCAGTTAGTTTGGCTAGGTGTGGATTCCATTAATAAAAATGGCTTATCCAGCAATGTGCGCATCAAATCATGATACATAGCGATATAACAGGCGAGAGCAACTTCATCCCCATCTCGATGCCAGAGTGGATAGTTATCCCAAGAGATAATATCAATCTCTTTAGATAGCTCCCAGTAATTGTAATCGTAGAAATACTCCATAAAGTTTGCGATCACGGGGAGGCCGGGGGTAACCATTTTTAATGGTGCCACCTCATGACGGCAAAAATTGGAGACTCTATCGGTACAAAAGCGTTTCCAATCAAGGTTTAACCCATGTACTGAGTTTTCACCAATCGGAGATGGTGATTCGATCTGGCTCCAGTCCGTATAGGTATGGCTCCAGAACGTACTCCACCACTGGTTATTCAAGTTATCGAGAGTTTGATAACGCGCTTTTAACCAGTAACGGAATTCTTCTTGGCAGTATTCACAATGACAGTCACCACCGTATTCGTTGGAAATATGCCAACCAATAACAGCTGGGTGATGGCCATAACGTTCTGCCAGTTTTCGATTGATAATCTCAACTTTATTGCGATAGTTAGGCGAGGTATAACAGTGGTTATGACGTTCACCATGTAACTGTTTTATTCTTTGTGCATTTACTCGCAATACATCGGGGTATCGCTGAGAAAGCCAAGCTGGGCGCGCACCACTTGGTGTCGCCAGAAATACAGAAATACCATTCTCGGCTAGGCGATCTAATACTTCATCTAACCAGCTAAAGTTGAACTCACCTTCTGTCGGTTCAAGTATTGACCAACTAAATATCCCCACTGACATCACATTGCAGTGAGTTTGTTTCATTAACTCAACGTCCTTTTGCAGAATATCTGGTCTGTCTAACCACTGCTCCGGGTTGTAGTCAGCTCCGTGTAAAAAGCTATCGATGCCTGGAATAATCCGACTGGTGTAAGACATTAATCAAATTCCTATTTATTAAATACTTTTAACGATGGCAGTGCATTACCAGAAAAATCAAACAGCGCCTGGTTATCCCAAGAATTACCGGTTTGCCAATCTTCGCCGATGTACTTCATACCGTCTTTGGTGGCCCAAGTCGCACCGTTGATTGGTAGCCAAGCTGGTTCCCAGTAAAAAATCCCTAAGCCTTTATCATCAGATATGCTATTAATCAGTGACATAAAATCACTCAAATACTGAGCCTGCCCAGTAACCGAAATCGGATATCCTTCTACAGGGTCGGTAGATGAATAACCATTTGCCAAGCCATCACCATTTTCTTCTGTGAACGGGAAAGATGTTTCAGCAATAATCACCGGTTTTTTGTAGCGAGCGACCACATCTTCGATGTTGGCTTTCACCATGTTTATTGCACCATGCCAGAACGGATAATAGGACATGCCAATCACGTCATACTCGACGTTATGCTTGGTAATTTCATCAAACCACCATCGAAATAATCCATTATTTCCGGCCTCTGCCAGATGCAGCATGATCGGAGTATGCTGACCATTTTGTTCGTTATCATGTACGGCTTTAATACCAGCTTTTAGCAACTTGGAAAGTCGATCGAACTCATGCCCATCACCGCCCCAGCTCTTGCCATCCGGCCACAACATTCCACCGTTCAGCTCGTTCCCAACCTGCACCATATCTGGCACAACGCCAGCATTAATATGCTCTTGCATTACGCGACTGGTATAGTCGTAAACATTCTGCTCAAGTTCAGAAAAACTCAAGTTTGCCCATGCTTTCGGTTTCACCTGTTTTTTGGGGTCGGCCCAAAAATCACTGTAATGAAGGTCCAGTAAAAACTTCATTCCATGCTCGTGAGCACGAAGACCCAGTTCAATTGAACGCTCAAGTGTTGAATTACCACCACCAAAAGGAGTGCCATTACCCGTTTCAGGATCTACCCACAGCCTGGCTCGCAAATAATTGACGCCGTTATCGGCGAGAATTTCAATTACGTCTTTTTGCACACCAGATTCATAATATGCAGCACCGAGTTTTTCTAGCTCAGGCAACATCGACATATCCACGCCTTTAATAAAATCTTCTCTAACGTTTGCCGACTTAATCTGATATTCGGCCTTGGTGTTAGTATCGGCAACCGTTTGGTCTGCCGACTGACACCCGGCCAATATAGTAGCGATACATAATAGTGATAATTTAAATTGAGTTAATTTCACGATAACCTCTTTTTATTGTTATTAGCCTTTGGTACTTCCAGCTGTCAGGCCGGAAACAAAATACTTTTGTAATGACAAATAAAGCAGCGCCACTGGTATTGAAATAAGCACAGCGCCAGCTGCATAGGTGGTATAACTTGCGCCCATTTTTTCTACGACTAAGTTGTATAAGCCGATAGGTAAGGTGTAATTTTCTGGAGTACGTAAAATTGTGGTTGCAAGAATGAAATCACCTAGCGGACCGGTAAATGAAAACAGAGCAACAACAGCGATAATAGGCTTAGAAATTGGCAAAATTATCTCGATAAAAATGCGCAAATTACTTGCTCCATCCATTTTTGCCGATTCATCTAGATCCTTGGGAATAGCATCAAGGTACCCTTTCATTAGATATGTGTTCATCGGAACCATTCCGCCAACATAAACCAGTACTAGAGCTAAATGGCTGTTAATCAGTCCGAGCATTTGCGCCAATACAAAGATCGCGATCAAAGCAGAAAATTGAGGAACCATCTGCAGTAATAGAAATAACATCAAACCATTTTTACGCCCCTTAAAGCGGAAGCGAGAAAAGGCATACGCGGTACATGACACACCAATTAATGTCAAAATCATGGTAAGAAAACTAATTTTCATGCTATTCCAAAACCAGGTTAGATAAGCGACTTTTTCATTAGCAAATAAAGTTTCATAATGCGCCCATGTAGGATTATCAGGGAATATGGAATCACCCATGATGCTATTTCCAGGATAAAATGAAGCGCCAACAGTCCAGACTAGCGGGTATATAATGATGATCGATACAACCCCAATGACTAAATAACTGAGTGCCAAACGAGTTCTATTATTACGTTTCAAGCTCATTATTTTTCTCCTAGCGCACTTCTTCTTTAAATGAATTGGTCATACGGAATTGCCATAGCGCAACCCCAACGACAAAGATCGAAAGCAATAAAGTAATCGCTGACGCTATCGAATACTGAGAAGATGACATGGTTAACTTGTAGATCCACGACACCAGGATATCAGTTCCGCCCGCATTACTCCCGATTACCGCTGGTCCTCCGTTATTAAATAGATAAATAATGTTGAAGTTGTTGAAATTAAACGTGTATTGAGTAATCAAAATTGGAGCAATCGAGTACAACACCAGTGGCAAGGTAATGGTACGTAATTGCTGAAACTTACTCGCCCCATCCATCGTTGCCGCTTCATACAAATCGCCCGGAATCGCCTGTAAAACACCCGTTGTCATTGCAAAAACAAATGGAAAACCCAACCAAGTCTGAATCGAAATCAGCGCTATTTTGGTCCAAAAAGGATCGGTGAGCCAAGCTTTGGGCTCTATACCAAAAAAATCCAAAATAACGTTATTAATAACGCCAAAGCTATCGTTAAACATGCCTGTAAAAACTAAGATGGTAACAAAACCGGGTACAGCCCAAGGCAGAATAAAAATAGTACGAATAGCCGGCTTAAATCTGAGATCCTTCTGGTTCACCAAGATAGCAAGTAACACCCCAACGGCACATTGAAACGTAGAAGCAAGTAGAGTCCAAATTACCGTCCATTGCAAAACATCAAAAAAGGTATTACGCCATAAGTTAATTTTAAAAATATTGATAAAATTTTTAATACCAACCCAATCAATCAATTTAGCCGGTGGGGAGTTGTATAAATTATAATTAGTGAATCCAATAGCGAAACCAAAGATAATAGGAAATACAACCACAAAGATAAGCAGTATAAAACCAGGACTTATCATCAAATAAGGAAATCCGTCATTGATTACATTCCGATACTGCTCCCTAACGGAATTTAACGGTTGATTTAAATCCCTTCGTTTTCCGTTATTAAATGCGTCAGTAATACTAAAAAGATAAATTCCTAGTCCCATAACTAAGATCAAAACGGAAATAATTCCCTTAGCGAGCAAAAACACTGAGTTATCTCTTGGAAGTGTTTCACCCAGTGTCACTAACCCCCAAAGTCCATTAGATATAAGATCGTTGCTGACTCGCCAAAAACACATTAGCAATACGAAAAACACACCTCCTTTAATAAACTGCTTATTATAAATTTGTCCCAAACCTGGAATTAAACCACACAACACTGCAAAATAACGATGTGACCTACCGTAGTTTGTTTGCTGAGAAAGAGGTTCGTTTAACTCTGACATCATTTAATACTCCGTAGTAAAACTGCCCGGCAGTCCTGCACGCACAACCAATACCGGGCGAAACTTACGTTTAATTACCCATCATTGCGTGATTTGCTTCAACCTGCATAGAGATCGTACTGACCGCTCCATCCAATGCTTCTTTCGCATTTTGCTTACCTGTAGCAATTAGCTGTAATGCGCTGTTGGCTGGCGTCCATACTTCGTTCATTTCTGGAATGGATGGCATAGAGGTCGCATTCATCGATTGCATAGCAACCGCTCTTGCACCCTCATCATTTTTAATTACCGGATCGTTGATCAGTGCCTTAACCGCAGGTACTTCGCCAGTTAACTCAAATCGACGTTTGGCATTATTGTAATTGTTAATAAATTCAATATATTTCAGTGCCAGATCTTTATGCTGAGAGAAGGTAGATAAGCTATAACTTTTAACCCCCATAAAGGAACCCATCGGCTTGCCATTGGGTAATAAAGGAAGAGGCGCCACACCGAAATCAATTCCAGCTTCTTTATATGGGTGGAATGACCAAGGCCCGGTTTCTACAATGGCGGCTTTATTTGCAGTAAACAGAGAGTCAATCGCGTTTAACCCATTGTTACCAATAATCCCAGCAGGAAATAGCCCTTGGTGGTAAAATTTTCCAATATATTCGGCTCCTTTCACCGCACCTTCAGTATTGAGTAAAATCGTATTCGCGTCATAAGAACCATCATCTAGCTTGCCGAATACATCGCCTCCCATGCCGTTCAAAATACCGTAGGTGTAATACAGCTCATCCCACTTGGCTAATAAGCCATATTTATCTTCGGCGCGAAACTTTTCTGAAAGCGCATAGATTTCGTCTAACGTTTTAGGTAACTCTTTAACTAGCGCTTTGTTATAAACCATAACCACAGTTTCTACCGATTTGGGTAAACCATATAACTGACCTTGGTACGTTAATGCATCTAGCGAAGAACGACTGAAGGTATTAAGCACAGAATTCTCTGGAGAAATAGGGGCAATCAAACCTTGAATCACGGCGCCACCGATTTGGTCATGTGGAATTAAAATAACGTCCGGACCTGTACCCGCTGGCCCATCCATACGTAAAGATTCAACCTGACCTCCATAAGGCATTTCAAGCACTGTCACTTCTACATCAAACTGTTTTTCAAACTGTTCTACTGCTTCCTTGTTACCAACTGCTTTTTGTATGTCCTCCCAGACCAACAGTTTTTCACTAGCAAATGACCCCGCAGACAGTAAACCCAAGCTAATCGTAGTAACCAAAGGTAATGCCTTAACAATTTTTCTATCTTTCATCATTTATTTCCCACTTATTGTTTTTTATTTAAGTAAACTTAGTTCATAAGTTTTGAAAATTTATGGTGCAAATATGCGCTAATGTGGTACTTTTTCTATATAAATAGGACACAAAAGAGATATACATCACATTATATTACTTATTTTGTGAGATGCATATTAACTAAAAATAAATATTAACTAGTTAGCATTTGAGCTAGATCACACTAAATATTCACTTAAAATACAACTATAGGATAGAAAAATGTCATCAATTCAACTAACCGATATAACTAAACGTTTTAATTCAAACCAAACCATTCACAACGTAAACCTATCAATTGAAGAAGGAGAATTTGTTGTATTTGTCGGGCCATCAGGCTGTGGGAAATCGACACTATTAAGAATGATTGCTGGATTAGAGGAAATCTCTGACGGAACGATTGCTATTGGCAAGAATGTGGTAAATGACACACCTCCGAGTGAAAGAGGTGTAGCTATGGTTTTCCAATCCTATGCTCTATATCCACATATGACAGTTGCGGAAAATATGGGCTATTCACTCAAAGTCCATAAAGTAGAAAAAGACGAAATTGCGCGCAAAGTCCGCTTAGTTTCCAAAGCACTACAACTCAATAGCCTATTGGACCGAAAACCAGCACAGCTATCTGGAGGCCAACGTCAACGGGTAGCTATCGGCCGAGCCATTATTCGTGATCCAAAAGTGTTCTTATTTGATGAGCCGTTGTCCAACCTTGATGCCGAATTGCGTGTTGACATGAGATTACACATCGCCAAACTGCATAAGGAACTTAAGTCAACAATGATTTATGTCACCCATGACCAAGTAGAAGCCATGACACTGGCTGACAAAATCGTGGTTTTGCGAGATGGGAGAGTCGAACAAGTAGGATCTCCAATGGACCTTTACTATCACCCTGCCAATTTGTTTGTCGCCGGTTTTATTGGCTCACCAAAAATGAATTTTTTAAACTGTATTGTCCGAACTTGGCAGCCTAGCTCCTTAACGTTAGATATCTATAATGAGGTAACTGGCAATACAACCCGAGTAGAGTTACCAATTAGCGTAGACACACTACAACCCGGAGATGCGGTAACCTTAGGAGTCCGGCCTGAGCATCTATCGCTTAATGCGGATATGATAGCCTTTGATTTTGAGAGTGATGTCGTCGAACGACTAGGAAGCACAACCTATGTATTTGGCGAATGCTACGGCGTATCGAATTTTAAGTTTTTAAGTCATTCTGACTCGGATCTAGAATCGGCAACAAAAATGACTTTGTACACTACCCCAAATAACATTCATTTGTTTAATAAAGATGGATTAGCGATTAATATCCGGGATATAGCGACAATAAACTAATAAACTCATTGATAGGAAAGCATTTACTTTCCTATCAAATTTTAAAAATTTAACCGCGCGGCAAAACAGGATTCTATTTTGGCTACCCTAAAAGACATATCTCAACGGGTGAACATCGCCCCATCAACGATTTCCAGGTTACTTAACGGAGATCCAACACTATCTGTGAGTGAAAGCAAGCGCCAGGAAATACTCAGCGTTGTCGAAGAGTTGGGCTATCGTTCTCCAAAACGCAGCAAGCACAAAAGTGTTAAAAGTAACACCTTGCCAACTAATGATGAAAGCAACGTCATAGAAAAACAAATTGAAGTAATCGTTGTAAACTTCCTTAGCCCGAGTGAAGAAATTGGAGACCCATACTTTACCAGCATACGTGTGGGTATTCAGGAGCAGTGTTTTAAACAAGAGCTCTCGTTACGTTCTTTTCACAAGGATCAGATGGCTTCTCAGGCCACACTAATGCGGCAAGCCCCTGGCGTTATTGCTGTGGGTCACTTCAGTGAGGCTGAAATTAAACAAATGTTTGATTACAACAAAAACATTATATTTGTGGATTCAAATCCGGTGGGATGCCGTAGTGATGCAGTGCTACTAGACAGAGATGCAGCAGCATCAGAAGTAATGGAGTATATCATTGCCTCTGGTGCTAAACGGCCTGCATTTATTGGTAATGCAGAGGAACGATATCATCAGTTTCGCACCATAACTCAAAAGCATGGCTGCTATAACGAAAACCTCTGTGAGGTTAGTAAAGAATATTGTATAGAATCAGGTTATCAAGCAATGCTGGTAATGCTGGATGCACCGCTCCCTCCAGACGTCGTATATGCAGGAACGGATATGGTCGCTGTTGGCGTCTATCGGGCAATCTATGAACGAGGACTATCCATACCTGAAGATATAAAAGTTATTGGCTTTAATGATATCCCTTCAGCACAACACATGAGTCCTCCACTAACAACAATGAGGCTTTTTCCATTTGAAATGGGAAGAGAAGCGGTCAATTTATATTTGGAGATTGCACATGGACGAAAAGTTAAAAAGGCAATCTATTTCGGCCATGAATTTATTTGGCGTGAGAGTTTTGTAATACCCTGAAACCAAATCACTGATAATTTAATTCCAACAAAGGAAAAAACGGAGATCAAAATCCAGATCTCCACTCAATCATGTCTAAAATTAAAAACTACATAAGTTGGTACTTAAGATTCTCCTCGATACGTAGCAAAACATCATCAATAGGATCACCTTTCAATACAGCCGGTATTTCAGCACTAATTGCATCATCGACCTCTTGTGTATACATTCCATAATACACTTCAGGAATGTCATTTAGCCATTTAAAAAAATCTGTATAAATTCGTTGACCAGAAAAAAATGGATCCGCAGCATAATAGGCCAAACCATGGCTAGCCGGCAGGAATGTGGCCATTGCACCACGGTCGAGTAACAACTTTTGATACATACTCGTGTCATGGGCAAAAGTTGTAGCCAAGAAATCAATGGCAGATGATTTATGTCGGCTAGTGCTCAAAACATACCAACTTGAACCACCCTGGTTCGATGCTTGCCGGCCACTAGCAATAGATAACTTAGGAATTGGGGCAACTTTCCACTTACCACTCTGCTCGGAAACACTCTTAATTGATCCTATGATCCATACACCGGAAGTAACCGTAGCAACTTGCCCAGCATTAAAACTCCCAACAAAACCTGACCAACCTGATATTGGACGTGCAATCTTCGTCTCATTAATTTTTTTCAATATCCTTAATGCTGCTTTGAGCGATTCATTCCCAATGATATTCAGTTGCCCATCTTTATCAAAATACCAATCACCACCCGACTGCATCATGATATGAGGCAGAGTAACGTCCGAAATATCTAACGCTAGCATATGCTTACCTGTTTTTTCTTTGACCTTTTTACCTATCTCGATAAATTGTTCCCAAGTAATGTTTTGTAGATCTGCATCAGAAAATCCCGCTTGTGCAAGGTAATCTGTCCGATAAAACATACCGGCAACACCCGAATCAAAAGGAATCCCGTATACATTCTTATTCAGTGTCATTATTTCTACTTTATAAGGTGTAAACTGATCATAATCTATTCTATCTTGTAGAGGCTCAAATGAACCTGGGTAGGCCTGTAGATATTTTTGTGCGTTGTAATCATCGATAAGAACGATATCAGGTAATAAATCTTTAATACCTGATGCAAGCATGATATGAAGCTTTTGTTCAATATCGCTTTTACCTGAGTCAACAACGGCTAAATCAAAATTTGGATGCGATTGCTTATAACGGTATGCCGCTTCATTCATAGCAGCGACATTAAAGTTGGGATCCCATGCCCAAACAGTCAAAGATTCTGCCTTCGCGAATGATGAACATAGCGACAAAGAAGAAAGTAATAAGAAGAGGAATGGTCGTGTTTTTTTCAAGATCCTAGCCCTAATATTCAGATAATACATGAAGATATACTGCTGAGTAGTTGTATCATTTGTACACTTTATTGCAATTTAAAAGCACCTATTGAGCTATTTAATTCATTTAATGCGTATTTTAATGATGTTGATATTTCAGCAGAAATACGCTCATTGTCATTAATCTCATCGATCAGGCTTGCTAAGTTCTCCATTTTTTCACTGGTTTCCAGCATCATTTCACTTTGGGCTACTGATGTCTTTTGGATATTGGAGTTATAGCTTGTCACTGATTCTATCGCATCGGTTATCGTTGCTAACTTATTCAGTACATCATTTGTCATTCCGACACATATCTCGCTACGCTTACGAGTCTCATCCATTGTCCCTCCTATTTTACCTGAGGTAAAGCAAAGCGATTGAAGCAAATCATCAATACGATTAGTGCAAGTTCCAGTCTTGGATGCAAGAACCCTAACCTCATCAGCAACAACAGCAAATCCCCTCCCTGATTCTCCAGCTCTTGCAGCTTCAATTGCAGCATTTAGTGCCAGTAAATTAGTTTGATCGGCAATCGTTCTGATCAAATCCAATATCTGCGTAATCTGATTGGTATCATGAGTAACTTTATCCACCAGGATAACCATTTCTTCAACACTTTTACTCAGAACCGAAATTTTTTCGGACGATTCCTTACCCAAGTGAAAAGAATGTTCAATCTGAGCTTTAACCTTGTGTGTATAGTCACTTGTTTCATTGGAGTCAGATGCTATCTGCTGAGCAGTTTCAAGCAGCTTTTCAAATGTAGTGCTAAGTTGCTTACTTTTATGATTGTGCTCTCGAACAACATTAAGGTTGCGGGTAAATTGCTCATCCAAATTTTCTATAACATGGTTAATGCTGCAGTTTGACTCGCTTATATTTCCAAAAATATTTTGTAGACTAGAGAATAATCGGTTTATTGCTTTTGAAATTCTGCCTATTTCATCTCCACTTCTTATGTTTAACCTTTGAGTGAGATCAGCACTTTCCCGCGTTAGTCCTTCCACTAAGATAAGCAACCGGTTAAGTGGCTTAAACTGAACAACAAGAAATAGCACCGTGATTGATAACATCAATATTGTGCATATAACCAGTGCAATGCTAATTTGTTTATTAATATCAGATGTAACCTGCTGTATATAAGCCTGGTCAATATAAGCATTAAGTTTCCATTCTTTATTCAGAATAGTAACCGACTTACTCTCTTTTTCATAAACTAATGGAGTCTTAGCTGAAACAATTTCAGTTCCATCTGATGCTATCAATTCAAGATTCATACCTGGTAAAGAAAATCTTTGAATAAGTTCATTAATTAGCGATAAATTCAATATGAAAAAATCCGTAACATTATTCTTCCTTTTTATAATAGTTAAAAATTTTTCTCCTTGCTCATCCAATACGGAACTGAGTGTAATCCCATCCTCGACTCTATTCGCCCATTGTGTATAATGCTTTATACTTTCCTTATCCATACTGCCTTTATCACTTAAGGCTATCTTGTTCATTACTTTTATAACACTCTGAAATCCTAGCTTTTCTTTGGTGGTTCTTATGCCAATAATGCCAAAATTAGCACTTTCCGCCATATTCACTTTATCTAGTACAATTTTTGAAATTTCAGCATTTATGATATTTATACTCTTTTCTACATTATCAGAAAAATTTAATCTGATGTAATTATTAACCACGTAATTAACACTAAGGTAAGATGTCAGCAATGTCGCTACTGCAAATAGAATAAATAGAAGAAAAACTTTAGACCTTAACGATTTCATCGTTAATACTCATTATATAACCCACACAATGCTCCATAATATACAACTAATATTAAATTATAAAAAACATATTATCTTATATAATATCAGGTATGTGACACGTATGAATTTCACGAGGTAAATTTACCTGTAAAAAAAACATGTCGATCACAATAATATAGTTATTCAATGCTGCCGTTGTAATCTCCCCCTCAAATAGTGGCATACCATTTTAGAGTTCTTCAGAATAAACTGAGCTAATCAGGGTGAACTCGCTATGAAAAAATCACGCTATACTGAAACACAGATCGTGAAGATTTTGAGACAAATAGAAGGTGGCCGCCTTAATTGTAGTATCGGTTACTCACTTTATTATTAATTTATGGAAAGTATCATCCTCCAAAGGCAACAAACTACCGTCCTTCCTCCTAGATAAAGCTTTGCATATCATGGTGTTGGTCACTATTTCCTATCATATGACAAGTGGCTCATTACTTACTTCACTAATTGAGGACAAGAGTTTCGACTTTCTGATCATTGCCGTATTGGGCTACTTAGCTATCTTAAAGCCAACATCAATTGTTAGAAGAAAACAAAAAGGTAAATGGCCAAAAGATGCGTATTCACTTCATCATCCATGAACATTTTGAAGCTCCGGGAGCTTATGAGTCCTGGGCTAAAGCTCGCGGTTACACAACGACTTATTCTCGGGTCTATGCCGGTGAATCTCTACCGGAAAATAGCCCTGAGCGTGAAGTTGGTAAGTTCCCTATTACGCTAACCAAAGATGGCATTACCCATCCACTGTTTGACCATTTTGGCACCGTTCTGGAAGTGGGCCATTGGCACAACGATATGCCGGGACTGACTCCAGATGCAAAAGTCATTGCGTACAGTGCAGGCTGTCCTCGACAAATCGTTGCTTATAGCTGTTTGGTATTTGGTTTTCAGTGTCACATGGAATTGACTAAAAAAGTTGTAGCATCGCTCATCGAAAATGATGATCTCAGCGAGGCAGCAAACTATCGTTTCGTTAATGAGCCCCAAGTACTACTGAATCTTGATTATGATGAGATGAACCAAAAGCTACGCGAATTTTTGGATAAACTAGCGAAAGCTTACCAAGCATATAGTTAAGTTTCTGATTGCTTTTTATTTTATCCCCGGCTCATTGAGTCGGTTTCACGGTAGCTCAACTTATAAGAAACGTAATAACGAACAGCCTAAAGAATGATGTCGGAAGGAAAGTGTTGGCCTGTAAAAGAGATAAACTAGAGAAAGGGTTTGGTGTTTAGAAATGGTTAGTCATTCCCAGCGCGAAACGGTGAAAGAGTCTTATAAACAGTTTCTTACAACTCTTTTACCTTATGGCATGTTAGCTACAAAGAAGTGGCTTTCAGAGCAAGGCTTGAGTGCTCATGCGTTAGATAACGCTGTCAAAACCGATACGTTGTTGCTACTAGCTACAGGTGTTTACAGCCAGTATTCCCGAGCAGTCACTTGGGAAGGCGTAGTAGCTTCAATGCAGCGTATGATGGAAAAAAGTGTCGATGAACAACTTCCGCCTGTCGTGGTCGGTGGATTGTCAGCTTTGTCCATATCTGGTTTGTCGCAATATTTGTCATTAGGAAGTACACCTCATATTCATTTATATGCAACGAGAAAGCTTCCTTCCTGGCTTGCGAGACTGTCATTACCAATTAAGTTGGAAGGACATAGTACAAGTAAACTTTGGCCTGATAGCTTATCCAAAGATAGAGCGTTCGTTAAAGCGCATGAATGGGGGGAGCAATTACCACCTGTATATTTTTCATGTCCAGAAAAAGCCATATTGGAAGTGTTGATTGATTTGCCTGAAAGTGTGTCATTTGAACATGCCGATGAGCTAATGCAGGGGTTGGTGAATTTATCTCCAAGAAAGCTTGATGCGCTCTTAAAAGCGTGTAAAAGCGTCAAGGCCAAACGCTTATTCTTTTGGCTTGCAAAACGCCAAGCTTATCCTTGGTTTGATAAGTTAAATGTAGAAAATTACGATTTAGGCTCAGGTAAACGTGTTGTTGCTAAAGGTGGGAAGCTGGATACAGAGTATCTGATAACTGTACCTCAGCATATGGCTTTGAAGTAAAGGATAAGTTCAGCGATGGATAGAAACAGTATTTATTACAAACAAGTACAGCTTTTGATACAGGTATTGCCTTTCGTTGCCAAACAGAAATGCTTTGCCCTCAAAGGTGGTACAGCAATCAATTTATTTGTCAGAGACTTTCCTCGTTTATCGGTCGATATTGATTTGGTGTATCTGCCAATGAAGAACCGTGATGATGCCTTGCAGGAAATCTGTGATGCTCTTGATGTTATTAGCGCGGATTTTAAAATAGCGTTTAAAGGCGTCGAGCTAACGGAAGCCTATCGCTCAAAACGCTATGCTCTGAGGTTGATCGTTGCTCGCAACGGTGTGCAGATCAAAGTCGAGCTATCACCTGTATTGCGCGGTACTGTTTATGAACCAAAGTTAATGGAAGTTTGCCCAGCCGTAGAAGACGAATTTGGTTATGTTGAAATGCCTGTTGTTGATCTAGCTGATCTGTATGCAGGAAAGATATGTGCAGCATTGGATAGACAGCATCCAAGAGACTTATTTGATGTTAAGTGGCTTTTGGAGAATGAAGGGCTAACGGATGAAATTCGTAAAGCATTACTCGTTTATTTATCAAGCCATAATCGGCCAATGGCTGAATTGCTCAGTCCGCAATTTAAGGATATTACTGCCACCTATGAAGGTGAATTTACCAACATGGCCGAGACGGATGTCCCGTTGGAGGAACTGGAATCCGTAAGGGTGCGACTAGTAGACCTCATTCACCAAGGACTGACCAATAGTGAAAAGTCTTTTTTGCTATCCTTTAAAAATCGAGAGCCCGACTGGTCTATACTCGGCTTGAATGGAGTCAGCGAGCTTCCTGCCATCAAATGGAAACAAATCAATTTGATGGCAGGCATACACAGGCCCTAGAAAAGCTGAAAGATGTTCTCGGGGTTCTGTCAATCTCTTTTAAGGTGTAATAAATAAACGCTGTTAGCCAATGATCCGGCCGGTATTGCCCAGGAAGTCCACGGGACAAACTCTCGCGCGACTGTTTTGATAGTCGAACAAGACGATATTTTTCATGTCAGGGAGTTTAGCTTCAGGCGAGTGCCAAACCCCATATTTGAGGATCTGCAAATATATTTTGAGACTTAGACAAACCAGCCAGATAAATCAACTCAAGGGAAATTCCGCATTACCGATGGTCATTTTTTACCTGCAGTACAATATGATCACTCCGCATTTCATCCGTGAATATTATCCGAGCCCGTTGACGATCGTATTTCCATAAGAGCTTTGACGGAAAATAACCCAATAGGGTTTGCAATGCCCACAAGCTAAGGGATAACGCATCATTGCGTTCAAAAATAGGAAATACCATCGGAATCGTCACTCCTGATTCGGTTTGATCTTGTTTTACACATAAATTCAGTAAGTCGCTTGAATGACACAGCAATTTTAAACGGCCCTGCTTATCATCATCCACCGTATTAATCTTGGGTAGAAAATCCAGAAGATCGATCTTTGGTACCGGAAAAAACTCATCTATCGACATATTTCTCGCGGCGCTACTCAACACTTTAGTATCTTGGTTAACACGGTCAGTAATGAACGAACATAACCATTTATCTTTAGAAAAAACCACATGATTGTCGCGGAACTCTACCGTAATATCCCCATTTACACGGCTGAGTAAGCCCGACATCATAGTCAGGCGAGTAATACTGATCCCCACTTCAATACCGTCAACGATTTCCGGATCAACCTCACATGATAGTAGGCAAAACCAGTGATTTCTGGTCGCCGTCACTGTAAATTCACATTTACCACCTCTTTGAGGAGACAAAGACATCACAAACTGATGCTGGCTTGATTCATTACCTTTCTCTTTTCTTAAATTCGTGATCAAAGCTAACTGCTGCGCCAATTGCCCTACCCGCAATTGAAATTTGGCGCGAGCGGGTTTCAGCTCAAGTGTGTACTCACCCAGATAGACCGATGCTTTAGCTTCGATGGAATGATGGACCACACGTAAGTCACGATCAGCTAGGTTAATTTCCGTATGATCAAATAACGATAGCTGGGGTTTCGTATCTTCAAAGTTGGCAATCGTAATCACATTCCTCGCTGAAACAGACAACAAGATTGAACGCGTCGAATCCAGTTTTTCCAGAATGTTGGAGAACCCCTTAGCTGGAATAGCCAGCTCACGATATACATCAGCATCAACTTTCAAGATATCCCACTCATACGACAAGTACGTATTCCCCTCAGCCGAAATGTGATTGGATATGGTGACACTCATTCGTTTGCTATCAATAACGAACGCGACATCAGGATGTTCTCGATCAACAATCGCTTCCGCAATAAATTTAATCAGTTTAGTTCGACCACCAGGAGCCAATAACACGTTGATGCTGGTATCCATCTGTATTCACCTCATTGTTCCTGGGTAGGTATAAGTTGCCATGGTTCCATACTGGAACGAGCACGAGATTTAGACACGTAATCAAGATACAAAATGAGCAACTGAATAATCTCTTTAATGTTCTGCCATAGAGCCCAGCGCATTTGATACGGCCGAACATTCGCAGACGTTTTTGACTCAGAATCAATCAAAAAACTTTTAACATGGTTTTTATCCATATAATCCAACCAGTGCTTTACAATCTTCGAGTCGGCTTTACCATCAATTTTCATGGTCAATGCACTGAGGTTCAGTGCCTTATACGCAGTAATGACGCGTACCAAATCACGGTAGCGAGAAATATCCTTATCGTGTTCCATCAATCTCGACAAACACTGAAATGCCTTATATAGCTTCATTAAATGAGCATCTTTTCGATGTATCCAAACATCGACAGCCTGACACAGTCGTAGCCATGCAAACTCTTGGCCCGGGTGGATCACCAACTGTGGCGGCAGGCTATCGTTCGATTTCAGCCAATGTATGAATTGTGGATATTTCTCATTATCACTGGCACCTTGATATTGTTTGCTGATCTCATCGATAAAATGGGAAAAACTCAATACTTGAGACGAAGCTTTATCTTTCTCAGAAGATACTTGAACCGTTTGGACATGCCGTGCTGATTTGAATGCCCGCGTAGCAAATTCCATCACACATTGCGACTGCAGTTTTCCCATGAGCGAATAATCGTTTTCCTCATCAAACAAATGCCGTTGCCGGGTAAAACCATAGCTATTGGCCGACACCCATTGGCGAACCAACGATTTGGCAATGAGTGGTGATTGATTCGTGATGATCAGAGATAACCAATCCATCAGGTGCAAATACACAGCAAAAGTGGTTGCCGGACCAGAATGCCCCATTTTTTGACTCACCCACTCTAATACTGGGAAGTAAGGTTTTAGTGACCGACCACTTATCGCAAACAATTTCACAATGCGTTGACGATGAGCCTCGCTGAATATCTCATGATCTAACATGTAGTATGGCGTTGTGAATGGCAAATCAAACGCAATATAGGCCAATAAAATAGCCCAGTTCATTGCTGCGCAATGGCGTAGTGAATGCGTCACGATGGTGAACAACTGGGTTGCATTACGCAGAAAGTCAATAAACTGGTTTTCTAACTCAGCATATGCCCAGTCCGTAAACAGCAGCACCGACTCCTGAGGCACTCGTTCGCTTCGGAGTAACTGCTCATCAATTTCCTGAGCGAGATGACGTAATACCAATTCGGGCAGCAGCGCCAGCGGAATTTTCCTGACCGCATGAGGGGTTTTACGTTTCTTTTCTGACGTGATGTAAATCATTCCGGTATCAAAATCGATATCACTACAACGTAATGATAACGCCTCATCCTCTCGTAACCCGGCGTAATAGCATAGCTGCATCAACAGAACGATTTTTTTCTCGTAATAGCCTTTCCCTGCACAAAATTTGCGACACATCCGATCGAATATAGCGGGCGCAATGTAGTGCGCTCTAACCACACCATCACTGGCGATGGTAGTAAAAATGTCGAGATCAATCTTAGGAAACGTTGCATACTGCTGACAATAACGTAAAAACCGGGCAACCGTATACTGGGTACCGGCCTGCTCAAAGTGATCAAGCCCTGCCTGACAAGCCTCTTCAAACTCTTCCTGCGATATGTCCGTCAGTTCAACATCACTCCAAGCGACTTGTATAAACGTATTTAACGTTGAGTGATAGGTCAGCAGCGACCCGACCGCGAGCCGCTCTTTCCAGGGTGTTCCATGAACAAATAATGCAGTGATCCATCGTATAACGAGTGCACTTTGCCAAGGTAAGGATTGCTCACACAGTTTAATTAACGATTCTTTGGTATGTCGATATGCTTGGGTATTGCGATGTTCTTTTGGATCCGCTTTCTTAAAATCTGACAAAACTTGTCGCAACTGGCGATGCGCTTCAGATTCCTCACCACGTTGACGGTAGCGTTGTTCCGGCGCCATGTCATCACATTCACCAAAGGCGAAACTTTCATCATTCCATAATCGGGAGCTTCCACCGGCCAGCTTATCGCCTTGCCCAATACAGCGCCCGGTGAATGCACTGACCAAAGACACATCATCTAGCGCGTAGTTATCTGGCCACGCATGTTGCAATCCGATGGCACTATCTAATAAACCGATATTTTTCAGTGCCTCGGATACCGACATATTCATAATTGCATGGCTTAAGTGTCGGTTCGTACATCTGTTGCCAGCGTCAGTTAACCATCCGGATATTGCCTGCCTAATTTTTTTAATGCGTGTTTTGCTGTTTCGGGTCATCCATTCGTCCTGACTTAAAACCCAATGGATTGCCAGAATCGATTCACAGAATAGATACACCCTACGATGGAGTTTGGGCAAATACACACTGACCAATTGCTGATCGGTCAGTACAAGATACTCACTGAGCGAAATAGAGAGTAATTCATCCAATTCTGCAACTCGACTAAGACCGGTACGATGCGCAATAATGAGTAAAGTGCGCCCCAACTCATCTGTGCTTTCACGATGACCATACATCGATGACACCAGGTATTCAACGATACCAATCGGCGTGCTATTCGAGTTAATCAGCGGCATCGATGCCGCTAACGGTGAAAAACTGCGGGGAGCAGCAAGCGATGGCCGGCGTTCACTGTGATAGTCGAACAAGCCGCGTAAAATACGCTCGGTAACCTCAAGCTCTACGGCCGTTTCTGCCTGGAGTGACAATGGTTTTGCTGCAGAAGAAAAAGCGGCATCATTGGTTAATGTTCTTGTCTTAAGCAAACCAGGACTGTACTGATGAATTCTGCTCACCACCGTAGTTACGGCTTCTCGAAATGCCTTAGAGCTCATCGCCAGCTCCGACTCAAAATGGTGGATCCAATCCTCGCACTCTTTATCCATTTACTCGCACTCCGCTCTTTTCCCACCGAATTAAAAACGATAACAATATTTCATCGCACCGCAGGAACTCCGAACATAGAAAAGCAATCGCATCGCCTGCCTTTCCCTCATGCTGTCGGCGCTGCATGGCTTGCTGCTGTTTAACCAATTCAGAAACAGACAGCAAAGAATAGGAAGTCAGAGGATTCTGACCACGTTGGAAATGATTCATCCGTACATTAAGCTCAGTTTGGTCAAAATCATTCCCCGTAAGTAGAGCTTCATCGATTACCAGGTGAGCCGATAGATGACGAAAACAACCAACGTCGATTCCATCAAGATACTGGTTTAATAGCTGTTGCACCTGCTTGCGATTAAGTGGCAGCCACTGTTTGCCATCAAACAGCATTAATGCTGCGCGATTTTCCAGGTAATAGGTCGAACTCATCGCCAATGCCCAACGTTGATACTGAGTCAATAGTTGAGCTAAAGCTGGACTCAGAACTAACAGTCGTCTTTCATCCTTATGATGGCTACGTTTGTCGGCGACTGTCCACACCCCGTTTTCGCACGCACAAAAAGGGGCATCAGGATATGGCTCGTTGACCGGACGCAACGCCAGTTCAATGGCACTTCGGATATGCAAATACAGCACGATTCGCTCAATGGCTTTGACTTGCTGCTGGCAATCGCTCGGTATGGCACGAGAATCGTCATCTAATGGCGAGAGTAATGCGTCAAGCGCTTTAACCAACACTTCCTCTCTCAGCGTAATTTCCGATCCAATCTGACCATGAAAGGTAGCGACCGGAGAATGAACAAAAGACGTTTCACTATCCCACCCCAGTGCCGAGGTAAAATTCATCGCCATTAAAAAATCACGCCAGTGATCGTGTAATGTCGCGGATAATTCGGAGGACTCGACATTAACATAATGCGCCTGAACGCTACCTCGCGTATTTAAATAATCGACAAAAATCGTCGGGAATTGTTGATAACTAAAATGAAAAAAAGCACGGGAGATAGAAGCGGGTGTCACGTTAAACGCAAACTGCATTTTGCTAAACGCAATTTTATCCCTGAGCCACTGTTGATGAGCATGGGGGGTGACGTTCAACACCTCTTTGAGTGGTTTATTGTGGCGCTGATTCGATAACCGTGACCGTAGAATATAATTCAGTAGGGATTGAATCGGCCAGGGTAAGATCACTTCTACACTGGCCTGCGCTGAATAATAGTGAGTCCCCGGTTTGTCTGGCGTTTTACCTTTAAATATGTCCGTTGGCAAAACAAGGTACGATGTACAATGCTCGGATCGATCCAGCTCATAAACCAGACACGGCGGCTTGATATTTAGCTGCCCTCGCGCACTGTGGTTTAGACAGATGAGGTCAAAATCGGTTATTCCTAGCATACTCAAAAACAACACACACCAGTGCGGTCGTTCCTCGGTGTCAATACCAACGAAATTGCCGGCCAATAATTCTGGACAATGAAATTGAATCCAAGCCGACAACTCTGCGGGGGTTAATGCCTCATTTGACATAGGTAAACGTAAATTCGCCCTGTGAATGGCTCGCGCCATTCCGGCCTTTTTCAGTTGAAAGTGTCGTTTGGCCTGCTTGTGTGTCAATTCCGGCTGATGTTGCACTATCTCGCGTTCGATATAAGATAGCTGCTCGTTACCTTCGAGATCTGTTGGGGTCGTAATAGTGACTTCTTCTCCATCTTCCAGCGTCAATTTTGTTTTATGCTCGTTATCACTGCGATAGGGAAAGGAGATCTGTTTGCGCTTTTTCATCGCCGATTTTAAATACGGAACCAGAACATAAAACTCTTCGTTCCCAATCAATCCTGAACGCAATTCCGACAGTGTACATTCTTGTAAATACAGCACACTGCAAGGCAATACCCGCTCTTGATACCGTTCTCGGAGGCGGTCGAACTGTAAACAGGCTTCATAACTGATCTCACCATTAGCTTCACGCAATCTCACAAGGAGCCACAACCAAAATTGCTTTTGCTCATCATCAACGGATTCGATGAGAAGTAATGTCGAATACAGCGGAAACTGTGTTAAATAATCACGCAGTTGTGTCCGGCGGGCTGGTAACGCTACCTCATCAGACTCAAATTGCACCACAGGTTCAGACAGATGAGCAAACGTTTCAATATCATTGAGTAAGCGGTGAACGTGACTCACTCGCCGTTTGCCCAACGTATTACCATCAATTTCATAGAAATGAACCAGAATATCGAACCAGCGGCGAATGCTATCAATCGCAACACTTAGATAGGGGGGAGATGGAGGCAACGGGCAGATTGACCACAAATCAGCAACGCTGTGTATCCAATTGCCATCAGCTAGCGGAGAACTGAATTCACTCCCGAAGTCCTGACTATCAGGGAAGAGATACTCATAAAACCCACATTCATCAACATCGGCGGGAAGTTGCTTAGTGATAAATACCCGTTTCATCGCTGACATCAGTATCCCTCGTTTGGAGGAATATCTTTGGTTGCATCAGCTAGGGAGAATGGCGTATCTAATGGGTCAATATGTTGTTCCAGAGAATTAGATTTAGTATTGCTTTTGTGTCCTTCTTTATCCAATGCCTTACGACGACGATTTAACGAAGCCCTGTTACAGCGTAACATAGACGCATATTTTTTCTGAGTTAACTGTGGTGAATAGCCAAATTCACGCTCCCACCTAGCCTCTAACCCATACAAGTCATTGCAATTTCGGTTAGTCAAACAACTCAGGTAGTAACGCTGACATATCGCTAGATCGATTTCATTTTCATTTTTAGCCACAGCCACTTCAAAAACGTCAATAGAGGTTTCTGGAGCAACACTGCGTATGAAATGCAATTCATCGAGATGTTCGACTGGGTGGTATTTTCGTTTAATACGATAAACTTTGAGCGGAGAAATCGATTGGATAAGCAATGAAAGAAATACCTCTCCTTTATCTCTATGCAAGCAGCATAATATATGGCCCGGCATTGTGTCATACAATCGAGGAGACAGGAGATTCAGGTCTGTAATTTTCAATGTGTGCGTAACGATAAAACCACCCTAACTGACTAATTTAAATAAAAGAACTACAGGTCAGTTATTATTCAATCGCTCCTGTATCATTATGTAAACACAAATTTAGCCACTTTTTAATCAACCTGAGATATAGCTCAAACTTTTATCAATTTCAAAGTGTTTGGAACAAACTGCTGAATTTGCAAACCAAGGAAAGATTCCAGTTTAATATTGTAACGGTAGACTTATCTTGGAGACCTAGTTAGAGGTATTATTCGATACAACTAATGAAGTCAAAATGCCAAAACCTATTTCTTCAGAATTTAAGCGTGAATGTGTCGAACTTGTTGTCGTTCACGGTCACAAACATATAGACGCAGCTCAAGCTATGGGTGTGGGATTATCTTCGATTCAACGCTGGATTACACAATATCGCAAAGAGCAGCGAGGAGAAACTCCGAAACCTGCTGCACTCACTCCGGAACAACAACGAATTCAAGAGCTGGAAAAACAGGTTAAGCAGCTTCAGAGTGATAACCAGCTATTAAAAAAAGCGTCAGCCTTCTTCGCTATGGAAATGAACAACCACAAATCGCACTAAACCTGAAGAAGGTTCTTCGTTGGATGAAACGGTTGAATCTCGTTGCCAAGCGCCCTAAACAGCATCGTTATCCAATATGTTGGGCATTTTCAGATAAACCTACCAGCGAATTAACAATGATAGTGTTACGGCTTGCAGTACAGAAAAGACGAATTCAGGACAAAGTGGCATTGCATTCTGATCAGGGATGCCAATGTGGATAGACAAAAGGTGAATGTTCAAGAGAGGTGTATCTTAACACCTCTATTCAGGTGGCCAAATTCAATGTACCACTACAGTCACCGCTCAAAAAGCAATCGTAGAGGGACTGATTTGGGCAAGTTTACTCGCGCTGATCATCCGGCGTAGTACCGCCCTGCAGATAATGCCTGGGGTATCGCTGTTAAAAGCAGCAAAGAATGTAGATGTGTGGCTGTTACCAATATTTGAGTGTATAAGCCACAAGGCATGGTCAGAAATAGGCGAAAAACTCGCGTGGGCAACGAGTTATATATTAAAAAACGCTAGCAAGTCCACTCAGAGAAAGTCGAAGAAAAACATCACATTAGATGGCATTTATGCGGGACTTAATGCTTAAGGTTCAGTCTATGGTACATTAATGATTTAAATTCATAACCATTAGTCAATTAACCCACTATATCTTATCGAACGGGTACCTTAAATTAATACATAAATAGCAAGATTCGAATAGTTACTAAAATTTGAAACATAAAGGTAGAAAATGGAATACGTAAAATTAGGTAATACAGGTCTGGATGTATCACGCCTCTGTCTCGGATGCATGGGATTTGGCGAACCAGGGCAAGGTCGTGAACAGTGGTCACTCAATGAGGCTGATTCTAAAGTGATCATAAAACACGCACTAGATGCCGGAATTAATTTCTTCGATACAGCTAACTATTATTCTCTCGGCTCCAGCGAAGAGATTGTTGGTAAAATATTGAAAGAATTAGCTCACCGTGAAGAGATTGTTCTTGCTTCTAAATTGTATTTCCCTATGCACGAAGGGCCTAATTCTAAAGGTCTTTCGCGTAAGACGATTATGACGGAGATCGACAAGTCTCTGGCACGATTACAAACCGATTATCTTGATCTCTATATTATCCATCGTTGGGATTACAACACACCGATTGAAGAAACCATGTGTGCTCTCAATGATCTGGTACGTAACGGCAAAGTACGCTATCTCGGCGCTTCTTCGATGCACTCATGGCAACTAATGCAAGCGAATGCCGTTGCTGAGAAAAACGGCTGGGCTAAATTTGTTTCAATGCAGAATTTATACAATTTGGTCTATCGCGAAGAAGAACGTGAGATGGTTCATCTGCTTAAAGACCAAGAGATTGCCATGACACCATGGTCACCATTAGCTCAAGGCCGTCTGACTCGTGATCTTGACTCGGTTACCGCACGTTCTAAACAGGAGTCATTAGGCAGTGAACAACCACAATATGCAATGGAAGCGGACCTTGAAGTGATCCACAGAGTACACCAGATTGCCGAAAAACTTGGTGTAACTCGCGGTCAGGTTGCATTAGCGTGGGTACTTAGCAAATCCTACGTAACGTCACCGTTAATTGGCGCGACTAAGCCTCACTATATTGATGATGCTATCGGTGCTTTAGAGCTGAGATTGGCGGCTGAAGATATTGCTTATCTGGAAGCGGCCTACGTCCCGCACAAAATCGTCGGTTACCGTTAATTCAGAGGCCATAAATGGATAACTATTATCAATATTTCGTTGATAAGGGAAATCATCCGAATAAAACGCTGTTGCTCGGTGAAGAGCAAGAACTTTCTTTTGAGACGTTCACCCATCGCGATGCTCTACAGATAAGTCACCTGCTCCTTGAGCAGGCTGACTGCTATGACCGCCCTATCGCCTTTCGTATTACGTTAAACAACACCTTAGTATTTCAGTATCTGATGCAAGGCTTAAATAATTGCAGCATCAACTGGCTTGAACGTAAAGAACGCGTTACTCAAGCATGTTGTACCAGTTCGTATTTTGCGTTTCTTGACAGTATTCATGATCCGGATGTTTATTCAAATATGATCAAAGATCTCTCCTATGCTGTTTGCGGGGGAAGTATTCCAATTCGAGTACAAAACAATATAACCGGTTCACTAACGGTCACAGGCCTACGTCCTCATGAAGATCATCAACTGGCATTAGAGGCGTTAAAACATTATCACCAATTAAACAGTTTAAACATTCCGGAGATCAAATGAGATTACTTATCTTAGGCGCAGCGGGACAAATCAGCCGTCTGCTCATTACCAGGCTGCTAAAAGAAACCGATACTGAATTGGTACTGTTAGCACGTCATGCAACTCAGCGATTGAAAAATATCAGCAGCAACAGAGTAACATTAATTAATGGTTATTTTTCTGAACCTACGCTACTAAATGATGCGATGAAAAATATCGATGCGGTTTATTTAAATAGCATGGGTAAGGCACGCGAATCACAGTTGATTCGAACTGCGATGGAAGCAAACAAGGTAAATAAAATTATTGGCGCAACAATTTTGGGTATTTACGGTGAAGTTGAAGGTGCCTTTGGTCGGTGGAACACGCGTATGGTAGGGAAACTCCGAATCCAGGCACAAGCTGATTCTGTCACTGTATTCGAACAGTCGGAACTTGACTATACTATGTTGCGGTTAACTTGGTTGTATAACAACTCATCCAATCGCAACTATGATATCACCCACAAAGGTGAGTTATTTAAAGGCACCGAAGTCACCAGAGAAGCCGTGGTTCAATTGATCATCGATATCTTAAGTGATCAGTCCGGACGTTATACCCGCACCAGCCTTGGTGTAGGAGATGCGACCAAACAGGGAGACTGCCCCAGTTTTTACTAAAATCTTGAGCCATCAATATCTGGTTTTGGATATTCTTTATTTACAACATTCAAGCACAAGTGATGCTAGATATTCTGTAGCTTCACCCAATGTCGGGCTGTTTCTAACCACAAGGTATAGTGGAATGCTGCACTCGGCATACGGAATTTCAATTTGTTTTAATTCTCCACTTACTAATAAATGGCTCACACTATGTTCAGGTATGGCACCAAAGCACATCTTCGCTCTAATAGCCGCAACAGCTGATTCTACAGAGTTGACAACCCATAACTGGCGTTGAGTATTACCTAAAATTTCAACTGTTTTCCCTGGACGCTGATAATGAATTTCTTTATATTTTTGTAATTCCGTTCTCGAAATCTGTCGGGAATGATGGAGAAAAACAGGATGCTCTTTATGAGCAACTAATATGATTCTCACTTCCAATAATTTGGGACCAAGCACTATGGTAAGGCCTGAGACTCATTACCTCAGCCCTTATGTACCCTAAGCCTAAAGATACCCCATATGAACTGCCTGCCAGCGTAAAAGCGGGAGGTGTACATGAAGCTATCGGTGATTACTACGTATGCGCCCCATGAACCCACGGGCGATATTGTTAGTGTTTGAAGTTCCAAGGTAGGAGTGCATCGATATCTGGCTCAGCTTTTGCCAGCTCTTTCATGCATTTGACCATATAGTCGTAGAGGATAAGCCCATTAGCTTTCGCAGTCTCGACGATACTGTAAATCATTGCGCTCGCTTCAGCTCCGTTAGGATTGGTCGAGAACAACCAGTTCTTCCTACCAATGACCAGCGGTTTTATTGCGCGCTCAGCTCGGTTATTGTCTATCGATAAGTGACCGTCATCGATATAGCGGATGAGCTTCGGCCATTGGCCGAGCGTGTATTTTATCGCTTTACCCAGCGGGCTAGACTCTATCACTTGTTGAGTCGTCATCCACTCGTACAACTCGTCCAGTATCGGTTTAGCATATTTTTGACGTTCTACTTTTCGTCTTTCAGCAGACTCACCTTTTAAGCGTGATTCTATTCCATAGAGCTTCTGGATTTTGGCCAGCGCTTTATCCGCTTTACCCGACTTTCCTTTGCCTTGCAGCTTCTTCGCCTCCATGAACTTGCGCCGAGCATGGGCCAAGCAACCGACATTGGTCACTTGGTGAAGACCATCATACGCACCATAACCATCGGTTTGCAGATAACCACTATAGTCCCCCAAGAAGGCAATAGGGTACGACCTTGTACGACTGTTTTGATAGTCGTACAAGGCGATATTTTTCACATTCGGTAGCGCAGCATCCGGCGAGTCTGCGCCCGAGCAGTAAAGCCACATATAACACTGTTTGTCTTCCTTGAGCACATTGAGTGGCGTTTCATCCGCCTGAACCACCACTTGCTCTAGTAGGTGCGCTTTCAAGGCCGAGTAAAGTGGAGCGAACTTCTCACTGACTTGGATAATCCACCTTGCCATGGTGGTTCGTGATAGTTCGATACCCGATTGCGTAAACAGCGACTCTTGACGATAAAGTGGCATCGCGTATTGGTATTTGCCAAGGATGATATTGGCAAGTAAGCTTTCTGTCGCGAAGCTTTTAGGGATAATGCTTTGCGGCGCTGGCTTTTGAACGATGCGATTTTTGTCTTCAGTTTGCTCGCACTGGCGGCAAGCATATTTAGGACGAACATATTCCAGCACTTTGAGTACGGCTGGTGTGAACTCCAGCTTTTCACTGCGGTCTTCACCGATTTTATGCAGACTATGCTGGCAGCAAGTGCACTGTTTTTCATGGTTGTCTAAATCGAGTTCTATAACCTCACGCGGCAAGGTCTTTGGAAGTGGTTTGCGTTTACCGCGTTTCTTCGTTGTGGTGGTCGTCGTGACCTCAACCTCTTCTTCTTTAGCGGCTTCACATTCTACTTCATTGAAGAGGTCACCTTGAGATTCATCGTAAGGCTTTAACGCCTCCGAGCGTTTAGCGAACTGACGGTCGAAGGCAAGCTTGAGTTGTTCAAGTAGCGATTGACGCTCTTGTTTCCACTCAGATTCTTTCTGTTTTTGCGACGCCATCAGCGCTTTCACCATAGCTTGTAGCTCGGCAACATCTTGGCTTTCTGGGTTGATATTTGGCGTCTTTCTCATGGCATTTATTATACTAAAATCTTGCCGTTAACGCTTGGTAGATAACGCTTTATTATCGATTAAGTCATTGTAAAATTGCGGATTGGAACGGGTTTATGGCCGATAATTGTGAAGCCTGAAAGCAGTCTATCAAGCTCGAATGGAGTCAGGGTAAACACTTCATTTTTCTCTTTTGATGGCCACTTGTACTTCGCTTTTTCAAGGCGTTTGTACCAAAGAGCAAAGCCCGTTTTATCCCAGTACAACGCTTTGACTTTGTCGCGTTGTTTGTTGGTGAACAGGAACAGTGCGCCACTGACTAACGGTAAATTGGTGTCACTTTCGATAATCGCGGCAAGGCCGTTGATGGACTTTCTAAAATCGACACTATCACGATACAGATAAATCTCTGGAGCGCTGAGCATGCGTTTCATGACAGCGCACCAATGAGTTCAGCCAGGTAATTTGCTGGCGTGCCTTGGGGAATGCGCAGTTCGATATTATTGACGAACAGTGTCATGTTGGCCGTTGCCACTTGGGCCTGATACCGAGTTGTTTTTTCGACGACTTCAGCTCTAACAAAGCCTTGAGATGCGCCAGTGTTACTGAGTTGCTGGCGCTTGGCATAGAACGTTGAGGGATTGAGTTCATTGAGCTTACAAAATGCGAGTGTAGATAATGAACTCGATACAGATTGCTCGATAAGCGATTGCCATTCTTGGTCGGTACGCCGTTTTGCCATTTCAGATCTCCTTGTAGTATGAGGTTTGATCTTAGGGCGTACCGAGATTGATTAGAATGTGGGGGTTATGACGCGCTTACTGACTTTCGAGCAGGATGCGATCTTTCTGATCGACAGATTGCACTCGTATTTAAGGCGTAATACCTCTTTGATGTTTGTCATAGATGTTCTCTTTTTCGGCATTATCACTTCCTTGTTACGTTAAGATGTATAGCAAGAATAGTGAGTGATTGATTTAAAAGAGAAAAGAGGAATATTCCGGAGTAACCGGACAGGGTTTCCGCTTAACCGGACACTGATTCCGGAGTGAGTGCGAAAAATGGCTGGTTTATCCCGGAAATGGTGTCCGGACAATCCCGGAATCGGTGGCTGGATTGCTCCGGAATACGCATTAAAGAACGTTCGAACTGCGCTTTAGTACCTTCATAATTCACATCTTGGATCCACAGCTTAGTCGTAATAAACAGCTCATCTCGATTAATACCCGTTGCTTTAACCGCATTGCCAACTTGAGTTTCATTCATATATGCGGCTGCGGTATCAATTAAGCGATATCCAACATCAATGGCATCAGTAACGGCTTGCTCACATTGTTGTGGTTCACTTATCTGATAAACACCAAAACCCATGATTGGCATTTCAATGCCATTATTCAATTTTACCGTTTGCATAAATGTGTATCCTTTCTATTGAAAAATTTAGTTGCAACCAATTAGCTACCATTCCGATATTGGCATGCCTCGACATGCATAATTTGAACTACGCTGTTGGATATAACTATTTGTAGTAATTAGGCGGGAACGACCATATCACTGATGTTACGCCATACAAACTTCGATACACGTTTGGTGATCAACCACTTTCCATCAACACGAGCATACTCATCACGGTAAGTAACACCATTAAAGTTTTGCATTTTTTTGCCTTGGTCATCAGAAACCAATAGTACAATGCAGTAATGCTCTGACGTTGCCGTATCACCGTCCACCTCGACAACACACTGACCATTCATATGGTACATAATTTCAAAATTCGCAATGAAATTTGAAAATACCGATCCTATTTCTTTTCGACCTTTCATTGATGCGAAAAGAGTGTCGCCAAAATAAGTCTCAACCACGGCATCATCGGAAAAAAGTGTCATCTGTGTATCGATATCTTTCACATCAGCCAGATTTGAGAAAGTATCAACAATTCCTTTAATCGCTATTTGATCTTCAATTAGTTGAATGCGTTGTTCTAATGCTGAAGTCATATTATTAATCCTATTACTTATATTAAATTCAAGGTGTTAACCTAATTTTTGCCTATTCATCTCATCTGAGCTGCTGGCATAGGAATAATAGTAACCATGATCAAATTTTTACTCTGCCTAAGTTTTGCTATAAATGTTCTGATATTGCGAAAACTCAATTACTCTACAACTTCAATTTTCATTTCAACTGTATTGTCTAAATTTTCAAAATCTTGCAGGTTTGACGTTATTTTACCCTTACGAATCAATCCCGATTGACTTGACTCTCCAGCTTTAGCATAAAAAATGGCAAATGAGCGTCCAGCTGCATAGTAAGTAACATCTCCATTTTCATATTCATTGATTTTCAAACCATTTTCAGCTATCGATTTTCCCACTTTGCCGTAATATTCTCGGTCACCGTAACGATTCATCGACATTGTTCTTGGTAAAGTTGCGATAAATCCTCTGCTTGCCTGGCTATTATCTAAAGTTGCTGTAATAACCGTGTTTTTCGTGGTCAAAGTAATTTCAGTCTGGTCATCGGACATTTCTGATCCCGCCTCTTGCGCATTGATTGAAGTGCTGAATAAAGCACCTAGTATTCCCAAATATATTGAACGTCCAATTTTCATTTTTATTACACCTTGTATCTATCGATGAGGTTTTCTGTCAGGACACGCAAAACCCATTTGCCCTGAAAAATAAAACCGATGATCATCTAACCATCGGTTTTGTACGAAATGCCGACATTGTTTTTAATAACGATGACCAACCACTTCAATGTTCGCCATAGCGGTAGCGATTTCATCTAAATCGCGATTACTCAACACCAGGTCAGCCGCAGCCAGGTTTTCTTGAAGTCGGGAAAGATTACGTGAACCAGGAATCGGAACAATCCATGGTTTTTGCGCTAATAGCCAAGCCAAAGCAACTTGAGCAGGGGTTGCCTCGTGCTTGAGACCAATTTGAACTAATAGATCCACCACGACCTGATTGGCATCTATCGCTTCAGCTGTGAAACGCGGGTTATGACTTCTTAAGTCACTTTTGTCATAAGTCGTTGATTTTGTAATTGTACCAGTAAGATAACCACGACCAAGTGGACTATAAGGAACCAGACCAATCCCCAACTCTTCACATATTGGTAAAATATCGGTTTCTATGTCACGCCACCAAATTGAATATTCACTTTGTAATGCCGTTACAGGTTGAACAGCATGGGCTTTGCGAATGGTTTCCGCATTAGCTTCGGAAAGCCCGAAATGCTTCACCTTGCCAGCTTGAATTAAATCCTTGACCGCGCCAGCAACATCTTCTATTGGCACATTTGGATCAACACGATGTTGGTAAAATAAATCTAGGCATTCTACGTTTAATCGTTTAAGAGAAGCTTCTGCCACACGTTTAATTTGTTCTGGTCGGCTATCAAATCCTTGTGGAGGCGTTGGGCCAGAGCCATCCACACCATGTTTAAATCCAAACTTAGTCGCAATAACCAATTTATCTTTATCAAACGGTGCCAACGCTTCACCAAGAAGCTCTTCATTAGTGAAAGGGCCATAGACTTCGGCGGTATCGAAAAACGTTACACCTTCTTCAACGGACTGGCGCAGAAACGCAATCATTTCATTTTTGTCGGCCGGTTTATCAGCAAAACTCATTCGCATACAACCGAGACCTAACGCTGAAACTTCAAGACCGCTAGAACCAAGAACTCTAGTTTTCATGGTGATTTCCTTTTCTAATCGAATGGATGAAACCTCATTATAGAAATGGTCATAACCGATGATAATGGCCAAATTATCAATGCACTTATCAATTCAACTCATGAATATCGTTGGTAACGAAGTGCATCGACCAATAATTTAAAAGCAGGTGAAGAAAGCTGGCGGTTGGCATAATACAGGTAATAACCATCAAATAATGGGCACCAGTCATCGAGTACACGTTCAAGTTCGCCGTTTTCAATATGTGGCAGAGCCAAATCTTCAGGAACATAAGTGATGCCAAGACCAGAGAGTGATGCTTCTAGACGCCCTTGGGAGCTGGTCATGATCACCTGCCCTTTAACATTGACATTGATAACTTTAGAATCTTTTTCAAACTCCCATGCATACACACCACCCAATGTTGGCAAGCGAATATTAATGCAGTTATGTTCGACTAACTCATGTGGTGTTTCTGGTTTGCCATGCGCTTGCCAATATTTCGGAGTTGCGACGACAGCCATCCGCATTGATGGCGAAATAGGAATGGCGATCATATCCTGGTCCAAACTTTCTCCCAACCGAATACCCGCATCAAAACGCTCAGAAACAATATCCACCAATCCATAATTGACACTGATTTCGACGTTTATGTCTGGGTACTCTAAGAGAAGATCACGAACTTTTGGCCATAAAATCGTTTTAACCGCGTGTTCTGCGGCTGTAATACGGATCGTTCCAGCAGGCCGCACTTTGAATTCATTTATCAGTTCTAATTCGTGATCAATTTCAGAAAGCTTAGGTGCTATCGAATTCATCAACCGTTCGCCAGCCTCTGTCGGGGAGACACTACGGGTCGTTCGATTAAGCAGTCGAACATCCAACCTCTGCTCTAGCCCTCGAATAGTGTGACTTAACGCAGATTGAGATACGCCAAGTAACGCTGCAGCTTTTGTAAAGCTTCCTTCAGAAGCTACGGTAACGAAAGCCAAAAGATCGTTGTAGTTTTTATTCATATTCGTAAATCATCTAAACCATTCCGGTTAAATAGTGGAAATATTATAAGTGCATAGCATGCTCGTGCTCCATAAGCATTGGATTGAGATAAACCTAAAAAACGGCATACCCCTATGAATTTAGTTCATTAATCTCAGTTGTGAAACGATGATTTGATTATTCATTAGATTTACTCATTACGCTTATAAGAAAAAACCACTTATTTAATAAGGTTTAAGTGTTAGAACATGGTAAGCACTTTAATGGTTAGTATTTAACCTAATCAGGGGCCTCCTGATATTAAGGTTGTAATGTTGTTCGGAGTTCAGTGATACACAACGAAATATAAATTTATTCAAGGAGTATTCGATGAGTAAGGAAATGACACGGCGTGATTTTCTACAGGGCACAGCAGTTGCTGTAAGTTCAATGGCTTTGGGGGGTAAAGCTGTTGCCGCTGGTGTTGACTCGCAAACCCAACAAACATTAGCCAATCAGGGGCCTCGTCCTAAGGTTTATTTCATTAAAGAAATATCATCGGACAGTATTTTAAAAGTGTATGACGCGCTGAGTCATTCTCTACCAGGAAAAGTCGCGGTTAAGCTTCATTCCGGTGAGCCAGGTGGGCACCATTATCCCGATCCAAAGCTTATTGAAAAATTGGTGAAATCCGTTGATGGAACCATTGTTGAATGCAATACCGCCTATCCCGGTAAACGGTTTGATACTGAAAGCCACATGCAGGTAATGAAAGATCACGGATTTGCTTCAATTGCACCTGTTGATATCATGGATGCGAATGGTTCTATTGCGCTTCCTTGTCCTCCAGGGAGTAAAAATCTGGAGGAAAACTTCGTCGGTGCTAATTTCAATAACTATGATTCTTTTCTTATTTTTTCGCACTTCAAAGGCCACGCAATGGGTGGATTCGGTGGTGCACTGAAAAATATGTCCATCGGTATCGGCTCGGCGCAAGGAAAAATGTGGATTCATACTGCAGGAAAAACGGACAGTACCAGCAACTTTTCTGCTGCATTTCAAATCGATCAAGATAGATTTTTAGAATCCATGGCGGAAGCAGCAGGCTCCGTAATGATGAGATTAGGTCCAAAACATATTGCTTACGTTAACCTGATGAACAATTTGTCGGTAGACTGTGATTGCGACAGCAACCCTGCGCCACCTGAAATGGAAGACATGGGTGTTTTAGCTTCTCTAGATCCTGTTGCTCTTGATCGCGCCTGCGTTGACTTAGTTTACAGTGCCGATGAAAAGCGCAGTGCCGCTTTAAGAGAACGAATTGAATCTCGCCATGGCACACACACTTTAGATCATGCCGGTGCCTTGAATATAGGCAGCCTAGACTATGAACTCGTTGTAATTTAACAGGGTAAAGTCATGCATGTACATCTTGATCTTACTGGTGGAATTGCCGGTGATATGTTTACCGCGGCAATGCTCAGCCTTTCCCCGAATTAGAGCAGCCATTGCGCCAGTCTCTTGACTTTATGGTTTCCGACCTTTCGTTGGAACTTAAAGTTGAAAACAGAGTGAACCATGGAATTTCCGGTACACACTTCAATGTGTGTTTACCGGAACATGACCGTTCACATCAACATCATCACCACCATGAGCATGATCATTTAGAGCCACACCATCATCATCACCACCATGCTCATCGAAGCTGGAAGGAAATTCGGCGCTACATTCAACACACATCTCTCACCGATTCCGTAAAAGGAAATGCAATTGGTATCTTCGGTCTGCTGGCAATAGCGGAAGCCAAAGTGCATCAAATGGATGTAGAAAACGTGCAATTTCATGAAGTCGGTGCCTGGGATTGTATTGCTGACATTTTATCTGCTGCATGGTTGATTGATGCTAGTGGTGTTGATTCCTGGTCAGTATCTAAATTGCCCTGGGGCGGCGGTAGCGTGAAGTGTGCTCACGGCATCATTCCCGTACCTGCACCCGCCACACTTAACCTGTTAGAAGGCTACGAATTCATTGATGATGGCCACTCCGGGGAACGCATTACCCCAACTGGCGCCGCTATTCTTGCATGGTTAGCCCCGTCGCAGCATCTTGCTACAGGTACACTGACAAAAACCGGATATGGATTAGGGACACGTGAGTTCAGAAATATACCGAATATCTTACGAATCTCTGTGCTTGAAACTGACAAAGTAAAATTTTCCAAAGAGCAGATTACCGTCATTCAATGTGATATCGACGATATGAGTGGAGAACTATTAGCTATCGCCCGTGAAAACCTGAGGCAAACTGAAGGTGTATTAGAACTGATGGAATCTGTGTCTCATGGAAAGAAAAATCGCTTCATTAATACGCTGACACTACTTTGTAAACCAGAGCACTTGCCATCAATTCAAAACGCAATTTTTGAACAGACCTCGACAATTGGTCTTCGTTACTGGACGTGTGAACGATCCATTTTGCCACGTAAAGAACTTCAACATAGGCACTTCAAAACAAAAGTGGCTCAGCGTCCCGGTGGGATGTCAACCTGTAAACTTGAAGCAGACCATCTGACTGAAGTTGATACCCATCAGCACCGTATCTCTATAAAAAGAGACATTGAACACACTGTAGAGGAGCGTCTGGTCAATGTTAATGAATAAACTGAACGCACTTAGAAATACGCTGGCAGCTATGGATCAGGTTACTGTCGCTGTCAGCGGTGGTGTCGACAGTATGACCCTTGCCTATGTTGCCCACCAGACTCTCGACAATAAAGCGACTATGGTTCACGCCACATCACCGGCAGTTCCAAGTAATGATACTGCGACCATTCAAAGGTATGCGGATGAACTGGGCTGGAACCTGAAATTGATTCAAAGTGGTGAATTTGATAATTCTGATTATCTCAATAACCCGGTGAACCGATGTTATTTCTGTAAGAGCTGCTTATATCACAGCCTGACAGATCTCAATTTAGGCCAGGTAATATCAGGAACAAACACGGATGACTTAGGTGATTATCGTCCAGGTCTTATTGCAGCTAAAGAGCATGATATCCGACACCCGTTCGTTGAAGCTGACATTGATAAACAAACCATTCGTGATATTGCCGCACGCTTGGGACTAAGAAAACTATCCATCAAGCCGGCCTCTCCCTGTTTAGCCAGCAGAGTTGAAACTGTTGTCAGGATTGAACCTAACCAATTGACTCTGGTTTACGACATTGAAAATCAGGTTCGTCAGTCGATATCAGCTGAAAATATCCGATGCAGAATCACAGCCAACCAAATTCAGCTTCAGCTTGATGCTGATGTGTTAGATGAGTTGTCTTCATCATCCATAAATAGCATTGAAAAACAAGTTCAGAGCATAGTCACCAAAGCTAAAATGAACGTACCTGTTGCTATTGGGCCTTATGTGCGCGGAAGTGCGTTTATCAGGGAGAATCAGAATGAGTAGTATCATTTTAGATTTCGACCGGATCAAACGATGTGGAGTTGAAGAAGCCATATTCTGCGAGTCAAAAAGTGCTGATCAGATATCTGACATTATTGATATAGCAGCAGCACAACGGCGCAGCCTGCTACTGACTCGCCTTACTCCGGAAAAATTTAATGAACTTCCTGCTTCAATAAGAATCTGGGTAATATCGCTATCGTTTCCGGAGGGGCTTCAGATCGAAGAGTATGCACTGAAATTGCAACAACGTTACGCTATCACGGAATTAATTGTGAGCGACATGAAGATATCGGTGTAGCTGCACTTTGGCGGTTAACTCAGAGAATCGAACAGTTAGCTGAAGCGGAAATTATCATTGCGGTCGCAGGTATGGAAGCAGCATTACCGACCGTACTTTCCGGTCTTATTCCTACCCCGATTATTGCGGTGCCGACTTCGATCGGATATGGCGTAGCAGAAGGCGGACATCTTGCTTTAAATGCGTGTCTTGGTAACTGTGCTGCCGGAATCAGTGTGGTGAATATTGATAACGGATATGGTGCTGCGTGTGTAGCAATACGTTTACTCAAACAATTCTCTAATCGCAACACGTTGCCTAAAAGCAACAAGCGTGCAGAGTGATAAACAATTTACGGAATAACAGCTCAATTTGAGAGCTTTTCATAAGGATTAATCTCATGAAATTAACATCTAAATTATTGTTAGCAACTTTGTTCATTCCCGGTATTGCATTAGCCCATACTGGCGTAGGCCCCGCATCTGGCTTTATGCACGGATTCCAGCATCCATTCAGTGGATTAGATCATTTATTAGCAATGCTGGCTGTAGGTATCCTGGCAGCACAAACCGGTAACAAAATGCACTGGGTAATTCCGGGGGCCTTTCTTGTGGCACTCGTCATAGGTGGCGGCATAGGCTTTAGTTCCGATGCCATTAGTATGTCATTTATAGAACAGGGTATCTTGGCGTCTGTACTCGTTCTCGGGGCCTTAATTGCAATTAAATATTCCCTATCCTCGCTGCAAAGTATTTCTATTGTTAGCCTGTTTGCTCTTTTTCATGGTTACGCTCACGGCGCAGAGATGCCTACAAATCTAGGGGCTATTTCATACACAGTCGGCTTTACCCTTGCTGCTCTGCTTATTATTGTTTTTGGTTTGAAACTTTCTGGATATTTAAATACTAAAAAACTGAACTCATGGACAAGAATTGCGGGTTCAATAATTAGCTTGACTGGCATTTATCTAACATTTGCTTAGAATTTCTTTATTGATTTATCATCGCATATTTAAAAGTCAGCAAAATATTTTTGCTGACTTTTATTGTGCGCCGAGCATGGCGTTGATCTAGGAGGTGAAAGTCCTCTACGGGCTCAGTCGAGCGGGAACCGTTAGCCTATGCAAGGGTGTTCACCGTGAGGTGAAATCTGAAGGAAGCAAATGGCAAAACGTGGTGATGACGAACAGAAATCTGATAGTAGGCTGTGTCGACTTGGGTAACCTAGCAATAGATAGAATGGCCCAACGACTCGACGAGAAGTGCGATGCAGTAAATCAGGCATGACCACGGGAAAGAACAACGTCTTACCTCGGGAGATCTTACTATCTGTTTCGGATGAAACTAAGCAACCAGTGATGGATGCTGATGGGTAATAAGAAGTCAGCAGAAGGCATAGTACCTTGGATATGTACAGTCTAAGGGAAGGCCGGAACTGAATAGATCAAGAAGCCGTCGCCAGATATTCAAATCAGTGGAGTAACAGTAACGATGCAACCCATCTCTACGTTCCGATTGGTGAAGCCAAAAGTGGAACTGACGGAAACGAAGCGTAACAAGCTGATTTGGCATAGAAAGAAGGACGAGTCTTGATGGACACCACTCGATTACTCGAACAGATGTTCAGTCCGGGTAATTTAAACGCTGCGGCCAAACAGGTGAAGCGCAACAAGGGGTGCGGTGGCGTAGATAGACTCACGATCACCGCGACCTTGGAAAAGCTTCGCCAGTTGGATAATGGTCAGCAACTTCGCCAGTCTTTACTGGATGGAAGTTATCAACCGTCACCCGTTCTGGGTGTAGAAATCCCCAAGCCAAAAGGTGGAGTACGCCAACTGGGTATCCCAACGGTTCAGGATCGCATCGTGCAACAAGCGATGTCGCAGGTCTTGACACAGTTGTATGAGCCAAAGTTCTCAAAGAGCAGCTTCGGGTTCAGGCCAAGAAGGAGTGCTCATCACGCTTTGGCGAAAGCGAGTGAATACATCCGAGAAGGACGGGGATATGTAGTGGATATTGATCTGGAGAAGTACTTCGACACCGTCAATCACGACAGACTGATGTATCGTCTGTCTCAAGACATCGCGGATAAACGAGTGCTGAAACTGATCAGGAAATATCTGCAAAGTGGTCTGATGCGAGATGGAGTGATAGAGCGAAGACAAAGAGGAACCCCACAAGGAGGTCCCCTGTCGCCGCTGCTCTCCAACATCGTATTGGATGAGCTTGATAAAGAGTTAGAGCGTAGAGGGCATAAGTTTTGCCGATATGCAGACGATTGCCAAATCTACGTAGGTAGTGACGCCGCCGCGCAACGGGTGAAAATCTCGGTTACGGAATTCTTAGAGCAGAAGCTTAAATTACGGGTAAATCGTGAGAAAAGTGCAGCAACTAGGGTGAGTGAGCGCAGCTACTTGGGACACTATTTCAACGAAGAAGGTGTGATTGGCATCAGTAATGACGCCCTACATCAGATGAAGAAACGAGTGCGACAAGTGACCAAACGAAATAGAGGACGGGCGTTCCCAGTAATCATCAAGGAATATCGACGTATTTACGAGGTTGGCAAAACTACTTTAAACTGGGCTTACGGTCGTCACCGATGGGTCACCTAGACAGTTGGATAAGACGCCGACTGCGGTGCTACCGTCTAAAGCAGAGCAAGCGGAAACACAGCATAGCGATGTGGCTCATTAGTTTAGGAGTCACCAAGTCTAATGCGTGGAAAGTCGCAGGCTCAGATAAAGGATGGTGGAAACTCTCACGTACGCCGCAAGTGAATCAGGCTTTACCGAACAAACGGTTGGAAGAGTTGGGGTTATACTCATTGTTGGATGGGTATGAAACATTGAAAATCTATTCGGAACCGCCGTATGCGACCCACGCTTGTACGGTGGTGTGAGAGGACGGCGGGAGTGATCCCGCCTCCTACTCGATTATTAATAGTTCAATTCATTATCTGACAGCAGATAACCATTTTTTCACTTGCTGAGTGACTTCATCAATTCGGTCACCTTTGATCCCAAGTAGAATCCCATCTCTCTCAGCACCGCCCTTAAGGGAAAGACCTTCCCGTAAATCACATTCTCTACAACCTTCACGGATCTGATTAAATCCGTCACCGACGCCATATCCGGCATGAGTATTAAATGGAATCACCACTTTTGCCGACAAATCATACTGATTGAGGAAGCTCTTCATCGGTGGCGGCAGCTGCATACCCCACGTTGGAAAGCCGATAAAAACCGTAGAATACTGAGAAAAATCTTGTATCACTGTTTTTAGAGTAGGCAAATAGTTACGTTCATTTTCTCGCTTTACCTGATCTCGCACAGTCTGGTAATCATCAGGATATGGCGTAACCAACTCCAGCCCGATTAAATGACCACCTACTTGTTGATGAATCATCTCGGCAATCGCACGTGTATTTTGTGTCCGAGATAAATAGACGATTAATATATCCTCTTCCTGCTTTGCACTAACCTCTGATTGCTGTGAAAATCCCGATACCGATACACATAACCCTGGAAATAGAATAAACAAAAACTTCAACCATCTACATAACATCACGAATCCCTTATAAAAAAGCAAAAATTTAGTCTATAAATACCTCTCACCTTTGATAATGAGTGAATTTTAAATACGGTTATTAATAAAATTCATCAATAAGATAATTAATTTAAAAATCGACATTTAATTTCTTTTAATTGGTCACTTTAAAATAAATGTACATGATCTTAATCACACTCTGAATAGATTCACCGAAAGGTAAAATTTAATCACCCAATGGCAAGGAATTAATTAAAATTAACTCATAAAATTTGAGCAAATCTAACTTTGATAACACATACAGGGATAAAATATGCTCAAACCAAAATTAACAACTCCATTGCGTAAGCTTTCGCTGATCATTCCTGCTCTATTACTCGGAGCCTGCAACGATGATGATAATTCAAGTCAAAATTTGAATGAAAATGAAGCTTCAACCTATACCGCAATGGCTCAGAGTATCGTGTCTAAAATGACGGCCGAAGAAAAAATTAACATGCTAATCGCTCCTGGGTATGGTGCGACAGGTGATGCCATTACCAATAGCCAAGCGTCTGTTTCAGGAACAGCTGGTTGGATAAATGGGGTTATTAATGAAGAAGAAGGCATTGACGTTCCAGCAATCCGCTTGATGGATGGACCAGCTGGTATCCGAATCGATCCGCTCAGAGATGATGAACCCGGAACCTATTTTGCGACCACCTTCCCTTCTGCAACCCTACTTGCCTCATCCTGGAATCCAAATTTGGTCCGTGAAGTCGGCGCTGCAATCGGTGAAGAAGCGAAAGAATATGGTGTTGACCTGTGGCTAGCACCAGGCATGAACATTCAACGTAACCCACTCGCTGGCCGCAACTTTGAATATTACTCCGAAGATCCACTCATTAGCGGAACGATGGCGGCTTCTGTCGTAAACGGCGCACAAGAATTGGGGGTTGGCACAACAATCAAACATTATGTCGCCAATAACTCCGAGCAAAATCGTCGTACAGTGAATGCCGTGGTAACCCCTCGTGCGATGAGAGAAATATACCTACGCGGTTTTGAATATGCGATTAAGAATGCTCAACCTTGGGCTTTGATGACTTCATATAATTCCGTCAATGGCACCAACGTTGGTGAACGTGAAGATTTGGTCACCAACATTGCGCGCGATGAATGGGGATTCAAAGGACTTGCCATGAGTGACTGGTGGTCAGGTTGGGATCCGGTCGAGATGATAAAAGCAGGTGTCGATGTCATCGAACCCGGTGGTGCATGGCGTAGAAGTTATGGTGAAGACTGGAAAGTCGTTCTACAACAAGCTTATGCCGATGGTGATCTAACCGATGAAGACATCAACGATAACGTGGTTCGAACCATCACTCAGATGTTAAAAACGCCAGGCGCACAAGGGTATGCTTTCTCAAATAACCCAGATCTTAATGCACACGCCGTCCTTGCAAAAACGGCTGCAGAAGAAGGGATCGTACTATTAAAAAATGAAAACAACGCATTACCCATTTCGACAAACCAAACCGTTGCCTCTTTTGGTGTTGGCCAATATGCGACCATCGCGATCGGTGGCGGGAGTGGTTCAGTCCATTCATCCTACATCACCAACTTAGTTGATGGTCTGGCAAAACAATACTCACTGAATACCGCACTTGATGAACTCTATCAGGAAGCCTACGCCACCACTGAACTGGATGGTGCTATTGATCCTACGGATAGCGATTACAATTCTAGCAAGCTATGCGAAGAGACTACTGATCCGTTCGGAGCCTCTTCTTATGTTGAATGTAAAGAGATGGTTCTGACCGATGAACAAATTCAAAATGCGGCAGACACCAGTAACGTCGCGGTCATTACCATTGGTCGTCACTCCTCTGAAAGTGAAGATAACAGCGCAGAAAAGGATCCGAATAATTTGTCACAAAACTATGTGTTAAATGATGTGGAATTATCTCTGATTAGCCGTGTCTCTGATATTTTCCACAATCACACTGATGGACGTAAGTCAGTCGTTGTGGTCTTAAACGTTGCAAACGCTATCGATACTGCAGAATGGAAAGATGATGTCGATAGTATTCTGCTTACCTATCTGCCAGGTCAAGAAGCAGGCGATGCGATTGCCGATATTATTTCCGGTACAACAAACCCAAGTGGTAAGTTGGCTCAGACTCTACCAGCAAGCTATGCGTCCGTGCCATCCTCCACAACCTTCCCTGGACAATATGAAGACTCGTATGACAATGAAGGACCTGCACAAATATCTCGAATTGACTACCCTACGGATGGCGTAGTAGCAGACAATGATTACCGAGATTACAACCAGTATTACAATGAGGATGTGTATGTCGGTTATCGTTATTACCATACCTTTGATGTTGATGTTTCCTATCCATTTGGTCACGGTTTATCGTATACCACATTCGAATTCGGAAATTCAGCTGTAACTGCGAATACGCTAAATAATCAAAGTAGTAATGGCAGCATTAGCCTATCGACAACCATTACTAACGTGGGTAGTTATGCCGGTAAAGAAGTGGCTCAAGTCTATATTTCAGCGCCTGAAGTGAAATTGCGTAAACCTGATATCGAGCTAAAAGCGTTTGCCAAAACAGAAGAGTTAGAAGTGAATGCTTCTCAACAACTCGATTTCACTATCTCCGCTGAAACACTCGCCAGTTTTGATGATGAAAATGACCAATGGATAGTAGAACCAGGTCAATATCGCGTATATATCGCTTCATCATCAGATATTACAGGCATAACGCCAATCACATTTAGTGTTACTAATGAGATTGTTGTCAGCACTACGACAAACAATGCGATTTCCTTACAAGATAAATATTCAGATAAATCATTTATCACAGTTAGTGAATAATTAATCGACACCCCCGCCCAAAGGAGAATCATTTATATGGTTCTCCTTTTTTATAAAAATTATTATTTTTAATATGAAACTGTGATCACAAACACATTAATAGATCAAATAAAAACATAACATACCGTATATTGAATTGGAATTATTGAGAAAAATGTCAGGTACCGTTTCCAATACACTTATAAACTACAAACTTGATTTATTATCAGGTCTTGGTATTGATATAAAACCACTCATTGAAAAATGTAACATAAACAGTTACAACTTAAATGTTCAAGATGGAAGAGTCCATTACAAGCAACATGTAAATTTAATACTCGCTACAGCTGAGTATAGTCCATATTTTCGAAGCGAGATTTCTTCCATCAATAAATTATATGAATTATTTCCAGATTTATTTGGATTATGTTTGAATGAAAAAACTGTTTTTGATGCTATTCATAATTTTTTAAAATATCGATTTATAATGGGAGACTGTGACACAGTCGTATTGAAGTCTACAAAAGATCAATTGCTTATCGAATATGAAAATGATAACCATCATGTCAACAGTGCTAGCGGACACTTCTTATTCTTAAATGAATTAGTACAAAATTATCTCGAAGATTTTGATCTTGAAGTATCTTTTAACAATAAACCAAACATCAATCAGTCAACGATTAATGATAAATTAAAGTGTATTTGCAGTTATAATACAACTAAAAATTCCATGTTAATAACAAGTTCAAAAATTCATACACAATCAAATTTTTTCAACAAAACTTTAAACAATTTACAACTAAATAATCTAGAGCAAAAAAGATTAAAACCAAATAAAGAAACATTTAAAAATAACGTTGAATCATATATTAACCACCTAATAAACTCCATCTATCATGATGATGATAACTCTATTTTAGAGAAAACTTGTGCTCATTTTAGACTAAGTCGGTGGACATTGAATAAAAAGCTTAACATTGAAAATACATCTTTCAGTGAAATACTCAAAAATGCAAGAATTAACAAGGCATGTTCATTATTAAAATCAACATATAAAAGTATAGGAGAAATTAGTGATTTGTGTCATTTCTCATCACAAGCTTCTTTCAATAAATTTTTTAAACAAAATAAAAATATATCTCCACTTCAGTATAGAAATGGATGTCAAGAATTATAAAACATGAAAGCCCCCAGCATGTGGAGGCTATATAGACATAATAAAAACAATATTAAAGCGTAGATATATCAACCACAAATCGATATTTCACATTGCTTTTTTTACCATTAAAGGATTCGTTCACATGAACGGCATGCAGCATATCGATAACCAAATCAACGTGGCCTAAACCACCAATCCTAAGTTATGAGCACTTCCTTATATTAATGGGTTTGTTTTAAATATTGGAGATCGCCATACCAATAACTGGCCGTGGTTCCACCATCAATTAGGAAATCACTTCCTGTAATAAAGCGTCCTTTACTTCTCATTAAAAACTCGGCTAAATCCCCTACTTCGTCTGGTGTACCTGCGCGGCCAGCTGGGCTACTCGCAAGCATCTTGCGATATCCTTCACCTCTCGGGCCTTTTAACTCATCATTGGCTAATGGAGTAATAATGATACCCGGGCTGATAGAGTTCAGTGTTGCACCACGTTTAGCCCATGCTGTTGCTTCGTACATCACACGCAAACCGTTACAACGCTTTGAATATTGGTAAGCTTTTAACGTATCAGTAATATTTTTGATCAGTGGCAACTCGAGCAACTCTTCGGTAGCAGTCATTGCTAATAGTTCACTTTCTTCCTCTGGAATATTGCCCAGACGGTGACCAGATTGTGATGAAATCGTAATACCAGAACCGCCTTCGCCAATGATTTTGCCGAACTCTTCAAGCAGTACTGCAGTACCATCGACATCTCTTACAACACGGAAACCTATACTGATGCCGCGATAATCTGACGCATAAGGTTTACGAAAAGCGCTACGCCAACTGGTTGCGGTAACATGCCAGCTCCCCCCTCTCACCACTCGATTCTCTCCAGTGGCTGGCCCAACCGGATCAATGACTTCATTGGAGGTTTCATAGTGGTCTGAGTACCAGTCTTGTACCCACTCCCACACATTTCCGTGAACATCATAAAGTCCCCATGGATTAGGTTTTTTAGTACCAACCATGTGTGAGCCTCCCGAAATAAAATTCTCTCCATACCAGGCATATTCAGTAAGTTGCGAACTATCATTACCAAAAGAATAAGCGGTTTGCGTTCCGGCTCGTGCTGCGTATTCCCACTCAGCTTCCGTTGGCAGACGATACGCATTAACGCCTTCTCGTTGGTTCAATTGATGAATAAACTCCTGAGCATCTTCCCATGACACAGTCGCAGGGTTCGTTGGCTTAGTAATTCGCTTTTTCATTCCAGGTAAATGGTAGTAGGGATTAGAACGGTCTAACGTATATGGGTTACTTCCCATAACGGTTTCCCACTGTTCTTGTGTCACTTCCGTGGTTGCGATGGAGAAGGGTTTTGTCAGCACCACCTTGTGCTGTGGCTTTTCCACCTCATAAGCATCAAGATCATTATCAGCGGATCCCATAAGAAACTCACCAGCGGGAACAGTTATAAAAACCATACCTATGGAGTTCTCAAATTGTTCAAATGTTGCTGCATTTGACTGCGTTGAGCTCAGCGCAAAAACTGTCATCGTAAGCACCTTTTCACTTAATCTGTTCGATTTAGGTTTGCTTCTCTTCATCGCTTTATCCCCCGCAATTACAAGCACCAAAGGTTGAAGAATTCTGAATAGAACGATTATAAAGTTTGCTCATTATTTTGATTAGTTAGCACTACCTGCATGCGCTTATGAATTTAACTTATTAATCTGCAGAAGCAGGCGAAAATGCCTGCTTCTGTTGTTTCACTAAATCAAAATTTCAATGCTTCAGCTTCTTTAACGGTTTTGTCTGCTTCTTCAGGCAGTAGAACACCACCACGTACGTTGGCATCAGTAATCGCTTTTACTTTTGCAACGTAAGCTTCATGGCTGCCGTAGCGTTGCTTCATTTCTTCGGCGGTAAAATCTACGTGGTAACCAGAAATACCCGCGTTTTTAGACATTGGTGCATCTTGCGCTGCTGTACGAATGCCACCCAGTACCTGGCCATTTTCATCCCGGATGTATTGAGGTGAGTTTTGATCATCAACAACGAATCGAGGTGTATTAACCGGAGCAGCACCACCATCAATCCATGAATCTAATGAATGCAAAGCGGCTTTCAATACATCACCATTTGGAACTCGGCTGTACGTAGTTGCAGGCTCACAAGGGCCATTAATACGAGTACGTTCTGTTAGGTTAAGTGCATTACCTTGTTCATCACGGAATGCACCATCACGTTTCATAAACGGGTCTACGTAGTTCTGAATCTCATCATAAGAAAAGTGAGAGGCACCATTAATTTCCCACCAACGTTGGTGATCATTATCATCTTGAGGGGCATAACCCATCCAAGCCGTAAAGATTTCGGTACCAATAGCGATTGTTTTTGTATCAACATCCGTACGCAGTTCATCACTGCGGTCATAGAAAATATAACCATCATAAGCCTGCTCTAATGGCTGAATAGTATTGTAATACGTAGATACTTTCAGTGTTGACTGAGATTCAGATGCGGAAATAACTTTGTCAGCTTTTAAACCACCAAGCATTATCGAATCTGTTTTTGCAAGTTCAGCAACTTGTGTGTGTATATCCCACGCAAGCACATCACCACCGATGGCCATAATAAGCGGATTCGCTGGGTCAACATCACTGCCATCTAATGGGTCGATATTCGAGGCCGCAACATTCAGCGCCTCATAACGATCTGGATTCCATTTTTTCATTGCGTCGATGCCGTTACGTTGAGCACTTACTCCGATCCACGCATAACCATCACGAACAAGCAACTCACGTGTTGCACCAAAAACAAAATCGACATCCTGACCCAATGTCACGTTTAGCCATTCAACAATGACAGTACCGTTAAACCGCGTGGGATCCGTTGGGCGACGCACCAAAACTCGTGTTGTATACGGATTACCCGAGTCAATCACTTGAGCATCTTTCATGTTGTCTTTAATACGGTAGCGGTTCGCCTCACCTCGTAGGAAGAATTCCCGCTCTTGATAGCCGTTATCGGCCATCTGCATTGATGTAGAGCTCACGGGTGTGCCAACTGAAGGCGCAACAATAACCACAGGCAATTCATTTTGTACTGACTGATGGGCACAAGCCGATAACACCACACTTACAGCTAAAGCGGTCAATAAACGACGTGCAGGTTTAATACTGAGAGATCCCCTCATAAATACGCCAGTACGTCTCCATTTTTTCTGATCTCCCTGATGAATAACAACGCTCCTTTGAGTATGTCCCGTTTCCTTAATTTATAACTTTTGTGCCGTAACACTTCCTTACCCAACCTGATTGTTGACAGCACATTTTTATTTCGAACGGTGTTGGATTGAAAATGCTTTTGCCAACCTTTGGATTGCGCAAAAAAACCAACTCACCACAAAACCAACTGGAGCACCAACGCTATGAGTAGCATCACATTGAACCGTTTTGGACAACGTGTTCGGCTATGTCTTAAGCCCAAACCGTAAGCCGGACTTTTTAAATCCCGGAACGTTTCTTCTATCTGCATCCGTTTTTGATATAGGTTAACTAACTGAATAGGTTTGAACTTCTTTTCAGGTAAATTCGTTGCCAACACCCAGGCTTCCTTGGCTGAACGGCTATAACTGGCTGAGTTTGGATGATGGCTGTTGGTTGTTGTTGAACGTTGGTTTTTCCGCCCTTTACTTTTTCCTTTGTAAAGATAAAGCTCACAAGTTATCGGCTTAGAGCGAGCAAGGCGACAACGTCCCAGATAACGACTTCGACTCGTCGCAATCTCATTTAACCGACTGATTGAACTCCAGTTATCGTAATCAACCGTTGAATAAGTGACTTGTCCTCTTACTCGTGACAACCAGTACCAACCTTGTTTTTCGACTGCTCTAAACCAAGGGTTTTTAAAACCAGCATCCGTCACCATTAATGGAACGCACTCAGGTGGCAATACGCGGGCCAATTCTTGAAGAAAACATCGGTGAGCTTTGTCGGTATTGTGTTCTTCAAGTGAAAATGCCTTCTCATAGATCGTCACCGAACGCCCCGATAAGGCCATTGATGTACGTAATACCATAATGCGCTCTTTTTCACGGATATCCGCCCAATCAACCAGAAGCACAGGGAGAGTGGAAGTGCACAGTAGTGAAGCTTGCCATTGATACACCGCTATACGTTCATTTTGTAAGTGGGCGTTGCCGAGTAATCTGTCGATACGTTTGATGTTATGTTTAGCTCGTGCGTGGCTTCCGATACTGCGACCAAGTTGAGTAAGCGTTAAGGTATCGCAGTGAAATAACGCTTCACTGGCCATAATCAATGTGTTGAGACGTTTAGCATGTAATTCGAGGCAGTGTTTGTGTAAAGCTTGGTGTATAATCTGAAATTCGCGCATCTTGTTGTCTGGTTGTTGTTTTTTGGCGAAATCATTTGATCACATAACAAGGTGCGTTTCCACATTAACTTTATGATTTTTATCTAAATCATAAGGGGATTCCTCAGGGTTTAATAGCATTGGTATACATTGAATAATCTCGTAATTAATAAAGAAGAAAAACTCACAAATAGAAATAATAAATCAGCTATTGTTTGCTAATACCTAAGTTCTGCTGTTTGTAACTCTCTGGTTTGTTAAACAAACTGACAACAAATGACGCAATACTCTTACGGCTTAATGCGCCACCTTTTTCTGGTTCACCTTTTACAGTTAAGGCGTAGTCAACTTCACTACCAAAGGTAAACCAATCCGGGCGTAGAATGGTGTAATCAAGCCCAGATGCTTCAACCACATCGGCTAATGCACGATAAGGAGTTAAAACCGGTTGTAATGGTTTTTTGTAAATACCAATCGAACAAATCGCAATAATGCGCTTCACACCAGTTTGCTGCATAGCTTCAACAATGTGTTCACCCATCGTCGCCAAATCACCAGCAAGATTTACATACACAATGTCTTGGCCTTCAACAGCACGTTTCACCTGTTCATAATTCAGCGCATCCCCTTCAATAATGTTGTAATCATCCAAATTCGAGACGGGCAGACGGCGGGTATCGCGAGCAAATAAAGTAAGATTAAGATCTTCATAACGATCCGCTTCCTGGATCACGAATTCTGCAAGACTGCCTGTCGCGCCAATAATTAATACTTTTGTCATAACAACTCCTAATATTCATTGCGATTTAGTATTTATTAGATGTTCCAATAAAATAGGTCACCACCAATTGAGTAAGATGAAACATCAAAATCGTTACCCTGCTCTTATTCATAAGGATTTAATAACAGGACTGAGTAAATTTTAAATGGTCAACACTGCTTTGATTAGATAGGATAATCTGAATGGGTTAATTAGAAGTTCTAATCAATGATTCGAGAAAATTTCAACGAACTGTATGCCTTTGTTATTGTTGCTCAGGAAAGAAGCTTTACAAAAGCAGCGGCAAAGCTTGGGATCACACAATCGGCATTAAGCCAAACCATCCGGGCACTTGAAGAGCGTTTGGATATTCGCTTATTAACAAGAACCACTCGCAGCGTCTCGCCTACCGAAGCCGGTGAGCAGCTAATGAATTCTTTGGAACATCATTTTTCAGCCATTACGGATGATCTTTCTGAGCTTTCGCTGTTTAAAGATAAACCGGCAGGTCATATTCGACTGACCTGTGGAGAACACGCCTTAGAATCTGCTCTCTGGCCAAAATTGGTTGATTTTCTAGTCGAATATCCCGAGGTGAATGTCGAGGTACAAGTGGACAATACGTTTATTGATATTGTTGATCAACGTTATGATGCAGGGATAAGGATGGGTAATCAGGTTGAAAAAGACATGATTGCCGTAAAAATCGGTCCTCAGTTACGTATGACGGTTGTAGGAACACCGACCTACTTTGATAAACATAAAAAGCCGCTGCATCCGCACGATTTAGTGGAGCATCAATGTCTGAATTTACGGCTACCAACGCTAGGTGGCAATTTGATTTGGGATTTTGATAAAGACGATCATAAAATCAATATTCGTCCCAAGGGGCAACTAACGTTTAACACTACAGCACCCTTGTTGAGATCAACACTCACAGGGTTAGGGTTGGCGTATTTACCTGAAGATATGGTGGAAGACTATTTAACATCCGGCGAGTTAATTCGTGTGCTAGAAGACTGGTGCCAACCATTTGAAGGTTATTACCTTTACTACCCAAGCCGCAAACAGCCATTACCTGCTTTTCGTCTGTTAATAGATGCGCTGCGGTATCAGTCGGAATAAGCCGTATTAAATACATAAGGCACCCAGATGGATGCCTTATGTAGTATGTCAACAAATTCTAATTATTTAGCAAGCTCTAGAATTTCAAGCGCGGCTTCTTTAGTGTACGTAGAAGCGTTACCAAACCAATTTGCGTGTTTGAAAATGCTGTCTGCCAATGCATCGAACTCAGATTCTTTGATATCAAATTGAGACAAGCGAGTTGGCGTGCCAATCTTATCGAACCATGCTTCTAATGCTTCAATACCTTCCAGTGCCGTTTCCAGACCGAAAACTTCTTTAGCAAAGCGAGTAAATTGTGCTTCATTACGGCTGTAATACCATTTCATCCAAGCTGGCATAACCACAGAAAGACCCGCACCGTGCGGTACATTGTATTCAGCAGAAATAGCATGCTCGATAGTGTGGTTAGGGTAATTGAAACCGGCTGTACCGGAATAGATCAAACCATTTAACGCTTGAGTTGAAGCCCATGCAAATTGCGCACGTGCATCGTAGTTATTTGCGTCTTCAAGCAACAATTCCGTCGTTTCAATAACCGTTTTGATAATTGACTCAATCAAACGGTTTTGGAAGTTTGGCTGAACGGCCGCGGTAAAGTAACCCTCAATTGAGTGAGCAATGATGTCAGATGCCGAATAAACCAAGTAATCACGAGTAACCGTTTTCATTAGATCAGGGTTTACAATCGACACTTTCGGGAACAATGGTGGCGTGTTCAGGCCCAATTTTTCTTTGGTCTCCTCGTTGGTTACCACAGATCCACAGTTCATTTCACTACCCGTTGCCGCAAGCGTTAAAATAGCAAAGATAGGAAGCGCAGATTCAACTGGAGCTTTCCCGATGAACAGATCCCAAACATCGCCATCGTATTTACCACCAGCAGCAATCGCCTTAACACTATCAAGCACCGAACCACCACCAACAGCGAGAACGGCGTCGACATTTTCAGCTTTAGCAAGCTCAATACCGTCACGAACCTTACTCAATAACGGGTTACTTACTATTCCACCAAGCTCACAATAAGTCATGCCCTGCTTCTCAAGACTCGCAACAACTTCCCCAAATAGACCATCACGTTTAACACGATCACTACCAAAACAGATCAGAACGTGTTTAGCGCCACTTTTCGCTAGGTGTTCACCGATAGCGTGTTGACGGTCAGATCCAAAATCAACAGTGGTTGGGTTGTGAAATACAAAATTTTCCATTACGGAACTCCTTAAGAACGAACAATGATTAGAGTGAACCCGAGTTTCACTCCATGTGTGATGCAGTATAAAGAGCCTGCCAAAAGTTATTAGCCCCTTACACCTGATAGCCGTTATTAGAAAAACTACATAATCATTAAATTATTTAATTTCAACTAGTTAGCTGCTATTTGCAATATAAGAACATGCGAAGCTTTCTTATTTATTACTTTTTCGACTTAATAACAATTTGGGCAAAACGATCCCCAATAGATAAGAAAAAACAAACATAGCGGCAGAAAATTGCAAGAAGAACGGCCATATTGATGTTTCAAAATCCCAGAAATCGTAGGTCATATTGGCAAATAACTTTTGGACAATTTGCCGTTGTTCAATCGCATAAAAACCGAGTAGCGTGAGAATCAAACACAAGAGTCGGTTTAATCGAACGGCTACAACAGGAGTCGGTGAACGATTAACCGCAATACCTAAGCTATTACGAGTCATCGTTTTGATCATTGGCCAGTGCATACCGAGATGCATAGAGGCAAAAACAAGATACCAATATGCACTGACGGTATGAAACGATCGTGTATCCAAACTCCATTCAATGCCCAATAAATCCTCAAGGATATAAGAGTTAAGTAACCCCGCACCAATCATGATAAGTGATGATGCTGCCAAACCTAGATTAACCGCGGTTCTAAAATATCGACCTGAGTTGTATTTCCCCTTCTTCAGCGTCAAATACCAGCGATAATTAAACACATGGTGGAAAACAATCAGGATCACCATGCCGATACCAAGCAGCTCATGATAGGTACTGCACGTTAAATCATAAGCAAACCCAATTAAGATCAGGAGAACAATACCCAGTTCAATCAATAATCGCGTGATCAGTTCTTGTTTTTTGTCCAAGTGAATTTTCCCTACCGCATTTATACGGAAATACGGTCTAACCATTGCTCTAATGCATTAACAGAACGACTACTTTTCACGGTATCGAGATCCCCACCACGTTGAGCATGGCCATTAAGAATCGTACTCGCTGGGCATAGACGACGAATATCACGCGGACCACTACCTAACGCGCTGCCTTCATGGGTACAAAACGGAATAATGGTTTTATTCGCGGTATTAACTTGTTCCAAATAGGTAAACAACGCCATAGGAATCGTTCCCCACCAGTTGGGATAACCTAAAAAAACATAGTCTGCATCCGCAATAGAGCCTGAAACCGTAATTTCAGGTCGAGCATTTTCTTCCTGCTCTATCTTCGCTTTTCGTGTGGTCGCTCGGTAATTTTCTGGATAGGGTTCGACTGTTTTCACTTCAATAAGTGAACCACCAACCAAACGATGAATTTCTTCAGCTAGAAATTGCGTATTTCCGGTTTTAGAAAAGTACACCACCGCGACCTTTAATTGGCCATTGATCATCGGTGCTGCATGACTTTTTTTTGAATTGAATAACATTGGCACTGCTAATCCTGCCACAAATGCCACAGCAATTTTTTTCATGGTTGAACGACGAGTTAAGTCTGTCTCAGCATCTGAATTGCCAACAACCGCGTTCATCTTTCGCTTAGTAGTCATATTGAATAAGCCCTTATAATTATACAAACTTCATCCAATATATAAGAAGCAACGCCAGTAAATAATTAACTATTACTACATAGGCTTATTAGTGAAACTCATGAATAGATCCGTCACTAAAAGTAAGCTTTCCAATAAAATAGATTAAATATTCCCAACAATTTAAAGGAAATCACTTGCTAGACAGGAGCAATTAATGAATTTACCTCATAACCCCATAACAATTTAGCGGCTATATCTTTCAATCTTAATCCACTAACGTAAGCATAAGATAAAACCTCAACTCATCTTATAGGATTCCAAAATGACGGATTCAGACAACCACTTTAATGAACTCGCTGTGATTGCCAGTTTAGCCGCAACCGGTGACACCGATACACTATTGATAAAATTTCAGGCTGGACTTAAAGCCGGTATCAGCGTAAGCCAATTTACCGAGCTTGCGATTCAGCTATATGCCTACGCGGGTTTTCCTCGAAGTTTGAATACCCTTGGTGCGTTAATGAAAGCGATTGAATTATGCAAACACGACGGTTACACACCTATATTAGGTGAGAACGCAACGCCATTACCTTCTAGCACGAATAAATTTGATTATGGTGATCAAACCCAGCAGCGATTAATCGGTGCTCCTGTTAATAGCCCGCTATTCGAATTTGCTCCAACCATTGATCGATTTTTAAAAGAACATCTTTTTGCCGATATCTTCTGTCGAGGCGTACTCACTGACGCACAACGCGAAGTCATCACTGTTGCTGTTTTAACATCGTTACAAAATGTCATTCCACAGCTAACCAGTCACGTGAGAATCAGTTTAAATAACGGAGTCACCAAGCAAGATTTGGCTTCATGTGCAAATTCAATCCGTGATGAAGTCGGTAACCTTTACTCAAAAGCTTTGATTGAATGCTTAGAAAATTTTTGATCCTAGCACTTCACAATATGTCATCTATTCATTTAATAAGAGAGTCTTATGAGCGAAATTTCCGCCACTCAGCAGCCTGTAGAAATGGAACATAACACAGCAAAAGCCAGTGCTGTCTTTATGGCAATCCTCGGTGCTTTAATGGCTTTTACTTCTTTATCCACCGATATTTACTTACCGGCAATGCCTGAGATGGCCAAAAGCCTACAAGGTGATATCGAACTGACCGTTACAGGATTTCTAATTGGTTTTGCTCTTGCTCAGCTGATCTGGGGGCCAATCAGTGACAGTATTGGTCGTAAAAAACCGCTGTATATCGGAATGGTGCTATTCATTATCGGTTCGGCAGGTTGTGCTATGTCACAAAGCATTGACCAAATTGTGTTTTGGCGTGTATTCCAAGCATTTGGGGCTTGCGTAGGCCCGATGTTGTCACGTGCAATGATTCGCGATCTTTACTCACGAACCCGAGCTGCACAGATGCTTTCAACCTTAGTGATCATTATGGCGATTGCACCGATTGTTGGCCCTTTATTGGGTGGCCAAATCATCAAATTCAGCACTTGGCACTCCATCTTTTGGTTATTGGTTGCCATTGGTGCCTTAATGTTTTTCTCGCTGCGTTGGTTGCCAGAAACGCTACCGGAAGAACGACGTGCACCGTCATCGATCGCCTCAGCATTTGGTAATTATTTTCGTTTAATCAAAGATTTTACCTTTATGCGCTACACCTTATGCGTCACCTTTTATTACGTAAGCGCTTACGCCTTTATTACCGGCTCGCCTTTCGTCTATATCGATTACTTTCATATTGACTCTCAATATTATGGCTGGTTATTTGCCGTCAACATCATAGGTGTGATGGCGATGAGTTTCGTTAACCGTATTGTGGTTCGCCACTATCCGATGGACAAATTGCTCAAAATCACCTCGATCATCGCCACGTTAGCCACGCTAACTTTAGCATTAGCCGTGAAAATGGAAATTGGTGGTGTACTGTTGATCGTTGTCTCTGTGTTCATATTCTTTTCTATGAACGGCATCATTGCGGCAACGTCAACAGCAGCGGCACTGGATGAAGTCCCGGAGATTGCAGGCTCTGCCTCAGCTCTCATCGGCTCACTACAATATGGTAGCGGGATCATCTCTTCACTATTGCTTACGATCTTTCGCGATGGTACGCCATGGACCATGGCGTGGATTATGTTACTGTTTACCGGAGCGAGTGCGGCAGTAGTCTCGATCAAAGGTAAAGCCGCCAATCACGCTTAACCTTACTTTCGGTGATTAATTTAATGACCTTATCAACGAGATTTTTCTCTGAATAAACATAACCAGAGCAAGAATCTCGTTGTGTAGGCAAATAAAATCGTTACCGCAATATAGTCAAAGTAGAAGCCAAACAGTGACTCATCAAAATCAAAAAAGGCATAATCGACTTGAATGAACAAGTAATCACCTAGATTTTTCTCAATAAATACGCTTACACCATAAACGCCTAGCAATAAGGATACTAAAGAGCAGATTCGTGCAAACAATGAACGCTCGGCGATATGCCATAGCTGCGCAAAAAATACGGCTAACATTTTCCAGTGCATACCAAGATGTATCGCAATAATAATTTGCAGCCAATGCAAACTTGTCATATGGGTCTTGCGTACCAGATCGGTGGCGCTATGCATGGGCCATTCAGCGAAGAGATGTTGCGACATTATTACGCCACTGGCAATCGCGGTAATCAATAAACCTGCCAGGATAATATTAGTAGCCAGTTTCAAGGCCCGAAACCAGTCGTATTGTCCTTGCTTTATACGCTTAAACCAATGAGTATTTAAAACTAGATGCTTGATAGCGATAAGTAAAAAAATCACACCCAACCATTCATGAATATTTACTTCCCATAAATGGAACCCCATTAATCCACCGAACAGGATAACCATCACGCTATCCTGAACGACCTGATAAATATACTTAGCTTTAATAATCATCGGCTAACGCTACTTAACATCAATATCATCTAACCAGTCATAGACTTCTTCCGGCGTATCACTGTCTGCCACATCATCGCGAGAAATCGTGAAGGCATCGGTTTCAACGTCGGCGTTAGGCTGCAGACGAACTATTTCACGCACAGTACCAGAAAGGCGGCTGCCACCATGGGTCGAAAATGGAATTACTCTTTTGCCGCTAAAATCGTTTTGCTCGAGAAACGTATACAAAATCATCGGCATCTGATACCACCAGATTGGATAACCGATAAATACCGTATCGTATTGTTTCAAATCTGGAAGCACGGATTGAATTGCAGGACGTATTTGATTTCTCTTTTCCTGATCAGCTAAATCAATCAATGGCTTGTGATCAACAGGATAAGGTTGTAGCGGCTCGATCCGATGAAGATCGGCTGCCACCTTTTGTTCAATCAACTGAGCAATATACTGAGTGGCACCTAAAACATGGTGGTTTTTGCGCAACAAACTGGCACCAGAAACAGCATCAACGCCATCAAGTGCCACGTCTTCCGGCTGTGAAAAATAAACCACCAAATTTTTATGTGGTTGAGCGTTGTTAACCGTGTCGTCCGCAACCACACTAAAGGTTGTAGACATGAAGAAGGTAACCAGCACTAAGTAGCTTAGTGCTGACAAGATATTATTCATCAAATTTGTTCCTTACTCTGACTTTGCTCGATAACGTTAACTATTGCAATTGCTGCAAAACGCTTTTAGCGTTCGTTGTTAGTTCAGAACCCATCGCTTGTTCAAATTCAGCAAACACGCGTTCCATTTGACTTGCATCTACACCCAACGTTGTTGCGATTCTTAAATGTGAACGTAGCTGGGCATTAACATCCCCTAATGCAGATAAGGAACTCACCACGACCAATTCACGATACAGTGGTGGTAAGTTATCCCGGCTAAAGAGGTAACCAAATAGATGCTCTTTTAATGCATGGTCCATCGTTGGTGAGAAATTATTGAAAAGAGGTGCCGATACCTGTTCAACGGGTACCTGATTTAAATAAGCCAGTGTTTGATTACCACGTTGGTAGTAATCGGTATTTTCAGGTAACGAACTTGGTTCCGCACCTAAGGTGTCGGAAATACCTGCTGCCAAACGCTCCTCAAGCAGTGTTCTGAAAGTTAGCATGCCATTCAACGCTCTCGGAAAACCTACGTAAGCATACTGATGTGCAAAGACTTCTTTTATTTGATTAACCGTTAAGCCCCTTTCTAATCCATTAATTAAAGCCGGTTTTAACTTATCCAGTTGGCCAGTCGCAGTAAATGCGGCGATTGGAATTAGGCTAAGCTGGGATTCCGTTAAATTAACGGTCGCAAGTTTACCGGGTTGTTGAGGTTTGGCTTTTTTAGCGATAGGAAATTCGACTCTTTCAAGCCAAGTCACTTGTTTTCCGTCCGTGGCAACCGGGCTGATTGCAATATGTGTCATCGAGCTCGATTCACCCGCGCCGTGCCAATGCTTAACCCCTGGCGGACACCAAACCACATCCCCTTTATGGATAACCTGAATCGGTTTCCCCCACTCTTGGGTGCGTCCTTCCCCTTCTGTGACGATCAGATATTGACCGTGCGGATGAATATGCCAATTGGTCACTGTACCAACGTCAAAACGTACAACCGCTGGCCCGACATCCCCCGCTGAAGGTAATATTGGAAAACGTGAAAATTCCGCGCGTCCAGAAAAATACTCTGCTGGCGCTTGGATCACCTTATGTTCACTTGCAGTGGTTAATAGTTGAGTCGCTTCACTATCTGTTGTATTGGTCATGGCAGAGCATCCAAAT